>NZ_KB898328.1 GCF_000377625.1 Prevotella veroralis DSM 19559 = JCM 6290 | reverse complement strand
GGTTCGTTTCTTTTACCCATCTGTTTGATTCATAACCAAACAGACGCTTCTTGTACTACTTCTCTGTTTATGTAAATCTTTTCAAAGAACTCTTTTCTTATCACTCTATACGTTATAAGCAAACCGCCTATTTCGTAAAAGCGAGTGCAAAGGTATGGATAATTTTGATATCCTCCAAATCTTTTGAAAGAAAAGTTTGATAAAAAATGATTTTTTTGCGATAGAGAGGAGAAGAAATAGCCTACACCTTATATATATAATATCTGGGGAAAGCTTGACAAGAAGTAATCAGAAAAAAGATAGAGACTTGTAATAACGGGAAAAAGAAGTTCGTCTTAGCTCAAAGAGTACACTACTTAAGAGCCCAATTGGAGATTAATCTCCAATATTCTCCACAGTTGGTTTCTTTATCTCTGGTTTCGGAACCTTAACAGCTGGCGTAGTCTCCGCCTGCCCCTCGGGTACAGTTGGAACAATAACGGGCTCCTCAGACTCATCAGCAGACTCCTCTTGTCTTTTCTCAATAGGCTTAGGTTCCTCTTTCTTAACCTCCTCCTTCACTTCTTCTTTCACCTCCTCTTTTGTCAAAACAGGCGTCTTCGGACCATTATCAACACCAATAACTTCACCCGACATATCCACCTCGTACTTCCGTGGAGGCGCCATCTCGCGCGTTTCCATGAGTACACCCAAAACAAGAGAACCTACTGCCAAAACGATGGCACAGATAGCTACTGGTACTTTATAAGTTGGTTTCTTCTTCATTATTCATGTATTGTCTTACATCTACGTGCCCACGATCCAGCACGCTACAAATTTATTAAATAATTCAAAGAGAGGTGTTATTAGATAGATGATTTTAGTTTTTTTAAGACTGAAGATACAAAATGTACGGATTGTGAAAGTATATACATTCACAACTAATTATGCGAAGTACACGATTTCATAACTCATAATTCAAAATTACTAATGATGCTATAAAATTGCAACCACATCATTTGCATTTAATCAGTCAGAGTCCCTTTTATCCATATTAATACCTACTAATAGGTATTTTATTGTATGGAAAAGCAAATAAACGGCGTTTTATCAGTTTTTTTCTCTACCTTTGTTGGTTAGTCAGGATGATAAAAAGGGGAGCAAACCAGCAACGCCTTTGATGCACCCAGGCGGACAATGCAAACAAGGAAATAGATATGAAACTATCAGCATTACGAACGGGTGAGACCGGAATCATCGTTAAAGTCTCTGGACACGGAGGCTTCCGAAAACGAATCATAGAGATGGGCTTCATCGAAGGGAAGCAGGTGGAGGTGCTCTTGAATGCGCCTCTTCGCGACCCGGTGAAGTATAAGATCATGGGATATGAGGTCAGTTTGCGACATAGTGAGGCTAATCAAATAGAGGTTGTACCCGTTGATAAAATGCAAAAGGGGCAACAACAAGAGGGGAAACAGAATAGGAATAAAGGGGTGACTGCCGACCCGAAGGATGTGGAAGACCACGCCCTGACCCCGAACGGAGCATTGAAAGAGGCGGAGAGATGCAGTAAGACGATCAGTGTAGCACTCGTTGGCAACCCGAACTGTGGGAAGACTTCCTTGTTCAACTTCGCTTCTGGCGCGCATGAACGCGTCGGTAACTACTCCGGAGTGACCGTAGATGCAAAGGTGGGGCACGCTTCGTATGAGGGATATGAGTTCGATCTCGTCGACTTGCCAGGCACTTATAGCCTGTCAGCGTATAGCCCTGAAGAGCTATATGTGCGTAAACAGTTGGTCGAGGAGACGCCCGATATCGTCATCAACGTCATTGATGCGTCCAATTTGGAGCGTAACCTTTACCTCACCACACAGCTCATTGACATGCACGTGCGCATGGTTTGCGCCCTAAATATGTATGATGAGACCGAAGAAAGGGGCGATTATATTGATTACGAGAAGTTATCTGAGCTCTTCGGAACGCCTATGGTGCCCACAGTCTTTACCTCTGGACGTGGTGTGAAAGAGCTTTTTCATCAGGTGATAGCCGTTTATGAGGGCAAAGAAGATGAGAGTTTACAGTTCAGACACATCCATATTAACCACGGACATGAGATAGAACACGGTATAAGAGATATTCAAGAACATTTGAAAAGTTACCCTGATTTGCGCCAGAAGTATTCTACCCGCTATCTTGCCATCAAACTCCTTGAGGACGATAAGGATGTGGAACGACTCGTCCAACCGCTTGGCGATTCCCTAGAAATATTCCAGCACCGTGACACGGCGGCGCAACGTGTGAAAGAAGAAACGCACAACGATTGCGAAACAGCCATCATGGACGCTAAATACGGGTTCATTCACGGAGCCTTGGAAGAGTCGGGTTATACCACAGGGGATAAGAAAGACACCTATCAAACAACCCATCTCATCGACAAGATACTAACGAATAAGTACTTAGGGTTCCCTATCTTCTTCCTTATCTTGCTCTTGATGTTCACCGCAACATTTGTTATTGGACAGTACCCGATGGATTGGATCGATGCAGGAGTAGCCTGGTTGGGCGACTTCATCAGCCAGAATATGCCTGACGGACCTGTTAAAGCGATGTTAGTAGACGGAGTTATCGGTGGAGTAGGGGCTGTTATCGTGTTCTTGCCACAGATTCTTATCCTCTACTTCTTCATCTCTTACATGGAAGATAGCGGTTACATGGCACGCGCGGCATTCATCATGGACCGCTTAATGCATAAGATGGGACTGCATGGAAAGTCCTTCATCCCCTTGATCATGGGCTTTGGCTGTAACGTGCCAGCGGTGATGTCGACCCGAACCATTGAGAGTCAGCGCAGTAGACTCATAACAATGTTGATCCTTCCATTGATGAGTTGTTCGGCAAGACTACCTATTTATGTTATGATAACAGGTTCGTTCTTCGCCCTTAAATATCGGTCATTAGCCATGCTGTCACTCTATGTCATCGGTGTGTTAATGGCAATTGTAATGAGTCGATTGTTCTCTACCTTCGTTGTAAAAGGCGAGGACACGCCCTTCGTGATGGAGCTTCCTCCTTATCGATTCCCTACTTGGAAGGCGATTGGAAGGCATACTTGGGAGAAGGGAAAGCAGTATTTGAAGAAGATGGGAGGCATTATCTTGGTCGCATCTATCATCGTTTGGGCTCTCGGTTACTTCCCTCATACGGACGATCCGAGCATTTCTAATCAGCAACAACAGGAACAGAGCTACATCGGAAGAGTAGGTCGTGCGGTCGAACCAGTGTTCCGTCCGATGGGATTCAACTGGAAGTTAGATGTCGGACTGTTGGCTGGTGTGGGTGCAAAAGAGATTGTTGCATCCACGATGGGAGTGCTTTATTCTAACGACGATAGCTTTAAGGATGACAGTAACTTCAGTTCCGAATCAGGAAAGTATGTGAAGTTACACGAACAGATAACGCAAGATGTGGCACAATTACATGGTATTTCGTATGAGAAAGCCGAACCCGTTGCAACGCTGACAGCCTTTTGCTTCCTACTTTTTGTGCTCCTTTACTTCCCCTGTATAGCCACGATTGCGGCGATAAAAGGCGAGACGGGCAGTTGGGGATGGGCTCTCTTCGCAGCTGGCTACACCACAGTTCTGGCATGGGTGGTCAGTGCGGTGGTCTTCCAAGTGGGCTGTTTATTTATAGGATAAGGTATAGAAAAGGACCTTACAAGCCCTTACAAATAAAAAAGCTAGTTGTCTTAGGAATCCTAAGGGAACTAGCTTTTCTTGTTTATTAAGGCTCTTTCGGTTCTCTCAATGCCCTATTCTCTCTTACTTTCCCAGCCTCGCCAGAAACTTCAGAACCCATAGCTGCATCAGAGTCCCTAGTCCTCCAAGCCTCTTGAAAACACCTAAAAATAAAGAACAAAAAGCTACTCTGCGTCTCTCATAACCATCATAAAAAAAAGAAACGGCAGAGCACTCGCTCTTCCGTTACCTCCGAATAACCACCATCTCACGACGTTGATGTTTCTACAATCTTTACCTAAAATATAACTAAAAACCTAAATCTATTACTAACCTAAACAAATCTTCTTATTTAAATAGAAATCCTGAGCAATCTTAAATACCTATAAGTCACTAAGACCTAATCTATGACCCATTATGTATTATCTCGTGATTCTGATGCAAAGGTACAGTCTTTTTTTGAACTACCAAACGTTTCGTAGGATATTTCTTATCGAATCCATCATTTATTGATATATATCAATTATAAACCGTAATATTCGTTGGTTTTTTAGTTAATAATGGTAAGTTAAAACACAACCAGCCTCCCCCACAAGAAGAGGAAAAGCCTCACCCCCGCCCCCTCTCCGAATGTTAAAACCCCACCCAACCTCCCCCAAGGGGAGGAGTGCCTAACGGAAGCGAGTTAGGAAAAAGTTTCTTTAATTCAAAGAGGGCATTTCCTCGATGTGAAGGAAGCCTCTCTTCGATGCAACGGAACGCCCTCTTCAAATTGAAGAAGGCGTTTCTTTAATTAAAGATAATGCCAACCTGTTGGGACAGACGCCCTCGGCTGGAAACCCCTCCCAGCCTCCCCCAAGGGGAGGAGCGCCTAACGGGAACCTATTTGAATGGTTCTTTCTATCCAAAGGGATGCCACAAAGTAGGGACAGACGCCCTCGTCTGTCCGCCAGAACACAACCAGCGAAAGCCTCCCCAAGCCCCTCAAAAGGAGAAGATGTTGCCTGACGGGATGACACATAGGGGTAAATGGGCGGACAGACGAGGGCGTCTGTCCCTACAGTGTAGTGCTCTATTGCACAGAACAAACAACTTGTTTACTTGTCAACTCTCCACTCGTCCACTCTACCTAATCATAATTTTGATTTTTGAACTTTGAATTTTGAATTACACGTGGGCGTCCGCCTCTGTGGATTCCCATGTTCCTTTAGGAACTCTGTGTTGCCTTCAGGCTTCGTGCCATCCGTGTATTCCGTGTTAAGTGAAGCCTCACCCCCACCCCCTCTCCCAATGGAGAGGGGAGTAGATGGTATCATTTCCCACAGAACAAACAGCTCGTTTACTTGTCAACCCATCCACTCGCCACTCGTACCAACCACATCTTAGAAGTTAAGCAAGACCTTTGGGGAAGACATCCCCTCCTTCGGAGGGGCTTGGGGAGGCTTTAATTTTGAATTATGAATTATGAATTTTGAATTACACAAAGTGCTTAAAAGCTATACTGGAAGCCGACAGATGCGAACTCTTTAAGCTGCCAGAAAGCATAATGGGAGTCTCGGCTCACACCGTCATCGAAGCGGGGATAGATGAACAACTGGCTTGAGATGAAACGATTGAAGCGGAGGGTGAGGGTGTTCTCCCACTCCAGTTCGGCGCGCTTATAGGTGGTGTAGCCATAAAGACGGGTCTTCCATGAGAGCATTTCCATAATTTTCCACTCCAAGTCGACGGTGAACTCCGATCCAAAGTCGTGTAGGAAGTGATTGTCATTACCGATTCCCAACCGCTTTGACAGGCTCCGGAAGCGGGTGTACTTCATGTTATATGCCAACGGAGCAAGGTGTACATTGCCTTTCAAACGATGTTCGAACCAGTCGACCGAGTAGTCCATACCGAGAGAGAGGTTCAATGTGAAAGGTGCAAGGAAGTCGGCATATACTGTTGGATCATTCGACTTGTAAGCCCGTGAGAATTGCGTTTGTCCGATGAGCTGGAGCGTATAGTACCATCGTTTCGTAGCCTGTAAGCCCAGCTTGGAAGTAAGGCGTATCAAGTCCTCCGTACTCTTGAAGCTATGTAACGAGTCCGACCTGCTACTCTGCAAACCGTATCTTAGCTCCAAGCAGTTATCCCATTTCACCTTTTGTTTATTGTTATAATTAGCCTGCATGACCACTAAACCACGTGCAGCATAGTTGCTTTCGCCCCCTCGATACCAGTTTCCTGACACGTAGTTCTGCAAGAACTGCAGGGCATAGTCGCCTTTGTAAGTCCAGAAGTTAGGCTTTTTAACAAGTATTTCAACCGGTGCTTCGACGGGTTCAATAGGTGGTTCTTTCACCCTACTCACCATGTCCACCTCATGCTGAATAGGCTTTTCAATTTCATTGAGTGTCGTTTGTTGTTGCTGCACCGCCCGTTCCGTCGTACTCACTAAATCGGGTCGATTGAGGTAAAGGTGCATGAGATTGGCATTGAAATCACGCTCGGCATTGGCGTTAGAGAACAACTGTTGCGTCACATCCCGATAGAATGTCAATGGGAAGAGAAGCCGCATGTGGTTCTCATCTGCCACTTTCAGCGATGTTAGTTTCTGTTTTTTCGGTTTGAAAAGACTGTCTCTCAACGATTGCAAGGAGTCGGCATAGGCTTGAGCAACACTGTTTGTTGCATTGTCACCACGCACGGCCACGGTCGAATGATGCGATTGCGCAGCCACCTCAAGACCGATTGAGAGGAATAGAAAGAACAATATTTTCTGCTTCATATAATAGATATTCACCAATAATAGACTTACTGAATTGCAAAAGTACATCATTCTTTTTAATTACCTCGCAATTACCTGGAAAAACTAAGCGGAGCCTCCGCTCTATCCTTGAATATCGTTGGGTACAGAAAGTGAAGTGGTCTTTTATCGTACTGATGACACACTTTTCCATCGTTTTATTTGCTACTTTCGTTCTTTTTTAAGAACTTTGTCAACCGAAGTCTAAGCCTTTCTCTATCCATGGGAACGCCCAAATGGACTTTAAAAACCTATAGATTAATTATTTATTCTAACCTACATAATTTACAGAATGAGGCAAATTAAACTCTTACTATTGGCAGTCTGTCTGCTGGCAGCAGGTTCTGTCGTGGCTGCAAAACAAACGAAACATACGTTCGCCATCGCTAATGGCAACTTTATCTACGATGGGAAGCCCATCCAGATACACTCGGGTGAGATGCACTATGCGCGTGTTCCGGCTCCATACTGGCGTCATCGCATGAAGATGATGAAGGCTATGGGGCTCAACGCAGTGGCTACTTACATCTTTTGGAACCATCACGAGACGAGTCCGGGGGTGTGGGATTGGACCACAGGAACGCACAACTTGCGTCAATTCATTAAGACTGCGGGCGAAGAGGGACTGATGGTTATCCTCCGACCAGGGCCTTACTGCTGTGCAGAATGGGAGTTCGGCGGTTATCCGTGGTGGCTTCCTAAGGCAAAGGACTTGGTGATTCGCACCGATAACAAGCCTTTCTTAGACTCCTGCCGAGTATACATCAATCAGTTAGCAAAGCAAGTGCTTGACCTTCAGGTGACGCAGGGTGGACCCGTGATAATGGTTCAAGCAGAGAATGAATTTGGTTCCTACGTGGCTCAACGCAAGGATATTCCACTCGAAACACACAAGAGGTACGCTGCACAAATACGTCAGCAGTTGCTCGATGCGGGCTTTACTGTACCCATGTTCACGTCTGATGGCAGTTGGCTCTTTAAGGGTGGAGCCATCGAAGGAGCACTTCCAACAGCCAACGGAGAGGGGGATATTGATAAACTCAAGAAGGTTGTCAATGAGTATCATGGTGGAGTTGGACCTTACATGGTGGCTGAGTTCTATCCAGGATGGCTCAGTCACTGGGCGGAACCCTTCCCACGTGTATCGACGGAAAGCGTTGTTAAGCAAACAAAGAAGTATCTCGACAATGGTATCAGCTTTAATTATTACATGGTACATGGCGGTACTAACTTCGGATTCAGCGCCGGGGCGAACTATAGCAACGCAACGAATATACAGCCAGACATGACCAGCTACGATTATGATGCACCTATCAGCGAGGCGGGTTGGGCTACTCCTAAATACAACGCATTGCGCGACTTGATTGCAAAGTCGGTCTCTTATAAGGTGCCCGAAGTGCCTGAACGCATCCCAGTCATCGCTATTCCGAATATAACTTTGGGTAAATCGGTCGACGTAATGACGATGATTAACACGATGAAAGCCGTTGAGAGCGACCATCCTATGACTTTCGAGGAACTCAACCAAGGCTCTGGTTATGTGCTCTATCGCCGCCGTTTCAACCAACCCATCAGTGGACTCATGCGCATGAAAGGCTTGGCTGATTACGCCGTAGTCTATGTGAATGGTGAGAAGAAGGGCGAGTTAAACAAGGTATTCGACAAAGATAGCATGGAAATCAACATTCCTTTCAACAGCACCTTGGATATTCTTGTGGAGAACATGGGGCGCATTAACTACGGAGCACGTATCGTTCAGAGTTCGAAAGGCATAACCCGTCCTATCACAATAGACGATAACGAGATTACTGGCGAGTGGCAGATGTACCCGTTGCCAATGGCTTCTATGCCTGATACCAACCGATTACCAGCAGGCTACAAAGCAGGTTTACCAGTTCTTTATAGTGGTTCGTTCAACCTCGACAAAGTAGGTGATACGTTCTTAGATATGGCACATTGGGGCAAAGGAATCGTCTTTGTCAATGGTATCAACTTAGGTCGTTACTGGAAAGTGGGACCTCAGCAAACCCTTTACTTACCTGGTTGTTACCTCAACAAGGGCAAGAATGACATTGTAATCTTCGAACAACTCAACGACAAGAAGCAGTCCTCTCTATCGGGAGTCACTACTCCGGTGTTGGATAAGGTAGTGAAGTAAAAGCCTCCCCCAACCCCTCAAAAGGGGAAAGAAGGAGCCTCACCCCCAACCCCTCTCCGAATGGAGAGGGGCGTAAATACTACTATTAGCTTGCAAAATAATACTAAACGGGAATAGAGGTAATAATATTCTATAATTAAAGAAACGCCCTTCTCCAATCGAAGAGGGCGTTTCCTTGCAATGAAGAGGGCGTTTCTTCACATCGAAGAAACGCCTTCTTTATTTGCAAATAATACTATCTACTCCCCTCTCCATTCGGAGAGGGGCTGGGGGTGAGGCTTCTTATCCTACGTATCAAAGGCGTTGGGTGTCCCTCATAATATCGGTGTTTATCGAAGGCAAAAGCCATCTGCTCCTGTGCATCCCACCCACAGGTGAAGCTGTTGTAATCGGCATCCTTGAGCATTACCTCACGATAGTATATGTGTGTCGCATCCCTCCCGTAATCGCTATCTTTATCATTGTCATCACTCGAATCAACCGTTAATAACAACGATGGCATAGGGCTGAATGTGGCTGGATTAGCCCCCTTGACCAGTCTATTCTTCCAATAGACGTGGTGCAGGTCCTTACTCCAATCGGTGTAATCAAGCGATTGCAAGTGCTTTAAGTCAGTACCTGAAGGCATCTTCAGAAGCTCAAAGTTATAGACTGATTGCCCATAAGTATAATAGTTATCATTGATGTTTGACGGCGTTAACAACCGATAATCTTTCAATTCGCGAGGCTGTCCATCGTAATAAACACACGTCTTATCCTGTCCCACATGCCTATTGTCTTTATAAGTAAAGAATGTGGCGGCATCGGCACCCTGTACCACCTTATCTTGAAAATACACCTGTTTCTTGTCCTTGGCATACAGCTCGTTCAAACCTTTAAACGACTTCCAATCGCTGATCCGAAGCCTCTTTGCACCTTCTTCCTGCGCATTCTCACCCACATAATAGGCGTATTTACAATCCAAATCCCAGTTCCCTTTACCCATGCGGAACGTCTTATAATCAGCAACATGATAGGGCTTTCCATAGATGAAATAGTCTTTTCCGTCGTAAACCTTGCCGTTCTTTCCCACCTTAAAGGTCGTTGGATCAGCCCCTTTTAGCACCTCCCCAAGATAGTAAACATGGTTTTTATCCACGGCATAATCGCCTTCGTTGGTCATAACCTGGAATGTCTTGGCATCCGCCCCCTTAACCTCTTGAAGCATATAATACACATGGTTTCTATCCTTTGAATAGCTCCCGTCGATGTCATCTCCAATCCGTTTATAAGTGAAGAAGTCTGCTCCTTTTGGCAACTCTTGCGCTAATGGACTCACAGCTAAGAGTATGCTGAGTGCCAGTAATATAATAGGTGCGCCCGAGATGATATAAAACAACGATGCTTTCCCATGCTTCCTTGCCATCTTCTTAGCCATGAAGAGCAAGGGAATGATATATACAGGATAAAGCCAGATAACGAGTGTAACCACCCATCTGGATATATCAATAGCCAGCGGAACACTGCTTCTGTCATATAAAAAGAGAGTCCCCAAGGCAACTAAAGGCCATGCAAGAAGGAGTGAAAGGAGTAACATCGAAAAGAATATCTCACCGACTGTTACCTGTCCTCCCATGCGTCTCTTCATCCACGAACAACATTTATCTATCATTCCCATAACGATTCCTTGTCTTTAAATTCATTTGCTGCAAAGATACAAAAAAGGTGTGAAGAAATGAACAAGTCAAAATAATTTGCTATCTTTGTGGGCGTGTTTATGGCACATGAAAACCTAATCTTTATGTAGACCAATATAACCAATACCTTATTATATAACTATCTCCTCATGCAAAAGAACAGATTCTTTCTTTTACTGATAGTCGTTACTTTCAGTTGTGCCATGCGTGCGCAACAAGCCATCGGACTCATTCCTCAACCGCGCGAAATCGTTGCGACGGGTGGAACACTGCGTTTGCCTGCTTCGTTCTCGATAGGTGGTCGACAACTTCCAGATACTATCTTGACGGAAGCCAAGAACTTCGCTGCCCATTACCAGCAGGTAACTAACCGCCAACTCAAGGTTTCGAAGAATCTTAAGAACCCTTTTATCCATCTCATACACACGACAACCGAGGGCGCAGAAGGCTATCAGCTCCATATCACTCAGCGTGATATTACGATTAAGGCAACGACCACAGCAGGATTTTTCTATGCCTTCCAAACCATTAAAAAGCTCCTTCCACCAGCCTTCGCAGCACGTCAGAAGGTGGACAGAACAGCCCTCACTCTACCTTGCATGAGCATTACGGATAGTCCACGCTTCGCTTATCGTGGCTTCATGTTAGATGTGGCTCGCCACTTCTTCGGCGTCTCTGAGATTAAAAAACTGCTTGATCTCATGGCGAACTATAAGATGAATAACTTTCATTGGCACCTCACTGACGATCAAGGATGGCGTCTTGAGATAAAGAAGTATCCGCGTTTAACCACCGTTGGAGCTACTGCCCCGGGTACGAAATACTCGGATGTGAAGTTAGGAGAAGTGCGTAGTAACGAACCTTACGGACCCTTCTTTTACACGCAAGAGGAGATTCGCGATGTTGTAGCTTACGCTCATCAGCGACATATCAACGTGATTCCTGAGATCGACATGCCCGGTCACTTCATGGCAGCAATGGCCGCTTACCCCGAGTATAGTTGCGCCCCTGCAGGGCAGCACAGCGTTTGGACAGAGTGGGGAGTGTCTCATGACGTGTTGAATGTGGCTAATCCTGCAGCCGTGGACTTCGCTCGTGACATATTAAAAGAGGTGTGCGATCTCTTCCCCGGACGCATTGTTCACATCGGAGGGGACGAGTGTCCAGATGATGCGTGGCGGCAGAATGAGGCTTGCCAAAGCCTCTATAAGACAGAAGGACTTCATAACTACCGACAGTTACAGAGCCGTTTTATCAAGCAGATGGCGGATTATCTCCATTCGAGAGGACGCACGACAGCGGTGTGGAACGAGGCTATCACGGCTGAAGGAGCAGAGTTAGATCTGATCAAGGAAGCGAACGTGAAGGTCTATTGTTGGTATCCCGCAGCCCAGTCGGCACGCATGGCAGCGGAGCAGAAGCTCGATAACATCGTTACTTTCTTCGGCCCTTATTATATCAACAGGAGGCAGAGTACGACAGCAGATGAGCCTAACGCAGCAGGCAAGGGTGCGGATAGCTTGCGTGTTACCTATTGTGCCAAACCTGTTCCCGAAGGCTTACCAGCATCATTGCAAACCTATTACCAAGGTGTGCAAGCGACGTTTTGGACAGAGCATGTAAAGACAGTTTCCTACTTAGAATACCTCGCTTTGCCACGTCTCTTGGCTGTTGCTGAAGCGGGATGGACACCCGAAAAGCTCAAAAACTACGATAGTTTCCGTGAAAGAGTATCGAAGGATGCAGCCTACCTAAGCCTTGCTGGTTTCAATTTCTGTCGACGAGATCTATTGAAAAAGTATGTCGATAAGATACCTGTCAAGCCCTTGCAGTAATCGTGGGCACATATTCTTCGGTTATAGTGCATGCTTATCAAGGATTTTAACTATCTTTGCAAACAACCTAAACAATTACCTATTAGAATGAAAAAGACTTTACTTTCAGTTGTAATCATGCTCCTTGCGCACACGAGTTGGGCACAAGAAGCCTATCATCCCACGCCTGAAAACATTCAAGCACGTCAACAATTTCAAGATGAGAAGTTCGGTGTCTTCCTGCATTGGGGGCTCTACTCGATGATGGGAGTGGGCGAGTGGGTGATGCAAAACAAGGACATTAGCTATCGAGAATACCCTAAGTTGGCTAAGACCTTCTACCCTTCTGAGTTCGACGCAGACGCTTGGGTGAAGGCTATCAAGGATGCCGGTGCGAAATACATCACCATTACGACGCGTCATCATGATGGTTTCTCGCTCTTCAAGACGGCGACAAGTACCTATAACACTGTCGATGGAACGCCCTTCAAAAGGGATATTATTAAGGAACTGGCAGCGGCTTGTCAGCGGCAAGGGATCAAGCTCCACCTCTATTACTCACACCTCGATTGGGGGCGGGAGGACTATCCACAAGGGCGCACGGGACTTGGTACTGGGCGTGACAAGAGCAAAGCGAACTGGGCAAGTTACTATCATTTCATGAACACACAACTAACCGAGTTGCTCACAAACTATGGTCCCGTCGGTGCGATATGGTTTGATGGTTGGTGGGATCATGATAGTGATTCAAAGCCTTTCGATTGGCAGTTACCAGAGCAATATGCCCTCATTCATAAGCTACAACCGCAATGCCTCGTAGCCAATAACCACCATCAAACGCCTAACGAAGGCGAAGACATCCAGATCTTCGAGCGTGACTTACCGGGCGAGAATAAGGCTGGTTTGTCAGGACAAGACATCAGTCGGTTACCGTTGGAGTCGTGTCAAACAATCAACGACCACTGGGGTTACAACATTACCGATACCCTTTACAAATCGCCGAAGGAGTTGATTCAGATGCTCGTGAGGGCTGCCGGTAAGAATGCAAACCTATTGCTCAACATCGGTCCGGAGCCTGGTGGAGCCTTGCCAGACCTTGCCTTGAATAGACTAAAGGCTATGGGTGAATGGTTGAAACAATATGGTGAGACCATCTACGGCACTCGTGGCGGTATAATTGCACCTCACGACTGGGGCGTAAGCACGCAGCGTGGCAACAAGCTGTACGTCCACATCCTTGATTGCATAGACTCCAGTCTGTTCCTCCCAATGGGCAATCGCAAGGTAAAGAATGCTAAAGTCTTTGCCACGGGTAAGCCTGTTCGATTCACAAAGACGGGTGATGGTATAACAGTTAACATGGGTGAGGCTCCGAAAGCGATTGACTATGTTCTCGAACTCACACTTTAGACAATCTCACGGGACTATGAGCAATGATCTAACCAAGTCCTATTTCTAACGAAGAAAACAATTTATTTATCAATACAAAACATTTAGAAACAACGAAGAAAATGAGAAAGATCCTACTTTCCGTGGCTCTTATGATGGCGTCAATAGCCCTACATGCCACAGATGCAAACTATCGGGTAGTACCTTTACCACAATCTATTACAATGCAGAAAGGCGATGCTTTCGTCCTTGATGGTACAACTTCTGTGCTCTCACTAAGCACCGATGAGGCGATGCAACGCAATGTTCAATTCCTGAAACAATATATTCGTGAGACCACAGGCATTAGTCCCGAAGGCACCAGCAAGAAAGGTTCTGTTATCCTATTAAAGCTCAATGACAAGATTGAAAACGCCGAAGGATATGTCATAACAGTAAAGACTAAGAACATAACTATCGAAGGGAAGACAGCCGCAGGAGTGTTCTATGGCATACAAACATTGCGTAAGTCGTTGCCAGTAGAGCAGGCACAGAACGTCAGTTTCCCTACTGCTCAAATCGTGGATCAGCCTCGTTTCGGTTATCGTGGTACGATGCTCGATTGTGCGAGACACTATTTTAAGGTGGAATTCATTAAGGAGTTCATCGACATGTTAGCACTTCATAACCTCAACACGTTCCACTGGCACCTTACAGAAGACCAAGGGTGGCGAGTGCAGATAGACCGCTATCCGAAGTTAACAGAGGTTGGTTCGAAGCGTGCGCAGACGGTAATTGGACGCAACACAGGGCTTTATGATGGTATTCCTTACGGTGGTTTTTATACGAAGGAAGATATGCGTGAGATAGTAAAGTACGCCTCCGACCGCCATATAACAGTGATTCCTGAGATCGATATGCCCGGTCACATGCTGGGCGCACTGGCTGCTTATCCAGAGCTCGGATGTACTGGTGGACCTTACAAAGTGGCTGAGTCTTGGGGCGTGTTTGCCGATATCCTCTGTGCCGGGAATCCGAAGACTTACGAGTTTATCTATAATGTTCTCGATGAGATAACGGACATCTTTCCATCGAAATACATCCATATCGGAGGTGATGAGTCGCCTCGCGACAGATGGAAACAATGCCCCCGTTGCCAAGCGGAGATTAAACGACTCGGCTTGAAGGGATCGAACGGCTTTACCGCAGAAGCACAATTACAATGCTACTTCATGAGCCAAGTTGCGAAGCATTTAGCCGCTAAGGGACGCTCGATAATAGGCTGGGATGAGATCCTCGAAGGCGATGTCGACAAGGGCACAACAGTGATGAGTTGGCGCGGAACAGACGGAGGTTTCGAAGCTGCTAAGCGTGGTTTGGATGTCATAATGTCGCCTACTACGTACTATTACATCGATTACTACCAGACGAAGGACAATAGGCTCACGCTCATAGGAGGGTATCTCCCGACAGAGAAGACATATAGCTATAACCCCGTTCCTGATGATGCAACACCAGCGTTAAAGGCGCATGTTAAGGGTGTACAAGCTAACCTTTGGACAGAATATATAATGGGTCGTGACCTCGCTTTCTACCAACTCTTACCACGTGTGGCAGCCTTGGCAGAGACGGGATGGACCGATAACACGAAGAAGAACTACACCTCTTTTAAGGAGCGCGAAGCGAAGTTGAACATGCTTTACAAGCACTACGATTGGAAGGCATGTCAGGACATCTTCACCCCAGCAAAGTAATAGGAAGGAGCCATCCAGCCTTTCCCATAACCTCTCCTAACCTCCCCCATAACCCCACCTAACCTCCTCTAAGGGGAAAGGAGGAGCCTCACCCCCGCCCCCTCTCCGAATGGAGAGGGGGCGGGGGAGAGGCTGTAGATGGAATGGGGAGAGGCTGTAGTTGGACTTTGATGAGGCTCCCTTTCCTATTTAACAACAAATCTTCTCATTTCTTTGGAAGACTTCTCAAAAAGTATTACATTTGTGTCGACAAACCTAAATGGGGGTGATTACAGGAGATTAGACTCGCTGACTATGATCCTGACAGCCCTCCTTTAAAACCTAAAAGTCAGTCATTACCTATGCAAACTAAAATCCTATGCTGCATAACAGGCACTCTCGCCTTGGGAGCCATCCTACCTGCTCAGGCACAGAAGAAGCCCATGAACATCGTTTATATTATGAGTGACGATCATTCCTATCAAACGATTAGTGCCTACGACAAGCGTTTCATTGATACACCGAACATCGATTGGATTGCTAATCATGGTGTGAAATTCCAAGAGAGTTTCGTTGCTAACTCCCTTAGCGGACCCTCCCGAGCATGTATGTTAACGGGTAAGCACAGTCATGCAAATGGTTTCACAGATAACACCAAGACGTTTGATGGAGGACAGCAAACCTTTCCTAAGCTCTTACAGAGTGCAGGGTATCAGACCGCAATGATCGGTAAGTGGCACCTCACATCACTGCCTACTGGCTTCAACTATTGGGACATTCTCATTGGACAAGGCGACTATTACAACCCCGACTTCTTATGTAATGGCAAGCCACTAAAGCGTCAGGGATATGTGACGAACATCATTGCTGACCTCGCAATAGACTGGATGGAGAATAAAAGAGACCCCTCCAAGCCCTTCTGCTTACTAATGCACAACAAGGCTCCTCACCGTGTTTGGAACCCTGACACATGCGACTTGAACCTCTTTGATGATATACAGTATCCGCTGCCCGAAACGTTCTATGACAACTATGAAGGGCGTTTGGCAGCACAGAAACAGAAGATGAGTATTATCA
Source organism: Prevotella veroralis DSM 19559 = JCM 6290 (assembly GCF_000377625.1). GTDB lineage: Bacteria > Bacteroidota > Bacteroidia > Bacteroidales > Bacteroidaceae > Prevotella > Prevotella veroralis. The sequence goes on along the minus strand of NZ_KB898328.1, from coordinate 206,667 downwards.
AAGATATGGACATTGTCTATGATAATAAGATGGCGGATCATGAGCAGGAGATACACTCTGACAAGGAGTTGGAGGCGTGGGGAAGGCGAAACTATGAGCGTATGACATCCTCACAAAAGGCTCAATGGGATCGCTATTATGACCCAATTATACAGAAGTTTAAGGCTGATAAGCTCACCGGAAAGGCGTTAGCTGAATGGAAGTACCAGCGTTACATGCATGATTATATGCGTGTGATTCGATCGGTAGATCGCAATGTTGGACGTGTAATTGAGTATCTCCGCGAGAAGAATTTATTGGATAATACGATGATAGTCTACACCTCCGACCAAGGCTTCTACATGGGTGAACACGGTTGGTTTGATAAGAGATTCATGTATGAAGAGTCGTTCCGTACACCACTACTAATCTATTGTCCGGGAGGGAAACAAGGCGTTGTTGATGAGATGGTACAGAACATTGACTATGCTCCAACATTCTTAGAAGCAGCAGGAGTAAAGGTTCCTTCGGATATTCAAGGGCGTTCGCTCTTGCCGTTGTTACAGGGTAAGAAGCCTGCAGACTGGCGTAAATCGCTGTATTACCATTACTATGAATACCCCGCAGAGCACTCTGTCTGCCGTCATTATGGTATTCGGACGAAGCGTTACACACTGATTCATTTCTATAACGATATAGACTCTTGGGAGCTTTATGACCTCAAGAAAGACCCCTCACAACTACATAATATCTATGGAGAAAAGGGTACGGAGAAACTCACTGAATCGCTCAAGAAGGAGCTAAAAGAGCTGCAAGTACAATACAATGACCCCATAAGAAACCAATATTAGGTAGCGACCTTTGTACTTTTCAAGGACTGTTAACTATCATGAAGAAGCCTTGGCTCGGGAGAGTCAGGGCTTCGCTTTTTGACAGAAGAAGCCTCACCCCCAACCCCTCTCCGAATGGAACAACCCCACCCAGCCTCCCCTAAGGGGAGGAGTGCCTAACGGGAGCCAGTTAGGAAACGCTTACTTTAATTCAAAGAGGGCGTTTCTTCGATGTGAAGAAAGGCTCTCTTTGATAGGAAGAAACGCCCTCTTCGATTGGAGAAGGGCGTTCCTTTGTTTTTAGTTCTGCTGTTCCAGTTAACGAGGCAATGCCTCGTTACATGCCGACCACCCCTCCCTTTTTTATGCAAACGATGCTATTCACTCCCCTCTCCAATAGGAGAGAGGGGGTGGAGGAGGCTTTAGGAGGCTTTCTCCAAAGGGAGCCTATCCACACTTTCGCATACTATTTCAGAAAGAGTCAACGCAAAAAAGCAGAGGAGAAGATGGAATAATATAATTAAAGTTGTACCTTTGTAAGGTTTTAAATTACATATATTATGGTACAAGGAACGTACAACTTAGGGTTTATCTCTGATGAGGACATCTTCAATCACGTAAAGACTACGGTCTTAAAATATAAGACTTTCATAAATTTAAAGATGTTTAATAAGAATCTGATAGACCCTATTAAGCTCACTTTTGATGCTAAGGTATATGGTAAAACATTTGAGGAAATAATTGAGTCAGAATGTATTAGGCAAATAGATAAGACCAATAATAACCATATCGGCTACTTCCATCAGAATCTATTCAGCTATGCTGGCAATGGTTGGTATATACCTAAAACAGGCTTCGATGTGGCTAATGAAGAAAGAAAGATATATGTGGAAATGAAGAACAAACACAACACAATGAACTTTGCTTCAGCCCATGCAACATATATCAAGATGCAGCATCAACTCTTGAAAGTATCTAATTCAACTTGTATGCTTGTCGAAGTCATTGCCAAACAAAGCCAGAACAAGCCATGGAAGATTACTTTAGACAACCAACAATACGAACACGATAACATAAGAAAGGTATCAATAGATAAGTTCTATGAGATAGTTTTTAACGATGCTGATGCTTTTATGAAACTTTGTAAGGCTTTACCAACAATCTTAGATGATGTTATCGGTGAAACTGATAAGGGCTTGATTAACAACAGAGTATATAGTGAGTTGCAGGAACTCTCCGTCGACACGATTAAGAGTCTGTACTTACTTGCATTTGAGAATTACGAAGGATTTAGTCGCTTTTAACATGGAGTTATTCTTTACGATTAACAATATTGCGGACATATTAGGCGTATCTTTTCATACTGTTAATACGTGGGTTAAGAAGGGAACACTCATCTTAGAGCATGGGAATAAGGGTCAAGTGGGCTTCTATGCACATCAATTGAAGGGGATTCCACAAGTAGAAAGCATGGTTAATAGCAGTTGGGAAGAAGAGAGCAAGGTGCAACCTGTAAGAGACTTCACCTCTATTGAGCTGTTTGCAGGTGGTGGTGGACTGGCGTTAGGGATGGAGAAAGCAGGCTTTAAACACGTCCTTCTCAATGAGTTCGACAAGGCTGCTTGTGCCACTCTTAGGCATAATCGACCATCATGGAACGTGGTTGAAAGTGATGTCCATAACGTCTCTTTCAAGGATTATGAAGGGAAGGTTGACTTCCTTTCTGGTGGCTTTCCATGTCAAGCCTTTAGTTATGCAGGTAATAAAGCAGGCTTTGAAGATGCACGAGGGACACTCTTCTTCGAGCTTGCCAGAGCCGTGAAAGAGGTGAGACCAAAGGTGTTTATGGGCGAGAACGTGCGTGGTTTATATACTCATGATCATGGACATACGTTTGAAGTTATTAAGAGTGTGATAGCCGACTTAGGCTATACTCTGGTCGAACCACACATCTTGAAGGCCATACAATACCAAGTTCCACAGAAGCGAGAACGCCTCATCTTGATTGCTATTAGGAATGATTTAGCCGAGAAAGTATCGTTCCACTACCCCTCTCCTTACCATCGAATTGTCACTTTGCGAGACGCTTTCTTCAAAGGAGTTTTATATGATTGTGATGTCCCAAAGTCTATCGGGCAGCAATATCCTAAGCGTAAGAAAGAGATCATGGAGAGGGTTCCGATGGGTGGAAACTGGAAAGATTTGCCTGACAACTTGCAGCGTGAATACATGAAAGCAAGTTATAATATGGAGGGTGGTAGGACGGGAATAGCCCGTAGATTGTCCTTAGATGAACCCTCATTAACGCTTACTTGCGCTCCAGCAATGAAGCAGACGGAACGTTGTCATCCAACAGAAACACGTCCATTAACCGTAAGGGAGTATGCACGAATACAGACCTTCCCTGATAGTTGGGAGTTTTGTGGCAACATGTCAGCACAATATAAGCAGATAGGAAACGCTGTTCCTGTAAACTTGGCAGCTGCTGTTGGACGCTCTCTTATTAGATTGTTTAATGATATCGAAGCCTTGAACTCATAAGAAAGAGAGTGCTTTTCCTTACCATATAGGGGCTAATCGGTGTGTAACGAGGCTGAGTACGCACCACTCGAACTCCCCCCAGTAGGGACAGATGCCCAGGAGGAAACCCCACCCAGCCTCCCCCAAGGGGAGGAGTGCCTAACGGAAGCTAATTGGAAGAGCCTCACCCCGTTCCCTCTCCGAATGGAGAGGGGGAGTGAATAGTATCGTTTGCATAAGAAAGGGAGGGTTGGTTGGCATGTAACAAGGCATTGCCTCGTTAACTGGAACAGCAAGACTAAAAAGAAGAAAATACCACAAAGTAGGGACAGACGCCCTCGTCTGTCCGCATAAAGCGGGGAAGTTGGTTGCGGATCTGGCATTCCTTGGCGGACAGACGAGGGCGTCTGTCCCTACAGGTTGGCATGTTCTTTAAATAAAGGAACGCCCTTCTCAATATGAAGAGGGCGTTTCCTTGCAATGAAAAGGGCATCTCTTCACATCGAAGAAACGCCCTCTTTGAATTAAAGAAACTTTTTCCTAACTCGCTTCCGTTAGGCACTCCTCCCCTTGGGGGAGGTTGGGTGGGGTTTTAACATTCGGAGAGGGGGCAGGGGTGAGGCTGCAGATGGGTTAGTGTGAGACCTTAATTTAAATCATGGATTTTGCTTTTTGAATTATTTTCTATACCTTTGCGAAGTTAAAGAAAGGGCGAGGTAGCCCTTAGAAATCAATGGAGACCATAAGTGGTTATCAATTATGAAGAAAGTATTTGCAGCTTTTGCAATGATAACGGTTATGTCTTTAACGGGCGTAACCATCGTGTCAGCACAAACGAAAAGTAATCAAACTCCAGCAGTAACAGCCGTTGCGTCAGCCGATACTCTATCGGATGATGCACTCAATGATACGGGTGTTGCCGATACCAGTAAGGTGCAGTCTGCGACCCAGCCAATGGGTTTCCACCAGTCGTTGAAACGTAAGTTTATTGAGGGAAATGCGGGCTTCATGTCGCTTGTGGCACTATCATTAGTATTGGGATTAGCCTTTTGCATTGAGCGAATCATCTATCTGAGTCTGTCAGAGATAGACGCTAAACGCTTCGTTGGTAAGTTAGAGGATATGATTGAGGCAGGCGATATCGAGGGGGCAAAAACACTAAGTCGTGACACGCGCGGACCCGTTGCTTCAATCTGTTATCAGGGTTTGCTTCGCATTGACGATTCGATTGATAATATCGAACGGAGCGTTACCTCATACGGTAGCGTACAAAGTGCTAACCTTGAAAAGGGCTGTTCATGGATTACGCTCTTCATCGCTATGGCACCGTCACTGGGCTTCCTTGGAACCGTGATTGGTATGGTGATGGCATTCGATCAGATACAAGAAGCGGGAGACATCAGCCCTACGATTGTTGCAGCAGGTATGAAGGTCGCGTTGATCACCACGATTTTTGGTATCATCGTAGCCCTTGTTTTGCAGGTATTTTATAACTATATTCTATCGAAGATAGAGCACATCACAGCCCAAATGGAGGAGTCGGCAATCTCCTTATTAGACGCTATTATGAAGTATAAACTCAAGAGATAGCGGGCGAACGGAGGCTTGTTTCAATTCAAAATTCATAATTCAAAATTCATAATTATGATTACTTTCAATTGCTGAAAGCATCTATCTATATTGAGAATGATGGTTTATGAGTTAGGAATCAGGACTTATCATAATTTTGAATTGTGAACTTTGAATTTTGAATTGACGCTTATCATAATTTTGAATCGTGAACTTTGAATTTTGAATTGACGCTTATCATAATTTTGAATGATGAACTTTGAATTGTGAATTGACGCTTATCATAATTTTGAATGATGAACTTTAAATTGTGAATTGACGCTTATCATAATTTTGAATTGTGAACTTTGAATTTTGAATTAACTATATGATGAAGAAGATAAAAGGTATAACTAAGATGGATGAGGAGCGCATTTCGCAACGAATCCTCTATGTGATGGTCGCGTTAATAGCCGTTGTCTTCATGGCATTCTACCTAGTTGGATTCAACGAACCATTGGCAAGTGACCCTGCATTTAATGCTCCTTTGCTCACTGATGTACTGATCGGTTTCATGTGGTTCTTGCTCGTTGTTGCTGTCGTGGCAGCGTTAGTAGCGATGGTGAAAGGGCTGCGCACGAGCAATCAAGAGGAGGGATTGAGCAATGGAATACCGTCTCGGAAGATTGCATATATTACTTACGGCGTAACGATTCTACTCCTTGTTCTGTCTTTCGCATTGGGTTCTTCGAAGGCAATGATGGTCAACGGAGCACACTTCACAGATGCTTTTTGGTTGCGTGTGACCGATATGTTCGTCAATACCTCATTGTCACTTCTGGTCATAGCAGCTGGTGTTGTGATCTTTGGAGCAACCCGTTATTATAGAAAGGAACACCAGAAATGATGCGATTTAGGCGTGAAAAGAAACGCACAGTACCGAGCTTGAACACTACATCAACAGCCGACATCTCATTCATGTTGTTGATCCTCTTCCTCGTAGCCTCATCTATGGACCTCGACAAGGGAATCTCCCGTCAGTTGCCACCGATGGATAAGACGCAGAAACAAGCAACTGCCATTGACGGTAAGAAACTGATGCGTATTGCGATAGAGGACGATAATAAGGTGCAGTTGGAGGGTAAGGCTATTGCCGTGGGGACGCTCCATCAGCGTGTACAACAGTTTGTTGAGACGAACGGAAAGGCGCACATGATACAACTGCAAACCTCCCGTAAGGCTTCGTATGACGTTTATGTGCAGGTGCAAAACCAGTTAGTTGAAGCTTATAACACCCTTCGCAATGCTCGTTCGGAGGAGTTATTTGGAAAGGAATTTGAGCTTTGTAGTCGTGAACAACAGGCTCAAATCATGGACGAGATACCGCTAAGAATATCCGAAGTATATGCTATTCCTGCAACAGGAAAAGCCGAGAAAGGAGGTACGGAATGAGACTTTACAGACGTCGTAACCACGATATTCCTGCATTGAACACCGCTTCTTTGCCTGATCTTATCTTCTCCATCCTCTTCTTCTTCATGTTAGTTGTACACATGCGAAAGGCTACTGTACACGTAAAATACCAAGTACCGTCGGCTACGGAACTGTCCCGACTGGACAATAAGTCGCTCGTTCAACATATATATATAGGTCGACCGATGGACGAAACAGGCAAGGTAACAAGCCAAACACCCGTTGTGCAGATGAATGATAAGGTCACCAACATTCCCGAGATACGCAATTATCTCATCCATCTATCCGCCTCCATGCCTCCAGAACAGCGCAAGCAGTTAAGCGTGAGCATAAAGGCTGACCGTCACGTAGACATGGGTTTGATCATTGACCTTAAGCAAGCTCTGCGTGAAGCAAACATCCTCAACGTTAATTTCTCAGCCACTATGAGTCATAAAAAAGGGTAGGAATAATCACTGTTAGTTGTGGATTATTACGAAAGAAGACTTTTTTCTTTGCGGATTAAAGGCTTTTTTGTATCTTTGCAGATAAATAAATAGTTTATTCAGAATGGCACATAGAAGTTTAGACAGGCTTGACAAGAAGATATTGCACTTAATATCTGAGGATGCACGAATCCCTTTCCTTGAGGTCGCCCGTGCGTGTAATGTGAGTGGAGCAGCTATCCATCAACGTATTCAGAAGTTAACAAACTTAGGTGTACTAAAGGGTTCGCAATTTGTTATCGACCCAGAGCGTATAGGCTACGAAACCTGCGCTTTCATCGGTCTTAACCTAAAGAATCCAGAGAAGTTCGACGATGTTGTCGATGCTTTAAAGCAGATTCCAGAGATCGTGGAGTGCCACTATACAACTGGTGAATACGACCTCTTCTTAAAGATGTACGCACATAATAACCATCATCTGATGTCTATCATCCATGACAAACTCATGCCCCTTGGTCTGTCACGTAGCGAGAGTTCTATCTCTTACAACGCCGTTATCGACCGCGCCCTACCTATCGAAGGGATGAAGGTAGCCGATACAATGTTGCTTGATGATGATAACGATGATGACGAGTAAGTAATCACAATCAATCTAAATATTGATATCAAACAGGGATACACATGCTGTGTATCCCTGTTTTTGGTATATAGAGAGAACACCTCTTAAGTTTCCCGAAAACCCCACCCAGCCTCCCCCAAGGGGAGGAGTGCCTAACGGAAGTTAGTTAGGGGAGGCTTTTCTTTAATTCAAAATTCAAAGTTCATAATTCAAAATTATGATTACTTTGAGTTGACGAGGTGACTGGTTGACAAGTAAACGAGTTACTTGTACTGTTGTTAGATAGTATTATTTACAAACAAAGAGGGCGTTTCTTTGATGTGAAGAGACGCCCTTTTTATTGCAAGGAAACGCCCTCTTCAAAGCGAAGAAGGCGTCTCTTTGTTTTTAGTTCTGCTGTTCCAGCTAACGAGGCATAGCCTCGCTACACCCCGACTATACACCACTTCGTATGCAAACAACTCCGTTTACGCCCCTCTCCATTCGGAGAGGGGACGGGGGAGAGGCTGCTTTTCCAACAGAACAAACAACCCGTCTACTCGTTAACTCGTTTCCTTGTTAACTCTACCCAATCCCCATTTTGAATTATGAATTGTGAATTTTGAATTAAAAAAAGGTACAGACTCTTTATGATCTGTACCTTTTCTATAACGTTATGCGCCGTTACGACGACAACGCAACAAGCATATTAATTATTCACCGTACCTCCAACAATATCCAACAACTCGGATGTGATGGCTGCTTGACGCGACTTGTTATATTGCAAATTGAGTGAACGAAGCAACTCATCGGCATTATCTGTTGCCGTTTGCATAGCCACCATGCGGGCTGCATGTTCGGAGGCATTGCTGTCAAGAAGTGCTGTGTACACCATAAGATGGAGCAGCTTTGGCACTAAAGCCTGCAATACTGTAGGTAAATCAGGCTCAACGATGAAGTCATCATTCAATGGAGTAACGACCTCATTATTCGTCTTCTGTGTTTTAACCTGCCCTTTCTTCTTCAAATAGTCTTGTGCTGCTTTGGTTGAGATATCCGATGAGAGGTCACGTTCGGTATCACGATTCAGCTCTTCGCTAAGGTCTATTGGTAGGAAAGGTTTGCGCTGGAGAATCTGACTACCAGCACTCTTAAAGTGGTGATAAATCATCTCTACCCTATCAAACTCGCCTTTCAACCACTTCTGTCCCAGCTCTTTAGCAATATTACGACACTCTTCCGAGTTAGGCTTATCAGCAAGGTTTGGATAAGGATAGACGCATGTGTAACCACGTTTATTCGCTGTCTCAGCCACCTTTCGACCAACAGGATAGATCACAATATCATCCTTTGTCAACCCTTGCGCATGATATTCATCTATCGTATGCTGCATGAGCTTGATGACATTCGCATTAAATCCACCACAGAGCGAACTATTGGAGGAGAACACAAGTAAGGCTACACGCTTCACCGGTCTCTGTACATCAAAAGGAGTCTCGGTATTCGGTGTAGAGACAAGGAAAGCCTTGAGAATATGCTCGAGCATCGCTTCGTAAGGGAGCATGTTCTCGATTGCATTCTGTGCATGATGCAACTTACTCGATGCTACCATCTTCATTGCACTCGTAATCTTACGCGTGCTTTGGACACTGGCTATACGAGTCTTTATTTCCTTTAACGATGCCATTATGTACTGTCTTATTTATATTGTCCGGCAATATTGCCCATCACTTCTTCTATTACCTTTATAGAAGAATCTTCCAACTGACCTGCAGCAAGGGAACTGATGACGTCGGCGTAAGATGAACGCATACTATCAAGGAATTGCTCCTGACAATGGCGAACCTGATCAACTGGTACATCGCGCATCAAACCATGTACACCACAATAAAGGATGGCGATCTGCTCTCCTACTGGCATTGGGCTGTACTGAGGTTGTATCAAAAGCTGGTTATTCTTACGACCACGGTCGAGTGTCATTGCTGTCACTTGATCCATATCAGAAGAGAACTTTGAGAATGCCTCAAGCTCACGATACTGTGCCATATCAATCTTCAGTGTTCCTGCCACCTTCTTCATACTCTTTACCTGTGCAGATCCACCTACACGAGATACTGAAATACCGACATTGATGGCTGGACGGAAGCCCTGATTGAAGAGGTTTGACTCGAGGTATATCTGTCCGTCAGTAATGGATATCACGTTAGTTGGAATGTAAGCAGACACGTCTCCAGCTTGAGTCTCGATGATAGGTAAGGCTGTTAACGAACCACCACCCTTGACATGTCCCTTCATACACTCAGGTAGATCGTTCATCTGCTCAGCAATCTCTTGCTGGTCATTGACACGTGCTGCACGCTCCAATAGACGTGAGTGAAGATAGAACACATCGCCTGGGTAAGCCTCACGACCAGATGGACGGCGAAGGATCAAAGATACCTCACGATAGGCAACAGCTTGTTTTGACAAGTCGTCATAAACGACAAGAGCAGAGTAACCACGGTCTCTGAAGTATTCACCAATAGCGGCACCTGCGAACGGAGCATAGTATTGCATAGCTGCTGGATCGGCTGCAGTTGCACTCACGACAATCGTATATGGTAATGCACCACGTTCCTTTAGATTCTGCACCAAAGTAGCTACTGTAGATGCTTTCTGCCCTATGGCAACATAGATACAATATACTGGTTTGCCTTGTTCATAGAAACTCTTCTGGTTGAGGATGGTATCAACAGCAATCGCAGTCTTACCTGTCTGACGGTCACCAATGATAAGCTCACGCTGACCACGACCAATAGGAATCATTGAGTCGACAGCCTTCAGACCTGTTTGGAGCGGTTCCTTCACTGGTTGACGATAGATCACACCAGGAGCTTTACGGTCCAATGGCATCTCGAAAGAGTCGGTTAGGTCGATATCACCCTTACCATCAATCGCTTCTCCCAGAGGGTTCACCACACGTCCCAAGAAATTGTCATTCACACGGATTGAGGCAATACGATGTGTACGCTTAACGCTTTGTCCCTCCTTGATACCCGTTGTAGGACCAAGAAGAATACATCCGACATTGTCTTCCTCCAAGTTCATGACAATAGCCATAGTGCCATTCTCAAATTCAAGCAACTCATTGGCTTCAGCATTACGAAGACCATACACACGTGCTACACCATCACCAACGGTTAACACAGTGCCGACTTCATCAAACTTCTCCTCTGAGTTAATGCCTTGCAATTCCTTTACAAGAATCTCAGACACCTCACTTGGTTTAATTTTATCTGACATGTTATTAATTTATTACTTTGTTAATTGTGTGAGGATAGCATTCAGTTTGTTCTTCACACTCGCATCCATCCTGTAAGTATCATACTCGAGTATGAATCCCCCAATGAGCGATGGATCAACTTCGGTGTTGAACTCAACAGTACCCTGACTACGGGCTTCCACCAATGCTTTCATCTTATTCTCTGTTTCTTCAGAGACGGGTGAAGCGGTGATAACCTTGCCCTGAATGATATGTTTCTGCTTTCTATACAGAGAGACATAATCGTTTGCCATTAACTGTAACAGGTCTTCTCTATCCTCCTTCAGTACAAGAGAAAAGAAGTTACTAACCAAATCGGGACATTTGTCACCACAGGCTACTTCCAATAGTTTGCGCTTCTTATCCTTAGGAAGCATCGGACTCTCGATGGTCACACGTAAATTCTTTACTTGTAAGTAAGCCTGAGCAAGGGTCTGCATAATTACATATACCTTATCTTCAAGCCCTTGTTCACAAGTAGCCTTGAATAACGCACGAGCATAGCGAACCGATATTACACCTGTATTCATAAGCGTTTATTTACTTTCTGTACCATTAGAAGAAGCAACTTCATCCAATAAGCTATCGATGAGTTGAGCCTGTTCTGCAGATGTTGTCAACTGTTTGCGAAGAATCTTCTCAGCAATTTGTACAGACAACTCAGCTACCTGTGAACGGATATCACGTATAGCCGCTTGCTTCTGACTCTCTATCTCTGCCTTGGCTTCTGATAGGATTCGAGCACTCTCTTCATGCGCTTTCTCCTGAGCCTGTTCAACTATAGAGTCACGCGTTTGAGACGCTTCACGAAGTATCTGCGCCTGCTTCTCGCGTGCTTCCATAAGCAGCTCCTCACCTTGTTTCTGAATATTAGCAAGCCTCAAGTTAGCTTCCTCTGCCTTTGCTAAACTCTCATCTATATAGTTCTTGCGCTCATTCACCATCTTAATAATCGATGGGAAGCCCCATCGCCATAGGATGAAGAAGACCACCAGAAAGACAATTGTCATCCAAAAGAGCAAACCACTATCTGGCAATAATAATGACATAAGCTGCTAAATTACTTTTCTTATTACTCTTATTAACTAACTCCTCTTGTGTAGTTTAGAATACACAAAGAAGAGCGATAATAGCTGCGAAGAAGGCAACACCCTCTACCAATGCTGCAGCAATAATCATTGATGAACGAAGGTCACCGATCTTCTCTGGCTGACGAGCCATAGCATCCATAGCCTGACCACCGATACGACCAATACCAAGACCTGCGCCTACAGCTGCGATACCTGCACCGATTGCGGCGCCTAACTTTGCAGTCTCTGCTGCTAATAACAATGATGTCAACATAGTTTTTTACTTTTAATATTAATTATTTCTTATTATTTATTTCGTTACTTATGATAGATTAGGAAAGTATCACCTGTCTTTTAAGGGATTATCTCCCTACTCTATCCTTATTCCCTAAGCTTTCACCTTCTCTTCTACAGGCTCATGAACTCGTGCCAAAGAGATAAATACAGCACTCAACATCGTGAACACCAATGCTTGAATGAAGCTAACAAGAATCTCTAAAAGCATCATAAAGATACTCATTCCCACACTCACAATGGTCATGGAAGAACTAAGTACAATACCCATAGTCGCCATGATGAAGATAATACAGGTCAAAGCCAATGCAATAGCATGTCCTGCCATCATATTAGCAAATAGACGCACCATCAATGCAAAGGGTTTCGTGAAGATACCAAAAATCTCAATCACTGGCATCAAAGGTACTGGTACCTTCAGCCATGCGGGTACATCTGGCCAAAAGATATCCTTCCAATAATGCTTCGTACCCGAGAAGTTGGTTACTAAGAAGGTGCAGATAGCCAAAAAGAAGGTAATCGTTATATTACCCGTGAGGTTTCCTCCACCCGGTGGGAATGGTACAATACCCATGACATTAGCCACAAAGATGAAGAAGAAACAGGTCAATAAGTAAGGTGCATATTTATCTGCTTCCTTACCCAATGTTGGTTTTATCACTTCATCATAGACATACATCACGAACATGTGCATCAATCCAGTGAATCCCTTTGGAGCCTTATCTGTAACCTTGTGACGGCGACACCAGCGTGCTGGAATCAATATACAAAGTAACAAAAGGATAGCATCAATAAAGAGTACACACACCGACTTTGTAATCGAAATATCGAATGGACGTACCTCTGTCCCATCTGGTTTCAATTCAACAATACGCCGTTCATAATTCCCCTTTGTTGCTATAAACAAGTTAGGGTTATTCTTACAAGGACGATAACCAGCGTGTGGTCCATGTTCTAAAGGCTCTTCTGCAAAGTCTTCTGCCCAACCTGTATACCAACCATCCGACGTCTTCACGATAACTGGAAGATTGATGATGACGGGCTTATCTCCTATATTGGTAACATGCCATTCATAGGAGTCTTTGATGTGTCCCCACAATATGCCTTGCAAGTCCACACCGCCTCCCTTACTCTCTGATGCAGCCGCACCAGGTAAGAGAAGAAATAGCATTACAGCCATGCAAAGCAAATGCTTGAGATATTTCATTCGTCAATTATTAGTTTTATTGTTCTTTTCTACTTTAGAAAAATAGATGGTATCGAATGCTAATAGCACCAGATAGAAAATCATAAAGATGACCGCAAAGCTCAGAATCATAACTCTTTCCTTTACAATCAAGGCATAAACCAGAATCGTAAGGAAGGCTAATAGCATACGGAAAGCCGAACCAGCAAGATAAAACTTACCCAAAACAGCTGGCGACTTAGCCGCTATCGCTTTCCAAGCTCCTCCATAGATTGAGGCTGTGATGAGGGAGAATAACGCACTAATCGTTAGCATGTTAAGGTAAGAGGAGTGCATAGTCACTTGCGCAATCAATATACCCACAAGGTACAATCCAAAGATAATCCAAAGGTTCATCTTGTGATACCTCTTATACACCTTATTATAATCCATCATTCAAAAACCTCGTCTCTAAGAGAGTACTATCTTTATATCTCCACACAAAGACTCACCTCATTCTTCTTCACCTCGACGAAACCGCCAACGATCTGAAGCTCGTTCTTCGTGCCCTTCGTACTATAGACAACCTTACCTTCTACCAATGTTGAGATGATAGGGGCATGGTCGTTGAGTATCTCAAACTGCCCCACTGTACCCGGAACGAGCACACTATCAACTTCACCAGTATAGACAATCCTTTCAGGAGATACTATTTTAAGTGTCAGCATAGACAATCCTATTATTATTCTATTTCGGTATGGAAGACCATTACTTCGTAGCTGCAAGGAGTTGCTTAGCCTTCTCCTTGGCATCTTCTATCGTACCAACGTTCAAGAAAGCCTGCTCTGGGAGGTCATCAACTTCACCATTCAAGATAGCATTGAAGCCCTTGATGGTCTCTTCGATAGGAACCATTACACCCTTAATACCCGTAAACTGCTCTGCAACAGTAAATGGTTGAGAGAGGAAACGCTGTACACGACGAGCACGATTAACGACTAACTTATCGTCATCTGACAACTCATCCATACCAAGAATAGCAATGATATCCTGCAACTCATTATACTTCTGTAGTAATTGCTTTACTCTCTGTGCACACTCATAGTGCTCCTTACCCACGATCAATGGGTCAAGAATACGAGATGTACTGCCCAGTGGATCTACAGCAGGGTATATACCTAACTCCGTAATCTTACGACTTAACTCTGTCGTAGCATCCAAGTGGGTGAAAGTCGTAGCTGGAGCAGGGTCGGTTAAGTCATCTGCTGGCACATAAACAGCCTGTACAGAAGTAATAGAACCACGTTTGGTTGAGGTGATACGCTCCTGCATTGCGCCCATCTCACTCGCCAATGTAGGTTGATAACCCACGGCTGATGGCATACGACCCAGCAATGCTGACACCTCAGAACCAGCCTGCGTGAAACGGAAGATATTATCAATAAAGAACATGATATCGGCTGCTTCGCCGTTCTTACCACCATGATCGCGGAACTCCTCAGCAACTGTCAAACCAGAGAGTGCCACTGATGCACGTGCCCCAGGAGGCTCATTCATCTGCCCATAGACAAGTGTTGCCTGTGATTTCTGCAACTCTTCGGGGTCAACTAACGACAAATCCCACTTGCCTTCCTCCATTGCTTTGCGGAACTTATCGCCATATCGGATAACACCAGACTCCAACATATCACGAATCAGGTCGTTTCCTTCACGAGTACGCTCACCTACACCAGCAAAAACAGAGTATCCGTTATGCCCCTTAGCGATGTTATTAATCAGCTCCATGATAAGCACTGTCTTACCTACACCAGCACCACCAAAGAGACCAATCTTACCACCTTTCATATAAGGCTCAAGTAGATCGATGACCTTAATACCTGTCTGAAGCATTTCTTTATGGGTAGACAAGTCCTCAAACTTTGGTGCCTCACGATGGATAGGATATGCACCTTCCATCTTCAAGGCCTCCATACCATCGATAGGCTGACCTATCACGTTCATCATTCTACCCTTAATCTGTTCTCCGGCAGGCATTACAATCGGACTACCAGTTGGTACAACCTCAAGTCCGCGTTGCAGACCTTCAGTATTATCCATGGCTACGCAGCGCACAGTATCCTCTCCGATATGCTGCTGCACCTCGATAATCAAATCCTGTCCAGAGGGTCTTTTAACACGCAGGGCATCGTAAATCTTAGGTAAAACCTGCTCTGGATTCTCTCCCTTAGTATCAAAGAATACATCGATAACAGGGCCGATGATCTGGGAGATACGCCCATTAATCTGTGACATAAAATATGTTTGTTTTTTATTATTATTTCTTCTCTCTATATATAATAAGGTGTAACACTCCTGCAAGTGACTATTCGGAGCGATGGACTAAATACTTAGTTCGTCCAACACCTTAATGAGTTTGCGATCGAAAGGCTTATCCGAACGGATGGCTTCAGACAATGGAACGTAAACAACCTCATTGTTTCTCACACCAACCATGATGTTACGCTGACCCTGCATAATCGCTTCGATGGCACCAACACCCGTACAGCTTGCTAAGATACGGTCACGTGCTGAAGGGCGACCACCGCGTTGCAAGTGTCCAAGGATGGACACTCTCACATCGTAATCAGGGAACTCTTTACGCACACGATCGGCATAATACATCGCACCACACTTCGGGCTCTCTGAAACGATGACGATACAACTTCTCTTCGACTTGCGTATTCCACGCTCCATGAAGCGTGCCAACTGGTCAACATCAGTTGAGTCTTCAGGAATAATAGCAGCCTCAGCACCACTGGCAATAGCCGAGTTCTGAGCCAAGAAACCTGCATCACGCCCCATCACTTCAACGAAGAAGATTCGTTCATGGCTCTGCGCAGTATCGCGAATACGGTCTACACACTCCATGATAGTATTCATCGTCGTATCGTAACCAATGGTACTATCCGTTCCATAGAGGTCGTTATCAATCGTTCCAGGCAACCCAATACAACAGAAGTCATACTCTTGTGCGAACTTCATAGCACCCGTTAGCGAGCCATTACCGCCTATCACAACCAGAGCATCAATACCTTCCGCCACAAGATTGTCGTAAGCTGTCTTTCTGCCTTCCACTGTTGCAAATGCTTTCGAGCGTGCAGTCTTTAGAATCGTACCGCCTTGCCCGATAATTCCACTCACATTCTCTGTTGTAAAAGGCTTTATATCGTCAGTTACCAAACCGTCATATCCACGATAGACAGCCTTGATATTAAAACCATTATAGATGCCTGCACGTGTCACTGCACGGATAGCAGCATTCATGCCGGGCGCATCGCCTCCTGAAGTCAGAATACCTATTGTCTTTATTTTAGCCATCTTTTTCGCTATAATTCTTTTAGTAAATCATGCACAAAGATAATAAATAAATGAGATATAAGCAACACTGACTATAAAAAGTTACGATTTAGTTCAAAAAAATTAAACCTTACGTCAATCATTCTTCGGCATCCTTACTTCTGCTCCCTTTGCATCTCCTCTAACAGACATCACTTATCACTCGCAGCTATTCTCGTATATTTACATTCCATAGCATGGTCAATTTGCTGAATTTAGAGGTTTCCGGAAGTCATAAAAACACGCACTCTATCACTCTCTAATACCGTAATTTAGTTTTTATTATAGTTGCTGTCACTTTTAACATTTACGACAACTCCCTTATAAACAGCATATTACACCCATTAAAAGTATGACAGTAGTGACAGCAACTTTCAAACTGACATTGCCTTACTTAGTCTTTTCACCACCAAATCCTTAGCCCTTATCAGAGCACAGCAGCAATCTTCCTAATCTTATCCATGCGTTCCATATAAGAGTGGTTACGCTTAGACATGATAATTTTATCCCTTGCTTGTAACCGAAGCAAGGGATCGGCAGCAATGTCCAAAGACTTTGCAATCAACAAAGCTATTTGTGTGTTAATAGGGCGATGACAAACCACTCTATCTATAACAACGCTTGCGAAATTCAAAGAAAATATGTACTTTTGTACTGTATAACTACACTTTATTATGACAAAGAACCTTATTACTGCTCTTATCATAGCCCTTGCACTCTGCAGTGTGGCTGCTTGTAAGAAAGAGAGAAAGTCGAATGATATCATAACTAAGATGGCTCCGCGCCCGAAAGTACCAACCGGGCCGAAGAGCCTATCGGACTTTAAATACGAAAAGAAGGTCGAATGGATGGGCGGAACATATACTATCACGATTCATCGATATGCTGACAAAGACCTCGAATTAGCCGTAGATGAAGACGGAAGAAAGTATTACGACAATAAGGTGCAATTATCCATCAAGCGTCCAGATGGCACCACTTTCTATGACAGAACATTTACTAAGAACGACTTTAAAGAGTTCACCAACAACCACTACGGAGAGCATGGTTCACTCGTAGGGTTTATGTTTGACCATGTAGAAGGCGATGCCTTGCGTTTCGGAGTGAGCGTTGGTTCGCCTGACCCTAATAGCGATGAGTATGTTCCAATGGACTTTGTCATTGATAAGTCGTGCCGTGTTCGTATCTCAAATGCCACCGAGTTAGACACTGGTAGCGATCAGGATGCTCCAACAAAACCTAAGACTGAAGAGGAGATCTCCGAAGAGGAAGGGGTATAAAGAGGCTGTGCTCTCCCCCTCCAGCTCCCCCAGTAGGGGGGAGAAGGAGCCTCACCCCCAGCCCCTCTCCGAATGTTAAAACCCCACCCAGCCTCCCCCAAGGGGAGGAGTGCCTAACGGGAGCCGGTTAGGAAAAGGCATTCTTAATACAAAGGGGGCGTTTCTTCACATCGAAGAGACGCCCTTTTCATTGCAAGGAAACGCCCTCTTCAAAGCGAAGAGGGCGTTCCTTTAATTCTAAGATATTGTTATTAATATTTCTGTAGAGTATTAGCTTGAATGCAAACAGCACTATTTACGCCTCTCCCCAATAGGAGAGGAGGATGGGGTGAGGCTTCCTTATTTCTTATACTTAGCCAACAATTCGCCAAGAATCTCACCATGGTGAAGCTCCTGCCGGATATACTCCTCAATCTGAAGAGCTACATCCTCTCGACCCAACTCACGCAACTTGTCGGCAAGAGGTTGTAGGAACTTTCCTGCCCCCAACTCGCCTTTCTGCATGTTTTCCATCATCTGGAAGACATCCGAAGGGAGCTTTGCATTCAGCGTTGCATAGAACCCGGCATGCACAGACTCTCGATCCGCCAACTCGCGGAAACACTTTGCCAATTCCTCAGGAAGCCCCTGCTCTTCTGCCATCAACGCCAATGAGTAATAGTTCATCACACCCATTGCCTTGCTCATAGCGACTGCCTCGATAAATTTCTCAAGTCCTGTACCTTTCGTCAGACCGTATATTCCTTTTTTGTCCATTGTTTTCTCCTTACTATTTAGTAGTTTTCTTTACTACAAAACTTGGCTACCTTTATCCTTTGCAAGTGCCTTCTCCATAGCACGTTGTTCGGAGAGTGTCTTGATAACGCCGTCTAATTCAACTGATAAAGAGCGTAAAGTCTCAACGCCGGTAGCGTCACTGAGAATCTTTCCCAACATACAAGAAGGAATGCTGGCAGCCTCACTTTCAAGTGCTTTTCCACTCTCCGTCAAGTAAACGTAAGTCTCTCTTGCGTCCTTCTCCCCTTTCTTTCTCGTCACGAATCCTTCGGTTGCCATGCGCTGAATAAGCGGTGTTACCGTATTGGAATCAAGGTAGAGTCTATGCGCCAACTCCATCACCTTCTGTCCATCCTCCTCCCATAATGCCATGAGGACGAGGTATTGTGGATAAGTAATCCCCAACTTCTCCAACAGAGGATAATATGTTTGTGTGACGAGTCTGCTTGCTGTGTACAATCTAAAACATATCTGATTGCGAAGTTTAAGTTGGTCGTATGCCATATTTCTGTATCTTGTTTTAATTTGTGTTTGCTTGTGTCAGCCTTGCTATCAAGCTAACTTTCTTGTGTTGTTATCCCTCTTAGAATAATGTACAAAGGTACTATAATGTTCTAACTATCAGCTGATAGCATAAAATATTTAACACTTTTTGATAGTAAAAAGGGTGCTTCAAAGGTCGTTCTCACTATCTTTTAAAGGATAAAACGATTCACATATCCCACAAGATGAGCGTCTATGGGCACACTCTTCATGTGCCCGAACCTTTGAAACACCCCTTTCCTAAAACTTAGGCGATGTCCTTATTCAAAGTAATAAAGGAAAGTTGCAACGCCTTCAAGGGCTGGTTTGCGCTCGCCTTCAATCTCAATTTGAAACTTGATACCTGCTTTGCAAATGCCACGGAGGTTCTCAATGCTGTCGAGTTTGGCAACGAGTCGAACGCGTGAGCCAGACAATACAGGCTTTCCGAAGCGCATCTTGTCCATGCCATAATTAACCATCATCTTAAGATTATGCACCTCGATGATCTCCTGCCACATGTGTGGTAAGAGTGAAAGGGTAAGGTATCCGTGTGCAATCGTACTCTTATAAGGACTCTCCACCTTAGCCCGCTCTTGGTCAACATGTATCCATTGATGATCAAGGGTAGCGTCAGCAAAGAGGTTAATACGCTCCTGATCAACCAGTAACCACTCACTTTCTCCGAGCTTCTCACCTAATCGGGCAGCAAGCTCATCATAGTTATTTACAATTAATTTTGCCATTGTCTTGATTTATTGTAGTTGTTTGTTTGAGTAAACAAGTTAACGAGTTGACGTGTAGACAAGTTACTTGTTCTGTTGGATGTAGTGCCTCAATGTAGGGACAGATGCCCTCACCTGTCCGCCTAAAGAGAGGTAGATTGGGGAGGATTAATCGTGATTTGGCGGATAGACGAGGGCATCTGTCCCTACACGGTGATGTTCACTTCATTTGAAGAAAGCTTCTCTTCAATTTAAAGAGGGCGTTTCCTTGATGTGAAGAAAGCCTCTCTTCGATGCGACGGAACGCCCTCTTCCTTTTGACGAGGGCGTCTCCTCGTTCTTGCCCCTGCTGTTTCTGCTAATGAGGCACAGTTTCGTTACACACCAAGTGACCATCCCAACTGCCTTTTCGGTGCGATGTCTCCCACAAGACAAGCAACTTGTTTACTTGCTAACTCGTCTACTTGCCAACTCAGACAGCACTGCAAAAATACAAAAAAGAATCCGAACTGCAAAGCAATCAATCGACTGTCTCAAATGCACTATGGTAGCTGCGGAAGAACAGCAACTGCTCTTCTCGCTCCTCCAAATCGGCTTCCCATAAGGATTCCTCGCCTTGTTGATGACGCTCTAAACGCTTCAGACAACGTGTAATCTTACGTTTGTTGTTGCGCATCTGGAGTGCATCAGCCTGCACCGGACCAACCTCATCCAATGAAGCACGGCGCAGTTTCTGCATGAACCGATCGAACTGATTATAACGTAATGCCAGTTGCATCATCTTCTCCTGATCCTGTTCTATACCATCAAGTCCCATCAAATCAGCCAGATACTCATGCTGCCAATCGTCCGATTTGAGCCACATCCATTGGAAATAATGGTGGTCTTCCATCGCAATTAGCTCCTGTATCAACGCATCCTCATCCACATCTGTGGTCTGAAAACGTGTGAATACCATCCGACATAAGTCCACCGCATTCAGATCCATAGCCTCTTCTGTCTGCAACGCCTTCGTAACGATGATTCGCCAACGGGTGTCTTTATGTTTCACCAAAGCGTTGCGCGAACCCTGTAACAGCTCCGACAGCTTTCCTTGGGCAGCCTGCTCGCGCACCTTCTCCATCTTCTTTCGGAGGTTGCGAACCGATAGCGTGCCATCCTCATACCATATATATTGATAGCTCTGAGCCAAGTCGTCGAGGCTAACAGCAAACCGATCATCATCCTCGTTACCTTCGAAACGATAGGTATATTTGTCTAATTCGTCAGAAGAAATGGTCAGATCGCCCACTACCATAGCTCCATCTTCGCCCGTGATATTAAACCCGGAAAAGGGTAACTGCAGTTCCAAGGTAAACGGATCGCCCTCTTTATCAGGCATGAGGGTGCACGTCAGTGGCTTACCATCAGCACAATCCGCCTTATGAACTTTGTATCCTTCATCGGTCTTCTTCGCTCCTTCGACCCGTACCTCACCATGATACCAATCAATCCGAAAGGTTGTTGACTCGGCATCCTGGTGCACCATCGTGAGGAAATCGGCTGGGTCTACACCTAAATTGATTACTTCCGTAGGACGCACCTCCTCGTCATCATCGCCTAAGACCATCGCTTCAATGCGTCCCAGTGGGGCATTATCTTCCCACTCGGTAGTGCCTTTCGCACGAAAAACAACAAAGCTCTGGCGCACCTGCTCAGGCTCCCGTCCCATGCGACAAAGGCTGAATTGTGTGGCACGAGTTAGTAGCGATGCCTTCACGAAAGGGTTATAATCTTCTGACTGGTGATTTACTTCAGTCCATGCTTGTAGACTTTCTGTTTCGTTATCCATTGCAGTTTCCATCGTAAAACGTTATGTTTATGTTGTTGCCAAAGGGCAAAAAGTGGCGCAAAAGTACGAAAATTATCTGAGAAAACGGGTGCTTTCGTGGCAAAAGGTGATATAAAAAAGAGTTGTATCAAGCGTTGATACAACTCTTATAGTCTTTCTTCTCCAGTGCGACTGACGATGTGGAATTATAAAGACCGACTTATTGTCTTATCGTCGTCACGCTCAGTGAGAATTTAGAAGTTATTCTCCTGAACCTGGAAGAAGCTCTGTGGGTGGTTGCAAACAGGGCATACAGCAGGTGCATACTTACCTACTACGATATGACCACAGTTGCGGCACTGCCAAATGCAATCGCCATCACGAGAGAAGACAACCTTGTCCTCAATGTTCTTCAACAGCTTGCGATAACGCTCCTCGTGGTGCTTTTCAACCTGACCAACGCCGCGGAACTTAACAGCTAACTCTGGGAAGCCTTCCTCCATAGCGGTCTTTGCCATCTGATCATACATATCCGTCCACTCGTAGTTCTCACCATTTGCAGCGTCTTCTAAGTTCTTCGTCGTTGTTGGGATATCGCCTTCATGCAAGAACTTGAACCATAGTTTAGCATGCTCCTTCTCGTTTAGTGCGGTCTCTTCAAAGAACCCGGCGATCTGCTGGTAACCGTCTTTCTTTGCCTTAGAAGCATAGTAGAGGTACTTAGTGTGAGCCTGACTCTCACCTGCAAAAGCTGCTTTTAGGTTCTGCTCTGTCTTTGTTCCCTTCAAAGCAGATGGGTTGAACTCCTTGAACTTATCGGCTTTTGCGTGACAAACTGGGCACTCAGCAGGAGCCTCAGCACCCTCATACATGTAACCACAAACTGTGCAAATAAACTTCTTCTTCATAATGTTTTTGTATTTAAATAATGTATATCTGTTTTATTCTTCATTGATAGCTCCATCGCTCCTAACGATCAGCTCGCTATCAAGTGTTATCCTTTTAGTATCTTTGTAATTATTCCAAATCACGTTGCAAAGGTATGAATTATATCCGAAACAAGCAACTCTTTTCATATACTTTTACCTCTCAACTAATCTATTTAGACGATGGATAATTAGTAAAAGAAGCCTCTTCTTTAATTCAAAATTCAAAGTTCACAATTCAAATTAAAGCCTCCCCAAGCCCCTCCGAAGGAGGGGATGTCTTCCCCAAAGGTCTTGCTTAACTTCTAAAGTGTGGCTGGTATGAGTGGACGAGTGGACTGGTTGACAAGTAAACGAGTTGTTTGTTCTGTCGAAAAGTGGTACTATCTACTCTCCCTCTCCATTGGGAGAGGGGACAGGGTGAGGCTTCACAGTAGGGACAGACGCCCTCGTATGGGAACCCCACCCAGCCTCCCCCAAGGGGAGGAGTGCCTAACGGAAGCTAATTGGAATGGTTCTTTCTATACAAAAGGATACCACAAAGTAGGGACAGACGCCCTCGTCTGTCCGCATAAAGCGGGGAAGTTGGTTGCGGATCTGGCGGACTCTGGCGGACAGACGAGGGCGTCTGTCCCTACAGGTTGGCATTATCTTTAATTAAAGAGACGCCTTCTTCGCTTTGAAGAGGGCGTTCCGTCGCATCGAAGAGAGGCTTCCTTCATATCGAAGAAACGCCCTCTTTGATAGAACAAACAACTCGTTTACTTGTCAACCTGTCCACTCGTCAACTCTATCTAATCATAATTTTGAATTTTGAACTTTGAATTTTGAATTAAAGAAGAGCCTCCCCTAATTAACTTCCGTTAGGCACCCCTCCCCTTGGGGGAGGTCGGGTGGGGTTTTAGAGAACCTCTTTACAGCTTCACCTTCTTCTTCTTTCCTGCACTCTCATTGCTCATTCGATCCAGAGCAGTGACCACATAGACGTACTTACAACTGCCATCTTTATAATTCAAACGCACCTTATTGTCGTAAGGCACGGCTATAATCTTTGACGGGTCATCGGTATTAAGAGGCTCGTCGGGCGTGAACTGATAGACAACATATCGGTAGGCTTCATCCTGCCAGCCCTTTCCCTTCGGAGCTTTCCACGTCAGGTAATAGCCATCGCGCTCCCATTTTGCCTTCAACCGCTTAGGGTGCTTCGGTGCATCAGAGTCTATGAAAGGCATTAAGGGTTGCAAGGCTGGATAGCGCCAGTAGTCTGTTCGCAAGAGAGTTCCATAGTTTCCAGGGTTGTCAACAGCCGACTTTGCATACCAAAGTACCGTTCCATTGACATTTGCCGACTGCTGGTGTAAGCGGCGCTTAGCCGCTAACTGATGGATAGAAGGGTTCTGTGGATCAGCGAATTTGACGGTTCGCAACACGTCTTCACCTATGTATAATGGGCGTTTCCCAGCGTTGCGATTCCACCAACCAATCAATTCCTTGTAGTCAGCAGCACGATTGCCGATCTCCCAATAGAGCTGTGGAACACAATAATCAACCCATCCGTTGTTCACCCACTTTAGTACATCGGCATAGAGATCATCGTAGTTTTGAAGTCCATTCGTCCTACTTCCGTTACGAGGGTCAGTCTTTTGATTGCGGTAAATACCAAAGGGTGACACGCCAAACTTCACCCATGGCTTCGCTTTATGTATCGTTTCGCCTAACTCCTTGACGAAGACATCAACGTTATCACGCCTCCAGTCGTTGATATTCGAGAATCCTCTCGGATCCTGTTGGAAGTTGCGTTGATCGGGAATGGGCTGTCCGGCAGCAGGATAAGGATAGAAGTAATCATCAATGTGAAGTCCGTCTACATCGTAGCGGGTCACAATGTCGTTAACAACCTGGCATATATACTCACGATTCTCACGCAAAGCTGGATTCAAGATGTACTGTCCATCGTATGAAAAGACGCGTTCGGGATGTTGCACAGCGATGTGGTTATTAGCCAACTGGTTGGTTGTCTTCGTCTTAGCACGATAGGGATTGATCCACGCATGCAGCTCCATTCCCCGCTTATGACATTCGTCAATCATCCATTGCAAGGGATCCCAATAAGGCGAAGGAGCCTGTCCTTGACGCCCAGAGAGGAACTTGCTCCATGGTTCTAACTTACTTGGATAGAGCGCGTCACACTCCGGTCGCACCTGAAAGATGATGGCGTTAACTCCATCCTTTTGTAGTTCGTCCAACTGATAACGCAGGGTTTGCTGCATCTGTTGCGTTCCGATACCCTGAAACTGCCCATTGACACACTGGATCCAAGCCCCACGAAACTCGCGCTTTGACGGTTGACTCTTGGCAAAGATGCCCATACTCACAGCCATGAAAAGTACTATCAACGATAGAACTTTCATGCCTTCACGAATCTGTCTCATGTGTTTTATCTTTCTCTTTGTTATGTTTTTAATTATTAAAAATCGGTCTCCTCCGCTACACCTTATTATATATTAGCAGACAGGCGATGGTCTTCATTCATCCGCTGGCGTAGCTCTTCCCAACCTGCCACAGCCTCATTCGCTAACAGTTTATTGATCAGTCGGCTGGGAAAAGACGCAAAATAATCATCGGGAACACGGAAAGGACGCACCTTTCCATAAGTTGTTTGTAGGTAAAATTCTGGTTTCATAAGAGCATTATACTTATTACTTCTTTGATTCTGAATCGACCCATTGGTTTAAACAAGGTGCTATTTTATTTCGTTCTGAACGATGAGGAACATCACTCGTAACGCTTCATAATCGCTGTAATCTTCTCTATTGCAATGTGATAGGAGGCTTTCAATGCTCCGATACTCGTACCCAGTAAGTCGCTCATATCGCTATACTTCATCTCATCAAAGTAGTGTAAGGTGAATACCATACGCTGCACATCAGGCAAGGTGGCGATGGCTTCTTGCAGCAACGCCTGTCCCTTATCACCATCGAAATACTCATCAGCCAACAACTCACTGGCGATGTGCATTTCAGCTTCAGCCCCCGCGATAACCTCCGAACGCTTACAGCGTAGAAAAGCGAGCGACTCGTTGATGGCAATGCGGTATAACCACGTACTTAGCTGGGACTTGCCTTGAAAATTGTCAAGTCCTTTCCATGCCTTTAACAACGTATTCTGCAACACGTCATCGGCATCATCATGCGTAAGAACAATACTACGAATCTTCCAATATAGCTGCTCGCTATACTGGTTAACAATGTCTTCGAACGCTTTTTGTCGCTCTTCCGAGCTCGCCAACAAGCGAACTTCTTCCGATTCATCGAGGGGAGACACGATTGTCAAAAAGCTATTTCTGTATCAGACAAGAGGGGTATCTTGTCTTAACGAATTGATATTTTGCGGACTAACTTACCTACTTTCACGATGTAGCAACCCCTTGGGAAGTTCAGAGTGTAGTGCTTATCATTGCCATCAACACGCACATTCAGAACCTTTACACCTGTAATGTTATAGATCGAAAGAACCTCATTCTCTGCCCCAACAACATGTAGGATGTTGCTTGTGACAGTAATGGTGATTGACGGAAGCTCCTGTTCTATCATATCAGCGGGAGCTTCTGCACGAGCCGTAGTAACAACCCCCATGAGGAGTATTAAGGTGAGTATGAAAGGAGTAAATATCTTTTTTACCATAGACGAATGCTTTTATATTAGCTACAAAGATAACAATTTCCGCCATACCTTCACCTTGTTTATTGTATTAAACAGGGTATCTTTAATAATAATTAACCAAAGAAAAGAACAGAGGAACAGCTTGTTTAAGACAAAAAGGACTCTAAGTTTGCAGCAAGGATCTTAAAGTTCTTTTGCCTAAGAATATGTCAGTAAAAACGCATGTTATCGTGTTCTTTTGCCTAAGAATATGTCAGTAAAAACACATGTCATCGTGTTCTTTTGCCTAAGAATATGTCAGTAAAAACACATGTCATTATGTTCATTCTGTCTAAGAATATGTCAGTAAAAACACATGTCATTGTGTTCTTTTGTCTAAGAATATGTCAGTAAAATCGTATGTCATTGTGTTCATTCTGTCTAAGAATATGTCAATAAAAACCGTATGTCATTGTGTCATTCTGTCTAAGAATATGTCAGCAAAAACACATGTCATTGTGTTCATTCTGTCTAAAAACGTGTTACTGCATGACCAGTTATTATGTTACTCTGTCTTTAACACACCCTATTAGGTACTCTGTCTAACGAGAAGTGAGCTGAAACAGCACCCACAATTACTTGCAGGAGCTGCCCAGCTCACTGATATAAAACTTAAACCTAAATTATTTCTTGACTACTTTCAAGGTCTTGTAAGTCTTTCCATCCTTCATTACCTGTACGAAGTAGATGCCACGTGTACCACTGATAGCAACGTTAACAACCTGTCCCTGTACTGCATCAAACTGATTGCTCTGTAAGAGCGAACCGGTTGCGCCAAGGATATTTAATGTGTAATGACCACCCTCAGCGAAGCGCATGTTGACGCTTTCAACAAATGGATTCGGATAAACACTCAAGCCTGTTTCGGTCTCAACAGTAGATATGCCGTCTGGTAGAGCAGTGATTTCAACGATTTCATTCACCGTCTTCTCATCTTCACCCCATCCGTTCTTCAACTTCAAGGTGACATTCTTCTTACCCGGAGCAGCGTATGTAACAACTGCTGTCTTATCTGCTTCTGATGAGATCTTACCATCACCTAATACCCATGTAGGAGTGGTCTTCACATCGTAGGTACCAACGATACCAGGGAAACCGAGTACATCGTTGTTAGGTTGTTGGTCTACATAAGAAGCTCCGGAGGTGTTTTCACCACCGCTGCCAGAGACAACGACAACAGAACCGTCATAATCGCTACCAGCACTACCAAGGTTCTTGAACTTCATACCATTAGCCTCTTCAAAGGTGAAGTAAGCCTTTAGGTGAGAAGGTACGGAGCCTTCTTTATAACCCTTCATAGCCTCTAAAACTTCAGTTTCAGACAGTGGTTTGTCCCATACCTGAACCTCATCAATGACACCATTGAAGCCGCTCTTGTAAACACCACCGCCACCGATGAAGATGTCGGCAACCTTACTTGGATCGATACGACGGTCACTCAGTGCTACATCCTCACGACGCTTAGAGTTTGCGAAGCTGTGACTTGCAACTTGACGACCGTTGAAGTAGATCTTTTGAATGTTACCATCATCGTGGGTCACAACTATGTGGTTCCATACACCAGGAGTAATGCTATAGTCCTTAGTCATCACATCCTCGTATGGATTGTCATGTTCGGTCCAACCCATTGTATTGAATGACACCTCATTAGCAGGGTGACTTCTCCACTCCGGACGGATAGTTACCCAAAGGTCACCCCAGTTGTTGTGAGGCCACTTATCATAGATAGAGTTCTTGTTGATAAGGTTTGTTCCTTGCTTATCATGGTTGAAGTTATCAGCTTTGAACCACAATGCGTATGAATAAGACTTACCTTTTTGAACGTCACCAGGGATGCGGAACATCTTAGGATCATTGATTACCAAACCATGAGAAGCCTTACCTTCGCCCAAACGAGCGTCGTAGGTGTAAGTAACAGGCTTGGTGGTCTGCTCCATAGACTTGTTTGATGTGAGCGAGTTGATGTGAGGAACAGCACCAGTAGCTTCTGGTGTGATCTTCACCTTACCACGTGTTGTGGTTGACTTACCCTTACTATCAACAACAACGAGGTCGTAAGTACCTTCCTGCTCAACCTTGAATGTAGCACTTGTACCATTTTCCACGGTTGCAACAGTAGCCCCCGTCACAGAGTTCTTCAATGTCCATGACTTTGCAGCAGGCACCATCTCGTCAAGATACTTCAATGTGAACTCCTCGTTCGGCTTGATGACTGGGCGGTCAGCAACTACGTCGCTTAATGGCTGGTCATAATCAACTGTTTGATAGTTAGACCATACGATCGCTGAACCCTGCTTACCATCAGGGGCAACGGCACGCACTCCGAAGCGGCATTCACGCTTGTCGGCACCTGACAACATAGGTGCATCTACAACGTAAGCAGCCCATGAAGTTGTGGCGGTAAGGAGCTTTTCTTCCTGTCCTTTCTGCTGGAAGTAGATCTCATAATACCATGTTCCAACCTCATCATTATAGGTCTTCTCCCAGTCTTTCTCCTCCTTTGAAGCATACTGCAACTTAAAGTCACAAGCATTGTAACGCCCACGGAGCACCTGTACTTTCTTAATGGTAGGAGTAACAGTATTGAATGATTGTGCCTTATTACGCAATGCCATCTCACCAACATGGAGCTGATAATCAGCAGGACTATTCTCTACAACAAGTCCCATCATAGCCACCTTGTCACCTGCAACAAGCCCAAGTTCAGACGCCTTAACAGTGAATGTGCTCCATTTACCTGCAGTCTCTGTAGCAGGTAAATCGACTTGTTTGTAGTCAGTGGTGTGACCCTTCAATGCAACAAAGAGTTTCGCGTGTGACTCTGTTCCCTTCAATGTCTTATAGGTAACCGAGAACTCATAGTCAGGTTGCACCTCAAGCATGGTCTTAAAGAGCTTTACACGAGAGAAGTCGGTCTGTCCGGAGAGTGACAAACAAGAGCCTCCCCAATAAGCATCATCGAACGTTAGCTCTGCTTTCACCAGTCCGTTGATGTTACCACCATTCACTTGGTCGGTGCGATCAGTAATCCACCAACGCCATGTTGGCATGTAGTCTTGGGTATTGAGGTTATACCACTTATGATCAAAAGCGACCTGTCCATCCTTGCGGAAGCTCAATCCGTTACCAAGGTTGAAACGTGAGACAAATGGTATCTGTTGTATGGTTGACTTCGCTGTAAGGAATGTTGCAAGACCGTGGAAGTTCCTTAGGCTCGAGTTAGCCAACGTACAATTCGTTTTGATACTGGGCAGATAACCGGGGTTGTTATTACCTCCACTGAATATCAATTCTTGCTTCTTTAGATAGGCTTTCTGTATCGCTACGTCTGATGTTCCATCGTCGGTTGCACTCTGATGGATGAGACTTTGTGAGTGAGCACCCCAAAAGCCGATAGAGATGTCATTGTTTAGTAATGCACTCCAATGGTCATTCCGCAATGCACGTCCTTGTATATCAAAGCCTGCATAATAGTCAAAGCTACTGCGACCTAAGCTCTTCGCAGTGTTGACAGAACCGCTCAGAAGCCCATCATACCAGTTGTAGTTGGCAAAGAGCATATCGGTTGCAATGTGGTCTTTATCACCAAAGATCTTCTTGTTATGGTTACCTAAACCACCATCAAAGTGGATGTAACCACTATCAGCAGTACCATCATACCAGTGTACCTCAAACTTCCAATCAATCTTCTTAGCCTCTTTATGACATTCAACGAAGAAGTTAGTTAGCTCTTCCATTATCGTGGCTGAGGTACGAAACTCTGAGTTGAAACCGATACCATTGATGCCGTAATACTTCATTAAGCGCACGAATGGTGCAGCATACTTATACTTGTCGCCTTGTTTCTGAAGCAGTTTGTACAGGATTTTACCATAGGTGTTACCCGCAAAAGGATTTGGGTAAACACTTGCGCCATAGGGTATTGACATCACACAACCTACAGACACACCATTCTTATGGGCTACGTCAGTAAGACCGGCAGACGAACGAACCCATGGAGAAGTCCAGTTTCCGTGAATGTCAATGTATGACCAAAGACTGAAGTTATCGCCTTCAAAACAATAACGAGGCAATGCCTTCCACTTAGAGGTAGGGTCATCAAGTGGTGTCCAGAGACACATCTTGCGTTCTGACTTAACGTCCGGACGCACCTGATAATCACCATCTTTGATACGTTCCAACGGACGAACGCGAGAGATGTAGAACTGATCATCAATCGCACTAACGCCCTGTGGCTGTTTCATGTCTCCTTTCATCCAGGCTTCCAGATAGTTAGGGAGATCTTCAAACTTGGCGTCCTGAATGTCTAACGGATGTGTCGGAGTGCGCTGTGCAGTAGCACTCAAACAACTAACCAAAGCCAAGGACGCAAAAAGCGTAAACCTTTTCATGATTTAAATGTTTAGTTAATAATTGGTTTAAGGGGTTATTATTTTAGGTTTTTAAGGGGAGTTATTTTGAGAAGTGAACAGAGTTTTGAGAAGCAAAGGGAGATACTTTCATTTTATTGGACTCCCCTCACTTCTCAAAAAACATCTTATCTGCAGATTAACTTAACGGTACGAAGTGTCTTACCATCCTTCTTTACGTTCACAATATAAACGCCTTGAGCACCAAGATGGAGGCGAACATTATCGGCACCATTGACTGATAGACTCTTACCAGCTACGAGTTGACCATTGGTAGAGTAAATCTGAACAAGATAGTTACCAGCTGTTTCAATGTCAAGTAATACATCACGATCAACTGAATAAACCTTCATGTCAGCAGCCTCTGTACCATTGATACCTGTTGGATCAGCTTTCACCTTGATTACCTTGAAGGTGCGAGTATCTGAACCATGAGCATTCTTCAATGTCAAAGTTACCTCATAATCGCCTGGTTTAGCATACTTCAGTTTAGCAGAACCAGCAAGGTCGTTACCTGATTTCTCTATGATGGTTGCCTTCTTTGCTGCCCACTCTGCGGTTGTAGTAACCTTGAAGTTACCTGTAACAAATGGACTACCTGCATCGTAAGTAGGTGCATCTGGCACAAATCCTGCAACACCTTCACCTACTCCAGTACGTAGTTCGCCATGAGCCAACTTAGCTGAACCAACCTTACTAACAAAGTAGTTGTCACCATCAGCATTATCTTCAAAGTTCCAATAAGCCTTCAAACCGTCTTCATTGGTGTCGGTTGACATCATAGACTTTGTGGCATCGGCTTCAGAGAGATACTTATCATAGAACTTAACATCGTCTACCGTGGCATTCATTGCAGCTGTTTGATGACGTCCGAGACTGATACCGAGAATATTAGCATCCCACCAGCTCTCACTCGCATAACGCTCTGTACACAAGCCATCGCCCTCTCTGTCACCTATCTTCCAGTTGTGTGCTTTGGCTTTCTTACCATTGATATAGACCATTGGTTTTGTATCGGTTCCGTTGCCATCCATCGCTAAGATGAAGTGTGTCCATGCACCAGGAATGAAGTCAACTTTCCAACGTTGATGGTATTCAGGGTTACTTGCATTATTCCTCTTACGAAGTGTTACATCCAAGACACCGCTATTTGGATCGTATGTAGACCAAATAGTACCCCAGTTGTTTGCAGGCCATCCAGTACCAGGGTGACGCAAGTCAACGATCTGTGTACCGCCAGAGAAGCTATTAAACTTCACCCAGAAAGCAAGTGACCAAGCATGTTTATTATCAGACATACCTAATTCGGAAGCCTTAACAGCAATAGGTTTTTCAAGTGCCTTGATAGCTCTTGAGCCAGCACCGTCAGCCTTCTTACCTACATACCTCATAGTTACTTCATCCTTAGGCATAACCTCGATAGAAGTTGTCTGATCGTTGGCAGTTAGAGAGTTGATATGTGGTACAGCACCGACAGCATCAGAAGTAATCTGAATGTAGTTAGAGTATCTTACTTCCTTATTGACGCGATGTCCATTCTCTTTAACCATACCTGTAAGCACAAGGTCATAGAAGCCCGTATCGTTTAAGCCATTAACATGGATCTCCTTAGTGTTGTCACTGCTTGCAACAACAGTTCCATTATGCTCAATCTTCCAGTTTCCTGCCTCATGACGTGGGTCTACATAAGCTACTGTAAACTCTTCGTTAGGTTTGATGACAGACTTATTAGCCTTGATTTCATCATTATATTCGTACTGAGTAAAGATAGAGTGTTGCTCTGTGCCCCATGCTATGTCGCTCTCTTTCTTCATATCAAGAGATACAGCAGAAACACCGAACTTAATCGTACCCTCGCCCTCGAGATTAACTGGAACAGAGTAGTACATACCTGCCCAAGAGGTTGTAACACCCATCAAAATAGGATCTCCATTACCCTGCTGTGCCCAGAGTTTGAAGAGAGAAGTCTTCACATCCGTGTTGTAGCAAGGCTCACCTGCCGGCTTATTATTAGGCATGTTGAAGATGATCTTACCATCAACACCATTCTTTGCAGAGTGCAACAAGGTGGTAGATACTACCTCTGGCTTTGCTGGTTTCTCGAATGTACCACGTACAATAGAGAACTCGCCAAGATAGAGATTAAGGTTGCTTGCATTCTCCATCTTCAATGCAACGAGTGCAAGGTGCTTGTTAGCTAAGGTGCCATCAACGGTGATAGTCTTCTCTACCCACTTATCTTCATCTGTCTCATCAGAAGCATTCAATACCTTATAATCATTCTCGGCACTTACATTATCCTTTGTTAGAAGAACCAAAGAAGCATCTGACTTACCAGCCTTCACCTTATAACGGAAGGTGATCTTATCGCCTGACTTCAACTCAAAATCGGTCTTGAAGAGGTGGAGATACTCCTTAGGAGTGTTACCAAAGATGCGTACAGTAGAACCACCAAGATAAGCATCATCCCATACAAACTCGGCATCTAAGCCTGTACCATTATCTGGGACATCAATAGGCTGACGACCTAATAACTTGGTAGCAAACCACCAACGCCATGTTGGTAAGTAGTCCTGTACACCCACGTTAACCCATGGGCGGTCGTTCTTACGCTCACCATCATAGTTGAAGAACTTACCATTACCCAAGTTGAAATAGCTGATAAATGGTTCTTCGGTTAGATTCCATGACATGGAACTACGCGCTGTCATCATAGCAGACATACCTGCAAAATCAAAGTTGTCAGCGTTGTAATTCAAACTGTTATTGATTTCAAGGTTGTTAACAGGGTTACGTGAGCCACTTGAGAACCAACGCTCTGTACGCAACATATAGGTGCGTTGCTTGATTTCAGGGTCACTTCCCTTCTCACCACGGCTCTCAAAGAACATGTTCTGAGAGTGAGCTCCCCACAAACCAATAGAAATTGGGTAGTCCTTCAACATTGTCCAACGAATCGTACTATATGTTTTTGGTTCACCACCTTGCATATTGATACCTGCATAGAGATATAATGGGTCACGATGGATTTCCTTAGCTTTCTCTACTGAGTTCTTCAACAACCATGTACGATTCCAGTTATAGTTAAGGAATAATGAAGCAGCCTCACTACCAGCTTCACCAAATATATTCTTATTAGAATCTATCAGCCCTCTGTCAAAGAGGAGACTACCATTTTCGTGTGTACCATCGTACCAAATATTCTCGAAAATGGGGTTGAGCGGCTTCATCGCCCTATTCAGATTAACATGAAATTCCTTAATTGCTTTAGTAATCCTGCCACGGGTATAAGTCTCATAATACTCTGAGTTGTAACCGAAACCATCATAGCCAAAGTAATTCATATAGGCTGCTGCCTTGTTAGCATCAACTTTAGAGAGGGTTTCTAAAGCTGATTTCCAATTACCTGAAAGATTATCATTAGGGATACCTGCAACCGAAGATACAGGCACACCATTCTTATGAGCAACGTCAAGCAGCGCAGCTGGAATACGACCTAAGCCACAGTTCCAGTCACCCCAATGGGTAACGTAAGGCCACATTGAGAACACCTCGGAATCGAAGACACCATCAGGAAGAGCATTCTTGCTCGGTACGTTCCATGGCAACCAAGCAATAAGTCGCTTGTCATTCTCCACTGTAAGGTTCTGTCTCACCTGTGTATCAGCATTGCGGAAACGCATCTTTGGCTTCACACGAGAGATAAAGAAGTTGTCATCATCATTAATCTTTGGACTGGTTTTTGACCAATCCCTCAATTTTGAGGGGAACTGTTGTGACTCGAATCCCCACGAGATGTAGCCATCCTTTAGTTCCTGCGCCATAAGCGTAGAAGGAGCCAAGCAACAGCCCAAAAGGAGCAGATTTAATTTCTTCATAAATAATTTAAGTTTTACGTTTATTGATTAGGTTTTCTATTAAAGACTTGTTTTCCTATGCGTCATCATCCATTTTTTCATCAGAGAAGATGGATGAGGGCATCGGTTTGTACCATAAAATAGAATAAGGCTAACCAACTTGTAGTGTGCAAGTCAGTTAACCTTATTCCGTTTTTATTACTTGATTGCTATCTTCTGTGTGCGGATAACATTCTTATTCAACATCTTAACAAGGTAAACACCCGGTACTAACTCGTTTGTATTGAACGCCTTTGGCTGAACCATACTCTTGATAGTCTGACCATCAGCAGAGAAGATCCATGCACGCTCAACATTGCTAAAGTTAACCTTACCATCGGCAACTACAACTGAAGAAGCCGCGCCGGCATTAGCTGTCTCAATGTTAGTTGAACCACCTTCAAGCATCTCTGGCTGTTCAGCATTACCCTTATCGTGGGTGTCAACCTTACCAGGACGAGGCGTATTTGTACCTGTGATCTCTACGTCAAAATCGATAGCAAAGCCCTTATTGAACTTACCCGTTGGGGTCAAACCACCTTGGAACCATGCGTCACAGAATACGAGGCGAATACGACTCTTACCCGGTTTAGCATCCTGAGGAACGGTGAACTCGTATTCATTAAGTTTTTCTACCTGTTCAGGAACACCAGCACGAACCTTGCCGAAGAAGACTACACACTCACCAGACTCTGGCTTATCAGTAAGGTTATCAGGGTTAAACTGATGGTCACCATTAAAGTCCATCCATGCTTTACCCATGCAGTAACGGAGATCATCATGTGATCCGTCAGTATATTCAGTTGCTTTGTAACCCTTGATCTTCACCTTGACTTTTGCACCTTGAGCCACAACCAATTTCTGATCAGTTGCATCAACATAGTTGGTTTCATTACCAGCAGGACCAGAAGCAGTATAATTGATGTTCTCTGTACCGCCCTCTGTTTGGAACTGCTGAACGTAACGAATCTTCTTAGCAGTGGCAGCGCCAGCAGCAGAATTATCCAATTCAACTGTGCCGTAAGAATCATCTTTTGCCTTAGGGAGGTCTGCTTGATTAGCACGAGGTACTTCTTTCCATACTACCTTAGAGTATGTCTTGAGGTCAGTTCCTACTGAACGAACACCGATAAATGGCTTATCATTTTCGTTAGTAAACTGAATGTTAGGAACGAAAGTAGCCCACTGTGAAGTACGACCGATCTCTGAAACAGTTCCGTTCTGTCCATTCTTATAGAGAATCTCGAAGTGATCAATGTTTGCATCATCGTTATATACGATTGGAGCCGAGTCTGCTTCCTTATCGATACCCCATACAGCCTTTACAGAAAGAGAGGTCTTGGTCTCTTCTTTCACTTGGATGGTCAGATCCTTAACATTTGCTGGTGTGGCTGTCACGTCATCATTGATTTCGAGCTTACCAACAAGAACTTTATAGTTAGCATCTGGATTATTTACACGCAAACCGATACGATCAATCTTCTGATTAGTAGTGATATCATTCAGTTCTACACGCTTTTCTGTCCAATTACTATTCTCTGTTTTACCCAGTTCGTATGCTTTCCAAGCACCATTCACACGTACAATCAAGGAAAGTTTAGAGTCTGTTGTTCCCTCTTTACCAGTCTTAATAGCAACTTTAGCTACGACCTTACCCTTAGAAGGGGTGAGGTTAGTCTTATAGAGAACAACGTCTGTTGGACCTGCATTGCTTACACCTTTCAAGCTCAAGCAAGCACCACCTGTATAGGCATCTTCATTGGTCAAAGATGGTTGAATAGCTGTGCTTGCAGCCTCTGTACCTGCATTAACAACCAACCAACGATAGGTTGGAACAACATCCTGACTACTCATGTTATACCATGAGCCAGCTGTCTTCTTACCTTTATAATTATAAAGTTCGCCATTACCCATGTTGAAGTGAGTTGCAAAAGGTAGTTTTCCAGAAATGGCAGTACGCTCCGGAATCCATGATGCAAGACCCGCAAATGCGCTCAATGCAGGTGTGCCATTATGTGCCTCAACCTCATTACCAGTGTTTCTAATCTCTGGACGTAACAAAGGATTACGATTACCGCCAGAGAAAGCACGCTCTAAATATTCTTGATAATTAGACATACGTGACAAAGCATCACCACCAGTATTATAGCTCCAGAAGCGACTCTCTGCATGTTCACCCCATAGGCAAATACCACAACGCTTAGTATCTTCGTCCTTATTGAGGTCGTTCCAACGTCTGTTCATACTAACAATCCAGACACCAGCATATAGACCATCAGCAGAGCCCATGGTGCTCTCTGCCACTTTTACAGAGCTGCCCATTTGATAACTGAAGTCATTACCCGAATAGTTCAGCATCAATTCAGAGATACGGTTGTCAGGGTTAGTACCCCATATATAGTTAGAATTATGCGATGTCAGCATTGGGCTGGTAGTATAGTACATGATCTTGAAATCATTAAACCCTTCAGCCTTTGCAATCCTGTAAAGCTCCTTGTGGAAATCTACATTGACCTGCTCATTATAGGCATTCGTGCTTTCCCAGTTATAATTGATACCATCGAAACCGAGAAAGCGCATGCAGTTGATGATTGCATGTGTATAACGGAAGTTCCCATCGGCATTGCGTTTCTTGATGAAAGAAGCCCAACTATCAGCAGCTCCACCAGTCGTATGATCGAAGAACTTGATACCTGCAAAGATGCTTGTACCATTGCGGTGCGCAGCGTCAGCCCATGAACCTGGAGCCTGGAAAAGCCCGTAGTTCCATGCACCAAATAGGTTGGTATAGTTCCACATAGAGAAGTTATCATTCGCAAAAGTCTTTGATGGATAACCGCCGAGGTTCTTTCCTGCACCGCCGGGAATATTCATAAAGAGGTTACGCTTCTCGTATGTGTCTTTGATAAGACGGTCTTCACGTGACTCAATAGCACGTTTCTTCACGTGAGAACGAATGAATTCCACCTCGTCTTTAATGCCCCATTTCTGCAGATCAGCATCTGTTGGATACTTCTTATTTTGATCTATAAGCTCTGCAAAATGCTCTAATAAGACCTGATCGCTAAGCTTAGAAAGATCATAAACTTGCGTTGAAGCAGTTGGAGACGTTTGTGCATTAGCACCACCAACAGGTGCCATTGTCATCATGGCTGCAATGAGCCATGCACTAAGAGTAATTTTTTTATTCATATAATTTAGGCTTGGTTATTAGCTTTCTATAATTTGGTTCCCAGCAGAGAGCCGATTCATGCTCTCTGCTAAGACGTTGTTTCAAGATAACGATACGATTAGAAGTTAGGAGTCTACTTATCCCAGAAGAGGCGAGTTGCCATCTTATCAGGACCACCCAAGGCAGGAATACCAGTGTTGTCAACATCCTGCTTGGTAGCAATATCACTTGTTCCAGGGAATGGCAAACGGCGCATGATGTCACCAGGAAGCAAACTACCGTCAGCCTCATCAATGTTAAGAACAGGCAACATACGTGGGAAGCCAGTACGACGAAGGTCTACCCATGCCTCGAAACCATTAGGATATGTGGCAAGATACTTCTGTGTGATAATCTTCTCAAGTTTGGTTTCTTGAGAGTCACCATCATTCCACTTCACACCAACATGGATAGGAGAAGCAGCGTCAGGGGTATCACCCGTAGGATCCTTATAGACGTAAGCAACAGGATTCTCTTGCTCCATGTACTTATGAATCCATGCGTCATACCAGTTGACACCATGCTGACCAGCAGGTCCTTCACCGTCATTCGACTTCATTTCTGGGTCTTCGCAGTTACCATGAAGAATACCTTCCTCATAGAAGTGCTGTGGTGTTCCGCCCATGTTCCAACCACGAAGTGCACCTTCAGCACGTAAGAAGCAAACCTCTGCATACTTCATAAGATAAAGCGGAGCAGTGGTGAAGTATTGTTCATTCAACTTACTGAATGCGATGTATTGGTTCTCATCGTAACCTTGTCCTTCACCTGGGTGTGTACCTGTACGTATACCACAAATACGAGTATTTGCTGGTGTCGTCTCACCCGTCTTGTTGTTCTTAATTACGTTATCGTTCTTCTTAAAGAGGTATTTCAACCATGGGTGATCGAAGGTCTTTAAGGTTATCTCCATCGTTGCACTCATACGGGCATCACCCCAATTCTCTACTCCTGGCAATGGATGACTGAATCCCATCACACCCGGACGGATAGAAACACTTTGAGACTCATTCTCAATGACACCATCAGTAACAGCCTCTTCCGCTAACTTCTGTGCACGAACTGGGTCGCTCTTTACCATGTGCATGGCAATACGGAGCTTCAAAGAGTTTGCGTAACGAGCCCACTCTTTCAATGTTCCGTCAGCAGTTCCACCATTGTTCATTACTACGAAGCGTTCAACGAATGCGTCCTTAATCTTCTGCTTATAAGCTTCTGGCTTCTGATCGAAGTAGTGGAAGCAAGCAACAGCGGTGTCAAGGTTGGCAATAACATCATTGTAAACATCCTCCACCTTATTATATGTATAAGGACCAACCTGTAAGTTCGTCTTCAACTCACGATAGGGCATTGGACCATAAACGTCAGCAACTTCTACAGCTTGCTGATTGAAAAGTGTCAAGTAAGCAGCCTTCAGCTCTGGAATAGCATTGATTTTCTCGTTATTCAAGATAGGTACAAGACTCGTCTTCATCTCTGTGAATGAACCCCATGCACCCCCATAACACTTCTGGTCAATAGCGTATGATGATGCTAAACGAATCTTAGAGTACTGGAAGAAGGTGTGTGGAACGACAGAATACTCAGCATAGTTGTCAACACCGAGAGAATACTGGTATTGATAAGCATGTGGACCTGGGTTCTCACCATTCTTACCTCCACGCATAGAGAACTGTCCACCAACACCTGCATCAAGCAAATCTTGCATAGCAGTCAATGCTGCACCAGCAGCCGCTGCATCAGTAGCTTGACGGAAAGGAATCTTATCCACATCACCACGGCTGGTAACTTTCTCAACGTTCTTAGTTGTTGAGTTGAACTCATCACCAGGGTTATCATAGTCGAGGCATGACTGTAAACCGAATGTAGGCAATGCCATCGCCATGAGTACGATTATATGTTTACTTTTCATTACTTTATTCTTTAGATTGTTAGTTTATTGATTTTCCTTATCTATAGAGAGTAGGAGTAAAGAGAGAAAGTACACGTAAAGGATAACATCTCTAATCCCTTCGGTTATCAAAGAAGTTTCGCAATCAGCACTATTATCTTAACTTCTTTCACTCCCTTTCGCCCCTTTAACTCCTAAAAACTCTTCTTCTCTCTTAGAAATTAGCCTTCACAGAGAAACCGAATGAACGTGATGATGGCATATTGAAGCTCTCAAATGCTCCGAGACCATTCTGTGTAGAGAGTGATACATCTGGGTCTGTTGGTGCATCCTTATACAGGAAGAACAGGTTACGAGCAATGAATGAGAGTGTCAAGTTGCGGTTCATACCGAAAACATCACGGAAGGTGTAACCCAATGATAGCTCACGGAGACGGAAGTTAGTACCACTATAGAGGTAGCTTGATGGGTTGCTTGAAGCACCCAACGCCTGATAGTAAGCCTGTATTGGAACAATGCGACCACTACCATCATTCAGTACCATTCCCGGAACGTTACCATAGTCTTTAGCAACAATATTGTTCTTCTCTGCTGCTAAACGTGCATCTGCTGTACGCTGTGAAGCACCGATGTAATCAAGATAAGACTCTGTCAATGAGAACACCTTACCGCCGATACGACCATTGATAAGTACTGAGAGCTGGAAGTCCTTATAGTTAAATGTGTTTGTCCAACCCATCTGCCACTTAGAATTCATATTACCGAGATAACGGTCATTAGAGCCTGTCTTATCAAATGTTGGCTCACCCTTAGCCGTCAAGACGATGTGACCATTGGCATCACGCATAAAGTCGCCAGCGTAAATATCACCAATAGAGCCACCCTTCTGATAAACAACTTTAGCCTCACCTACTGTCTGCTGATACTTACGAGAGGTTCCATCCTTATCGTAACCCGTCTCAAGAATCTTGTTATCATTGAATGAGAGGTTGTAAGAAGTACGCCAACGCAAGTCCTTACCGAGCTTGAAGTCGTAACCGATGGTGGTTTCAAAACCTGTATTACGAACCTTTGCAGAGTTCAACAATTCAGTGTTACCACCAAGAGAACCCAACTCCATATATAGATGTCTTACCACCGTATTATAGAAGGTGAAGTCGAAACTCAAACGATTATTGAGGAATAATGACTCAATACCCGTCTCGAAAGAACCCGTCTCCTCTGGTACTGGAGCGAAGTCAAGCAACTTGTTACCAGAAAGCGCACCTGTCTGAAGGTTACGAGTCATAGCACCGTATGCCTTATTTGGTATAGA
The DNA here is from genome assembly GCF_000377625.1 of Prevotella veroralis DSM 19559 = JCM 6290. GTDB lineage: Bacteria > Bacteroidota > Bacteroidia > Bacteroidales > Bacteroidaceae > Prevotella > Prevotella veroralis. The sequence goes on along the minus strand of NZ_KB898328.1, from coordinate 165,626 downwards.
GTTACCTACTGAAGAGTAAGATACACGATATTTCAAGAAGTTAATCCAATCTGGCAACTTAACCAACTGGCTAACAATAGCATTCGCACCGATACCAAAGTAACCGTAGTTATCAGTGTTGATCTTACCTAACTGCTTGAAGTAACGGAACGGACGATACCAGTCACGACGATAAGAAGCATCGAGATAGATCGTCTCTTTCCAACCTAATTGCGTAGTGAAGAGGTAAGAACGATCCCAGTTAGAACTCTTTGATGTACTGGTTGCGCCATAGCCACCGGCACTCGTTTCAAAGTAGTTAACCATAGTTGGGAGCTTACGCATCAAGCGATCATAATAGGTTGCAACAACGTCTGTACTCTTTGTTTCACCCTTGATGGTATGACCAACGAAACCTGCTGTTGCAGAAACAGAGTAGTCTCCGAAGGCTTTATTATATGATAAAAGGTAATCGGTATAGAACTCTGTTGTCTTCTCATCTGAATCCCAAAGGCGACCGTAGTCTTCCATTGATGCTGGTAAGAAGGTAGTTGCATAACGTGTAGCGTGGTTCTTGAAGCGAAGTTGACTGTAGTTGACACGTGCCTGGAAGGTCAAACCATCATAGATATCAACATTTGCTTGCAATGTACCAAAGAGGCGGCTCTCCTTCTGCTGACTGTTACCCATGTTCAACAACCAGTATGGGTTATTGTTTGGATGTGAGAGGAATGCCCATTCCTGCTGTGGACCTGTTAAGGTTGTACGCTGTCCTGCAGCCCAAGTAAAGTTTTTACCATCCAACTTATAATATGATGATGGATTAGACAACCACTTTCCTTCTGCATTTACATAATGGTCGCGATAATATTCCATATCGATATTCTGTGGTGCAGTGTACAAGTGATACAATGGGTTACCAACCGTACCACCACCCGGACGGTTTCTTGTCTTCGTCTCAGTATAGTTCATTGAAGCATCGATGTGAAGACGCTTAAAGAAGTTATAAGTCTGTCGGAAGCTGATAGAATTACGATTGTAGGAGTTGTTACGCATCATACCTGTTGCATGACTATTGGCTACTGAAACATAGGTACGTGATGTCTCTGTTCCTCCTGATAGTGAGATTGAATTGTTAGTGGTTACACCTGTACGGAAGAAGTTGTCTACATCATTTACAGTGCGATTACGCAAGTGTACGTCATGACGGCGTGCCATGATGGGTGCCCCCGTCATAGCATCGGTACCAATCTGCTCTGGTTCATAACCTACCCAACGATCGTCTAATGGAGAACGAACGATGAGATCGTTATCAGCACGGTCTGCCACTTTACCTCCCCAGTTATTCAATGACAATGCACCTGTTGCTGGGTCGTATGTTGAACCGTATGTCTTTTGAATCTTTGGTGTCAATAGTGGAGAATCGAAAGTGATGTTAGAGGTAACATTGATATCCACCTTTCCTTCACGACCACGCTTCGTTGTAATCATGACAACACCATTGGCTGCACGCGAACCATACAACGCAGCAGCATTAGCACCCTTGAGGACGTTGATTGACTCGATATCATCTGGGTTAATCAATGATAATGGGTCAGAACCTTCGGACATACCTGTTGAACCGAAGCCTTCACCACTCATACCCTGCTGACCACGAATACCATTACTCATTGGCACACCATCAACAACGATCAATGGCGAACTGTTACCAAGGATAGAACGGTTACCACGAAGAACGATCTTCGATGCACCACCGGCACCACCAGCACTTGGTGTAATCGTGATACCAGCTACCTTACCTTCAAGAGAGTTTGCGGCATTAGGATCCTGTACCTTCATAAGATCCTCAGCCTTCACTTGCTGGGTTGCATAAGTAAGTGATTTCTCCTTTCTCATAATACCCATTGCAGTCACAACCACCTCATTCATGGTGTTAGTCTCTTCTTTCATGGATACGTTAAGGGTTGACTTACCAGCCACAGGGATGGTCTGCGCAGTGTAACCAATGTACGAGAAGACGAGCTTGGCATTAGGTGTTGTGTTGAGAACGAAGTTACCATCAATGTCGGTAACAGTACCATTTGTGGTACCCTCAACCATTACGGTTGCACCAATAAGTGGTTCACCCGCAGAGTCAACAACTTTACCTGTTACTTTGTGATTACCATTCTGTTGCACTGACTGCACAGAGGTTGCTTGAACAGTACTGCTGTTAGCATAAACATTCGTTGAAGCCAACGACAGAGCACATGCAAAAGCAGCTGAGAAATACAGGTGCTTCTGCTTTGATTCTTTAAAGAATTTCATTAGGTTTAGGCTTTTAAACATTATTATTTAATATTCCTTTTCAAATGCTCAAATGGAGGATTCAAACACTTTCGTAGTTTATCTACATTTGTGTCTGATTCTATTACACCTTATATATATAAGGGATTTCACTGATTCAGATTATCCACTTATATTTTAAATACGGAACTTTTCGTCTTAGGTCTTGTTCACGTTAGGTTGTTATTAGGGTTACTTATCACTCTCCCATCACTCTGTAATCATACTCACAACGACTTATTTGTACATAATAACAGACTGACAATCAAAGAGATACTCATAACATCACCTTGTATAGTATAGGTTTGTTAATCCTCACGAGTACAAAATTAAGAAAATAATGGTAATAACAACACACTTTCCTTAGCTATTTAACTATTATAAGTATTTTTAACTATACAAGAGCATACAACTAATAAGCTGCTTACATATCCACTCCTCTACCCTATCAAAACACAAACTAAATTTAAATTTAAGTTGCTGTCACTTTTAACATTTACTGTAACTAACTCATTACTAAGCTTTTGCTATACTCAAAAGGGTGACAGGAGTGACAGCAAAAAAGAAAAAGAAGAATCAGTCCAAAATCCCTCACAGCCTCACCCCCAACCCCTCTCCGAATGGAGAGGGGAGTGAAGAGTACCATTAACAACAGAACAAACTACTCGTCCACCTGCCCACTCGTGAACTTGTCAACTTACTCCAACAACTCATCTACTTGTCAACTCGTGAACTTGTCAACTTACTCCAACAACTCATCCACTTGTCAACTCGTTCACTCGTCGACTTGACCAACAACTCATCCACCCGTCTACTCATGAACTTGTCAACTTACTCCAACAACTCGTCTACTTGTCAACTCGTTCACTCGTCGACTTGACCAACAACTCATCCACTTGTCTACTCATGAACTTGTCAACTCGTGGACTTGTCGACTTACACACTCATCAACTTACACACAAACCTTTATAAAAAAGAAGTAAAATTTGGTTGTTTGTTTTTTTTGCTGTATCTTTGCACTCGCAAGACCGCCGATATGGCTCAGTTGGTAGAGCAACGCATTCGTAATGCGTAGGTCCCCGGTTCGAGTCCGGGTATCGGCTCCATTGCGGAATTAGCATATCGGTAGTGCACGGGCTTCCCAAGCCTGAGAGGCGGGTTCGATTCCCGTATTCCGCTCAACCCTTTTCTCCACTGGAAAACATCAATCCGCAAGAATTTTACTTATTGTCAGCTTATATAGCAAAAAAGTGTTATTTATATCAGACAATCAATTTGTTTGATATAAACGGATCGTTTATCTCTTACAAAAGATATAGATGATAATAACGATAGAAGAAGTATCTAATTTTAGTTTCAGGCATCACAAAGAGGAGAAAGAATAGTATTTAAGCATACAAAAAGAGGAATCCTATAAAATAGGATTCCTCTTTGTGCGCCCTTAGGGACTCGAACCCTAGACCCACTGATTAAGAGTCAGTTGCTCTACCAGCTGAGCTAAGGGCGCATGCTAAGCGATAGTTCTGGGTCAAAAAACTATTAGTTGTGCGCCCTTAGGGACTCGAACCCTAGACCCACTGATTAAGAGTCAGTTGCTCTACCAGCTGAGCTAAGGGCGCTCATTTCGCTTTTGCGAGTGCAAAGGTATTGTTTTTTAATGAACTGACCAAACTTTTTTGATTTTTTTTTTGACGTTAGCTGTGATAGAGAAGACTAATGTTAAAACCTCCCCCACCCCTCCCAAGGAGGGGAGAAGAAGCCTCACCCCCGCCCCCTCTCCGAATGGAGAGGGGAGTGAATAGTACTGGTTGCAAACAAAGGGGGCGTTTCCTTGATGTGAAGAAAGCCTCTCCTTGATACGAAGAGACGCCCTCTTCATTGCAAGGAAACGCCCTCGTCAAATTGAAGAAGGCGTTTCTTTAATTAAAGATAATGCCAACCTGTAGGGACAGACGCCCTCGTCTGGAAACCCCACCCAGCCTCCCCCAAGGGGAGGAGCGCCTAACGGTAACCTATTTGAATGGTTCTTTCTATCCAAAGGGATGCCACAAAGTAGGGACAGACGCCCTCGTCTATCCGCCAAAGCACAGCAAATAAAAAGCCTCCCCAAGCCCCTCCGAAGGAGGGGATGTTGCCTAACGGGATGCCATATAAGGGTAAATGGGCGGACAGACAAGGGCGTCTGTCCCTACTTTGTGGGGAAGCTTCTGGTTAAAGAGGGCGTTTCTTTAATTTTAAGATCTTGTTACCAATGTTTCTGTAGAGTATTAGCTTGAATACAAGTGGTAGTATTCACGACCCTCTCCATTCGGAGAGGAGATGGGAGTGAGGCTGTATATAGTAGGGAATAAGGCTGTAGCAGGATGAGACTTGTGCACCTTCTCTATTTGAAACATGTGTTCGCACACATGTAAGATGTCATAAAAAAGTACTCGATAAGTTTGTTAGTTACAATTTAAATACATATCTTTGCAGTGTTATCCTGAACACAATCTTTTACCTTTTAGGAATGACTAATACCTATTAGACTGTAAGCGATCACCTGAGAAGGCCATCGCTTTTTTGTTGTCCATAGGTTATGACTTATCCTAAAGTAGCTCCCCTCCTTTCCTACAGATTGTAAAATAATATCCAAAAGGAGCCTTGTCCTGTTGGATGTGTAGTCACAAAGTAGGGACAGATGCCCTCGTCTGTCCGCTCTAACATTCCACGTTACATTACAAGCAGACTCCCTTATGCGGACAGACGAGGGCGTCTGTCCCTACAGGTTCTCCATTGTTTCCAACAGAACAAACAACTTGTTAACTCGTCAACTATCCACTCGTCAACTCTACCTAATCATAATTTTGAATTGTGAATTATGAATTTTGAATTAAAGAAGAGCCTATCCTAACTGGTTACCGTTAGGCGCTCCTCCCCTTGGGGGAGGCTGGGTGGGGTAACTTAAAACCTATTGCATCTCTCGAAGAAACCAATCTCCTCGAGTTCTTTCTGCATACGTGCTTCCTCTTCATCGGTCATGTTTTGGAAGGGAACACGGTTCGGTCCGAGGTCGAAACCGAGCAGTTTCATGATGCGCTTACCGCCTACGATGTTACCACGGAAGTGACAGATAACATTGATCACTGCCTGTGAGAAGTTCTGTTTCTCACGTGCTGTCTCGATGTCGCCAGCGTTCCATGCCTCGATGATACCCGTCAGCTCGCGCCCGTTATAGTTCGTTGTACCACCAATGCCACCACGTGCTCCACCCTGAGCAAGGCTTGGGAGGATTGTTTCGTCTTGACCATGAAGCATGTCATACTTACCTTCTTTATACAAACGACACTGATTGTACTCATAGAGACTCTCGAAGGTGTACTTGATTCCTGCAAAGTTTTCTATGCGTCCATCAACGGCTTTCAACAAGTCAAGCATAGGCAAGAAGGCTCCGTTGAAGGCTGGGATGTGATAATAATAGAACGGTAAGGAAGGGGCAGCCGAAGCGATGGTTTCGCAATACTTCACCAACTCCTCGATACGACCAATCTTAGGGAATGGAGGTGCCATTGCGCCTATTCCCCATGCACCAATGCGCTCGGCATGCTTTGCCAACTTAACACTCTCACGCAGACAACAGCTCCCCACGTGTACGATAACCTTAAACCCTTCGGGCGCTACTTGCACCCATTTCTCAGCTAATTGCTTACGTTCTTCGGTCGTAAGCATGTATCCTTCGCCTGAAGAACCATTGATGAATACACCTTTCAAACCATTCTTCTGCAACATAGCTGCATACTTCTCGATAGGTTCGAGATTGACATCGCCATTCGCATGAAAGGGTGTGAATGGTGCGTCGATAAGTCCAATAATCTTTTCCATAACTATATTTTAATGTATTACTATTCCATATTGTCTGTCGTTGGTCGTAGGCAAGAAAGCTGCAAGATAAGGGCTACAACCACGATAGCTCCTAACAGCATAAAGCCCAATCCGAGGTTTCCTCCATCTTTCCACTTGCCTAACACTTGTGTAACAGCAGCCCCGGCAAAGACGCCCGTCATGTTCATTATACCATAGGCAGTGCTTCGATACTTTGAAGAAATGAACTGGCAGAGGATCGGCATATTGTTCGCATCAAAGATACCATAGCCCACTCCGAAGCATAAACCAGCCCCGACGACAGCGACGAGACTGTGTCCAAAGCCCAAGAGGATCAATGCTGGGACTGTCAAACCAAGCCCAATAGCACTCGTATAGACTCTTCCACGGATGTTGCGCTGCACCCATCTGTCGGAAACGACACCTCCGAGAATGACGCCAATAAAGGACGATACGGCAATAGTAATCGTCGACAATGGACCCGCATTAGCCATCGGTATGTTCAAACTATCGGCAAAGAGCGTTGGTAACCAGTTCTTCGTTGCCCATCCGGGGAGGCTGGGTACGGCGAAATAGAACAATATTATCCAGAATGCCCACGTTGAGAAGACCACAGATAAGCCTCGGAATGGATTACGCGAGGGCTTTTCACCATTTGCGGCGGGCGTTTTCTGCGCATGTTTCGGATTCTCTTTGAGTAAGAGAAGGAGTACGATTGAATAGACAACACCGATAACGCCGAACCAATGGAATGCCGCATTCCATGAGAGCATGGCTGCGAGTGTGGCACCAAAGCCGCCTATCGCCTGTCCAACATAGAGTCCGGTCATGTGGATTCCGATAGCTAATGAGCGCGACTTACCCTCATGCCAGTCGGCAATTAACGACAGGGCGGAAGGGATATAGAGTGCTTCACTAATGCCCATAAAGGCTCTTAGCCAGTAAAGCTGCGTGAAGTTGTGAGCGTAACCCATAAGGAATGTGACCGCAGACCATACGAATATGCTACCGACAACGAGCCACTTACGGCTCATCCTGTCGGCTATAATACCTGCAAAGGGGCTTACGATGCCATAGATCCAAAGGAAGACTGCCATCAAAGCACCGAATGCTTCGGCTTGATTCAACTCACTGATGTCGGCTTTCATAGCCTCTTGCATGGTGGACAACATCTGTCGGTCCATGTAATTCAAGAGTGCTACGAACCATAAGAGGGCGACAAGCACCCAGGGATAATACTTCTTCATTGATAGGTTTTTACCCTATTCTCCATCCATCGTAACAATTTTCAAGGATGGAAGAAAGGGATTTTGTTATATTAAAATTAGGTTTCTTCTTATTTTATCTCACGTTCGTGTGGAGCTTGTTCGGGGTATTTTATAATCTGATTGCTCCTTACACGGGGTTTTAACTCACCTCCGATGACAAAGACACCATCATCGGTTTTGACCATGGCAGCACCCGCACGTGCTGTTTCCGTATGTTTCGACAATACTTGCCAACCACCCTCATTATATAATAAGGTGTAAGGGTTGAACTGATACCACGCTATCGGGTGAGAGAGATAGTCGGGTTGTGGATGATTGACAGCCGACAGGAAGATGTCTTTGTTTACTCCGCCCGTAACTAAGAGATGGTCGTCTGCAATGTTGATAGCTGCTCCGCCACCCACAAAGAGGGCTTCGCCAGCCTCATCCTTAGGGCTATCGAGCTTTTTCCAAGTGCCGCTCTCTTCATCAAAGAGATAGCCATCCATAGCCAACTGTGCCTCTTTCTCGCTTGTAGCAGGGGCAAATCCACCGAAAAGACAGAGTTTTCTTTCGCCTAAAGAACCGGCTACCGGCTGTACACGAGGTAGCCCGGGGAAGGGTTGGATGTCCTTCCATCCACGGTTGAGATGGTCTAAGTCGAGGCATAACACACGATTGCTTGCCTTTCCATCTACCATTCCGCCAACGATATATAGGTGTCGACCGACGAGTGCGCCAGCCATATTATCCACCTTGCAAGGCATAGAGGGGAGGGCTGTCACACGTGCTTGACCATCCTTAGCGAGCGTAATGCGATAGACACCATGCTTGCTTCCGCTCTCGTTCTGACCGCCTGCTATGATCATTCCGTCCGCACATGACACGGCAACACCATAAGCTATTGGCTCGGGCAGGGAGCCTATCTGCGTCCATGTCAGCTGGTCGCCTGTGGTGGAACATGCGCTGTATATACCTTTATAAAACTTCTTCTTGCTGTCGGGAGCGAGCGTGTTAACAGGGAAATTGCAGCCTCCTGCCATCACAATATACGCTCCTATATGTCCTGCGAAACAGGCTGATACACCTTGTTCGATACCCGTTTCGGTCGTAGGAAATCCTTTCATCTGTGTCAAACTATCGGTTGTGAACGCATTTGCAGATAGTCCCGATAGTAACGATAAACTACTCATTATTAGGTTCTTAATATTCATTATTTAGGTTGAAGGGGTCATTTAGCAAAAAAGCCGTCGCCCCCTACGGAACGACGGCTTATATATCTAAGTGCAAGCAATGCGCTTACTTATTGATTGCAGCTACTCCTGGAAGCACCTTACCCTCGATTGCCTCGAGCATAGCACCACCACCAGTAGATACGTAAGAAACCTTATCTGCAAGTCCAAACTTATTGACTGCAGCTACAGAGTCACCACCACCAACGAGTGAGTAAGCACCGTTCTCTTGTGTTGCCTGTGCTACGGTCTTAGCGATCTCGCCTGTTCCTTTAGCAAAGTTCTCCAACTCGAACACACCTACAGGACCATTCCAAAGGATGGTCTTAGAGCTTAGGATGATCTTCTTCCAAGCCTCAATGCTCTCTTCAGAAGCGTCCATTCCCTCCCACTCATCAGGTATCTGATCAATTGGGAATACCTTACGTTCAGTGTCATTAGAGAACTCTTTGCCACAAACAGTAGCCACTGACAATGAGAGGTTAACGCCCTTCTCCTTCGCAGCAGCTATCACATTCAATGCCTCTGGCATAAGGTCATCCTCGTGAAGAGACTTACCGATCTTACCGCCCTGAGCCTTGATAAAGGTGTAACCCATACCTCCGCCGATGATAAGATTGTCCACTTTGTCAAGGAGATTCTTGATTACTCCGAGCTTAGAACTTACCTTTGAACCACCGATGATGGCTGTGAATGGGTGCTTAGCATTACGTAGGACGTTATCGATGGCAGTAACTTCCTTCTCCATAAGGAAGCCCAACATCTTATGGTCAGCATCGAAGTAATCAGCGATAACAGCTGTTGATGCGTGCTTGCGATGGGCTGTTCCAAAGGCGTCATTAACGTACACGTCAGCGTAAGAAGCAAGTTTCTTTGCAAAGTTCTGCTGGCGTTCTTTCATCTCAGCCTTGGCTGCGTCATACTCAGGAGTGCCCTTTTCAACACCTACTGGCTTACCTTCCTCTTCTGGATAGTAGCGTAGGTTCTCCAACAAGAGAGCCTCACCTGGCTTCAAGGCAGCTGCCTCTGCATCAGCATTACCAGCGTCCTTAGCGAACTTAACATCAACTCCTAAGGCATCGCTAACGTTCTTAACGATCTGACTCAATGATAGTTCAGGTTTAACCTTACCCTTTGGTTTACCCATGTGGCTCATCATGATGAGGGCACCACCATCCTCCAACACCTTCTTCAAGGTAGGAAGAGCACCGCGGATACGTGTGTCGTCTGTTACATGTCCATGCTCATCTAATGGCACATTGAAGTCTACGCGGACGATAGCCTTATGTCCGGCGAAGTTGAAATCATTAATTTTCATCTCTTTATATATACTTTTTAATGTGATTACTAACCTACCGCAAAAATACTACTTTTCGATGAATTAGGGAAGAGATTAGTATCTTTTTTGTAATTTTGCACGTATGGTTTACCCTTAATCGGGTATTTTGTAAAGCGCAGTTAGCACTGGGCTGTATTGTTATTGATTAATTCGTTGGATATGAAAGATTCTGTTATTATTGTGAGTGGAGGCCTTGATTCCATCACCTTATTATATGACAAGGCGGAGACAATAGCCTTAGCTATATCGTTTGATTACGGTCAGAACCATGGTAAGAAGGAGTTACCTTATGCAGAATACCACTGTCAGAAGCTGGGCATACCACACATAACTATACCCTTAACGTTCATGCACCAATACTTCAAGAGTTCGCTACTTGAAGGTGCAGAAGCCATCCCCGAGGGGCATTATGAGGAAGAGAACATGAAGTCGACAGTGGTTCCTTTCCGCAACGGAATCATGTTGGCGATTGCTACGGGTATAGCGGAAAGCCACGAACTAAAGCGTGTTTATATTGCAAATCATGGTGGCGACCACACGATCTACCCTGATTGTCGACCCGAGTTTATCGATGCCATGGATAAGGCAACATCGGCTGGCACCTTCGTTGATGTGCGTGTCGAGGCTCCTTACACGAACCTTTCTAAGGCTGACATCGTGCGCCGTGGCACTGCTCTTGGCATCGATTACGCCAAGACATGGAGCTGTTATAAGGGTTCAGAGATACACTGCGGCAAGTGCGGAACATGCGTGGAACGCAAGGAGGCATTCGCTGATGCTGGTGTTGATGACCCTACGGAATATGAGAACTAAAACTCTACTGTCACCCTACCATTAATCTGTCGACCCGTAAGAAAGTTCGGTACGGCATATTGCTGACCGCTTATGTCGGTCACCCAATAGTATGAATTGACATTGTTGATACCGAATAGGTTTAAGCAATCAAGCCCTAACCAGACATTCTTGAAGACGGAGTTTCTACGATTATCAGAACCTATCAAACGGTAACTCATACCTATATCGGCTCGCTTATAGGCTGGTGCTCGGAAGGAATTGTTCTCTAATTCTTGGTGAGGAGCAGCAAAGGGAAGACCGTCCGCATAGGCTAACTTGAGTGACATACGCCATCTCGTCGTACCCGGGAAATAGTCTGTGAAGTATAGATTCAGTGCATATCGTTGATCGGTCGGGAGCGGTATGCTCTTTCCGTTCAGACGCATTCTTGTGTTCATAACACTTAGTGTCAACCATGAATCAGTACCAGGAACAAACTCGCCAAAGAGCTTTAGATCTAATCCTGTTGCATGTCCCGTGGCTTGCTGATCACCATAGTATGTGACTTTCACATTGTCTACTGAATAAGGTACGAGGCGTGACAAGGCTTTGTAATAGGCTTCGGCTGTGAACTTAAACGGTCTGCCCATCATCTCAAAACGATAGGACATCGATGCCAAGGCATGGATAGATCGCTGCGAACGAATCCTTTCGTTCAAGGTTGCATAGGTAACACCATTGATCATGGAAGTGTCTCGCAGTTCCTTATAGAACGGTGCTTGATAATACAAACCACCTGCTATTCGGAAGCTAAGATTGCGATTCCAGCCCGGAGTAATGGTAAGGGAAGCACGTGGGGAAACGATGCTCTCGCCATTAAACGACCAATGGGCGAAACGCACACCATAGTTTAACGTGAAGAGCGTTGGCACTGAATCACGTGTTTGGAAGTTCCATGTGTCTTGCAGATAGGCTTCTGTTCGCTTAGCATTCAGCTCGTTCTTCGCCCGAAGCGCATATATCATGCGAAGATCCCGACCGGTATGTGGCACGTTATAACCAGCCGAATCACGATACTCATACTCGGTAGAGTTCTCTCGAACTTGCTCTATCTTGTAAGTCAGTCCACCGTCAATCTTGTGTTTACCCATTCGATGTTGTAGCATTAACTTGAGGCTCTTCACGTTCGCTTTCAGGTAATCGCGCGAGTGCTGCATATAGGTTCCCACGCCCAGATTCTCCGATGTCTCGGTCTGCGTAAGCCAGTATTGTCCCTGTATATCATACCGTTCCTGCTCCTTTGTTGAGAATGCCGACGCCAAGAGCGATACGTCTGTTCGAGGCGAGAGATGGCGTGTGATGGAGAGAGAACCAAAGTAAGTGCGGAAGAGATCCTTCTCTTGTCCATCGAAGTAAACACGGAACTTCTTCACATTCTGCAGTGTTCCGAAGTTCGTTTCACGGTCTTCTGGTTGGAAGTTATAGTGGTTGTCCGATATATTTCCTATAAAGTCTATCTGCCAACGCTTGCTGGGCTGCCATGAAAGATAGGTTTGATAATCCAAGAACGAGGGCTTATATTCACCCTTAGTCTGCAACGATCCGAGTAGATAACGGTTCGTTTTATAACGCACACCATTAGTCCAAGTGAACTTCTTTGACGCTATTCCAAGGTACGCACTGGCTCCAAGTAAGGAGGCAGTGAGGCTCGCTTCGGTTCGTTTCGGACGCTTATAAGTGATGTCAAGGGCTGAACTCATCTTGTCACCATACTTTGCTTCAAAGCCACCAGTTGAGAAGCCGACACTCTGAACCATGTCAGGATTTATGATAGACAAGCCCTCCTGCTGCCCACTGCGTACCAGGAAGGGGCGATAGACCTCAATGTTATTGATATAGACAGAGTTCTCATCGAACGTACCACCACGCACATTGTATTGCGAGGAGAGCTCGGAATGAGTGGAGACACCCGCTTGCGTCTGCACCATCTCTTCGACTGCGTTGCCCGTAGCAGAGGGTCCCTGCTTCATCTTCTCGACGTCGAGTTCCTCGGTCGTACCATGTTGCTTGGTCTTACCCTCTACTACCACCTCCTGCATCTCATTGTCATCAAGGAGTTGAACGAGCAGCGTCTGCTTCCCTTGTGGGCGTCGGAGCACCCGCTCCTTACTCTTATAACCAATCATCGAAAAGCGTACTTTCACCGAATCCTCGCTGTGTAACTGCATGTGAAATTCGCCTTTTAGGTTCGTCATAGCCAACTTTCCTTGCGAAACAACCATCACGGACGCTAATTCAATGGGGTTTCCATCTTTGTCAGACACCTTTCCTTGCAGCGTAAAAGACTGACCGATAGCTACCTGCGTAACCATCAGGAAGAACACAAATAATATACTTGTTTTCAGACACTTACCTACCATAACGACTATATAACGTCCCTCCTGCCTTGTTTATTGTTATGGGCTTGCAATTAAAAGACCCTCTTTTATAATTTAAAATTCAAAGTTCATAATTCAAATTAAAGCCTCCCCAAGCCCCTCCAAAGGAGGGGATGTCTTCCCCAAAGGTCTTGCTTAACTTCTAAAGTGTGGTTGGTATGAGTGGACGAGTGGACTGGTTGACAAGTAAACAAGTTGTTTGTTCTGTGGAAAACAATACTATCTACTCCCCTCTCCATTGGGAGAGGGGGCGGGGGTGAGGCTTCTCTTAACACAGATTACACGGATGGCACGAAGCCTAAAGGCGACACAGAGTTCCTTACGGAACATGGGAATCCACAGAGGCAGATGCCCATGTGCAATTCAAAATTCAAAGTTCATAATTCAAAATTATGATTAGTTCTGTTGTTGAAAAGCACCAATAAGTTCTTTGCTAATACATTTTTAACACAGATTACACGGATGGCACGAAGCCTAAAAGGGACACAGAGTTCCTAAAGGAACATGGGAATGAAACCCCTCCCAGCCTCCCCCAAGGGGAGGAGTGCCTAACGGGAGCGAGTTAGGGGAGACTCTTGTTTAATTCAAAATGCAAAGTTCAAAATTCAAAATTGTGATTAGCTCTGTTGTTGAAAAGCATCAATAAGTTCTTTGCTAAGGTATTTTTAACACGGAATACACGGATAGCACGAAGCCTGAAAGCGACACAGAGTTCCTAAAGGAACATGGGAATCCACAGAAGCTGACGCCTACGTGTAATTCAAAATTTATAATTCACAATTCAAAAGTGTGATTAGGTAGAGTTGACGAGTGGATAGTTGACAAGTTAACAAGTTGTTTGTTCTGTTGGAAACTATGGAGAACCTGTAGGGACAGACTCCCTCGTCTGTCCGACAAAACACAGCCAAGAAAAGCCTCCCCAAGCCCCTCCGAAGGAGGGGATGTTGCCTAACGGGATACCATATAAGGGTAAATGGGCGGACAGACGAGGGCGTCTGTCCCTACAGGTTCTCCATAGTTTCCAACAGAACAAACAACTTGTTAACTTGTCAACTATCCACTCGTCAACTCATACCAACCACACTTTAGAAGTTAAGCAAGACCTTTGGGGAGGACATCCCCTCCTTCGGAGGGGCTTGGGGAGGCTTTAATTTGAATTATGAATTTTGAATTTAAGGAGCATGTTCATTCTGTCTAAAAACACGCTGATATATGAATCTTTTTGTTACCTTTGCAGCATATAACAATAGATGGTCTGTTTAGCAAACCACGATAGATTAATGATATAAATACAAAAGAATGAAACCTACATTATTACTTCTTGCGGCTGGAATGGGAAGCCGCTACGGTGGTCTCAAGCAGCTCGATGAGCTCGGACCCAATGGTGAAACCATCATGGACTACTCTATTTACGATGCCATTCAGGCTGGTTTTGGCAAGATAGTATTCGTCATTCGTAAGGACTTCGAGGACCAGTTTCGCAAGCAGGTACTATCTAAGTATGAAGGACATATCCCTGCCGAGTTAGTCTTCCAAAGCCTTGATGCACTGCCAGAGGGCTTCTCTGTACCTGAAGGACGTGAGAAACCATGGGGCACCAATCATGCTGTTTTGATGGCAAAGGATGTTATCAAGGAGCCTTTCTGCGTCATCAACTGCGACGATTTCTACAATCGTGACTGCTTCAAGGTCATTGGTAAGTTCCTTGCCGACCTCCCCGAAGGTGCTAAGAATCAGTATGCTATGGTTGGATTCCGCGTTGGTAACACCCTTAGCGATAATGGAACTGTGGCGCGCGGTATCTGTTCTACGAATGCAGAGGGTAACCTCACAACGGTTGTGGAACGCACCGAGATTGAGCGTCGTGACGGCGAAGTGAAGTACAAGGATGAGCAGGGCGAATGGGTGGCAGTGAGCGATAACACCCCTGTCTCTATGAATGTATGGGGCTTCACACCTGATTACTTCGATTATAGCGAGGCTTATTTCAAGGAGTTCTTATCGGATCCGAAGAACATAGAAAACAAGAAGGCGGAGTACTTCATACCGCTGATGGTGAACAAACTCATCAACGATGGCACTGCAACGGTGAAGGTGCTCGACACGACGAGCAAGTGGTTTGGCGTTACATACGCTGCCGATCGCGAGAGTGTCGTTGCGAAGATTCAGTCGTTGATAGACGATGGTACTTACCCAGCTAAGCTATTTTAAATAATGAGGACATCGAGGATGTGTGAATCATGCAAGCTACAGGAGGCACGCATCCTCATGTCTAATAGATTCTTTCTATCCGAGTCTTACTCCTCGAGATAAGGCTCTTTTCACCCCAATCCATCTAAAAGAAGAACAACACACAATGGATTTAAACCTATTAAAAGAGGAGGAACTCACCTCGTTGCGGCAGTTGCTTACCACTGCAAAAAATATTGTTATCTGTGCTCACAGAGCTCCCGACGGCGATGCCATGGGCTCTTCTCTGGCATGGATGGACTATCTGAATGGGACAGGAAAAACCAACGTGAAGGTGTGTATGCCTGATGCTACACCCGATTTCTTACATTGGTTGCCGGGTAGCAACACTGTCATTCGTTATGACCGACGCCCTCGTGAGGTGGAGCGAATCTTTAAAGAGGCTGATCTGGTGTGTTGTCTCGATTTCAACCAGCCCTCCCGTGTGGATGCAATGCAGGAGGCATTGGAATCGTCCGAAGCCCCTCGTTTACTCATCGACCACCACTTGGACCCTGATGAAGGGTGTGCGCTGGCTATCTCCCGACCGGATATGTCGAGCACAAGTGAGATTGTTTTCCGCCTCATCTGTCAGTTAGGTGGATTCGAGACGATGACCCGTCAGTGTGCTGAATGTATATATTGCGGTATGATGACAGACACCGGTGGCTTCACTTATAACTCTTCCCGACCAGAGATCTACTATATTATTGGACAGCTACTAACGAAGAGGATTGATAAAG
The DNA here is from genome assembly GCF_000377625.1 of Prevotella veroralis DSM 19559 = JCM 6290. Taxonomy (GTDB): domain Bacteria; phylum Bacteroidota; class Bacteroidia; order Bacteroidales; family Bacteroidaceae; genus Prevotella; species Prevotella veroralis. Next base: position 149,459 of record NZ_KB898328.1, on the reverse strand, counting down.
ATGAGATTTATAACCGAGTGTTCCACAACTATTCTACGAACGCACTGCGCCTCCGCTCGCATATAATTCTCAATAAGATGAAGGTCGTTGAGGAGTTACATGCAGCTTATTTCACCGTTACGAAGGAGGATATGAGGCAATTCCACTTTATCAAAGGGGACATGGAAGGACTTGTAAATGTCCCTCAACAGATTAAAGGACTTAAACTCAGCATATCGTTGAGAGAAGATACTGAGAAACAAAACACCGTCTTGGTGAGCCTAAGGTCATGTAACGGGTTCCATTGTCAGCCCATGGCTACGAAGTTCTTCAATGGTGGTGGACATGCAGATGCAGCCGGTGGCAAACTGAATTGTACGCTCGAAGAGGCGGAACAGGTGGTTATCAAGGCGCTTCTCTATTATAAAGATCAATTAAAAACAAAGGTATTATGAACTTGTTAGAACTATCACAAAAGCGCTTTTCAGTACGTAAATTCACTGACGAGCCAGTGTCGGAAGCGGACTTAAAGTATATCCTTGAAGTGACACGCATGGCTCCTTCGGCAGTGAACAAACAGCCTTGGAAGTTCGTTGTGGTCAAGTCTCCCGAGGCACGCAAGCGTTTGCAGGAATGTTACGCACGTGAGTGGATCAATTCAGCACCGCTTTACATCATTTGTATGAAGGCTGTGGATGCCTGTTGGGTACGCCCCCAAGATGGCAAGTCACACGGAGATATTGATGTAGCCATTGCCACCGAGCACCTCTGTTTGGCTGCTGCTGAACGGGGATTGGGCAGCTGCTGGGTTTGTAACTATAAGGTGGCGAAACTCGCCGAACTCTTCCCTCGCCCTGGATATGAAGCTATTGCGGTGATTCCTATTGGTCACATCGCCCCTGACTGTCCGATGAATGAAAAGAAACGGAAGCCTTTGGAGGAGATTACGGAGACGATTTAATTCGTCTCCTCACACTTCCTACCTTATTTAGCAACTTACACCTTATTATATATATGCGCTTTATTGGAAACCTTCTGTGGTGGCTCTTCGGTGGTCTGGAGGCTGCCATCGGTTACTTCACGGGGAGTCTTGCCATGGCATTAACCATCGTTGGGATCCCTGTCGCTATACAAACTTTCAAGCTCGGATTGCTTTGTTTATGGCCGTTCGGGGCTGAGGTGCATAACACCGACAATACTTTCGGGTGCCTCACCCTGCCCCTTAACATCCTTTGGATTATCTTCGGTGGCTTGTGGGCATGGCTTTGTCATGTCTTTTTCGGGCTTCTCTTGGGGATAACCATTATAGGGATTCCCTTCGCAAAGCAGCACTTTAAGATGGCTGGATTATGCCTTGCTCCATTCGGAAAGGATGTTACATTGAACTTATAAAAAACTCTTTATAATTCTTGGTGGAGCCACGAAAAGTCAGTAACTTTGGCGAAAAACATAGGAGGTAACGCCCATGATTACGATAGATAACTTCAACCAAGAATACACGGATCCGATAGAGGAGCAACGAATACGCCATTTCGTTTGCATGGAAATGGGGCGTCGTATCCACCGATATATCAAGGCTATGCGCGGAAGTAAGCAACAGATGTTGCGCTTCGAAGAGCATTTAAAGGACTTATCGTTGGAGGAGAAAGAGGCAGCCATTGCCCATTACATCGACTTGAATCGCAAGGTTATCAAGGGATTAGACATGAAGATCGTCCTTGCTCGTGCTATGGCGAACTATTCCGACACCTTTGCTTATCTTGTAACGTTGGTCAATGACAAGCGAAAGATGGTCAGATACTTGAACTTGATACGTGAGATTTACATCAAGTATCACGAGGTCATCGAGCGCAACGGACGCTTTGGAATCCTTGACTATAGGGGTCGCATACTCGTAGAACCTAAGTATGAGTTCCTCCGCACATGCTATGTTTATGTAGACGACTTGCGTACCATGCCGCTTATCGCACAACTGGACGGTAAGTTGGGACTGATCCTCCCTGATGGAAAAGACACCATCGTCGCACCTTTCATATATGACAGTATATCGCTAAGAGACGAACCGCCGTACTTCGAGGCACGCATCGGTGACCGAGAGGTATTGCTTGATACGGACGGAAAGGAGTACTCCAAGGATTGATCGTAACCCTTAATTCCACTCGTCCCCACAAACAACTGAAGGCGTCAGAAGTTCGATTAACAGAACTTCTGACGCCTTCATGCGTATTGTCTAATGCTCTTTTTTAGATCTTCTTCAGCAAGTTTGCCAATCCATCAAGCTGACTTTGCCATAGACTTATCTTATCGTTGACCTTCTGAACATCAAGGTTTTGATTCAAATCGGGCGTATCACGCTCTTGTTTCAACAAATAGATGTACTGGCTAACAAGCTCCATTTTAGCTTGAACTGTCTTCTTCTTAGGGTAACCACGCTTGTCCACCTCACGTTGATATTGTGCAGATATATCGTTAATCTTGCGTCCTACCTCTACATACTGGCTCAACCACTGCTGGTAAACAGGGTTTACAGTCTTGTTTTCTAATGGTGTTTTGTTATCCGAACTGCCCACTGGCTCATAAGTGCTCTGCGCCATTACCATTGTAGGAAGGGCTATCAGAGCCATTACCAATAACTTTTTAACTCTCATAATCTTATTCTTTTAAAATCAAAAATACGCTGCAAATATAAGCGAAAAGCCACAAAGAACCAAAGTTTTTTCGTACTTTTGCACAATTCCCAACCATGCTTAAACTTCTTTTAAGCATGTCCATTGTGTAGAGATAAGATTTATTAAGGTTATGAAAAAGTATATCGAGGTAAAAGGAGCACGGGTGAATAACCTCAAAAACATTGATGTTAAGATTCCTCAAGGCGATTTCGTCGCTATCACGGGAGTGTCGGGTTCGGGCAAATCGTCCCTTGCCTTTGATACACTCTACGCCGAGGGACAACGCAGATACGTAGAGAGCTTGTCGGCATACGCACGTCAGTTCCTTGGGAGAATGGCGAAGCCTGAGGTCGACTTCATCAAAGGCTTGCCCCCAGCAATAGCCATTGAGCAGAAGGTAATAGCACGTAATCCACGTTCAACGGTGGGTACTTCGACTGAAATCTACGAATACCTCCGTCTGCTTTACGCTCGTATCGGACGCACCTACAGCCCTATTTCGGGCGAAGAGGTGAAGCATCACACCGTTGATGACGTCATCGAATGTGTAAAAACATATCCTGAAGGGACGAAGTTCTGCATTCTCTCGCCTCTACATGTAGTCGAAGGGCGGTCGCAGGAGGCACAACTGGAGATGGAAATGCAGGAGGGTTATTCTCGTATCTACGTCAATGGAGAGTTCATTCGCATAGAGGATTGGCTTGAAGAACACCCTGTAAATGAGACTGATAACTCTTCTGAGGATAAGAAAAAACCATCGGATGAGAAAGAGAAAGCCGAAATCTACCTTGTAATAGACCGTATGTCGGTGGAGAACTCAAAGGATGCTATCTCTCGATTAACCGACTCTTGCGAGACAGCCTTCTATGAGGGAGACGGCACACTACGCCTGATGATACTGCCCGCAAAGCTCACTTACACCTTTTCTACACGTTTCGAAGCAGACGGGATACGCTTTGAAGAACCCAACGACAATATGTTTTCGTTCAATTCACCGCTTGGTGCGTGCCCAACCTGTGAGGGTTTTGGCTCCGTGATAGGCATTGATGAGAAGTTAGTCATACCTGATTCGGGGTTGTCAGTGTATGATGGTTGCGTGCAATGTTGGCATGGTGACAAGATGGAAGCATGGAAGGAAGAGTTCTGCCGACGTGCTGCTCAAGACGACTTCCCCATCTTTAAACCTTACTTCGAGCTTTCGAAGCAAGAGAAGGAGTGCCTATGGAAGGGACTGCCAAGCGATCGGAAGAAGGATATACACGACCGTGTCTGCATTGATTCATTCTTCCAAATGGTCAAAGAGAACCAATATAAGATTCAATACCGCGTCATGATGAGTCGTTACAGAGGGAAGACTGTATGCCCAGAGTGCCGTGGAACGCGATTAAAAAAGGAGGCTTCGTGGGTGAAGATAGGCGGTCGTGCCATCACAGACCTCGTTGATATGCCTATAGTTGAGCTTAAGCAATGGTTTGACAAACTGCAACTTACGGAACACGAAAAGGAAGTTAGCAAGCGACTTATCACTGAAATCACCCACAGATTACAGTTCCTTTTGGACGTAGGATTGGGTTACTTGACCCTAAATCGCCAATCGAATACGTTGAGTGGAGGTGAGAGTCAGCGCATTAACCTCACCACCTCGCTTGGATCCTCGCTCGTTGGATCGTTGTATATACTTGATGAACCGTCCATCGGACTGCATAGTCGCGATACTGACAGGCTCATCCACGTACTCAAGGAGCTGCAGGCTCTGGGCAACACGGTGATAGTTGTGGAGCATGATGAGGAGATTATGCGGGCGGCAAATTACTTAATTGACGTGGGACCAGACGCTGGCAGACTCGGAGGTGAGATTGTTTTCCAAGGCAAAGTGTCGGATATTAAGCACCTTGACCCCACCGGTAAGGACAAAGCAGGCAATGCCGAATCGAAGAAACTACTGTCGGAATACCCGAAATCACATACTATTCAATATCTTACGGGGGCTGAAACGATCCCCACTCCAACCTCTCGTCGCCCTTGGAATATGGCTATCGAACTGAAAGGAGCACGCATGAACAACCTCAAGGGCATAAATGTTCGATTCCCATTGAACGTCCTCACGGTTGTAACAGGGGTGAGTGGCAGTGGAAAGTCATCGCTCGTCAAGGGCATACTCTACCCTGCCATGAAGCGCAGACTGGATGAGGTTGCCGAAGTCCCGGGCGAGTATTCAAGTCTTGGAGGCGACTGGAAGCAGATAAAACACGTGGAGTTTGTCGATCAAAACTCCATCGGTAAGAGTACAAGATCTAATCCGGCGACCTACGTGAAGGCGTATGATGAGATCAGAAAGCTATTTGCTGAACAGCCATTAGCCAAACAGATGGGCTTCAGCCCACAGTTCTTTTCGTTCAACATAGACGGTGGTAGATGCGAAGAATGCAAGGGAGCGGGTGTCATAACGGTTGAGATGCAGTTCATGGCAGACCTTGTTTTGGAGTGTGAAGCCTGTCACGGGCAACGCTTCAAACGTGAGATTCTTGACGTGCAGTTCCATGGTAAGAACATCAATGACGTGCTGAATATGACTGTATCGGAGGCTATTCAGTTCTTTACGGAGCATAAGCGGCGCGCGATAGTGAATAAGTTAAAGCCCTTGGAGGATGTTGGTTTGGGGTATATCAAGCTCGGTCAGAACTCGTCCACGCTGTCGGGTGGTGAAAACCAACGTGTGAAATTGGCTTATTTCATTGGTCAGGAGCAAAAGGATCCCACGCTCTTTATCTTCGACGAACCGACTACTGGACTTCATTTCCACGACATCAAGCGATTGCTCAAAGCCTTCCATGCACTCATCGAACGCGGTCACAGCATTATAGTCATCGAACATAACCTTGACATCATCAAGTGTGCTGACCACGTCATCGACCTTGGTCCCGAAGGAGGAGACAAAGGCGGTCGCCTCGTGATAGCTGGTACTCCCGAGGAAGTAGCCAACTGCAAGGAAAGTCTTACAGGTCAGTACTTGGGGAGAGGGAGCCTTTCTTTAATTCAAAATTCATAATTCACAATTCAAAATTATGATTACTTCTGTTTGAAATAAGGGTTTGCTGGAATGCTCATGTCATATAGTTTCAGGGTAGCGAGGCTGTACCTCGTTAGCAGGAATAGTGGGGGTGCAAATGAAGAGGGCGTTTCTTTCATGCAAAGAAAGCCTCTCTTCGATGTGAAGAGACGCCCTCTTTAATGCGAAGGAACGCCCTCTTTGAATGAAGGGATGTCTCTCCAAGCTATCTCCCGTTAGGCACTCCTCCCCTTGGGGGAGGCTGGGAGGGGTTATTCCATTCGGAGAGGGGGCGGGGGTGAGGCTGTAAAAGGGCGGGGGTGAGGCTGCTTCTCCCTCTTTCGGAGGGGCTTGGGGAGGCTTTATAACATTCTTAATTCATCATTTATGAGACTTTTTCACCTTATTGTATTAGGCTTTTTAACGTTGCAATCGCAGGCTCAAACGAACATTGCGGATTATCTCACTCTACCGCAACCAAAGCGAGAGACACGTGCAGTATGGCTCACCACACTATCGAATTTGGACTGGCCTAAGACTTACGCAACGTCGAAAGAGAATATAGAAAAGCAAAAGCAAGAGCTGAGAGACATACTCGATAGCTATCAAAAGGCGCATATCAATACCGTATTACTACAAGCGCGTGTGCGTGCAGCGACTATTTATCCATCCGAGATAGAGCCTTGGGATCATTGTATCACAGGTGTGGAAGGGCGTGCGCCGGGCTTCGGTTATGACCCATTAGCCTTTGCTATCGATGAATGTCACCGCCGTGGCATAGAGATTCATGCGTGGATTGCCACCATACCAGTGGGTATGAAGAACACACTGGGCTGTCGGACCATTATAAAAAGGGGCTTCCGTGTGCGCAACTATTCCACTGGTTCGTATTTAGACCCAGCCGACCCGGCTGTGCCGGGCTACCTTGCTCGCATCTGCGGAGAGATTACGAGGAAGTATGACATTGATGGTATCAACCTCGATTACATACGTTATCCCGATGGATGGCCGCTCCCTTCGTATCGAAATGGCGATACCCCCGAGGCGAGAAGGGCGCATATAACAGCGATTGTGCGGGCTATTCACGATGAAGTGAAGGCTATCAAGCCATGGGTGAAGATGTCATGTTCGCCCATCGGGAAGTACTCTGACTTGAGTAGATACAGCTCAAAGAACTTCAATGCACGTGATCGTGTGGCACAAGAAGCGCAAGAGTGGTTACGAGAAGGTCTAATGGATCAACTCTATCCTATGCAATACTTCCGTGGCGAGAACTACTTTCCTTTCATCGCAGACTGGGTGGAGAACCGATACAGCAGGGACGTTGTTACGGGCTTGGGAACGTACTTCCTCGACCCACGACAGGGCAACTGGCGATTGTCGGATATGACTCGACAGATGTACGTCAGTCGTTCCTTGGGTATGGGACACGCTCATTTCCGTTCTTACTTCCTCACTTCTAACCAACAAGGAATCTATGATTTTGAATGTAGATTCAACTCTTCTCTTGCCTTGCCACCCGTCACGAAGGGGGGACGAGCAGTATCGGCTCCAACGACAGAGGCGATGTCGCCACTCGTAGAATATGGTTCCGAACGAGGGATGACAATGCGTTGGAAGGGCAATGCACCTTATTATAATATATATGCCAGTAGGTCTTATCCTGTCGACATACGCAATGCACGTAATCTTTTATACGCCCGTTTCAGAGGTAACCAGTTGCACTTCTCCAATGTCAACGAGGGTCTTTACTTTGCCGTGACAGCGATGGACAGATACGGAAACGAGAGTCCCGCTCTTCAGGAACTGTCGTCTCAACCCTCTCAACACAAAGCCCCCTTGCTCGCAACCGATGGTCAATCGGTCACCTTACCACCGATGGTGAAGCAGGCAGACATCGTGCAGTATGAACTGCGGAGCATGCAGGGTGTCACTCTCCTCCATCTCCCGAATCCCACAAACAGGCATTCCTCCCTCAACATTTCCTCCCTCTCTCCCGGTATGTATCAGCTCTTTGGCATTACAAAGAAGCGTAGGGAGTATTGCATAGGATGTCTGGCAAAGAAGGACAAGTAGTCCTTCTTTAATTCATAATTCATAATTCACAATTCAAAATTATGATTAGTTCTGTTGTTGAAAAGCACCAATAAGTTCTTTGCTATGGCATTTTTGACACAGATTACACGGAAGACACAAAGCCTAAAGGCGACACAGAGTTCCTAAAGGAACATGGGAATCCACAGAAGCTCACGCCCTTGTCTAATTCAAAATTCAAAGTTCATAATTCAAAATTATGATTAGGTAGAGTTGACGAGTTGATAGTTGACAAGTTAACAAGTTGTTTGTTCTGTTGGAAAAGTGGTACTATCTACTCCCCTCTCCATTACTTCCCTTCGGTCTGTGACCGTTGGTTCGGAGAGGGGGTGAGGCTTCTCCTTTTCCCCTTGGAGAGGCTGGGCGAGGCTTTACTTCTTGATATTTGCCTCCTGAAGACCGTACTTCTTCTTCTTATCAATGACGATAAGAACGAGCGAAACAACGATGGCTGCAACACCACAAGAGGTGAAGAACGCTTCCATGGAGAAGTAGCTTGGGTCGTTCTTATTGAATGATCCAACTGCCATTGGAACTAAACTCAAACCGATATTCTGTATGTAGAAGATGATTGCATACGCTGAACCGAGGAGCTTCATAGGGATGATCTTAGGTACACTTGGCCACATCGCAGATGGCACCAAAGAGAATGCTACACCCAAAACAAGCATGATTACAACTGCAAACCAGCCCACTGGGAGGATGTGAATCATAAAGATGAAGTGTACACAGGTGAGCATTGTACTACCAATGAGCATAAGAGTTGCACCCTTACCAATGCGGTCGTAAAGCGTTCCGAACAATGGGGTGAGGAGGATGGTACCGAATGGTATCAATCCTGGGAGCACTCCAGCAAAGGTGTCGGAAACGTTATAATTGGCAATCATCAGCTTTGTTGCAAACTTTAGGAATGGGAATACTCCACTGTAGAAGAGCAGACATAGAGCTGTAATACACCAGAAACCTGGGTTGGAGAAGATAAACTTCAAGTCGGAGAAGTGGAACCCTTCATCCTCGCTATCTGCCGTATTCTGTCCCTCAACTGCCTCTGTTGACGCATCGAGTTTCTTATCCATTACGGTGTAAACAATGAATGCAAGCAAACCAATGATGAGTAGAACGAGACCAAGAAGGACTGGCGCACTAACGTGACCGCCCATCGCTTTGGCAAAAGGTAACGAACCCATCATGGCACCGGCAGTACCAAGACGAGCCAAAGCTACCTGTATTCCCATCGCAAGAGCAAGTTCGTGACCAGTGAACCACTTAGTGATTACCTTTGAAACTGTGATTCCGCAGATCTCACAACCCACACCGAATATAGCGTAACCAAGCGATGCTACGGCCGCAGACATTGGTAAGCTGAAGTTGAAAGCACTGATAGAGAAGACGCTATCACCAAAGTCGGTGCTAACGCCGAAGTACTTAATTGCAACACCGGCGACCATCAACGAGCATGCCATAACACCTGTGAATCGGATGCCCATCTTGTCTAATATGATGCCACCGAAGAACAACATGAGTAGGAAGACATTGATAAGTCCATAACTACCAGCGAAGAATCCGTAGTTACTTGACGTCCAACCGAGTCCGCCCTGAGCCTTTGGAGTCTCCAAGAGTGCCTCCAATGGCGACATTACATCAGTGAGGAAGTACCCCATCATCATAGTAAATGCAACTATAATCAGGGCTGTCCAACGGGCTTTAGGACTGTCACTGAGCTTTCTTTGAATTGTTTCTACCATTATAATTGATTGTTTTGTTTTTTCTTGATTATTATCTTTTGTATTTCTCATGAGTGCTAGTTTCCTAGAAGTTCTAGGTATCTTAAAAACAATTAGGATACCTAGAACCAGTCCTCCTCATGCTTATTTCTTCTTCAACCAGCGGTCGAGCCAATTAAAGAAGGTACGCTGCCAGAGGATACCATTTTGTGGTTTCAACACCCAGTGATTCTCATCTGGGAAGAGCAAGAGCTCTGCTGGGATGCCACGCAATCGAGCGGCATTAAATGCGCCCATGCCTTGGTTGGCATTAATACGATAGTCTTTTTCACCATGGATACATAGTATCGGGGTGTCCCATTTATCAACGTTTAGATGTGGAGAGTTGGCGTATGTGCGTTGAGCAGACGCACTCTTGTCCTTGTTCCAATACGCATCATCATACTCCCAGTTGCTGAACCAAGCCTCTTCAGTGTCCGTGTACATGCTCTCAAGATTGAATGCTCCATCGTGAGCAATCAAACACTTGAATCGCTTGTTGTGTATTCCTGCAAGGTAGTAAACCGAGAATCCACCGAAAGAAGCACCTACTGCGGCTAAGTTATCCTTGTCAACAAAGGGCAAATTCTGCGCTGCGTCGTCAATAGACGATAGGTAATCACGCATGCACTGACCCGTCCAATCGGTACTCACTTGTTCGTTCCATTCACTGCCATAACCCGGTAGTCCGCGACGGTTCGGGGCTATTACTACATAGCCATTAGCCGCCATGATCTGTAGATTCCAGCGGTAACTCCAGAACTGAGAGACGGGACTTTGAGGTCCACCCTCGCAGAACAAGAGAGTTGGATAACGCTTGTTAGGATCGAAGTGAGGCGGTGTAATGACCCATTCCTGTAACTTCTTTCCGTCTGAAGTAGCGACCCAGCGATCTTTAACCTCGCCTAAAGCGAGTTGGTCGAAGATGTGTTTATTCTCGAAAGTAAGCTGTGTCTGTTGGCTATCCGCATTGCCTTTTGAGGGCGTGATAGCGTAGATTTCATTCGGTTGAGATATGCTCTGTCTAATACCTAAGAGCTGTTTATTACCTAACAGAGCGATACTTACATAGTTGTGGTCGCCCTTTGTTAGTTGACGAACAGCCCCCTTGAGGTTGGTCTGATAGACATTAACGGTTGCATGCCATACTCCGATGAAGTATAAAGACTTAGAGTCAGCACTCCAAGTATAGTCATCTACATTCGAGTCGAAGCTCTCTGTAACATAAGTCTTGCGTCCTGTTGCCAGTTCGTAGACGCAGAGTCGATTGCGATCACTCTCATATCCATTGCGTTTCATGCTCTGCCAAGCAATGTATTTGCCGTCAGGTGAGAACTTAGGGTTGACATCATAGCCTACATTAAAGTCTCCTGACTGATGGTTGACAGCCTGATCTCGCATGCTCTTTGTCGCATCAATCTTAGGTTCAACATAGTCGGCTGGCTTGCAGAGATTGGTTGTCTTACCCGTTTCCACATTATATATATATATGTCGGCATCGGTAGAAATAGCATATTGAGTGCCCTCCTTCTTACGACAAGTATAGGCAACTGACTTTGAATCAGTGCTCCAGTCAATCTGTTCTATCCCTCCGAAAGGCGCCATCGGACTCTCATACGGCTCACCCTCAAGTATGTCCTTGCCTGCATCCACGCCATTAGCAGTGACGTTGGCAACGAATGGGTGAGCATTAGAAGTTACGTAGTGATCCCAATGGCGATAGTTCATATCAGTGATTAACATACCTGTTGCCTTTGGAAGATCATCTGGATTTTCCTTGATAGTGCCGTGATAAGGAATGCTCTTGACCAATACCACGCGCTTCTTGTCAGGTGAGAATCGGAAGCCTTCGATGGCTATGTCAGAGTGAGTCAATTGATGTCTATTACTGCCATCGATCGACATTGTCCATAGCTGACCATCGGTTAGGAAAGCAAGAGTCTGGTTGTCCAACCATGCCACATCACCCTCACTTCGAGCCGAAGTAGTCAGTAGTTTGTCATTCTTACCATCGGCATCCATGATGCGAATCACTTGATGTCCTCGATTCTCTTTAACACTGTAGTAGCCTACCTGGTAAGCGATCTTCTTGCCATCAGGAGAGGCTTGTGCCGACCCGATTCTACCCATAGCCCAAAGGGCTTCAGGCGTCATCAGGTCGCTTTTCAGCGTGATGTTGCTACGTCCGATATTGACTTCCTGTGCCTGAGACACAGTCCCCGTCATCATCAACGCAGCTGTCATTGCGACCGTTAAGTTCCTGTTCATAGTTATAGACCTTTCTTTTGTTTGTTTAAATCGTCCTGTTTCTTACGCATTTCCTCTTGCTGTTTCTGCTGCATCTCTTGTAATGCTTGCATACGAGCAAAGAGACCGCTCGACTTCTTCGGATTGTTTTTTGCTTCCTTCCTATGCGCCTCGAGGATTGCTAAGAGCTTCTCGTCATTGGTCGTCTTACGCAATGTCCACATGATAGCAGCCGAGAAGAAGAGGGAGACGAAATAGTAGAAGTTCAGTCCAGAAGAGTAGTTATTGAACATAAAGAAGAAGAAGAGTGGCATCGCAAACATCATGTATTGCATCATTTTCATTTGGTCTGCTTGCTGTCCAACCATCTGATCTTTCTGTTGTTGCATTGTGAACCAAGAGTAGAGAAGATTGGCTCCGCAGAATAGAATACACGTCAGTGAGAGGTGGTCACCGATAAGCCATAAGTCGCTATTCCACGACCAGATTGGGTCGTAAGTACTGAGATCCTTCATCCAAAGGAAGCTCTCTCCACGCAATTGGATGGCGTTTGGTACGAAGTTGAACATCGCAATCCAAATAGGCATTTGGATAAGCATTGGCAAGCAACCAGATAATGGACTCACACCATACTCGGCGTATTTTTGCATCATAGCTTGCTGTTTCTGCATTTGATCTTCAGGCTTATTAAACTGCTTAGTAGCCTCATCGAGCTTTGGTTTCAGCACCCTCATCTTAGCCGAACTCATATAACTCTTCTTCACCATTGGGTATGTGATGAGCTTTAATAATAAGGTGATAAGGATGAGCACAACGCCCATTGGGAACACTTTACTTAGCCAATCGAAGACGTAAAGAGTGAACCATCGGTTGATAATACGGAACAGTGGCCACCCGAGATAGACGAGTCTCTGCATGTCAAGGTCTTTCCCGAAGCGACTCTCCTTTTCGACTGATTGCAATAGACGGAAGTCGTTCGGACCGAAGTAGAACTCAAATTCTGATGCCTTCCTACCCGTTGGATCGAATCCAGCCTTCATGTTGGCAGCATATTGCTTGAGGTATTTTGTCCCTTTCTCAAGCGGTGTACTCTTGAGCTGTGCACCTGTTGCAAAGTTGTCTTTAGCGATCATCACTGCTGAAAAGAACTGATTCTTGAAAGCCACCCAGTCCATTGGCTCCTCTGTAGTCTCCTCTTTCTCGGAGGTCTCACTGAGGTAGTCTGTACTGCCATCGTGCTTCTTGTAGGTCAGAGTAGCATATCTGTTCTCAAACATAAAGCCACGTTCTTGCTGTCTACACCTATCCTCCCAGTTGATATCCATTTGGTTATAATTAGGTGCAAACATACCACTCATGCCTTCAGCCTGCAATGACATGTGAAGGAGATAATCCTTTCCAAGGGTATAGTTCAGCGTCAAGGTCTTACCCTTTCCAGCCTCAGCAGTAAGCGTAACGGTGCTATCGGTGACATTAGAAGGCGTAAAGTAAAGATCCTTTGTTTCGATGTTTGAGGTCTTAGCAGACAGCATGAAGTTAAGGTTCTGATCGTTCCCACTGAATAAAGTAAGGTCTTTCTGATCCTTAGAACCATCCTTTACATCGATGTCATGACCTACATAGTTCTTGATAACTACCTTACGAACAACACCGCCCTTAGTCGATAGGGTCAACTCCACCTTACCGTTCTTTAGTGTGATATCTTGCGCCTTTCCATTCAGTGCCGAATGAAAGAGAGCAGTAGTATCAGTGGCAGCCTGCGCCTTCTGCTGCGCCAGTTTTGCTGCTTGCAGTTGCTGACTTTGAGCTTTCTTAGCCGCTGCTATCGAATCGAGAAGAGCCTCTTTTTGTTGTTGTTCAAGCTGCTCTTTAGATGGTTGTTGCCACCATGCAAAACCAAAAAGTACTAGGGCTATAAGGATAAACCCAGTAATAGTTTTCTTATCCATTTATTGTTTTTTCTGATTGTCTATAGATGCTTTTACGAATGAGAGGAACAATGGGTGGGGGTGAAGAACCGTCGATTGATACTCTGGATGGAACTGAGTTCCGATGTACCAACGTAGTCCCGATACCTCAACGATTTCGACTAACTCACTCTCAGGATTGTGTCCGACGCACTGCATACCATGCTTTTCAAACTCTTTCTCATAGTCGTTGTTAAATTCATAACGGTGACGATGGCGTTCCTGAATATGCTCTTTTTTATAAATATCAAATGTCTTTGAACCCTGACGAAGCACACACTCGTAAGCTCCCAAACGCATAGTTCCACCCATGTTGGTTATGTTCTTCTGCTCCTCCATGATGTCAATAACGTTGTGCGGAGTCTTTCCGTCAATCTCACGAGAGTTCGCATCCTTATATCCGAGGACGTTACGTGCGAACTCAATAACCATCATCTGCATACCAAGACAGATTCCGAACGTTGGGATGTCATGGGTTCGTGTGTAATGAGCAGCTACGATCTTACCTTCGATACCACGCTGTCCAAAGCCCGGACAAATCACTATTCCGTCCTGTCCCTTTAGCTTTTCTGCAACGTTATCTTCAGTTATCTCTTCTGAAGAAATGAATGTTATAACGGTCTTGTGATCGTTATATACACCTGCTTGAAGCAGTCCTTCACGAATACTCTTATATGCATCTTGCAGATCATATTTGCCCACGAGACCAATATGTACTTCTTTCTTCGCCTTGCGCTGACGGTCAAGAAACTCCTTCCAAGGACCTAAGCCCGGTGTAGGACCAACCTCCTCGCCACACTTACGGAGTATTGCTGCATCCAAACCTTGCTTCTGCATGTTGATAGGAACATCATAAATGCTGGGCAGATCCTCGCTTTGAACAACGCAATCCATGTCTACGTTACAGAAAGCAGCTACCTTCTTACGAATGTCATCATCGAGGTGCTTCTCTGTACGAAGCACGAGGATATCAGGCTGAATACCCACACTCTGCAACTCTTTCACACTATGTTGTGTGGGCTTAGTCTTCAACTCGCCCGCTGCACGGAGGTAGGGCACGTATGTCAAATGGAGGTTGATAGCACGCTTGCCGAGTTCCCATTTCATCTGACGAATAGCCTCCAAGAATGGTGCCGACTCAATATCTCCGATCGTACCACCAATCTCTGTAATCACAAAGTCATAGTGATACTTCTTGCCAAGGAGCTTGATATTCCGCTTAATCTCGTCTGTTATGTGTGGAACAACTTGTATGGTCTTACCGAGATAATCGCCCCGACGCTCCTTATCAATGACACTCTTGTAGATACGACCAGTGGTCATTGAGTTTGCCTTAGTGGTCTGTATGCCTGTAAAACGCTCATAGTGACCGAGGTCGAGATCGGTTTCCATACCATCAACAGTTACGTAGCACTCCCCATGCTCGTATGGGTTTAGCGTTCCCGGGTCGATGTTTATGTACGGATCAAACTTCTGGATGGTGATGTTGTAACCCCTTGCTTGCAGGAGCTTACCGATAGATGACGATATAATACCTTTCCCTAAAGAGGAAACGACACCGCCCGTTACGAAGATATACTTTGTTTCAGCCACGATTATGAATGTTTAATTATTGTCTAAACTACCTATGTTTTATAATTACATACTAATGTGCAAAGATACTACTTTTCTATGAATTAGCCCGCTTATAATAATGTTTTTTAGACAAAGCGAGGGGCTTTTATCATCGTACATGCTATTCGCTGTAATTCAAAATTAAAGCCTCTCCCCCATCCCCTCTCCGAATGGAGAGGGGCGTGAGTAGTACTATTTGCTAGCAAGGTAGCAATAGAAAGAGATAGAGATAATGATGTTTTAAAATGGAAGGAACGCCTTCTTTCAATCAAAGAGGGCGTTCCGTCGCATCGAAGAGAGGCTTCCTTCACATCAAGGAAACGCCCTCTTTGTTTGCAAACAGTACTGTTCACTCCCCTCTCCATTCGGAGAGGGGGCGGGGGTGAGGCTTCTCTTGAATTAGACAAGAGCCTCCACACGCAAACACTTGGTGGTTGATTCGGTGAGGCGGAAGTGGTGATTGATACGCTGACCGACTACCCATAAGATTGTCCCCGTGGCATCTTGCAAGACAAGTTGCGTGCGCTTCTCAAAGCGATTACGCTTCCGATTGGTTAAGAAGTCGCTTACTAATTGCGTTCCCTGCATACCCAATGGGGTGAAACGATCGCCCACCTCTGTTCGACGAAGGGTCAAAGGGAAACGGATGGAGGCTGCATCTAAGTCGATGATATTCGCATCCTTCGAGAAAGAAAGGGGTGTTTGTGGGTTGCGAAAAGACGTCGTTAGTCGGATAGAAGTATGTTCATCATAGATATAACGCCCCGTTTCAGGAATGACGAGTGGGCGTGGAATATCGTGTTCAAGCGGTAGAACGAGCAGAGAATGCCGATTGTGCGTAAGCTCATAAGCCGTTGACTCCCATAGTTGCCCCGTCTTTTCGTCTGCAAGTTCGGCTACTTCTGTAATCTGAGAAGTAGTAAATCCGAGTGGTTTCAACACATAGAAAAGAAGATAAGAAGGCGCAGGGAATTGCCGAACAACCTGTAAATCAAGAGCAAAAGGAACATTCTCTTCGGGTCTGAAAGGACGTTTGAAAGATATTTCCTGACTATTCCTAAGAGGCTTGACAGCCGATTGTAACGCCTGCAATAAAGATTCTTCTACAATCTTATCTACATCCATCAAGTGCCGAGCCGTTGTAAGAATAGCATCGTTAACAGACGGGTTGATGGCTGCTAACTGGGGTAAAATATTCAATCGGAGTTTGTTTCTTACAACGTCATCAACGAGGTTTGTACTGTCAGTAACATACGAGATAGCTTGCTGATGGAGGTATTCTTCTATCTCCTTACGGCTCACGCAGAGCAGAGGACGCACGATATCGCCCTTCTTCGGACGGATTCCAAGCATACCGCTAAGCCCCGTTCCACGCACAAGATTGATGAGTATAGTCTCAACGGAATCCTCTTGATGATGCCCAACACATATCGCATCAGCCCCAAGAGCCTCTTTCAACTGAAAGAAGTAATGATAACGCAGTTCACGTGCAGCCATCTCTATGCTCACTTTATGCACCTCGGCATAGATCAAAGTATCAAAGTGAGCAATGTGAAGAGGTATGTTTAATTGTTTACACAGGCTCTGGCAATACTCCTCATCACGATTGCTTTCATCGCCACGGAGGTGGAAATTGCAATGAACAGCGTCTGTCTCATAACCTAACTGGCGCATTGTCAACAGCAGGGCGACGCTATCAGCACCGCCCGAAAGGGCTACAAGGCAATGAGCCTTAGGCTTTAAGAGCTGTTCCGAGGCTATGTAACGCTTGATCTTATTCAACATATAGCACCAAGCCCTTCAAGTATTCGCCTTCAGGATGATATATATTGATGGGGTGATCGGCTGGTTGATGAAGCTGATGGAGTATCCGCACCTTTCGACCCGCTTGTGCGGCAGCTGTGAAAACAGCCTGTCTGAAGTTGTCTTTAGTCACTACCTGCGAGCAACTGAACGTAAAGAGAATACCGCCAGAGCGTATCTTTTCAAAGCCTTTCACATTAAGACGTGTATAGCCACGAAGCCCGTTCTTCAATGCTTGTCGGTGTTTGGCAAAGGCCGGGGGATCGAGTATAATGAGGTCATACTTGCCTTCGTTGTCATCAAGATACTTAAAGGCATCCTCGCAGAAAGCCGCATGTCTCGTGTCTTCGGGGAAGTTTATTTCGATGTTCTTGTTGGTTAGTTCGATGGCTTTCGCCGAACTATCGACAGAATGAACACACTTAGCTCCACCGCGCATAGCGTACACTGAGAATCCACCCGTGTAACAGAACATATTGAGAACACTGCGTCCTTGGGCATAGTATTCCAATAAACTGCGGTTCTCCCGTTGGTCAATAAAGAAGCCAGTCTTCTGTCCTTTCAACCAATCAATATGGAACTTTAAACCATTCTCTATCGCTATGTTGTTATCCGTCTGACCATAGATAAACCCGTTCTCCTGCCCTAAGTCGGCTTTAAAGGGTAAGGTGGTCTCACTCTTGTAATAGATACTATCGAGTTGATTTCCCATCACTTTCACCAGTGCGCGAGCAATGACTTCACGACAGACGTGCATCCCGACAGAGTGAGCCTGCATAACAGCTGTTGTGCCATATACGTCTATTACAAGTCCGGGAAGGTTGTCGCCTTCACCATGAACGAGGCGGTATGTGGTATTGGGATAGCCCTCCTTGCCTTCACCCGACTGACGAATTACACCGATGGCATTGCGTACCTGCAAGGCAGCAGAGAGCCTGCTCTCCCAGAACTCATCGTCAATCTCGATATCATGGAATGATAAAACACGTACAGAGATAGAGCCTATTTGGAAGTGACCAACAGCTATGAAGTGGTTGTCATGGGTCATCACTCGGACGATATCTCCCTCTTCCAATCCTTCATCTATTCGACTGATTGCACCCGAGAAGATCCATGGATGGAAACGAAGCAGGCTGTCTTCCTTTCCTCGCTTCAAGTATATTTGCTTATACATAAGTGTTTTTTCGTTTTAAATTCCTTTCATCTTACAATCAATAAAAGGCTTGCACACAGACTTATTCAGCCTTGTGTGAAGCCTCAACAGGGGTTGCTGATTCCGGAGTGGGTACAACAACTAATTGGTAATCGCCCGTCTCCTTCATCTCATGCAGGCGTTCATAGAGTTTGATGCAAGTCCAAGCATCGGTGGAAGCATAGAGTTTCTGCTTATCATTCAACACCTCATTCTCCCAGTTGGAGAGCTGTTGACGCTTGGTAATACGCTCGTGGAAAACGTTAGCATATAGTTTCTGAAGACTCATGTCTTCGATTCCTAACGACTTAACATAGTCTTGTAAGTCAATAAAATAGCCCGGTTTGAAGTTGGCGCGTTGGTGAAGCATGAGCATATCATCGCTTAGTGAGAGTCCAACCTTGGGCACCGTGGTATCTTCCAAGAACCGCTTTATGCAATCAGGAAGCCCCATGTAGTTCAGACGAAAGAGGAAACACACCTCATGATCACATGCTTGTAAGAGCGCAACCTTGCGTCGGTGCCCCTTTTTGAACACTGGTCTTGTTTCCGTGTCGACGCCTATAATATCTCTGGAGAGCAAGTAGTCTACTGCTTTCTCAGCCTCCGTCTCATTGAGAATGACAACAATTCGACCGGGAAAGGTCACTCTTGGTAATTGAGATATCCTACTTTTATCGAACTTATTATATATTACTTTATTCATTTCCAATACTCAACTGACTTGCAAAAGTATAAAAAAAGTATTAAAACCTGTACTTATGTGGCATGAAATTATTACTTTTGCAAGGATAAAACATTGATAAGATAAATGGCAAAGAAGAAATCCGAACGCAAGAGCAAGACGTTCACTGAGGCACTGGGACTCGATAATATCATTAATGACAAGACGGGGTTTGTGGTCGGACTCATACTTTTGTGCGTTGCTATATTCATCTGCATTGCTTTCTTCAGTTACTTTTCTACGGGACAGGCAGACCAGAGTTTGGTTGTAGATATGCGTCCCGGAGAGGTTCAGAATAGTGCTCGTGAGTTCCAGAACTACTGCGGTTCTATCGGAGCATTGCTTTCTTACGGTCTTATCTCACGTTGTTTCGGTATTCCGGCATTCCTTATTCCCGCCTTCATAGCACTTTGTGGCGTTCGAATGATGGGTGCTTACAAGAAGATAAGTTTGTTGAAATGGTTTCTCGGAATGGCTCTTATGATGGTATGGGGGTCTGTTACGTTTGCCAAGTTCCTAACTCCTTTGATGGGAGATCAGGTCTTTAACCCTGGAGGAGACCATGGCGCATTCTGCGTGCAATATATGGAGAACCTTATAGGAGCACCCGGTTTGGTGTCGTTATTAGTGATAGTTATGATCGCATACCTTACCTATTTGACCGCAGAAACTATCACCATCGTACGCAAACTACTGAATCCTGTGGGCTACATACGTAATAAGGTGAAGTTCACGGTGGTGCATGATCATTTCCACGGAGGTACTGACAATGAGCAAGAAGATGATGAGGTCATGCCGAATGAGGCGTTGGATGATGAGGAGGAAACGATCGATCCAACTCTTGCAGAGCCTATCGACTTATCAACCACAGCCTCTGGTGTGGAGCGACTCCCCGATTCGTTCCCTGACATAAAAGCCCCTTCTGCAAAGAAGAAGACCGATAAGCAGGATGACAAACCGGGCTTTGATGTGGAAGACACACATAAGACCGAGGAGGCAAAAGGGAACACTGTTGCCAATGAAGAATTACTCTTAACGCCTATAAACCCACGTGAGCCCTTCACGAATTGGAAGTTCCCTACACTCGACCTGTTGAAGCAGTACGACTCAGATAACAAGACTAACTATGTGAGCCATGATGAGTTAGAAGCGAACAAAGACCGCATTATAAAGGTTCTAAGCGACTTCGGCGTACAGATCCGAAGCATACGTGCAACGGTAGGACCCACTATCACGCTCTATGAAATTACTCCCGCGCAGGGCATACGCATATCTAAAATAAAGAACTTAGAGGACGATATCGCCCTAAGTCTTGCTGCCATCGGTATAAGAATCATAGCTCCTATGCCGGGAAAGGGCACCATTGGCATTGAAGTTCCTAATGCGAAACCTAACATAGTATCGATGTTCTCCATCCTAAACTCTAAGAAGTTCCAAGAGTCGAAGATGGAGTTACCAATTGCATTAGGCAAGACGATCACCAATGATGTGTACATGGTCGACCTCGCGAAGATACCTCATCTACTCGTAGCGGGCGCTACTGGACAAGGAAAGTCCGTTGGTTTGAATGCTATCATCACTTCGCTCTTATACAAGAAACACCCGAATGAATTGAAGATAGTGCTTGTTGACCCTAAAAAAGTTGAGTTCAGCGTGTACTCCCCAATAGCTAAACCATTCATGGCAGCCGTTGAGGAGAACGAAGAAGAGCCTATTATCACTGACGTACAGAAGGTTGTTAAGACGCTGAAAGGGCTTTGTGTGCTCATGGATGAGCGTTACGATAAACTCAAGGCAGCTCGTGTTCGTAACATAAAGGAATATAATCAGAAGTATCTGAACCATCACCTCAATCCCGAGGAAGGGCATGAATACATGCCATACATCGTTGTTATCATTGATGAGTTCGGTGACTTGATCCTCACGGCAGGTAAGGAAGTGGAGATGCCAATCACTCGTATCGCCCAATTAGCACGTGCCGTTGGTATCCACATGATTATTGCTACACAGCGACCAACGACCTCTATCATCACAGGTAACATCAAGGCGAACTTCCCGGGACGCATTGCTTTCCGCGTAGGAGCGATGATGGACTCTCGAATTATCCTCGATCGACCGGGTGCACAACAGCTTGTTGGACGTGGAGATATGCTTTATCTCAACGGAGCCGACCCTGTTCGTGTGCAGTGCGCATTTGTAGATACACCTGAAGTAGAGAGTATCTCGAAGTTTATCGCTAATCAGCTGGGACCTGTGGCACCATTGGAAATACCAGAGCCATTGTCTGATGACGAGGCAGCTGGCGGTGGTTCGCTCGATACCCACAGCCTCGATCCGCTCTTCGAAGAGGCTGCTCGCGCCATTGTTGTCAATCAACAAGGATCAACGAGTATGATTCAACGTCGCTTCTCTATCGGTTACAACCGTGCCGGAAGACTGATGGATCAGATGGAGAAAGCCGGTATCGTGGGGGCTGCGAAAGGCTCTAAACCACGTGAGGTACTGATCAGTGACGAGGTAAGCCTCGATAATCTCATGGCAACACTACGTGGGTAACAGTCACTGAAAAACAACTTTAAGAAGAAAGAAACACGTCGATTAAAACAATACGACAATGAAACAAATTAAGTATCTACTATTATTTGTAGCCATCCTGATGGCTAACAGCACCTTTGCACAGAGTGCGGCAAAGGCTAAGGAATGCCTCGATAAGGCAACTGCGATCGTCTCTAACCAGAGCGGAATCACGGCTCGTTTCACACTGTCAAGCCCCAGCACGGGTCGCACCAGCGGTTCTATCTCTGTCAAAGGGGCTAAGTTTGTTGCCACAACGCCGCAAGCTACGATTTGGTTTAACGGCAAGACGCAATGGACTTACATGAAGTCTACGAACGAGGTAAACGTTTCTAACCCTACAGAGAGTCAACGAGTAGCCATGAACCCATACGCTTTGATGACCATGTACCGCCAAGGTTACAACCTCTCAATGACGTCTCAAGGTGGCTCATACGTCGTTCACATGAAGTCTACTAACGCTAAACGCAGTGTGTCAGAGGCTTTTGTAACCGTTAGCAAGGGCTATCAGTTGCAGGGAATAAAGATGAAGCAAGGAGGGAAATGGACTACTATTAAGGTTAGTTCTATCCAACGCAAGAGTCTGTCGGATGGCATTTTTAACTTCAATAAGAAGCACTGCCCGAGTGCAGAAGTTGTCGATTTAAGGTAGTATATCATCTCTCTTCAAGTCTTATTCATCGATAAACAAGAATACAGGAAGAGCCGAAGATGACTTATTGGGAGACCCTTCTAACCATTCACCAACACTTCTCTCTCGCTGTAAAACGCATTAAACAAAGGAGAGCCAACCGCATAGCAAGGTATATCTACTATGTGGTGAGGTTCTTTGCCTATGGTTATATTGCGTGGGGCGGATGGCAACTTGCGACCATGGCAACGCAGGATGGTTATGGTGGCTACCGTCTTATCTTCGTTCTCCTACCTCTTTTTCTCATCATTGATTACCTCTTTCGATGTGCTACCACACGTCAGGAGTTTCTCCGATTACGCCCTTATCTCCTCTTACCCCTACCTCGTTATGCTTGTGCCGACTATCTCATCTTTCGTCAAATAGCACAACCAAGCAACCTATTCTTACTCCTTATCGCCGTTCCCTTTGGTCTCCACACGTTGACACCCGCTTTCGGAACGATGGAGATAGTAGGGTATATCATTGGTTTCTACGTACTTAGTCTCATCAACGGACAGTTTTATCAACTCTCGCAAACGCTCATTTCGCGCCATATCGCCTATTGGCTCCTGCCCATAGTGGTTTATCCTCTCCTCTTTATTCCCTTCTTCTTCGTCCCATCCATCGATGCCCTCTTCGAATGGGCAGCCCTCTTTGCACAATTAGTAATGCGGGGGAACATCGCTTTTTATCTACTAACTCTCCTCTTACTCACCTTTCTCTTTGCCCTAAACAGGCGTGTTGTCCTGCGTCATATCTATTATGAAGCATATACAATAACGGCTCAGAAGAAGACAAAACGCCGTGTTCTATCGCTCAACTTCTTGGAACATTTCGAAGAGTTAAGCGAATACTTGAAATTGGAAGTGCGTTTCATCCAGCGTAACAAACGTATGCGTCGAGCCTTCATCGGCAACACCTGCTTTATAATCTTCTATTTGTTCTTGACGTCCTACAGCTCGGATGCGAGTTCCGCAACGTCCGATTCTATCCTCCTCTATTGTTTCTCTACCTACGGCATAGCCTTTCTTACCCCCTTGATGTGCTATGATGGCAACTATTTCGAGTGCCTCGTCATGCTGCCAAACAGCCTATATCAACTCTTATTAGCCAAGTATTATTTCTATTCTGCGCTCCTCCTCATCCCCGTTCTGTGCTCTGTTCCGGCAGTGATTGTGGGTAGTGTGAGTGCATGGACAGTCCTTGCTTTCCTCCTTTATACCGCTGGATTCACTTATAGGATACTCTTTCAAATGGCTATATATAATAAGGTGTCATTCCCAATGAATGCCTCGCACTCTGCCAGCCGTTCGAACACGAAGATTCCTTACATGCAATACCTCATGCCATTCATAGTGCTCGGTCTGCCCGTGCCTATCATCATCTTAGGAAGAAACCTCAATCTCGAGCATCTCTCCAACCTCCTTCTTTCCCTCATCGGATTACCCTTTATCCTCACACACCGCCACTGGCTCCGACAGATCAACCGCCGAATGGAGGAACAGCAGTACGACCAGATCGCCGGCTTCCGAGGCTGTTAGACAGAAGAGGAGAAGCCTCACCCCCGCCCCCTCTCCGAATGGAGAGGGGAGTAGATAGTATTATTTACAAACAAAGAGGGCGTTTCTTCACATCGAAGAAACGCCCTTTTCATTGCAAGGAAACGCCCTCTTCAAATTGAGAAGGGCGTTCCCTTTGTTTTTAGTTCTGCTGTTCCAGCTAACGAGGCATAGCCTCGCTACACTCCGACTATACACCACTTCGTATGCAAACAACTCCGTTTACGCCCCTCTCCATTCGGAGAGGGGACGGGGGTGAGGCTGCTTTTCCAACAGAACAAACAACTCGTTTACTTGTCAACCAGTCCACTCGTCAACTCATACCAACCACACTTTAGAAGTTAAGCAAGACCTTTGGGGAGGACATCCCCTCCTTCGGAGGGGCTTGGGGAGGCTTTAATTTGAATTTTGAACTTTGAATTTTGAATTAAACAAGAGTCTCCCCTAACTCGCTCCCGTTAGGCACTCCTCCCCTTGGGGGAGGCTGGGAGGGGTTTCATTCCCATGTTCCTTTAGGAACTCTGTGTTGCCTTCAGGCTTCGTGCCATCCGTGTATTCCGTGTTAAAAATGCCCCAGCAAAGAACTTATTGATGCTTTTCAACAACAGAACTAATCATAATTTTGAATTTTGGACTTTGAATTTTGAATTAAAGAAAAGGGCTTTGGGGAGACCTTTTATGATTCCTCTCAACCAGAAATACAGCTCTTCTTGTAGTCGGAAGAGGAGCCAAGAACGGCGGAAAGGATGGTAGCCAAACTTGCGACGGAGGCTGGGGCGGACAAGAGAAAGGTTGATTGTTGCCCACACATGATGCATGATGTCCAGTCCACGACGGCGGTCGGATGGGGAGAGCGAACGGCGATGACGATAGTAAAAGAAGTAGAGTCCCACGAGATTCAACCATCGTTCGGTCTCGTAAAGAGCAAGGATTTCATCGGAAACATGCAAGTCGAGCAGCTGACGACGCATACTCTCATTGGCAAGGAGATAATCGAAACGGCGCACACTCACCGCATGCGTGACTGAAGCAACTTGTTGCCTGTAATAATAGATGCCCTCACAAAGAGCTATGCGACGCGATTTGTAATAATGTATTCGAGTAGTGTTATCATCACTATATGCCCTTTGCGACTCGTCGTATGGGTATGCTTTGTGTATCTCACGATGCACAACATAGCACCCATGTATAGCCCATGTGAGACTCTTTCGGAAGCCTTCTTCACCTGTCATCGTGGTGAATTGGGGCATAGGATAATCCTTTGTATGCCCGTCTGGATAGGTATAAACGAGGTGAAAGAGAACCGAATCAACCTCCTTTTCGTCGAATGCTTTAACCACAGAAGACAGTGCATCCAAAGACAACCAGTCATCACTATCCACAAAAGCGATATACTCGCCCGTTGCACGTGATAGTCCAACGTTGCGTGCGTGAGCCTGTCCTTTATTTTCATCAAGACTTATGACCTGCACACGTGGGTCTTTCATGGCATATTGTCGCAGTATTTTTAAGGAAGAATCAGTCGATGCATCATCCACACAAATCACCTCAATGTCATGCAATGATTGGTTAAGAAGCGAGTTAAGGCAGGCTGGCAGATAGTCAGCTGTGTTATAAACCGCAACGAGAACACTTACTTTTGGTGTCATTTCAAGCCTTTTTTCTGAGTTTATGGGTTAATGTTGTCCATAGGTCGGTCTTACTCCTTAACACCCGAACGGACGCTATCGCACTCACGAGGCAAAGCCCACTTGCCACGCACCAACGCCATTGCCAGAGTTCAGAACGCACGCAGAAGAAGGTGAGAATACCCAATGTAAACTGGAAAGCAGTGAGTTTCACGACATCAGCCGATAGTCGATAACGATAGTTGCGAGCCATATAAACATAGACAATGAGCAGGTGGAGCGTACCAGCGAGGGCTATTCCTATACCCGCGCCAGTGATTCCCCACTTGTTGAAACACGTGAGGAGCAATGCTACTAACAATAGATCGTAAGTCGATTCGAGGATGAGATAAGCTCGAGAAGCGCCCTTTGCCAAACTAATATACTCCATCGGCAAGCGCACGGCACGCACATACATAGCCAAGACGAGCACTTGTGCCATGCCAAGAGCGGGTAGGAACCGCCCTGAATAGAGCACTTCAAGGAGCTGCGGAAGCAACAGAAGGAAGAGAGCAAGCAGTGGGGAAACGAGCAAAAGGGTTACTTCAATCTGGCGATTGACGGTCTGACGGAAAGTAAACGACAGCTGATTGACCCCCGAGAGACGTGGGAAATAATCGGTTTCCATGGCAGAGAAGATCATTCCAGCATATACCATTGTCATCATATAAGCGGCATTATAGAAGCCGACAGTCGCTGTATTGGCTACGTTGTTGAGGTAACTTCGGATGATGAAGTCGGCTCCTGAACCCAATACACCAGCCAGTACGAACGCCACACCGAGCCGAATCATTCCTAAGCCAGCACCCAAATCGGAACGTGAAAAGGATAGTTTGAACGGATAGAGACGCCAAGAAGCACTGAGGGTGAGCACCACTTGCACCAAAGCAGCAAGCAGTAAAGAGGGGACGATGGCACGCTCTCCGAAGAAGTAATATAATGGGATGGTGAGCAAGGAAGTGCCGAGAACATTATAAACGGATAGTTCTGCCAGCTGTCGGAGGCGTCGGACGGCTTTCAAAATAGCCATTTCACCATTTGTGATAGCCGTCAATGCGATGATAGGAGAGAGTAAGATGAAATCGAAAGTATAACCATTCCACGAAAAGGAATAGTGACTCAACAACGGACTCAAGGCTATGCAGACCACCATTCCGAGCACAGCTGTAAGCAAACTCCACGACCGCACGATACGAATATCAGCCTGCAAACGTTCGTCCTCACCATTGTCATAATCGCTGGAGAGGCTTCGCACGGCACTTATCGCTATGCCGAAGTTGGTGGAATCACTAACTAATCGTATCGAAGAGTTGAATAATGAGATGAGACCAACACCTTGTGGACCTAACAACAAAGCCACGATTTTGTTGCGGATAATGCCTATCAGCACATTAAGTCCTTGTACACCACCAAACAAGCTGATATACTTCAAGACATGGAGATAACCATCGGTATTAGTGCTTTTTTTCATCTTCTATATGAACGGAAACCATTCTTTTTTATTATATTTGCACCAAATAATATTACATGTTACTGTCTATTATCATTCCAATCTATCGTGTTGAAGACACCATCCAACGCTGTTTGGAGAGTGTGCTCATGCAGTTGGACGATAGGATGGAACTGATTATCATTGACGATGGAAGCCCCGATGATTCGGCAAAGATAGCCTCGAGAATGATTCAAGGACGGGCGAATTGCACGCTTATTCATCAATCGAATCAAGGCTTATCGGCGGCTCGCAACACGGGACTGGAGCATGCGCAAGGGGAGTATGTGACCTTCATTGACTCTGACGACTTTATCCAAGAAGGTACGATAGAGGCGTTACTTGCAGTGCTGGATATGCACCCGGAATATGACATACTGGAGTATCCTGTGATGCAACATCACGGCAAGAAGCAATGCGAGAAGTTGCTTACTTTCTCTGAAAAGGCGTTCACCTCGGCTCGAGACTATTGGCTTGGTGGGGGCTACCGGCATACTTACGCATGTAATAAATACTATCGTCGACGGCTCTTCGAGGGCGTTCGCTATCCTGTTGGAAAGGCGTTTGAAGATGCTTACACATTGCCTTTCTTACTCGCAAAAGCGGGTGTGATAGGGACGACGGGACGGGGTCTTTATTATTACACAGATAACCCTCAAGGTATTACGGCACGTGCTGGAGGACAAGAGCTAACCCATCTTTTGGAGGCTCACTTGTGTCATCTCGCACAATGGGGGACGTTGACAGCAGCTTATTATGAGTCACTTTTGAACATTCAAATGGATGTTTATGAGGCAACGAAGGCTGCTCCAGTGCTCCCAGTACTCCCTTATAAGGGTACAACGAAACTATTGATTCTTCATTTAATAGGGCTTAAACGCTTATGTCAACTCAATCAATTTATACACAAAATGGGCTTACGAAACCGTTAGTTAGTTTCATCGTGACCTATCACAATGAGCCTCTTGAGATGCTTCGAGAGTGTATCAACAGTATTCTTGCGCTCTCGCTCGCTGAGACGGAACGCCAGATTATTGTCGTAGATGATGGCTCTGAACGCTCACCCATCGCTGAACTCATGGAGTTGTCATCGACTATCTATTATCTAAGACAGGACAATCAAGGATTGAGTCAGGCTCGAAATAGAGGCATAACATTGGCTGAAGGCGACTTTATTCAGTTCGTTGATGCTGACGACTATCTGCTTATTAGCCCTTACGAGCAGTGCCTTGACATCGCAAGATACAAGGATGCAGACATGGTGATGTTCTTTCCTTCGGACAAGCCAACGGCTACTCCAAGTCCAGACTGGACTGGTCCGGTGAGCGGAACGGACTATATGACGCATAACAACATACACGCCAGTGCCTGTGGATACCTCTTCCGCCGTTGCTGCCTACATGAGTTACGATTCCCAAAGGGCTTTGTGCATGAGGATGAAGAGTTCACCCCGCAGCTCATGTTACGCATTGAAAAACTTTACGTAAGCAACAACAAGGCTTATTACTATCGTCAGCACGAGGGTTCCATCACCCATTCTCGGGACTTGAAGAGCAAGTTGAAGCGTCTAACTGACTTCGAGAAGATCATCAACCGACTGAAGGATAAGGTGGAATACTTGCCTGTTAAGGATCGAATAGCTATGGAGCGGCGCATTGCGCAACTAACGATGGACTATCTATATAATGTTATTCGCCTCACTCATGACGCTGGTCACTTGGAGAAAATATTGCAACGACTGACCGACCAAGGGCTCTTCCCATTGCCAGAAAAGGACTACACGCGTAACTATAAACTGTTCCGAAGACTCATCAACACCGCTTGGGGACGTAAGATCTTGCTGTTGGCTTTGACGTTCAAGAGGTAGTCTTATATGATAATTCATTCATCCACAAAGTAGGGACAGACGCCCTCGTCTGTCCACCCCAACAATCGTTTCCACATCTAAAACACATTTATAGATCAATGAAAATCCTCCTCTTAGGCGAGTACAGCAATGTTCATAACACGCTGGCAATGGGTTTGCGCGCACTTGGACATCGAGTGACTGTGGTCTCAAATGGCGACTTTTGGAAGAATTATCCACGTGACATTGATGTGAGCCGACCAACGGGACGATTGGGAGGTGTGCGCCTCTTGGCAAAGATATACGCTCTTTTACCACGTTTGAGAGGCTATGATGTGGTGCAATTCATCAACCCTATCTTCTTTGAACTGCGTGCCGAACGCCTCTTCCACATCTTTCGTTACCTCAAAAAGCACAACAGAAAACTCTTTCTGGGGGCTTTCGGCATGGATTACTATTGGGTGCATACCTGTTCAACGACGATGCCCTTGCGGTATAGCGACTTCAATTTCGGTACGAAACTGCGCCAGAATGAAGAGGCAGTAAGCGAGCGGAAGGATTGGATTGGCACTGAGAAGGAACGCTTGAACCGCCTGATGGCAGCGGAATGTGACGGTATTATCACTGGACTCTACGAATACTGGTGTTGCTATCAGCCGTTTTTTTCCACAAAGACAACCTTTATTCCCTTTCCAATCGTTGTGGGGGACGAACCGAAGATAGCCCCTGAACCACCAAAACAATTAAATCTCTTTATCGGAATCAGTCGTAACCGGTCAGTGTATAAAGGCACGGATATCATGTTGCGAGCGGCTGAGAAGGTGAAAGCTGACTATCCCGATCGATTGAATCTAAAGGTTGTTACGGGCTTACCCTTCGATGAGTATGTGCGGACGATGCGTGGTTCTGATGCTATCATGGACCAACTCTACAGCTATACTCCATCAATGAATCCACTTGAAGCGATGGCACATGGCATTATATGTATTGGTGGGGGCGAACCCGAACACTATGCTCTTCTACACGAGACAACGCTCCGCCCGATTATTAATGTCCTCCCCTCGTATGAGAGTTGTGTGTCAGCTCTCACACACCTTGTCACCCATCTCGATCAAATCCCAGCCCTTCGTCACCAGAGTTACGCCTATGTTCGCAAGCACCATGACCATATCAAGGTAGCACGGGAGTATGTGGCGGTGTATGAGAGGGCTCTCAATACTTGATTCGGAAGTAGTCCAAGAGCTTTAATTGTGTGCCCAGATGGCTCATACTTATTAGCAAATTGCTTCACTGATATGTACCCCATACGCTGCTATCGACAAACTTTTAGATGTGAATTAGGCTACAAATACTGTGTTTTTTGCCGATACCGGCAAGGAAAGGGGGCGTTTCCTTTAATTCAAAATTCAAAGTTCACAATTCAAAATTGTGATTAGGTAGAGTTGACGAGTGGACGGGTTAACGAGTTAACAAGTTGTTTGTTCTGTGGGAAACAATACTATCTACTCCCCTCTCCACGAATTGGGAGAGAGAGTGAACACAACCATCTGCTAACAAAGAGGGCGTTTCCTTGATGTGAAGGAAGCCTCTCTTCGATGCGACGAAACGCCCTCTTCATATTGAAGAAGGCGTTTCTTTAATTAAAGATAATGCCAACCTGTAGGGACAGACGCCCTCGTCTGTCCGCCAGAACACAACCAGCGAAAGCCTCCCCAAGCCCCTCAAAAGGAGAAGATGTTGCCTGACGGGATGACACATAGGGGTAAATGGGCGGACAGACGAGGGCGTCTGTCCCTACATTGTGGTGCTCTATTCCACAGAACAAATAACTTGTTTACTTGTCAACCAGTCAACTCGTCAACTCGAACTAATCACAATTTTGAATTGCACGTGGGCGTCTGCTCTTTTCGTCCCTTTCGTTTCTTTTTTCCTTTCTGACATCAAAAAAGATACGAAAAAAGACTTTCATATAAAAAAATTAACCTATCTTTGGGGCGTTAGATATAATACTTCTGGGTTATAAATCATTGTTATTTGACACCAAAAAGCTATGATAATGCTTGCAAACAAAGGGTTTGATGAGTAATTGTTAATCTATATGGTCTCATGGAAATAACATGTTTGAACACCTTTAATAACACTTAGAAACAAAAGAAGACTTAATTTATTAAATACTTATGAATAGAAAGCTACTCCTGTGTTTGGGCATGCTCTTCCTTTGTATTAGCATGACTTTGGCACAAACCAAGATTACGGGTACGGTGGTGGCAGCCGATGATAACGAACCAGTTATTGGTGCAACTGTCACTGTGGTGGGTGCTAAGATGGCTACAGTCACCGATGTTGACGGTAAGTTCTCATTGACTACTGACGTCGCAAACCCACAAGTGACAGTGGCGTACATCGGTATGGTGTCGCAGACACTAAAGGCTTCCACGGACATGCACGTAGTATTGAAATCGAATGCAACAACCCTCAATGAGGTGGTTGTGACAGGTCTTACTCGCACCGACCGCCGCCTCTTCACGGGTGCTACCGATAAGTTGGATGCCGACAAAGCGCGCCTCAATGGTGTGGCAGACATCAGTCGCTCGCTTGAGGGACAGGCTGCCGGTGTATCAGTGCAGAACGTTAGCGGCACCTTTGGAACATCACCTAAAATACGCATTCGTGGTGCTACGTCCATCTATGGAAGTAGTAAACCGCTGTGGGTTGTGGATGGTGTTATCATGGAAGATGCGGCTAATGTGGGTGCTGACGATTTAGCTTCTGGTAATCCCGAGACGCTCATCTCTTCGGCAATCGCTGGTTTGAATGCCGACGATATAGAGAGTTTCCAAATCTTAAAGGACGGTTCCGCAACCTCTATCTATGGTGCTCGTGCGATGGCAGGTGTCATCGTTGTAACCACAAAGAAGGGTAAGCAGGGGCAGTCGCACATTAGTTATACGGGCGAGTTCACCACTCGCTTGGTGCCATCCTACAGCAATTTCGACATCTTAGATTCGAAGGAGCAGATGGGTATCTATCGTGAATTGGCGGACAAGGGATGGCTGAATCTCTCGGAAGTGCTCAATGGTAGCGAGTATGGTGTATATGGAAAAATGTATGAGCTCATCAATCATTACGATCGTACAACGGGGCAGTTTGCATTGGAGAATACGCCCGAAGCACGCAATCGTTATCTACAACGAGCAGAGTTCCGAAACACCAACTGGTTCAAAGAACTATTCTCTTCGAACATCATGCAGACCCATTCTGTGAGCTTCAGTGGCGGTACGCAGCGTTCAAACTACTATGCTTCGTTCAGCGCGCTACTTGATCCTGGATGGTACAAGCAGAGTAGTGTGAATCGTTATACACTCAACGTCAATCTCACGCAGCACCTCACTGATAAGCTCTCATTGAACCTTATCGGTGGAGCAGCTTATCGCAAGCAGCGTGCGCCAGGTACTCTTGGACAGGATGTAGACGTTGTGGGCGGTGAAGTGAAGCGTGATTTCGACATCAATCCATACTCTTATGCGAGCAACACATCACGTGTTTTGGATCCAAATGAGTATTACGTGGCAAACTATGCACCGTTTAATATCTTCCACGAGTTGGACAATAACTACATAGACTTGCATACTCTTGATGCGAGATTCCAGTTAGAATTGAAGTATAAACCTATCCATGACCTTGAGTTGTCAGTGTTAGGTGCATTCAAATACATGACATCTACGCAGGAACATAACATTAAGGACGATTCCAACCAAGCACTGGCTTATCGTGCAATGGGCAATGGTATCATCCGAGATGGCAATAAGTACTTGTACAAAGACCCATCGAATCCAAACAAACTACCGCAGACCGTGTTGCCATACGGCGGTCTTTACCATAAGGGGGACAACCGAATGAGCGACTACGACTTGCGTGCTACGGCTAATTATAACCACACTTTCGCTGATAAACACATAGTGAACTTGTTCGGAGGAATGGAGCTTAAGAGCATTGAAAGACAGCGTAATGCATCTGAAGGAGTGGGTTTGCGCTACAATGCGGGTATGGTTCCTTTCTACGTATATGAGTACTTTAAGCGCGCAATAGAGGCTGGCAACACCTATTACACCATAGTCCCAACCAATTCACGTAGCGTTGCTTTCTATAGCAATGCCACGTATAGTTACATGGGAAAATACGTCTTTAACGGTACTTTGCGATACGAAGGTTCTAACCAAATGGGACGTGATACGAAGGCAAGATGGATGCCTACATGGAACGTGTCGGGCGCTTGGAACGTGCATGAAGAGAGTTGGTTCAATAAGTTATCACCATTGAATAAACTTACGCTGCGTGCTTCTTATAGCCTTACGGGTACTCCCCCAGATGCCTCTTACAGCAATTCAACCGCCATCATAACGGCTTCTAATCCCTTTAGACTATTCTCCGAAGACCAAGAACCACAGCTTGAAATAAGCGAATTAGCCAATGCCAACCTCACATACGAGAAGAAGAACGAGTTGAACTTGGGCTTTGATGCATCGCTGTGGAATAATCGACTCGGTATCACGATGGACTATTATACACGCAAGAACTTCGATGAGATCGGTCCAATGGTTACTGCCGGGCTGGGCGGACAGATAATTCGTGCAGCCAACGTAGCCTCTATGAACTCAAGTGGTGTTGAGTTAAGTCTATCGTTAGTAGGCGTTAGGAACAAGTATTTCACATGGTCTACGAACTTCATCTATTCGTATGCTAAGACCAAGATCACTAAGCTCTTCAACCAAGGGAATGTAAT
Source organism: Prevotella veroralis DSM 19559 = JCM 6290 (assembly GCF_000377625.1). Lineage (GTDB taxonomy): Bacteria > Bacteroidota > Bacteroidia > Bacteroidales > Bacteroidaceae > Prevotella > Prevotella veroralis. Next base: position 115,767 of record NZ_KB898328.1, on the reverse strand, counting down.
GAGCTTAGTCAGTGGAAACGGCTTCGCTAAGCGCGGCTATCCTGCTCGTGCGTTGTTCTCAATACCCTTTGTGGGCATAAACGACGAGGGTATGCCTATGGTGCGCAATGAGAAAGGAGAGGTAACAACCGATGATATCAACTTCCAAGAGCGTACCCAGACCGACTTCCTCAAGTATGAAGGACCGACAGACCCGCCTCACACGGGTTCACTTGGCAACCTCTTCACGTATAAGGGCTTCACACTTAACGTCTTCGTTACCTATGCTTTCGGTAACGTTGTACGCCTCGATCCTAAGTTCCGAGGGCGTTATAATGATTTAGTCTCTATGACTAACGACTTCAAGAATCGCTGGATGAAACCTGGCGATGAGGTTGTTACGAATGTTCCAGGTATATTGTCAAAGAGCCAGTATATGGCAAATACGAATGTGCGTATGGGTTACAACGCTTATAACTATAGTGATGTACGCATTGCAAAGGGCGACTTTATTCGCATGAAGGAGATTTCCCTCGGTTATAACCTACCAGCACAATGGTTCAAGAATAGCGTTATTCAGAACCTTTCTCTCAAACTCCAAGCCACTAATCTCTTCTTGCTTTATGCTGACAAGAGACTCAATGGGCAGGATCCAGAGTTCTATAACGTGGGTGGTGTGGCGTCACCAATGCCAAAGCAATTCACCCTTACTGTAAAAGTTGGACTTTAAAACTTATGAAGATGAACGTCAATAAATATATAATGTGCCTGTCGCTTGCGTCCGCTGCACTTGCCTTTACATCGTGCAACGACTTCTTGGACAAGTATCCCGATAGTCGTATGGACTTGAAGACACCCTCTGAATCGAGCCAACTACTCGTCAGTGCTTATCCGCAAGGACACCCTGCTTACCTCTTGGAGATGTACTCTGACAATACAGATGAGCAGTTGCACAGCACTTGGAGTGCCTTCGATCGCTTTCAAGAGCAGGCTTATCAATGGAAAGACATTGATGAGGTAAGCAATCCCGAGACGCCCCATCAGTTGTGGGAAGCGCATTACGCCGCTATCTCAACATGCAATGAAACGCTTGATCACATCGATAAGGTAAAGGACAAAGAGGCTTATGATGCGCAGAAGGGAGAGGCTTTGTTATGTCGTGCCTTCGCTATGTTCCAGTTGTCAACAGTATTCTGTCAGGCTTATGACAAGACCACTGCGCAGAACAACTTGGGCTTGCCTTATCCTAAGCAACCCGAACGAGTCGTGGGCAGACTCATGGAGCGTGGCACCTTGGCAGAGCTTTACAAGAATATAGAAAACGACTTGGTGGAAGGCATGAAACTTGTTGGAACGAAGTATGCTAAGCCTAAATTCCACTTCACTAAGCAGGCTGCTTATGCTTTCGCAACCCGTTTCTATCTTTATGCACAGCAATACGACAAGGCGGTGGAGTATGCTAATAAGGTGTTAGGAGACCACCCTGAGGACATACTACGCAACTGGGCAGAGTGGAACAGACTGGGTCCCAGTGGCAACGTGCAGCCTTATGACTTCATAAAAGCAAGTAAGAACGCCAACATCATGCTGCTTCCTGCACCTTCACAGTGGGGTGTTATCAGTATTCCAATACTTGCTGGTAGCAAGTACGCACACGGAGAGTTGATCAGTAAGAACGAGACTTTGCAGGCTGCCGGACCATGGGGTAACAGCGGAACAGACCTTAACTACACCGTTACCTATAATAATGGTGTATCGAAATACGCCTTGCGTAAGATTCCATACATGGCTAAGGTCATTGATACACAGGCTGAAATAGGTATTCCCTATGGTGAGTTTGCAGTCTTCACAACCGATATCACCCTCCTTGAACGCGCCGAGGCTTATGCCCTCTTAGGTCAGTATGACAAGGCAGTAGCCGATATCAACAGTGAACTGGCAGCCTTTTCGAAGCGTCATGTGGTCTTGACTCTGAACCAGATAAAGGATTTCTACAACACGTTGGCATATTACACTCCATCGCAGCCAACGCCTAAGAAGGAGCTACACCCACTGTTCACTATTGAGCAGACAACGCAAGAGCCCCTCTTACAATGTATATTGCAACTGCGTCGATTGGTGACCATTCACGAGGGTTTCCGCCTACAAGATGTGAAGCGATATGGCATTACGATATACAGACGAAAGGTCGACGTGCAATCGAATGTCACGGCTATCACCGATACGATGAAGGCTGGCGATCCACGTTTAGCCATCCAGTTACCGCAAGACGTGATAACTGCTGGCATTACTCCTAACCCACGTAATAAATAAAAGGAGACCTATTTATGAAAAGAAATATTCTATTGGCTGCTATCGTAATAGCCTGCGGAACCATGGTTCTCACGGCTTGCAACGATGATAAAGTGGGCGGTGATTCCATCTTCCCAACCACTGCCTTGAAGCGAAACAAGTTCGATCAATGGCTGTATAACAACTATACTATGCCTTATAACATCGAGTTCCAATACCGCTTGAAGACGGAAGAAACCGATAAAGCCTACAACTTCGTGCCTGCCGATTCAGCAAAGACTGCCAAGTTAGCTATCATCACTAAGTACATGTGGTTCGATGCTTACGCCGAGACAGTGGGCTTGGATTTCGTCAAAGAGAACGTTCCGCGCATTATTGTTGCAGTAGGTATTCCGGGCTACACACGCTATCGCACGGAGGTAGTAGGTAGTGCAGAAGGTGGTTACAAGGTGACATTAAGTAAGGTGAATGCCCTTACTGACGACCTATTAAAGGACTACGGCAGTATGACGGGGTTCTATTTCCACACCATGCACCACGAGTTTATGCATATTCTGAACCAAAAGAAACCTTACGATGAGTCGTTTGATGACATCTCACGTGCCGATTATGTCAGTGGCAACTGGACATCAGTACCAGAGAAGCAAGCCTACTCACAGGGTTTTGTCTCACCTTATTCAATGGAGAATCCAGCAGAGGATATTGCCGAGCTGTACTCTATCTACGTTACAAGTACGCCTCAGGAATGGAATAAAATCTTGCAGATTGCAGGTCCAAAGGGTACGAGTATCATCAATCGGAAGCTCAAGATGGTGCGTGAATACATGCGTAATTCATGGGATGCAGACATTGATTTGCTCCGTAATGCTATCCTTCGTCGTGGTTCAAAGATAGCTACGCTCAACTTGGAAAGCCTGGAATAAGAGCGATAAAAGAGGATTCTTGGGAATGTAAAAAGAGTAAGAAGTAAAAGCGTAAAGCCTTAGCAATCTTGCTATTGACTCTCATTTCCTTAACTCCCTTAACCTCTTTAATTCCAAAGAAAGCCTCCCCTCGAATGGAAGAGAGCCTCCCTTCACATCAAGGAGACGCCCTCTTCGCATCAAAGAGACGCCTTCTTCAAATTGAGGAAACACCTTCTTCGAATCAGCGACGTGCCACCCTTCACATCAACAACGTGCCACCTGTAGGGACAGACGCCCTCGTCTGTCCGCACAAGGGAACATGATCGACCATGACGCAAGGGATTTCTGGCGGACAGACGAGGGCGTCTGTCCCTACACCGAGGCATCATTAGGATAAGAAAGAACCACCCCAACTGACTTCCGTGAGGCACTCCTCCCCTTGGGGGAGGCTGGGTGGGGTTTCCATCCGAGGGCGTCTGTCCCTACACCGAGGCATCATTAGGATAAGAAAGAACCACCCTAACTGGCTTCCGTTAGGCACTCCTCCCCTTGGGGGAGGCTGGGTGGGATTTCCATCCGAGGCATTCCTCTCCAACTTTAAACGCATTTGAAACAACGAAATAAACGAAAGAAGAAAATGAAAAAACTATGTTTTCTATTCTTAACCATCGTGTTGGGACTGTCTTTGCAGTCGTGTTTACATGATGATAAGACACTCTTCGACCAGCCAGCAGCCGAGCGTATCGACAAGAGTGTATCGGATTATACCCAGCTATTGGAGTCCTCCGAAGGTGGCTGGATGTTACATTATTATGCTGGAAAAAACTATAGTTATGGTGGTTACACGCTCTTGTTGAAGTTCAAGAATGGGCATGTAACGGCTATGGGCGACGTGCAAGATCCCGAGGAACAGGCTACTTCTGGATACGAGGTAGTCAAGGATCAAGGTCCGATGTTGTCCTTCAATGAGTATAACAAGGTGATCCATCCACTTGCAGAACCATGGTTGGGCAACCCCGATGGAGTGCAAGGTGACTATGAATTTAGCATTCTTCGTGCTACAAACGATAGTATCTACTTGCGTGGAAGGAAGTGGAAAAACGAGATGGTACTCACTCGCTTGCCTAAAGACGTTAGCTGGGAAGAGATGATGATGGGCATTATCACCGTCAAAGATGGGATGAATGTCAATACCTACGACTGCTTCCTTGGCACCGACTCAATCGGTCAGTGCAACCTCGACGGATCGACCCGTCGCTTCACAATGACTATAGGTGATAAGACATTGGATATGCCTTATTGCACTACACCAACAGGTATTTCGCTACGCGAACCATTGATATTCAATGGTAAGAAATACCAAAACTTCACATGGAATGAAGATTCGCGTTCGCTCCAAGAGGGCGATTTACGCATCGTTCAATTCCTACCGAAAAACCATAAGGACATCGACTTCTGGATTGGTACTTGGCGTCTGAAGACCAGCTTGAGGAAGAAGATTACGCTCACACTAAGCATGGGTTCGGTGGCAAACACACTAAAGGGAAAGTTGCAGATAGGTAGTATCCAGTATGAGATCTTACTAACATATAACCCCGCAACAGGCAAACTTGAGCTGCCCGGGCAACCTGTTACTGACCCCACATATACCTATCCTGCAGGTATAGTTCTTATACCGGGATCGAAGCAGGAGGGCAAACTCTTCGGTGAAGGAAAGGGTAGTTTACTCTTCACATGGGACGAGGATATGCAGCGCGCAACGGCTGAAGACAGTGGACAAATCACTGGTCATGCTGTCGATTCGTTCTTTGGTGTGGCTTACGGAGAGGACTTGTCGCCTATTATGAAGCCTGATGGCAGTTACACCTATGCGTTTACTCTGCCGGGAATAGAGTACATGACGAAAATAAATTGATACTGATTATGAACAAATATATCTATATCTTCATAGCTGCCGTATCGGTCTTCTTCGGTGCAGCATGCAGTAGTGACAATGATTTACCAGCGTATGCAACGGGGCTGAAGGTGGTGAAAGCAGAGACAGACTTCGGTGTGCTCGGTGAGACCAAAGAGGTGATTATGAGTAAAGAACCTGCTCGTGCCTATGCACTCGATACGTGGCTTACGGTGTCGAAAACGGCAGAGAAACTATCACTGACGGCTCAACCGAATACGAGCGAACAGTCGCGTAATACGTTGCTGGTGGTTAAGAACGAGCAAGGAGACTCTATCACACTGAATATCCAACAGGAGGGTGTGACCTTCGGGTTGCCTACTGGCGAGGATATCTATGCTGGAGATGAGGCTGTCGAACGCTCTTTGATAGCCACTTCTAACGTCCCCGTGGAATACAATGGGACGGCAGATTGGATCAAGGTAGGCAATACGAATGGGAAAATAAACGTCAAGGTCGAAGCCAATACGACGGGGCGTCCACGCGTAGGGTGGGTTACTGCCAAGGCAATAGGGCTTGTTGACTCATTGAAAGTGGTACAGGCTTCGCTCAACGATGTGGTTGGCGATTATGTGCAAACGGCTAAAATGCGCCTTCCAAGTCGTGACTTAGCAGAGAAGACGTCGTCTGTTCGCATTGAGGCAACGGGTACGAACAAGGCAAACTTCATCGTTGACAATCAATACAAGTGGGAGGTTAGCTTCACACCAGGCAAAGGCTTTGAGATGATGAATGGTAAGATTGTTGGTAAGAAAGAGGTTGTTCCAGGCGTATATGAGTACCTCATCACCGTAATCGTGGCTGACGACTTCAGTAAGGAGCATGAGACTGCCATCAACGGAACGAAGGAGAGCATCCTTCTCACGTTCGATAACAAGGGTAATCTCGTGTTCCGTGAGGCACAGAAGTTAGCTTCCGAACAGACCTTCTCATCCTATGGTTGGAACCGATTCACCGATACGAAGCCTGTTATGGGTGCTTTCCGTGGAATCGGAGAGGTGTATGTTAATCCGAAGTTAACACGTAGATAAATGCAACTTTAAATTCTATCATGATATAGAAAAGGGTGTTTTCACCCTGACTCCGCCCTTGCATGTGAATGTAGGGGCGGAGTTTTTGTTATCAAGAAAAGCCTCACCTTTAATTCAAAATTCAAAGTTCACAATTCAAAATTATGATTAGTTCGAGTTGACGAGTGATTAGCTCTGTTGTTGAAAAGCATTAATAAGTTCTTTGCTGGGGCATTTTTAACACGGAATACACGGATAGCACGAAGCCGCAAGGCGACACAGAGTTCCTAAAGGAACATGGGAATGAAACCCCTCCCAGCCTCCCCCAAGGGGAGGAGTGCCTAACGGGAGCGAGTTAGGGGAGACTCTTGTTTAATTCAAAATGCAAAGTTCAAAATTCAAAATTATGATTAGTTCTGTTGTTGAAAAGCATCAATAAGTTCTTTGCTAAGGTATTTTTAACACAGAATACACGGATGGCACGAAGCCTGAAGGTGACACAGAGTTCCTAAAGGAACATGGGAATCCACGGAAGCAGACGCCCTTGTCTAATTCAAAATTCAAAGTTCAAAATTCAAAATTGTGATTAGGTAGAGTTGACGAGTGGATAGTTGACGAGTTAACAAGTTGTTTGTTCTGTTGGAAACAATGGAGAACCTGTAGGGACAGACGCCCTCGTCTGTCCGCCTTTACACTTCCTTTGGGCATCCCGTTAGGCAACATCCCCTCCTTCGGAGGGGCTTGGGGAGGCTGTTATTTGCTGTGATTTGGCGGACAGACGAGGGCGTCTGTCCCCACAGGTTAGTATTATCATTAATTAAAGGAACGCCCTTCTCAATTTGAAGAGGGCGTTTCCTTGCAATGAAAAGGGCGTTTCTTCGATGTGAAGAAACGCCCTCTTTGTTTTGCAAAAACACAACTAACGAAAGCCTCCCCAAGCCCCTCCGAAGGAGGGGATGTGCCTAACGGGATGACAAGAGGGAGCGTAAAGGCGGACAGACGAGGGCGTCTGTCCCTACTTGTGACCTCCCTTTCGTATGCAAATGGTGCTATTTACTCCCCTCTCCATTCGGAGAGGGGGCGGGGGTGAGGCTGTAGAGGAGCCGCATTGAGGCTTTCCTTTTACTTCAAACAAATCTTTGTAGCCTTATTGCCTACACGCACAACGTATGTGCCGGGAGCCAATGAGATGTGGAGATCAGCGGTTGCGGCCTTGGCACGATAGATGGTTTTGCCATCAATGGAGTAAACAGCTACAGGGCTGTTCTCGCCTCCTACGATGTTAATACCACCTGCAACGAACTGAATCTTGACGTCTTCATTGGTCTTCACTGCGTCAATGCCTGTTGGAGTAAACTTAACGTAATCAGTGCTAAGAACGGCTTTTGGGAAGGCAGGATTCGTCATTACGCATACGAGGTTATTAATAGCCTTATCCAGTTTCAGTGTAGTGACACCATTCTCAAGTGTGTATGATTCGTTGAGTTCCAGCTCTTCGCCATCAAGCTTGCCATCCCTAACTTGTATCTTACCAACGAACCAACGGAAGGTAGTTGGCTCTCCGCCAGCTGTCACCTCAGAGCTGAGATCAACCTTACCATTGACACATTCAACCTTAATTGGGTCCTGAAGGTTGTACGAGTATCTGTTATAACGCTGCTTCTTGGATAGTCCTTTCGTTACTTTCTCATTAGCCGGAGGCATCGTAGAGAAGCGTAGACGGTTACCAACAAGGTTGAGGATCTTCAACTCTGGGTTCTGTGCATAAGGTACAGAAACCTTTGTCAACCTGTTAGTCGTTAGGTACAACTGATCCAACTTAGGCAACTTTGACAAGTCGATAGACTCCAGTTTGTTCACACTCAGGTCTAAGTTCCACAAGATTGGGTTATCGAGGACAATGCTTGTCAAGCTGTTGTTTGAGATCATAGCATTCTCTAACTTCTTTGCAGGAGAGAGGTCAATGGATGTGATCTTATTGTCAGCTAATGTGAGGAAGGACAAGTTTGGATACTTAGACACATCAAAGTTAGCGAGCTTATTACCGCTTAGATTGAGCTGAGTAATATACTGTCCGTCGGCCGGGAGCTTAACACTTTCCAAGCCTGTATTCGATAGCGTGATAGCGTGTGTACGCCCCAGTTTAGAGAGATCAGCGTTCTCCATCTGTACATTTGATACACTGAAGACTGAAAGCTCATCGGTTGGGTTGGCAACAAGCACACGTACTCTGGCTCCTTCCTTAGACTTAGCACGGAAGCGGGTGTAGGTGTTCTTTAGTGTATATTGATAGACATTATTATCGCCACTCCACTCGAAATAAACCGAAGTACCTGCTACTGGACTTGCCAAAGAGAGCTCTACACTATCGGTCTGGTTGACTGTTGTGAACTCTGCCAATACGTTTGTTGGCATTGGGATAGGCGTTGTTGAGGTTGTTCTGAACACATTGACACCCTTGAAATCAGGGTATGCCTCGTGTGTCATCTCACAATAGATACGCCCCGTACTGGTGTTCTTGAACTTAGAAGAACCCTTGTTGATGGTATAGTCTGTGCCCTCTATAAGAGCCTGATTATTCAGTTTCTTCCATACGAACTGAGTAACTTTTCCGTTCTTGGTTACATATTGTTCGGATAGGTCGATACCAGGGGAAGCAGTAGAGATCTCCAATGGGTTCTGTGGAGCATATAGGAATTTGCCCTGCCCGAGACCGAGATAATCAGGCATAGTAGCCAATGTGAAGAAGTTACCACGGATGTCCAATGTCTTCAATGGAGCATTAGCAGGAACGTAGAACCTCGACAACTGGTTATAAGAAATATTCAGATTCTCAAGCAACTCACTATGGTTCAGCAGCATGGTGTTGAACTGGTTGTGTGAAGCATCAAATGAGCGGAGGTTGTCGGCATTGTTTACTCCGAGCTTAACGAGGTTGTTGTAACTTACATCAAGATGACGAACAACAGTGATGTTGTTATACTCGATCGTCTCCAACTTGTTGTGACTAAGGTTGATGTCAGTCAATATACTCTTATCGAAGTAAGCAGAAGGTCCCTTCAAGCTCACCTTTCTCATGTTGTTATAAGAGAGGTCTAACGTCTCGAGCTTGTTGTTATATCCAAGCCCAACAGAGTCTAAGTCGGCATGAATCAAAGCGAGGTGACGGAGTTGAGGGAGGTTATCGAGGTCAATCTTAGACATCTTCACGCCATCAGTTCCTAATGCTGTGATCTGCTTATCCTGTGGTACATAAACCGTAACAACGTTTGATCCGGTAAGAGTTCCTTTAACATTAACGCCCGTAGGAAGCTCGTCTACAATGATTCTCTCAACCTTCGTGCCATCACCAAAGTCGATCTTCACCTTTACAGGAGCTGCTGCCGTAGCATCCTTCACACCAATCGCCATCTTGATGGCAGAGCCTTGGGCGTTGCCAGTAACAAATGAGAAAGCCTTGTCGTCCTGCCCAAATTCAGCTGTAGTCTTTACTCGGAAGTTCGCAGTGCGTAGTGAGTAATCCTTCAAGACAGAGTTCTCATACTGGATAAAGACTTCACCTTCAACCGCACGTTTCAGTGTTAACTTACCATTGTTATAGTCGTAATACTCGGCAGAGAGCTTCTCTGGCTTCGTTGGGTCATCCTTTGGCACACGATAGAGCACGCCATTTGTGGTTGAATTAGGACGATTGACACGACTGGAAAGGTCGACAACAGAACCGACACTATAGGTTGGGTTCACTTCAAGATCATTCTGTTCGTGATAATACTCGAACCAGTTTTTAGGTTGAGGGAGCGTTACGAAGTCAAGATAGTTATAACGAACATTCACGCTATAGAGCTTTGTGTTCTTTGTTAAATCAAGGCTTCTTAGCTTGTTACGAGCACATGAGAAGGTGAAGAGTTCAGGGTTTCTTGTGAGGTTGAGATTGGTTAGATTGTTACCATCACAATAGAAGATCGTAAGTAGCGGACACCTTGTTACATCAATGTTATCAAACTTGATGTCTGTATTAACGCTACCCGATGAATGAGAGGCATATAACTGCTTGATCTTTCCACTACGGCTGAGATCAAGGTTCTTAATGCGTGAGTCGCTGACATTCAGCACCTCCAAAAGAGGGTTCTTGCTAAGATTTACAGAAGAGACCGAGGTCATGTCCAAGCTCAAACGGCGTAGATTCTCACATCCTGTAGGGTCGCAAGAAGTCAGACTAAGTGTGTGATAAGCATCGAAAGATACTAACTTCGGGAAGTTCTTTAGTGTGAAACTTGGCGAGATATGCCCTATCTGCGTTACTTCCAACACCTGAAGGTTAGGCAAACGACCAATCATCAACGGTGTTGCAGCTGTGAAGGGGTTGTCCTCCAAATAGATTACTTGCAACTTCTGGAGCTTATTAATGTTCAAAGCCTGCAACGAGTTATGTTCGAGGTTGAGAATCTTTAAGCCCAACTGATCGCTGAACTTGATTTGATCAATCTCTTGACCAGAAGCATTGAAATAGTCGATCTTGCTTGCATCACCATAGATCTTGACCCAGCCTTTATCGTCTACTTGCACAGAAACAGGTGAACCTTTCACAGCAACTTCACCCTGTTCTGTAGTCGTCAAGTTGGCTATTCCGACCTCAGCTTCTTCCTCTCCGTTACCGCCATCAACGCTAAGTGTGGTATTCTCGGTGGCTCCGAGAGATAGATAAACCATTGGAGTGGTACCAGCACTCTTAGCCTTTGCATACACATTAGTATGGAAGGAGATGATAGGCTCGCCCTCTTGTGCATGCACAACGAGCGGACTTAACAGCATTACCACCAATCCTATAAGGAATGATGATAGGTAGGTAAACTTTTTATTCATATTCATTGAATAGATTAATAAATGATTATTCGTTTTGAAACTCCGCCTGCTACTTGCACAAGGTACACGCCCTTGCCCCATGAAGCGGCGTTAACATCAGCCTCATCGCCCACACACTGCTGTGCATGAACAAGCTGTCCAGAGACGGTATAGACGCGCAGACCAAACTGCTTAGCCCCTGCGAGGAATACACGGAACGAACGCTCGCCGGTCATGGTGATGAGTGGTTCGGTCTTCTCAGCCACTGTCTTCACACCATCAATACCTGCTGCCATCTCATTCAACACCTCTTTTAAACCAGCATAAGCGTTGAACTTACCCGCACCCCACTGCACAGGATCGCCTGTATGGAGCACTTTATCGTCCTTAACGGCAGTCTTCTGGATGATACGGAACACATCCTTGTACTTCAATTTAGGATTAGCTTGAAGCCAAAGAGCAATGGAACCTGCGACAACAGGCGTTGCCATGGATGTACCCAACGTCTGCGCCCAGTAATAAGTCTTGTTCCCTTTCTTCAACTTTCCCTGTAGTCCGGCATCAGTAACACCATTGGCAGGGTCGTCAACGAAGTAGCCATTGTAAGAAGAGATGATAGCTGCTGCACCGGGAGCACATATATTAGGTAGGCTTCTGCCGTCAGCAATAGTGCCATAAGATGAGAATCGGGTGGCTTGTCCATCTGGATACTCATCAATACCATCCTTTACATTATAACCATAGACCCATCCGTCGAGACTGGGCCAGTGTTTACGGACATTGTAACTGCCCACGCTAATAACATTCTTGGCACATGCCATATCACTAATTGAGCCATTGCGCGAACCTTTATCGAACTTCTTTATATCATAGTTATCGAAGTAAACAAACTGTGCATCACCATAGGCATCAATGCGCTGACCGTCTTTCTTGCTCTTAAACAAGAGTCCGAGCTTGTAACGCCCATCCTTATTTGTGGTTTGATTGTCGCTGGTCAGGAACTGAACAAGAGCGTAGTAACGACCTGTTTCAGGGTCTTTCATTGACGCAAGACCGATATATCCGTCGAAAGCCTTTGCGAAAGTAACATCCGTGGAAGCACCATTAACGGCATAATCACCGCCTGATGAGATGGTGACGGGCTGACCGTTAGTATTGCTCTTAACGGTGAATCGCTTAGCGATAAAACCCGTTTGTCCATTGTAAATGATGACTTGCATCTCGAACTCGGTGGAGTCCTGACTATAAACAGCTACCTGTCCGTTGCGCAAGTTATAGTAAGTTTTACTCGTCATCTTAAACTCTCCCTCTGACATTGGGCGTATGAGGGTTTGCTTGATTTGCCCCGGTTTATCGAACTTAGCCGTATATGCCACAGGATAATTAGCCTCATTACCAGCTGCCACACAAATGATTACATCCTTACCACACTCTGCAAGGAACTTATTCATCACACTTGTAGAGTCGTGAGCACCAACGTTACTACCTAAAGAAAGGTTGATAACGCAAGGTTTAGGCTCTTTGCCAGACAGCTTCGCATAGTTGACAATGTCGTCAACACCCATTGCGATGAACATATCTTGCAAGTCGCCGCATGAAGCAACAAGCTCGGATTCGGGTGCGCAGCCGTAGAATGGATTCGGACCAACCACTTGCTTGGCTGTTTGGTCAGTCACTCTCTGAGCATAAGTGATGTTTCCTCTATAGCCACCAGCCATGATTCCAGTAGTATGCGTACCATGGAAACTCTTTTCAGAGTCGGTTGTGAAGTCCTTTTCTATCGAATAGGTCTCGGCCTTCTGTGCCATAGTGTCGAGCACAGCCTGTGGGTAATAATTCTGATAGAGGTAGCCTTCCTTTGTGGCTGATGACTTCGTGATCTTACTGATGTAACCGAAACGTGTGGTGCCATCAGACTTGAGGAAGTTGATATGGTTAGCCTCAATACTACCATCAACGATACCCGTCACAACGCCTTTACCAGTGTAAGCCTGTGGAAGGTCGAGCCCTTGATGAATCTTGTCGATGCCTATCTCCTTACGAACAACATCCATCTTCTGATACACGCGACGTGGGAGTTCAATGCGATGAACGCACTTCAGACTTGCAACACGCTCTACATCAGCAACAGGCAAAGAAACTATTGCGATGTTACCACGCACACGAAGCACCTTTACACCTTGTTCTTCGAGTTTCTGTAAGGCATCATCACCCTTAAACTCAACCATAGCCATGGTTCCTTTTGGCAACGATTTCTGGAACTCATAAGCACGAGTACGGGCATTGTAAGTCGGTATAGAGGTATTGCGCATACGCAACAACTCCATCTGACTCTGTAGGTCTAACTTGGACTGACCATGTGCAGTCCAAGCCAAACCGAGGCTTAAAACGGTTAATAAAAACTTTTTCATCAATTATTTGATTATAACTTTCTTACCATTGATAATATATATTCCACGTGGCAACTTGGTCTCATTTACACGTGTTCCATCCAAACGATAGACTTCGTTCTTACCGTTTGCTGATTGGCGAACAGCCTCTATTCCGGTTGGATCTCCCTTAATCTTAATCTCTAAGCGATCGCCATCCTGCAATGTAACCTCATACGCGGTGCTATTTTCATAAGCACTTTCAACCTTAGTGCCATTAAGTTTCACGAGCATCTTCTTGGCGTCTGCTCCATAGGCAGAGAAGCGGAATGGATTGTCTTCAGACATGAACATGAGGGTGTTCTCACCAGTTTGCATGGTAACTTTAGAGTGGTCGGCACGCTCGAAGTTGAAGCCATACGGACTTGCAGAAAGGTCATCAATAACAACGGTTGCCTTCTTATCTCTTACAATCTTAGAGGTCTTGATCTCAACAACCGAACCTTCAGAAAGGTTGAACTGATAGGATCCATCATAATTGGCAGACTGCTGTGCACCATTGATCTTGACGCTTTCAATCTTGCAATCAGCTGTCGGCTTTAATTCAAATTGTTTACTACGCTCGCCGAACTCAATGTTGTTTTCACCAGCAACAAGGCTGACTACCTTATTTTGATAGCTCTGTCCATGATAGAGAATGGCATTAGCTGGATTGTCGATAGACACTTTGGCGTGAAGCATAGCATACTTATGTGACTTCACATCAATGGTGGTTTCGCCTGTAACGAGATAATCATAAGAGATACCATAGATGGTTATCTTCTTACCATTTATCTTGAGTTCGTCCAGAGCGAAGTCCTTGGTATTGAAGTTTAAACTAATTTTCTTGCCTGCTTTCACTGTGAAGTTGCCAGCAAGGAAATTGCTAACAGCCTGTCCATCAACCATCACACTGGCGATTACTCCCTTAGCTGCTTCATCGGAAAAAGCGAACTTTACGGGGCAATCAACATCTGGATAGTTGGCTTGAACATCGATAACTGTGTTAGAGGTAAGTGGTAGCCTGTATTCACCATCACTGCCTTGAACGTCCCTACCATCCTGTGTCACCTTATATATAGGTGCTCCGCCATAGTTCGCGGAACCAAGGATAAGGGTGTTCTCTGTGCCATTTATAAACTTAACAGTATTATTACCATTTTGCAGAGAAAGGGGAGATTGGGTTTCTTGTAAGCTCGCACGAACCTTCGAAGCATCGTCTACCTTCAACGTAAAGGATGCGTCGCGATAATCGTCCAACACGCCTGACTCCACTTCAAAAAGTGCACCTGCATCAAGGTTAGAAACATATACAGCACAGCTCTTATAATTGCTGATAGCCTGGTCAACAGGCTCTTCACCAAGTTTACTCTTCGTCACTCCTAAAAGGATACAGCCCTGTTTTGCCTCAATCTGAATCGATCCATACTGTGGCACCTTCACGGTATTGTCTCCATTAACTAAGGTCAGTGGCTGACCATAGTTGACGCGTACTGCCACATGATTAACATTATCGACTTTAACAGTTACAGCCGTCTCTTTATTGTCCCCACCCTGGGCAAAGACGTTGGCAGACAATAGCAGAATGACTGCCAACAGCATAATAGAGTATAATTTCCTCATACTTTTAAGGGTTTTGGTTATTAATTGTTCTTCTTTGATCGATTTCCTCTTATGTTACTAAGTGGCTTTTCGATAAATATTCATTGATTCAATATAGGTAAGAATCATAGCAAGAAGAGGCACATTGCACCTTGGCAACGTACCTCTTCACCGCTATTTATCTATGAATATCATATTTTATTCATTTAAGTTCATACCTAATTAAAGTTCACAAGCCGTAATCCTTTATCGAAGACGAGCTTGTAGGAAGGATCCAAAGTAGATGTTAATGTCAACTTCGTTGGGCTCTTCGGATCATCAAGCGATACCTCGTAGGTTGTTTCAAGCCCATTCAGTTTGAAGCGAACGAGTGCATCTTCAAAGCTAAGATATTGCTTAAAGATTGGGTAGTTATTGTTAGCAGCACCGCTCAACCCAGCATTCTTTGCTTCATTAGGACCTAAGAAGAGAACGTGGTTATCATCTATTTTCTCGTAATCATAGACTACTCGACCTCCAAACTGACCATACACAGCACCAATAGAGAACACATCATCACCATCATAAGTACCTATAAACAGGCTTCGAAGAGGATACTTATTACCAGAAACAGCCTTTGCATAAGTATTAACAGTCTTCCATACAGTTACAGTCTGGGAGTTTGTTTCAGTCAAGTTGACTGTCCATAGACCCGAAATGAGGGCTTCAACAGGTGAAGGATAGTATGGCAAGAGCTTGACGGTATTGTCGTTTTTGTCTGCCCACTTGTCATCTTCAGAGTAAGTGAAGTTTCTTACGATCTTATCATGCACTTTCTTTGGTGCAAGCAAGTCCATTCCTTTATCGGTGTAAACGAATGGGAGGTCGATAACAACACCGTTTGTATCGGTTGCCGCAATAACATTATAATCGGTCTTAACGGCTTTCAAGGTGTCATTCCCCAGCACGAGACGATAGTGATCAGTGGTCATCAACGTCTTCATATAGCGTGCATCAGCAACATAATCATCCCATGTCTTATTCTCCGGCATAGGTGTCATGACAATGCGAGCACCTCCCTTCTTACCTTGCAGAACCACACTATCCTTCGAGCAAGACAACACACGGAACTCAAAGTCGCCTTCGAAGCCCTTACCAGCCTGCCCTACTTGTGCGCCATCGAGCTTTCCTACAGGGTCAGAAAACTTGTGGAAGGCTTTGTTGAAAGTATCGAATGAGAGTTGAACACCCTGTGACTGGCTTACACGATAATGTGATTCAGCTTCCGCCTGTTCGGTCTCTTCCATCACTTTCACATTCTCCGTCGCATCGAACTTACAGAACACATTGTATCCGCCATACTGCTCTGCACCATAATAGGTCATCCTCCATCCGTTAGGAGCAGAGGTCAGAATCTCCTTTGTGTTACTGATTGATTCAGCTATACGATTCGCTGAAGACTTGTCAAAGACACTATCCACTTCTGGTGTACAAGCACCTAAAAGCAGGATTGATGTCAGTACAAGTAACATACTAAATAACTTCTTCATAATCTAACTCTCTTAATTTAATGTTTCCAAATCCAGGCTACTTATCTCGCTCTCACGCTTCAATACGATCTTATGTAACTTATCGATATCAACGCCCCAAGAGTCCATTAGGTAGCTGCGAATCAGTGACAACTTAGCGAGAATAGCTTTCTTTCCGTCTTCCTTACCACCTGCGGCGGTAACAGCCTGCGCCAGTCTCTTCTGCCACATCTCGTCTGTGTCGGTCACATAACACGCGAATACCTCGGCAAAGTCCTCGTTGTATTCACTGCTGGCATAGCCTGTTACGAATCCTTCAGCACCTGAATTTATATCTTTCACATTGACCCAGTCGGATGAATGGTACTTACCCTGAGAGATCGTACGGAAGTCTGTTGAATAGTTCTTGAGCTGCGTTAGAATGTGAGCAAACTCATGGTGCATAGTGTGGAAGTATGCAAAATTCAAGTCAAAGACGCCTGATGTATTATAAGGGTCATGTTCCTCGATGTAGAGGTTATTGAAGTCGAGGTTGTTAACTTGGAACAGATTCACACGTACACCACCCTCTGCAAAACCCAAGGTAATTGACCCCTGACCATTGTATTGGGCGGATCCTACAAGCTGAAACTCACGGAAACAATGCTCTTTCAAGAACTTCGGTCCCATCAACTCAGTGTATGCGTCCAACCAAACATGCTTGATGATCTTTGCCAAAGCGATAGAACGTTTCAGCTCAGCAGGCGTCACGTTATAGCCAAGGTTGGTGTTCTGGTCAACGTACTTATAATTAAATTTGATGTTGTAAGGCTCGGTGTAATTCTTATACAACCACTTATCAAAATCGTTCTGACGCTCCGTTGACTTCGTTGGGAATATTGAATTTCCCTTATCGACATCATCATTTGAGCAAGCCGCAGCCGTTAGTACGAGTACAGCTGCTATAAGCATTAACTTTATATTCTTCATATTTTATTACCTCCTTCACCGTTTAGTTACGTGGATTAGCTTGTAGTCCACTGTTGATAACATCGGATGGCAACTGTATAGCACCACGTAGATCGCCAGCCACGAAATAGAGCGGATCTTCACCATCTATGCGGTGGGTGATTTCAATGCCATAGCGTTTAATATCCTGGAAACGCAATCCTTGTTGCCAAGTCTCTATACGACGCATCTGCAAGAGGGCGTAAAGCATATTGGTCTGTGTGCCTGTCTCAACACTAAAGCCTTGTGGATGTAATGGCTTCTTGATACCCATCTGTGCATCCAGCATCACCTTTGCAGGAACTGTTGGAAGCCCATTAAAGAAACTGTTGATTGATGCCTCGGTCAGAGTAGGACGTGTGGCAGAACCTGCGGTCTCCTCTGTGTGTGATACAACCCACGCATTCATATCCGCCAAAGCAGCTGTGTAATTCTTCAACAAGATCTCTGCCTCTGCACGTACCAATAGGGTTTCATCAGCCGTAAACACGGCATCCAAGCTATGAATATAGCCTGCCGTCTTAGCTGCATTGGTGTACTGTATCTCGGACATAATCTTTGGGAAGAACGTAAGCTGTGTATTACCATAGAGCATACGAGCCTGATACAGCGTGTTATTCTGTGAACCTTTACCCCATGGCATAGGTGCCCAGAAGAGTTCTTTTGCTATCACTTGCTGTGCAAAGTTAAAGCGGAGTGCACCTGTACTAATCAACCGTCCCAATGAAGAGTAAGCTGTTTGAAGCATGTAATTAGCCTTCTCACTTGAACTAATGTAGGCATTGTGGATATCTATCGAACCACTGAGTGTCTTATAATGTGGCCAGTTTCGCAAGTCAGCTGATGGAGCAGAACCCAACGACTTAGTAGCATAATCGATTGCTTTCTGCCATTGTCCATAATAGAGGTTGAAGCGAGCTGCGAAGGCATAAGCCGCACGACTGTTGAAGTGATACTTAGGAGCTGTCAAGTAACTATCGTCCAGTAACGGCAGAGCTTCTTCAATGTCTGCATTGATATTCTCGTATAGTTGCTTCAGAGTTCCACGTTCGTTAACAGATACTCCGGGCTCTTTTGGATAAGGAAGACCTAAGTATTGGTTGGCTTTCGTACCATCGTATGCCATACAGAAGATGTTTGAAAGGCGGAACATTGTCCATGCTCTGCACAGCAAGGCTTCAGCACGTACTGGTGAAGGATCGCGATCTTTCACCTTACTAAGGCTTGCTAACACCTCGTTGGCATGCCCTACTGCGAGGTAAGAATTATTCCACACGCTGCGTGGATCATCATTATCTGTAGTCGTAACAGGCTTCCAGCGATAGACTTCACTTTGGTTAGTATTGTACATGAATGTCTTGCCATTGTCCATGACGTTATCGCTACTCCACTCCATTAGGAAGTCTGGTGACCCCTCTGCATAGGCTGAAGCTACGAGCTTCTTAGCTTTCTCAAAGGTGTTAACCTCTGCTCGATCGTCAGGCAATTTATCGAGGAAGTCGTTGCAAGAGGATAGGGCAATGAGCCCTAATCCAGCAAGCAGTATATTTAAATTCTTCATGTTCTTGTCTATAATATAATAATGTGTTAGATGCCAAGACGCAATGTCAAGGTGAACTGGCGAGGTGTTGGAAGAGCCACACCGCCGGCATTCATAAACTCTGGATCTTGTCCGTTGAGCTTCTTATCAGTGTAGATAAGGAAGAGGTTGGTTGCTTGGAGCTTCAGACTGAGCGCACTCAATGACAAGTGACGAATCAGTTGTACAGGGAAATCATACGACAGTGAAATCTCTTTCATACGGATGAAGTCGCCCTTTGCAATACGCTCGTTCGAATAGTTATAAGCGTTATAAGCACGAATGAGGTAACCATCCTGCTGTTGTGTACGTAGGTCGGCAATAGCAGGGATAGTGGTTTTCTCTTCATCACCAGCCTTTGTCCAACGGTTGCGGAACTCCTTAGGCATAGCCAACATGTCACTATAGCCTGTGCTAAAGAACGGATCCAAACGAACCTTGTTACCAAACGCATAGGTCATAAAGAGGCTCAAGTGCCAACCCTTATAACTAAAGGTATTATTCAAAGAACCGGTAATGGTTGGATCAGTTGGACCTTCATACTTCAAGTGACTAAGGTCGTAACTTTGGAAGTCAACGTTACTTGTGGTCAATTTACCATCTTGATTGATTACCTGAGGGATACCGTTTTTATTCAAGCCTTTGAAGTCGAAGGAGAAAAGGGCACGATAAGGATAACCCACCATAGTAAATCCTGTACCTGAAACCATCGACATAATGCGTGAACGACTATCGAGTGATGTAACCTCAGTCTTTACGTGTGAGAAGATGAAGTCGGTGCTCCATTGGAAGTTCTTCTTCAATATGTTCTTGCTCGAAATAGAAAGTTCTTCACCATGAGACTTCATAGATGCAACGTTAGCATACTCTATGATCGAACCTTTCGTACCATTGGTTGTACGTGGACCAATGAGGTCGTAGTTGTTACGAGTGTACCAGTCGAAGACTACATTCAAGCGGTTATTGAAGAAACCAAGGTCTGCACCAATGTTAAACTCATGCTTCTTCTCATAGGTCAGATCCTTATTTGCGAACTGACTGATATATAAACCTGACTCCTGATCGACTGCGAATGGACGCCAGATGTTGGTACTGCGGATAATTACCTGTGAGTTGGTAATAGCTGGCTTATCACCTGTCAATGAGTAAGATGCACGAAGAGTAGCGTGAGTCAAAGAGTTCTTGAATGTCTGTTGGAACCATGGCTCCTCATGTACATTCCATACTCCTGATACGTTCCAAGTAGGCAACCAACGTGCAGAACGTGCCTTACCCAATCGGTTACTACCCTCGTAACGGGTGGTGAAGTTAGCTGCATAGCGTCCTTTCCACGAGTAGTTAGCTGTACCGAAGAATGAAACATCACGCATATAGCTGTTGCTCAACTGGTAATAGAGGTTACCGTCTTCCACAGCCTGCTTGAAGTAATGGTAGTCGTAACTGGGAAGATAACCCATATCATACTGCATGCCGACACCGTCGTAAGCACTTTGTTTACGAACAATGTTGTTGACTTCCATACCACCATATAGGTTTACGATGTGACGATCATTAAAGACATCATTGTAACTGGCCGTTGCACGGAAGTCCCAACTGTTCATCTTGTACTTTTTCTCATTGTAGAAACCACCCTGAGGAAGCACAGAGTACTTCAGAGAGTTAGGTAGGTCAGGGTCTTGATAGAGCCATGGATTGTTGTCACGGATAGTGGCATCGTCCATAGCACGATAAGCCATTGCCATATTAGAACGCTCGCGAACCTGTGAAGCCTGCGTCGTTGTAGAGAACTTATAAGCACCGAGTACGGCAAGTGTAAGTTTGCTGATAGGCTTATACTTCAGTTCGGCTTGCACCTTCATATCGAGCACATCAAAGTCAATGAAGTTATTGGCTAACTCGTTATGAATGTTGAATGGAGCATAATTACGTATGTAAGAAGCATTCGGATCCAATGCGCGTGAAGCATTCATTGCGTATGAGAACGGGTTGATATCGAAGTTTCGACTCACTGCACCAGACGTTGGGTCGACCTCTTGATTGAATGATCCTGGGGCGCGTTGCTTACGATATGAGGTGTTACCAATTAGGTTTAACGACACCTTCTTATTGATGTTGTAGTTCGCATTGATTGAGTATGTCATACGTCTAACCTTGCTCTGCTCGGTCCATCCCGGGTCATCCATGAATGAGAACGAGGTGTAGTATTGAGCCTTGTCAGTACCTGAAGACATAGAGATGGAGTGGTTCATTGAAACCGAGTTAGTAAACAACTCGTCAAACCAGTTAGTGTTTCTCATCTCTGCCTCACGCAGGTAACCATTCATAGCTTCCTCTGTGTTGGCAAGACCAAACTTACCCGTGCTCTCGTTGTAGCTGTTGATGAGCTTGTACATCTTACCATAGATACCACTTGTGGCAGCACGAAGTGTACGAGAGAAGGAGAACAATCCGTCCGCAGCCATCTCTTTGTAAACACCCATCTGCTCCTGTGAGTTCATGATATTAAACTGTGAGTAACTTGGACGAAGACGCATTGTGTACTCGCCAGTGTAGCTTATTCGGTTACTTCCTGATTTACCTTTTTTGGTCGTAACTACGATGACGCCACCCATTGCACGTGCACCATATATAGAGGTGGCAGAACCATCCTTCAATATCTGGAAGCTCTCAATGTCATCTGCATTGAGTCCTGCAATAGCCGAAGAAATCAATGTTGCAGCATCACCTGATGATAGGTTGTCGGCATTCACCTCAGCTACATCATCCATGATAACGCCATCTACAACCCAAAGAGGTTTAGAAGATCCATAGATAGAAGTGGCACCACGCACACGAATCTTCGGTGCCGTACCAAAGGTACCAGACACGTTTTGAACGCTGACACCTGCTGCACGACCTTCCAAAGAGCGACTCACATCAGCCACACCATCGAGTTTTGCCTTCGATGCATCAATCTTTGTAGCTGCACCAGAGAACAATCTCTTGTCCTGTTGGGTCATACCTGTAACGACAACCTCCGTGAGTTGGTGGTTATCATTAGCCAAGGTGACCTTCATACCATCCTTAGGTGTGACGGTCTGAGTGGTCATTCCAATGTAACTAACTACGAGTTTCTTGCCTGCAGGAACGTCAAGTGAGAACTTACCATCTATATCGGTAACAGTTCCAGTCGTCGTACCCTGTACCATGACAGAGGCTCCGATGACAGCTTGACCATCGTCCTGAGAAACTACGGTTCCATTGATTCTTGTCTGACCAAAGGCTGTTCCGATGGACAGCAATAGTCCAAACAAAAATAAAGCGAATCTTCTTTCCATAGATCTCTTTTGTTTAACTAAATTTATATTATGATACTTTGCTTTCATTATGTCAAATCAGCTCGAATGCTGAAAATAGCCTTTTGAGAACCATCTAACGGTTGTCACTATTGGAGGCTTCACCTTATTATATATGTCACCAGTAACAATTCGTTATGTTTTGATACTTTTAAACTTGAACACAATCACTGGTCACAAATTTAGGAAATATTTAATTTAGATGCAAGAGATTCACATAAAAAATTACAATTGGCATGTACTTTTGTTTAAAACGTTTATATTTATAACTTAATAATGTGCCTTTACCTCAATTTTATGCGCTTTTTAGAATCAAAGGGTGTACGCCTTACAAGTTTCAAATCGTAACTTCTCTGTCAGAGCAAAGGCTCTTCTTTAATTCAAAATTCATAATTCAAAATTCAAAATTAAAGCCTCCCCAAGCCCCTCCGAAGGAGGGGATGTCCTCCCTAAAGGTCTTGCTTAACTTCTAAAGTGTGGTTGGTAGGAGTAGACAAGTTGATAGTTGACGAGTAGACGAGTTGTTTGTTCTGTGGAAAATAACACTATCTACTCCCCTCTCCATTCGGAGAGGGGTTGGGGGTGAGGCTCCTCTTAACACGGAATACACGGATGGCACGAAGCCGCAAGGCGACACAGAGTTCCTTACGGAACATGGGATTCCACAGAAGCTGACGCCCACGTGTAATGCAAAATGCAAAATGCATAATTCAAAATTATGATTACTTCTGTTTGATGTAAGAGTTTGCTAAAATGTTATGTGTCATATAGTTTCAGTGTAACGAGGTAACACCTCGCTAACAAGAACATCCAAAACAAAAACAAGGAACGCCCTTCTCAATTTGAAGAGGGCGTTTCCTTGCAATGAAGAGGGCGTCTCTTCGATGTGAAGAAACGCCCTCTTTGTTTGTAAATAATACTATCTACTCCCCTCTCCATTCGGAGAGGGGGCGGGGGTGAGGCTGTTTTTCCTCCTTTTGAGGGACTTGGGGAGGCTTTCTGGGGGATTGGATGAAACTGTTCCCACACTCTTTAGTCTCGGCATAGACCATCATTAGTAATCAAATTATTAGACTTTATTCCGACTATGTATCATCTTGATACTTAAAGGATTACACTGCTAACTGCCGACAAAATAGTAAGTTTCGACCGACCAAAGGGGAACTTCGAGCCGACAAATAGGTAGACTCTCTGCGACAAAATGGGAACTTATTTTAAACGAAAGCGACTGAAAGGGAAGAAGAGTGCGACAAATTAGTAGGTTGAAACGCTTTCCTTTCCGTTTTCTTTATGTTTTCTTGATTATTCAGAACTTTTCCCTTGATTTCGATCTACTTTCTTCTCTTTTTAAGGTGTTTGTCTTTAATAATGGACTTGTGTAACTATCACGTTATCAAAGACCTACATTTATGTGCGACAGATTAGTAAGTTTTTATAGTACAAAGCCTCCGCTATTATGCGACAAATGTGGAGTTTGTTGAAAACAATTAAACTTTACACTTTTTTGTCGCCGTTTATATAAATATATAATAGCACGTTTATGTTTGAAAACAGAGGAACCGTTGGACAGAGTAAGGGGTTAGAAGAGACAGAGTAACATAAGAACAGGAGCCTTATCCGACCTCAGAAGAAGCCCCAACCGACCTCCTCAAAAGGGGAGGAGACCTATTTGCTAAGGTGAAAACAAAGGTTTGGGAAACAGTAGCTAATGGGTTTGAAAAGGTAAAACTAAAGGCTTGAGAAACAGTAGCTAATGGACTTGAAAAGGTGAAAACAAAGGTTTGCAAAATGGTAAACAATGATTTTCAAGATAACAGTTAATGGCTTGCCAGATTACAGCTAACAGGTTTATAAGATTACAGCCGGCGAACAATACACACTTGATTGTCCGCCAGCTGCGTTACAGGAATGGGCTGATTACATACAAGATGATACGCCCAGTGAAGTTGCAATAGCCGTGATGATGGTCACAGCCAATTGGAGAATTGTTCTCCATGTTGATGGTTTGATCATAATTGAAAAGTGTTAATAGTGAATAAACGAAACTTACTCTCTGTCGGTTGCAAGGTCAAATGATTAGCTTTCTACTACTGGACCCGCATGCTCAGAACCGCCCGGAGTGCCGGAGCCGCCGTCCTTCTTGCCCGCTTTCTTCTTAGCAGAACCCTTTAAGATGAGCGCCTCCTGCATCTTCAAACCATTCAGTAAAAGCGGTGTGCGACGGCGGTCTGCACCCACGTTAACGGCTGGCGTGAAGATAACATGCGGACGACTGATGTGCTTCTGGACATTGAAATCCTTGATGTTCTTCACCCCCTGAGAGTGAATCCCTACTCGGAATATTCCCAAACTGTCGAGTTTCACACGCTTACCCTCACGCAGGGCGTAGTTCATCTCGACCACAAGTGCGGTGATAACAGCCAACACGTCCGACTCAGTCACCGTACAGGTGTTGTTGATGCGAGTGGCTAACTCCTTCATTCCCACAAGGTCGGGAGAGTAAGCGCGGGCGTACCATGCCCCCTTGTTCTTACTGTTCTTACGATTGTCCTGGTACATTCGATACTTAATTGCCATAGTTTTTAAGATTTAAAAAGTGAATAATTAATGATGTAAAAAACAAATGATTGAAAATGTAAATATATATAAAGATAATACTATAAAAGTGTAGTTTTGATTCATAATGGGCCTTATCTCTTATCGATCAATTCGTGCCTGTTCTTGCCAGAACGTTTGTAACTAACATGAATCCAACGCTTTATAGGGGCGTTGATAGGCTCTAAGATGAGTTGATCGAAGTCGGTTTTGAGCAATATTCGGGTGTATTTATCCAACATATCACGCGTTGTGATATGGATATCAGCAGCCTCGCCACGCAGATGCTGAGAGTTAGCTACACCGCCAACAGCGTCATTAAGCTGTTTACAACGGAATCCGCTTGTGATGATCACGCGTCCCACTTGTTGGCGGAGAGGCTCTAACACATTCATTGCCAATGCCTTCATATTCTCAACAACCTCCGTATAAGAAGATTCAAAAGGGCTTGCTTTCTCACTCGGAACATTATCTATTTGGAGCAGTATAGCGCGTCCTGATCGCAACATCTCACCGAGTGTAAAGTGAGGGGAAAGGTGTTGATTGAAGTCAACAAAGGTTGGAGTTCGAATTTTATTATTCATATACTTATATATTTATATTATAACTTGTTTATATGTCCAGATGCTTTCTGAACACATTGCAAAGGTACTATTTCGAGCAAGCAAAAGCAAGGAAGAAGTGCATAGTGATGTTGGTAGAGAGTGTGGAGAGGGCTTTTAAAACCTTCCCCAACCCCTTCCAAGGAGGGGGAGTACCTAACAGGAGTTAGTTAGGAAAGGCTCTTCTTTAATTCAAAATTCAAAGTTCATAATTCAAAATTATGATTACTTCGAGTGGACGAGTTGACAAGTTGACGAGTAGACAGGTTATTTGTTCTTTGGAATAGAGCACCACTATGTAGGGACAGACGCCCTCGTCTGTCCGCTCCAATATTCCACCTTACATTACAAGCAGCCTCCCTTATTCGGACAGACGAGGGCGTCTGTCCCTACTTTGAAGCAGACTCTTCAATCAACGAGAGGGACTTACTGCAATTTAAAATTCAAAGTTCATAATTCAAAATTATGATTACTTCGAGTGGACGAGTTGACAAGTTGACGAGTAGACAGGTTATTTGTTCTTTGGAATAGAGCACCACTATGTAGGGACAGACGCCCTCGTCTGTCCGCTCCAATATTCCACCTTACATTACAAGCAGCCTCCCTTATGCGGACAGACGAGAGCGTCTGTCCCTACAGATTGGTATTATCATTAATTAAAGGAACGCCCTTCTCCATTTGAAGAGGGCGTTTCCTTGCAATGAAAAGGGCGTCTCTTTGTTTCTGCTCTTTTGCTCTTTGCGAACGAAACTCTGCCTCGTTACACACCGCACGACCCTCATTCGTAAAAGAAAATACACATACCAATATAGATAAAAAAGGGCATTATAAAGAAAAAAGAAGTCCATTTATAGACGTCTATATTATGCTTTTTACGAACAATAAAGTGTTTATATTTTTCATAATAAACACTCCGTTGTTCTTTACCAGTACTCTCCTCTGATCTGCTCCGCCTTTTTCTCTATTTGTCCTAACATGTCACAATCGCCAAGACAAGGCTCTCATTTCAAAATAAAGGTTAAAGTTTGGGGTATAGAGGCAAGTTTCCTGCGTAAGTGTATTGGTATTCAAAAGAAAAACACTACCTTTGCATCAAGTTTTTTTAGTGGTTAATTTAGTTTTAGTATTTAAACCTTGGGTGATGTGAATCAGTCAAGGTTTTTTAGTATATAGGGTTTTTTCCTCTAAAAAAGAGGCTTATTTACACCCTAATTTATAAACATAATTCGCAAACGATACACTTGCTTTAAATCAAGTAATCGTTTAAGATCTCAATAAAAAAGTATGAAAATGAAATATGTAAACGACGGGGTGCGTCGCCAGGATCGCCTGATGGACGAGGAGCGGGCACTTGAGTTATTAAGAGAAGGTGAATATGGTGTGTTGAGCATGGTGGCTGACAACGCCGGTTATGGCATCCCCGTCAACTTCGTTTGGGATGGTGATCACAGTGTGTATATCCATTGTGCGCCAGCCGGAAGGAAGTTGGAAGCGATTGAAAAGAACCCTAATGTATCGTTATGTATCATTGGTAACGTCCACTTGTTGCCGCGTAACTTCACCACAGAATACGAGAGTGCGATCTTCTTCGGACGGGCTCGTGTACATCTGTCGGACGAAGAGAAGATGCACGCTCTACACCTTCTTATCAATAAATTATCGGCAGACTTCAAGGAAATTGGCGATAAATACGCCCACAAGAGTTTCCATCGTGTGGAGATAATACGCATCGACTTCACCGAATTTAGTGGTAAGAGAAAGAAGGTGCATACGGCAGATTAGAGCCGCCCCAGCCGCCCCAAAGGGGAGAGAAGGAGCCTCACCCCCGCCCTATCTACAGCCTCTCCCTCAACCCATCTACAGCCTCACCCCCGCCCCCTCTCCGAATGGAGAGGGGAGTGAATAGTGCTGTTTGCATAAGAGGGGGTGGTGGGTTGGTGTATAACGAGACTGTACCTCGTTAGCTGGAATAGCAGGAGCAAGAACAAGGAGATGCCTTCGTCAAAAGGAAGAGGGCGTCTCCTTGCAATAAAAAGGGCGTCTCTTCACATCGAAGAAACGCCCTCTTTGTTTGCTAATAGTAGTATTTACTCCCCTCTCCATTCGGAGAGGGGGCGGGGGTGAGGCTTTTCTTTCCCCTTGGGGGAGGCTGGGTGGGGTTCCCATGTCACTATGTCCTTCTGTCTAAAACATCTGCTACTCCGCCAGTGTTCCTATGTTACTTTGTCTTTAAAAACCTGTTACTCTGTCTTTAATAACTTGTTATTATGTCTTTAAAGACTTGTTACTCCTATATAAAAAAAACTTAGGAATCCTCGAAAAAGGATTCCTAAGCGATGAAGTGTTGCGGGTGCAGGACTCGAACATGCGACCTCCAGGTTATGAGCCTGGCGAGCTACCAACTGCTCCAACCCGCGATATTAACCAAAGATAACGACTAATTGAATTAGTCCTAATCCTGAATTGCGTGTGCAAAGGTACTACTTTTTATCCGAACTACCAAATAATATCGAAAAAAATATAACCTTCCTATGGTTTTATTGGTACTTTCCATCATACCATCAGCACTTTTTCTAAATCTTCAAAATGGTCGATCACTTGTTCAGCACCAGCTTTCTCGAGGCTCTCCCGACTCCCATTTCCATAGCTTACACCGATGGTATGCACCCCAGCATTGCGCCCCATGAGGATATCAAACTCGGTATCACCAACGACAACAGCAGCCTCGGGACGCACACCGAAATGCTCCAGTGTTACTAAAACAGACTCCGCCTCGGGTTTATGTTGCTGTACATCATCCGAGCCAATGACGTACTGGATATATGGACCGAGGGATAGATCGCTGACCAATGAAGCCAGTGTTCGATGGCAACGGCTACTGGCAATCGACAGCTGAATACCCTTTGCATGCAATCGCTTGAGCGTGTCCTTCACACCAGAGAATAGCGTCACAGCACCCTTAACATTCTTCTCGTCGAAGATACGACGGTAGGTATTCTCGCAGGCATCGGCCTCCGCTTCGGTCAAGGTCATTATACTCGTGAAGCACTCGCGCAGCGGGAGTCCAATGGTTGTAGCAAACTGCTCGCGTGTAGGCGACGGCAGTCCGAGTTCGTCAACAGTGGCAAGCATGGTATCAGTAATGAGCTTCTGCGAGTCGCCGAGAGTTCCATCAAAGTCGAAGATCACCAATTCTATTCTTCCTCCCTTGCCTCTTCTGCGTGTCAAGCTGCGTTTTAATCGTTTGTAGCCTTCGACCCCGAGGATGGCAATACCACTATATTGAAACAGTTTCGCAATGCCAAAGAACACCGCCCATAACACCGTCTTTGTACTGGTGGAAAGCGGTAGGAGCATCTGAGCAAAGGACAGTATATAGAACGGAACACATACCAGAAGGATGATTGCACCCGTCCGGAAAGATAGTCCCTGCAGCTTCGTTTTGATAGACATCATAATGTATTGGTTTCCTGTTTAGGCTGCAAAGGTAAGCATAAAATCGTTGTTTGAAGACAGAGTAACAGGTTTTTAAAGACAAAGTAACATAGGAACACGGGAACCCCACCCAGCCTCCCCCAAGGGGAGGAGTGCCTAACGGAGCCAGTTAGAAGAGGGCTTCTTTAATTCAAAATTCATAATTCACAATTCAAAGTTGTGATTAGTTCTATATGAAAAGGTTGTTTGCTAAAAGGCTCTGTGTCATATAGTTTCAGTGTAACAAGGCAGAACCTCGTTAGCAAAGAACGAAAGGGCAAAAAGAAAGGAACGCCCTTCTCCATTTGAAGAGGGCGTTCCGTCGTTATGAAAAGGGCGTCTCTTCACATCGAAGAAACGCCCTCTTTGTTTGTAAATAATACTATCTACTCCCCTCTCCATTCGGAGAGGGGCGGGGGTGAGGCTTTCTCCTCCTAATCTCCAACCGCATGGGATCCTGAATACCAGCGGCATTCATAACATATAAATAGCGATCCAACAGGGGACCGACACGCACGTTTTTGCGCGCACGAACCGCCATAATCGTTGAAGAGGGGTTGCGGGGAGCAAGCACATGGAGCACCCGACAGATGTTGCGCACTATCGTGATGAAGTCCATCGGACGCCCATCTGATCGCAGCAAAGCGCCACTCTCCCATACCATGTGCGCCATATCAATAAGGTCGCAGGTGGCACCTTTCCAATACAAACCCTCCTTCTCACTTCGATTGATTAGGTCGTAAAAATCATTAATAATCGTGGACTTCAATCGTTGCTTGTCCTCTTCTGTCCACTTCACTGTCGCTTTCAAAGCCGTAGCTTTCTTGTGTTCATTGTTCATAGATGATCTCTTCTAACAATTTATACTGTGTTTTCTCTCACGTTGTTCCTGCTCATTACCATCGTTAAATGATCGGAGAAGATGGGCAGGATGTGGCATCTTTTGGTCATCAGTGGGCACCGCTCTGGGGAAAATAGCACTCACCTGAATCGCTGACAAAGATAGTCTTTAGTTGTGCAAAGGATGTTCACTTGATAAAAAAGTTTCCTTAAATTAGTCTAAGAAGTAACATCTGTTAACAAAGAGAAGCCTCATCATCAGCCCAACGACAGCCTCACCCCCGTCCCCTCTCCGAATGGAGAGGGGAGTAAACAGAGTTGTTTGCGTACAAAATGGTGTATAGTCGGGATGTAGCGAGGCTATGCCTCGTTAGCTGGAACAGCAGAACTAAAAACAAGGGAACGCCCTTCTCCAATCGAGAAGGGCGTTTTTTCGCATCAAGGAGAGGCTTCCTTCACATCAACGGAACGCCCCCTTTGTTTGCAAACAATACTATTCACTCCCCTCTCCATTCGGAGAGGGGGCGGGGGAGAGGCTGCTTCTTTCCCTTGGGGGAGGCTGGGTGGGGTTTCTACTCTTGTGTTCCTCTCTCTAAAGCATTCTGCTTTTCTATCCGAAAAAACTTGTTACTTTCCGCTTTTTTACGTATCTTTGTCAATTAAGAGATAGTAGTTATAATATTTACCCAAACACCTTTTGATATGGAGAAGAAGTATTTTGCTCCCTCAGAGCTCATTATCAATAATGATGGAAGCGTTTTCCATCTACACTTAAAACCTAAAAATTTAGCTGACAAAGTCATCCTTGTGGGTGATCCCGGGCGTGTGGCACTCGTTGCGTCACACTTTGAAGACATTGAGTGTGAGGTATCTAACCGTGAATTTAGAGCCATTACGGGTACTTACCACAAGAAGCGTATCACGGCATTAAGCACAGGTATCGGTTGTGATAACATCGACATTGTTGTTAACGAACTGGATGCTTTGGCAAACATCGACTTTAAGACACGTTATGAAAATGAGCAGTTGCGACAGTTGACATTGGTTCGCATTGGTACATGTGGTGGTCTGCAGCCTTACACTCCAGTGGGTACTTACATCGCATCAGCCAAGAGTATTGGTTTTGATGGGCTTCTGAACTTCTATGCCGGGCGCAATCAAGCATGTGATTTAGACTTTGAACGGGAGTTTAAAGAGCAGGTGCAATGGGACATGCAGATGGGTAATCCTTACGTGTCATGCGCTGATAGCGAGTTGCTCGACCGTATTGCGGGCGATGATATGGTGCGAGGTGTGACCATCGCGTGCGGTGGCTTCTTCGGTCCGCAGGGTCGCGAGCTACGCTTACCACTGCAAGATCCAATGTTAAATACGAAGATTGAGAAGTTTGAATACCATGGTTTGCGCGTGACGAACTTTGAGATGGAGTCGTCAGCGTTGGCTGGCTTGGCTACACTCATGGGTCATAAGGCTGTCACCTGTTGCATGGTTATAGCCAACCGATTGGCTAAAGAGGCGAATGCCAACTATAAGAATTCCATCGATGGATTGATTGAGACCGTCCTCAGACGTATATAATAAGGTGGGAGCAATGGGTGTTGTCTGATGAAGATAAGATGAGGCTATCCCCTTAATGCGCATTATCTCTTGGAATATATTTGGTATGCGGTCGGCGTTCCCTGCCTTTCTATCAATGTTGGAAGGCTGGGAACCAGACATAGTTTGCCTACAGGAAACCAAGATAAAGACGGTAGATGCACGCTTCAATATCGTTGGATATCATCAAATATGGAATGAGGCGGATGACTCGGCACACCTTGGTACAGCGTTATTCACCAAATCATCGAACCAAGGAAACCTTTTAGACGAATTTCTGAAAGGTGTTTACAAACGGGAACACATGATAGTTGCAGAGCTGAAGAGCGTGTATATCGTTGGTGTATATGTGCCTTATGCTGGCAAGGAGCAGTCGACACGAATGTATCGGCACGATTGGTTTGAATCTTTCCAACATATTATTCATCAGTTACAAGCCCATAAGCCTTGTATTATCTGTGGTGATTTTAATATCGTCCAACAGGATATTGATGCCTTTGATAACGTGTCCGTCAAGTCGACAGCATGCTTTACCAGACAAGAGCATATCGATTTCGAACATTTTATGCAGGCGGAGGCTCTGATGGACGTGTATAGATATTTGCATCCTAATAAGCAACAGGAGGGTTTCACATATTACCCTTTTGGAGGGGAGTACAGGATAAATAAGGAAGGATATAGGATTGACTTGTTTCTTATTAGTAAGCAATTAACTGGGAAGGTAGCGGATTGTTATCCCCTTCAAGAGGTGGAGGGTTCGTGTAATGTGCCCTTACTACTGGATATTAATATATGATTTTATGGTATTAGACACGATTTCTTCGACTGCAACAGATACAATTACAGCACTCGCAACGCAGCCTGGTGGAGCCATTGGAGTGGTCAGAGTGAGTGGCGCAAAGGCGATTGAACTGACAGAGAAGGTCTTTCGTGGGGTGGGGAAGAAGCCGCTCCACGAAGCAAAGGGGAACACGCTACATTATGGAGTGATTATCGACAAGGACGGAAAAGAGATTGATGATGTCCTTGTGAGTGTGTTTCGTGCCCCACATAGTTATACGGGTGAGGATAGTACGGAAGTCTCGTGTCATGGTTCGGCATACGTTCTTAATCAGGTGGTAAAGGCACTTATCGATGCTGGATGCCGACAGGCTCGACCGGGGGAATACACCCAACGGGCGTATCTGAATGGTAAGATGGACTTGAGTCAGGCGGAGGCTGTTGCCGACCTGATTGCTGCAACGAACAGAGCCTCCCATCAGGTGGCATTGAGCCAACTAAAAGGTCACTTCAGTTCGGAACTCTCCAAGCTACGAGATCAGCTCTTGAAGATGACGTCCCTACTTGAGTTAGAGCTCGACTTCTCCGATCATGAGGAGTTAGAGTTTGCTGATCGGGGGCAGTTGAAGGCGTTGGCAGAGACAATACACGAGCGTATCTCGGTGCTTATCAAGTCGTTTGAAACAGGTAACGCACTGAAGCGTGGAGTGCCGGTAGCCATCATTGGCAAGACAAACGTGGGTAAATCAACGCTTTTGAATTGCTTGTTACACGAAGAGAAAGCGATTGTTTCAAATATTCATGGTACGACCCGCGATGTTATTGAAGACACGACAGAGATACAGGGGATCACTTTCCGCTTCATTGACACAGCTGGTTTGCGTAACACGGACGATCAGGTTGAGCAACTCGGAATCGAACGATCGTATAAGAAACTGGCGGAGGCTCGCATCATCCTGTGGGTGGTTGACACTCCGCCCAGAACATCGGAACTGTCTGATATGCAGGCTCGTTGCGAGGGAAAGAGCCTTATCCTCGTGCACAATAAAGTGGATGAGAGTGCCGCAGAAGAGGTTTCCGCGAGCGATAGTCCATGCCCCGTGGTTGCCATATCTGCCAAGTATAAGCGTAATATCGACCAACTGGAGCAACTTATCTACATATCGGCTAATATTCCAGAGATCAACGAGAACAGTGTAATCATCACTTCCGTCCGCCATTACGAAGCCCTCACTCGTGCCGACGAGTCCATCCGCCGTGTCATAGAAGCCCTCGCCATGAACCTTTCCGGCGACCTCATCAGTGAGGATCTCCGCATTTGTCTTAACGAATTAGCCGATATTACCGGTGGACAAATTACCCCCCATGAGGTGTTGGGGAATATCTTTAAGCACTTTTGCATAGGCAAGTAAGGACGGAAAGTAGCTTCCCCAGAGGGGAGGAGTGCCTAACGGAAGCGAGTTAGGATAGGCTTTTCTTTAATTCAAAATTCAAAGTTCACAATTCAAATTAAAGCCTCTCCAAGCCCCTCCGAAGGAGGGGATGTCTTCCCCAAAGGTTTTGCTTAACTTCTAAAGTGTAGTTGGTACGAGTTGACGAGTGGACTGGTTGACGAGTAAACGAGTTATTTGTTCTGTAGGAAACAATACTATCTACTCCCTTCTCCATTACTTCCCTTCGGTCAGTGACCGTTGGTTCGGAGAGGGGGTGAGGCTCCTTAAGTAGGGACAGACGCCCTCGTCTGTCCGCTCCAATATTCCACCTTACATTACAAGCAGCTTCCCCTATGCGGACAGACGAGGGCGTCTGTCCTTACTTTGTGGTGTCATCCT
This sequence comes from Prevotella veroralis DSM 19559 = JCM 6290, assembly GCF_000377625.1. GTDB lineage: Bacteria > Bacteroidota > Bacteroidia > Bacteroidales > Bacteroidaceae > Prevotella > Prevotella veroralis. The sequence goes on along the minus strand of NZ_KB898328.1, from coordinate 81,647 downwards.
CAATCTAAAATACTAATCCTAACTAACTTCCGTGAAGCGCTCCTCCCCTTGGGGGAGGCTGGGTGGGGTTTCCAGACGAGGGCGTCTGTCCCTACTTTGTGGTGTCATCCTCAATCTAAAATACTAATCCTAACTAACTTCCGTGAAGCGCTCCTCCCCTTGGGGGAGGCTGGGAGAAGTTCCCAGACAAGGGCGTCTGTCCCTACAGGTTGGCATTATCTTTAATTAAAGAAACGCCTTCTTCAATTTGAAGAGGGCGTTTCCTTGCAATGAAAAGGGCGTCTCTTCGATGTGAAGAAACGCCCTCTTTGTTTGCTAATAGTAGTATTTACTCCCCTCTCCATTCGGAGAGGGGTTGGGGGTGAGGCTTCTTCTCTCCCCTTGGGGGAGGCTGGGAGGGGTTCCCATGTCACTATGTCCTTCTGTCTAAAACATCTGTTACTACGCCCATGTTCCTATGTTACTCTGTCTTTAAAAACCCATTACTTTGTCTTCAAAAAACCTGTTACTCTGTCTTTGCACACGCACACAAAAAAAAGAGGACACCGTTAAGATGTCCTCTATGTGATTCCGACAGGATTCAAACCTGTAACCTCTTGATCCGTAGTCAAGTGCTCTATTCAGTTGAGCTACGGAACCATTAAAATGGTTGCAAACGCTAAGAGCAATAATGCTATTGCTTAATTGCGAGTGCAAAGGTATCACTTTTCTTCCAACCCACCAAACTTTTCATCAACTTTTTTACGTTTTCTTTTCGTCTTCATCGTGTAGTGTGGGCAGCGAAATATGGTAACCTACTGCAACAAAGCGTATTACACAAATCATAAGAAAGGAGACTATCACCGTCAGGGGAAGCCCCATTCCGAGCGAGAAGAGTGTCCAATAGGTGAGACCTCCTGCCACACTTGCCACGGCGTAAATCTCTTTATGAAAGATGACGGGGATGTTATTCAACAGAACATCACGTATGACGCCACCTGCCACACCTGTGATACAACCCATGATAACGGCTACCCAGAAGCTATGACCTAATGCGATGGTCTTCTGAATACCGGCTATGGTGAACAGAGCTAAGCCCAGTGTATCGAAGACGAACCATGCGTTATCGAGCCTCTTGATCCATTTCCTTGATAGGATAACGAGGAAGAGTGCAAGTCCAGTAACCAACACGTACATGATATTCGACATCCAGAACGGGCGCACACCAAGCATGGCATCACGTATCGTACCGCCTCCGATGGCTACAGCAAAGCCGCATACGTAGCCTCCGAACCAATCGAAGTGCTTCTGGGCGGCGTGCCGTATACCGGAGATGGCGAACGCGAAGGTACCAAGGAACTCCAAGATGACCTGGAGGGTACGGACGAGATGGGGGTCAGTGTAGGTCATACGCAGTTTTGCGGAGTGCCTTCTATGAATTTCTTGATATTCTCCACGGCAATAGCCATGAGTCTTTCGCGTGCCTCACGAGTAGCCCAAGCCACGTGCGGAGTGATATATGCGTTGGGTTGTTGTAGAAGGGGATTGTCCTTCCGAGGCGGTTCGTCGGTCATAACATCCGCACAATAGGCTTTGAGATGACCGCTTTCGAGGGCATCGGCAACTGCCTGTTCGTCAATGAGCGCACCGCGTCCTGTATTAATAAGGATGGTTCCGGGGCGCATTTTCTGTAGACTTTCTGCATTGATCATGTGCGTATTCTCTGCCGTCAATGGGCAATGGAGGGTGATGATGTCAGACGTACTAAAGAGTCCTTCGAGGGTTGTCTTGCGGATACACTCGGGTAGATCGGTGCTGTTCTTACTGGTGTATGCCGAGATATCCATGCCCATGGCGTGCGCAATCTGCGCCACTTTCTGACCGATGTGACCGAGTCCGACAATACCAAGAGTTTTCCCCGCAAGTTCGATCAGAGGCGTATCCCAATAGCAGAAGTCCTGCTGCTTGCACCATTCACCACGTCTGACAGCCTCGGCGTAATGGTCTACTCGTGTTGCAGCATTCAATAGTAAGGCGAAAACATGTTGTGCCACACTATCGGTACTATAGGCTGGGATATTGCAAACCACAACTCCTCTTGCACGTGCCGCAGCGATGTCAATATTATTATAACCTGTTGCCAGCTCTCCAATATACTTCAGTTTAGGCAGTTGTTGGAGCACTTCTTCAGTGATATTCACCTTATTGATGAGTATTCCGTCAGCGTCTTTTGCACGTTCAACGACATCTTCCTGTCGTGTTCTTTCGTATATCGTACAATCAGCAAGTTGCTTTATTGGCTCCCACGAAAGGTCGCCAGGGTTGACTGCATGGCAGTCGAGAATAACTAGTTTCATACTTTTTTATTATTTAATTAAAGCCTCCCCAAGCCCCTCCAAAGGAGGGGATGTAGCCTAACGGGGTCGAGTTAGGATAAGAGGAAGAGCCTCTTTTTGTTGTTATTATTTGTTTTTATAAGTTGACGAGTTGATAGTTGACGAGTAGACAAGTTGCTTGTTCTATAGAAAATGATACTATTCACGCCCCTCTCCATTACTTCCCTTTGGTCAGTGACCGCTGGTTCGGAGAGGCTGTGAGGCTGTCATTCCCATCAACGAAGGCGTTTCCTTGCTATGAAGAAAGCCTCTCTTCGCTTCAAAGAAACGCCCCCTTCGTTTTAAGAAGAGCACCCCTTTGTTTGCTGTCCTGCTGTTCCAGCTAAAGAGGTACAGCCTCGTTACACACCGACCGACCATCCCCAGCCAACGTCCAAGCAACACTCCCCTCCTTTCGGAGGGGTCGGGGGAGGCATCCTCAACCACTCCCTTGTTATGCAAACAGCACTATTCACGCCCCTCTCCATTCGGAGAGGGGACGGGGGTGAGGCCGGTTGTAGACGGGGGTGAGGCTGGTTGTGGACGAGTCTAAGGCTGTCAAGTGGGTATAAACTCCCTCCCCTCCAACTCATCCGGCATATACTGTTGCTCGACAAAATGCCCCTCGTAATCGTGAGGATACTTATATCCATCGCCATAACCAAGATCTTTCATCAACTTTGTCGGTGCATTCCGAAGGTGCAACGGAACGGGCAGATTACCCGAACGGCGCACCTCCTCAAGGGCGGCATTGATACCCTTATAAGCCGAATTGTCCTTCTTGGAACGAGCGAGATAGACCACCGCTTCCGCCAAAGGTATGCGTCCCTCCGGCCATCCTATGCGGTCGACTGCATCGAAAGCTGCGTTTGCCAGCAATAGAGCATTGGGGTTCGCAAGTCCGATATCCTCGGCTGCGCTGATCACTACACGGCGTGCGATAAAGCGCGGATCTTCGCCTCCTTCAATCATGCGAGCCATCCAATAGAGGGCAGCATCGGCGTTTCCTCCACGAATCGACTTGATGAATGCAGACACAAGGTCATAGTGCATCTCACCGTCCTTATCGTATGCCAAGGGGTTTTCTTGCAGCTCTTTCTCCACCAACTCATCGGTGATAACAATCTCATCTGACGTCCGAGCACTCACGAGAAGGTCGAGAATATTGAGCAATTTACGTGCATCACCACCGCTATAACGCAGTAGGGCGGTCGTCTCGGAGAGCTTTATCGTGAGTTTCTTCAGCTCCGTGTCTTCCGTAATTGCACGTTGCACGAGGCGGAGTAGGTCGTCTTTCCCCAACGATTTCAGCACATATAACTGGCAACGCGACAGCAGTGGGCGGATGACTTCGAATGAGGGATTCTCCGTCGTTGCGCCTATTAACGTCACAACTCCTTTCTCCACAGCCCCCAACAAGGAATCTTGCTGCGACTTAGAGAATCGATGGATTTCGTCGATGAAGAGTATCGGAGAAACCGAATTGAAGAACCTCCCGCTCTTCGCCCGATCGATTACCTCGCGTACATCTTTTACACCACTTGTCACCGCCGAGAGCGTGTAGAAGGGTGTTTCTAATTGATGGGCAATGATTTGAGCGAGCGTGGTTTTGCCTACGCCCGGTGGTCCCCAGAGGATGAACGAACTGATATGACCGCTGTCGATCATACGTCGCAAGACAGCTCCCTGACCCACAAGATGCTCCTGCCCAATGTATTCATCCAGCGTCCGGGGACGCATCCTTTCTGCCAATGGTTCCATATCTTCTCGTTTCTCTATCGATAAATTCCGCTCCTGCTCACCGTCCGCAATGGTCTTACCGACGTTTCGCAGGAACCTTATATATCAATAGGCAAAAGTAAGCAATTATTCTCATAATCCAAAATTCAGCCTTTAAAATGATGGATAACCAACTGGTTTGGCGGCTTTCCAATGCCTCTCTATCCGCCCAATCAGCCCCATTTGCCTCACTCCTCACCCTCTCCTATCTGCCCAATCAGCCCCATCTGCCTCACTCATCACCCTCACCTATCCACCCAATTAGCCCCACCTGCCTCACTCATCACCCGCTCCTATCAGCCCCATCCGCCTCACTCCTCACCCTCTCCTATCTGCCCAATCAGTCCCATCTGCCTCACTCCTCACCCTCACCTATCCCCAAAACAAGTAAATGTTTTTCAAAAACCTACCACTTTGTCGTATCTTTGCATAACTCTCTTCACATAAAATCTTACCTTATTGTCGACCTTAAAAACGCTTACTTTTGTAACTATCAAGCAATTAGTATCTTATAACTGATTATCCTTTATATTAGTTTCCACTATTTACTCCGCCCCAAAACGGCTTTTCGTATCAAAAAGACGATTATCCTCTCTATCACAGCTAACAATTTCCTTGTTTTGTCATAACTATTCACAAAAAACCAAAAAAGCCTCCCATTCTGTCGAACCAACCCTCCCTTTCTGTCGAACCGATACACCTTTTACTTACTAATTTGTCGCATTCTCCTTCCCAATCTGTCGCTACCACCTTACTAATCTGTCGTCGCTAACTTACTAATATGTCGGCAAATAACCTCGCAAACTATTGTGTATCAGAATCTTAAAGTACCCTTACTAATATCTTATAATTGATTAAATAACGATATCTAACTCGAAGAGAAGTTTTTAAATTAAAGGTTTAAAAGATTATTCCCTGTGTGGAGATGACTTTTACTAAGGTGTTTTAGGCGACCCTCCCTATTTGTCGCACATAGCATTAAAGGGCGTTTGCTCGCTGTGAAGAAGGCGTTTCTTCGATTCAAAGAGGGCGTTTCTTTCATGTGAAGAAGGCGTCTCTTCCATGTGAAGAAAGCGTCTCTTTGTTTGCAGAAGGGTGTCCGCTCATTCAAAGGAAGGGCTTTGCTCGTTTGTTGCTGTTCGTTTTTTCCGTTGCTTCTTTGGCTTCATTTTGTCGTTCGTTGTCGGTCTTTTGTTCATTTTCTGTCGCTCCCGTGCGTGTGAGGCTATCGGTCTCCTCCAATTCTTTTGATCGCTTAGCTCGTGTGCAACTCATCGGCTAAGTGTTTTGTTCTTAGTCGTATAGCTCTGTCCCGTTTCGTCTTTCTTACGTTCGCTTTCAGCCCTCCCCTACCCTCCTGTCATTCGGTAAGTTCTATTTTTGTCTACCTTGTTCTCAATTTCAGCGAAGCCTCGTTTGGTATTTTCCCAACCAATATTCTCCTATTTTTCTTATCGATTTTCTCTAACTCCTTCTACCCTTTTTAAGGTTCAAATCCGACTTCTTCTCACATCGTGCAGCACCATATTTTTCTTCCCTTTTTGTCGTTTATTTAATGCTCCCAAAGTGTCTCCTTTATTAGAAGTGACGCCTCTTTCAATTTGAGTTTTTTCTTCCCTTTTTGTCGAATAAACCCCTCCTCTCTGTTAAATTATCCTGTTTTCGTCGCCAATTAAGCCCCCTTTATATGCGACATATTAGTAACTTATTTCTCTTCAAAAGCCCTCCAATGAGATCATCTAACCATCTGTAAAACAGAGATATAACTTCTATCTTCTCCACGAAACATTTAACTTCAGTCCAAACAATTCACTTTTTTGTCGCCGTTTGCCTTTAACTCCTACCATAAACATACTGATTTACAGAGGAATACATCGTTATCTGCACCCAAGGAAACACCTTCCTAATTTGTCGCAAGCCTTTCTTTCCACTTAAAACTTCCTTTTTTGTCGCCCTTTTAACGCTTCCCTCCACACTTCCCTTGCGTTTTTACTTACTAATTTGTCGCACTTCTTCCTTTCACCCTCTCAAGTTTTCTCTCCCTATTTGTCGCTCTTTGCATTTCTCCCCATCAATTACACCTTACTAATTTGTCGTCTCTTTCCCCTCACTTTACCGCTCATCACCTTATTGATTTGTGGCTCTTTCCCTTTCTCTTTGCCGCTCATCACCTTATTAATTTGCCGTTCTTTCCCTTTTACTTTCCCCCTCATCACCTTATTGATTTGTGGCTCTTTCAGCCCTCCCCCACCCTCTTCTCTTTTCTAATTTGTCGTTCTTTCCCTTTCACTTTCCCACTCATCACCTTATTAATTTGCCATTCTTTCCCTTTCTCTTTGCCGCTTATCACCTTATTAATTTGTGGCTCTTTCCCTCCACTTTACCGCTCATCATCTTATTAATTTGTGGCTCTTTCAGCCCTCCCCCACCCTCTTCTCTTTTCTAATTTGTCGTTTATTCCACATTGCAAAGCAGCCATTTAATAAATAATCCACTCATGCTATAATTCTGTTTCGCCTCCCCCTTTTTCCTTTTTTGCCTTTCCCTTTTCCCCATCTTATCTCCCCAACCACTTTATCGCACCTCCCTCAATACCCTATCGCAGCCCCCAAAATACCCTATTCCACCTCTCTCCAATACCCTATCGCAGCCCTCCAAAGAACTCTATCCCACCTCTTTAAAGGTTATGCGAATCTAACTTAATCCATTTTGCAGTGTCATTCTTCCTCCTCACCCGTAGGGACAGACGCTCTCGTCTGTCCGCCTTTAGTTATTCACCCATTCGTCCTCCCTAATCTAACTCACTCTTTTTCATAGTTTTATCCTACATCTTTTGAAATTGACGAAACGCCCTCTTCGTTATCACGGAACGCCTTCTTTGCTATCACGAAACGCCCTCTTCGTTATCACGAAACGCTTTCTTTGTTGTCACGAAACGCCTTTTTTGTTATCACGAAACGCCCTCTTTGTTATCACGAAATACCTTCTTTACGCTCACGGAACGCCTTCTTTGTTATCACGAAACGCCCTCGTCAGTCCCTACTTGGAGGTGTATTTAGAGGAAAGAAATATGTTCATTCAAGGTAAGCTCATTATGCTTTTTCTTTCTAAGGATGCGTCATTTAAATAGCATGTCTTTATACTTTTCCGTTTTAGGAATAGATTTCTAAGTCTCGTGTTCCTATGTTCCTCTGTCTTTCCCAACCCATTACTCTTACTTAAACTCCAGTTCCCTTTATGTTTATTTACACTTCTTTTTATTTATATTTATACTTCCTTATTTTTAAACGTATCTATATATAAATATAAAAATACCTTTCTTTTTATATATCTTTGTCTATTATCTCTTTTGTTTTAATACGTTATTATTTATTTGTTCAAGCACTTAGATATATAAAAATACATAAGTGTAATAATGTAATAAGATAATTATTTGCTTTGTAATTATTGATTATATATAAATATACTATTACTTGTTTATATCTTTATTTACGCTTATTATGTTTTTAATTAAATATCTATTCATTTAAAATTATCTTTGTTTTAACCTTAAAATATATATTAATATAAAAGTATATTATATCTTTTCTAATTGAATGTTGGCGTCTGTTATATATCTGTTTACGTCCTTTTTATATTCTCTTTATTATTCAATTATATATAAATAGATATTTTACTTCACCTTATCACTTACTTTCCTTTTCATGTCAAAACATGATATTATTGCCTAAGAGAGACTTTAATTTATTGCGGAAGTCAATCTTCTCACACTGTTGGATGTACCTCCTCTACATTATAAAACACTTACGAATAATCTATAAGGCATTGAATAACAATATTATAAATGTTTATATATTTGTTTATTTATTGATACTTCTCTTATAGAAGTGCGTTTCTTCTTTTCGTTCCAATGCTTTTGTATCTTTATTTAAATATATATTTATTTCTTAATTGCCACCTTTCTGCTCTCTTGTATAACGCTATTATATATAAATATGTAGTCCTTTTAGTTGCTTTAAGGTTGTTTGTTTATGTGAATAAATAAATATATAGTATTTGTTTTAAAGCCTTTCTTTTTCTCTATTAATACATAAATATATATTTAATTAATAATGTTTTAAAGCACTCTTAATATAACTTCTATATTTATTTAAGTATTTGTCTATATTTGAAAGAACGCTTTTTAATGATTATATATATAAAAATGTAATAACGTAATAGTTTATTTATTTGCTTATTTAAATGCGTTTTTAATGATTTAAATGATTATCTTTTTCAACAAAAACATTTGAATGTATTTGTTTCTTTCAGTATTTAGGTGTATATTTGCATACACATTAATATAAATGAACGAATAGGTGTTTATTTGTATAGATAAGCGTTAATGTAAATATATAAATACGTATGAAGAGGTTTAAAATATCTGCTGTTCAGAGTGAGACACTCAACTGGAGCATTGGACTATTTATAGCGTTTAGTTTGGTAAACATCGTAGATCATTGGACAGGAGCACCCACTGAAGGGTCGACTTCATTGACTGAGACCTTTGCTACTGTTCAGAGTTCTTCAGCCATTCAGATAGCTGAGTCGATTCTTGTTTGCGCCACCCAGCTCGTGATGTGGGAGGTTTTTCGCAGATGCCTGAATAATAGTAAGCATTTCATTTTGCAGTTGGCACTGCTCGTGATTATGGTTTTGTCCGTTTTAGGAACAGCTGCTGTTTGTTACAAGGCATTGTTGCCAGCACACGACTTAATGATGGAAACGCCACGCGAGGAAGCATTGATTCAGACCTTCAGGGGCTACAACAACGTTGTTATTGGACTATTGAATCTATTCTTGGGAATCGGTTTGGTGCGTAAGTTCCGAGGCTCGATTCGTTTGTACGGAATGTCCCTCATCATTTGTCCGATACTCATTTTCCTAACTGGCGGAGTGTTTTATTATATGTACAATGAGGTGGGCGGACTATCAATGACAGCCATCGACACTTACGGAACCATCCTAACACTGATTGTCTTCGTGCTTGGTTTGATTCCAGCGATAGCCCTTCGCGGTTCGATGTCGTCGGATATTCCAGATGAGGAGGTGATAGGGTAGAGGCGACTCAACCATAGAGAAGCTACCTCTCAACCACGAATTTATATATAATATATATATAATAAGGTGGAAGAGGGGCGTTACTCCTACTCAAAGTAAGATTTCTCTACATTAATACAGCGCATATTTTCGATATTTGCGGGCAGATGGCAAGGAAGTCTAAAATACGCCAGAAATGACGAAGAAAAGGGTAGGGTAGAGTTTACAAAATGATAGTTTAATAAGTAAATAATGTTCAATAAGGCTATTAAAAGCCACCCAAATAGCGATTAAATACCGTTATGGATGCTAAAGATGTAACTTTTTTGCCTGTGAGAAAATGGGAGCAAAGAGCTTCAAATATCCTCCTTTTGCTATATATCATGGGCATAATTGCCTATAGCTTGGTATATATCCTTGGTCCAAACACCCTCTTTTGGTATGGTTCCGGACTAAGTCAAATGGAGCTTCAGACTATTGCCATCGTCCCATTCTATTGCGGTTTTGCGGGATTGATGACCCTCTTTGGAATCGTAATCCATCGCATTGGTCAGTCGCACTTCGGCTGGATGAGTATTGCAATAGCTGCTTGGTTGTTTGCTTTCTTCCTGATCGTCAACCTCTGTGCAGACATCGTTGTCATGTGTGAAATCAACTATTCTTCAGTCGCCGTGACTGATAATAACATTCTCAATTTAGCCAACGGACTGTACCTATCGTGCATTTCTTTGAGCTTACTCTGCTATGTTTACATCCTCGTTCGGTCGATTTTTTTGAGCAAAGGAGACCTTAGGATATTGTTTGTCAAGCAGTTAGCTACCTTTTGCGCATTCCTTATCCTATTTCAATTCTGCCTACCTACAGCCACTACCAACGCCCCCTGGATTGTTGAAATACCATTGATTCTATCCTATGTTTCCGTTGTTCTCTATATCGGAATACTATGGAGAAGAGTTTTAGATGCAGCCCATCTCCATGCTCCGAGCATGGATAACACCACCGATGGAATGTGGTTGTTGCGGGACGAAGAAGACCCCTTTATAGACGAATAAAGCAATGAGAAAAGAAAAGATAATAGACCGTTTGCCTGCAACGAAAGGCGAGGAGAACCTCATGAGTGCCCTCCTTTCGCTCTTCATCTTAGGTGTATTGGGTGACGTAATGGCATTAGGTAGTCAGTTAGAGATCGTTAATGACAACATTTTCACAGATGAACAAAACACGCTCATCGACCATTTCTCCATGATAGCAGAGCTTTTGGTGAGCTATTCTTTCATGGCTATGATCGCCGTATTTGCACGTGTGGCGCACCGCTTGGGACGCACTGTAAGTGGGTGGGCAATAGTTAGTTACGTGTCATGGATATGCGTAGTCTTCGGTGTAATCTACCTAACAGATGTGAAGCCCTTAGAGCTTTTCTCCGAGGCAGACTATAGTGGCGAAGCCTTCTATATAAGCTGGAAAACCATCGTGAGTCTATCTCGTTGGGTGACAGTTGCGACCTATCTGTTCATCTTGATACGCATGCTCATGCTCACGAGCGGGCGGCTCTATCGGTTGATAATCAGCCAGATATGTATGCTGGCAAGTCTCATCTTTGTCGTTGTAGGTGCATTCATAATCTGCCTACTCGGTTTCAGTGATGGCATAAATGATAGTCTTTCGCATGCCATTGGATTTATCTTATGGGTCTTTATCATCGCTGACGTCATCGCCATTGGAGTAGTTTGGAAGCGTGTACTGATAGGTGACAATAATACGACAATATAATTAATAAGAATAGAAACAAATATCAATAACAATAATGAAGAATAAGAAAGTAGTATTTGCAAACCAAAAGGGTGGGGTAGGGAAGAGCACCCTCTGCATCCTGTTTGCTAATTATCTCGCCTCAAAAGGCAAGGATGTTTGCATCATCGATACCGACTTGCAGAAGACCATCCTCATGCAACGTCAGAAAGATGCACAGCTCTATGAGGGTGAAGAAGAGCCTTACAACGTGCAGGATTTCGATGTGACTGATGTCGAGACCATGCAAGAATTGATGGATTCGGCATCGCAGGTTGACGGCTTCGTGTTGTTCGATTCGCCGGGTAACATCAGTGAGGACGGATTGGCACCACTGTTCGTTGATGCCGATTACATCGTTTGTCCGTATGAATATGAGGACAAGACACTCGATTCGACAGGTACTTTCGTGCAGGTTCTCAACGTCTTACGCGAGCATAACCCACAAATGCATGCACAGCTGTTCTTCGTTCCTAACCGCATTGATCCACGCATTGGTACGGCGGAGGAGCAGGACATGTGGGAGAAAACGGATGATGTTTTTGGTAAGTTCGGAAAGGTTACGCCGGCCGTAAACAGTCGTGCTACACTGAAGCGCACGAATACTTTTGAGCTTTTAGCTACCCAACGGAGTGCGGTGAAGGAAGCGTTTGAGTATATGATTAAAAGAATGAAATAGAAGCTAATCAGACCCCAACCAGCCTCACATCAGCCGCTCAAAAAGCCTCACTCTGCCCCCTCTACAGCCTCACCCCCGCCCCCTCTCCGAATGGAGAGGGGAGTAGATAGTACTAAATGCGAGGGGTAGGAATTATTTAGATAATGACATCCACACTATCTAATCACTCCCCTCTCCATTCGGAGAGGGGTCGGGGGTGAGGCTGGTTGGGGCGGGGGTTAGGTTGGTTGGAGTTTAGTTTTGGCTTTTTAAAATACTATTTTGAATTAAACATGGCAAAGAAGAAGAAAACAATGGTAATGATGCCGGGTGCAATGGCAGACTTGGCTCATAGCGTACAGAGAGTTAGTACGAATGCTGCTACTACTAACACAGAAGGGAAACAATCTGATAATGAGATCGTTGAGGACGAAGAAGCGATTGCTGAAGAGGCTCCAAAGGAAGTGAGTGAGGCGGTCGAAACAGTTGAAAACGAGCATGCAGAAACGGTCGAAAGGGCATCGGAAACAACGGACGAGACGGCTGAAACGGAGGCGACTGCACATGCTTCTCACTTCGGACAGCATACCGTGACCGAGGCTGTCAAGGATGAGAAAGACCGCACGGCACCAGCTGCTAAGAAGTTACCCAAAGCCGAGGGCAGGCAGTTGGCACGTGAGTATTCAATGGCAAAGGACAGTGGTGAGGACAGTTGGCGGCTCTTCCTCGACCTTGCGCGAGACTATAAAATGCGCGACTCACGCCTTGCAACGGTGTATATAGACTCTGATTTGAAGAGCGTCTTGGACCGTTTGAAGTCGGCTACGAGTATCAAGTTGCCGTCAACAGCTATATTGAGTGCTATCGTGGCGCGCTTCGTCTTCGAGCATGAAAAGGATATTAAGAACGCTATCTTTGGGGAGAGTTTGCTGTAAGGGAGGGCTTGAGCCCAGCCCAACTACAGCCTCACCCCCGCCCCCTCTCCGAATGGAGAGGGGAGTGGATAGTACTGTTTGCGTACGAAGGAATGGTTGAGGAAGTCTCCCTTGACCCCTCCAAAAGGAGTGGAGTTCCTAACGGAAGTAAGTTAAGGGATGGTTGGTTGGTGCGTAATGAAGCTGTGCCTCTTTAGCTGGAACAGCAGGAGTAAAAACAAGGGGGTGCTTCCTTCAAAAGTAAGAGGGCGTTTCTTCGATAGCAAAAGGGCGTTTCGTTGCTATGAAGAGGGCGTCTCTTCGCTATGAAGAGAGCCTTTCCTTGCAATGAGAAGAGCCTTTCTTCACAACGAAGAGTGCGTTTTCTTCTTCGTATTCTTGTGGTTCCAGCTAACGAGCCTGTACCCTGTTACACATTGCCCCAGCCTAATCAAACTATTTCCCGTTAGGTGTTCCTCCCCTTGGGGGAGGCTGGAGGAGGCTCTTTTGACCTTTCCATCATGCGCAAACAGCACTATTCACGCCCCTCTCCATTCGGAGAGGGGACGGGGGTGAGGCTTTTTGTCAGAGATTGAATATTAGTAAGAATGAAGCAAGCAGACAAAGAGAAACTACTGAACTTACTCCGTCAATATGAAGAGTTAAGGGTCAATGAACAGATAGATTATGATAAATTCTATCTCTACTCCATTATTACTCACTCTACAGCTATCGAAGGATCGACCGTTACCGAACTTGAGGCTCAACTGTTGTTCGATGAGGGGATCACCTCTAACAAGCGGACGATGATAGAGCAACTGATGAATCTTGACTTGAAAGTTGCCTATGACTTTGGTATGAAATGGATTCAACAACATGAAAAGATAACGGTTGATAACCTTATTCTACTCGCTTCGAAGGTGATGGCACGCACTGGTGGTGAGTATCACACAATGGTTGGCGACTTCTCTGCAGCACGTGGCGAACTGCGGAAACTCAATGTTACAGCAGGATTCGGAGGGGCTTCTTACATGTCTTATCTTAAAGTTCCTTCCCGTTTGGAGGCGTTTTGTTCCGAACTAAATAGGCGGCGAGAGCACCTCAATCCGACAGATATTGCTGCAATATATGAGTTGAGTTTCTGGGCACATTATGAGTTGGTAACGATTCATCCGTGGGTGGATGGTAATGGACGAACATCCCGTTTGCTGATGAATCTACTTCAGATGGAGTTTGATGTATTGCCGACAAAGGTTCTAAAAGAGGACAGAGCTGAATATATTCAAGCCTTGGTTAGGGCGAGGGAAGATAATAATTGCGATGTTTTTATCGACTATATGACGCTCTTACATTGCCAGCATCTACAGCAGGAAATCGACCACTTCATGCGGTCGATAGGGGAGGGAATGGTCGATAAAGAGGCTTTGATGGAGGAAATAATTGGTAAATGGTCGATAAAACCATCATTGGCAGCGAAACTGGTCGATATTATTTACTTCGCAAATAACCATCAGGAGCTTACGACCGAACTCATAACACGGGAGTTCCAACTTACTCCAACCACTGCCAAACGTTACCTCCGTCAACTCGTATCATTCGGTTTCTTGCAGTCGGAAGGGGCAAATCGTAATAGGAAATATAGGGCTTTGTATAATTCAAAATTCATAATTCACAATTCAAAATTATGATTAGTTAGAGTTGACGAGTGGACAGGTTGACAAGTAAACGAGTTGTTTGTCCTGTGGGCAATGGCACTATCTGCTCCCCTCTCTGTAGGAGAGGGGGTAGGAAGGAGGCATCATCTCCATTTAAAGAGGGCGTTTCTTCGCATCAAGGAGAGGCTTCCTTCACATTAACGGAATGCCCCCTTTGTTTGCAAACAATACTATTCACGCCCCTCTCCATTCGGAGAGGGGACGGGGGTGAGGCTGGTTGTGGACGAGGATAAGGCTTGTTCTTTATATTAAAACATTGATAATGAAACATAGAAAAAACATACAGATTCCAGCCTCGGCAACGGATGGGAAGATGGGAGAGGGTAGGGTAGCAAGACCCTACAAGATGGCACTTACAGGACAAATCATATTGTATCTCTTTGCTATCGCACTCTTTGCTTTTGGCATTGCAATCATCTATGATGCCGTACAAACAGGCGTTTTGACCACTATTTTACATGGTTCTGCCTCGCTGGACGATTATATCTCCACACTTATGGGGCTCTTCCTCCTTCTTTTGCCAGTATTTGCCATCCTCTATACAAGGCGTGATAAGGTGTATATCTATGAAGATAGAATCGTCAAGGAAACCCTCTTTGGCACTCGAGTTCTGTTCTTCAATAGTATTGAATGTGTGCTACCTTCTTACGGGAATGGTATCGAATTCGTACCCTATCAGGGTGCAGGAAAGAAGATAACCTTCGGTGTTTACTATCGAGATTACCATGATGTGGAACGCTGGGCAGGGCGTTATTTCCATAATTACTTCCCCCGTGAGAAGAGAAAAGACCGCCAGTCGATAAGGCAGAATAGCTCTTTAGGAGCCAGCGCAGTCGAACGGCTCAATCAGAACGAACGCAACCGTCTATGGGCACGAGCGGTGAATATCCTTGCAAACATCGTCACTGTCGCCCTCTTCTTCGTGCCAATGCCCTATTACCGATACGTCTTTTTGGCGGCAGCAGCAATGCCATGGCTGGCGAGCATTGTGTTTATCAAGTCGAAAGGAACGGCACTTTTCGATGTATATCGTGATGATACCGACCGCCCAACACTGTTTAGTAGTACCTATTTAGTGTCTTTGGTGCTGTTGTGTTTATCGTTGCGTGAGAACATCATAGATATTTATCCGCTCATACCCTATATGCTTCTGTGCATTGTTGTGGTCTCTATTCCGTTCCTCTGGTACAACTTCAGTTTCACAAAATCACGCGTGGACAATCCAACCGAGCAGTTCATTTTTGTCCTCTTCTTCGCTATCTTTTATGCGATTGGCACCATCATAACCTATAATGTAGCGTTTGATTACTCCAAACCAGATCATCACATCAGTTATGTGAAGGATAAGTTTGAGACGAGCGGACGCAGTCATGCGTATAAAGTGCGCTTTGCCTCCTGCGGAACTATGCAAGAGGATGGTGAGATAATAGTATCGAAAAAGGAGTATGAGACCTATCGGGAGGGAGATAGAATTGATGTTGAGGAGTATAAAGGAGCCTTAGGCGCAGCCTTTTATATGGCTCATTGAGAGAGGGGAAACAGCCTCACCCCCAGGCGAAACAGGCTTCCCACCAGCCAATCTACAGCCTCACCCCCGCCCCCTCTCCGAATGGAGAGGGGAGTGAATAGTGCTGTTTGCATAAGAGGGGGTGGTGGGTTGGTGTATAACGAGATTGTGCCTCGTTAGCTGGAATAGCAGGAGCAAGAACGAGGAGATGCCTTCGTCAAAAGGAAGAGGGCGTTCCGTCGTTATGAAAAGGGCGTCTCTTCGATGTGAAGAAACGCCCTCTTTGTTTGCTAATAGTAGTATTTACTCCCCCTCTCCATCCGGAGAGGGGTTGGGGGTGAGGCTCCTTCTCCCATTAAAAGAATTGCCACCAGTAGGGACAGACGCCCTCGTCTGTCCGCATAAAGCGGGGAAGTTGGTTGCGGATTTGGCGTGCTCTGGCGGACAGACGAGGGCGTCTGTCCCTACAGGTTGGCATGTTCTTTAAATAAAGGAACGCTTTCTTCAATATGAAGAGGGCGTTCCGTCGCATCGAAGAGAGGCTTCCTTCATATCGAAGAAACGCCCTCTTTGTTTGCTAATAGTAGTATTTACTCCCCTCTCCATTCGGAGAGGGGGCGGGGGTGAGGCTGTAGAGGGGACGGGGGTGAGGCTGCTCCTCCCCTTAGGGGAGGCTGGGTGGGGTTATTGGGGGAACTTTGGTAGGGTTATAGGAGGAGGCTGGCTGGGCTCCAACTGTCAGTAAAATTTGGTAGTATCAGTTGTTATTTGTATCTTTGCACGTATTTAGAAAATAAGCAAAATAACATCGATAATATGGCAAAGAGATTCGCCGAGCACAAGGGGCTTGACCTTGTTAAAACAAACCAAGACATGTTGAAGGAGTGGGAGAAGCATGACATCTTCCACAAGAGTATTGACGAACGAGAGGGAAAACCGCAGTTTATCTTCTTTGAGGGGCCTCCTTCGGCTAACGGACATCCGGGTATTCACCATGTTCTTGCACGTTCCATCAAGGATACTTTCAACCGTTATAAGACCATGCAAGGCTATCAAGTGCACCGCAAAGCAGGCTGGGATACACACGGACTACCCGTTGAGTTAGGTGTTGAAAAGGAGCTTGGTATCACCAAAAAGGACATCGACAACCATAACTCGGAACGATATATTTCCACTGAAGACTATAATCATAAGTGTCGTGAGAACGTAATGAAGTTCACCGCAGAATGGCGACAGGTTACGGAAGAGATGGGCTACTTTGTAGACATGGAACACCCTTATATCACTTACGACAACAAATATATTGAAACCTTATGGTGGCTCTTGAAGCAGCTTTATAATAAAGGGTTACTCTATAAGGGATATACTATCCAACCTTATTCCCCAGCTGCCGGTACGGGCTTGTCAAGCCATGAGTTGAATCAACCGGGCTGTTATCGCGATGTCAAGGACACCACGGTTACGGCACAATTTACTATCCCTGAAGAAGATTGGAAGGCATTGGCTGAGAAGGCAAACTTGCCTAAGTCGACTTGGGGTAAACCTTGTTTCGTTGCATGGACAACCACTCCTTGGACCTTACCATCTAATGTTGCGTTGTGCGTCGGACCGAAGATTGAATATGTCATCATTGAGACTTACAACCCTTACGATGCGCAGAAAGTAACCTTGGTAATGGCTGCCAGTCGTGTAGCTGCCTATCTGAAACCAGAAGGCGAGATAACTGATGGAGGCGAATTACCTGCTTTCGAGCGTGGCGACAAGTATGTTCCTTATCGTGTCGTAGGGCGCGTGATGGGTACAG
This sequence comes from Prevotella veroralis DSM 19559 = JCM 6290, assembly GCF_000377625.1. GTDB lineage: Bacteria > Bacteroidota > Bacteroidia > Bacteroidales > Bacteroidaceae > Prevotella > Prevotella veroralis. Next base: position 64,049 of record NZ_KB898328.1, on the reverse strand, counting down.
AATTGGAGGGTTTGCATTACAAACAGCTCATGCCTTGGGTGAAGCCAGTGGAGAAGACAGGCGAATTTGCGCCTCAATTCGTTAACAACTATGCGACAGCTCACCCAGAGAAGGTGTTCAAGAGTGAGGAAGGACGCGATGAGTTCGTTGAGATGGAGAGCGAGGCTTTCCGCATTATCCTCGGTGATTACGTTACGACGGAAGATGGTACTGGTATCGTGCATATCGCTCCTACCTTCGGTGCTGACGATGCGAAGGTGGCAAAGGATGCGAATATTCCTGCGCTATATCTTATCTCGAAGAAGGGTGAAACACGCCCTATGGTCGACCTCCAAGGTAAGTATTACACCCTTGATGAGCTGGATAAGAACTTCATCAAATCATGCGTCAATAAGGAAGCATACGCCCATCATGCTGGCGATTACGTAAAGAATTCATACGACCCACGCTTTAATCCAAATGGAGTATGGGACAAGAAAGCCTCTGAAAAGGCTGAAGATCTGAACATCATCATCTGTATGGAGATGAAGCAGGAAGGCTCTGCTTTCAACATCCAAAAGCATGTTCATAACTATCCGCACTGCTGGCGTACAGACAAGCCTATCCTTTATTACCCGTTAGATAGCTGGTTTATCAAGGACACGGCACGCAAGGCTCGCATGGTGGAACTCAATAAGACGATACACTGGCAACCGGCATCTACGGGTACAGGAAGGTTCGGTAACTGGCTTGAGAACTTGAATGATTGGAACCTAAGTAGGTCTCGCTTCTGGGGTACACCATTACCTATCTGGCGTGATGAGAACCATGGCGAGAAGTGCATTGGGTCAGTAGAAGAACTCTACAATGAGATAGAGAAGGCAGTTGCAGCAGGTGTCATGGAGAAGAATCCACTGAAGGAAGTAGGCTTCGTAGTGGGTGATTATAGCAAAGAGAACTATGATAAGATTGATCTCCATCGCCCTTATGTCGATGACATCGTACTTGTTAACGACGAGGGTAAGCCTATGCACCGTGAAAGCGACTTGATTGATGTATGGTTTGATAGCGGTTCAATGCCATACGCACAACAGCATTATCCATTCGAAGGAGAGATTAATTCCGATGGTCTCAAGGCTACGGGTATGAGCGAGGCAGCTTATCGTGATGCCTTGATACACTCTACCTACGAGGGAATAGCTGTACCTCCAGCATTCTTCCCAGCCGACTTCATCAATGAAGGAGTTGACCAAACGCGTGGTTGGTTCTTCACTCTTCATGCCATAGCAACCATGGTCTTCGACTCAGTTGCATTTAAGAATGTGATCTCAACAGGGCTTGTCTTGGATGCAAAAGGTAATAAGATGAGTAAGCATGTAGGCAATGTTACCGACCCATTTGAGATGCTTCATAAGTACGGAGCAGACCCTGTTCGCTTCTACATGATGACCAATAGCGAGCCTTGGGATAACCTGAAATTCGATCCAGAGGGCGTTGATGAATGTAGACGCAAGTTCTTTGGCACCTTATATAATACGTATAGCTTCTTCGCTCTGTACGCTAACGTCGATGGTTACGAGCCAACAAACTGCAAGGCTATTAAGGCTGACGCACCAGAGATCGACCGCTGGATTATCTCTAAGCTGAACTCTCTGATTAAAGGTGTTACAGCCGAGTTAGAAGACTTCGACCCAACACGTGCAGGTCGACTCATCGACTCTTTCGTTAATAACGACCTCAGTAACTGGTACGTCCGACTGAATCGTAAACGCTTCTGGGGCAAAGAGATGAGTGCAGACAAGCAGAGTGCGTATGACACCTTATATACTTGCTTGATGACAGTGGCACGTCTCTTGGCTCCGTTCGCACCATTCTATGCGGATCAACTGTATAGAGATTTGGGCGGAGAATGTGAGAGTATTCACTTGGATCGTTGGCCTGTTGCTGACGAGGCAGTCATCGATACCGACCTTGAAGCACGTATGGACATGGCTCAACGCATTACTTCTATGGTCTTGGCATTGCGTCGTAAGGTCAATATAAAGGTTCGCCAACCATTAGCACAGATAATGGTTCCAGCCATAGACAGCACTCAGAAGAAGCATATAGAGGCTGTTGCTGACCTTATTAAGCATGAGGTGAATGTGAAGGAACTCTCTTTTGTTGAGGGACAAGGCATCTTGGTAAAGAAAGTAAAGTGCAACTTCCGTGTCATGGGCAAGAAGTTTGGTAAGCTGATGAAGCTCGTTGCAGCACGTATGGATGCACTGTCTCAAGATGAGATAGCTGCTTTGGAGACTACTGGTGAGTTCAACTTCGAATTGGAAGGACAGCCTATCAAGGTAGAAGCAGCCGATGTTGACATCATATCAGAGGATATTCCGGGCTGGTTAGTGAGCAATGAAGGCAACCTAACTGTGGCACTTGAGGTGGAACTAACCGATGAGTTGCGCCGCGAGGGAATGGCTCGTGAGTTGATCAACCGCATCCAGAACCTCCGTAAAGAGGCTGGACTCGAGATCACCGACCGCATTTCTGTTATCATCGAACCTAATGAGGAAGCTGCGAAGGCAGTAGAGTCTTTTGGCGAACTGATCAAGACACAAGTATTAGCTAACGCCATTTCACTGGCTGAGAACGCTGGTACAGAGGTTGAATTCGACGACTTTAAACTTCATATAGACATCCAAAAAGACTAAAAAACATAGTGGGGTGCACCCTTAGGGATGCCCAGAAGTCTGACGGGATGGCTGTACCAACCGTGCAACCATCCCCTCTCGGGACTTCAAATCCTACCTCACTATATCTCAAATAATGTTTAATAACCTAATTCACTTTATTCCTTATGGAGACAAAGAAGCGTTATAGCGATGAGGAACTCGAGGAGTTTCGCGCTATAGTAAACAACAAATTAGCCATAGCTAAGTCTGATTACGAAGAGACGATGAAGATTCTTACAAACAAGAACACTAATGACGTCAATGACACATCACCCACTTATAAGGCATTAGAAGAGGGTAGTTCGAATCAAACAAAGGAAGAACTCGTGCAGATGGCACAGCGTCAACAGAAGTTCATAAAGGGTCTTCAAGCCGCACTCGTGCGTATCGACAATAAGACCTATGGTATAGATCGAATCACAGGAGAGCTTATTCCGAAAGAACGACTGCGTGTTGTCCCTCATGCAACACTAAGTGTAGCATCCAAGGAAGCTAATAAACATCATTAATGAATAGTAATAAGAAAAAGGGCTTGATGGCTGCTTCTCTGATTGTATCGTTGCTTATCATCGATCAAATCATTAAGTTAGCTGTCAAGCTAAACATGACCTTAGGCGAGTCAATTCATATATTTGATTGGTTCCAGATAGAGTTTGTTGAGAACAATGGTATGGCATGGGGAATGGAGCTCGGAAGCAAGTTGTTCCTCAGTCTCTTCCGTATCTTCGCAGTCATTGGATTGATATGGTATATCAGAAATCGCATCCAGCAGGGAGCGAGAACGGCGTATATTGTCGTGTTATCGATGATATGTGCAGGTGCAGCAGGCAATATCTTCGACTCGTTGATATATGGTCAGATCTTCACTGCCTCTACACCTTATTATATAGAGGGAGCCGTTCCTTCAACTCTTACAGCATGGGGAGAAGGGTACGCACCAATGCTTATGGGCAAGGTAGTTGATATGTTTTATTTCCCCCTCTTCACCGGTACCTTCCCTGACTGGATGCCGTTTTGTGGAGGCGAATCATTCGTCTTCTTCTCCCCTGTCTTCAACTTTGCTGATGCCTGCATAAGCGTGGGTGTCATCACCATTCTACTGTTTTTTAGAAAGGACTTCAACGGTTGGAAACCGGAGAGAAGTTAGGAGTTAGGAGTGTTGAATGAGGAGTTTTGAGAGGATAAAGACACTATTTAGAATGAGAGAGAAATATACAACTCGCTTGTTAACAATACTTTGTGGATTACTACTCACAACCTTTTTTGTGGGTTGTAAACCATCTATTCCATCCGAATACATACAGCCATCGAAGATGGAAGACATACTGTATGACTATCACATAGCGATGGCGATGGCAAATAATAGTAATACTTCTGCGGCGAAAGCAAAGGCTTATAAGCTGGCAGTAATGAAGAAGTACGATGTGACGGAGGCGCAGTTTGATAACTCTCTGAAGTATTACATGCGTCACACCGAACATCTTCATGACATGTATGTAGACATCTCCAAGCGTCTTGAAGACCAAGCTCGTGCAGAGGGCGCATCGGAGTCTGAACTATCACAATACGGCGCTATCACCTCCAAAGGAGACACTACTGATATATGGAAAGGCGGTCGCTCGCTCATTCTCTCCCCTTACGCACCTGTCAACAAAGAAACTTTTGAGATCAAAGCAGATACAGCCTTCCACAAAGGCGACCGCTTAATGCTCAATTTCGATTCGCAGTTTATCATACAAGATGGCGCACGCGATGCCGTAATTGTTATGGCGGTCACTTTCACCAACGATAGTATTACAACGCAATACACGCATATCTCCTCTGATTCTCATCAAACACTTATGGTGGACGGGGGCGACTCTTTACGGATAAAAAACATCCGTGGCTACTTCATGATGCTAAAGGGTCAAGAGCCAACTACCACCTTTAAGATGTTAATTCTTAATAACATTCAACTCGTCCGAATGCACGTTCGCAAGCAAGAGAACGTCAATTCAGGCGACTCAACGAATACTTCTGACCCGATAAGAACGATCGGTGGAACACCAGTAAACCCCAGTTCGGCACCAGCACAAGGTGACCGTCCACCTCGCACACCCACTGATGCTATGCGTGAAAGGGGCTTACCCGTAAAGAGGACACGATAAACTTGAATAGATGCGACGCATAGCAGCTAACTTCATCCACACTCCCAACGAGACAATCGAGCAAGGAATCGTTGTCATCGAGGCTGGAGTTGTCACGGAGATATATCCCTTCACACACGAAGAGGCTATGACAGAATGGATGAGCGGAACGATTGATGTGCGCAAAGACAGCGATGGGATTCTCCGTGCCTATCGACATAATACACCCATAGAATAACCTTTGAACAGATTAAAAACATAAAAACTACAGCTTATGAAGAAGTCATTTGCAACGCTCGCAATGCTTTTTATGATGTCATACACCTATGCGTGTACGAACTTCATAGCCACTAAGGGCGCAACAAAGGACGGTTCCGTCCTCGTTACTTACAATGCTGATGATTACGGCTTGTTTACTAACTTATGTCATTATCCGGCTGGTTCTCATGCCAAAGATGCGCGTCGTGAGATCATTGATTACGACACGCACGAGAGCCACGGGTATATTCCTGAGGCGCAAGTAACCTACAATGTCATCGGAAATATCAATGAATACCAGGTCAGCATAGGTGAGACTACCTACGGCGGACGCGAAGAGATGGTGGATAAAAACGGCATTATCGATTACGGATCACTGATGTATTTAGGCTTACAACGCAGTAAGACGGCAAGAGAAGCTATCAAGGTGATGACGACACTGGCTGAGACTTACGGTTACAACTCCGAGGGTGAGACCTTCACAATAGCTGATCCTAACGAAGTGTGGTTGCTTGAGATGCAAGGATGTGGCGGTGATAAGAAGCAGAAAGTGGTATGGGTTGCAGTGCGCATACCCGATGGGATGATTTCAGCTCACGCCAACCAGAGTCGCATTGGGCAATTTTCTACTTATCCAACAGAGGTCATCACGTCTAAAAACTGCATTAGTTTCGCACGTTCAAAAGGCTGGTTTACTGGAAAGGATAAGGATTTTAACTGGAAAATGGTGTATGCAAAGCCCAACTTCGGAGGGCGTCGTTGGTGCGATGCACGCGTTTGGAGCTACTTTAATCACTTCAAAGATATGTCGCACTGGTTGCCTTGGGCACTCGGAAAAGACGCCAACGCCGAAGACATGCCACTATGGATTGTACCAGACAAGAAGCTCGATGTCGCTATAATGGAGGCTTGTATGCGTGATCACTATGAGGGTACTCCACTCTCATTAGACCATGATATAGCACAAGGAAACTGGGATTGTCCTTATCGTCCAACCCCTCTTCAATACGAGGTTGACGGTAAGAAGTATTTCAACGAGCGTCCAACGTCTACCCAGCAGACGGGTTTCTCCTATGTAGCACAGCTCCGTTCATGGTTACCAAGAGAGCTTGGTGGAATCCTATGGTTCGGTAACGACGATGGCAATATGATAGCTTATGTGCCTATCTATTGTAGTAATACGGAGCGTGCAGAGTGCTTCGATACACCTGGCGCAGACGCTGTTACCTTCTCAGATAAGAATGCTTTCTGGGTTTGCAACTGGGTAAGTAACATGGTTTACCCACGTTATTCGCAGCTCTTCCCATCGCTGAAAGCGGTGCGCGATTCGCTTGAGAACGCTTATTTCGCAGCCCAACCAGAGGTGGAAGCAAAGGCTCTTAGCCTGTACAAGACGGATAAGTCGGCTGCAGTGAAGTATCTTAACGACTACTCCATACAGAAGAGTAACGAAATGCTTGCCCGTTGGAAGCAGCTCGCCATCTACCTGATTGTGAAGTACAACGATATGGCTGTGAAGCCAGAAAAGGATGGTAAGTTCCTCAAAACACCAACTGGTCTTGGTGAGCGTGTGGCTCGTCCAGGTTATAGTGACTATATGAAGCATGAGATCGTCAAGCAGACTGGCGATAAATATGCTGTACCAACAAAGTAAGGAAAGGCCTCTCCCCCAGCCCCTCTCCGAATGGAGAGGGGAGTGGATAGTACCATCTGCCAACAAAGAGGGCGTTTCTTCGATGTGAAGAGACGCCCTTTTCATGGCAAGGAGACGCCCTCTTCAAAGCGAAGAGGGCGTTCCTTTAATTAATGATAATGCCAACCTGTAGGGACAGACGCCCTCGTCTGGAAACCCCTCCCAGCCTCCCCCAAGGGGAGGAGCGCCTAATGATAACCTATTTGAATAGTTCTTTCCATCCAAAGGGATGCCACAAAGTAGGGATAGACGCCCTCGTCTGTCCGCATAAGGGAGGCTTCTTGTAATGTAACGTGGAATGTTGGAGCGGACAGACGAAGGCGTCTGTCCCTACTTTGTGGTACTCTATTCCACAGAACAAATAACTTGTTTACTTGTCAACCAGTCCACTCGTCCACTCTACCTAATCATAATTTTGAATTTTGAACTTTGAATTTTGAATTGTACGTGGGCATCCGCTTCTGTGGATTCCCATGTTCCTTTAGGAACTCTGTGTCGCCTTGCGGCTTCGTGCCATCCGTGTATTCTGTGTTAAAAATGCTCCGGCAAAGAATCGTTTAACCATTTCTTCCTTGTGAAGAATTTAATCACAGATGTCACAGATATAGTAGATACGTGCTGTACACAGAGTACCTAAAGGTACAAGAGAATATACAAACCATCTTTGCTAACAACTTGTTAACTCGTCAACTATCAACTCGTCAACTCGAACTAATCATAATTTTGAATTGTGAATTATGAATTTTGAATTACAACGAGAGGCTCTTATCCATGCTTGCAGCAGCCCTTCTGCCATCGCCCATAGCGAGGATAACGGTCGCACCACCACGTACAATGTCACCACCGGCATATATCTCTGGGCGCGAACTCTGCATCTGGTCGCTGACAACTATCGTGTTCTTACGACCTAACTCAAGCCCTTCGATAGACTTCGGAACCAATGGATTCGGTGAAACTCCTACTGCCACAATCACTTGATCGCACTCCACTGTCACCGTCTCGCCCGTTACCTCTGGACGTCGACGCCCACTGGCATCAGGCTCACCAAGCCTCATCACATCCAATACCGCAGCACAGACGCGACCCTTCTCATCGGCTTTGTACGATTGAGGATTATGTAACGTGAGGAAATGGACACCCTCTTCTTTGGCGTGTTTCACCTCCTCCAGTCGTGCAGGCATCTCTGCTTCTGAACGTCTGTATACCAATGTCACATCTGCCCCAAGACGCTTAGCTGTACGGCAGGAGTCCATCGCTGTGTTGCCTCCTCCTATAACGAGAACCTTCTTACCTATTATGATCGGCGTGTCCGTTTCGGGGTTAGCTGCATCCATGAGGTTTACTCTCGTGAGGTATTCGTTACTGGAGAGTATGTTGATAGAGTTCTCTCCTTCAATGCCCATAAAGTTCGGTAAGCCAGCTCCGGAACCGACAAAGATGCCTTTAAAACCATGTTCTTTCAACTCGTCAATACTGATGGTCTTGCCCACAATCGTGTCTGTTTGGAAGTGGACACCCATACGTCGGAGGTTCTCAATCTCTACATCTACTATCCTGTTAGGGAGGCGGAACTCGGGGATACCATACTTGAGTACGCCACCGATCTCATGCAATGCTTCGAACACATAAACCTCATATCCACGCTTTACCATATCGCCTGCAAAGCTCAAACCAGATGGTCCTGAACCCACAACAGCTACCTTGATACCATTCAAGGGGGCTACTTTTGGCAAGGTCATCTGCCCACTCTCACGCTCATAGTCGGCTGCGAAACGCTCGAGATAACCAATAGCTACAGCGGGCGAATTCATCTTTAGATGGATACAACGGCTCTCGCACTGCTTTTCCTGTGGGCATACACGACCGCAAACAGCGGGCAATGCCGATGTTTCCTTTAGTATACTGGCTGCCTGAAGGAAGTCTCCATGCTCTATATGTTTGATGAAGTCGGGGATATGAATACCCACTGGGCACCCTTCCACACACGTTGGTTTCGGGCAATCGAGGCATCGCTTCGCCTCTTGTATAGCCATTTCGGGTGTCAAACCGATATTCACTTCCTCCAAACGGGTCGTTGCACGATAGGCAGGATCAAGTTCCGGCATCTGCACACGAGGGATGGCTGTACGCTCCTTAGGCTTCAACTCCTTGCGAAGAGCCTTGCGCCAAACCTCTTCGGGTTCGTTTGCTTCATCGGTGGAAACGTTGTTTTTGTCGATAGAAGATGATTTTGCACTATCCGCAGAAGCCTCATCTCCTACATTATTAATAGACGAGCTAGAATGGTCGGAACCCTTCTTATCAGCTGGATTAGGCACTGCCATGTCCTTAGCCTCAATCTCCTTGAAGGTGCCCATACGCTTAAACATCTCGTCCCAATCGACTAAGTCGCCGTCAAACTCTGGTCCGTCAATACAGACAAACTTGGTCTTTCCACCAATAGTCAATCGACAAGCACCACACATACCAGTGCCATCTACCATGATAGTATTCAGTGATACATCGTTCGGAATGCCGTATTTCTTTGCCAAGAGTGAGGTGAATTTCATCATAATAGGAGGTCCAATCGCCAACACCTTATCGACATGCTCACGTTGAATCACCTGCTCGACTCCCACCGTGACAACGCCCTTCTCACCATAAGAACCATCATCCGTCATGATGATCACCTCGTCTGAGTACTGTCGAACATCGTCCACCATGATAACAAGTTCCTTGCTTCTTCCAGCCAAAACAGATATTACCTTGTTGCCAGCTTGCTTAAGAGCTGTGAGGATGGGGAGTATCGCTGCAATGCCAATACCACCTCCCGCACATACGACTGTACCATATTTCTCAATGCGAGAAGGGGTGCCCAAAGGACCGACAATATCGACTATCTCATCTCCAACCTTTAGTTGGCAAAGCTTCGTCGAAGAGCGTCCCACCTCTTGAATAACCATTGTCAACGTGCCCTTCTGGGTGTCAGCTTTGGCTATGGTGTATGGTACTCTCTCACTGTGATGATCAACACGTACGATGATAAAGTTGCCCGGTCGACAACTACGAGCTATGAGTGGTGCCTCTACTTCAATACAAAACACCTTCTCAGAAAACTGCTTCTTACTTATAATCTTGTTCATAGTCTAAAGGGCTCATCCACGTCCCCTCTCCGCTTGGAGAGGGGGGATTAGGATCCACGAGGGATGAGTTTTGTTAAAAGGTTGATTGTTAGGTTATGTCTTGTTCGTTGTTCCGTATTAGTGGGCTAAGGCTTAGTCCATCTTATCGTCGAGCATTTCAAAGCCGCAATAAGGTACGAGCACCTTCGGAACACGTATCCCCTCTGGGGTTTGATTGTTCTCTATGATTGCCGCAACAATGCGTGGCAAGGCAAGTGCCGAACCATTCAGTGTGTGGCACAACTCTATCTTCTTATCCTCTGCATGACGGTAACGACAATGCAAACGGTTCGCTTGGTAACTCTCGAAGTTAGATACACTTGACACCTCCAACCAGCGTTCTTGCGCTGCACTCCATACCTCGAAATCATAGCAGATAGCCGATGTGAAGCTCATATCGCCACCGCAGAGACGAAGGATGTGATAGGGTAATTCGAGCTTTTTCAATAGACCTTCTACATGGTTCAACATCTCATCCAATGACTCATAAGAGTGTTCTGGCTTATCGATGCGCACGATCTCCACCTTATCAAACTGGTGTAGACGATTCAGTCCACGCACGTCTTTTCCATAGCTACCAGCCTCTCGACGGAAGCAAGCAGAGTAAGCGCAACGCTTAATTGGGAGCTCTTTCTCGTCAAGAATCTCATCACGGAATATGTTGGTAACAGGCACCTCTGCCGTTGGAATCAAGTATAAATCATCGAGGTTAGCATGGTACATCTGACCCTCTTTATCAGGCAACTGACCAGTGCCAAGACCGGAGTCTTGATTAACAACCAATGGTGGTTGCACCTCAAGATAGCCGCTTTTTCGTGCTTCATCAAGGAAGAATGCCTCAAGAGCACGTTGGAATCTTGCCATCTTACCGATGTACAATGGGAAGCCAGCACCCGTTATCTTCACACCTAAGTCGAAGTCAACTAAATTGAACTTCTTCAATAGATCCCAGTGGCATTGGGCGTCAGCTGGGAGGTTAGGCTTCGTTCCGCCCTCCTTAACAACAACGTTGTCGTTAGCGTCCTTACCCTCTGGAACATCGTCGTTAGGGATGTTTGGAATGGTTAAGAGCACCTCGGTCATCTCCTTCTGGGCATTCTCCATGATCTCCTGGAGTGCTTTGTCGGCCGATTTAAGCTCTGCCACCTCTTCTTTTATATTGTTAGCTTCATCCTTCTTACCGTCCTTCATCAGTTGACCAATCTGCTTTGAGAGTTGGTTCTGATGCTGTTTATTGGTGTCAAGTTTCTGCTGAGTCTCACGACGCAAGCGGTCATATTCCAATACTTTCTCTACTGCCTCACGTGCACCAGAGAAGTGTTTCTTCTCCAATCCTTTGATGACACGCTCTGTCTCTTCGCTTATAAGCTTTAATGTAAGCATATATCTATATCCTTTTTGATTGTTATTTATCTGAGAGCAAAGTTACAAAAATCTTCTATAAGTCAATCATGTTTACCATACTTATTTGTTGTTTAAACCTCTCCTAACATCCCCCATAACCCCTCCCAGCCTCCCCAAAGGGGAGAGAAGGAGCCTCACCCCCAACCCCTCTCCGAATGGAGAGGGGAGTAAATACTACTATTAGCAAACAAAGAGGGCGTTTCTTCGATGTGAAGAGACGCTCTTTTCATTGCAAGGGAACGCCCTCTTCAAATGGAGAAGGGCGCTCCTTTAATTAATGATAATACCAACCTGTAGGGACAGACGCCCTCGTCTGTCCGCCAAATCACAGCAAATAAAAAGCCTCCCTAAGCCTCTCCAAGGAGGGGATGTTGCCTAACGGGATGCCATATAAGGGTAAATGAGCGGACAGACGAGGGCGTCTGTCCCTACTTTGTGGCATTCATTTGGATAGAGAGAACCATACAAATTAGCTTCCGTGAGGCACTCCTCTCCTTGGGGGAGGCTGGGAGGGGTTTCCAGACGAGGGCGTCTGTCCCTACTTTATAGCATTCATTTGGATAGAGAGAACCATACAAATTAGCCTCCGTGAGGCACTCCTCCCCTTGGGGGAGGCTGGGTGGGGTTTCCATCCGAAGGTGTCTGTCCCTACTGTGTGGCACGTTCTTCTTTTTAGTCTTGCTGCTTCTACCCTTTCTTCAGCACCACTTGCACACTATTGAAGTCGTAGGCTTTATCAAGAACGGATAGTATGCTCGACCACTGGGAAGCAGATACTCGATACTGCTTATACACCTTTTCGAAAGTGATTAATAGTTTACCATCCTCGACAGAAGCCTTGGAAGTAAAGGAAATAGCACTATTATCTACATGAGAATTGAGCTTTTGCAAACTCTCGGGAGACACGCTGTAACCATTAGGGATGGCTAAGCGCACCGTAACAGAGTAGGTTCTGGGGTAAGAATAGATGATATCTACATTGCGCTGACGCTCTGCTCCCTCTATATGAACTTGTTGCCCGACAAGCTGACCGACGGAGATTACAAGGTTGCGACCGGCTTTCTTCACCAGACCGTCCATCTGGTAATCAATAAGGTAAGTAAAGGGTTGATCCTTCTCACCGCATGACAGCACCTTAGTTTCATTCACTTTCACTGCTGCGTGGTCGTGATATGCCTTGATCTCTTCGCTGAAGTTCTCCGCAATCGACTTCTTATCTTGCTCTGCGCGTTCGCTTGCTCGCTGGTCAGCAACGTTTAGTCCCTTGTCAAAAAGCTGTGCGAACTTTGTCACACCATAGTCGGCTCCCCATGACTGAGCCATCTGCTCGGCTGAAGTATAGTCCATGATGTTCCCCTCCTTATCGCATCCCGTGGTGGCATCTTGGCGTTTGATGTTGAGCAGGATACCATCGACTGTGGCATCAATATCCACCTTTTCCGTGTTATCCTTCGCTTGGCTGCCTGGCACAGTCACGTTTCTAAAGGGTCCATTTTGGAACTTCTTCTTCGCATTAGTAGCCACTGCGTCCCGGTTCTGATAGATAGAAGGGATGGTGTTAGCCGTTGTGCCGTATCGAGTACTTACTGGGAAGTAACACTGACCATTATCTAACATGATTCCATACGTTGCGTTCCAGATGTTCGCTAATTGCCCAATAGGCTCGGTCATGCGGTCAGTTACCAACACACGAGAGTATGGAACTTTGAGCTTATCGAGTATGTATGAGAACGCAGAAGCAAAGTTGTTATAATTGAAATAAGGCCTACCATGTACCAAGGTTCTCAACATGATGTAGTTGTAAACATAGTTAGCTCTTTCCGTCGGATCGCTTATCTTCTTCGCATCATCAATCACTTTGTTGAACGCCTTATAGAAGCTCCACTTGCTGGTAGACGCATTCCAGAGTGTCCAAGCATCCTCTTGAATAGCCTTCGCATCGGGGTTTGCCTGCAAGCCTTTGGTCTTCATGCTCTTTGGAATGTACTCCAACGCCACGTTCGCATTGATGAATAGCATTGTATAAGGGGTCTGCGCCAATGGATTATAGGCGTAGTCTGGCATCGTCTTATCGATGTTCTTCACACGAGCATCGAGGATAATAGCATCCTTGTCAGTGCTTTGCTTGAAATCAGGAGCACCATTCATCGTGCGGTACTGAGTACACAGGTCCTTATCAATAGAGCAATGAATTTGATAGTCAAGGATGGGATATTGACTGCCAAAGAAGAATGCCATCGGGTCGATGTTCTCCTCTCTTAGCTTGTCAAAGTCATAGTAGAAGTAGTCGAGCATATCGCCTACTTGGAGGTTCGGAACGGCAAGTTTGGCATGTTTCTCTTCTCCTTTCCTTCCCTCGTTATCGTCTTGGTAGTCCTTTTCCTCTACCTCCTTAATGGTTCCGTTAGGCTTGATAACACGCACACCGAGCACTGTTCGGCGGTCATTACGCCATAGTCCGTTGTTGAGGGAGTAGTCGTATGTGCGGAACTCAAACGTGGAGAACTTATCCAGAGCAGCCTTATCATTGATCTTAACAAGGCTTCGGACGAGGTGAGTACCCGTGCATTGCTTCACCTTACCAAGGCTGAGAGGGTTGAAGTGGTTGGTGTAATCGACTCCAACCTCCTCATATCTTGCCAAGACAACAGCCGACTCTTTATTATACTTTGTCGGTACTGTGCGGTTGTTGAATTGTGGTAGATCCTTGTTCCAGACCTCCTTCTTTACTTCACGTGCAAACTGTTTGTAATCCTCCTCATCGAATGCCATCATCGGAAGAGTTATGATGGTGAGGAAAAGCAATGCGATGATTTTCTTCATAAGATATATTTTGAATATTGTTAATAGCTATTAGGTGGAATGGTCAAGGGACTATTTTCGCTTCAAGACAACTTGCTCGTTGCAGGCATCCGTCCACTTCCTTAGGGCGTCATTCCATTGTGGTATGTTCTTTAAAGGTATTCTTCTGTGGTTAATTTGCATCTTCTGATGGAAGGTAACGACGTTCCCTTTCTGTGTAAAACGGCAAGTAAGCGTACCCTCGGGAGTGTTGAAAGTGGCTGAAGCGGGCAGGTAATCAACACGATAACCAGCCGGAATTGTCAATACCGACTGCCTAACAACGTTGCAGCGAACAGGCAGATAATAGTCGTGTGTGCGTTGGGTGGTATCAATGCGGGCATCGAAAAGATTGTTATGAGGGTTCATCTCAATGTAAACCTCACCATCCGCTTGCTGTACAGCAGGCTTGTTAACGACCTTACCCGTAAACTTCCCCCACTCGTGGCGGGCGTCATCATCGATCCACTTAACGTCCGATACGGTCATATTATGCGCATCCGAGTTAAGGTTGTTAGCAAGGAGATCATCGGTGCGCTTGCTTCCTACACCATCAGAAACCGACATGAACCACTCCTTCATATCGCCTCGTGTCATATAGGTAGCCGTTCCCACGAGCGCATCCCCTTGTAGTTGATAATTGTAAGAGAGGCTATCAATCGATTCATCAGGCTTCCTGACAGGCACAATCTCAAGTCTTGGACGGTCGCCGTTGGCTATCATAGCCTGCGAACCTTGTATTCCTTGCGGTGTATAAGTGTATGGGATATGCTTGCAAGTGGCGTCAATAAAGTAAGTCTTACCCTTATATAAGAGCGTACAAATCACGTGATCGGCACTCGCGAGAGTAGGTACATCACTCATCTTAAACGGTATCTCCTCCGTACCAATGTCCGTCCAACGTGCATCGAAGCCCTGTGCTTTGAGCAAGGTAGTGAGCAGTAACGCCATTCCCTTACAATCGCCATAACGCTTGCGGAGCACCTCGGCAGGTGTATCGGGGCGATGCCCGGCTATCCCGGCTTCGTAGGCTATGTATCTAATATTGTCCTGTACCCATCGATAAGTGTTGCTGATACGGTCTTCGGGAGTCTTACTTGTCTTGTTAATCTCGGCTAAGAGCGACTGAAGATTCGGTATATTGCAATCAACATCAGCCATTTTCATCGACCAGCTGTACAATGCGTTGACATCAGCAAAGGGTCCGAGAATCAACAAATAAGGATAGACACTCGACGAAGGGGGCATTTGCGCATCCTCTTTCATGCGATTGCAATTCGTCAAAGTATAGCGATAAACGTCATTCGTGGCGGTCGACTCGTGCGCAACCTGTATGTTATACCCCTCAAAATTCATCTCTTTAAGCCTATAACCAGCCAACTTCTTCGGAATAGTGATGGTCAGTGTCTTGTGCTGAATGAAGTATTCTTCGAGCAAGTAAACGCGTGTGAAGTACTTAATATCCTTGAAGGTGCGCTCGAAGGAGGCACTGCTTGTTTTGCCTTTCTTACTTATCTCACCTTGAAGGGTGCATGCCTTCGTATCATCATAGAACACATTTTCAGGCGTAACATTCGTATATTGCTTCTGACCATGCCCCGAGATGTTATCCAAAGAGATAAATTCTCCATAAAAGACGGTGGTTTGCGGCAGTACTTTCGCTACCGAATTAGACAGATAAGTAATCTTTTCTGTGTTCTTAACAATGGGCTTGTCGCCATCAAAAGTCAATGTGTATTGTTCGTCACATTGCGAGATAAGAATCTTATCATCCCATTGTTGCGCCTGAACCTGCACCGTACAGAATATTAATAAAAGGGCTGTAACCAGCGAGCGAAGTGTTTTTAAGTAGCTTATCATCTGTTGTTTTTATAGATAAATATCGTTATATTCTCCTTTGGGTAATGGTTTTATAATATGGTAAGAATACCATTTGCAAAGATAGATAAATATTTCGAATGACAGACAAAAGCCTTATGTTTTTTTAATAACTTTGTTAAATGATGTAGTGATTACCACTTCCTTTTACCCCTTGTGCCCCGTCTTAAAACCTAATCAATGATTCTTTACGATGATAGACATCACACCTTATATAATAGATGATGCTTTCTTAGACAGAGGGAAGATAATGTACAGATATTGAATGTACGCATCTTTATCGCAGAATACATAATAAATAGATATTGAGTCTGTGCATCTTTATCACAGAAAACATAATGAACAGATATTGAGTCTACGCATCTTTATCACAGAAGATATAATGAACAGGGTTGAAATATACATATTTCTTTCGTTTAAACACACCACACAAGTAGGGACAGACGCCCCCGTCTGGAAACCCCTCCCAGCCTCCCCAAAGGGGAGAGAAGAAGCCTCACCCCCAGCCCCTCTCCGAATGGAGAGGGGAGTAGATAGTATTATTTGCATACGAAAGGGAGGTTGCTCGGGGTGTAACGAGACACTGCCTCGTTAGTTGAGGCAGCAGGACTAAAAACAAAGAAACGCCTTCTTCAATTTGAAGAGGGCGTTCCTTCGCATTGAAGGGGGCGTCTCTTCACATCGAAGAGAGGCTTTCTTTGTATTAAAGAAACGCCCTCTTCATTTGCTCCCCCGCTATTCCAGTTAACGAGGTACTGCCTCGTTATACCCGACCGATGCCCCCTTTAACCAGCTTCCGTTAGGCACTCCTCCCCTTGGGGGAGGCTGGGAGGGGTTATTCCATTCGGAGAGGGGACGGGGGTGAGGCTGGTTGTGGGACGTGTGCAAGGCTCCTCCTTTATGCAAATAAAGCACAAAGATACAGCAAAGATTTCTTTAATCCAAATATTATCCTTACCTTTGTCTTGATTTGCAAACGTATAGGTTACGTGCAATCAATCAATCATTAATATTCATTTTAACTTGTATCAATATGATAAGAAAGTGTTTGCTGCTTGCTGCGGCAATGATTGTTAGCCTCTGCGCATCGGCTCAATTCCAAGAAGGAAAGGGCTATGTGGGTACGTCACTGACTGGTCTTGACTTGCACTATAATGGTAGTGACGGTTTAAACATGGGTGTTCAAGCTAAGGCGGGATACTTCCCTTGGGACAACGTGATGGTTTTGGCTTCCGTTGACGCTGTACATAATGGCTCTAAGACAGTGGCTGATCACATCAGTGTGGGTGCTGGTGGACGCTATTACATCACGCAGAATGGACTGTACCTCGGTGCTGGTGTGAAGTTTCTACACGCCAATCACCGATATAACGACATAATGCCGGGCATGGAAGTGGGGTATGCCTTCTTCCTCAATCGATCGGTAACCATCGAGCCAGCTGTCTATTACGATCAGTCGTTCAAAAGCTCTGATTACTCTACAGTAGGGCTTAAGGTGGGCATTGGTGTCTATCTCTTCGATGATTAAGGCACAACGATAACAACACAAAACACGCATGCAACAATATTCATCACAGCTCTTGGAACGTGCTGTTGAGGGTTTTTCGCAATTACCGGGAGTAGGACGTAAGACTGCCTTACGCCTTGTTTTGCACTTACTTCGCCAACCCGTGGAAGAGGTGGAAGGCTTTACTGATGCCGTGACACACGTTTGCCACGACATAAAATACTGTAAGGTCTGCCACAATATATCGGATACTGACATCTGTTCTATCTGTTCTGACCCCCGAAGAGACGGCTCCGTCGTATGCGTAGTGGAGAATATTCAAGACGTAATGGCCATTGAGAACACACAACAATATCATGGTCTTTACCACGTTCTAGGCGGTATCATCTCTCCAATGGATGGTATCGGACCTCACGATCTGTCGATTGATTCATTGGTGGAACGCGTAGATACGGGTGAAGTAAAGGAGGTGATCCTTGCCTTGGCAAGCACGATGGAGGGCGACACAACCAACTTCTATATCTCACGGAAGCTCAAGGACAAGGATGTGAAGCTGTCGATTATAGCCCGCGGAATATCTGTTGGCGATGAGCTGGAGTACACCGATGAGGTCACTCTGGGGCGAAGTATTCTCAACCGAACGCCCTTTGATTCTTAACAGCAGGCTTTGTTGAGCCTTACTAATTAGCAATGACTGAAACAAGAAAAACTCTTTTGACGGAGTTAATAGCATCATGTGCGTTGGCATTCACCATTATCATTGTCTATGAATGCCAATGGCTCTTACCCGGGATGTGGGTAGGTGCAGAGAACCACGTACTTGTTATGCTGCAATTCATTATGCAGTTAACTACCTTAGCAGCCATCCCCTTGGCTCTATTCTTATTCAAGATTGGATCGATAAGGGACGCTTTAAGCACAGACGAAAGCCATGTGAACAGGGCTTTACTGATGTGGGGAACGGTGCGCATGATGCTCCTCTGTGTGCCAATGGTAGCCAACGTTTTCTTGTATTATGCTACTGGTGAGGTTGTTAGTTACTTCTATCTCGCTGTGATCTTAGCCCTTAGTCTCTTCTTCATCTATCCCAGTAAGAAGCGATGCGAGCATGAATGTCACTTGGATAACCCAACGGATGAATAGATGAAGATTAGTGTTATCATCGTAAACTACAATGTTAAGTACTATCTCGAACAATGTCTTCTGAGCGTACAAAGGGCTTTGGAGGGTATTGAAGGCGAAGTGCTCGTTGTGGATAATCACTCTTCTGATGGCTCGATAGACTATCTCAAGCCTCGATTCCCAGCCGTTCACTTTATTACAAGTGGGCATAATCAAGGTTTCGCAAAGGCGAATAACATTGCTATCAAGCAATGCAAGGGCGAGTATGTACTATTGCTTAACCCCGACACGATCGTGGGGGAAGAGGCGATCCGATCGTCACTTGCCTTCATGGAAGGGCATGAGAAGGCGGGAGGATTGGGCGTGATGATGCTGACAGACACAGGAGTTAGGGCGTTGGAGAGCCGTCGTGGACTGCCAACTCCACGTGTCGCCTTCTATAAAATGGTGGGTCTTTGCAAGCACTTCCCCACTCACAAGAGCTTTGCACACTATTATATGGGTGACTTGTCATGGGATGTTCCGGGACAGATAGAGGTGATTAGTGGGGCATACTGCTTCCTTCGGCACTCGGCGTTGCGCCAGATTGGATTGCTGGATGAGGACTTCTTCATGTATGGAGAGGATGTTGACCTTAGTTACCGACTCTTACAAGCAGGCTACGAGAACTGGTATTTGCCCGTACAGATACTCCATTACAAGGGAGAAAGCACTCAGAAGTCGAGCTTCCGATATGTACATGTGTTCTACAATGCCATGTTGATCTTCTTTCAGAAGCATTACGATGGGGCAAGTCGATTGCTGACTATACCCATCAAAATGGCTATTTATGCCCGAGCACTGCTTTCGCTTGTGGGGACAACACACCATGCTATTGGTAAGATGTTGGGCTTCCGAAGTCGAAAAAAGTACCGTTCGCCACATTATATATTTGTTGGTGGAGAGGAGATGACGGCTCGTTGCCAACAAATAGCAGCCGACAACGGACTGACGGCAGAGTCGCATGTGGTGGAGAAAGCCCGCCTCTCGAATATTCATAACGCTTTATTAGCCGATTGGGAGGGGCAGAAAGAAACGCTCTACATCGTGTATGACTGTTCACTCTTTGCTTTCCATGATATCTTAGAAGCCTTTGAAGCACGCCCAGTGACGCTCATTCACATGGGATTCTATCATCATTCTATTGACAAAATCATCACTTCTAAAGAAATAATTGGTTGATAAGATGGTAACAAACTCAGCACCCGTTGTCACCTTGCGAGCCATGGAACCAGAGGATCTGGACGACCTTTATCGCATTGAGAACGACCGCCGATTGTGGAACATTGGCTCTACGAATGTTCCTTACAGCCGTTACGCGCTGCATAACTACATAGCGGATGCGAAGAACGACATCTATATTGATGGGCAGATTCGCATGATGATTGAGAACGAGGAAGGCACAGTGGTGGGGGTTATCGACCTCGTTAACTTCGATGCAAAACACCAACGTGCAGAACTCGGAATCATCATCATGGAGCAACACAGGCGTCGGGGCTATGCGAAATCGGCTATTCGTGCATTGGAGGAGTACGCTCGTAACACCTTACATCTCAAACAGATATACGCAGTTGTGGGTGTTGACAACCGCATCTCACGCCATTGTCTGATGGCATTAGGCTTTAGCTCGGGTGTAATACTTCAACAATGGCTCTGTTGCAAAGGCTCTTATCAAGATGCAGCAGTAATGCAACTTTTTATCGAAAAAGCGTAAGTAAAATTTGTAGGATTAGTTTTTTATTGCTATCTTTGCACTCGCAAAACGGAAATGGGGCACTCTTTAGCAATGCTATGGTGCGTTAGTTCAGTTGGTTAGAATGCCTGCCTGTCACGCAGGAGGTCACGAGTTCGAGTCTCGTACGCACCGCTGAAGCTTCATTTCACGTATTGCATGGTGCGTTAGTTCAGTTGGTTAGAATGCCTGCCTGTCACGCAGGAGGTCACGAGTTCGAGTCTCGTACGCACCGCTGAAAGCCTTAGCTTCATCGCTAAGGCTTTTTTGTTGTAGACTGAAAAACACATTCTTCGCACAGAGTAAACCCGTTTTTGAGACAGAGTAACATAGGAACAAGGGCAGAAAGCACCTCACGAAAGCCAGTTAAGAGGGGCTTTTCTTTAATTCAAAATTCAAAGTTCATAATTCAAAATTATGATTAGTTCGAGTTGACGAGTGGATAGTTGACAAGTAAACAAGTTATTTGTTCTGTGGAATAGAGCATCAGAATGTAGGGACAGACGCCCTCGTTTGTCCGCTCCAACATTCCACGTTACATTACAAGAAGCCTCCCTTATGCGGACAGACGAGGGCGTCTGTCCCTACTGTGTGACATTATTTTTAATTAACGGAACGCCCCTTTCAAAACGAAGAGGGCGTTCCGTTGGTACAAGAAGGGCGTTTCCTTGCAATGAAAAGGGCGTCTCTTCGATGTGAAGAAACGCCCTCTTTGTTTGTAAATAATACTATCTACTCCCCTCTCCATTCGGAGAGGGGCTGGGGGTGAGGCTGTAGATGGTTGGAAGTGAGGCTCGTTGTTGTGGGTTATGAGACTTTGTTTCCTCCTACTTCTCCACCCTCTTAATGACTTTACCATTCGATAGCTTGAGGATGTTAATACCCTTTGCTGGTGCAGAGAGGTGGTTGCCATTCAGGTCATAACGTGCTGATTCAGAGACGTTGTAGAGCTGATTTGTAGTTTTGATATCCGATGTCGTAATATCAAGGACTTCGTATCGACTGCCCAAGACAACGCTGTTCTTCACCAGAGTTTCCTTGAATTTCGTTATCACCTCAGCAGGTACATAGATGGAGAGTTGCGTGCGGATAGGTGTAAAAACCGACTTCCCGAATAAAGGAATACCTGTACCTGCGAAATGAACCACGGCTAACTTCTTTGCACCATAGAATGCTTTCTCATCGATCCCAGAGACAGCTCCCTTGAAGTTGACGCTTACTAAGTCTATACAACCTGTAAAGGCTTGCTTCTCAATAGATAACCCTGAGGCAAGAGATGTTATATGAGTTAGACCAGAGTAAGCAAATGCGCTCTCTCTAATGTTGGTAAGTCCTTCAGGCAAGACAATGCTCTTTAGGTTCTTAGCATAGGCGAAGGCGTTTGCTTCTATATCGGCTATCTCTGCAGGAAACTGTACTGTTGTTGAGGTGCTACCAGTAGGGTAAGCTATGAGAGAAGTCAGTTCTTTATTATAAAGCACACCATCAACAGCAGCATAATCTTCGCTTTCCTCTGATACAGAGAATGCAGTCACAGCTGTCTTATAAAAGGCATTCTCTCCTATATCTGTCAATGTCTGGGGAAACTCGGAAAGCGTAGTAAGGGCAGAACAGCCCTCAAAAACATGCGCACCAATCTCTCCCAAAGCAGACGGGAAGGTCATAGCTGTGAGCTTTTCACACTGTGCGAAAGCATAATCCCCAATGCTTGTTACCTTCTCAGGGATGGCACATTCCACCAGAGCAGTACAACCCGTCAGAGCGAATTTGTCTATTTTCTTTATCGAAGCAGGGAGTTGGATCTTAGTGAGTTGATTGAGCCTATAGAACATATAAGGGGGTATGGCATCTTTTTCGGTAGGCTTATAAAACTTGGTTGACAGCCCTTGCTTTATCGCACAATAGTTCTCACCTTCTTCAACAATACGCACATCCGAGAGGTCAAGAGAGGTGAGTTTCCCCTCCGTCCGGTCGTCCTCCTTGAGTCCTTTACCAGCCATTTGGCGGAGGAGCAGAATGTCGGTTCCGTTGATTTCTCCCGTCACCTTCAATTCTGTTATCTTATACTTCTTAGCCTCTGGGATGTGTGTTGCGAGTTTCCCAGCCTCTGTTTTCACTGTTAATGACTCCTGAGCATGAGCCGTGAAACACGCACATGCCAGTGCAATTACGGTTAATACTTTCTTTGATGTAAAGACTTTCATTTGTTACTGATTGTTTTTTTATTAATAAATATCATCTTTTTTCATAAGGGATAACGAACTTGTAGCCACGTCCTCGTAGTACAACATCCTTCTCCCGAACCTCTTCCACATATAATTGTTGTGCTCCCTCTTTTAGTCCACTGCTACTGAATTCATCGGGATAAAGCATAGAGAGCGAGACGGGAATACGTGTTCCGACAACTGGGTTGACGATGGCTGGCGTAATCTTAACGACCTTCTTCGACGAATAAGGGCGTGCCCCATTGCAGAGCCAAACGCCTACTCCCGGTCGGCGAATCGCCATTACCGTGTTCATCTGCGCATAAAGGCTGTGCGAAGTAGTGCCATAAACGCCCACACGAGAGGCAGTACCCTCACAACGTACCGTCACTTTCAATGTTTTCTCTTGCTTGTCTTGCGAGATAACACGTATCTTTGCCTCCCCTTCATAGTGTGCTTGAATCTCCAAGATATTGGTTTTTGCATTCCATTTAACGCTCATCACCTTGTCAGGATCATCCACTTTCAAGTCGACAATATCACCTCCTCCGTTCAAACTAACGAACTTGCTTTCGTCACGAGGGAAGAGTCTGATCTCCGACTGACTAATACTGATTTCCGGAGCAACCACATGGATGTCAATGCGCTGACGCTTATCTCCAGAGATGATAGTCGCATAGGTCGTACCTTCCCAGATACCATTTACACGCAAAGTGTCCTTACTGATGTTCACACCGGCTACCTTTGAATCGGCAACATAAGCGATATATTTCCCTGTGCCACCCGTTAGGAGGAACATACGTGTGGATAGTTTCGTGAGCGCAACCTCGTTCGGTGTCTCCCCATTAAGCTGTATGTCCTTTGCTTCAGGACTATTGTCTTTGTCGCAAGCAACAAGGAGAATGCTGCAAGCAAAGAGTAAGATAAGATATAACTTTTGTCTCATAATGTCTTAATCTACCATCAGTTTATATTCAATTTCCCACTTTCTTTCAGGCGTCTCCACTATCTCTATCTGCAGAAGATGCTGCCCTTTTGAGGGGAAAACAATCTTTCCTTCGACTGGTGTAACCGGTGTGCCGTCCACTTGATAAGTGATAGCTGCATTCGGATTAGCCAAGTCATGATAATAAAGAGGTAGGCTTCGAGGACAGGTTCCAGCCTCACTCACCTTATATAAATAAGGTATGCGTCCTTCCTCTTCAACGCCCATGTTCATGCGTTGCGTTTGTTCGGTGATAGGGTCTGTGGGCTTCGATTGCTCCGAACCTTTGACAGTCTTCACGCTAAACTGATAAGAGCTGCCCGGCTCGAGAGCCTCAACAACAAAAGAGGTTGACGTTGTCGTGGCAATTACCTGTCCATTCTTCAACACCTGATAACGCACATCAGCATCAGCAACAGGCTTCCATGAAAGTTCAACCTCACGTTGTTGCGGGCGGACAACGAGGTTAGAAGGAGCCTCCAAGGTAGGTGTCACCGTTCCTTTCTTCGTCATTTTAAAGGATACATCATCGATGAGAACGAATCCACCAGACTCTGCCGACTCATAGTCATTCTCGATATACAAGCCCACACCAGCACGATTTACACCTGCCGGCGCTTTGACTGTTATGGTCATCATCTGCCATTGATTCGTAAACTTCCGAACCTTTTCTTTCTCGCGCGTATCCTTTTTTATTGATGTTAAGTCACGATACCAGTCCACCGTAACGGTGATGTTTGGACGTTTCAAAGAGCCTTTGTACCAATAAGTAAGTTGATATTCAGCACCCGGTTCTACCACAATGTGATAAGGATTAAACTCCTTGTCGCGTGAGAAAAAAGAGCCTCCATTGGGATAGAGTTTTATGGCATAGGTGCCGTTATGGGCATCCTTTGTCCTTGAGTAAGCCAATGAGGAATTGAAGTACCAATAGCGTGGTTTGAGGTAAGGATCATAATAGTTAGGGTCTTGTTCCTCGCCTTCTTCCTCATCATCACTTGGTTGCTTCGTCTCAGGAGGATAGTCTTCAAATCCTCCATTGAGTATCAGTTCTTGTCCCACTTGTCCCTTTGCTGTATAAGAGAAGGACAATAGGCAGAACAGAAAGAGATAGATTTTATTTGTCATAGAATGCGTATTTATTGATTAAATTGATTGATGTCTGCCAGCGTCAAGCCATAGTGTTTGCCTATTGCCGAAGCAATATTGCGCAGCGAGCCCTCGGTGCTTTCGGGTGCTAAGAGGCGTTGCGTGTCCCATAGTCCGCCATCGGCTGTGAGCTGATTGATATATTGTTTCACCTCGTTATAACTAAGGTGGGGCTTGCCAGAAGACTGCACCGTGAACTGCAAACCATATATTGCTCCACAGCCACGAGACAAGAAAACGAGGGCATTCTGGGCATCTTCATCAAGATTGACACGTGTTATCTCGCCCACAAGGAAGGTCATGGCTTGTACGGCGGCGACCTTTGATAACTCACTCCTAATCAGTTGTAACTGTTCGTGTACATCGTCATAACGATATTCTGTGAGTGCCAATCGACCTCGTGCAAAGGCGTTGTAAATCTTAATGCGACTCTCCCGTAGCACGGGCAAACTGCTTGTTTGGATCACAGGTAACCAATATTGATAATAGCCATAAGCCAAGTCCCAATGGTGTTCAAGCTCTGTGTAATTACGACCGGGCAGTAGTTTTGTTTGCTCATGGTCGTGTCGTAGACGGCTGTCTGTATATAAACTGTCATTGAGGTGTACGTTCAGTACCTTGTCAAGATACACTCCTCCCCATACGATACCATTAAACAGCTCTGCCACAACAAGCCCTTTCTCATTGACAAAAGCGATGTTGACATCACCGATATTCGTACCCACATAGCCTGCTTCTCCTCGTGCTGCACGATGATTACGAGCCGTTCCCGGACTCGGTTGTGACAGTCCGCTTAACTTACCCGTAGTGGTGAAGATGTCGTTAATATCAGCCAGTATGCGTTTGCGGTCAGCCTTGTGTAAGGACGAAGCAGCCACTTCCTCCATTGGTTTTAAGCCAAATTCGCCATTCTGAAAATAGTCTTGTACCTTCGCCATGTTGGCTGGATACATGATAGCCGCTATCTTTAAATAGCTGTTATAGATATAGTCCATGGGGTCACGCAACAAACTACACTCCAAGTAATCAACGCTACTTGCACCATTGCGTTTAAACTGATAGACAGGGTCGGGGATAGTTGGTTCACGATAAGCCGACTCTACCGTCTCTCCTTCCCATTGGTTACAAGCGAGGCAGCAGAGCGGTAATAAGAATAGTAAGATATAATTGATTGGATTCTTCTTCATCATTTTCTCTATTATGGAAGGATAATATAACCACAGAAAGGAGACTTTATCTTGTCGATTCCCTCTTCGTTTTGATGCTGGTTGACAGTGAGTGACTTCACGATAGTAAGTCCATCTTCTGATACAGCAGAGATGGTTGCCTTGATGGAAGAACCACGTGGACCGACACCATTCACACAGATATACATAGGATAACCAGAGTGTGCAGTGAAGGTGAGCTTATACTCCTTTCCATTGGTCAGGAAGGTTGTTGCAGTTTCATCTCGACGATTGCTTGCTATGACATGCAGTTGTTTATCGGGCGAAATGTACCTTATGGTGTATCGAGAAGAGATGTCGTTATCTTCCACGAGTTGTCCCAAAAGGTTCACCTCAGTATAGGAACACGTGAGCGTAACAGTGTAGTCTCTTACGTTATCGGTGATGTCTACACCGGGATACACATAATCAGTAACAGGTGCATCGGGGTTCCCGAGCTGTATAACCTGATCTTCGTAAGAGAGCTTCGGCTTATCTATTCCTTTGAAAGGAAATAGTTTCTCGTAGTCCTCCTCGGCATATTCTTCACTACTCCTTGTGCAACCCGTAGTAAGGAGCAGCACACCTATTAATATATAATGAATCAGTTTCTTCACCATAGTTGATTGTCTTATTGAATGTATTTACCTATCTTCTATTGTTGAATTATTCGGTGGGTGCATCCCAGATTTCGGCTTCCAAGCCTGTAAACTCACCTTCGGGATGGAGGTGCTTACTGACCAGTCGGGTGGTACGCAATAGTGGATCGTACACCGAAACAAGCTCTGCAACAAAGCGATCACCCTGTCGCTGGAAGTCGAAAAACATCGTTTTACTGTCATAACGAAGCCCAGCTCGGAAGGTAATACCCTGTTCCGTGCCTGCATAACCAGAGCCTAATCCAGTCATCTCTTTGGCTGGATAACCCGGAATAGGGTTCTTCTTCTGCGTGAAAAGGAAGAGATAATAACGCTTCGCAACAATCTCCTTCAATAGAGCTTGATTAGTCTCTACATTGCGTTTGATGTATATGTCACTTTGAAAGAACGTGCGCCCACCACGATGGATACGCAGTTGTGGGTTCGTCATACGCTCAAAGAACGCCCGATTCTCATACGCTTTTTGCACGAAGGAGGTTGTTTCCTCTGGTGCTTTCAACTTTGAGAAGACGATGTACTCACGTGCAGGTTGAAGGTAGGATGCCGTGCGGAAAGCTAAATCTCCATCCTCATTTCGCCCCATGAAAAGGAAGTCTGACGACCCTTCAAAGCGGTCGTTCACTAATTGGTGGATATAGTTATAAGTGGAGAAAGTTAGTTGGGTGAAACTGTTCCTACCAATGATATACTCGCTTATCATTGGTTGTGTAGCTGTCTGCTCGGTGTAGTCAGCACGCATTACGACCGTGTTGTCGTCCTTAAACAGCATTGTGAAACAGTCGCCTCCATAGCCATATCGCCCTCTGAAAGCCTGTTGTGAAATCAGTTCTGAAGGGTTGGAAAAGAGCAAGGAGTCGGTCTTTGGAAAATAAAGGACACGCCATCCGTAGGGTGCCTCGACGAGTTCTCGTTTCAAGTTAGCAATACTCTCACTATTGCGTTGCGCTGGACTCTTATCGAAAATATCATCATTACTGGTGCAGGCAACCAAGAGGAGCACCATTGCTAATAGATAGTATTTCATCTTATTGTTATTCATCTCTGGTGTTGTTTGACGTAAGCATTGATTCTTCTGATGCTTATTACTTGCATTTGCTTTAGGTTTATATGCCACGACTTGAGTACATATTCGGATACAAACGACTGTTTCTCAGTAAACTCCTTATAGGCTTGCTTCGCCTCTTCTGCATATCGGGCGTTTACCTCAGGATCGATGTCTGTGTCGGGAGTTTGGGCTGTGATTGATGCGTCATAAACCTCCTTAGGCGTACTGGTAAGCGTGGCACTGATGATTTCGGCAAAGTCATCTTCAGGCGAGAGGAAGCCTAACATCGTATAAAAACCACGTTTATTGGCATAGGAATCGAGCCCAAAACGTTCCTTGCCAGTGCGTGCATAGCTTAAAGGAGCAGCCAGAGACTCAGTTGAACCAGTGTATCGTTGTTTACTGATCATCGAGAATTTGTCACGGTCATAGGCTATGTGTAGCATTAAGCACTTGGCTAATTGATGGTGAACACTGCGCATAAGGACAAAGACCTTATCCTCATCTGCTGGGTTGAAATCGTCTACGTGATAGATACACATCTCTTTCGCAGTGAGTTGCGGATTGTTAAGTCGCTCCACACCATGCGTATCTGGATTCCCTCCTCCATATAGATATAACTTGATAGGGAGCCTCCCGAGCAATAGTTCTTCTCCGCCCGTCTCCTTGAGCCGATAGGTCTCCAAGCCCATTACTCGTACTGCTTCAAGCACCTTACGAACGTTCTCCAGCTTTGGAGGATAAATGTAAGAGCCAGCTGAACCAGCGTTCTTTTCCCATCGGTAGACCACCTCTATCCCATAAGGGATTGTGATATTCTCGAGGATCCACTTATCCAGTTCGGTGGTTGCTATCTGCTTTCTCCCTTCGTCAATGACGCTTGTCTCATTTAGTTTCTCACTACTGCAAGCAGCGAGAATTATGGTTGCGAACAGGAGAAGAATTGCTTTTATCTTTATCATTTTTGTAATCATTTACTTGTTCATCATACTTATCTTGGCAATTGCTGACGTTCACGGGGATTAGGAGTAAGCCCTCGTTGGATAGCTTCTGTTGGTATCTGAAGAACTTTTCGAGGGTCATCTTTCTCCAAGGGGAAGTAATAGGAGCTCTTCGACGAACGCTTCACTGCAATGTGAAAGCGGCGGATGTCGAACCAACGTAAGCCCTCTTGGAAGAACTCCTTTTGGCGGAAGTCGAGTATTAGTTGTACCATTGCAAGCTGCTTCAAGGTCATCCCGTAGAAGGGAGAATATAGGTTATATCGATTGCTGTTAGTCGATGTGTACACTGCTCGTTCGACGGATGGCATGAAGCCAAACTTGCCTTGCATGTATTGCAGGTAATCATCGATAGCATGGTCATAGTTCCTTAGCATAGCATAAGCCTCCATCCTGTTGAGGAGCACTTCATCGACAGTGAAGAGCGCATTGGTCACATAGATGCCACGCGGCTTAGTGCCTGTTTGCTCTGAATTAGCCAACTCATCAAACTTAGCCATATATCGTCCTGTGGTCGTAGGAGCTGGTGAGGAAGTGAAGAGATAAGTACCAATGAAATTCATCTTAGCGTAATCTCCGCCTCCTTCTATGCCCCTTTGCGCAAAGATCTTATCAATGGTGTTGAATGTAGAACCATATTTTTCATTCACCACTGAACGTGCCCATCGCGACTCGGTAGTTGTTAGCAAGAGGTTAGCTGGTTCATCCACAGCCATGTACCTATGGTATAGGTTTTGTGGAGAAAACTCCATTTCATCAGCGTAATGACGCCATGATCGAAGCTGACTCTTCGGTTCACTCCCTAAGACATAATCGGCATACTCGATCACAGACTGCCATTCCCCTTTCATGAGATAGAACCGAGTTGCGAAAGCGTAAGCGGCTTTCTTATTGAAATGGAACTTAGGATGTGTATAATAGTTATCCGATACTAAGGAGATACCTAAGCGTAAGTCTTTCTCTATCTTATCGTACACCTCATTTACAGTCCCACGTTCATAATTGACCAAGGCGTGCTTCTCTGGCTTGGTGATATAGGGTATTCCAAGGTTATCCGAAGCTCCTCCATAAGGCTCCGCCCATATATTCACCAACATAAAATGTAGATAGGCTCTCAACAAGAAAGCCTCTCCGTACAACGCTTTCACACGCTCCGTTTTAGGGTAACGACTTAATAGTTCCAATGCTTTGTTAGCCTGCGCAATACCTTTGTAGCATGCATTCCAATAGTTGAGAGGCGTGTCTAAATCCTCTTGATCATAGTCTTCCCAGAAGAACATTGCCTCATTCAATCGTGTATGAACCCCATTCGTGCGTTCCTCCACATTATCTGTTCGAGGTTCAAGAAAGGGTATATAGCTTGCTTCCGGATAGGCTCCCGTAAGTAGTTCAGCTACTTTCTTCTCAGAATCAATATCGACATCCAAGTCCGAATCGGGGCTCTTATCGAGGAAGTCGTTACAGCCGACAAGCAGACAGCTAACGGCTAAAAGCAGTAATGATATGTATTTCTTCATCTTCATTCAGTTAGAAACCAATATTCAATGTTAGGGTATATTGCTTAGGAGTTGGTAGTGACACACCACCCGACTTATAGTACTCTGGATCCTGTCCCTTTAGTTTCTTGTCTGAATAAAGGAGGAAGGGATTGGTCACATTAAGGCGTAGATCCATTGTTTGGAGCCTCATCTTCTTTAGGAAGTCACTGGGTACATGATAGGCTAAAGAGATGTTCTTCATACGCACGAAACTACCATCTGCAATCATCATCTGCGAGTAGTTATAAGTATTATACGCCCTTTCGATGTTCTCCTTACCCACTTTTTCAATCAACTCTTGCGATGGAAGCACCGGAACATCCGTCTTTCTCTCATCTCCGGGATTGAGCCATCGATTGTAGTAAGACTTCGAGAAGACGTTTAAGTCACCAAACTCGGGGTCGAAAGTGGGGTTCAGCCGGATCTTATTACCTGCTTGCATGGTCAGAAAGAACGATAGTTCCCAGTCTTTATACCTAATAGTATTGGACAAACCACCGATTACCTGTGGTTCAATAGGTCCATAATATAAGAGGTAAGATTTGGCATACTGCGTATCAAGGAAGTCTGCCCCAGCATTCTTCGCATACTCTCCTTGATTAGAGGGATAAAGTCCGAAGTCAAAAGTAGGCAGTCCGTTCTGATCCAATCCTTGGAAGTTAAAGGCGAAGAGAGAGCCTCGTGGGTAACCAACTATGTTCCCTCTGCCTCGCCCAGCGACCATATCAAAGGCATTAGGAGTGTTCAGTAAGCGTGTAATCTTTTGATTCATAGCACTCAAGGTGAGGCTTGTCGACCATTGAAAGTCCTTACTGATAATGTTCTTCGTATGCACTCCGAGTTCCACACCCTGTGTACGCATATCACCAAAGTTAGCGTACTTGTAATATTCACCGCCTACTCCCGATGTTCGGACGAGATCGATGAGATCGAATGTATTTCGTTGATATACATCCAGTGTTGTACTTATTCGGTTGTTGAATAAACCTAGTTCCATACCAATGTTCAACTCGTACATCTTCTCCCATGTGAGGTCTCTGTTCTCTAAGTGGAAGATGTTTAGTTTGTTCTCTCTATCGCCGAACTGGAATCGATTCACTATCCCACTTCGATAGACAGCATTAGCATTGATGGCCTCTTCATTCATCTTCGCGGTCAAGCCGTAACTTGCTCTTAGAGCCAAACGAGAGATAGTTTGATTGTTTTTCAACCATTCCTCTTGGTCTAAGTTCCACTTTCCTCCGATGTTCCAAGTGGGTAACCACAAGGCACGAGCACCCTTTCCCGATGTGTTCGAACCCTCGGTATTAACCACAACATTGAATATGTACTTGCCAGCATACCCATAAGTACCATTGAAAGAGAAGGTTATTCCGCGGTCATTCCGCTTATGGTAACTGAAGTAACTACTCCCTTCATCAATGAGCTTATTGAATATCAAGGGGTTAGTATATACCTGATTGCCTCGGTCGTATTGGATGCCGTAACCCTCGAAAGGATTGGTAGTGCGAATAGCCGAACGCAACTCTGTGAAGGCAAAAGCCTTTAGGTCATGTTGTCCCAACCGCTTATCAAAGTCGATGGCTATGCGTCCCAAGAAACTCTTTAAGGATGCTTCTGTCTTGTTGAGAATGCCTCCGTGGGTCAGACCTACCCTCGGTTGCAGCTGCGGATTGTCCTTATCATGCACCAAATAGATATTCTCCTTGGCAACAAAAGGATTCTCGTTCGCACGAAAGGCCTGTATAATGTTCGATCCTTCAAGCACCTCATGCGTCGTATTGGTATGAGCATGTCTGAGTGCAACTAAGCCTTTCAAAGCCAGCTCAGGGTTGATTCGGTAGGTTGCTTCGGATTGTATCTTGAAGTCCAAGACATCGATATCCATCTTGTTATTAGCATACTCATTCAAGATGTTGAAAGGTGCCCAGTTGTTGCGATAATACGACAGATTACCCTCATCATCATAAGGACTTAAAGTCCTACTCGTACCTAATGCGTAAGAAAAAGGATTGATATCGAAGTCGCGTTCAAACACTCCTAAGGCGTTATTCTTGCGTTGCGGCATCGTTCCCGGTGCTTTTTGCGAACGGATATTGCCCTGTGCTGTGAGCGTGGCAGTCAGTTTGTCGTTAATGTAAAAGGTGTTTTTTACATTTGCCGTAAAGCGACTTACCTTATCAGCTATCGTCCATCCAGCATCATGATAGAAACCTAATGAAGCGTAAGTAGCTGTGTTCTTGCCACCACCCGACAGTGTTATCATGTGATTAGTGGTAGGATTCATCGTGAAAAGGAGCTTAAACCAGTCAGTATTGGCATACTCCCTCTTGCGCAGGAAGTCCATCTTTGCATCAGGCGTATTGGGCAGATAGTAAGTACCCGTTGCTGGATTGACGGTGCTAACAGCCTTATATAGCTGGTAATAAATGCCACTTCGCCGTCCATATAACGATTTGGTCACACCGAAATAGCCCTTATCATTCATCTCTTGATAGAGCGACATGGTCTCTTGTGAGTTCAGTAAGTCGAAGTCGGAGTACCTCGGTCTGAGTCGAATGGAGTTCTCTGTGGAATAAGTTACACGTAGAGGAGACTCTCTTCTACCCGCTTTAGTGGTAATGACGATTACTCCATTCAAGGCACGAGCACCATAGACTGATGTAGCAGAAGCGTCTTTCAACACTTGAATATCCTGTATGTCGGCAGGATTCAAACCTGATATTGCCGAGGAGATGAGCGTCACAGCATCACCAGATGCGAGTTGATCGAGGCTGAGATGCACCAAGTCTTCATACACCGCACCATCTATGACATACAGAGGTTGCACGTTTCCGATGATTGAAGCACCACCACGAATATTAATACGAGGGGCTGATCCGAAGGTTCCCGATATGCTCTGAATAGACAAACCAGGCACTCGACCTTCCAACATACGCGATACGTCGGCAACACCTTCCAGCTTAATATCATCCATCTTAACCGATGTTGCCGCTCCTGTATATACTCTATTACGGATGTTCTGATAGCCTGTAACAACGACTTCATCAATCTGTCGCGCATCAGCCTTTAGTGTGATGGTAAGGTTCTGACCGCTCACTTTTACCTTCCGAGGTGTCATTCCGATGTAACTCACCTGTAAGGTCTGTCCTTGAGAAGCCTTTATAGTGAAGTGACCATCCATGTCGCTCACTGCTTTCTGCTTAGTTTCTACAACCTGCACAAAGGCTCCGATGAGTGTTTCGCCCTGTTCGTTCTTGACCGTTCCACTGATGGTTCCTGTTGTCTGTGCCGTCAGTGTGAGCGTCATAAACAGCAAGATGAGGGTCAATAGAGCTTTTCGTTTGTTGATAAATCTATTTATCTCTTTTATCATGATTGTTCTTTTTGCTTGTAACTATTGGTGGTTTATACACTATCAGAGCTTAAATTGCAATCCTCCATACACTCCCAAAGGGTGACCGGCACGCAATCCTGAAGGATGACGGGACACGAGGTAGCGTTTATTCGTTAGGTTGATAGCATTCAAAGTGAGGGTGAGTCGCTTATTGATACGCCCTTTCAATGAGGCATCTAATATAAGGTGATGTGGAATCTTTTCCCTTTCTGCAATGCGACCTTGCCCTGCCGTTGTGCGCATGTCACCATTGTATCGTGCTCCAAAGTTGGCTTCCAACCATTTATACTCAAGTCCGATCTGTAGGTTCACAGCGTGCTTATATATATAAGGTATCTCATCTCCATAGACAACATGTCCCCATGCCGAACTGACGAAATCGTTTTTCATCTTCGTATTGGTATAGGTGTAAGATAGTTGTAAGGGCAGACGGAGAGCGAGATGTTGCGGGATGGGCTGATAATGGAACATGAACTCTAATCCATTGACCAGTGCCTTACCCACGTTGAATTGCTCCAGTGTACCTTGCCCACCCTGTGCTGCGAGGTCACTCCCAAGCATATTGGAGTAGTTGTTATTGAACACAATAGCCTCAACTTTCATCTTTGTGGTAGTGTATCGCAAGCCTGCTTCAACGTTAACACTGCTCTCTGCCTTCTGACCTAAAGTGGCACTGGGGGGAGCGAAACCCTTATGAAGACCGCCGAAAGCCGATAGTGTAGGCAGGAGTTTAACGTTTACTCCAATACCAGGCAATAGTGCTCTTGCATGGTTAGAAGTCTCTATGCGCACCATTCCTGTTCGACGAGGATCGGCCTTAGTATAGTCTCTCTGCAACAGATCAACGTCTTCGTAACGCATGCCGGCAGTAAGGGTGACGATCCCTTTCGACCATTTCGCCAACCAATAACCAGCCCAAGCATGTGCCGTAGTAATGCGGTTGGCGTTGCTTCCGGGGAGCCCCTTCAAGAAGAGCTGCATGCGTCCTCCTTGCATGGAATAGCCGTCGTCTTGCTGAAAACGGTCTTCACTGTCAGCATGATAACGCAATCCAAGCTCGGCAGTGAGGTATCCGTCCCATAGCATTGTGCGGTATTCTCCCTTCGACTGAATGCCTCGTGAGTGATAAACACGATGGTTGGCACGCAGCATTAAAGCCTCCCCTACGTAATCGGTCTGCCCTGTCACAATATCAAAGTAGGCTTTATTTGTCTCGGGGTCAGCCAATACTGCATCAATCGAACGGCGTTCAGCTTTAGTATTCCCCACCCTTACTTCGTTGAGTTTATACCAGTTACGAAAGAAGTAATTATAGTATAGATTGGTGGTTATTTTGAGTTTCCTTGGCGACTCGATGACGTAAGTTGCCACCCATTGGGTATGTCTCGTCTTGAGGTTATCCTTCTGTGCTCCTGCATAGCGATAGTACGGGCGGAGAGCAAAATCCTGTTCGGACAATCCGAGATAGGTCTCATCTGAGGTCTCATTGGCAAACCCGAACTTCAGTTCAAACAGATGATTGAGCCCTTCCTCATTATTGGTCTGGGCGGCAAACTTGGCTATGATGTCATTGCGTTTGAATCCTGTTCGCTCGTTCGGAACGTCCTTTCTGAATCCATCCGATTGGTAACGTAGATACTCAATGATGAATCCAGTGTACTTGAAGCGATTACCTACACTGAAGTAAGACTTCAATGTGTTATAGCTACCATAGGATGCGTTCGCTTTCAAACTGAACTTGGAAGGAATGGGGGTAGACACCATATTAATAGCACCACCTGTCGTGAAAGGACCGTACTGCACCTGACTACTACCCTTCAACACCTCTATGGCGTACATACGACCCGCATTCGGAAAGTAATAAGCGGCTGGAGCTGCATAGGGAGCAGGGGCTGCCAGCACACCATCCTCCATCAAGGTGATGCGCTCACTGCGCTCGGCTTTGGTGCCTCGAAGACTGATGTTCGGTCGAAGACCATATCCGTCTTCCTCGTAAACATTCACTCCCGGCACACTCTTGAGCATACGGTTAATATCGGTGTAACCGAATTTCACAATCTCAGTGGGAGATATATAATAAGCCGAACCAGTGCGGTTACGGGCTTCAAACTTGCTCCCCAGCATTTGATTGGAGCGTACAATCACTTCGGTCATACGGTGAACCGAGTCAGTTAAAGCACTCTTTTTCTCTGTTTGTAGGCTGTCTTGTGTCTGGGCACACACGCTCATTGGTGTCAGAACAAACAGTAGAGGCAACATGTATTTTGTATTATAAAGCATAATTCAGGTAATCAAACTTATAGCAACCTTGCATTGGGTTGAGAATCCGAAGATTCTTCTTTTATAGCAGCTAATCGTTTAGCATGCCACTGCATGTAGATAAGTTGTTTACGAATTGTTTGTAAATTTTGTGCAAAGGTAGCATGTTGACACGCTTACCACAATACCTATTTCTAAGTATTTTAGATATTTCTCAGGTTGATAAGATTACTAATTAATAAGTAAACAAATGTTCTTTTCAGGTTAATGAGTTAACGAGTTGACAAATAAATAAGTGGTTTGTTTGATGGGAGACATTGTCCCGAATAGATCCTCCAGCCTCCCCCAAGGGGAAAGATGAAGCCTCACTCCCGCCCCAACTACAGCCTCACCCCCGCCCCCTCTCCGAATGGAGAGGGGAGTAGATAGTATTATTTACAAACAAAGGGGGCGTTTCTTCGATGTGAAGAGACGCCCTTTTCATTGCAAGGAAACGCCCTCGTCGATTGAAAGGGGGCGTTTCTTTAATTAAAGATAATGTCAACCTGTAGGGACAGACGCCCTCGTCTGTCCGCCAGAGCACGCCAGATTCGTAACCAACTTCCCCGCTTTATGCGGACAGACGAGGGCGTCTGTCCCTACTTTGTGGTGCTCTATTCCACAGAACAAATAACTTGTTTACTTGTCAACCAGTCCACTCGTCCACTCTACCTAATCATAATTTTGAATTTTGAACTTTGAATTTTGAATTGCACAAGGGCGTCAGCTTCTGTGGATTCCCATGTTCCTTTAGGAACTCTGTGTCGCCTTGCGGCTTCGTGCCATCCGTGTATTCCGTGTTAAAAATGTGTTCCATCGACTTCTGTTCATCATGTACTTCCTGTCTAAAACGATGTTGCTAATCCTCTGTCTGTTATGTACTTTTTGTCTAAAAAACAACGTTAAATTACGTTTCTAAGCCCTTAAATCTATTACGACACAGGCTCTATGTCAACATAAAACACTATCTTTGCATCTATGAAAATGAAATATTTACTATCAATTATAGTCTGTTTATGTTCTTTCACGGGCTTACGAGCACAATACACCATACAATGTGAGGATACATGTAGCCATATTCATGGACTTGACATGAGCCATTATCAAGGTGACGTGTGGTGGGAGACGGTGGCAGCAAACAGCAATCACAAACTCAATTACGTATATCTGAAAGCCACCGAAGGCAGCGGTAGAATCGATCAACGATACTTGGATAATATTGAGGCAGCGCAACGTTACGGTATGAATGTGGGCTCTTACCACTTCTATCGACCATCGGTTTCACAGATAGAGCAGCTTCGCAATTTCCGAACTCAGTGTCGCCCGCAGGATCAAGACCTAATTCCTATGGTTGACATAGAGACTACTGGCGGTCTAAGTACGCAGGCTTTGCGTGACAGCTTACAGACGTTCTTGGTGCTAATGACTAAGGAGTATGGGGTGAGACCATTGGTTTACACCTATACAAACTTCTATAATCGGTACCTCGTGGGGGCGTTGGATGGATACAAGCTATTCATTGCGCAATACAATAACAAGGAGCCTGAACTGTCCGACGGACATGATATTCTTGCCTGGCAGTACACTGGTAAGGGTCGAATCAATGGTGTGAACGGGTACGTTGACAAGAGCCGTTTGCTCGGAAAACATAGTATGCGCGAACTTAGATACCGCCGACGAAGATAGCAGAAGCGCGTTGGGAGGAGAAGAAGAAATTATTTGCAATAATTGAATAATACGTTAGATCCATGATAATTAAATGTCCTGAATGTGGTCATCAGGTGAGTGATAAAGCTCCAGTGTGCCCCAGCTGTGGTGTAGAAATAGCTGGGCATATCATCAAGTGCAGCCATTGTGGGGAGCTATACCTTATAGAAGAGCCTTCATGTCCTAATTGTCATCACACTGAAACGAACGTTCCTAAAGCGGAGACAACGGCTGAACAGGATGCAAAGGAGAATCCACAAGGAGCGAAAGAGGTTTCTGCTGTAGAGCAGATTACCGAAGAGGAGGCTCCCGAGGAGGTTGAGGATGAGATCGTGGGAAAGCCTATTGACGAGCCCATTCATGCTGGTTTGCCAGGGGAAGAGCCGACGGCAACGAACGATGAGGAGGATGATAACGTTGTAGATGCTGACTTTATCGTGGAGAATGATAAAGAGGCAGCGGTGATAGATGCAGCTGAAAGACTGGAAAAAGAGGCTTCGGACGATGAGGAGGAACAGCAGGAGAAGAAGCATAACCACGCTTCACTGGCTGTGTCGCTACTGATTGCTGTTATTACAGCAGCCGTCTTGTTATTCCTTTATAACCAAGGAGTTAAGGACAATATGGCGAACGATGAACAGGAAGAATACACCCAGGTCATGGCAAGCGGTGAGCCTACTGTTATGCAGAATTACCTTAAGCAATACCCAGATGCACCTAAGGCGCACCGCGACAGTGTGGCTTTACAGATCAAGGCATTGCAACATGCGGACAATGACTGGGCTAAGGTTCTGTCAAGCAACACGAAGGAAGCAATGCAGGAGTATCTCTCTAAACATCCAGACTCTCCTCATAAGCAGCAGTTACTCACGAAGATTGACGAGATAGACTGGGCTATGACGGTGAAAAAGAACGATGAGGATGCCTACGCCGGTTACCTTGCTATGCACAAGGATGGGGCACATGCCACAGAAGCCGATGCCATGTTGAAGAAGTTGATGAAGCATACTGTGGCTGATGCGGATAAGTCTAATGCTGTTAATGCAGTTCGCCAGCTGTTGCAAGGGATAAATAGTAAGAGCAACGAGAAGATCTCTGGGGCTGTAGCCAGCCAACTGAACTTCCTCGGAGCGGGTGGTGCTACGGCAAAGGACATACAGTCTTATATGCACAATAAGCTCTATCAGGCTGATGTGAAGACGGTGAATTGGCGGCTCGGGTCGCCTGCTGAAGTGACAAAAGACAGCAATGACGATGATGCCCCACTGAAGATTAAAGTGCCTGCAACGCTTAGCATTGAGCGTCAAGGCGGTACTTCCAATCGTAAATACATGATTTCAGCGGTGGTGAAGGGCGGTAGGATTACGCAAATCAACTGGAATTAACACTTCGCCCAGCCTCCCAAAAGCCTCCCCAAGCCCCTCCGAAGGAGGGGATGTTGCCTAACGGGAGCAAGTTAGGAGAGACTTCTCTTTAATTCAAAATTCAAAGTTCATAATTCAAAATTGTGATTAGGTAGAGTTGACGAGTTGAGAGTTGACAAGTTAACAAGTTGTTTGTTCTGTGGAATAGAGCACCACAATGTAGGGACAGACGCCCTCGTCTGTCCGCTCATTTACCCTTATATGGCATCCTGTTAGGCAACATTCCCTCCTTGGAGAGGCTTAGGGAGGCTTTTTATTTGCTGTGATTTGGCGGACAGACGAGGGCGTCTGTCCCTACAGGTTGGCATGTTCTTTAAATAAAGGAACGCCTTCTTTCAATTGAAAAGGGCGTTTCCTTGTAATGAAAAGGGCGTCTCTTCACATCGAAGAAACGCCCTCTTTGTATTAAGGATGTCTTTTCCTAACCGACTCCCGTTAGACACTCCCCTCCTTGGGAGGGGTGGGGAGAAGTTTTAACATTCGGAGAGGGGGCTGGGGGTGAGGCTTCTTTCCCCTCTTTTCAGATGGGAATAGAGGGGGCTTTTACCGCTTCGTTACATCCGACCAATCGCCCTTTCGTATGCAAAACAATCGTATCGTCGCCTATTCCACACCTTTCAATCTTATACAAATGCAGGTAGATAATACTGCATTATACTATTGACAAAAACAAAAAGCCTTGCTAACATCACTGTCCGCAAGGCTCACTTAATACCATTAAGATTTACTATCTCAACTATCAAAATACTACTTTGTGTGCAGCCTCATCATTGATAGGAATCAGAACTCACCTCTGATCATCCCTATCCTACCAACTCCACTACACCAGTCTGTTATTCAATTACATTGATTGGCTTCGATCCGACAAGTCGTTTTACGGCTGTTGCTTCACTCCCAGCATCCACATATATCGTCTTTAAAGAGGTGTTCCCATCTATAATGAGATACTCATAATCCTCGTCAAAGTCGCCATTGTTCTTTAGATTTAGCTCTGTCATTGCAGGCATATTCTCGGCTTCTATGTTGCGAACAATAGGATTAGAAGATAAGTCGAGTTTCTTAATTGGATTGTTAGACACGCTTATCTGGAAGAGCATTGGCAAGTGCGATGTATCAAGCTGCTTAAGTTGATTGTCATAAACAAAGAGGAACATCAACTTAGGAAGGTTCAGTGTAAGCGACTCAAGAGCATTATCATAGAGGTTAAGACGCTGCAACAATGGTAGATTCTCAAGTGTAATCTCTTTCAAAACATTGCTATTTGCATGCAACTGTTGTAGTGCTGGAAGGTTACGGATGGTCATCTTCCTAATGTTATTCTTAGTGACTTGAATCTGCTCAAGGGCTGGCAAGTCTATTGCCGTGAGTTCCGTAAGGGCTGCCCCATTAGCCAAAAGAAGCTTCAACTTCTTTAGTTGACTAATATCAAGGCTACTTATGCCTGTCCGCTGAATGTAGAGTTGCTCCAAATTTACATTCTTGGAAAGATCAAGAGCCGTCAATTGTGTATCATAAAGACGCAGGTCTTTAAGATTATTCATCGATGAGACATCCAGCTTTGTGATATTATCTCCACATAAATTCAGTACTTCTAAGTTAGCTAACTTCTCAATGGCAGTAGTGCTGGTAATGCCTTGATTCTTCAGATTCAGTGTTTTTAAATTAGAGAACTGTTCCAATCCTACAAGACTCTTGATAAGTTTCTCTGGTGTAGCATCACTCTTATTATCAAAGTGGAAATCAATATCTGTCACTGCCTTTGCCTCTTCCGGCGTTATTTCTCCATCACCATCTTTATCAATAGAAGGCTGTAAGGCAAGGAGTTGACGTTTTAAGTTAGAATCCTCAAAAGTAATGGGTTGCTTATTAGGATTCTGCTTAACAGTAACAGGGCACTTCAGTTCGAGACGCTGACCATTAGTTTTTACGACAGCTATAACATTTGCCTTACCTACACCAATAGCTTGGACATCTGTCTTATCATGCATTCGATTGACAGGGGAAGTAATATTTTCAGCATCAGTCATCCACAAGACATCTGCATCTTGGGGGACACCTGTAATTGTAACCGTTGCTTTTTCACCAACTGTAAGTGTGAGTTCACTTGGATTCAGTTGCAATTTTAACGGCTGAACAGTATCTTCCTTATCACTACATGCAGCGAGTAAGAAGGTAAGCA
Organism: Prevotella veroralis DSM 19559 = JCM 6290; assembly: GCF_000377625.1. Lineage (GTDB taxonomy): Bacteria > Bacteroidota > Bacteroidia > Bacteroidales > Bacteroidaceae > Prevotella > Prevotella veroralis. Next base: position 22,798 of record NZ_KB898328.1, on the reverse strand, counting down.
ATGTAGCAAAAACTACACATGTTAGACTCTTTTTCATAATAAGTTGACGTATTAGTATTAATAATGTAGGATGAGATACAAGGGGTTAAGACCTATACCTCATAACAAGAAAGGATTTTTTACGAAGAGAAGTTAGTGCTAACCACACTTCTCAAAAACTTGTATTCAGGTATAGTTCTTAACTCCTTAATAGGCTAATCCTATTTAGCTTTTGCGCTCGTAGATGCTGGCATGACCTCACGTAAGAATGGATCTTTCATCGACAAAAGGCTTCCGACAAATGTATCGGCACTGAAAGTTGCACCCGTAGCAGCGGCAAAGAGGAACGAATCAAGGCGGTAGCCATTTGCTTCATTACCATCAAGATTACAATTCATCTCACCTGTTTTTGCAGCAAAGAAGCTACCAGAGAAGATTCCGCTATCATCACTTACGATTGACTTTCCACCTCCCTTTGTGCTATACATCAATAGGAACACATTCGCAGTCATACTTGTTCCATCGCCTTTAATATCTCCTGTAAAGGTACCAACATTGTTCGCAGACTTTAAAGAGAGCTTTAGGTTTGCCTCTTCAAACGTCACAGGAATCTTCCAATCGAAACCTGCACTAGTGCTGCTAATATGCAGGAATAGCTTACCAGACTCTTGCACAAAGTTTGCAGGGAACTCTATACCACGTTGCTGACCATTAGCTTCGAAAGTACCTACCAATAGATATGACTTGTCAATGACGTCTGCTAACGTGCCTTGGGTCACTACGATGGAATTACTAACATTGCCACTACTGTAATTAACTTTAGCTGTACGAACACGCCCAGTGGTGTTTTGCGTATATTTCACCGTGAATTTGTCATCATCATAACTTGCAGTAAGCCAATCAGCAGTCGTAGATATATTGAGAGTATTTGAATGTTCGAGACTGTATTGCTTCTCCCCTGCTTGGTCACCAACCACAATGGAAGGATCAGTCTGCAATGAGAAGACTAACCCAGTCTGCTGAACTGTGAGCTGCGTAGAATCCTTACCACTCTTAATAGTAAGTCTGGTAGAACGCCCATTAGCATTTTCATTAGGCTGTGCAACCACTTTCACGGTCTTTCCTTCAACCGTTGCAACCGCCCATGAACTATTCAGTGTAGCTGTAATAGCCCCTGGAGCTGATACTTCTACGCTCCCCTCACCACCTTTAGCACCGAAGAGAACATTTGCTTTCAGCACCTGCACTTGAGATTCCATTACATAGGGATTCTCTGTATCATCGCTGCAACCAACCATAACAAACGTGGTGATAAGCAGCATAAGCATAGAATATAGATTCTTCATCGTCTGTTTGTCATTATAAAGTCGGGGTAACCTCACTGCGAAGTGTAATACTTTGCACCCACAGCAAGGCTACTCCGAGAATGTTAAATGTGTACTATTACTTAGTTCTTAACTATCTTCAACTTCTTAAACGATTCATAGCTGCCAAGGTAATTAGCACTACTCCTACCCTCACCTTTGAATGTGCTCATCCAAAGAGCCTCTACAGAACCACCCGAGGAAGATTTTCCTGTGAGAGAACCTGAGGTTTCGTAAGTGTTAGAAGCATTCTTAGCATAACTCAATGGGAAGCTACAAGTGAACTTACCAGTGTAACCTGACCATTCATTACCTGCATAGAAGAAGATGTTGTAGAAGTACCATGTATCACCACTAGACATCAAAGCCTTTCCAATAAGCTGTCCGCTTTCCATGTTTAGGGTAAGTTTCTCAGCATCCCAAGTCAACTCTATGGTAACAGGTACACCATTGGTCGTCCACTTCATGAGTATCTTTCCATCTGTCTCACGGCTTATTGTCGCTGGAGTAGTTTGTGCGACATCATAGAAGTCATTGAAGTATAGGGTGTAATTACCCGCTACGTCTTTATCAAAGTCAGCCTGTGTAACAGTGATGGTAGACTCTCCATCAGAGGTTTTCACCTTGATGACAGCCTTTTGGATGTGCCCAGAAGTATTGGCAGGAGCCGTTACCTTGATACCAGTAGAGGTCTGCGTAACCGTCAGCCATTCGGAACCTTCAGAGGTAGAAACCGACTGGATGTCATCGCCAACATAGAGTTCTTTCTCGAAGGCATCGTCGTTCTTGATCAGTTTAGAGATGAATCCGTGTAGCACGATATTGGCATCTTCCTTTGCAGTAAGCGTGTTTGCCTCTGCATCAAAGGTCATTTCGGTTACTTTCACACCATTAATATCCAATGGATTATAGAACCGGATGCCCTTATCAGTAAGTGTGTAAGCTACCTTACTGGCTACGACTTCACCACCAACGGACAAGTTTAATCTGTGACCAGAGAACTTTATCACGACCTTTTTATCACCGACTTTGCCCTTTCCTTCGGTCATCTTTAAGGTAGATTTAATCTTTTTAACGCTCGTAAGATACTCCGTCATGCTCTTATCGGTCAACTTACGGAAGTACATCACATTCTGGTTACGCTTTCCGTGTACCACTACTAAGTCGCTGGCAATGCTATCAATGACAAATTCAAAGTCTCCACCGAAAGCCGTAGTATGATCAGAAGAAGGTGTAGCAAGGAGGTGCATCAACTTATTATATGAGTCGAACGTGAGTACAGGACCGTTATCTGATGTGGTCTTATATAAAGATGTGATTACATCAGAGGGATTTTTAGCCAACTCACTACCTACAGTAACCTTTTCAGTATCAAACTTCATCGTGAAAGCAAAGCCTCCATACTTCTGGGTCTTATCGGGATATACGTCCATCACCCAGCCTTTCTCGGAGCTTGCCAGCACCTCTCTCGCTTTATCAAGATATTTCTGCATGCGTGCAGATGACGAATCAGGGAACACATCCTCCTGGTCTTTCAGGCACGACTGAAGCATCAGTACCGGAAGAAGGAGCAATAAATATGCTAATAACTTATTGATCTTCATAATCTTCAAAACTATTAATGATTAACGGTAAGGTCGGTCAGATTCACTCTGCCAGCCACTATATCATCCTCACGTTGGAGCACTGTATCACGCAACTTATCAAGGTCTATCTTCCATTGGGTCTTCATGTACGACCGAACAATGTCCAGTTTCTGTTGGATGAGCTTAGCTCCGTCGGTTCCAGCCTCCGTCATCCACGCATCCCATTGGGTCTTTGGATTGGTGATATAGATAGATAACATCTCTGCGAAGTCCTCCACATGTGAATGCTGCGCATAGGCTGAGATGAATCCATGCTTTAGGTAATAAGGCTTTCCTCCATACGGAGCTTGACTCCAAGCATCGGACACGTATCCATCACCCGTAATGAGTTTGAAGTTTGCAGGATAGTCCTTTGTCTGATTCATGATGTGCGTAAACTCATGATGAATCGTCTTCAAGTAATACGTGTTGAGCTCTTCTCGACTCGTCAAGAACTCATCTAAATGGTTAGTACCCGCCAAAAAGATTTTCTTTCCACCCTCAGCAGTACCTAAGATCATCGTTCCATTGCTCTTATACTCGAAGTCTCCAACAGCATAGAACATCTTTGGAAAGTAAGCACGAGTGAAGTTCACGCCTGCCACCTGATCGTATGCCTCCAAGCAAGAATACTTCACGATATGTGCCAATTTGACTGCATCTTCCACCTTTGCAGGTATGTTGAAATAGTTCATATCAGTCTCGTTATCTTTGTAACGATAGAGGAACTCAATGTTATAAGGTGCTACGAAATTGGCATCCAACCACTTGTCAAACTCGCTATTGCCAGTTTCATCAGGCTGAATAACACTGGTGCTGTCCAGCTTATCCTCACTACAAGCAGTGAAGGTCATGCCTGCCATTGCCAGCAATAAGCTATATATAAAGTATTTATTCATAACTATGTCTTATTTAAATAACCAACATTATTACTTCTTCGGAGCCCTGATGAGCTGCTTCGAGAGGTCTATATCCGTTGTTACATTACCAGAGAATTTATCCCAAGGACCAGCTGGTGCGACCATTGTTGAGCTCTCTCCATTACGTGGGTTAGGCTGAACTCCAGCGTTACGCTGCGGTAGAGGAATCTGAACGGCACGACGTGGATCGTCTTTCTTCAGCACATCTAATACCTTACTTGGCTGACCGCTGGCATCCATTTCACGGCGTGGAATCTCAATACCATAGCGTTTGATGTCCCACCAACGCTTACCTTCTTGTACGGTCTCAATGCGTCGGAAGCCTAATACACATTGTAACATCGTCTCCTGTACAGAGCCTTCTGCATCAATATCAAAGGCTGGGTGGAGGTGTTTCTTTACTGTTGACTGCAAGTGATCAGCATCATCATAACAGTAATTGACGCCGTTATAGAAGTTTTGAATCAGTGTTGGAGTCAACTGAACAGTAGTATTTACGATGTTGTGCATCCATGCGTTGAGGTCTTCGCAAGCCTTGTCATACTGTTTCTTCATTATGAGTGCCTCTGCTCTACTAAGCAAGACTTCATCCGTAGTAAACAATGGCAAGGTCAGACGGCGGTATCCTGTCTGTGCCACTGGGTCGATGTATTGGAACTTGTAAGCCATCTTATTAAAGAGACAAATATCGAAGTTCGCACCCGCCATATTAACTGGTCGCTTGTAATAACCGCCTGATCCCCATACATTGTTAGCCAAGATGTCCTCGTTGGCACCGAGGAATCGACCATGAGAATAGCGCTTGTAAACAACGTATGCGCCGAGGTAGATACCTGAAGAAGAGTAGAAGTCAGAGAACATAAGGTTACATCCTAAGTCCGCACTGATATAATGATCGATCAATGCATAATTATCATCTGCCATACTTCCGAGTACTGACCAGTCACGCAGCGGACCATTTTGACCACCCAAACAGAGGTCGGCATACTTGATAGCCTCATCCCATTTCTCATAGAAGAGATAGAACCGAGTGGCAAAAGCATAAGCCGCTTTCACGTTGAAGTGATACTTAGGCACCTTATAGTTATCGCCTACTAATGGCAAAGCCTCCTGTAAGTCCTTATCAATCTGTTCGTAGACAGCAGCCACAGAAGCACGTTGATACTTAGCAGCAATCTTCTCCACCTTTGTCGACAAAGGTACTCCTGGATCTTTTGCGCTCGTCTTTGTGTTGTAAGCAAGACCAAACTCATTGACCAAGATAAAGTGTGCATAAGCTCTACATAGCAATGCCTCCGCCTTCAGCTGTTGTGCCTTTTCATCCGTAAACTTATACTCTTTGAGTGATTCGAGCACCTGATTAGCATTCGCAATACACAAGTAACATGACGACCAAAGACGTGTCGGTGCCTCATTCGCAGACTCGGTAACATCCTTCCAGAAGTATATCTGGTCACCCAAACGAGCTCCGTTAGGATTCTCTGCACCATAGTAATCGGCATTATCCGACATCAGTTCGTTCACAAGAGCGTATTCGTTAGAAGGATAGGAACTTGTCAGAAGGTCTGACATCTTATCCTCCGTGTCAAGAACAGTACGATTATCTGGCATTGTATCAAGGTAGTCATCGCAAGAAGAAAGCGTAGTTACAGATACTGCAGTAGCCAGAACCGATAGGAAAATATATTTCTTTTTCATATTATAAATATCTATCTATTATGAGAATACAGTTTCTTATTGTCTCTCTTAAAGTCCTAATCTCAGCGTCAAAGTAAACTGCTTTGGTGTAGGAACAGCCACACCACCAGTATTGAAGAACTCCGGATCCTGTCCGTTGAGCTTCTTATCGGCATAAATCAAGAAGAGATTGGTTGCCTGAAGTTTCATTGCAAGTGTGTTAACACCCAATATCTTCACGATAGACTTAGGGAAGTCGTAACCCAAAGAGATCTCTTTCATACGAATGAAGTCGCCCTTTGCCACACGAACATCCGAATAGTTATATGCGCTGTAAGCATACTTTAGATTAGAATCATTGAAGTTCTGACGGCGAGAAGCTATAACAGGAACGTTCGTTGTCTTCTCATTTCCGGGTACAACCCATCGGTTACGGAACTCCTTAGTCATGGATGTCAAGTCGTCATACTCATTGCTGAAGATATCGTCCAAACGGATGACATTGCCGAAAGAGTAAGTCACGAAGATATTCAGCGAGAAGTTCTTGTAACGGAAGGAGTTACCCAATGAACCCGTAATAGTAGGGTCGATAGGTCCTTCATACTTGAGGAACTTCGTCTTCTCTTTGTCGCGTTCCTGGAAGTAGATGCCTGTTGTGGTAATATTACCATTCTGATCGAGGAACGTTGGGAGTCCTTCTTTATTCAAACCACGGAACGGGATAGAGAACATTGAGCGTACTGGATAACCCACGAGTGGGAAACCTGTACCCTGCACAAGGTCTAAGATACGTGCTGGAGAGTAAAGGTCAGTAATCTTATTCTTGGCATGTGAGAAGATAAGGTCACTGTTCCAAGAGAAGTTCTTACGCTTGATATTCTGTGTAGAAAGCGTGAATTCCAAACCATGTGAGCGCATAGAAGCAACGTTCGCACGCATGAACTCACCATACAACTGGCTATTGAAGTAACCAATGAGGTCATAGTTATTACGCCAGTAAGCATCTATACTGAAGTTAATGCGATTGCTCAAGAAACCTAAGTCAGCACCGATGTTGAACTCATGCTTCTTCTCATAAGTAAGATCGGGGTTACCCATTGTCATGCTCATACCCGTTTCTGACAAGCTTGCAAACGGACGCCAAGGCGTTGAACTACGATAGATTGGGAGCGCATTGGTTACATTTGGACGGTCACCCGTTAGTGAGTAACTCAAGCGCAAAGTAGCATGTGTGAGTGCATCCTTAAATGTATTGGCAAACCAACTCTCCTCATGTGCATTCCAAGCGGTTGATATGTTCCATGTAGGAAGCCAACGGGCAGAACGTGCCTTACCTAAGTAGTTGGTTCCTTCATAGCGTACCGTACCCGTCACCTGATAGCGATGTGCAAAAGAGTAAGTGGCAGTTCCGAAGAAAGCAGCACTACGATAATGGGTGTTATTCATCCAAAAGTAATCCGACTTCTCCTCCTGTCCTTTCTTGAAGACTTGGTATGCGTAGAGTGGAATCTCACCTTTCGTGTATTGCAGACCCCAGCCACGGAACCATGTAGAATGGCGGTTGGTATAGTTTGTTTCCATACCACCATAGACGTTAACGATGTGCTTCTCTGCAAATACATCATTATAAGAAACAGAAAGACGGGTGTCCCAACCGAACGAGCTATTGTCTGTTCTCTCATAGATACCGCCATAAGGAAGAACCGTAATAGGCAAGTCGTAGATGTGATCAGGGTCTTTATACAAGAATGGGTTAGTCTTGCGAATGGTTGACGTACCCATCTCACGATAAGCAAGCGCTTGATTTGAATTATCAAGAATATTATGCTCCTGCGATGTAGCAGCCGACTTCACTGCAGCCAAGAAAGTGAACTTCAACTTGCTCGTAGGCTTATAATCAATGCTACCAGAGATACGGAAGTCATTCACTGCCAAGTCCATATAGTTATTCTCAAGCTCACTGAAGATATTAAACGGTGCATAACTACGTGTATAGAAAGTATGCGGATCCAATGCACGGGATGTATTCAACGCATAAGAATAAGGGTTGATGTCGAAGTCACGCTTTACTGCTCCAGTTACTGGATCAGTATCTGAACTCAACGTTCCCGGAGCCTTCTGCTTACGATAAGAGGCGTTGCCAATGAGATTGACAGAGAGCTTCTTACTTATATTATGTGTAAAGTTGAGGTTTGCGGTGTAACGTTGAACCCTACTGTCAAGCGTCCATCCTGGGTCGAACATTGCTGACAAAGAACCATAGTATTGGCTCTTATCCGTACCACCAGACACACTTACAGAGTGATTGTGCATGATGGCATTAGAGAAGAGTTCGTCAAACCAGTTCGTATTGCGGTACTCTGCATCACGAAGATACGCCAGTTTAGCTTCTGGGGTATTAGGAAGTCCGAACTGCCCCTTATCTGGGTCGTATTGAGTTATCAGTTGATACATCTTTCCGTAGATACCGCTATTGGCTGCATTAGCCGTCTCTGCATAGTTAAGATAGCCCTTTTGCTGCAATTCCTGATAGATCGCCATCTGGTCCTGAGAGTTCATTATGTTGAAATTGCGGTAACTTGGCTTCAGTCGCAAGGTGTATTCTCCAGTGTAATTGATGTGTGCTTGACCTGCACGACCCTTCTTTGTCGTTACAACAATCACACCCGCCATAGCGCGCGCACCATAGATTGAGGTTGCAGAACCGTCCTTCAGGATCTGAAAACTCTCTATATCGTCAGAGTTTAAGCCCGCAATAGCTGAAGAGATAAGGGTGTTAGCATCACCTGAAGAGAGTTCATCAGCCGATACATCGACCACATCTTCCATGATGACACCGTCTACAACCCATAGAGGCTTTGATGATCCGAAGATAGAAGTAGCACCACGCACGCGAATCTTAGGTGCTGTACCAAAGGTTCCCGACACGTTTTGAACGCTCACACCGGCTGCTCGTCCTTCCAAAGAACGGCTCACATCCGCCATACCGTCTATCTTTGCTTTCGATGCATCAATCTTTGTTGCCGCACCAGAGAACAATCTCTTGTCCTGTTGGGTCATACCAGTTACGACCACTTCATTTAGAGTGTGATTGTCGTTAGAAAGCACAACCTTCATCCCAGCCTTCGGACTCAAGGTTTGTGTAACCATACCAATGTAACTCACAACAAGTTTCTTTCCTGCAGGAACATCAAGTGAGAACTTACCGTCAATGTCGGTAACTGTACCCATCGTCGTGCCCTGTACCATGACAGAAGCACCTATGATGGGATCACCATCGTCCTGAGAAACAACAGTACCCGTAATCTTCGTTTGTCCGAAAGCTGTACCAATTGACAGCAAGAGAGCAAACAAGAACAGTGCTAATCTTTTCTCCATAGATCTCGTTTTTGATTTAACTTGAATTGAAATAGTGATATTATACCATTTAATACACCGCTCAGCAATAATGCTTCGCATAGTTATTTTAAGTATAGAATTAGGTCTCTTTTTTTGTGACTTTTGCCACTTTTTAATGTTATTAGTAACTAATTATCATATTTTGAAGCCTATCATACATTGTTAACAGGCTCGATGACAAATTTAGGGAATATTTAGAATAAAAGCAAGTAATTGATATAAAAAATTGCATTTAGCCCTCAATTTTATTGTATCTAATGTTATTTATAATCTAAAAATACGTATCTTATGCAACTAAAAAGCACCTTTCTGTTTAAAAAATGTAAATAAAACACGCATTAAAGAGGCTCTTGTGTAATTCAAAATGCATAATTCATAATTCAAAATTATGATTAGGTAGAGTGGACGAGTTGATAGTTGACAAGTAAACGAGTTATTAGTTCTGTTGGAAACAATGGAGAACCTGTAGGGACAGACGCCCTCGTCTGTCCGCTTATTTACCCTTACACGGCATCCCGTTAGGCAACATCCCCTCCTTCGGAGGGGCTTGGGGAGGCTTTTTATGGCTGTGTTCTGGCGGACAGACGAGGGCGTCTGTCCCTACTCTGTGGCATCCCTGTGGATAGAAAGAACCATTCAAATAGGTTACCGTTAGGCGCTCCTCCCCTTGGGGGAGGCTGGGAGGGGTTTCCAGACGGGGGCGTCTGTCCCTACTTTGTGGCATCCCTTTGGATAGAAAGAACCATTCAAATAGGTTACCGTTAGGCGCTCCTCCCTTTGGGGGAGACTGGGTGGGGTTTCCAGACGGGGGCGCCTATCCTTACAGGTTGGTATGTTCTTTAAATAAAGGAACGCCCTTCTCAATTTGAAGAGGGCGTTCCGTCGCATCGAAGAGAGGCTTCCTTCACATCAAGGAAACGCCCTCTTTGTTTGCAAACAATGCTATCTACTCCCCTCTCCAGTCGGAGAGGGGCTGGGGGTGAGGCTTCTTCTCTCCCTTGGGGGAGGCTGGGAGGGGTTTCCAGACGGGGGCATCTGTCCCTACTTTGAAGTACCTGCCTTGTACACAAACAGCAGTTTTACTTCTTTACTTCTTTATCTTTTTACTTTTACAAAAGGCTCATTTACTTGTTGACTTGTCAACTCGTCAACTTGAACCAACCCTTTCACTCTGTTTTAGCAATGCTTGACTTGGCTACATTAAACCCTGCACAGATTCCCATACCATTATAGATATTGCTGTAGGTGGAGCGTATCTGCGACAGTCCGGCTTGTGCCAATGAATTGTTCGACACGTCATTCAGTGCTTGAAGGAAGCGGTAATAGGCAGGTGTGATGTGATAGAACTCTAATTCAAAACCCTCTTCTATGCCGTACTTTGCCTTTAGCTCTGCTGCTGCCAACGTACTCAAGGGAATACTACGATAGTTTGGTGCAACGTTCAAGTGCAATGTGTAGGTCTGACCATTTATCGTTGCGTCATCGAAGATATAGAAGTCTTGATAGAAATCACTGCTGAAATCGAAGTCATCATCTATATCGGTAATAGGGTTCAAAAGTCTCTCGCTTGATGTGGCAATGGGCAGATACTCCGCCGAATGGGCTATATTTACAGCCACACTGTCCCAATGCTCTGTGTCACGATAGCGCATGTAATCATCATACGAGGCAAAACTTTGCACGTAATGCATTGTGTTATCGGCATTTCGATGATAACAATGTACGATACAGGCATTGATCACCTTTGCCTTTATTCGCACCGCATAATAATCGTGTGAGGGTGCTGGATCGGTGAACGTGGCCATCACCTGCTGGTAAGTTCGCAGTTCGGATGATGATAAATCCTTTACTTTTACCTTCCTTACTGATAGGTTATTAGCAGTGATAACAGGGGGTATCTCCGTTGAAGCATCAACTGATGTCAACCCCTCCGCTTCTACATGCAGGTTCACTTTATCACCTGTTTTCTGATGCGCCACGACCCTATATCGTCCGTCACCGAGTGTTGTTACTGGAAGAGCCTGCCCATTCAAATGATAGTCAATGTGTGCATTATCGATCATAGGGTTCGATTTTCTATCATTCAACTGCTTCAAGGGAATACTGCGAGAAACGGTGATGTAGGTAGTATCAGATGCAGAAGGCATACAATAAACCACCATCTTTGCAGATGCTTCTGGCAGGTTATCAATATTGAAATCATCCTTACATCCCATTATAAATAAGGTGAGAGACAAGAGGAGAAATAGCTTTTTCATATTGTAGATGATTAGAATTTAATTGTGTAACTGAACGATGGAATCACTGGAATAAAGGCGTTATTCTTTACTCGCACATGGTGGTCTCCAGTGATTTTAACCCTTACCCAGAGTGAATTAAGATGGCAATAAGCATTATAGAGGCTTATGTTCCATATACGCTCATGACCTTTCTTTGTGGTGTGATGGAGGTCAAATCCGAGATCTAAACGATGGTAGGCAGGGAGAACAACATTGTTAGGTCGTTCGTAAGCGAAGCTCAGATTACTATCATCCGAACCATCGAAGTGCTGCCTTTGTCCCCCTTCTTGACCTGGAACAACAGGCAATCCAATGTATTGTGTTGGTATGGTCATACGGTTACCCGTATGGAATGACCATGCAGCGAAAGCCGAGATCTTACGACAAAGTTGCCATCGTGCAGAGAGCGAGAGCCTATGGCGGTTGTCAAACTTATCATAGAACCAAGTGTTGAAGAAGTCATCAAACTTCTTCTCAGCCCATGATAACGTGTAAGAACCATGTAGGGTGAGGTTGGAGCGATGGTAGTCAGCATCCAATTCAACGCCGTATGAACGTCCTTCCCCATCCATTACCATATAGTCCCAATTGGTTGCTGGCGGTTCTAAACCGGCCCAGCTCGCATATTGCAAGATGTGAGTTGAATGTTTGTAATAACCTTCCAGCGACAGTGTCCAGTGTTTGTTGGGTTGCATATATGTCCCTGCAGCCACCTGCCAAGAGCGCATTGGGTGCAGACGAGCAGTCGTTGGCACCCAGTAATCAGTAGGGAGATCAAGGAAAGAATTGGCTATCTTGTGTACAAACTGGCTCATCATCGTGTAACTGACCTTAATAGATAGCTTCTCAAAGGGCTGATATTTCATGGCAAGACGGGGACTCAAGGTGGTGAAAGTCTTCCCACTAATATGGAAGATGTCGGCATTTACACCGCCATTCACGCTCCACTTATCGTTCACAGTCACCTCATCTTCAGCGTAGAGAGTCACCTGATGGGCTACATTTCGGTTATTGCTATGTCCCGAAATGGTGTCATTTGCATTAGTCCCATCACTTGCATAGCTATCAAAATGCGTGTAAGTCTGTGGTCGGAACATGTGATGTGTGTAGTCTTGACCGAACAGTATGTGATGATGTGGACTTGGTCTGAAGTCGAAAGCAGCCCTATAACCAATGTCATCAATGGTTGACCGGTAGCCATGTGATAGGAATGTCACCTCATCGTCCTGTCCTTTTCGCGTGATAACCGACTTATCCGACGTGTTAACAGTTGAACGGTTATGCGTGTAAACAGCCGTTAGATTGGCAAAAAGCATTGGTGAGAACTGATAGTTCCAATCGATTGCTGCATTGAAATTACCCCAATGGAAGCGGTTCTTATAGACGTCATAATCGGTGGAAGTATTGTTATTATAGATGTAACGTGACTCATCTTTCGAACGGAGTCGGTCCTCGCCTGAATAGATACTCAGCGACAATCGTGATCGGGAAGAGAATACATTGGTTAGTTTGAGATTAAGGTCATGGAAGAAATAAGATACATCCATCTTGTCTTCATCATGGTTATTTCGATTATAGATAGCGAAGAATGGACGCGTTAACAGGTCTAACCAACTGCGGCGAAGACCGATGTTATAAGAAGTCTTACCCTTTCGGATAGGTCCTTCAAAGTGCAGACTGCCATCTAAAAGACCGATTCGGTAGCTACCATGAGAGCGATAGAAGTCACCATCGGCAGTACGTACATCGATCACACTTGATAGTCTTCCACCATAACGAGCAGGGAATCCACTCTTATAAAAGTCGACGTTCTTCACCGCATCAGCATTGAAGGAAGAGAAGAGACCGAGGCTGTGATTGGTGTGATAAAGCGGAGTTCCATCTATAAGAAACAAGTTCTCATCGCTGTTCCCACCGTGTACATAGAGTCCACTGGAGAGTTCCATACCCTCTGCCACGCCGCTTGTTCGTTGCAAAGTCTTGATGACATCGGGGCTACTCATCAGCGAAAACTCGGTCTTGATATCGCTTTGTGAAAGCGACAACTTACCTGTTTGCGTCTTTAATAATGGTGAATTGAGGTCGGTGGTGATAGTCACTTCGTCCAATTGGGTGTCCCCTTGCAACACGAAATCGTGGTTTCTATTGTTTGTGAGAACCACCTTCTCCACGAGTGTTTTATAACCCACATAACTGCATCGGAGTTCGTGTTGCCCCTCAACTAAGGTCAACGAGAAATGTCCATAAGCATTGGTCATCGTCCCTTGACGCGTTATGAGGTCGTAAACAGTTGCATTGATGAGTGGCTCACCATTGCTATCTTTCACATAACCACTTAGTGTGAAGCGTTGCTGTTGGTTATCCTCTACGTTGTTATTACATGTTTCTTTCTTTACAAAAGAGAGTTCTGGAAAAATGTTTGAAGGAGTCTTTGCTGTTCCTGCGAGTGTATTCATGGCACAAAGCAGGATGAGTGTAGATAATTGTTGTCCGTTCATTAGGTTTTATTTTATGCTGCAAAAATAATGAAAAAGGATGACATATACGAGAAGGGAACGCTATCCCTTCATTCAAAAGGGGCATACCCCAACTATAAATAGGTGTTTCTAAACTCGATATATGCCTTGAACAAACTGGCATTGGCATCGGCTACAACCTTTACAATCTCCGCAGAGATAAAGAGGAAAAGGAAGACTGATATGATGAACAAAAGGCTGAATCCAAAGAATATCCATAGGTCGCCATCCTCATACTTCTCCTGAAATTGGCGCAGACGAGAGCTTGATTTCGACATAAACTCGCTTGCGTTATCGGTTGCATTACGCAATGTTTCGCCAGCATGTAACGATGCCTGAAGGGCTTTGTGAGACGCTTCAGCTAGCTTCTCACGCATCTCTGCCAGCTTTTCTTTTGAAGGATTATTAATGAGGTTGGTCTCCACTGTGGGCAACTTAGCCGCTTTCTTCACTTCGATGGGAGTAGCATCTGCCAAGGGAAGTACTGAACGGGCACGGGTGCGGAAAGCTGTCGGTGCATCGAAGCGACAGGTTAATACATTACCACAATATGGACAACGATACTTCATTGTCCCATACTTCTCCGTCTCAGCCACAAAGTTGCGACCACATTCATTACATTTAACTGTGTACCTCATTACGCCGACAAAATTATAAAAAATACTTGAATCACGAATGAGAATATCGATATTTTAAAGTGGTGAAAGTTCTTTCTTTGTGGGATAGGTACATACTTCTGTGTTATTGACGATGGTTGCTCGGTGCGTAACGAGGCGGTACTTCACCCGTCCCCTCTCCGAATGGAATAACCCCACCCAGCCTCCCCCAAGGGGAGAGAAGAAGCCTCACCCCCAACCCCTCTCCGAATGGAGAGGGGAGTAAATACTACTATTAGCAAACAAAGAGGGCGTTTCTTCGATGTGAAGAGACGCCCTCTTCATTGCAAGGAAACGCCCTCTTCGATTGAAAGAAGGCGTTCCTTTCATTTTAAAATACTATTACCTCTGTATCTGTCAGGTATTGGCGTACATGTAAATGGTACTATTCACGCCCCTCTCCATTCGGAGAGGGGACGGGGGAGAGGCTGTAGAGGGGCTGGGGGTGAGGCTGTTGAGGAGTTGTAAGTGAGGCTCCTTTTTCCCTCTTATTGCAAGTCTTTCAGCATAATTGGATGGTCAAGATTCTCAATAGTCACATTGTTCGTAGAACATTCAATGCCCTTAGCAGCATCGGTAATCTTCGAACTCGTTGATTTCTCCGAACCATTCATCTTGAAGTAAAGCTCCAATCCTTCCGACTTCGGATCGACGCTTAGCATGTTCTGCTTAATCTGATTCTCTGTTCGAGCAACACTCCATACACGCACCTCACTCATGTATCCATAGAACGGGCGAGTACCCCATGGGAAGTTAGGAATCTTACCAATGTTAAAGCCAACATCGCTGTTTGGACTGAAGCCGGGTATGCTCCAAGCTGATTCTGCCCACTTCGTGCCATTGAGATACATGACTGTCTTGCCCGTAGCCTGGTCGTAAGTCAAGGCGATGTGATACCACTTATTGGTCTGCAAAGCCTCTGGAGCTTCGTAATGCTGCTGTCCTGCAATCTGCAAAATATCCTTTGCAATACCGCCGCCAACATCTCCAATGCGTAGAATCATTATACCTTCAGTACCCATGATTGTATTGTTATTACCAAAGTAATAAGGGTTAATTAAGGCCTCGTAGGTAAATGACTTGAAGTACGTTCCAGTAGGGAATTTAACCGAGATAAAGCTGTCGTAGAATAGAGCAACCTTACTAATTCTGATTGGTTTAGCTAATAAGATGTACTCAATGTCTTCGCCTTCTATGATGGAAGTAGAGCTTGAATGAACCTTAACAGGGAGCATATAGTTCTTGCCCTCTTCGAGTTGATCAAGGTTATTAAGGCTCAACACCACCTTATCGGCATAGATTTGTCCTACCTCAATGGTCGATGATGTCTTGCTTAATGTGGCGTTTTCTGCCTTGTAAGCAATATAATCAGTACCATACTTGTGATTGTAAGTAGTGACGAGTGAAGGGTCTGCCAATGAGTAAGAAACAGCCGTTGAGGATGATTGCTTATTGGAAATTCGTGCCGTGATGTCAACATCCAGACTCGTACCAGAATCCGGCATGGACACGTGTTGCACGTTATTTTCAAAGTAAACCTTCGCTTTCAAGAGGTCGTTCTCACTATCTTGACAAGCGGCAATAGACAATGCTACAAGGCTTAAGGATAGATATTTTATAATTGAAAACTTCATATTCTCTGTGTTATTTGAAATTTAATAATATGCGACGATAGCCTCTTTTAGTTGTCAGACTTGTACGGAGTGCCATTCTTCTTCCAGTCTTCAAAGACCTTCTGATTGATCTGTATCGCTTGACGCATCCATTTGTAATTAGGCGTGTTATCGTAGTCATTATCGAAGCGATAGGCTCCGAAGCCACCCTTGTAACCCTTAGTTGGCATACTGGCAGCTTGTCTCAAGAGTACACCACCCGTCTTGAAGGATGACTCAAAGTTGTCAGTTGTGATGATAGACTTCGGATCGATACCATATTGATCATAGTAGGTTGAACGTCCATAAGCCTGATCGATCCAATAGTCAACATAGCCTTCCAAGGCTTGAGTTAAGCTCCAAATATGCCCATCGATACAGATGAGTCGGTGTCCTTTATGGTCTGGATCACTCTTCGGACCGATGTATTTATTCATCTCCTTAACCAAGTAGATGAGGTCCTCGTTACGGCTTAGTGTACCGTCCATATCGAACACTCCACTGCCAATCTCCCAATCGATGTCATATCCGTCCCAGTCGTTTGCAACTAAGGAGTCGCACAATGCCTTTGCAAAACGGCTCAGTGCCTGCTTATGACTATCGCTGTCAACATTACCATCAAAACCCCAGAACTTCCAACGAGCCTGTTTCTTGGCTTCGTTCAAACGATTGGCATCATTCGCCCAACCCTCTTTCTCGGCTTGTTTCTCTACTGCCGTATAGACAGAATCAGGGGTACGTCCCTTGCCAATGTAGGATAATAGGGTTACTTCCAGCAGCTTTGTGCCCTTAACCTTCTGCACAAACTCCTTGTCAGCCTTTTGTTCTGGGGTAATCTTGAAGCGGTTAGGAGCACCGCTCCACATGGACACGATGTCCATACTGTCAGGCATTGAGGTGAGGTAGCCACGGCGATAAGTACCTGCAGGAGACCAGTTGGAATACCAGCCAAAAGCTACTGGTCGACCATAATTAACCGCTTGCTGCTTGTAAGCACGTAGGTCGGCATAATACTTCTCACTCTGCTTGTTGTTCATTGTGTTATAACCACCAATGTGGTCAAACGGCTCATTTTCAACATCAGTCATATTACTGCAAGCACAGAAGATAAAGCCTGCGCAAAGGGTTAGTAATAGACTTGCATATCTTAAGTTCTTCATTATCTTTCGCTTTATTATTAATGATTCTTATTGTCCCACCATAGTCTTGTGCCGGCTTTATCTTGCCCACCACGAAGCATCTGGCGTGCTTTCTCCAGGTTTTCAATGTCCTCCTTTGAGGTTGCCTTATTAGTTGGGAAACGCATACGGCGTATGCCCGTCTGTGTGTCAACCTCACCATTACTGTGGTTAGAGATGGCTGTATGGAGTTTAGGATAGCCCGTTCTGCGATACTCTGACCATGCTTCTTGACCATTAGGATAGAGTGCGATCCACTTTTGAATCATAATCTTCTCGAGCTTCTCCTCGTCTGTTCCAGTCCACTCTGTCGTTGCATTCGTAACAGCTGGTGCATCAACATTCACGTTAGGATTGCTCATGTGCAATGAATAAGTTAGTGGGGTGAGTCCAGAACTGATATAGGTGTCAACCTCAGAAGATGGTATGCCGTTCTCTTCGAAAGATGTTTCTATACCTTTCTTATATAGGTCTTCAGCCGTTTGACCTACTGGGAAGCCGTGGAGGGCAGCCTCTGCTAAGAGGAAGTAAACCTCTGATGCACGCATCCAATACGTAGGAGTTGCTGTCGTGATAGCTGGTCGGGAGGCACCTTTGAAGGTGTTGTTTGAACTCACATCGTGACCTGTCGGCACCGCAAGATAGTTTCCCATAGCGTCAACAGAGACTGCCTGAGGGAGGGTGCTTGTCGTGAAGTACTTCTCCAAACGTGGGTCTTGGTAACCGCCCAAGTAGGCTAACATGGATGAACCCATTCGACATTCATTATACTGATTGATCAATACATCGAGGTTATTCTGGAACACTAATCCAGCTCCTCTGTCCATCTTTGCCTCGTCAGCCTTAGCCCTCATCACGCCATAAGGATGGTTGATAGCTTGCATAGCATACTTCTTAGAGAGGTCTTGGTCGGCGTAGTAAACACGCATAGCAAGGCGCAACATCAATGAATTAGCATATACGACCCACTTATGGACATCGCCTCCATAAACGGCATCAGCCTTTGGTAACAAGAGAGTTGTACCATTATCAGCGTATCGCGTGAGCACATCTATTGCCGCTGTCAGCTCTTCGAACATAGCTTTATAAACATCCTCTTGACTATCGTAAGGCACAGTGATGAGTCCTTTTCCAGCCTCTTTGTAAGGGATGGGACCGAACATGTCCGTTGCTTTATGCCATGCAGATATCTTCAAGATCTGCGCTAATGCGAATGCTTCAGGGAACTTCGTCTCGGTCTTCCCCTTGAGATCCTGCCATAGAGGAACTACTGTTGAATAAGCCTCTGTATAGGATGATGCAACCCAACCATCACGTAGGAAGTAATTGAGGTTATTAGGTCCTCCCCAGTTATTGTTCTGTCCGAAGTAACCGCTCCAGCAGTCTGCTGCGAGGTTGTACGCCGTCTGATAACGATTGACGACATCGGTTCCGTCGGCTTGAGTTCCTACTGGGACAACACACTTCTCCATGGCTGTTATAGGACCACCAATTACTATTCCGTCCATCAGTCCCTCCTCTGGGAGCAGTTCAAACTGATTGGTATTGATCTTCTCAAAGTCGCATGATGCGAACAAAGAAAGCATCAATACACCTGCTATATATTTATATACTTTTGCTTTCATACTATGTTAGAATTAGAATTAAACATGCCTATCAACACGCTTAGAACTTAAATTTTAGGCTGAACCCATAGCTCTTCAAACTTGGTTGCATGAAGTAGTCATTACCTTGACCATACGTTCCTGTTGAGGAAGTAAGCTCAGGATCAAATGGAGCTTTGCAGTAGATCATCCAAGGATTGGTAGCTACGAACGATAGTGTAAGGTCTCTAACAACATTGTTAAACCAGCGTGGATTGAACTTATAACTCAATGTCAACTCCTGCAATCGGACGTTAGTAGCACTATAGCAGTAGTATCCCGCAAGGTCTGTCTCACCGGTTGCAACAAGCGTATAATACTTCTTTGCATCATAGAGACCTTGGTTAGGTAGCATTACACCACCAGCATCTCGGGCATCAGCTGAAGCCTTCGACACACCGAAACGATCTAACAATGCCTGTGTTGAAGAGGTCACAACGCCACCGAAACGAGCATTGATAAGGAAAGAAAGACCGAAGTTCTTGTACGTGAAAGTGTTGTTCCAGCCCATCGTGAAGTCTGGAGTTGTCTTGCCAAGGTATATTGGGTCGACTGTTTCGAGGTTGATTCCGCCTGACGGACTTACGTTAACAAAGCCCTGATTGTCCTTTGCTAACACCTTACGGGCATAGATGTCATTGATGGAACCACCCACCTTTAGTAATACACGACCCTTATCCTTCGATACCTCGGGGATATTGATTGGCTTCGGACTTAACGGATGATGATAGTTCTTAACCATCTCTTTTATCTCATTAACGTTCTTTGAGTAAACAAGAGAAGAGTTCCATTGAAGACCTCCGAAGTTATCTGTGTAGCCCAGAGACATTTCAATTCCTCGGTTCTCAACATTGCCCGCTTGCAAGTAAACTGCTTTATATCCAGAACTCTCCGGGAGCTCTCCGATGAATGTTTGGTTATATGTGTTTGACTTGTACCAAGTGAAGTCGAACGATAGTTTCTGCCAGAAACGTACAGTCAAACCAAGCTCGTATGACTTCGTACGCTCAGCCTTGTAATCGGTGAAGGGATAGATGTCTGTGGATTTAAGACTTCCACCAACAAGAGGCGTGGTGATGGTTCCCGGGGTCATACCAGAGCGTGATACAGGGGATCCGACTTCGGTATATGAGCCTCGAACCTTCAGATAAGAGATACATGAAGGGAGCTTAACCATTTCGGAGATAATACCAGATAAGCCCACTGAAGGATAGAAGAATGACTCCTCAGAAGAGTTCACAAGACGTGAATTCCAGTCGTTTCTACCTGTCAAAGTGAGGTAGAGCATACTCTTCCAACCCAATTCGGCACTAGCAAAAGCAGCTACGTTTCTAACGTTCGACTCGCCACCTTTCTCACGAACCTTACTATCCGATGGGTCGATGTTATTGAGTGAGAATTTGTTAGGAACTAATACTAAGTTACCTCCATAACCACGTGTTAGCGATCCATAGTCCGAATAACTGTAACCCACGTTGGCTGCTATACTGAAGTCACCAAAGTGCTTGTTGATATTAGCTATTGCATCAATGTAAGTCTGATGATCCTTATAATCGTAATAGTCATACGCTCCGTTGGCTTTTGCGAAGTAATCGTAAGAAGACGCATAAATCTTTCTTTCACTTGTCATAAAGGTCTGATCCAAACGCACACGGGCTGCTACACTCAGCCAATCACAGATGTTATAGGTCAGACCAGCATTGAACATGAAGCGATCCTTATCGTCTGGTGCCAAGTTACGATAGGCTGTCCAGTAAGGGTTCTGATTGGCAAATCGACTATCAAGGATAGGCCAGTACTGTGTTGGGAAGTTACGTACATTATTGTAACGTTCGAATGTCTTGATTGCTTCAAACGACTCCCCACGTGGGAAGAGATAGGCTGCGACGATTGGATTCCAGTACTCGCCCTGTGACACCATGTTATTATCCTTCTGTTTAATATACGATGCACCGAGGTCTAACTGTACCTTTTTATTAAACATGCGAGTGGTATTTCGTACCGTAAAGTTATATCTGTCATAAGTGTTATTCGGTACTATGCCACGTGAGTTAGTGGCTGCTACTGAAGCGAAGGTTTGGTTTATCTCGTTACCTGCATTTATAGTTAGAGCATTGATGAAGTTCGTTCCTGTACGGAAGAAATCTTTCTTTGGATCATACGAACTGGGCTTATCCAGTTTCTCACCCCAGCTCTCATACGAACCTTGTTTATTGCCATACTTGTTTTGAAACTTAGGCATTAACAAAGGCGAACTGAAGTCGGCAGAAGTAGAGAAGGCTATCTCCACACGCCCTTCCTTACCCTTCTTTGTGGTAATGAGGATCGCTCCGTTAGCAGCGTTACTACCATAGAGTGCGGCAGCAGAAGGACCTGCGAGGACGTTAATACTCTCAATATCTTCAGGGTTGAGGTCGGCTATTCCCTCACTACTAACGCGCCCCTCACCCATGATACCACTATCTGTTCCACCGCTAAAGTTGAACAATGGGATACCATCAATCACGTATAACACATTGTTATCGCCCTCAATTGACTTTGCACCACGCATGATGACACGTGTAGCACCACCAACGCCACTGGCACTCTTAGAGATACTTACACCCGCAATCTTACCATTCAAGGAGTTGACGAAATTGGCATCCTTGTTTCGAGTAAGCTCTTCCGAAGCTAACTTCTGAACGTTGTAGCTCAATGCTTTCTCGGCTCTCTTGATACCCAGAGCGGTTACAACTACCTCGTTCATAGCGTTTGCCTCTTCTTTCAGAGTTACATTGAAAGTTTGCTTCCCGTTGACGGCAATCGTCTGAGAAGTATAACCAACGTAAGAGAAGACGAGCTTTGCTGTAGGCTTCGTGTTCAACATAAAGTTACCATCAATATCGGTAACTGTACCCTCGGTCGTACCTTCGACCATAACTGAGGCACCAATCAATGGCTCGCCCGAAGCGTCTACCACCTTACCAGTCACCTTGTGATTACCACTCTGCTGAACGGCTTGCACTGATGTTTCTTGGCTGATACTCGTACCTGCATTAGCACTCATTGGCATGAAAGCCATCGAGCAGACAAAAGCAACTGAGAAGTACAGATGCTTCTGCGTAGATTCCTTAAAGTTCTTCATCAGGTTTAGGTTTTTAATTATATGAATATTTGATTTTATACTTCTAATGGATTCGTAAGGAGTGAATAACAGATTTATCGTCTACTGCAAACCATCCTTTTTACACCTTATTATGTATAGGAACTTGTTTTATTTTTTAGGTTCTTACGATTTCTTAGGTTTCATGTGTCTCCCAACAATTCACTCCCAATATTATTGGACGAATGTTTTTGTATTGTTCTTCATCCCATCTTACCAATGAGGATACTATACAATTCCACATTAAAGGCACAACTCCTTATCTATTACAGCCTATATGAGACAATCCATTTAAGGCTATTCTCAATGTACCTTAGCGCATGCAAAAGTAACAATTTATTACTGATAATCGAATAAAACGCCCCTAATAATATAGTAATTAAATGATTTTAACTATTAAAGTTGAATATGTATAGACAATTTGAAAGCACCCAATAAATAAGTTTCAAACTATTATTAAGATTAGATGAAGTTCCCCTATCAATCTAAAATAACGTGAGTTCGACGAATTCAGAACAATGCAAGCTGTGTGTCCATGGTTCTTTGTATATTGATGCACGGCTTCTTTGGAAACAGACAATAGGCGGCAATGGCTCCTAATAAGTTGACGATGAAATTGTCAAAGCATCTATGTCTGGAGTGCTCTACTTGTGCAATGTTCTTAAGTTCATCATTCACAGTTTCTATAATGGCTCTTTTTCTGAGTAAAAGTCTGTCTGAAACACTCATTAAACATCCTTTCATGTTACTTTTCAATTTGGTTATAAG
>NZ_KB898327.1 GCF_000377625.1 Prevotella veroralis DSM 19559 = JCM 6290 | reverse complement strand
AACGATAACCAGAATCGTGGAAAAGGATTATTATCAGCATAACTTCTGCCTTTGACATTGTAGAATTTCGATGATATTTCCTTTTTCCTGTAGGTTTTAGCGTATATTTTGCTGTCATTGCATCAAAAAACTTGCAGAAGTCATCTGCCATACAAAATATTTCAGTAACTTTGTCCTCGGTGATCATAGCGATTTTTGTTTGTAACTGTTTGTATATTAGCTCCTTAAAGTTACAACAAATTTCGCTAATCACCAAATTTATAGACATTTATAATTCGTCGAACTCACGTTAAATTATAATTCTCTGTCTTGTTGTGAAGGAAGCAATTTCTTTGTAGGGAATGAGTTGTACTATCACAAGTTAATAAAACATATTTGAAAAGTAGGAACTATTTACTCCTCTATGAACAGAAAAACTCAATTTAACTGGTAGTTGTGAGTAAGGTAGTGCTACAGAGTAATGTAATACCAAGCGTTAAGATAAATGTTGTTTTGTTCATAATTCATTAAGTTTTTGTTTCTGTTTGCAAAATAAATGTATCTTCGTGAGAGGCACAAAGGAATTAATTTGTATTTTTGCGGAAGAGTAGCTTAAGTGCTGCGATTAGTAATATATGAAGAAAGGGGAACTCAATTTTGTAGGAAAGAACTTCGGAATCTTCTTTACAGATTGAGGTTGAAAAGTGGTGTTAATAACAGAAAACGTTTGACAGGACTTGTATCTGTGCAGTATTTGTAGGCAGATAGAAGATGACAAAGCTAAGAATGAAAGATATGAATATAGACGATAAGACTATCAACTTAAGTACTGAGATAGCTAAGACGTGTGAAAAGTCTGTTATGACTGATACTGAAGACGAGGCAATAAAGGCAAAACTAAATGCTGTGTATCGGCTTAGACTATTATATAATAGTGGTGAAGAGCTGTGGAAATATATAGGAAAATCGGGCAGTGGAAATAATTCCTTTGGTCGTATTGGAGGGAAAGATGCCTTTTTACGCAGAGCCGTATTTCACGAGTTGGAGCGTGAATGGTATGACGAAACGGGCATTATTCTTAATGGCTTGTTAGACGCTTATGTACAAGCTGCAAAGTTTATGGAGAGGTATAAGCCTTTGCATGAGGATGAAGAAGAGGGTGTGAGGATAGAATGTTGTGAGCAAATCATCAATGTTTGTGTTTTTGATGATGAGATAACAGATAAGCAAGATGCGAAGATGAGGGAACTTCTTCTGCGTTTGCAGGAAGAAGATACTTATTGCCTTGCGGTTTTGTTGTTGATGTTGCTTGGCGTATTGCCTTCGTCTTTTGATACTCGACAAGGGGATGCGAAGCAGATGAAGGTAAAATACGAGCAGGTTTATAACTTCTTTCTGCGCGTATGTCATCGTAATATTCTTTTTGTACAAACGCCAAGGATGACACTCTTTCATAAGGCTTTAAAAGACTCGGAAGAGAAGCTGACACGTATTCGATTGGTTAAGTTTACGGCTGATGTACTTTGCAATCTGTCAATTCTTGCAAGTGCAGAGCAGGTTGCAGAGACTGGACGGCGTGAGCAGTGGAATCAAGTTTATCCAGAACTTGACGGTTACTGGCTGGGTGAGCATCATAGCGAGCAGCATCCTGATTATTGGAGAGTGGAAGAAACTGTGACAGGATATGTTTTCTATCATTATTTTCAGAAGGAGACAGAGACTGGAAAGATACATCAGCAGGAGTTTTCTGTCAATTTCTTTAGTAATGGTGAGGATTATGCCTGTGTGCAGCATCCTCGTTCTGTCTTGCAGTGGTTGAATAACGACAAGTTATCAAAGGATGATATCACCTATCCACACTTTGTTTTTTGGGGAGGGGATAAACCAACGAAGATAGCATTTGAATCGTTTATGATGGATGTGTCGTGGTTTCGTCCGATGCAATTGACACGTGCAAAAGGTGATTGGATGCCTCCAACAGAAAAGGGAATGGAGGTGGTAAATGATTTTGCAGCCTATTCCTATACTTTCTATCAAGAATTGGAAGCTATAACACCAGATTTTATCTCTGTAAAAGATGAGAATGGAAAGTCGTATAAAGTTTCTGTTTCTGAGCATGAAGAGTTAAGAAACTGTACGTTGAATGATGCTATTGGCATTATCATTTGGGCTGGTAAACGTTATATTGCGTTTGATCATCTGATGCTATATCTTCCAATAGAATCATAATAAAAAATGTATCTCTTATGTTTTGACAATCAGAAGGATGGATAAACTATTTAGAATTTTTAGGGTTTTCCCCTCATCAAGTAGGGAAATGTCTTTGCTGAACTATAATGTAATTCTTACTTTTGCAAACATAAAATAACAGGCAAGTATGAAGAAGTTATTTATCCTCCCAATCTCTGCTGCCATCTTGTTGAATAGTTGTGGAACATACGCTGGTTCTGGAGCGATGTCTGGTGGTTCGTTAGGTAGTATTTTAGGAAGTGCTATCGGTGGAATTGCTGGTGGCGGTCGAGGTTCAGATATAGGAACAATCGTTGGTATGGCTGGTGGAGCTGTGATAGGTGCTGCGATGGGGCAGAAGGCTGATCAGCGTGCTAAAGATGATGTTCATGATCATTATGAGAAGGTTCAGCAGCGTAAGGCACGTGAGAAACAGGCACGTTCTACTTCTGGGAACTATAACCAGACTGACGATTATGCTGTTCCAAATCGTGTAGATAGTAGTGGGTTTGATGCTTCTAACTCTGGCGATGATCGTCTCTATGATTTTCAAGGAAGTGATTACACGGGAGATTATAGTGCGGCTCAACCAAAGAGTAAGGCTCCTTCAGAATCGAGTGTAGAGCGGTTGGCTGGCAATTATCAATATGCTCCAAACATTGAAGTTGTAAATGCTCGTTTTGTTGATGATAATCAGGATGGAGTTTTATCACGCAATGAAGTTGGTAAGATTATCTTTGAGGTGATGAATCGCAGTGATAAGCCTATCACGGATGTACAACCATCAGTGTTGGAAACAAGCGGTAATCGACATATTTACATTAGTCCTTCAGTTCATATAGAAAGTATTGCTCCTGGCAAGGGCGTTCGTTACACTGCGATTGTGAAAGCCGATAAGCGGATTAAGGCAGGTATGGCGACTTTTGCAGTAACGGTCTTACAAGGTCAGAAGAGTATAAGCAAAGTGACGGAATTTAACATTAAGACAAGTAAATAGATCATACGGTTGATTGAATATATATATTGTGATATTTGACTAACACCTGATAATTAGCTTTGAAACGACAGGTACTGGGGTAGGCGCGATGGTGTCTATCCCAGTTGATTTTTATCAATCCTCTATCAATATGAAGCGGATGGGTAAAGGTGTCTGTCTCTATTGTTTTATGGTATTTGCCTCTTTGAAATAAGAAAAATCAATTCTTTTAGAATCTAATGCTTACTCAAACAATCCTGTTACCCCATCTTTGATACGTTTAAAGAAGTTTGTCCAGCTACTGCTAGAGCCATTCTTTGTATTCTGGTTTTGTGTGTTCTGCTTATTTTGTTGTGCATTAGCTTTCCTCTGTTGTATAGTCTGCTGTTGATTATTTGATGATTGTGTCGTGCGAGTGGCAGGATTTCCTCCTTTTGGCTTTGCTTCTTGTGTCGCAGAACGACCTGTTGAAGTCTGGACGTTCTTACGTGCTTCTGCACCCTGCGCCTTTTCGTTTTTCACCTGTTGTGTGATGTGTTTACGATCCATTCGTGTATCAACTTTACGTTCAATATCCTTTGGCTTATCCTCTTCTTGCTTTTCCCATTCGGGTATAAACTCGTAACAAATGCCCGCAGTACCATATTCTATTTCTGGCATCTCAATACCTTTAGACTCTTTCATGAATGGTATTTCTGTTTCTTTGGGTACAACTTCTACCTTAACATAAGCCACGCCCATAGCCAAAGTACCTAGTTCACGAGCAGCAGCATAGGATAAGTCTACAATTCGACCACGCACGAAAGGACCGCGGTCGGTAACTCTTACAATCACAGATTTACCATTCCTTGGGTTTGTAACCTTTAATCTTGTTCCAAAAGGAAGGGTTCGGTGTGCACAAGTAAAGGCATTCTTATCATAGAGTTCACCATTACTCATCCTGCGACCATGTAGTCCGTTACTATAATAAGATGCTTTGCCATCTGGCAGCGAAGATTGTGCTGTCAGTTTAATACTACTTAGTAGTGATAAAAGAACTACTAAGAAAAGTCTGAATCTATTCATAAATAATCAATTAATAAACCAGCCTTCTCTTAGTAGTTTGTTTCCCTCTCTCATCTATAAAGATGAAATAGAGGGGGAGGAATAACTGGTTTTATTTATACGACGCCTTGTGCAAGCATAGCTTTCGCTACTTTCATAAAGCCTGCAATATTTGCGCCCTTAATATAGTCAATGTGACCATCAGCTTGCTTACCATACTTCACACACTGCTCATGGATAGAGCTCATGATGTAGTGGAGCTTCTGATCAACCTCTTCCGGACTCCAAGAGAGACGGAGAGAGTTCTGTGACATCTCAAGACCTGATGTAGCCACACCACCTGCATTAACAGCCTTGCCAGGAGCAAAGAGCTGTTTAGCTTCTGTGAACTTATCTGCAGCTTCAGCAGTACAGCCCATATTTGAGACCTCAGCAACACACAATGGCTTATAAGCTAAGATCTTATCAGCGTCTTCACCATTTAGCTCGTTCTGTGTAGCACATGGCAAATAGATGTCTGCCTTCTGTTCCCAAGGTTTGCGACCTTTGAAGAATTGTGCTCCAGGATACTTCTCTGCGTATGGCTCACAAACATCGTTACCGCTGTTGCGAAGCTCGAGCATGTATTCAATCTTATCACCACTAATGCCATCTGGATCGTAGATGTAACCATCAGGACCACTCAATGTGATAACCTTTGCACCGAGTTCTGTTGCCTTCTTAGCGGCACCCCAAGCCACATTACCAAATCCAGAGAGAGCAACGGTCTTACCCTTGATGTCAAGTCCGTGTGTCTCCATCATTTGATGAACAAAATAGAGCGCACCATAACCAGTTGCTTCTGGACGTAAGATAGAGCCACCCCATTCTCTGCCCTTACCTGTGAGCATTCCTTGGAATTGATGGGTTAACTTACGATACTGCCCAAAGAGATAACCAATCTCACGTCCACCAACACCGATGTCACCAGCTGGTACATCCTCATCAGGGCCGATGTGACGATATAACTCATTCATGAAAGCTTGGCAGAAGCGCATGATTTCGGCATCACTCTTTCCTCGTGGAGAGAAGTCAGAACCTCCCTTGCCACCACCCATAGGTAATGTGGTTAGCGCATTCTTAAATGTTTGCTCGAAACCGAGGAACTTCAAGATGCTAAGGTTTACTGATGCGTGGAAACGCAGACCACCCTTATAAGGTCCAATAGCACCATTGAATTGAACACGATAACCCAAGTTCACTTGCACTTTACCTTGATCATCTACCCAAGGTACGCGGAATGTGATGATACGCTCAGGCTCAACGATACGTTCGATGATGCTTGCACGTTCAAACTCTGGGTGCTGGTTGTAAACATCCTGTACAGAGACGAGCACTTCACGTACTGCCTGTAGATACTCTGACTCGCCTGGATGCTTCTGTTCCAGTGCTTGCATGATTTTTTCGACTTCCATAGTAAATTGACTTTATTTGTTTATGTTAGTTAGTATCATTCGGTTAGAATGGTGCAGCAAATATATCCAAATTCTATCAAACGACCAAATGAAAATCGAAAAACTTTTGTTTGCTCCTTTCTTTTTGACATCCCCGTGGGGAAGTCAAAGGCATGTCGAGCGTGCAAAGTAATATAAAATATATCAATTAAGTAACTAAAAGATAGGATGGCTTGTGTTTATTTCGTATTTTTGTAGAAAATTAAGTTTCCAGTCGATGAAAGAGCAACTACCAGTGCAGTGGAGCAACTTTTACCTAAAAGATGTAAGTTTTGTCAACCTTATGATGCGTCGTATCTACAACGTTCTGATTGTGGCTAACCCCTACGATGCGTTTATGTTAGAGGATGATGGGCGTGTTGAAGAGAAGATCTATAATGAGTATATGGAGCTGGGGTTGCGTTATCCGCCTACGTTTACGCAAGTTTCGACTATTGAAGAGGCTTCTCGAGTGTTGAATACAGTAGATATTGACCTTGTAATATGTATGCCTGGTAATGCAGATAATGATGCTTTCGATGTGGCAAGAGCTGTGAAAGCAGAGTTTTCAGACATCCATTGCGTTGTTCTCACGCCTTTCTCGCATGGCATAACGAAGCGAATAGAACATGAAGACCTAAGTATCTTTGATTATGTGTTCTGTTGGTTAGGCAATACAAACCTAATTCTTTCCATCATTAAGTTAATGGAGGATAAGATGAACATAGAGCATGATATTCGTGAAGTAGGCGTTCAGATGATTTTACTTGTCGAAGATTCCATCCGTTTCTATTCGTCTATTCTACCTAACTTATATAGTTATATCCTTACTCAAAGTCAAAACTTTGCAACTGAAGCATTGACTCGGCACGATGCTTCCTTGCGTCAACGTGGTCGCCCGAAGGTTGTTCTTGCCCGCAATTATAAGGAAGCCTGGGATGTTTATCAGCGTTATAAGGATAATTGCTTAGGTGTTATTTCCGACATGCGATTCCCTCTTAGTGATGGAGAAGAGGGCATACAATCAACCATGGGACAGCCAATTCATACCATCAAAGACCCTGAAGCCGGACTAAAGTTGCTCCGTGCCATTCATCAAGAGGATGAGTATCTACCCTTAATCATAGAGAGTTCGGAGAGTGATAACCGTGAGAAAGCAGAAAACGAAGGCTTCCGCTTTGTTGATAAGAACTCTAAGAAGATGAGTGTTGACCTCCGTCATCTTCTTGAAGAGCACATGGGTTTTGGTGACTTCATCTTCCGTAATCCCGAAACACGTGCAGAGGTCATGCGCATCCGTAACCTAAAAGACTTACAAGACAACATCTTTAAGATACCAAAAGACTCCATGCTCTATCATATCTCACGTAATCATGTGAGTCGTTGGCTGTCTGCTCGTGCCATATTCCCCGTTTCCTCCTTCTTAAAAGACATCACTTGGCATAAGTTGCAAGATGTTGATATGCACCGAAAGATTATCTTTGACGCCATAGTAGCCTATCGGCGCATGCGAAATGAAGGTGTTGTCGCCCTCTTCGATCGGCATAAATTCGACCAATATGCTCACTTTGCACGTATAGGTGATGGCTCGTTAGGAGGCAAGGGGCGCGGTTTAGCTTTCTTGGATAATGTTATCAAGCGTCATCCCGACTTCAACCAGTTTCCGAATGCAAAGGTTCAAATCCCTAAGACTGTCGTTCTCTGTACGGATGTCTTCGATAGTTTTATGGAGAGAAACAACCTTTATCAAATTGCACTAAGCGATGCCAACGATGACGAAATACTCCATGCTTTCCTTCAGGCACAACTCCCTGATGAGTTTATAGGCGACTTCTTCGCCTTCTTCGAAGCGACTCGTTCGCCTATTGCCGTTCGATCCAGTTCGTTGTTGGAAGATAGCCATTACCAACCATTCGCAGGTATTTATTCCACTTATATGATACCTTATTTAGAGGATAAATACGAAATGTTACGCATGTTGGCATGCGCTATTAAGGCGGTATATGCCTCTGTTTATTATCGAGACTCTAAAGCCTATATGACCGCAACAAGTAATGTCATCGATCAAGAGAAGATGGCGGTTATCTTGCAGCAAGTGGTAGGGAAACAATATGACAATCGATTCTATCCTAATCTTTCGGGCGTTCTCCGTTCCCTAAACTATTATCCTATTGGTGATGAGAAAGCCGAAGAGGGAATCGCCTCTTTAGCCTTAGGTTTAGGCAAATATATCGTTGATGGCGGTCAAACCTTACGTGTTTGTCCGTATCATCCACACCAAGTGTTACAGCTAAGTGAACTGAAGTTAGCCCTCCGAGAGACCCAAACTCAATTCTATGCGCTCGATATGCATCATGTGGGGGAAGACTTTAAAGTGGATGATGGGTTTAATATCCTCAAACTCAATCTCAAAGATGCTGAAGCTGACGGAAGCCTCCTTTACATTGCTTCTACTTATTCGGTTGATGACGAAACCATCTATGAGGGGCTTTATGAAGGACGGAAGATTATATCCTGCTGTGGTGTTCTTCAACAGGGAGTTTTCCCATTACCAGAGTTGTTACAGATGGCTATGCGTTATGGAGCTGATGCCATGCGACGCCCTGTGGAGATAGAGTTTGCAGTCAATCTAAATGCTGATAAGACAGGAGAATTGTATCTTCTTCAGATCAGACCTATTGTTGATTCAAAGCAACGATTAGATGAGAACCTCTCTTCTATACCTGATGAACAGTGTCTCTTACGTAGTAATAATTCCCTTGGACATGGTATATCGGATGACGTGAAGGATGTTGTTTATGTCAAGACGGGGGCATCTTTCACTGCGAAAGATAACCCTTTGATCGCTAATGATATTGAGCGAATCAACCAGAAGTTCCTCGATCAGCACCTTAACTACATCCTTATTGGTCCCGGCCGATGGGGTTCTAGTGATCCATGGTTGGGTATTCCGGTGAAGTGGTCGCATATTTCTGCAGCTCGAATCATCGTTGAAGAGGGATTAGAACATTATCGTGTTGACCCGAGCCAAGGCACTCATTTCTTCCAAAACCTTACTTCCTTTGGTGTAGGTTATTTCACTATCAATCCTTATAAGGCTGATGGTTTCTATCAACGGAGCGTTCTTGATGCTCTTCCAGCTGTTGAGGAAACGCAATGGGTACGCCATGTTCGTTTCCAAAAACCGCTTAAGATCATGATGGATGGTAAGAAACAAGAGGGGGTGGTGGTGCTTCCTGAAACCCCACCCAGCCCCCTCTAATAACCCCACCCAGCCTCCCCTAAGGGGAGGAGCGCCTAACGGAAGCTAGATAGATAATGCTCTTCTCCATTTAAAGAGGGCGTTTCCTTGATGTGAGGAAAGGCTCTCTTCACATTAAGGAAACGCCCTCTTCAAATGGAGGAAAGCCTCTGCTCCTATACAGGAAAGCCTTCTCGGCTTAATAAAGACACATTACCAAAGAGCAATCTTACCGATAGATCCCATATCTAAAGATGCTGGTATGTTCATTGCTTTGAACACTTTTGCAAGCGTACTGAAGGTTATGCTTTTGCCTTTCTCTAGTCTGGAAATCTGTGCCTTCTGCACACCTACGCGATAACCAAGCTCTTCTTGCGTTAGATTTTGAGCTTTTCTAGCCATTTTGATAGCCTCTCCAATCTTATAAGCCTGCACTGCCTCTGCTACATCTTTCTCAAATGCATCTCGTTCTGGAGTGCCTTTTTTGCCTAATAACTCGTCTTGTACTATATCAAAGTCTTTTAGTTTCATCATCTTGTTTTTGTTTTCTTATTATTAAAATATTCCTGTCTTAGTCTCTCTGCCTTAGTGATTTCTTTAAGAGGAGTCTTCTGTGTCTTTTTTATAATACCATGAGTTGCAATGATTAAGGTCTCTTCTTCTTTATCCCAAAAGGCGAATAAGCGATAAGCAAGTTTGTTATATAGTGTTCGAAACTCCCATATCTCTGAGTTTTCTAACTTCTTGAAGAGCTCTTTATTACGTTCTCCTTCTTGGATGCGGCGTATGTTATACATCATTTTCCGCCTTGCCATAACAGGGAGTGAATATAGAAACTCTTCTGCTTCTTGTGCTAATAAGAGTTTGAAATAATCGTTCATATTCAGGTTATTTGATGTTACAAAGATACTAAAAGTTTCTTATATAGGAAACTTATATAGGTCTTTTTTATAAAAGAAGGGCAAATTTTGTTGATGAGAATATTAAGTTTTCAATGCTTTTTGTTTACCAGTTGATAGCATTCCGATGGTTTGGAAGGTTATACCATGTGGCGTTTCCGCACGTGAGAGTTGGGGCTTGAGCCATGCGAGGAGTTCTTTCTCTGTTAAGGATGAGACTGGGGCACATTCAACTTCAGCCTGTATCACATTGCCAAAGAGTGGATGTGAGACAGCAAAGACACGTACTGCAATGATGGAGGGGTGGGCAAGTAGCACCTGTTCTATGTGTTCTGGGTGGACGTTCTCACCGCCACATACCACCATTCGGTCGGTTCTGCCTCGATAAAAATAGTACCCATCGAGATTCTGAAAGACCAAGTCTCCAGTGCTTTGCCATTGGTTCTTACGTCCAGCCATAGCCCAACTCGATTGCACCCATAGTTCACCAACATGCTCCTCGTTCGCTTCCTTAATCTTACATCTTACTCCCCATATCGCTTTCCCAAGCGTTGTTTCGTCGAAAGCAGCCAACTCTTGTGGAGTAGCAAGTAAGAAGAAGCCCGCTTCAGAAGTGCCATAGAGATTGTAAAGAACATCCCCCAGTTGTTGATGAGTAGTTTTGATGAGCTGCTTTGAAAGTCTGTCTCCCCCACAGATGAGGCATTTTAGGCTTTCCATTTGGCTTTTTGCTCCTTCTACCAGCCATAGTCTTGAAAGCATAGCAGGTACGA
This sequence comes from Prevotella veroralis DSM 19559 = JCM 6290, assembly GCF_000377625.1. GTDB lineage: Bacteria > Bacteroidota > Bacteroidia > Bacteroidales > Bacteroidaceae > Prevotella > Prevotella veroralis. Next base: position 273,512 of record NZ_KB898327.1, on the reverse strand, counting down.
TGGGCATTACTTCAATGCGTTCGTTCTGAATAATGGATAGTGTTTCTTGCACGAGGAAACGCCTTTGTAGACAGATCTTCTTACCCATTAAGAGTGAAACAATGAGTGTGGCAAGACCGAAACCATGATAGAAAGGTAAAGAGATGAGCACACTGTCATATTGATTAATCCCTATTTTGTGGAGCAGAGCGATGAGGGGTGGTAGGAAAGAGGTGATCGCTGGACGCCGAGCCACAGCCTTGTAATTACCACTCGAACCGCCCGTATGAATGATAATGTTCCTTCCGCGGCGCATACGAGGGAGCTTTTGTTTTTCTTCGTGATGGTCTCTATATATAATAAGGTGGTGGAGTTCCTCTGTTATTATGGCTTTGCATGCTAATAGTTGAGGCTCTTCTATCAGTTCTTTATCATATATGAAGAGTTGATAATGACGTTTTCTCAGATATTCTAAAAGCTGATCTTGTGGCATATCAGTGTTTAACAAAGTGATATGAGCACCTATTCGGGAGAGAGCAGGGAGCAGTAAGGACAGGATGAGGCTGTTACGTCCTAAGAGAGCAACGTTCATCTTGGGGCGTAGTTGGTATTGTGTATAGAGCAGTTGAGCCAGTGTTTTTGCCTTCTCGTATGTTTCTTGATACGTTAGAGATTGTTCCTCGTCCTTTATCGCACAGCGATTTGGATAGAAGTGAGCGGAGAAACGGAGCAGAGCCATCAAACTCATTCCTTCTGAAAGCAAGTATTTTGCCCAGTAGAATAATCCTTTTGGCGAAAGAATATGTAGTCGATAAAGAATGAGAAAGAGGTTTTTTAATGTTTTGCTCTTCATAGTTTCTGATAGAAAAGACGGATAACAGGAGCAATGACACGCGCAATGGGAACAGAGAGAATAGCCCACCAAGGTTGGTAACAATACTTCTTTCCTAAGCAGAGGCGCAAGAGAATCTTAGCAGCATCAGCTGGATTGTAAGCTGGAAGATTACGATATTGCCCGTTAACATCCGACATCTGTGTGTGAACCAAGGGCAGGTAAGCCACATGAACACGCACCCCTAACTTCTTTAACTCTATCCTTGCCGTGTCAAGCCATGCGTTGGCGGCAGCTTTGGAGGCGTGATAAGCCGACCAACCTAGTGCCATTGGATAGAGAGAACTTACGGAGGATGAGTAAACGATATGCCCTTTATTCGTTTGCAAGGCAGGTAACAATGCGAGTGATAACGCCACAAAGGATCGATAATTGAGGTCCATTGTGCGGTCATAATCGTGCAATCGGTCTATTGCCAGTGCGATATTGCGATGAATGGATTTGCCTGCATTGCAGAAAAGATAGTCCACTTGCGGCATATCCTTGCGTAGCTTTTGACAGAGACGGTCGAGTTGCTCCCTATCACGGAGGTCTATCGCACAATAATCGGCATGGCACCCTTGCTCCCTCGCCTTTGCACAGAGTATTTGTAACTCCGTTTCACTGCGTGCAAGAAGAAAGATGTTTGCCCCCAAAGAGATTAATTCCTCAGTCAGAGCACGCCCTATCCCGTGGGATGCACCCGTAACGATTGCCCACTTCCCACGTATCTCCTTTGCCACTTCTTGGCGTTTTAAATGGATGGGCGGATAGGCTATTGCAGTGCTGATAGCCATTAATTTACTTTTGATAGATGCTCTCATGGGTGCATTCTTCTCTATTCGTCTCTAAGAACCAACACTGTTCTGTATAAGAATCATTCGGTTCCTTACCTGATTATAATAGGTGTTTAAACCATCTCAAGACTATAGTGTTGATAGTCACGGATAATGGTATAAAGGAATTTCTCATTACCCGTTCTGGTGTCAGAGATGCCTAAATGTTCCCGAACTTTAGGTGCTAAGGTGGCAATTCGACGCTCTCTATCAGGTCCATAGTCGGCATTGAGCGTGCGTTGAATAACCTCTATCTGATTGAGCGAAAGGTCTTCTGCCTGTGGATAGACGGGTTTATAGTTGCGATCAAGGTATGAGAACTCGTCAAGAGAGACTTGGATCTTATGGTAATTATTGATTTTTATCACCATAGTGTGGGCTGCTAAGTCGCCTAAACGCTGTGAGTTCTTGGTCAAAAGGATAACAGCTACACCTAAGAAAGAGAACCCTATGTCAATAAACTGCAATAACCAGCGCATGAAGAAGTCGCCAATACCAGGCGTCGTACCGTCTTTCTTCACCACACGGATGTGCGTAATCATCTTTCCGAGGCTCTGTCCATGGTTGAAGAGTTCCATATAAAAGGGATAGAAGAGCACTGACATGAAAACAAAGAACGCCAAGTATAATTGTAGTTTATAATTCAGAGCCTCTGTATTATATATTAGTAGCCCCATACCAAAGGCGTAAACGAATAGGATAAAAGCGTCAATCATCTGTGCAAGCATGCGTTCGCCAATGCTTGCTGGCGATTGGTTGATTTGCACATATTGCCCTGTAACGATGTTGGATTCCGACATTCTCTTCGTAACAAATTGGTTATTTCAGTTGCAAATATAGGAAAAAAACTCTACTTTTGTGGGCAGTTGGTAGAATTAATCACCATTACCTATAAAAGAGATAATGAAGGAAATCCTTTTCATACGTAATAACATTGAGAAGTGGAAAGCAATAGAAGCGTTGGTGGATAACATCAACTCGGTAATGCCTGACCGCTTGGCTGATGCCTACACAGACCTTACAAGCGATCTTGCCTTTACTCAAACACATTATCCAACATCACGAATTACAATCTATCTAAACAACCTTTCATCTGCACTTCATAATGAGATCTATCGCAATAAGCGTGAGAAATGGAAACGAATGATCACCTTTTGGACGCAAGAGGTACCTGATGTGATGTGGAAAGAACGCCGATTATTATTCCTGTCATTCGCTATCTTCATGATAAGTGTGCTCATTGGAGTCGTCTCAACACTGGGTGATGAATCTTTCCCAAGGCTCATTCTTGGTGATGGATACATGGATCAGATGCTCGAGAACATAGCACAAGGAAAGCCGATGGGCATTTATGGAAGTGAAGAAGAGGGGGGTATGTTCATCGGAATAACGCTTAATAACATCATGGTATCGTTCTATATATTTGCTATGGGCGTACTGACGAGCTTCATGCCAGGCTATTCCTTGTTCCAAAATGGTGTTATGGTGGGTTGTTTCGATACCTTCTTCTATCAGCACGGATTGTTATCTGAATGCTTACTAACCACGATGTTGCATGGAACCTTAGAACTTTCATCCATCGTGGTGGCTGGTGCTGCAGGCTTGGCAATGGGTAATGGATGGCTATTCCCTGACACTTACTCACGCTTAGTGAGCTTCCAACGAGGTGCAAAGCGTGGCATGAAGATCATTGTAGGTACTGTTCCGCTCTTCATAGTGGCTGGTTTTATAGAGAGCTTCATCACTCGGCACACCGAAATCAACAACTATGTGCGGTTAAGCATCATCCTCCTTTCATTAGTATTCGTAATCTTTTATTTTATATACTTACCTTATAAACGTAATAAACATGCGCATTCAAGTAGAGAGACCCAAGGTTGACTTGTATAGAGTACGTACCTTTGGACAGAAGTTCACAGCAACTTTCGATTTCTTAAAAGAGAACTATAAGCTATGGTTAAAGGCTTGTTTTTATCTTGTCTTACCCCTTTGTCTGCTTCAGGCATTCGCTTTAGAGTGGTTAACCTCTGTTGCTGTAGATAACAATTTGGCTGTTGCTGTTGATAATGCAGATTCAGATGGAGCTTTAGGAAGCCTATTAGTGAATACGGGTCTGTCCTATCTTATATTGATAGTCTGCCTTGTTCTCGGTTCTATCTTACTCTCTTCAATCTGCTTCTCATTGATAAGGTATTATAATGGAAGCCCCACTCGCTTGCAAGGAGTGACCTTGCGTGACCTCAAGCCACTCATCATTCAGAGTATGAAACGCTCCTTCCTCTTAGCCTTAGTGTTTGCGGTTGCATGGGTGGTCATCACCATTATCCTTGGACTCTTTGCTTTTATCTTCTTTGAAGTGACCTCGAATGACCAATTCCCTAATGTCCTTATTGGTATTGGACTATTCTTTTTGGTCATTATCGGACTGTTAGTTGCCTTTGTCCCAGCCTATCTCTCATGGCCAGTATATATATTCGAAGATGATGAGAACGTCTTTAGCTCCATTCGTCGTGGGTGGAGATTAGGTGTTCATTCCTTCTGGTCTTTGATTGGATTGCTGCTTCTTATGGGTATTGTGGAGAATTTCCTCCAGATGGTAACGACGTTACCTTGGTACTTCATGTACCTTGCGAAGGTCTTTATCTCTGCAACGAATGAAGGAGCAACATCGGTTGTTAGTTCTCCAATCTACAACTTCATCGAATACATCTTCTCGGTTATCATGAACTTTGGAACATATTTAGCAATGTCATTAACTGTCGTTGCGCTTGCCTTCCACTATGGTAGTGTTGCAGAGGAAGTAGATGGAGTTTCAGTTGAAGAAGGCATCCAGAACTTTGAACAACTGGCAGAGAAAGATTCCGATATAGACGACTTTGATAAGCTATAATACGGTTAGTTAAATCCTTCTGATATGTTACAAGCCTTGTCCGACACGCTCTCTTGCGATACAGCTTTACTACATCAATACCGCGTTGATGAGGCGTATAACTATGCGAAAGAGCTACAAGCTCCAGAGTTAGATCTATGGGATTGGCTGATGAATAAGCTGATGAAGTGGATATCGGAGCTGTTCTCTCCGAATGGGAAAGGCGATGTTCGTTTCTATATCTATATAGGTTTAGCCATTGTCGTGGCGGCTTTTATCGCCTTTCTAATGTACCGTTACCGTGCGAAGCTATTCCATCGTACAGGTAAGGTGAGCAGTGTTGATGCTGAAGAAGACAATATCTACGGTGTCAACTTTGATGTAGAATATACCAAGGCGATGGCTCAAAAGGATTATTATAAGGCTATACGAATGGTGTATCTGCGCACACTTCGTTGGCTGGCAGACCATCATAAGATTAATTGGCAGCTTTATAAGACACCAACGCAATACACACGTGAGTTCTTGTCGACCGACTTCCAGCGTATGACTAATGCTTTCATGCGTGTGAGATATGGTAATTATGAGGCTTCGGAAGAGCTTGTCAGCGAGCTACTCAGTATAGAAGTTGAGATTGAGAAAGGAGACAGCTTGCATGAATAAGAAGTTCTTATTAGGTATAGTAGTTTTCCTCCTCTTTGTCTTAGTGATGGAGTTTAATGCTCCGGCAAAGTTTGTTTGGAGACCAACTTTCGGTCATTACGACGGTCAGCCCTTTGGTTGTGCGGTCTTTGACACGCTTATGCAGAAGTCAATCCCTGCTGGTTACCATGTGACGAATAAGACTTTTGCGCAGTTAGAACGTGATGGATATGATAAGAAACCACATGCTATTTTAGTGCAGGCATTGGCGTTTAAGCCAACAGAAACCGATAGGAGAGCGTTGAGTAGGTTGTTAAAAGCAGGGAACAAAGTGCTCATTGTAACCTCAGACTTCGCTTGTGACTCCTCGAAAATAAACTTTGGTGTGGCGGTATCAGGTAGAGATACCTTCCTTCCCCAGTGGGTGAAGAAGTCGTTATCAGACTATCAAATCCCGATGGATACCCTCTATTGGAATGCTGTGAAGCCTTATACGCCTCATACTTATCAGGTCTATACATCAATGTCAGGCTATGGGATTGAGGTAAATGAGGGTGTCCAATGTGATACATTGTTATGTGCTTTCCAACGTTCTATTGGTGCGGATGTAGATACAACAGACGTTTCTTGCGACGTAGATGATGATGAGTATGCTGACAAGATAGGCGGTTATTGGCAGGCACGACTCATACGAATTAAGTGGGGGAAGGGCGAGTTGTTCCTCTCATGTGACCCACTCCTATGGACCAACTATGGCGTACTTGACCCCGAGATAAACGGACTCTTATTCCGTGCGATGTCCCAATTCCGTGGCTTACCAGTAACACGTACAGATGCGTATGCGCCTAAGAACGAGATAAACAAGGAGAGTCCACTCCGTTACTGGCTGCAAAATGCGCCACTCAGATGGTGTGTCTATCTCACATTGTTAGGTTTGCTGTTGTTCTGCGTGTTCTATGCTCGACGTCGCCAAAGGGTGATCCCTGTGGTAAAACAGCCCGAAAACAAGTCGTTGGAGTTTGTGAAACTCATCGGAACACTCTATTATCAGAAGCATGAAAACCGCGACTTGTTACAGAAGAAGTATAGTTATTTTGCAGAGACAGTGCGTCGGCAGCTGCTAATAGATGTTGATGATGAAGAGTCGAGACGAGAGAATATAACCCAATTAGCTCTCCGAACAGGTATGCCGGAAGCCGAAGTGCGCATGATATTGGATAAGGTAAAACGCTACATAGAGGCAGATACGACCTTACCCGATAGACGATTGCAAGAGACGATAGACGGATTAGACACCATCATCAATAACCTTTAATCTTTATGGAAGGACTAATTAATAATAAAACTAACGAACAATACACCAACAAGATGGAAGAGAATAAAGCAGAGAGAACTGATCTTCAGGACTTCAGTGAGAAGATTACACAATTAAAGAAGGCTATCGGCAATGTGATTGTTGGGCAACAGGAGGCTGTCGACTTGCTATTAACAGCCATCCTTGCAGACGGTCATGTGCTGATTGAAGGCGTCCCCGGAGTGGCAAAAACCCTGTTAGCTCGATTAGTCTCACGCCTCATTGACGCACGTTTCAGCCGTATTCAGTTTACGCCAGACCTAATGCCAAGTGATGTATTAGGCACGACGGTGTTTAATATGAAGACCTCCGAGTTCGACTTCCATCAAGGACCTGTGTTCGCAGAGATGGTACTTGTTGACGAAATTAACCGTGCCCCAGCTAAGACACAGGCTGCTCTTTTCGAGGTAATGGAGGAGAGACAGGTCACAATCGATGGTGTTTCGCATCGTATGAACGACCTTTACACGATCATAGCGACGCAGAATCCGGTGGAGCAAGAGGGAACTTACCGTCTACCAGAGGCTCAATTAGATCGTTTCCTATTTAAGATTCGCATGAGTTATCCCACGCTTGAAGAAGAGGTAAGCGTCTTGCAGCATCATCAAGAGAATAGAAAGCTTGTCAAACTGGATGATATTCAACCCTTATTAAGCGTTCGTGAGCTTCTAAACATGCGTCAGCAGTTGCAAGAAGTGTACATTGAAGATAGCCTCCTACGCTATATTGCATCCATCGTACAGCAGACACGCATGTCAAAGGCAGTCTATCTCGGAGCCAGTCCACGTGCTGCTGTTGCGATGCTCAATGCTTCTAAGGCATACGCCATGCTCTCCGGACGTGACTTTGTGACGCCGGAAGACATCAAATTCGTTACTCCTAACATCCTTCAACACCGTCTCCTCCTTACCGCTGAGGCTGAAATGGAGGGCTACACAGCGTTGAAAGTAGCGCAGAAGTTGATAGATAAGGTGGAAGTCCCTAAGTGATCCCAACATAGAGAGAGCCTTGTTTTATGTGTAAGGCTAATCACCCATACGGTTCGCAGTGTTGACCCATACGGGTCACGATGCTGACCTATACGGGTCACAATGCTGACCCATACGGGTCAGAACGCTGATACGTATGAGTAAATATAATGACTTATATGTGTGCGAATGCTTCGCACAAATGGTTACACAACCTCGCACTATTGGTGCGGAGGCTTCGCACAATTGCTAACTAATTCTCTTAGATATAGAGTAAATGTTCCTTACCAAGCGATTTTATATCATCTTTGCGTGCTTGACACTGCTTTGTGGGTTGGGATATGTCTATCCCTTCCTCTTCACGGCGGCTAAGATTCTGTTGTTCGTCTTCGTCTTTACCCTCCTTATAGATGCTTTCATGCTCTATCATCGGCGTGCGATAACAGCGGAACGGAGCTGTGCGGATAGGTTTTCTAACGGCGATGAGAATGTGATAAAACTCCGTTTAGCAAGCGAATACACCTTCCCTGTATGGCTCACTGTCATTGATGAGGCTCCTAAAGTGTTCCAACGTCGAGACATACAATACACTCTCCGGCTTGCTGCAAAGGGCGAGGATGAAATTCGTTACACGCTCACTCCTGTGAAGCGAGGAGTTTATTCCTTTGGGCGGATTCGTTGTTTTGCACGCACCATCATAGGACTTGTGGAGCGCAGATATAGCTTGGGCAATGCAAAGGACGTGAAGGTCTATCCTTCCTATCTGATGTTGAACCGATACGAATTGCTTGCGATGAGCAATAACCTTACCGAGATGGGTATCAAGCGGATTCGACGTATCGGAAATAATACCGAATTTGAACAGATAAAAGATTATGTGCAAGGTGATGAGTATCGTGCTATCAACTGGAAAGCAAGTGCTCGGAAGCATGAACTCATGGTGAATGTCTATCGTGACGAACGTTCGCAACAAGTGTTTTCCGTCATTGATAAGGGGCGAGTCATGCAGCAGTCGTTCCGTGGAATGACCTTACTTGATTATAGCATAAATGCCGCCTTGGTGCTATCTTACGTTGTTATGCACCGTGACGATAAGGCTGGTCTGATTACATTCACCGATAAGATGGACACATTCGTAGCCCCCTCGCGCCGCACGGGACAAATGCAACGATTGTTGGATGCGCTTTATATGCAAGAAACCGACTTTGGAGAGAGCGACTTCAGTAACCTTTGTGTCAACGTGCGAAAGCAAGTTAGCAAGCGAAGTCTGTTCGTTGTCTATACGAACTTCTCAGGTATGACAGCTCTTAACAGGCAACTCTCTTATCTGAAACTACTAAGTCGTTGGCATCGTGTGCTCGTAGTCTTCTTTGAAGATAGTGAGATGAATGATTACATCCAAACGCCTAAGCGCTCCATAGAAGAGTATTATCAACATGTCATTGCAGAGAAGTTTACATACGAGAAACGCCTCATTGTGTCTACACTGCACCAACATGGCATCTATAGCATACTAACGACTCCAGAGCGTCTCAGCGTAGATGTTATTAATAAGTACTTGGAGATGAAACAAAGGCAAGTGCTAACTTAAATCGAACTAATAAAAATCATAATATGTTGGTATTGTGTTGTTGACATATATAAGCTAACTTTGCAACCAGTTAGAAACTAATATTAACAATGTCAATAACATGAGAATTAAAACTTTATGCAGGTCACTTGCTATCGCATTGTTGGCTACGTGGGGAGCAGTCTCTGCTTCCGCGGCTGATTATGTGAAAGTAACTGACAAAGACGGAAAGGCTACGACCTTTGCTCTCACAGACAAACCAACGGTTACCTTTACGTCAGATCATCTTGTCTTGACGGCTGGTAGCAAAACAGTGGAATATCCTTTAACGGATTTCCTTAGCTTTACTTTCACCGATCAGCCTACTGGTATCAATACAGTCGGGGCTGAACAGTCTAATGCAGTGTTCTCTTTTACCAACTTCTCGGTACGAGGAGAGGGACTGAAAGCGGGCACTCGTGTGAGCGTCTATACCATCAATGGGCAGCTTGTCGGTAGTGCTGTTGTGAATCAAAATGGCGTCGCCGAGGTTCCATTCGATGGTCAGAAGGGCGTGTTTATAGTAAAATCATTAACCAAGACATTTAAATTTATCAATCAATGAAGAAGTTCTTTACTTTAGTAATCGTATCACTTTTAAGTGCTGTGGCAGTACAGGCACAGAAGGTAGTAATCAATAAGACAGATGGCTCAAAGGTAACTTTTAGAGCTGATGAGATACAGAGTGTACAGTTTGCACCAGCGTCAGTAGCTGACCAGTTCGTAGGTAGTTACAAAGGAACAGACAAAATCTCGGTAGCCATTGTATTTAGTTATTCTACAGAAGAAGAGGTTACTTATCAGATAACAGACAATGAAGATGGTACCATCAACTTGATAGTTCCTGCGGTAACATATAAGAATACAATGATGGGAAACCTCTATTTGGGAACTTACACTATCCCTAATATCCCTTATGATGCGACTAAGAAGGCTTTTGTGAAAGCTTATAAGGATGACAATATCAAGTTCCATTTTAAAGTAATCGATGGTTCTGGTAATGTTACAAAGGATCAGGAGTACACCTTTGATAAGGATGTTTGCAAGGTTACAATCACTAAAGAAGCTGATGGAAAGCTGAAGGTCAGCAATAACTATCAGATGGGAACAATGCCAATGACCATCTATGGCACTTTTGTTGGGGCTAAGCAATAAGTTTAAACGGGACACAATGAATCTCCGTAGACATATATATAATGTGGTTGCAGGTGTTGCCGTCATGTTGACGGCGACCGCCTGCAATGGTCTTTTTGATGGTATATACGATGATGCGCCAGCTTCTCCAACGATTATGGAAGGGCAGTTATTGGTTGATGCCACAGGTTGGAAGGACTGGTATTACGTTGATTTTGACTCGTTACAGGCGTATATTGAGAAAAAAGATACCGTCGGATTGCTGAAGGCACAGAGCCATTTTACACCTTATCATATTCCTTCCTCCTTGTCTACTGGTACCTCAAACGGGCAGACAGGAATCTATACTTATTGGTTCGATGTATTCGGAAAGGGGATAGCCGTCAATGAGAAGCGTTCGTTTAAAGCTACTGATGCACAACCAGAGCCGCCTTCATGGAGTCTTGCCTTCCATCGTAACAATGTGAGAACAAATGGGGGTGCAGTGTTGGAAACCAACTATAAGTCGATGAGTGAGCTTCCGAAGAGCAGCATAGACTTCCTCGGTGCAAACTTCCAAACGGATGAATGGAGCGAAAATGAGGTCTGGTTCGATCAGTCACAAATGCTCCTGAGTTTGATAGGATGCCAAGGGATAACTATTAATAAGGTGTTATCTTCATGGCTTCGACTTGATATCCCCCCTATGCCGCCAGCCTTTACAATGAAGAGCAATGTGTACATCCTGCGATTGAAGAATGGGAAGTATGCAGCCCTACAGTTGGTGAACTATATGAATACGGGAGGAACTAAATGTTGGTTGACCATCAATTACAAATATCCTTATTAAGCAATACATCTGCCCTTTCCCATACTATTGTGTGGCAATGAGAGGGGCAATGAGACCTTATATAATAGGTTATGAAACGAAAAACCATTCTATTATCAGTTTTGCTCGTTACACTTCCTTCGGCGTTATGGGCAGATGAGGTGAACGACTCCATCTATAAGTCTTACGAGTTAGAACAGGTTGTTGTCACGGGTACGCGTACACCAAAGCTACTCGCAAACACGCCTGTCTTGACGAAAATCATTACATCAGATGATATTGCAAAGACCGATGCTACCAATCTGCGCGACCTATTGCAACAGGTAATGCCAGGTGTTGAGTTTTCCTATGCAATGAACCAACAAGTACACATGAACGTGTCGGGATTTGGTGGACAAAGTGTATTGATTCTTGTTGATGGTGAACGTCTTGCAGGTGAGACGATGGATGATGTTGACTTCACGAGATTACTGATGGACAACGTAGATCACATTGAGATTGTTGGAGCATCATCTGCTCTTTATGGCTCGAATGCGGCTGGTGGAGTTATCAATATTATCACTAAGAAGAAGATGCAGCCGTGCTCTCTCAATCTGAATATGCGCTTTGGCAAGCATAACGAGCAACGTTACGGCTTGTCGTGGCAGTTGAAACAAGGGAAGTGGAGCAACCTCTTGACCGTAAATAGGAACAAGTCGGATAATTACAATGTGCAGAATGGCGACCATCCTATTACTCGTGTCGTGTCCACGATATATGGAGATGCAACTTGGAACATTAAGGAGCAACTGTCTTATACACCTACTGATAAGTTCTCAATAACAGGTAGGGCGGGTTACTTCTATCGCCAGCTTGTACGTACAACAGAGACACCAGAACGATATAGAGACTTCTCTGGCGGACTTAGAGGAGTATGGACTCCGACCGAATCGGATAACTTTGAGCTTACATACGCATTCGATCAATATGACAAGTCGGACTATCAACGAATCGCAAAGATCGATGTGCGCGACTATTCCAACGTGCAGAATAGCTTCCGATTACTCTATAACCACAACCTCAAAGGAGGCGATGTTCTATCCGTGGGTGCCGATTATATGCACGACTACTTATTGAATGTGAACCTTGAAGGACGCACCCGCAAGCAAAATTCCTTTGATGCTTTTACGCAATATGACTGGAACATTAACGAGCAATGGGAGGCTGTTGGAGCATTGCGTTACGACTACTTCTCGGATGGACATATCTCTCGCGTGACACCAAAGATAAGCCTTCGTTACCAGCCAATACACAATCTTAATCTCCGTCTTAGCTATGGTATGGGCTTCAGAGCACCAACGTTAAAGGAGAAATACTATAACTTTGATATGGCAGGAATATGGATTGTGGAAGGAAATCCAGCCTTGAAACCAGAGGTAAGTCATAACTTCTCCCTGTCTACTGACTATACACATGGGCATTACAACTTCACTCTTACGGCTTACTACAATAGGATTAAGGATAAACTCGCTACTGGTGCTCCTTTCTATAAGAGTGCTTCTGACCTTATTCCTCATCTACCTTATCTTAACCTCGGAAACTACTCTGTGAGTGGAGGAGAGGCTACGGCACAAGCGAGATGGTCGAATGGTTTTACCGCACGTCTGTCTTATGCTTATACCAATGAACACCTACCAAAGGATAAGAACAATAACTCGGTGAATAACCAATACATCCCTGCTCGCAAGCACGCAATGACGGGACATATTGATTGGGATCATCAGTTTGTGAAGAACTATGGGCTGAATATAGGACTTGATGGTCGCTTCTTATCATCAGTAGACAATCAAGAGTTCGTTGATTATTACGACATCTCGAAGGGAATCCGCACCATTCATTACCCTGCATACGCGCTCTTTAAGCTCGCTGTTGTACAGCGATTCAGCAAGAGTGTGAAGTTGAGTGTTGCCTTGGATAACCTCTTCAATTATAAACCAGAGTATTACTATTTGAATTGCCCATTGACAGATGGCATGAACCTGCAGGTTGGCTTGTCTGTTGATGTGGATAAACTATTTAAGTTCTAATATATAATAATGGAGAAAAAGAAAACTTATTGGTGGCGCACGATAGCCTCCTTTGTCCTCGTACTATTCACAATGCCGTTAGGTCATGCACTAATGATACTGATGGAGAAGTTCATGGATCCCGTGGCTGTACATTATGCTGGTTTCACAATGGGGTTTGTTGGCTTGATTATGGTTATCGTCGGTGTCTTTGTCAAAGGAGATACTCGTCAAACCTTATGGGGGCTTATTGGCGGTTTATTGTTTTGGACGGGATGGGTCGAGTTCCTATTCCTCTATTATGCACGCCGTTATGGAGTTCCACCCGAGATAGAAAATGGTGAGGTCGTTACCAAGCCTGAATATCTTATTATGCCAGCCTCCTTTGGATTGTGGATGATGGTCATGACGATGTATATCTTTAGTACCCGTAATGGTTGCGACTTCATTACATGGATACAAGAGAAGCTCTTCGGAAAGCATAAGAATAAGATAGTTGTGCAGCCAATGACCCATCACACGTCCATAATCACGTTCATGGAACTGAACATGATACTATGGGCTTTCTATCTGTTGTTGATGTTCTGTTATGATAAAAACTTCCTTGGCGACCACCATCCAGTAACTTATCTCATCGGAATAAGCTGTTTCATTGGGTCACTCTTTATGTTCCGTCGACAGCTCCATATCGCCGCTTGGGGTGCAAACATTCGAATGGCTGTGGCGACAGTAATCGTCTTTTGGACGCCAGTAGAGATACTCGGTCGCATCAACTTCTTCAAAGAGTTCTGGGTTCATCCACAAGAATATCGCATCCCATTGTTATTTATCTTGGGTGCATTTATCCTATTGTTGGGTTATATGTGGCTGAAGGGTGCTAAGAAGAAACGCATTGCAAAGCAATAAAACTCATATCAATAAACATCCTTTTCCCCTAATGAATACGAAGGGAGATGAGCGCATTTATATCATTTCGATGTGCACAGTCTTCTATCGACTGGATTGAAAGTAAGATCAGTAAGGAGGGTACGCTCAAAGTGGCGCATCCTCCTTTTTAAATGGTCGGAAGTGGTGGGGATTGATATAGAAAGTACTTTACAATTTGTTTTCTCATTCTAGCTTTCATTCAAAGCCATACCTATTAGAAAACGAACCAATATGTGGCTTTTTATGAAAACGTACCTCCGTTTTTATGAAAACATACCTCCGTTTAGTGCAAGAAGTACCTTCGTTTTATGCAAGACATACCTCCGTTTCGGGTAGAAAGAACCTCCGTTTTGAGTAAAAAGTACTATCGTTTTAGCTAAAAATAGCCTATTTTTAGTACTTAGGATTACTTTCTTCTGCCTGAAAGGGGGCTTGTTCTTATACAAATTACTGTTAGTCAGGTAGTTACAAATACCTTGTGAAAGTGCTCTCTAATTCCCGTATTTGTGGACAAAGTCCCTTGTTCTTCTGAAAAACGCAAATAGACGCCCTGAAATTAGCAGTATTTTATTACATTATTCAAAGTAGTTTGCAACGCTACAAAGGAGTAAGAAGGAGCAAAAAAGATAGGTTTAAATTAAATATTAATCATTCTGAAGGGGCTATCGGGAGCTAAGAACGAGGCTACATCGGGGCTGGAAAAAATCGAAGATGGTATTTCAAACCACCTTGACGACCCTCTATTTTACAGGAGTTAGCGAATACTACCCTTTGTCATATCGCTTTTTTTTCGTATATTTGCAGCCTAATTATAACTAAAGACAATGAATAAATTATTTCTATCCCTTTGTCTCTTATGGGCGAGTGTGGCTGTTGGTGCACAAGAGCAATTGCCCAAAGTGACCCTTAAAGATCTAGAAGGAAGGACCGTACAAACCGACACTATCTCTAATAATGGCAATCCTCTTGTTGTTACCTTCTTTGCTACTTGGTGCAAACCATGCGACCGTGAGTTGAAAAGCATTGATGAGCTTTATGACGATTGGCACCGAGAAACAGGTGTGCGAATCGTTGCTGTATCCATTGATCAGGCTCAAAACGTCAATAAGGTGAAGCCGATGGTCGACCAGAATGGCTGGCGTTATGATGTATTACTTGATCCTAATGGTGAGTTCCGACGCTCGTTAGGTATCCAGTCAGTGCCTTATACGGTCTTACTTGATGGTCAGGGCAGGATTGTTTATAAGCATAATGGCTACACAGAGGGCGCTGAGATGGAGCTATATAAGAAGGTGAAAGAGGTAGCAAGAAGGTGATTTTATGAAAAGATGGATGATGATAGGACTGCTCATGAGCCTGAGTAGTGCATCAGTTTATGCACAAGAGTCCGACAAATTACACCTTTCTGGAAGTCTTCAGAGTGATATGCTGTTGGCACAAAAGGACAGTACGACAGGCGCAGAGGCTACAGGCAGTCGTTTCCGAACGAATACTTATCTCGACTTGAGGCTTTCAAACAGTTACTTTGAGGCGGGTGCAAGGTTGGAATATATGCCCCATCCACTCCCAGGATACGAGAATGACTTTAAGGGTTGGGGCGTTCCTTACGCCTACTTGAAGGGTCGTTATAAGAATGCGGAGCTTACTTTGGGTAGCTTCTATGAGCAGTTTGGCTCTGGTTTCATCCTCCGTTCGTATGAAGAACGCAGTCTTGGAATTGACAACTCATTGCAAGGAGCACGCTTGAACTATCTCCCTTGTGCGGGAGTTGCGGTCAAGTTGCTCACTGGTCGACAGCGTCGTTACTGGCACCACAATAAGAGTTGGATGACAGGAGCAGATGTGGAATGGAACATGGAAGAGTCGTTTAAGTCGCTTCAACAGCATAACACCTTTATAACTCTTGGTGCTTCTTACCTCAATAAGTATGAGAAAGACGAAGTAATAATGGTTGATCCCACTCATCGCCTGCGCCTTCCTCGTTATGTCAATGCGTTCGATTTACGCTTGCGAGTGCAACATCACGGCTTCAATGTATTGGCAGAAATGGCAATGAAGACGCAAGATCCATCCCATGATAATGGTTATATCTATCGTAATGGCTATGTGGCAATGCTCTCAGGGTCCTATTCCAAGCGTGGAATGAGCTTACTTCTACAAGCAAAACGGAGTACAAATATGGGTTTCCGAAGCCGTAGAGGGATGGAAGGAATCTCCTCTTTCATCAATCATCTACCGCCTTTCACGGTGGAGCATACCTATACTTTGGCTGCACTCTACCCCTACGCCACACGCCCCGAGGGTGAGTGGGCTTACCAAGCAACTGCTGCCTATACAATACCAAAGGGTTCTGTGTTAGGTGGAAAGTATGGTACAACCATCAAAATGAACCTTGCTCACGTTCATTCAATACGTAGAAAAGGAACAAATGAAATAGGGACAGATGGTTACGGAAGCCCTTTCTGGGCTTGGGGAACATCAACTTATTACCAAGACATAGACGTCCAGTTGGAGAGACGACTATATCGAGGAACGAAGCTAAGTATGATGTATATGATTCAACGTTACAATCAATTGCTACTCGAAGGGCATGGGGGAATGTTGAACTCACATATCTTTATAGCTGATGTCAAGCAGAAATTGTCACCTAAAACGACCTTGCGTGTAGAGGCGCAATACCTTACTTCAAAGGAAGGAGATCGTGATTGGGCATTCGGATTAGGCGAGTTGTCGCTTGCACCACATTGGATGTTTACAGTAAGCGACCTTTATAATGCGGGCAATATGCATGTACATTATTATCAAGGCTACGTGACCTATAGTGGTGGGGCGCACCGGTTACAACTGGGATATGGTCGTACTCGCGCTGGATTCAACTGCTCTGGCGGTGTATGCCGATATATCCCTGCGACCAAGGGATTGACCCTCTCTTATAATTATAACTTCTAAACGAGATGAAGAATATATATCTATTCCTCCTAAGTTCATTAATCTTTTTGGTTAGTTGTGACCCTGTCTGTCGTGACGAACGATTGGTAGAAATCCCTGCAGTTACAGTTCAGCACAACGTGTTGATAGAAGAGTTTACAGGTCAACGTTGCATCTTCTGTCCTGAAGCAGCTACAGCAATTGTACAGTTACAGAACTCTTACGGAGCAGATAAATTGATTGCTGTAGCCTTTCATGCAGGTCCTCTTGCCCTAAAGAATACGTCAAGTGTAGTAGGCTTGCGCACTGATATGGGTGATATGTATTATAAGCATTGGGCTGTTCCAAACGTTCCGAAAGCACTTATCAATCGTCATGGAGGCGTGCTATCTAAGGATGCTTGGGCAGGACGTATTTATGATGAACTTGCTCAAACAACAACTGTTAGCATAGACCTAAGGTGTCAGTATAATGCTAATAAGCGTCAAGTGAATATTGAAACAGACTTGAAGAGCTTGAAAGGAAATGTAAATGGGAAGCTACAACTATGGTTGGTGGAGGATAACGTGGTAGCTCCTCAGCTTTTCCCCAACAATAAATTGGAGAAGGAATATGTGCATCGTCATGTGTTCCGAGCAGCAATTAATGGTGAATGGGGCACAGAGTTAATGCTTTCTAATACGATGAAAGAGAAGTTCTTATATACGCTTCCAGAGGGTATGAAACCCAATAGAACTTGGGTTATAGGCTTCTTTTATAATGAAAGTGGTGTGTTGCAAGTAGTGCAACAAAGGGTTTCTCTCTCATAAAATGGCTATAAATTAAAACCATAAATATTAAAGAATCGATATGAAATTACGTTTACTCGCACTGGTAGGATTAGTTGCTTGTTTCTTTACCAGTGCCCATGCGCAAACAAGTACTAATGATGTTGCCTTTGTAGATGAGCAAGGCAACGTGATAAACAACAATACAACGATTGTATTGAACAATGTGGATTATGACATATTCAATCCTGGATGGAAGAAAATAGGCAGGGAGTTGTTTGTTCAGAATAGGTCTGGAAAGAGTCAGATAGTGACCCTTCACTGTACAATTAAGAAGATAGAGGAGGGCGAAGTAAAGGTTTGTGCGTTGAAAGAATGTAGTATTAGTTATCAGCCAGGCTCATACGTGGTAGGTTCCCCGACGTTGTTTAGTAGTACAAAAAAGGAAGTTATTGATGTAGAACACAATTTTAAGCAAAATGAGAAATGTGAGATAACCTTGCACCTAACAACAAAAGAAGAAGGAGCAGAGGCTGAAAAGCAGGGATTAACACTAACAATTAAGTTCGATACAGCCCCAACAGGTGTTGCTTCTGTGGCGTCTTCTTATGCCGAAACTTACGATGTCTTCAATACTCAAGGCACATTATTATATAGGCAGCTTACATCCTTGTCGAATCTTCCTAAGGGTGTTTACATCGTGAAGCAAACGGGTTCAAAGGAGACAATTAAGAAGTTAGTTGTGCAATAAATACCTATCTTTAATCATTCAAATATTGTATGTTACATAAGTTTTATATACAGCTTCTTGTATTGGTTATGGTCAGTTGTTATGCAACTGATATCAAAGCCGATGACAATACACTTATCCCTTCTACTGGTCAGAAGGTGTATGTGCCCATCACAGCAACGAGTGTAAAGGCAAAGTTGATGGTTTCTAATTATGGTAGAAATACCATTCACGACTTCGACTATACGCTTTCTTTTAATGAGAATATACTGGCTTCAAAGCATTATACCTTACCTGAAGACTTGAATCACAATGATGGTGCAACGATAGAAATTGATGTTCCACCCCACACCGAGCTATCAGAAACTAACTTAATCTTTACGATTACAAAGGTAAATGGGGATAGGAACAATGCCACCTTCAACTATGCTACATTGCCGAGAGTGACAGTTAACAAGGTTCCTAAGCGACGAGTAGTGGTAGAGGATTACACTGCTATGTGGTGTGGATACTGTCCGCGTGGCATTGCATTAGTAGAGAATCTTGCCAACACCTACGCCGATGACTTCATAGGAATAGTCATTCATTCAAGCGATCCGTTGCGTTGTCAAGACTATGATGCTAAAGCCTATGAAGATAGAAATCGCCCATCTCTATGGATGAATAGGAACCGGAAGCTGGCTTATTATATAGCAAGAGAGGAATTCGAAAGCGAAAGATCGGCTGGAGCAGACATGGATGTTGATGTCACCGCGGTATGGGATGAACAGAAGAATAATATCACCGTGACTCCCAGTGTGACCTTCTGTGTGAATAAGGAAGAGGCTCCTTACGGCTTTACTTATGTATTGACAGAAGACGGAATGTCTGATCCTTCTTGGGTACAAAGCAATAATTTCTCACAAGATACGAATGAGCTTGGTATATCAAAGGAGCTTGATGAGTTTATAAGAGCACCTTTTAATGTCCGTAATCTAGTAAACAACTTTGTTGCTATTGCAGCCGAAGGAGTGGGGAAACCTTTGATGGGGCATATCAAAGCTCCTATCAAAGCCGACCAGACACAGAGCCACTCTTACGTATTCAAGAATGTTTCGAGCAAGCCAATCATACGTGATAAAGCAAAACTGAAGGTATGTGTTTTGCTGATAAACACACAAACGGGAAGAATAGAGAATGCGGCTAAGTGCAGTATTGCTGACGCTATCCCGAATTCTATCTCATCTGTTTCTGAGAGAAAGGAAACCGCTGTTGAGACCGCACGTTATACATTGGATGGTCGGCGAATTACGGCTCCGCAAAAGGGAATCAACATTGTGAAGTACAGCGATGGACGTGTTCGTAAAGAGGTTATAACGCAATAAACGCTTTCAATATAGTATATTTCTCAACATGAATAAGGATCTAACAGCTCGTTATCAACGGAAAGTTGAAGAAGAGAATAGCCTTCTCTCAAGGCTTCGCAACCGTAGTCGGGCTTTTATTCTGGCTGAAGTAAGCTCTTTCTTACTTGCGATTGGCTTCGTAGTACTCTATACTTTGCTTGCTAATGCAGCCTGGACGCTACCTTGTGGGCTGTTAGCTCTCTTCTTATATCTATACATTCGCAAGTTAGATGTGCGTAACGACCGCCGTATAAAGGAGGGAGAAGCAATGGTGATGACCTATGAGAATGAGATAAACTACCATCATGGCGACTTCAGTAAACTTAATGCTGGTACGCAGTATGTCAATCCGCAACATCCATACACATACGATTTAGATGTGTTCGGAGCTGGTTCTCTGTTCCAACGCATCAACCGCACCATCTCAACAGGTGGTAGCGACCAGTTAGCAGAGTGTTTATCAATGGAGTGGGGAAGTGCGCATCAGAGGGAACATGTTGAGCAAATCCATCAGAGAATGGCATCTATTCAAGAGTTAGGACAGGCAGAAGCGTTTCTAACTCGGTTTAAGTCGTTTGGTGTAAAGGGGCAGATTGAAACGAAGGATGTGCTGATTGCACTGACAGATGTGCATCAAAAGCAGCTACCCAAATACTTCTCTCATCCTCTTTTCCGCCTTTTCTGTTCTGCAAACTTGCTGGGTTTCTATGCCAGTATCGTACTTTCATTCATGGACATCGTGCCCTCCTTGTTGCCAATATGGTGGGGAATCTTCAACTTCCTGTTAGCTTTCTTGTGTTCGCATAAGCACATCCGTGTTATATCCGAACTGATAGCAAAGGTGCAAACAGCGGTTGACGGCTATTTACAAGTGCTGAGGCTCATCAATCAAACCGACTTTCAAGCATCAGAATTGCAGGCATTGAAAGGGCGATTAGCAGGTGCGGAAGAGTCATTAGAGCGGTTAGCACTCATCTTACAGAAGATAGATAACCGCAGTAATGAGATTGGTATATTCATCTTTAATTGCTTTGCTTTGATTGATATAACCATTGTCCGACTCTTTCAGCAGTGGCAACGAGCGTATGAAGAGCGTACAAATGAATGGATAGAAACACTGAATCTCTTCGATACACTGGTATCTATGGGCAATTACAAACTCAATGAGAACAAGGCGGTGCAGGCTGAAGTTGTGGCAGAGAATCAGGTTGTCTTTAATGCAAAAGCACTCTATCATCCTTTCTTAGGAGAGCATGCTGTGGCAAACGACTTCGACATTCAAGATCGTGAATATTATATAGTAACAGGTGCAAACATGGCAGGTAAGAGTACGTTCCTGCGTTCGTTGGGTGTGAATTATCTGTTGGCAATGAACGGATTACCCGTGTTTGCCAAGCAACTAAAGGTCTCTGTCTTTCACTTATTCACGAGTATGCGCACCACAGATGACCTCACTCATGGTATCTCCTACTTCAATGCTGAACTCTTACGACTCGATCAGCTGTTAGGCTCTCTACGTGAGTCTACACCGAACCTCATCATCCTTGACGAGATACTAAAGGGCACTAACTCCTTGGATAAGCTAAATGGTTCACGTCTATTCCTACAACATATCGCCTCACGAAACGTCACGGGCGTGATTGCCACACATGACTTAGAGTTGTCAAAGATGGAAGATGAGGAGCCAGAACGCTTCCATAACTATTGCTTTGAGATTGAGTTAGGGGAGCAGATCACCTACTCTTACAAGATAAGTAAGGGTGTGGCACGCAATCAGAATGCCACGTTTTTATTGAAGGGAATACTGGAGAAAGAGGAAAGAAGAATACCCTCGAAACCCCTCCCAACCTCCCCCAAGGGGAGGAGTGCCTAACGGGAGCTAGTTAGGAGATGGCTTGGTCGGGGTGTAATGAGACAGTGCCTCGTTAACAGAAATAGTCAGAGCGAAAACAAGGAAATGCCCTTCTTGAATCAAGGAGGGCGTTCCTTCGTATCCAAGAGAGCCTCTCTTCATATCCAAGAGAGCCTTTCCTAACTAACTTCCGTTAGGCACTCCCCTCCTTGGGAGGGGTTGGGGGAGGTTTTAACATTCGGAGAGGGGGCGGGGGTGAGGCCTTTACTCTGCAAGAATAAATTGCTCAACGACATGTGCAACACCATCTTCTTCGTTGGACAAAGTTACGTAGTCAGCTTCTGATTGTATGTCTTTTGCTGCGTTCGCCATGGCTACCCCGAGTCCTGCAAAGCGTATCATACTAAGGTCATTATAGCCATCACCACAGGCGATAACCTCCTCTTTGGAGATACCGAGTATAGTGATTAAGCGGTTGAGCGACTGTGCTTTGTCGATACCTAAGGGCACACACTCTAAGAAGTAATCGGCTGAACGATAAAGCTCCATCTGTCCTTTCAGTTGAGCAAGTAGACTTAACTCTAATTGATGGAGCTTAGTTGGCTCGCCAACAATCAGACATTTATTAATAGGATAGACCAGTTGGCGGAGGAAGTCATCGTATTGAACGACTGGCATCTTATTGATGTGCGCCTCAATCTGTACATATTTATCATCCTTTTGAGTGGCTGCAATACCCTCACCTTGGTAAGTTAGAATCTGTAAACCAGCCTTCTTCGCCCCTTCATAGAGCATGGGAACGAGCTTCTCATCTAACTTCTGTTCAAATAAAACACGATTATTAGCGCAGTCAATAATCTTTCCTCCGTTGTAAGCGAGGATGAATCCGCCATGAGTCTTTAGTTCTAACTCCTCAGCAAGAGGTATAATTCCGTAAGTGGGACGCCCCGATGCCAATACAATATGTACGCCCTTTGCCTGCGCTTGCATAAGAACTTCCTTCGTTTTAGGCGTTATCTCCTTCTTATTATTCGTCAGTGTGCCATCAAGATCGAGCACAATCATCTTATACTTCATATATCCTTTACACTTAATCATTAGTCATTTGTATGCAAAGGTACATATAAGTCAAGTCCAGCTAATAGTTAATTACGCAATTTAACACTTGCGCTTCATTTAATAGCTATCATATCTTGGCTATCAGAAAATAATGTCGTACTTTTGCAAGTAACAATAGGTATTGACTTATTCATTATTTAAAACATAAAGATTATGGCAGTTGTAGATTACAAGAAATTAGGTCTCGTGAACACACGTGATATGTTCAAGAGAGCAATCAAAGGCGGTTATGCTATCCCAGCATTCAACTTCAATAACCTTGAGCAGCTTCAGGCAATCATCAAGGCATCATCAGAATTAAAGTCACCAGTTATCCTTCAGGTATCTAAGGGTGCTCGCAAGTATGCTAACCAGACTTTACTTCGTTACCTTGCAGAGGGCGCTGTAGAGTACGCAAAGGAGTTGGGTTGCCATCATCCAGAGATTGTTCTTCACCTAGACCACGGTGATAGCTTCGAGACATGTAAGTCTTGTGTAGACTTCGGATTCTCTTCTGTAATGATTGATGGTTCTGCTCTTCCATACGAGGAGAATATCGCTTTGACAAAGAAGGTAGTAGAGTATGCACATCAGTTCGACGTAACTGTAGAGGCAGAACTTGGTGTTCTCGCTGGTGTTGAGGATGAGGTTGCTTCAGAGGTATCTCACTATACAAAGCCAGAAGAGGTTGTTGACTTCGCTACTCGTACTGGTTGTGACTCATTGGCTATCTCTATTGGTACTTCTCATGGTGCTTACAAGTTCACTCCAGAGCAGTGTACACGTGACCCGAAGACTGGTCGTTTGATTCCTCCTCCATTGGCTTTCGACGTTCTCGCAGCCATCGAGAAGCAGCTCCCAGGCTTCCCTATCGTTCTTCACGGCTCTTCTTCTGTTCCACAGGAGTATGTTGACATCATCAACGAGCATGGTGGTAAGTTGCCAAACGCTGTTGGTATTCCTGAAGATCAGCTCCGTCAGGCAGCTAAGAGTGCTGTATGTAAGATCAACATCGACTCTGACTCACGTCTTGCATTTACTGCAGGTGTACGCCAGACATTCGATGAGCACCCAGAGTACTTCGACCCACGTCAGTATTGCGGAAAGGCTCGTGAGTACATGGAGGATCTTTACAAGCATAAGATCACAGATGTTCTCGGTTCTGATAACAAGCTCGTTAACTGCGACTAATCATTAGTTATCGGTCTACGAGATCACATAAAAGATAGCGGTAGTACCCTTTGTTGGGTGCTACCGCTATTCTTTTATACGTTTGTTCATTCTCTTTGAGATGATTATAAAGCCCTTTAAAACATTCATCCCCACTTGGACTTGCCAAATGGGGATGACTTTTCACCTTATTATATAGTAACTTTTAATCGTCTAAATGTTGGAATGCTTTGGGGAGATAATTGATAATATCACTTGCAACAAGACTCTCTTTGCCAAGTTCTTTAGCGGCAAGGTCGCCAGCAAGCCCATGCAAATACATGCCAACGATGCAGGCATTCTGCTGATGATAACCACGTGCAAGAAGGGCGGTAATAATACCTGTGAGCACATCGCCACTACCTGCTGTTGCCATTCCACTGTTGCCCGTTGGATTGAAGAATACGTTTCCGTTGGGTAAGCAAAGCGCACTATTGTGACCTTTTAATATGATGTAAGCCTGCAAAGACTTGGCGAGTTCGCATGTTCGATGTAGACGTTCATAGTCGGCATTAGCGGGTGATCCCGTTAGTCGATCAAGCTCTTTTGGATGTGGAGTCATGATGATTCCCTTTGGTAACTGCTGCATCCATGCACGATGACTGGCAAGAATATTCAAGGCATCAGCGTCCGCCACGATAGGACATTGTGCACGTCGAATCTGTGCGATCATCGCTATTGCAGTCGTTTCCTGGCGTCCCAAGCCAGGTCCGATACCTAATGCGTCGAAGCCGTCAGTGTCTACTGCTTCTGTGAAAGCGGTTTCTTCATGATCCAGCTGAAGTACTGCCTCGGGGACAGATATCTGCATGATATCATAGTTTTTCCTAGGTGTGTGGACAGTTACTTTACCAACTCCACTACGCAAGCAAGCACGTGTGGCAAGGACTGCTGCACCTGCCATTCCATAGCTTCCAGCAACGATAAGGGCATTACCCATGTTGCCTTTGTGGGCGAAGTCATCGCGATGAAGGAGGCGAGAACGAATGTCATTCTCTTCGAGAACATGGTATTGAGCTTCTGTCTTTTGGATGTATTCGGGACTAAGGCGTATATCGAGAACTTTTAGTTTACCGATAAACTGCTGTGCATCTCCAAATAGGAAAGACAACTTTCTTTCGTGTAGTGTAAGTGTAATATACGCATGGATGATATTCGCACGTACGTTATAAGTATTGTCCTCAGACATCAACCCAGATGGCACATCTATACTTACAACCTTTGCAGGACTTTGATTGATGTACTTCACCAAAGATGCAAATCCACCAGCTAAAGGCTTGTTTAATCCTGAACCGAAGAGCCCATCGACAACAAGCATGTCGGCTGTAAGCTCTGGAGGATCAAACTTGGCAGTTACTTCAATAAAGTCTTTTGTGTGCTTACCATCAAGTAATCGCTGTCGATTCGTTACACAATCATCAGAGAGATGATTCGTGATATTGAATAAGTAAGTATTAACTTTATATCCCTCATTTATTAGTAATCTTGCCACAGCAAGAGCGTCTCCACCATTGTTGCCAGGACCAGCAAAGACCACAACTGGCGTGTGAGTGGTCCATTCCTCAGTGATTGCATGAGTGATGGCTTTAGCTGCTCGCTCCATTAAGTCAACCGACCTAATGGGTTCATGTTCTATTGTATATCTGTCCAGTTCGTGTATCTGGGCACTAGTAAATATCTTCATACCGATGGCAAATTTACGAAATTAATGCTAATCGGATAGGTTTGTTTGCCATAATTTTTGTAATTTTGCGCAAAATAAAGAATTATATGATTATGAGTCGTGTAACTATTAAGGATAAAACGTTCGAGACTTCTATTCCCGAAACAGAGATTCTGGAGAGAGTAAAGCAGGTAGCTAATCGTATTAATAAGGATTTTGAAGGAAAGACTCCGCTCTTCCTTGCGGTGTTGAACGGCTCGTTCATGTATGCGTCGGACTTAATGAAGAACATCACAATTCCATGTGAGATATCATTCGTGAAGTTAGCTTCTTATGAGGGAACGACATCTACTGGAGCAATCAAAGAGGTGATTGGTCTGAACAATGATATCAGTGGTCGTGAGGTTATCATAGTAGAGGATATTGTCGATACAGGTGCAACTATGAAGCGTATGCTTGAAACTTTAGGTACGCGTAATCCTGCTGGTCTTCATATTTGTACATTGTTGTTGAAGCCAGGAAAGCTCGCTGTTCCATTGAATATAGAGTATGCTGCCTTCGAGATACCCAATGATTTTATCGTAGGTTACGGACTCGATTATGACCAAGAGGGTCGTAATTTAAGAGATATTTATACGCTTGTAAAAGATTAAAGGATAATGAAGAATATTGTTATTTTTGGTGCGCCTGGTGCTGGAAAGGGTACTCAGAGCGACAAGATGATTGAGAAGTATGGTTTTGAACACATCTCTACTGGGGATGTACTTCGTAATGAAATCAAGAACGGAACAGAGTTAGGTAAGACTGCAAAAGGCTACATTGACAATGGTCAGCTTATACCAGATGAATTGATGGTAGATATCCTTGCAAGTGTTTATGATAGTTTTGGAAAGGATCACAAGGGTGTTATCTTTGATGGTTTCCCACGTACAATTCCACAAGCCGAAGCACTGAAGAAGATGTTAGCAGAGCGTGGTCATAACGTTGCTGCAATGATTGAGTTGTTTGTACCAGAGGACGAGTTAATGAAGCGTTTGGTACTCCGTGGACAGCAAAGTGGTCGTTCTGATGACAACGAAGAGACAATCAAGAAGCGCCTTAATGTTTACCACACACAGACCTCTCCATTGATTGAATGGTATGAGGGTGAGGGTATTCATCATCATGTAGAAGGCTTAGGTACTGTTGATGAGATCTTCAATAGAATTGCAGAGGTTATAGAACAACTATAATAAACAACGCCTCCCCAAACCCCTCCAAAGGAGGGGATGTTTAAGTTACCACTTGAGGTAATCAGACATCCCCTCCTTTGGAGGGGCTTGGGGAGGCTTCTCTTTAAATATATATATAATGGATAGTAACTTCGTAGACTATGTAAAGATTTACTGTCGATCAGGTAAGGGTGGAAGAGGCTCTATGCACCTTCGGCATGTGAAGTATAACCCTAATGGCGGCCCTGATGGTGGTGATGGAGGTAAAGGCGGAAGCGTTTATCTGCGTGGTAACCATAACTATTGGACATTGCTTCACTTGAAGTATCAGCGTCATGTCTACGCTGAACATGGAGGCAACGGAGGTCGTGATAAGTGCCACGGAACGGATGGTAAGGATGTTTATATTGATGTCCCATGTGGTACTGTGGTATATGATGCCGAGACAGGAAAGTATGTCTGCGATGTTATGCACGATGGGCAGACGGTGATGTTATTGAAAGGTGGACGAGGAGGATTGGGCAATTTCCAATTCAGAACATCGACAAACCATGCTCCACGTTACGCCCAACCGGGTGAGCCAATGCAGGAGATGACGGTCATACTTGAGCTTAAACTCTTAGCCGATGTGGGACTTGTTGGATTCCCCAATGCCGGTAAGTCAACCTTGTTATCATCGCTTTCAAGTGCGAAACCAAAGATTGCCAATTACCCTTTCACTACAATGGAACCATCGTTGGGCATTGTTAGCTATCGTGATAATCAGAGTTTCGTGATGGCTGACATACCGGGTATTATCGAGGGAGCTAGCGAAGGAAAGGGACTCGGTTTGCGCTTCCTTCGTCATATTGAGCGCAACTCGCTCTTACTCTTTATGGTGCCTGGTGATACGGATGATATCAAGAAGGAATATGAGATTCTACTTAATGAACTAAGGCAATTCAACCCTGAGATGCTCGATAAACATCGTGTCTTAGCGGTTACGAAGTGCGACTTACTAGACGAGGAACTCATCGAAATGCTCAAAGAAACATTACCCGATGACCTCCCTGTAGTATTCATTTCGGCTGTAACTGGTCAAGGAATTGATGAGTTAAAGGACGTTCTTTGGAAAGAACTAAACGCTGAAAGCAACAAGTTGCAAGACATAACTTCAGAGGACACACTCGTTCATCGCGATAAAGATATGAGTCGTTTCGCTGCGGAATTGGCTGCTGAAGATGCCGACATCGACGATGTTGAGGATGTTGGTATCGATGAATTGGATGAGGTGGAAGACCTTGATGACTTTGAATATACCAATGATTAAGCCCATATTACACTATTATGACATTGCCAAAGGGGTTGTTGCTTTCAGCACAACTCGGCATGGTGGTGTCAGCAAGGGACAGCTTGCTACGCTGAACATCAACCCTCATCGTGGGGATGAGCCTACTGCTGTTGCCACAAATCTACAAGCTGTAGCAACCGAGATAGGGGTTGAGGCGGATAGATTTGTGCGCCTTCATCAGATACACGAAACCCATTGTCTGATCGTAACAAGCGATTTCTTCCAATTATCAAAGGCTCAACAAGCAGAAAAGGAAGAGGGGAAAGATGCCGTCATTACCGATTGTTGTAATGTTTGCATTGGTGTGCACACTGCCGATTGCGTCCCTGTTCTCTTCTACGATCCCACTCATCACGCCATAGGAGCAGCCCATGCAGGGTGGAGAGGGACGGTGCAACGTATCGCACAACACACCTTGAAGCACATGATGGAGCAATATGATACGAAGCCAGCAGAGCTTAAAGTCGTTATTGGACCATGCATATCTGAGAAGAACTTTGAGGTAGGGCAGGAGGTATATGACGCCTTCGCCACTGCGAACTTCCCTATGGATCGTATTGCAAAGAGGCACGAGAAGTGGCATATAGACCTCCCGCTTTGTAACCAACTACAGCTTGAAGAGATGGGAGTTCCCGCCTCGAACATCCTTCAATCAGCTATTTGTACCTATGACAATGCCGATGACTTCTTCTCGGCACGAATCCTCAAAGAGGGTTTCGGAACCATTTATACGGGTATTGCTCTGCGCTAGTTTATTCACTTCTAAATACTTAACAGGAATGAGGAAAATAGTCTTTATCTTCGTAATCAGTGCCTTGCTATTGTCCTGTACAGATAGCCGTCAAGGGCAATTAAGCAAGGTCTTATTCCTATTGAATTGGTCGGGTCACTTCGATGACTATACACTAACGGAGACAGCAAGGTGCTCTTACAATTATGATAGCCTGTTGGCTAAGGTCGACACAGCCTTTATGAAGCGTAGAAAGGCAGTTGCTTATCCGCTTGTTCAAGACTTATTAGACAGCCTTTGCACCGATTCTCAACTCCTAACTTATACCCATCATCGTTATTCGCCCGTTGTTCGTCTCTCTGCATTGGACGCTTTGATAAGACGGAAGAGCCCTCATGTGGAGCAGGTTTTATTGCAAACTTACAATGACACAACCATGATTGGGGTTGGTGGAGACGATTATTTCTGGGAGGAGGCAGTAGGGAGTATAGCCCTCCGACACGTCCAGCAAAGTCGTAAGAAAGGTGTAATTACGCTGCGCGACTCGCTGTATAACGATTCATTAGTACTATCTAATCCTGAATTCTCAACATACTCTTATCTTAAAGAACTACGTCTCAAACAGCATTGATATTGTACTTAGATAATGAAGTCCAGTATTAGTCCAACTCATTAGATACTTTAGTTCCGATATTATACACGTCTGTATAACTCATTATACACGTTTGTATAATTGATTATACACGTCTGTATAATTGATTATACACGTTTGTATAACTCATTCTACACACCTGTATAATACGACACGTTAACTTTTCCAGATTAGGATAGACACCTTTTGGTTATATTAGCTGAATCAGTAGATACCCTTTTTGTATGTCTACTGGAAAGCTATATACAAGTTGAGAGTCATACTGAAAAGATAGACGTAAAGAGGATATACACCTTATTATATATATAGCTCAAATATTTTCTTTACGCTTTACTTGTAAGAATGAGAAAAAAGTTGAACCTTTGATGTCACAAAAACCTACTTATTACGTATTATAAGCAAAGACGGAAAGAAGTCATGACCATCAACGAGTACAAAGAAGAGGTTAAGCTGGTACGACCACAGATGCTTGCCATTGCCCGTAACTATCTAAAGGACAATGATGAGGCAGAAGATGCTGTGCAAGACGTACTACTGAAGCTTTGGCAACTAATTGACACGCTACGTCTCCCGATGGCTCCTCTCGCTTCGGTACTGTTGAAGAACCGTTGCATTGACATTCTTCGCCGACATCACTACACAACTGAAGTGAATGAGACTATTCCTAATGAGGAGGAAAAAGCCGACGAACGATACGAAAAGGTAATTGCTCTCATTGACACACTACCAACAATGCAGCAAACTATCATGCGACTGCGGCACATGGAGGGAATGGAGATTAACGATATTGCCAAACTCACGGGCAGTAAGGAGACTGCGGTAAGGAAAGCTCTAAGCCGCGCTCGCCATGCTATTAAGGATCAATTTCTAAAAACTGAACGAGAATGAACAAATACGAAGATATAAGACAACTGGTAGGTCGCTTCATGGAAGGGGAGACTTCACTTGACGAGGAAAGACGACTCTACGATTATTTTAGATACGAGAAAGTGGCAGCAGAGCTACTTCCTCTGAAAGAAATGTTTTGTTCGATAAGTACGCTCATGGAACCCAAACAGAAGGAAGTGCATCAAAAGAAACAAGCAACGTTTATCCTCCTTCATAGAAAACTGATAGGTATAGCTGCTTCTATAATCATTTTATTGGCAGTTGGAAGTATGGTATGGCATGCTCAACGGCAAGATTATTGCGAAGCATACATCTACGGCAAACACATCACTGATCCGCAACAGGTAACAAAGGAGATTAGTGGGACACTACAGGACTTGCAACAAGAAGATGCTACCAACGTAGATGATCAGTTGCACGACATCTTTCATCAATAAATAGAAACTAATAAAGTAAACGTTATGAAACAACGATTATGCTTGATATTACTGCTGATGTTTACCTCACTTTGCATTCATGCACAGCAAGGTTTGAATGTTACTCCTCTCTTTCAAGGGAAGATAGTGCCTCATGGTGATTTAATTGATGTGAGAGCAAAAGGAAGAGCTATCAGTAAGTACAAACTTGATTA
Source organism: Prevotella veroralis DSM 19559 = JCM 6290 (assembly GCF_000377625.1). Taxonomy (GTDB): domain Bacteria; phylum Bacteroidota; class Bacteroidia; order Bacteroidales; family Bacteroidaceae; genus Prevotella; species Prevotella veroralis. The sequence continues at coordinate 242,396 of NZ_KB898327.1, read as the reverse complement.
CTATCATAGCATTCGCTTCAAAGCTTCTGAACAGCAACGTGCAACAGTGTTCGAACTGGTTGAACGAGACCATAAGAATGCTATTGGAGCAGAACAAACTATGAAGAAGGGAACCTTCACACTCATCCTCGCCTTACCTACGCAAGGAGCATTACACAAGTACCTCTGTTATTTAACACAACAAAGAGGGCGCACACTAACCATCACATTAGTTTATATGGAAGGAAAGGTTTCAAGTATAACAGAACTTAAAAAATTAATACAATAAAAATCAAAGCTTATGAAAACTATCTTACTTAGCATGTTGCTAACTTACAGCTCATCTGCTCTCGCATTCGTAAGTATCAATGACACACTAACAGTTGAGGAACCACGACAGGTAAAGATTATCACAAACGATTCTCTACAACATATCGAGGTGCTGGGGAGTAAGGATAATCCCAATTACCGATACGTGAACACCATTCAATTGGTGGATAGCAACTACGTGAGCACTTCGTCAATCAATGAGAAATCATGGGATTTCTCTATTGCGGGGTTTAACAAGCCTAAGGATAGCAACCGCACAATAGAGTTTGCTACTCGATTAGCTTTCGGTTTCAACAGTGCGCCTGGGATTCCTCATGCTGCAGATATACAACCTTTCAAGTCATGGGAGATATGGTGGATTATTGCTGACTGGGTATATAAGCCATGGCGTAGCAATCATAAATTTTCTGTAGGAGTAGGTGTTGACTGGCGCAACTATCGCATTACGGGCAATCAACGATTTGTAAAAGATAACAACGTTGTGTCACTTACCAGCTATCCCACAAATAGTAGTCCTAAGTTCTCACGCATTAAGGTCTTTAGTGTCAACTTCCCACTCACCTACGAGTATGATGGGAAATACTTTGGTTTCACGCTCGGACCAGTTATAAATCTCAACACATATAGCAGTTTGAAGACTCGTTATAACCTTGATGGACATAAGATCGAAGACGAAAACAGTGGTGTTCGCGTGAAGCCTGTGACCATTGACTTTATGTGTTCTGTCAACTTTAATGGTGGTCCTGACTTCTATGTGAAGTATAGTCCATGCGACTTAATGCGTAACGGATATGGACCAAAGTTCAAAACTCTCTCATTCGGTATATTACTTCGTTAACACCACGAACAATCTCAAACAAACAAAAAGCTTCGAAAGCTATAGGCTTCCGAAGCTTTTTTTATCTCTTAGCGATTATAAAGGTTTATAGGTGCAAGTCATGCCCCATACGGTCACGCTTCGTCTTTAAATAACGATAATCGAACTTATTAGGAGCTATCTCGATGGGTACGTTCTCAGTAATCTCAAGTCCGTAAGCCTCTAAACCGACACGCTTTGTGGGGTTATTCGTCATCAATCGCATCTTATGAACCCCGAGGTGGCGTAGCATCTGAGCCCCACAACCATAATCGCGCTCATCTGGTCGGAAGCCAAGATGTATATTCGCCTCAACCGTATCAAGTCCTTCATCCTGCAATTTATACGCTGCTATCTTATTCATCAGACCGATACCGCGCCCTTCTTGTTGCATATAGATAATAACCCCCTTGCCCTCTTTTTCTATCATTTCCATCGCTTTATGGAGTTGTTCCCCACAATCACAACGCTTACTACCAAGAATATCTCCTGTCGCACATGATGAATGAACACGAACAAGAATAGGCTCATCTTCCTTCCAAGAACCCTTTATCAGTGCCATGTTTTCCAGCCCATTAGCCTGACGGAAAGGTATCAATCGGAACGTACCATACTGTGTCGGAAGTGCCACCTCATCGCCTACTTCAATGCTAGACTCCTTCTTCAATCGGTAAGCAATGATATCTTTTATACTGATAATCTTCATTCCCCACTCCTTAGCACGCTTCTGAAGATCAGGCATACGAGCCATAGTTCCATCTTCATTCATAATCTCCATCAACACACCAGCAGGGAAACAACCTGCGAGTTTACAGAGATCTACAGCTGCTTCTGTATGTCCAGAACGGCGTAAGACACCATTGTCTTGAGCGTAAAGAGGGTTTATATGCCCTGGACGACCAAAGGTTTGAGGAGTTGAATTAGGGTCTGCCAACGCCTTAATCGTTGCAGCACGATCATGCGCAGAAACGCCCGTTGAGCATCCTTCTAACTTATCCACTGTCACCGTGAAAGGCGTTCCTAACATAGATGTATTATCAGATACTTGATGTGGCAAGTCCAATTCATCAGCCCGAGAAAGAGTTACTGGCACACATAAGACACCGCGAGCATTCTTCAACATAAAGTTTACTTTCTCTGGTGTTATCATCTCTGCCGCCATAATGAGATCACCTTCATTCTCTCGATCTTCATCATCTACGACTATAACAAACTTTCCTTCACGGAAATCCTTTAGTGCATCTTCGATGCTATCAAGTTTAAACTCTTCCATATCTTGTTACTGATTATTATTGTTTTCTACTCTCAACATCCATCCTCCATGCGCTTCAATCTCTGCTATAATTTCGTTATTACAGGTCGTAATTGTACGTAAATCATTATAGAGACGGAGCCTGAAACGCCACATTCTTATATAGAAGAATATACCTGCGGGGACGATGATTGCCGAAGTTATGTTCATCCATCTACGATCAAACGGACGTGTATGTGCTTTAACTGCAAGGATCGGATACTTATTTAAAGAGGTGAGGATTACTCTGTTTCGAGTATTTCCTAATTCCTCAATAATGCTCTCCAACTCTGCATTTATATTCTCAATAGTATGATCGGCATGGTAACGGAAGAACACTTTAACCACATTTGGCAATGCTTTAAGGTTGCGCGACTGAGAGTAACGGGCTATCTTTCCATTCATACTCCTCAATTGCTCGGCTATCTTTATATAGTCTGGATCATTGATAATAACCTCTTTGCTGGCTATACTACGCTTAATACGTAAGCCTAACATACGCCTCAAAGCGTTCTTATAAGCGTCTGCATTGAATACTGCCGAATCATTATTTGCTTTATGAGTAAAGAATGCTGCCATCGGAACTAACACTGCCATGGATAGTCCGCGACCGAACCATATAGCCCAATCTCCCTGTCGGGACATGCGGTAACCAGTGTTATCAAGGATGTAATAAACGATGAATACCAACACACTCACTATAATTGGTATTCCCAAACCACCCTTTCGGATGATAGCACCCAACGGTGCGCCGATGAAGAAGAAGACGATACAAATAAGCGAAATAGTAAACTTGTTGATAAATTCTATCTCATGTTGTCGTATCATCTTATCGCCATCGCTGGTGATCATAGACTTGAAGTCGAGGTCGCTAACCTCCTGTTGAACGGTCGACAAAGCCTGATCTACGACCAGTCGTCGTTGATCAGCTGGAAGCCTCTTATATAATGAATCGATATCGAACTTCTTGTTATCTGCTATCTTAATAGCCTGCTTCTTATCCGCAGAAGATAGCTTGGGAACAGGGTAATAAAGCGATTGTGCATCTTTGTAATAAGCCTTTCCTACACTGTCATATACATGCACTAACGAGTCCTTGTCATGGCTTATCTTCTCCAGACTCTTCGTTCGCGCATCACTCGAAATACCTGTAGCATCCGTCAAATTAAAGTCTCCGTCGAAATCTAAGACTATATGTTTATGGGCGAAAGTTTCCCTTCGGTAGGGTACACTCGCACTATTTCCCATCTCTTGCGAACGCATATTCTCGAACCATTCACCACTCCATAAGTTCAAGACGAGATGCTTCTTTTCAGCCGTAGACTGCAACATCCCAGAGTCTGCAAGGATGATTGCTTGATCCTCATAACTATCTGTCATGCGATACACCATTATATTATAAAGGTGTCCACTCTTCATATCTTTTCGCTCAACATATAGATTCGTCTGTGGGATACCATCGTAGAAAACACCCTCAGGGATCTCTAATTCAGGACTTTTATGCCGCATAGAAATAAGCAGTTGAGCCATATTCTTCTGTGCCATAGGACCTATATTATTTTGGAAATAGAATGAAGCTCCGGCGATGATAACGCTTATCACGATCAGACCACGGAATGATTGAATCAACGAAATACCTGCCGATTTGATCGCAGTAAGCTCCGAACTCTCACCAAGGTTACCGTATGCTATCAGTGAAGAGAGGAGGATTGCAAGTGGAAGAGCCTGTGGAACCATCATCAAACTCATATACCAGAAGAACTGTCCGAGCACCTCCATCGACAGTCCCTTACCTATCAAGTCATCCACATAACGCCACAAAAACTGCATCATCAGCACGAACAAACTGATAAAGAACGTTCCTGCGAAGAGCATACCAAACTGTTTGGCGATGAAGATATCTAATTTCTTGATACGAAACATGTACTGTCTTAGGATTGTTTACCGCTTTTATTTCCCTTGCAAAAGTACATAAAAATATCATAGTAAAGGTCTTTTTTAGTATTTTTATTCTTTTCTCAAAGCCATCATAACGGCTTCTAAAAACGGAGTTGCAACCCATCAACATTGCTATCAGTCACTAACCGCAATTTAAAAGAGCCTTTCCTTACAGAAAGGAAACGCCCTTCTCACATCGAACTAGGCGTTTCTTCAATTCAAAGAGAGGCTTCCTTCGATGTCAAGAGAGGCTTCCTTCAATGCAAGGAAACGCCCTCTTCAAATCAAGGGAACGCTCCCTTGGCTTGCTAATGCTACTACTTACTTCTTCTATCAACCTCTATCAGCATTCTTCTTCATCGATCATTAGCATTAGACAAAAACCTTATCAGGGTTATAAAAAAGTTGAATAACATTTGTAAGTATCATTTTTTTTCTATACCTTTGCAACCGCTTTAGAACACTAAGGCACGTTGGATGGCGGGATAGCTCAGCTGGTTAGAGCGTCGGATTCATAATCCGGAGGTCGTGGGTTCGGGTCCCACCCCCGCTACAAAGATGGGAGTTACAGATTGTTCTGTAACTCTTTTTTTGTTGAAGTAAGAATGAGTACGAATGTAGCTACGGGTTAGGGAGTATCAAGTTCACCTTTTTATATAGAAGAGCTTATCGAACAACAAGTACACGAGGAAGCATCTACAATTATGTAAAAAACATGCGAAGAGTCTTTGTAATGCCGTTGTTTTTTTTTAATTTCGCAGAGTTTTAGTTTTTAATAGATAGTGGTTAAAGAGGAAACAACAATCACTCAGGGCAGAACCAAAGCCTCTATCCATCTAATAACCTATAAGATATAACCATAATGAAAAGATTTCTTCTGTGCATAGCAGCACTGAGTTTTTACGTTAACTTGCATGCAAAAGTTGTCATAACAGGGCAAGTTACTGACGAAACAACATCCCCTATCATTGGTGCCGTAGTCAAGTTGGTCACCCAAACAACGTTAATTACACAGACTGTAACCAACAATGAGGGTTCATTTAACCTTACAATGGAGGAGAGCGATGGGCACAAAGAACTCATCATAACCTATATGGGATATGCTGATTATCGTGTATCTCTGGAGAACACACAAAGGAATACCGACCTTGGAAAGATTCAACTGACTCCTTCCACACAAGAGTTAAAAGGTGTAGAAGTGATTGGGAGGCGTGAAATACAGAAGATTGACCGGCGTATTATCACCCCTTCAAAACTCCAGCTAAAGGCTGCTACTAACGGAGTAATGCTCATACAGAACATGCAATTAGCTGGTATTCGGGTCAACACCATTGATAATACCATCACGACGACGACTGGAGATGCAGTTCAATTACGCATTAATGGTGTCATAGCAAAGATAGAAGAAGTAAAAGCCCTACGCCCTCAAGACATTGTAAAGGTTGAATACCACGATATGCCCGGACTACGTTTTAACGGTGCAGCAGCCGTCCTCGACTTCATTGTGAAGTATAAGAATAAAGGTGGAAACATCAATGGTGACCTCACCAATGGACTATCGATGTTAGGCTATGGAGAAAACCTTTTGTCTGCCAACTATCACAAAGGTAGATCCGAGATAAAGTCTTCTTTCTATTGGAATAGGCGTGATTTGAAGTGGAAAAGAGAGAACTACGAGGAGTACCACTACCCTCATCAGACCATAGAGAATAGAGAGATTGGTGAGCCAACAAAGGCTAAGTTCGATAATATGAGCTTCTCTCTGTGGTACAACTATTCGTTTAAGAAGAGCAGTATTAGTGCTATCTTCCGTGATCACTACAATAAGGAATCTAACTCACCAGAGGATAGAATCAGTACGCTTTATCGTGGTACTGACGTCTACCACATCACCGACTTTAGGCGTGGACACGATAACACACCCTCGTTAGATTTGTATTTTCAAACCGAGCTTGCCCATAACCAGCACTTGTACTTCGACCTAATTGGCACTTACATCAATAGCCATAGCCAGCGTACATACACCTTATCATCAACCACACAACCTACTCAGACGATTGCTTCCATTACTGATGGTAACAAGTACTCCATAATAGGTGAGGGCATTTATGAGCGCATGTTCAAGGATAGCAAACTGTCGTTTGGGTTGAAGCATACGCAGATGTACACTAATAACACGTATGATGGAAACATCCAAAGTCAGGTAAATATGAATACAGCGGAGACTTTCGCTTACACTGAATGGATGTCAAAACTGGGCAAGCTAACCTATACACTCGGGTTGGGAGGGATGCGTATTTACAACCATCAGCACGATAAGAAGTTATCGAAATTCATCCTTCGTCCGAAGCTCTCCCTCGCTTATCAACCTTGTAATAACGTAACTTTAAAATATCAAGGATACGTTTCGGCTTATGCTCCTTCACTATCCGACATGAGCAATGTGTCACAGGATATTGACGTATATCAGCTTAGAAAGGGTAATCCTAACCTAAAGTCTGTAACCTTCGTATCGAATGAGTTGTCCTTAAACTGGGGTACAAAATGGTGCGATCTATCGTTATTTGGAAGATATAGTTACGATTCTCACCCTATCATGGAAGAGACTTATATTGACAACGGAAAGTTTGTTAGGACAATAGATAACCAAAAGAACTTCCACAGACTACATACCCAAATGGACATAAAGTTGCATCCCTTTGGTGATTGGTTCTCGTTACAACTTACTCCATTCTTCAATCGGTACATCAGTAATGGGCATACTTATGCACATACACACTCGAACTGGGGACTGAATGGAAATCTACTTGTAATGTACAAACAATGGGTATTCGCAGCCGGAGTACAGACTAGAAACAATGAATTATGGGGTGAAACACTTACCAAAGGAGAAGCGAATCACGTCATATCAGTAGGTTATAACAAAGACAAATGGGCGTTAAATCTCATCATGGCATCACCTTTCTCTAAACAATACTCAAATGAAACGGATAACTTGTCACGCCTCGCTCCTAACCGACAACTGGCTTTCTCAAAGAATTTGGTACGAGTATTTCTGCTTAACTTCACGTTCAATTTGAATTATGGGAAAGGCAAATCAAGCATCAATAAACGTATTTCCAACTCTGATAATGATTCTGGTATCATGTATGGAAGATAAAATAAACACCTTTCGAATCGCTCCTCTCTTGTGGGAGGAGCCATTATCAATACAACAAAAAAGGCGAGCCTCGAAAGGTTCGCCTTATGAATTTAATCAGTAACAGTAGTGTCCTTACTCTGGAAGACTAATTGCCTCGTTAGGACAAACTGATGCACAAGTACCACACTCAGTGCATGCGTCTGCGTCAATCTTATAGATATCGCCCTCAGAGATAGCCTCTACTGGACACTCATCGATACATGTACCACATGCGATACAATCGTTGCCAATTACGTAAGCCATAATATAATGTCTTTAATGTTAATAATGTTTTTGTACTATAAATAGGCTTCTATACCTACTTCTGATGGTGCAAAGGTAAAAAGAAAATCGTTAATACCTAAAGATTATGAGATAAATTACAAATATTTAGACGGCATAAAAATAGAAAAGGGGGGCTTTTCAACGAGCCTATTAACCGATTGACAGCAATGCTTACACTGATTATAAGGATTATAAAATATTGTATCATAACATATTACACATCATCAGCTTGATTATTCCCATCTACTTTCTCCACCCCAACGAGCCTGCACTACAGACAATGGGGATTGCACCATGAGATGTATCTAAGAATTACATAGAACACAGAATACCTATAAGTAAGTAGGTAGACAGACAATAAAAAGGAGGTAAAACACGTTTAAGAAGACAAGATGAAGAGAATTATATTATCATTAACTCTGCTTGTCATTGCCCTAACAAGCGGTGCCCAAGAACGGAAAGTACAGAACCGTCCCTATACAGACTTGCGTAACTTCCACTTCGGTGTACTTGTTGGTACACACTTGCAAGATATTGAATTGAATAATGTTGGACCTCAAATGATTGACTTAGAGGATGGTGCTGGACCTGTGGAAAAGATTGTCTCCGCTGATCAAGACCGATGGGATGCAGGCTTCACTGTCGGTGTCTTGGGCGAACTACGCCTCAACCAGACCCTCCAACTACGCATTGCTCCTGCCATGTACTTCGGTACTCGGCACCTTACCTTCCGCAATCTTACAGACTTAAACAGCCTCGGCGAGCCTACAGAACAGGTGCAGGAGCTGAAGACCGCATACGTTTCTTGTGCCTTCGACCTCATCGCTGCAGCTCCAAGATTTAATAACCACCGCCCTTATGTCATGTTAGGTCTAAACCCAATGATGAACCTCTCGGGTAAAGACAACGACTATCTGAAACTTAAAAAGAGTGATTTCTTCCTCGAGGTAGGACTAGGCTGCGATTTTTATCTACCTTACTTTAAGTTAAGACCAGAGCTAAAATTCATGTACAGTCTCACTAATAGTCTTGATAAAAACCATTCCAAGAACCTTAGAGACAAGCACATGCTCATGTACACCAACGCTGTTAACGAGTCACGAACAAAGATGATTGCACTCACATTCTACTTTGAATAACCTTTCGCAATCTTCTTTTACACCCCTATTATCCGTTCAGAGGATTAGTAAAAAAGCCCGATTACAGATAAAGAAAGCCTTTTAAAATCTATGTAAATTTGGAGTTCAACTTCAAATTTACATAGATTTCGCTTTAAAAACACCCTTTTCTCTTGTCTTATCAGCATATTTTATGTAATTTTGAAGTCGTACTTCAAGATTACATAAAACGATCAATTACAAGCATATAGCAAACATTTTCTAATAGAAAATAGGTTTCTTTCGAGAAAAAGAGTATATTTACAACATTATTAACAGCAAATTATAGCAGAGCATGAAACAATCTTTTATCTTTATCGCAGCCCTTCTCTTCAGTCTGAACATCAGTGCGCAGGAGGCGGAGAAGCAAGACTCTCTGAACATACCAGTCATTCTGGTGGATGGAGTTGAGGTCAGTGACATGGACAATATAGCTAAAGATGACATCCAAAGTGTCACCGTCATCAAGACTCCAAGCGTCACGAAGCTGTTTGCACCACGTCTGGGTGGGGTGATATGTGTCATCACTAAGTCTAAAAAATACCTCAAAGAGATAATTGAGAAATACCAAGAAGAGAAAGAAAAAGCCGATAAGAAGAAAGAAGAAGGTAAGACTTATATAAGGTAAAAGGTACTTCTATTAATTCAAAATTCATAATTCATAATTCAAAATTATGATTAGGTAGAGTTGACGAGTTGACTGGTTGACAAGTAGACGAGTGATTAGTTCTGCTGAATATAGCACCACCTTTAATAGAGATAGATAGTAGTTAAAAACAAAGAGAGCGTTTCTTCGTTATAAGGAAAGGCTCTCTTCGATACGAAGAAACGCCCCCTTCGATTGGAGAAGGGCGTTCCTTTAATCAATGATATTGCCACAAGGTAGGGACAGACGCCCTCGTCTGTCCGCATAGGAAGATGTATTTCACAAAGAAGTAAGGAGGTAGATCGGACAGACGAGGGCGTCTGTCCCTACTTTGTGATACTATCTTTGTATGCAAATAATGCTATCTACTCCCCTCTCCATTCGGAGAGGGGGCGGGGGTGAGGCTTTACTTCTTCTTCATATCAAGCACTAGCTTGCCCACAAAGATAGCGTGCTTGCCATTCTGATCATCACCAACTAACTTGCCGTCGAGGTCTTTTACGTACTCAAGTTTCGTTAGGTACGTGTGAGAATGCCCTCCCAACACAAGGTCAAGACCACGAGTTCCAGCGATAACTTCCTCATCGCTGACCCCTTCAATGTCCCATCCGAGGTGCGAGATACAAATGATTAAGTCGCACTTCTTGCCTTTCAACTCGTTAATAACCTTCTGTGCGCACGCAACAGGGTCGTTATAAACAATCTTACCGTAGTTAGCTTTCACCACAAGACCATCCAACTTAGGAGCAAGACCGAACACTCCAATCTTCAAGCCATTGCGTTTCAAGATGACATAAGGCTTTACCAAGCCCTGAAGAGGCGTACCCGTGAAGTCATAGTTGGCGCAGACTATAGGGAAATTAGCCATCTTAAAGAGGCGAACCATATTGTCCATACCAAAGTCAAACTCATGGTTTCCTATCGTAGCAGCGTCATAGTGCATCCGATTCATTAGTCCCACTTCAACGTCACCTTTGAACATTGTATAATAAGGAGAGCCTTGCGAGAAGTCGCCACTATCGAAGAGTAGCAAGTCTGGTTGCTTCTTTCTCTCTTCTTTGAGCATTGCTATACGACGCACGAAACCGCCTCGTCCAGCCTTCATAGTGTCTGCGAGGGTTGTACTTAACGGATAAATCTGACTGTGCGCATCGTTTGTATGCAGGATTGTTAACTGCTTTGTCTGTCCGAAAGCGAGGATTGCTATCAAACAGAAACTCATCAATAATATATTTCTTTTCATCTTCTTCAACTCTAGATATGGTTATTCTACACGAATACGACCCTCTTTCTGAGCATTGACAATGCGCCCTTTAGCGGTTTGCTCCTTAAAGAAGTTCATGATAATAAAGCGTGTGTTGTTGCTTGATTCTTGCGGAGATACAACGTTAGTAGCCGACTTGAACGCCTCCATCTTATCGTTTCCTTGTGCCAAATAATCGAGTGTTGCGATACGATAAGACGCCTTCGGGTCAATCTCCTTACCATTGAGAAGAGCCGACTTCAACTTGTGGTCGCGTGTGAAAACAAGCTCTACTCCATGGCTAACAGCCTCTCCACCAGTATAAGCCATCTGACGGAACAACTCTAAAACCTTCTCTCCAGAAAGGGTCACGAAGCATATCTTGTTTTCAAAAGGAGCTATATCAAGGACATCGCCATAGGTGATTTTACCCTTAGGGAGGGCTGCACGAATGCCCCCCATGTTGTAAACACCGAAGTCAACACGCTCATTATAATCGCGTGCACCCCACACCATGATGTCAGCCAAGAGGTTGGAGAGGTCGCTCTCAGGTCTGTGTGCAACCATCTCATGGTCTGTTTCGCCCACAACTGGTCCCATTACCGAGTCCACCTTGTGCTTGAAAGGTTCCATAAACTTTGCTGCGTCGGCATCAGGAGCAGCGTCATACCTGCTATCCACCAGCACACGTGTACGCTGAATACCGGCTAACTCATAGTGAGACGCACAGCCCGTCAACGCTAGCAATGCTGTTAATCCAGATAGATAAACTGTTTTCTTATACATATATAATGATGTTTTATAAATCTCATAAACATTCCTCAGCCCAGAGAGTACCCTCTCTTTGATTGGATAACAATGTTTCCTACCTTATATATATAGGTAACATGGCATGCTGATAACATCTAAAAAGATAATGCAAAAGTAAGAAAAAAAATCGAATACACTGCTTGTAGGATGATGAAAGATAGACCTCTACCACACGAAGCGACGCACGATGACAGCCGTTGTCCCCACTTTTATACCCTGTTTTAGGTATTGCGTGCTTGAAAGATAATTTATACTTTTGCACCAAAACATTAACGTTTATAGGATTGTATTTATATGAAGAAAGAAGCAATTTACCTATCTCTTGCTATGCTCGCAATGGCTACAACGCCTTATAATGCGCATGCACAAGAGATGGAAGACTCAACATTACAACTCAAAGAGGTAACGATTAGTACGACACGTATGCCTGAAGTAAAGCAGAATGCGGCTGCTACTGTTACCATCATAGACCAGAAGCAAATAGCAGAAATGAGTAAGGCGGCACCTGACATCACCCATCTTTTGGGCTTACTCACACCTGGTATGGCACTATCAAGCAATACCACAAGCTCACGCTCACAATCACTTCGCGGACGAAGTGCCCTCATCTTGATTGATGGAATCCCTCAATCAACTCCTTTACGTTCAACCGATCGTGACATAAGAACCATTGACATCGCTGCTATCGACCATATAGAAGTGGTGAAAGGATCTACTGCCCTCTATGGTAACGGGGCTATTGGTGGATTGATAAACATCATCACGAAGAAGAATACAACTAATAGAGCTATTGCCGGTGCAACGACTCTCTCGGGCTCAACCTACAACTTTTTCCGCCAGAGCAAAGGGCAAGGTTATCGCATCAACCAGCAACTCTATGGTCGTTTGGGAAACTTCGATTACCTCGTAAATGGCGCATTCGGGCGTACAGGTAGTGCCGTTGATGGTGACGGGAAGTTCATTTCTCCACGTTACGGACTCGGTGATACTTACACAACGAACGCACTCGTCAATCTCGGTTACAGCCTATCTCCAAAGAATAGAATCGAATTGATGTATAATTACTATCGTAGTTTGCAAGATACGAAATTGATTCCTTTCGGTGGAAAGTACCTCCAAAGCCCTTCAATAGGTGTAATTGGTAACAAGGACCCGCAGGCAGTTGACGAGGGAACAAGGTACAACCACAATGCGTATCTCAAGTTTACTTCAAAGGACATATTCAAACATACCGACTTAGAAGCATCCGTTTATGGCTCGAGTTTATACACCATCTTCGACTTCCGAAAGGCTAATCCAGCACAACCAAGATGGGAGGGAACAAGCGGGCAGTCGGCTGTTAAGGATCGTAAGTTCGGTGTTCGTGCCCAGTTCAACAGCCGTCTTATCTTCTCTGACAATGCCTTTGCACATCTAGCATACGGTTACGACTACCTCTACAATAAGACTTCTCAACCCTTAGTAGACGGCAGGTATTGGATGCCATGGCTCACCAGTAACAACCATGCACCCTTCCTTCAGATCAAGACAACGCTCTGGCAACACCTTAACATCAAACTCGGCGGACGTTACGACCATATTAGTGTGAAGGTACCAGACTACGATGTACTGCGTAATAAGCTCTCCGACCCACAGGTGCACGTAAAGGGTGGCACGCTAAAGTATAATAACTTATCCTTTAACGTGGGTGTTTCTTATAACAAATATCCTGCTTTTCAACCCTTCGTAGCCTACTCTCAAGGCTTTTCTATCTTCGACTTAGGTCGTACACTACGTGCTGCTAAGGCAGATGTACTATCTAAGATCTCCACAGAACCAGTAAAGACTAACAACTACGAGATTGGTGCTTACTCTGATATTAACCATTGGTTGCAACTCAATGGCTCGTTCTTCTACACCTATTCTAAGCTAGGAAGTGACCTCAAGATAGACCACGGCTTCTGGGTAGTCAACCGTACTCCACAGAAGGTATATGGCGTTGAGTTGAGTGCAGATGCGCAAATCCTCAACAACTTAAAAGCAGGTGCTAACCTCTCATGGTTCGAAGGTAAGCTCAAATCAGCTACTGGTAAGTGGGACACATACATGTCGAATATCTCCATTCCAGCCGCTAAGTTGGCAATGTATGTCAACTATGCTCCAGTCAAGAACACCTATCTCCAACTGCAATACATACACACAGGTAAGCGCGACCGATTCGCTCCTAACGCCTCAGGTGTATATAACGAAGGAGAAGGAAAGGTAAGTCGTATCAACTTACTAAACCTCACTGCAGGTGTTAACTTGAAGGTTTGCGACTTGAGTTTGTCGGTAACCAACCTCCTAAACTACACTTATTACACACCAGCATCCATGATGATGGCACGCAATGCAGAGTATGCCCACGCCGATGGACGCAGGTTAATTCTCACCGCAGTGTTTAAGTATTAAGCCACTAAAAGACGACAGGTGAGCTCCACAATGGTGGGAGATTCCTAGGTAAAAAAGCAGGGGTAGATGTTCAGCATCTGCCCCTTTCTTATGCACAACGCGCCTCACAAAAAGGCACAACAGCCTATCGCACATCGTAAACTATAAGCAGGAAAGACAGAATATAGCTTATCTTGCATTTCTTCTTACCTGCTTTTCTTTTGTTTTTCAGCGTATTTCGCATTACAGGAATGCGCATCAAATTATATTATCTAAGCGTGATAATTAATTATCTAAGCGTGATAATACTTTATCTAAGTCTGATAATTAATTATCAGACTTAGATAATACAAAAACATACGCATTGCATGAATACGCAATACGTATCGAAATAATATGCAATACGTATCGAAACAATACGCGAAGCGCATAGAAAGAAGACAGAATCACTATCAGAGCGATGTTGACACAGGTCGTCTTTGCGCGAGTGTAGGCTATGCTGCCATTCATTCATCCGAAGCCTTCCAGAAACAAATGGCTAAGGCTAAGAAAGAAATAGCCAAGATTCTTGCTACAAAATAAGCTTGATTCTTGCCCTAATAAGCATTAAAAGCAAACAAATACTTTGTTGTTTCGACGAAAAGCAGTAACTTTGCAACGCTTTTCGGTGTAACCGCTGGTTGTGGAAGAGTCATTAACTACGTTACATTGGAGCGACAAACAATATTTAATTAACAATAAGAAATGGATTTAATTAAAGTTGCTGAAGAAGCATTTGCAACCGGCAAGCAGTTCCCAGAGTTCAAGGCTGGTGACACAGTAACCGTCGCTTACAAAATTGTCGAGGGTAACAAGCAGCGTATTCAGCTCTATCGTGGTGTAGTAATCAAGGTTTCTGGCCACGGAGAGAAGAAGCGTTTCACTGTTCGTAAGATGTCAGGCACCGTTGGTGTTGAGCGTATTTTCCCTATTGAGTCACCAAATATCGATTCTATCGAGGTGAACAAGCGTGGTAAAGTTCGCCGTGCGAAACTCTATTACCTACGTAATCTTACAGGTAAGGCTGCACGTATCAAGGAGAAGAGAACAGTTGTTGCTTCTACTGAGAAGTAAGCCCTTGGAAATCCAAGAAAATAAAAGTCCGATACCAAGAAGGTATCGGACTTTTTTAATCTTCATAGTTCAACTTAGCATCATTGTCGCCATGCAAAGCCTTACTTAGGTCTTTCCAGTTCTGGAACCCGGCGAAGAGAGCCAACCTATCTAACGTTTTTTGTGATGGTTTCTCTTTACCTTTAAAATAACCAATCAGCCTTTTCAGTGATGTAGTCTCCAAATTGATATGGTAGACCGCCAGCCTGCTTGATAACTTCTCTACATCTGCCACTAGCTCTTTACGCACTTGAGTCTTATGCCCTAGATCCTCAATAATGGCTCTAAACTTCTTTTTCATCTCTCATTGAAAGCATTACTAACGTGCTGCAAAAGTAATAAAAGATTAGGTAAATACGTAAGGTTCAATGAGTTTTTTATATTGCTAATAGTGAATAATAGCCTATATTTGACCTTAGAGATTTGTATGCTAAATAAAAAAAGATTATATTTGCACCATAAAGAAAGAATTCGGTAAATGGCTTATGGATATTGCAAAGTACATGGTGACGGCTCTTCTGCTATCATCAGTATTTGGTGATATTAGTAAGAAAACTGTATTTTTCAGTGTTATCATAGCCTCTGCCACAACATTAGGGTGGGGATTATATCTCGTAAGAGACCACAAAGAGAATAAAAACAAGGATAGATACAAAAAGAAAAGGAAATAAGATGGGAGCAATTATAGTATCAATATTCGTTTCAGCTATAGCATGGATTGGTGGAATATACTTCTATATTCAAGACCATAAGCCTACAGGAAATAAACAAGAAACGCTATAAAACATATATAGAAACTGATAACAGATAAACAAGAGAGCCTTTCTTGCAATTGAAGAGAGGCTCTTCTTGATGTGAAAAGGGCGTCTCCTTATTACAAGAAGGGCGTTCCTTTCATTTCACAAACATAGCATAAAAGTAGGGACAGACGCCCTCGTCTGTCCGAAAAGTATAGTTTTCTGTTGCATGAAAAGGGATTTTGAGACGGACAGACGGAGGCGTCTGTCCCTACAATCTTTGAATCTTATGTACAGAAGAAATGCTCTTCCTAAATGGAGAGAATGTCTCAATTACTTTACAGCAATGCACTCAACTTCCACCAAGGCACCCTTTGGCAAGGTTTTAACAGCTACTGCCGAACGTGCTGGATAAGGCTCTTTGAAGAACTCGGCATATACTTCGTTCATCGCTGCAAAGTTATCCATATCAGAAAGGAAAACGGTTGTCTTCACGACATGAGATAGGTCAACACCAGCTGACGCAAGTACATTCTGTGCATTAGTAATTGATTGGCGAGTCTGTTCCTTCACACCTCCTTCAGCGAAAGCGTTGGTAGCTGGGTCGATAGGAAGTTGACCAGATGCAAAGATGAAACCATTGGCTTCGATTGCCTGACTGTAAGGTCCAACGGCTGCAGGAGCCTTGTCTGTGTGTAATGCGTGCATGTCTTTAAGATTTAAAAAGGAGTTAGAAACGTTAAAGAAGTCATCAGAAGCAATGCTAACATCCCTATTCTCCATCTGTTAATACTATTATTTACGGCTGTAAAATTACTATTTTTCTATAAAAGGAACAAAGCATAGCTGTGATTTTTATCGAATAACAACTAAGGAGAAAGGGCTTTTCAATTATTTTTCGCTACCTTTGTAGCACCAATCACATATACCACATAAGTTATATGAAAGAATTAGCTCTTAAGTACGGATGCAATCCGAACCAAACGCCATCACGTATTTATATGGAGGAAGGCGAACTCCCTATCACTGTTCTTAGTGGGCGTCCAGGATACATCAACTTCCTCGATGCGCTCAATAGTTGGCAACTCGTTAAGGAATTAAAGGCTGCTACTGGACTGCCCGCAGCAGCTTCGTTCAAACATGTTAGCCCTGCTGGTGCTGCCGTAGGACTGCCTCTTACTGACACACTAAAGAAGATTTACTTCGTTGATGACGTCGACTTCGAGTTGACACCATTGGCTAGTGCATACGCAAGAGCACGTGGCGCCGACCGTATGTGTTCGTATGGCGACTTCTGTGCACTTAGTGATACTTGTGACAAGGAAACGGCTTTGCTCATCAAACGTGAGGTGAGTGATGGTGTGATCGCACCTGACTTTACACCTGAAGCATTAGACATTCTCAAGGCGAAACGCAAGGGTGGCTACAACGTTATAAAGATTGATCCGAATTACACTCCAGCCTCTATCGAGCACAAGCAAGTCTTTGGCATTACCTTTGAACAGGGCAGAAACGAGGTGAAACTAGATGATCCTGCGCTCTTCGAGAATATCCCTACAAAGAATAAAACGTTCACCGAAGAGGCAAAACGTGACCTTATTATCTCGCTCATCACACTGAAGTACACACAAAGTAACTCTGTTTGCTATGTGAAGGATGGGCAGGCTATCGGTATCGGAGCCGGTCAGCAAAGTCGTATTCACTGCACTCGTTTGGCTGGTAATAAGGCTGATGAGTGGTGGTTGCGTCAATGTCCAAAGGTGATGAACCTACCTTTCAAGGAGGGTATTCGTCGTGCCGATCGTGATAACACCATCAATGTTTACATCTCAGATGAGTATGAGGACGTATTGCAAGAAGGGGTTTGGCAACAGTTCTTTACCACTCGCCCAGAGCCTCTCACACGTGAGGAACGCAAGGAATGGATTGCTAAGAACACAGGAGTAGCACTCGGTTCGGATGCCTTCTTCCCCTTCGGTGACAACATCGAACGTGCCCACAAGAGTGGAGTGGAGTATATTGCGCAGGCTGGTGGCAGCATTCGTGACGACCATGTCATCGATACTTGCGATAAATATGGTATCGCAATGGCATTCACTGGAGTACGTTTATTCCATCATTAAACCGATTTTGTATGAGCGAAATAGATGATATTATAGAAGGAGGAATGGTCTTTCGAGGTGCATCAAAGCCTAAGAATGATGATGGGAAAGTAAAGACTAAAGCCAAGAAGAAGAAGTATATTACAGGCGCACACGGCTCTGGCAGTGCTAAGCAAAAGGCTAAGTACCGCCAGCAAAGAGCCAATCGTCACAAGTAATACCAATGATAGTGAAATAGTGAAAATGATAATTATATGAAATAAAGATGGAAAAATTACGTTATCAGAACAATAATACGTAATTTTGTATTCAATATTCATAAGGCAAGATTATATAAATGGCACAACTATCAGATCGTCTGAATCGACTCGCACCATCAGCAACGTTGGCTATGTCACAACGTAGTAATGAGATGAAAGCGCAGGGTATTGACGTTATTAATATGAGCGTTGGTGAACCTGACTTTATGACGCCAGATCATGTGAAGAAGGCTGGTAAGAAAGCTATAGATGATAATTTTTCGAAGTATTCACCTGTTCCTGGTTATCTCTCTTTGCGTAAGGCAATAGCAAATAAGCTCAAATGTGAAAATAACCTCAACTATTCTGCATCGGAGGTAATCGTTGGTACGGGTGGAAAACAGGGCGTTTGTAATACAATTTTAGCTCTTGTTAATCCTGGTGATGAGGTTATTATTCCTGCTCCTTATTGGGTAAGCTATCCACAGATGGTAAAGTTGGCGGGTGGAGTACCTGTCATTGTTCCTGCAGGGATAGAGCAAGATTTCAAGATAACAGCCGATAAGTTGAAGGCTGCTATTACATCGAAAACAAAACTAATTATTCTCTGTTCCCCAAGTAACCCTACTGGTAGTGTTTATACAAAGGAAGAGTTGGAGGCATTGGCAAAGGTTGTTTTGGAACATAATAACCTCTTTGTTCTCTCGGATGAGATATATGAACACATTAATTATATAGGTTGTCATGCTAGTATTGCTGCTTGTGAAGAAATGAAGGAACGCACCATTATTTGCAATGGTGTTAGTAAAGCGTACGCCATGACGGGCTGGAGACTAGGATGGGTAGCTGCTCCTGAGTGGATAATCAAAGGCTTGAATAAATTGCAGGGGCAGTATACTTCTGGTACAAGTAGCGTTAGCCAGATGGCAGCTCTAGCAGCTTATGAAGGTGATCAGAGGTGTGTAGAAGATTTCCGCGAGGCTTTTCAGCGTCGTCGTGATTTAATAGTTTCTCTGGCGAAGGAGGTTCCAGGACTGGAGGTAAACGTTCCAGAAGGAGCTTTCTATTTATTCCCTAAGTGCTCAAGTTTCTTTGGTAAAACTAATGGAAAGCATGTAATTAATAATTCAACGGACTTTGCTTTGTATCTTCTCGAAGAAGGTCATGTGGCAACAGTGGCTGGTGATGCATTTGGTTCGCCCGATTATTTCCGCATGAGTTATGCGACAAGTGACGACAATATCATTGAAGCTCTTTCACGTATTAAAGATGTCTTGTCGAAACTAAAATAGTAATTGATTAAATCGTAAGAAAGCATGGTTAGAAACTATATAACTATAATTGTTAAATGTTATTAATCGTAGTTTTAGTTCCTCATTAATTGCTATCTTTGCGGAAATAAGATGATGCTGTGACACGTATCTAATGGCATTGTCTCATACAAACAATTAAAAATCAGAAAGATATTAACAGTTTAATTCATTAATAACTAAAAATTAAAATTTCATCAAATTATGGCAACTACACAACAAAAAGCAGCCCCAAAGAAGAAATCAGAGGGCTTCACAGGAGTTAGAGGTGCATTCTGGGTTATCGTCGTTTGCGCTATCGTTGCATTCACACTGTTCTTTACATGGTTCGGTAATGATATGCACTTCCAGGATCCAGGTACACGTGAGAACCCTGCAGATGTTTGGGGTACTATCTTTAAGGGTGGTGTCGTCGTTCCTGTAATCCACACTCTCTTGCTCTCAGTACTTGCAATGTCTATTGAGCGTTGGATGGCTTTGAAGACCGCTTTCGGTAAGGGTTCTCTTCCAAAGTTTGTAGCAAACATTAAGGCTGCTCTTAATGCAAATGATCTTGCTAAGGCTAATCAGCTTTGCGATCAGCAAAAAGGTTCTGTAGCTAATGTTGTTAAGGCTTCTTTGAATGCTTATAAAGACATGGAGACAGGTGCTAATGCTAATCTAAAGAAGGCACAGAAGGTTGCTAAGATTCAGCAGGCTCATGAGGAGGCAACTCAGCTTGAAATGCCAGTTCTTACAATGAACCTCCCAATCCTTGCAACAATGGTTACACTTGGTACTCTTACTGGTCTTCTCGGTACTGTAACGGGTATGATCAAGTCTTTCTCTGCTTTGTCTGCAGGTGGTGGCGCTGACTCTGCTGCACTTTCTGCTGGTATTTCTGAGGCGTTGATCAACACAGCATTCGGTATTGCCACATCATGGTGTGCTGTAGTTTCTTACAACTTCTTCTCTAATAAGGTTGATAAGTTGACTTACGCTCTCGACGAGGTTGGTTATTCTATCGCTCAGACATACGAAGCAAACCATACAGAAGAGGCTTAATTTTTGCTAACCCTTTAAAAATTTATCGCTATGGGTAAAGTAAAAATTAAGAAGAGTGACGTTTGGATCGACATGACGCCTATGTCAGACGTTATGACCCTGTTGCTTACCTTCTTTATGCTGACTTCTACATTCGTAAAGAATGAGCCAGTGAAGGTAAATACTCCGGGTTCTGTGTCTGAGATGAAGGTGCCAGAGAACGGCGTCCTTACAATCCTCGTTAGTCCTCAAAAAGGACCTAATGGTACACCAACTGGCGAAGGTCAGGTATTTATGAGCTACGATAATACAAACGAGCTTGGTCAGATTCTTGATCAGATGGCACCAGATTTAACTCCAAAGCTGAAGAAAACCTTCATGGCAGAGTCTACATTTGGTACACCTCTCGACAAGTTGGCTGCATATCTTTCTAAGCCTGCAGCTGAGCGTAGCAAAGAACTCCCAAAGATGGGAATCCCTCTCGATAGTATCCAAGGACAGGAGATGACAGAGTTTCAGCAGTGGGTTAACGCAGCCCGCCAAGTAAATCCAAAGGTTAGACTTGCAATCAAGTCTGATGGTGATTCTCCTTATGGAACTGTTAAGAAAGTAATGAGCGAACTTCAGGATATGGATGAGAGCCATTACTACATGATCACACAGTTGGACGCTAAAAAGGCTGCTCAGGCAGCTAGTAAGTAAAGGAGGTCAAAGACATGGATATGATGGAAAAAGGAAAAAAAGGAGGCGGTAAGCAGAAGAAGATGACTGTACGCGTAGACTTTACGCCTATGGTAGATATGCTTATGTTGCTGATCACTTTCTTCATGCTTTGTACCTCACTTAGCAAGCCTTCAACTATGGAGTTGACTATGCCAAGTAATGATAAGACACCAAACGAGTCTATGAAGAATGAGGCCAAAGAGTCACACTCTATTACGATTTACATTGCCGATGGAGACAAACTCTTCTATGGTAATGGTAAACCAGAGTATGATAACGCTAATTGGCTACATGCTGCTGATTGGAGCAATACTCCTAAGGGCATCCGATATGTTCTTCAGCATAAGCAAGTTGGTGATCCTTCAACAGGTGAAGCTATTACACTGCCATACGAAGATATGAGTATTGCGGTAAAAGAGTTGAACCGTAAGAAGGCTGCGAACCCAGCTGCTTATCCAGACAGTGTTTATCAGTCGGAGATTGCTGCGATTAAGAGTGGTATGATTAATGGCAAGAAGGTGTCTACAATGACTGTCATTATTAAACCAACGGATCATGCTTCTTATCGTCATTTGGTAGATATCCTCGATGAAATGCAGATTTCATACATTGGAACTTACGTCATTGACAAGCTGACAGACCAAGACAAGTCACTATTGGCTAAGAAAGGGATTAAGGCTTAATCATTGATTCGTAAACAATTAAAGAAAGAAAACAATGGCAAAAATAGATCTATACGATCCTAAATGGGTCGACATGGTGTTCGCTGGTAAAAATAAGGAGTATGGTGCGTATAGGCTTCGTAAGTCCGTATCTCAGCGTAATATCAAAGCATTAGCTATTCTGCTTGTTGCTGCATTCCTCGGTGGTGGTTACTTAGCATACCAGATCAAGAAGCACAATGATGAATTAGCTGCTCAACAAGCATACGCAGCTAAGATGGAGTTGGCAGCTCTTGAAGCGGCAAAGAAAGAGCAAGCTGAACGTAAGAAGCAGCAGAAACAGCCAGAGCCTAAGAAGATTGAACCTGAAAAGGTCGTTCCAGAGACTCGTGCTACTGTTAAGTTTACAGCCCCTGTTATCAAGGATGATAAGGATGTAAAGGAAGAGATGCCACCTATGGTCAAGATGAATAAGGAGACCAAAGCTGTCGGTGTTGAGAATAAGGAAGGTACGGATAACCGTGCTGAAACTGCCGCTCGTACTACAGTTGCAACTCCTGAGCAGATTGTACCAAAGATTGAGAAACCTGTTGTTGAAGCTCCAAAACCAGAGCCAAAAGAAGAGGTTGAGAATAAGATCTTTACTGTGGCAGAGCAGATGCCTTCATTCAAGGGTAATGTCAACACATGGTTGAGCTCACACCTTCAGTACCCAGCAGTTGCAGCTGAGAATGGTATCCAAGGTCGTGTCATCGTTAAGTTCGTTGTAGGACGTGACGGTAGCGTAAGCCAAGCTCAAGTTGTTCGCGGTGTAGACCCATCACTTGATCGTGAGGCTCTTCGTGTTGTAAACAGCATGCCGAAGTGGAATCCAGGTATGAACAATGGTCAAGCAGCAAATGTTTGGTTCACTCTACCTATTACCTTCAAATTGCAGTAAAAGCAAATTTATATGAAAAGATCCAGATTCTACGTTATGGTAGGATTGATGCTTAGCCTTAGTTCTCTTTTGATCTCTTGTGGTCAGAAGAAAGCTAAGGACGGCAGAACAGATACACCGACGTCAGGGACGATTAAGTTCGCCTCTGACGAAAGTTTTAGTCCTATTATTGAGGAACTGTTACAAACTTACCAGTTCCGTTACCCACAAACCCACTTATTGCCAATCTATACTGACGATAACACGGGTATGAAGTTAATCCTCAATCAGAAGGTTAATCTCTTCTTCACTTCACATGCTTTGACGAAAGGAGAAGATGCCATCTTAAGAGGAAAAGGTCCTATTCCAGAAGTATTCCCAATAGGCTATGATGGAATTGCTTTCATTGTTAATCGTGCGAACAACGATTCTTGTATGACGGTTAATGATGTGAAGAAGATTCTTAGTGGACAGATTGCAAATTGGAAGCAGTTGAATCCTAAGAATAATCAAGGCAACATTGAAGTTGTTTTTGATAATAAGGCTTCAGCCACATTACATTATGTAGTCGACTCCATTTTAGGTGGAAAGAACATCAAGAGTACGAACATTGTTGCTGCTAACAATAGTAAATCAGTTGTTGACTATGTTCACAAGACTCCCAACGCTATAGGTGTTATTGGTTCCAATTGGTTGAATGATCATCGTGACTCAACGAACACCACATTCAAAAAAGATATTACAGTGGTTGCTCTTTCAAAGGCTACCATTGCGCAACCAGGTAATAGTTGGCAACCTTATCAAGCCTATCTTTTAGATGGTAGATATCCGTTTGTTAGAACAATTTATGCTATTGTTGCCGATCCTCATAAGGCTTTACCTTGGGCATTTGCAAACTTCGTAACCAATCCTATTGGTCAGAAGATAATCTTCAAAGCAGGTTTACTTCCTTATCGAGGTCAGATTAACATTCGCGAAGTAGAAGTTAAGACAGAATAAGGAGTATAACTTATATAGTTAACGGGTGATAGTTTAAATAGTGGTTAATGATAGGTTATAATTGTTTAGTTGATTCGATTTTATTATTTATTTGAGTGTTATAATCTCTTATAAATGTTTATAATTGTCGACAACGAAGCAATTTCTCTTAAACCATAGCGTTTAACAAACATCTTAATGATAGTTTTCACTGGTATTAAACATTAAAAGAAGAGAATTATGAAAACAAAGAAATATTTAGTAGCTGGAGCTTTGATGTTGGCAATGTCAACTCCAGCAATGGCACAGGAGGTTAATTATGCAGAGGCTTTGAAGCCTATAGTTGCGGCTATTGAAGCAGCTCCAAACGATCCAAAGGCAGCAAAGGAACTCATCAAGGAGTATCAGAAGAATTTCAAGAAGAATGAGGAAGCTTTGGTTGCTTTGGGTAATGTTTACCTATTACAGCATAATTACACACAGGCAGATGCAATTGCGCAGAGTGTTATAAACAATAAGAAGTTCAATGGTAGTTTAGCTTATGTACTTCTTGGCGACATCGCTGCAATCCAAGATTCTATTGGTAATGCAGGTGCTGCCGCAACGCAGTATCAGACTGCAATCAGCCTTGATCCACAGAATGTAACAGCCTATGAGCGTTATGCTAAGGTATATCGTCATGTAAATTCAAAGGTTGCAGTTGCTAAGTTAGAGGAACTTCGTAAAGTTAAGCCAGACTATCCAGTAGAGGCTACTGCTGCAGAGATCATGCTGCGCGATGGTAAGTATTCCGAAGCTTTGAAGTGGTATGATAAGGGCAATCCTGCTAATATGTCAGAGGACAACTTCTATAACTACGGCTTTGCTGCTTACATCACAAAGGATTATAACAAGGCTTTGAATGTAGCAAAGCAAGGTCTTGAGAAGTTCCCTGGTAGTGAGTATCTCAGCCGTATCGCTATGATGGCAGCTGTTGAGTTAAAGGATTATCCACAGGCAGTTAACTTCGCAAATGTAGTGTTTGCAGGTAAGGGTAAGAAGGTGTCAAACGACTATGATATGTATGCAAAGGCTCTCTGCGGTAACAAACAGTATGATGAAGCAATTACCGCAGTCAACAAAGCCCTTGAGCTTGATGCCAATAACCTCGAGCCAATGAAGACTCTTGCTGCAATCTATGTTGCACAGGGCAATGAAGATAAGGCTCTTGAAGTACAGCAGGATTATCTCTCAAAGAGTAAGAAAGCAACCAATAACGATTGGGCAACACTTGCAAATACATACGTAACAAAGGCAGAAGGCATTACAGATCGTGCTGCGAAGAATGCCGTACTTGCTAAAGCCTTTGATGTATATGAGCAGATGGTCACAAAGTTCCCATCAATTTCTGACTGGGTATGGTTGAATCAAGCCAATGTAGCTCAGCTTATGAACGACCCTGACAAGGTTGCTGAAATCTATCAGAAAGTAGCAGCTTTCGAGGAAGCAAAGCCTAATCTTGATGAGGATAGCAAGAGTTATTTGGAAGGAGCTTACTATGGTTTAGGTTTCTACAACTCAAAGAAAGGTAACAAGGCTGTAGCTGAAGAGTACTTCCAGAAGGTGCTTAAGGTTAATCCAAACAATGAGAATGCAAAGAAAGCTTTAGGTATGTAATATCTGAAACAATCAATATCTGCGAGGGCGATAGTCGTTAAGACTGTCGCCTTTTTTACTTCTTTCTTTTGCAATGAGTTGTTCCATGTAGCCGTAAATAGCCTATATGTAAAGTTATTGCATCACAGCTTCTTTGATTCCTTGAGCTTATTTATGTAACACAAAACCCCTAATTTAGTTTTAATTATAGTTGCTGTCATTTTTAACATTTATACTAATACGTTCTTTATCAGAGGATTAAGGGTAAAAAAGGATGATAGAAATGACAGCAAAAACATTTTTGCTCTTTATTAGCCTGACTTTGTCTCATGTAGTTGTATGCTGTTCCTATTGTCTTTCCTATCATTAATTCCATTTCTGATTACCTATGATATGCCTATTATTTTTACCTTTTGTTCGTAATAAAAAGGCTCTTTTTAGCTTACTGATTATCATTGCTTAAGTTTGATAAAGAATTGTCTTATAAGAGAATTTGAAGTTACTTAGTGCAAAATTTGATATTCCTCGATATTATACAGGAGTCTTACCTCGTGAGAGACAACCTTTATATAACGAAAATATAGAGCGAGATATATTTCAAAATGAGCGTTTGCAACAATATTCACAACATATTTACAAAAGAGTATCATAGTGTATTCTCATTAATTTTGTGTATCTTTGTGCTCGTTAGCAGATAATTACACATAAAAGATAATACGCACATTGAAAGCTGAAAGAAAGATAAGCCCATGGGCATGGATCCCTTCGCTCTATTTTGCGGAAGGGCTTCCTTATATAGCCGTAACCGTTTTATCCATTCAAGTCTATATGCAGTTAGGCTTGTCAGATGCCGAAGTAACGTTTTATACTTCATGGTTATATCTTCCTTGGGTAATCAAACCTTTGTGGAGTCCTTTCCTCGATTTGGTTAAGACGAAACGCTGGTGGATTGTCGTTATGCAGCTATTCCTCGGTGCTGCCTTTGCGGGTGTTGCCTTCACGGTGAACACTTCTTTTTGGCTACAAGGCTCTATCTGTTTCTTTTGGCTACTTTCTTTCAGTAGTGCTACACATGATGTTGCGGCCGATGGGTTCTATATGATGGGACTTAATCAGCATGATCAGGCCTTCTTTGTGGGTATTCGTTCAACGTTCTATCGCATTTCGATGGTTGTTGGTAAGGGCGGATTGATTGCCTTGGCAGGTCTTTTACATAAGATAGTGGGCATCCAACTTTCATGGGCATTGGTCTTTTATGGTCTGATGGCATTGTTCATCGGTCTTTCTTTGTACCATCGTTTCATTTTACCGAGGCCTTCAGAAGATACGGATAAGGTCAGTGTTTCTAAATCTCAACTCCTATTAGATTTCTGCCAAACCTTTGTCTCCTTCTTAAAAAAGGATCAATCGTTAATAACAATAGCTTTCCTACTCCTTTTCCGACTGCCCGAAGCACTGATAACTCCAGTCTCTCAGCTCTTCCTGCAAGCACCTATAGCAAAAGGGGGATTGGCTCTTTCCGAGATAGAATATGGTACCGTTAATGGTGTCGTGGGCGTTTTAGGACTTCTCTTAGGTGGCATTATCGGTGGAATGATGATTAGTCGTGATGGCTTGAAACGCTGGCTATGGCCAATGACGGCAGCTATCACCTTGCCCAACATTGCTTATGTCTATCTTGCCTATATGCTTCCCGATAATGTGATAGCCATTAGTATTGCCGTATTTATTGAGAACTTCGGTTACGGCTTCGGCTTTAGTACCTACATGCTGTTTATGATTTATTTCAGTCAAGGCGAACACAAGACCAGCCATTACGCTTTGTGTACTGGCTTCATGGCACTTTCCATGATGATACCAGGACTGTTTGCAGGAGCCTTAGCAGAGGCTGTTGGCTATCGTTGGTTCTTTGTTATAGTGATGATAGTATGCGTATTTCCTTTCCTTGTTGCCCATCAGCTGCGCATCGAAGGGAACTTTGGAAAGAAAGAGTAGGGGATAATCGGATGTTACCATAAGGCTATCTTTCCAGCAATACCTAAGTCCAGTGTTGCTGTGCCAATGCCTAATGCCTGAAAAACTCGGCTCATAATAGGGAGTGTAATCACACTTCTACCACTTTCCAATCTACAGATCTGTGCCCGTTGAACGCCTATCTTCTTACCTAATTCATCCTGTGTGAGGTTTTGAGATAGGCGTGCTTTGCGAATAGCCTCACCGATGTAGTATGAATTAACTTCGTCATTTATTTGTTTCTCCATAACGTCACGTTTGGTTGTACCTTTCTCTCCCCACACCTCGTCCACAATAGTTGATAGTGGTGTTAAATGCATCTTTTCCATATTATCTTTCCTTTTGTTTGAAATCCTCTTGTTTAATTATTTCTGCCTTTGAAATCCCTTTCTTCTGTGCCATTTCCTAATAAAGAAACATATTGCATACAATTCTTTCGATAAGTGGGATCAGATATGCTCTCTTCTAATAGGACGTAGGTAGTATAAGAATCAAATGATATTTAAATATGCAACTAATATTCTCTAAATAAGACGTCTACCATCAATATCCTTGGTATAATTTCTCTTTTGTATTTGAGTTTATATATTCCAACAAAACAAGCAGACGCTCTTCTTGCTATGAAGAAAGCCTCTTCTCACTTCAAAGAAACGCCCTTTTCAAATTGAGGAAAGCCTCTCCTCTTTTTCGTCTCTTTGTCTGTTGCTAACGAGGCAATTCCTTGTTACACTCTCACACAGACCTTCTTCCTTTTTCTTTCATGCCTCCTTAGGTGCTTTTCGTGTTTCGGCTATATAGTGTTTGATTCCCTTTTGGCGGACAGACGAGGGCGTCTGTCCCTACTTTTGGCACTATTTTAGACAGAAGTAATCACAATTTTGAATCTTGAATTATGAATTCTAAATTACCAGACGATGGGTTCTGTCCCTACTTTTGGCACTATTTTAGACAGAAGTAATCACAATTTTGAATCTTGAATTATGAATTCTAAATTACCAGACGAGGGGTTCTGTCCCTACTTTATGTTTCATTTCGAATGGTACGAATCGATGTTAAAGAGTGGAGCCTCACATTAAGTTGCTCTTTCTTAACCTATCCAACAGAATCTCCATCAGTCTTGGAAGTGCGTAATCAGCAATCTTTTCTGTAGGAATCCATATAAAGTCAGCAGATAGGATAGGGCGTTGCTGTGGTGCCCAATAGTAGAGATTGGCGAAAAGAAGTTGGTGTGTAAGAACATGCTTCACGTCTTTACAAACTTCTATTGTCTCCTTTTTCCATTCCTCCCCATCCTCTTTTGATAGATGCTCAAGCTGTGGTAACTCCCAAAGACCTTGCCATATATCCCCTGCACCACGCTGGTGTAAGACTATTTCATTGTTATATTGAATGTAAATATACGTCAAGTGACGCTCCTGCTGATGAATCTTCTTACTTTTAACGGGTAGTTGATTAATACGCTGCTCACGAAAGGCAACGCAGGACTCACATAAGGGACAAATGTCGCAATGAGGGGAAGTTGGAGTACATTGAATTGCTCCGAAGTCCATGATCGCTTGGTTATATCGCGCTGAATCATGCGTTGGCAAGAGTGTTTGTGCTAGACTTTGAAACTCCTTCTTACCCGATGTCGTGTCTATTGGTGTATCGATACCTTTATAGCGAGAAAGCACCCGATAGACATTACCGTCAACGACTGCTATCTTCTCATCAAAGGCAAAGGAAGCAATGGCAGCAGCGGTATATTCACCAACACCTTTCAGTTTCTTCAATTCCTTTGCTGTGTGGGGAAAGCCTTTCAGTTCCACTACCTGCTGTGCTGCCTTGTGTAGATTCCTTGCCCGAGAATAGTAACCTAGTCCCTGCCAAGCCTTCAATACTTCATCTTCCGACGCATTAGCTAAGTCGTAGATTGTAGGCCATTGCTGCATGAAATGTTGCCAATAAGACATGCCTTGAACTATTCGTGTCTGTTGTAGAATAACCTCACTAAGCCATATCGCATAGGCATCTTTCGTCTCACGCCAAGGCAGTGGACGCTCGTTATTATCGTACCAAAGAAGTAGTGTTGATGCAAAATTCATGGAACAAAGGTAGTTAAAAAGTAGAAAAAGAATGAAAACTATCCGTGTCATTTGTTGTTATCTTCATTATTATTTTCTACTTTTGTCCCAATCAAGTAATGACAAATTAGGAGTTATAAAGATGAAACGTAATATTAAAAACATGCTTATGGGCGTTGCACTTATAGCCACGACCCTGTCCGTTAGCTCATGTTCTACACGTGAGTCGGCTATCAACGACTTACAGAACTTCTCGTATGAATTGCGCGATAACAGCCAATACTATACGGTAAAGAAATGGAAGAAAGCTGTTAACAAGTTCGGTAAGATTCGTCGCAGGATAGCTCGTCATGACTATACGGTAGCTGAACGCCAGCGCATTGGGAAGCTCGAAGGGGATTGTGCTCGTTATATGGCGAAAGGTGCAAAAGACGGCGTTTTGGATCAGATATTAGGGATTGGTAGTGAGATTCAAGGTATTTTGGATGCCATAGGAATCAAACGTTAGAGGCAGATAAAAGCGACAGATTAGCAGCTAATTTGATATTACACAATTAGTTGATAGGTTTTAGTTTTTTTTGAGATAAAATGTTGCTTAGTCGCTTATAACTTAGTAACTTTGCAATTCAAATCCATAAAATGTTTTACAATGGCTGGTACAAAACAAATAAAGACTGCGCTTATCTCAGTCTTTCATAAGGATGGGCTTGATGATTTACTCAAGAAGTTACATGCCGAAGGGGTTAAGTTTTTAAGCACTGGAGGTACGCAAGAATTTATAGAGTCATTAGGTTATGACTGTCAGAAGGTAGAGGATGTAACCTCTTACCCATCCATACTTGGAGGTCGAGTAAAGACGTTACATCCGAAGATCTTCGGCGGTATCTTGGCACGTCGTGATAATGAGAGTGACCAGAATCAGATGGCTGAATATGATATTCCAGCAATCGACTTAGTTATTGTAGACTTGTATCCTTTTGAGCAAACAGTCGCTAGTGGGGCTAGCTCGGAGGATATTATTGAGAAGATAGACATCGGTGGCATCTCTTTGATTCGTGCTGGTGCAAAGAACTTCAAAGATGTAGTCATCATTCCAAGTAAGGCTGAATACCCTGTGTTGTTACAGATACTCAATACAAAAGGTGCACAAACAGATGTTGAAGACAGGAAGATGTTTGCGGAGCGTGCCTTTGGTGTTAGTAGCCATTACGATACGGCTATTCACTCTTGGTTTGTAGCCGAGTAAACATATAAAACTTGCCTCTTAAAGGAAGAACTTATTGACAAGGAGTAACTCTCTAAATAGAAATATACACTTACAAAACATACATTAATGGGATTATTTTCATTTATCCAGGAGATTGCTATGGACCTGGGAACGGCAAACACAATCATTATCAGTGATGACAAGATTGTGGTAGATGAGCCTTCAGTCGTAGCTTTGGATCGTCGTACAGATAAGATGATTGCGGTTGGTGGAGACGCAAAGATGATGTACGAGAAAGAGCACCCTAACATCCGTACTATTCGACCTCTACGTGATGGAGTTATCGCTGATTTTACTGCTTGTGAGCAAATGATGCGTGGCTTGATAAAGATGGTTCATAGTGGTAACCGATTCTTCTCTCCATCATTAAGGATGGTAATTGGCGTTCCATCTGGGTCCACAGAAGTTGAGTTGCGCGCTGTTCGTGACTCTGCAGAACATGCAGATGGACGTGATGTATATCTAATCTTTGAACCAATGGCTGCCGCTCTTGGTATGGGATTAGATGTAGAAGCTCCAGAGGGAAACATGATTGTTGATATTGGTGGTGGTAGTACAGAGATTGCCGTTATATCATTAGGTGGTATTGTTTGTAATAACTCTATCCGCGTTGCTGGCGATGACCTCACTGCTGATATACAGGAATATATGAGTCGTCAACATAATGTGAAGGTCAGTGAACGTATGGCAGAACGTATCAAACTTCATGTTGGTTCAGCCCTTACAGATTTAGGAGATGAGGCTCCAGAGGACTATATTGTTCATGGTCCTAACCGTATTACAGCTCTCCCGATGGAGGTTCCTGTATGCTATCAAGAGATTGCACATTGTCTTGATAAGACTGTTGCTAAGATAGAGAATGCTGTTCTTTCTGCATTAGAGAATACACCACCAGAGCTTTACGCAGACATTGTTAAGAATGGTATCTACCTCAGTGGTGGTGGTGCATTACTACGTGGTATCGATAAGCGACTTACTGATAAGATTAACATTCCATTCCATATTGCTGAAGACCCATTGCACAGTGTTGCTAAGGGAGCAGGCATTGCATTGAAGAACGTAGACCGTTTCTCGTTCTTAATGAGATAACAAATAGGTTCATGCACAATCTGACAGAGTTCCTTGCTAGGTACAAGCATTGGTTCTTGTTTGTTGCCCTGGAAGTCTTGAGTATGGTTCTTTTGTTCCGATTCAATGACTATCAGGGCAGTGTGTGGTTCACATCTGCTAACTATGTCGCTGGTTTGGCGTATGAGGCGAGTTCGAAAGTTACGTCCTATCTTACTATGGGGGAGGTGAATGAGAAACTAACTAAACGCAACTTAGAGTTAGAACATCAAGTACGCGAACTATCCTCTCAACTATATGATAAGACGAAAGATTCAACCTTCTTACGTGGTCAGTATCGCTTTCTTTCGAAGTTCCGTCTGATACAGGCAAAGGTTGTTTCCAATAGTCTGGATAGACCAGATAACTTTATAACGATTAATAAAGGAACATGGGATGGCGTTAGAAAGGATATGGGTGTAGCCTGTGGCAATGGCGTTGTGGGTATTGTCTATATGGCTGGTATTCACTATGCTGTGGTAATTCCAGTGCTTAACTCAAAGTCGAATATCAGTTGTTCTATTCAAGGAAGAGACTACTTTGGTTATCTTCATTGGAATGGTGGCGCAACAGATATGGCTTATCTTGATGATGTCCCACGCCATGCTAAGTTTAAGTTAGGCGATCGTATAGTCACAAGTGGATACTCTTCTGTGTTCCCCGCAGGCGTGTTAGTGGGTAAGATAAAGCATGTCTATAATTCCGAGGATGGACTTTCTTATCGTCTAGCCATTGAACTATCGACCGACTTCGGCAACCTTCGTGATGTCTGTGTCATTGATGATGCCTCTATTAGAGAGCAACGTCAGGTGATCAAGGCAGCGCAAGATTCTATCAAGCCGATAGAGCAGCAGAATGCGAACCAAGGCGAGTAAGGAATAGAGACGAGTTTTTTATTTGGTGTAAATCAGAGCTTCCTTGTGGGCAAGAACCAATCTGGCAGTTCTTTTATATAATAAGGTAAGAGAGAATGAATGTAGATTTCCTAAAACGTTTATTATGGTTTGTAGTCCTGATATTGGCACAGGTGTTTGTCCTTAATCACATCCATCTGTTTGCTGTTGCTACGCCTTTATTGTATGTTTACTTCATTCTCTTGTTCCCACGTAACTATCCCCAATGGGCTATATTGTTGTGGGGTTTCTTGATGGGACTTATCATTGACACCTTCTCTAATACGCCCGGTGTAGCCTCGGGATCCCTTACTTTCATTGCAGCTTTACAACCCTTTATCCTTCAACCATTCATTCCTCGGGACAGCAGTGACGACTTCCAGCCAGGAATGGATACCTTAGGAGTACCACAATACACGTGGTATGCAGTTATTCTGACGCTTATCTATAATGTAGTATTCTTCTCTTTAGAGATGTTCAGCTTCTTTAATGTGTTAGAGTGGCTCGAGTGTATTGGTGGCAGTTCATTGCTTACATTGATTCTGATCCTTGTTATTGAGAATGTAAGGAGGCGTTAGAAGGATGAAGAATTATGATCTTGAGAAGCGTCGATTAGTGCTTAGTGCAGTTGCAATAGGCATTGTTGTTATTTATATTCTCCGACTTTTTGCTCTTCAGATAGCGAGTGATGACTATAGAAAGAGTGCTGACTCAAATGCTTTCCTAAAGAAGATTGAGTTCCCATCACGTGGTACTATCACCGATAGGAATGGTAAGCTGTTGGTGTATAACCAGCCGGCTTATGACATCATGGTGGTTACTAACGAGATGGCAGGTCATCTTGATACACTCGACTTCTGTAATACTTTAGGTATAACGAAAGCTGACTTCCTAAAGCGCCTACACGATATTAAGGATAGAAACAAGAACCCCGGCTATTCCAGATTCACCCAACAACTCTTCATGAGTCAGCTGAGTGATAAGGAATTTAGCGCTTTCCAAGAGAAGCTCTATCGCTTCCCTGGCTTCTACATACAGAAGCGCAGCGTTCGACAATACCAACGACCAATAGCTGCACATGTGCTTGGTGACGTTGCTGAAGTTAGTCAGAGTGACATCGAGGATGACGATTATTACCAGCCCGGCGATTATATAGGTAAGATGGGGGTTGAGCGTGAGTACGAGCAGGATCTACGTGGTCGTAAAGGCGTACAGATACTCTTGCGCGATGCTCATGGACGAATACAAGGACGCTACAAGAATGGTGAATACGACCAGAGACCACAACCCGGTCGCGACCTTCAATTAGGTCTTGATGCCGACTTACAAGCCTTAGGTGAACGCTTGATGGAGGGTAAACTCGGTGCTATCGTAGCGATAGAACCTAAGACAGGTCAGGTGCTCGCAATGGTCTCTTCACCAACCTTTGATCCTCGCATGATGATTGGTAAGTTGCGTGGTAAGTATCAGCGTGATTTGACATTAGACCCCGCTAAGCCTTTACTTAACCGTGCTATCATGGGTCAATACCCACCGGGTTCTACCTTCAAGACTAGTCAGGCGGTTACTTACTACACAGAGGGAATCATCAACGACTCGACCCGTTACGTTTGCAACCATGGTTTCAATTTCAAGGGCTTACATGTAGGCTGTCACTCACATGCGTCTCCTTTAGCTCTCGTCCCTGCTATTAGTACATCCTGCAATGGCTACTTCTGTTGGGGACTTTACCACATGCTGTCCAATAGAAAGAAGTATAAAACACTTGATGAGGCGATGACGGTATGGCGAAACTATATGGTTTCCATGGGCTTCGGGTATAAGTTAGGCATTGATCTACCCGGTGAGAAGCGTGGTATGATACCGAATGCGCAGTTCTATGATCACGCCTTCAAGACATGGAATCCACTATCTGTTATATCCATCTCTATCGGTCAGGGCGAGGTCAATCTGACGCCATTACAGATAGCAAACCTCGGTGCAACGATAGCCAATCGAGGCTATTATATCACGCCACACATCGTTCGTCATATCGAAGGAAAGAAACTTGATAAGAAGTATTTGGAGCACCATCGCACGAAGGGAAGCGTCAGATCTTATCAAGAAGTCATAGCTGGTATGATGTCATCAGTACGTGGTGGTACCTGTGCGCATGCCGTTCACCCCGGCTACTCATTAGCTGGTAAGACGGGTACGGCGCAGAATCGCGGTCGAGACCACTCTGTCTTTATGGGTTTTGCACCTGTTGATACGCCAAAGATTGCCATTGCTGTCTATGTAGAGAATGGTGGTTTTGGTGCCGACTATGGTGTTCCTATCGGTTCATTAATGATAGAGCAATATATTAATGGTAAGTTAACTCCGGGTGATGCAGCTAGAGCTGATGTCCTTCAGAAGCGTCACATTTCTTACCCCTTCAAGCGTCCATTGACGCATGCGGACTCTCTTCGCCTCGATTCTATCAAACGCGTCAATCAGATAAAGGACTCTTTAAAGATGGTAAACCAGAAGCAGGAGGCGGCAGAAGCAGCTAAACTCAAGGAAGCCCAACAGCAGAAAGAGGCAGAAGAAAAGGAGAGAAAGAAGCAATCACAGAATGATCCAGCTATCAAGGTGGAGCCTGAAGAGTTGGTAAAGACCGAGGAGAAGGGTAAAGACAAGGATAAGGATAAGCCCGAAAAGGACAAGGAGAGACCTCGAGAAAAGGAACGCGACAAGTCCAAAAAGCCCAAGGAAGTGCGCAAAGAGAGTAAAGATAATCATAAAGACAAGCAACAGAAGAGTAAAGACAATAAGGCGAAAGACAAGCCAAAGGACAAGTCGAAGGAGCAACCCAAGGCTAAGTCGAAAAGCAAGGAGAATGTAAATCGTGGTAAGTAATTATTCAACAGATAGGCAACCGGGCGTTCTTCGTTCACTGGACTGGTGGACAATCGCTATCTATATCGCATTGCTTAGCTTCGGATGGGTGAGTGTTTGTGGTGCTAGTTATACTTATGGTGACACCGAGATATTCTCTCTTGCCAGTCGGTCAGGTATGCAGATCGTATGGATAGGTACTTCCATCTGTTTGGGTTTCGTACTCCTAATGCTGGATGACCGCTTCTATGATACCTTTGCCTACGTCATCTACGGACTATTGGTACTGCTACTCTTTGCCACAATCTTCAATCCGCACTCCATTAAGGGATCGCGGTCATGGATTGTCATGGGACCTTTGCGACTGCAACCGGCCGAGTTCGCGAAGTTTGCCACAGCCTTAGCAATAGCCAAGTTCATGTCCGCTTACGGCTTTACTATCCATAACTGGAAACACTTTGCAGGTGCTTGTGGCATTATCTTTTTGCCCATGTTGTGCATTGTAGGGCAACGTGAGACAGGTTCCGCACTTGTTTATCTGTCCTTCTTCCTCATGTTGTATCGTGAAGGAATGCCTGGCTCGTTTCTCTTCATGGGCTTGGCAATGGTGATATACTTCGTCGTTGGTATTAAATATGAGGAGGTTTTCTTATGGGATACACCAACGTCCGTAGGTAAGTTTGTCGTATTGTTGCTGGTTCAAATATTCTCTTCGATGATGGTATGGGTGTATGTTAATGACAAGCGGAAGACTCGCTTGTTACTCACTTACGTCTTTGGAGTAACGGGACTGGCTCTCCTTTTCTCCGAGTTTGTTATTCCTTTCGATATTGTTTGGGTACAATTAATTCTGTCGGCATGCGTGATAGGTTATCTGATATATAACGGAATGAACACACGCTTTGCCCATTACTTCTATATAGCCTTGTTTGCTCTGGGCTCAATCGCCTTTTTCTATTCAGCTGATTACGTGCTGAACGATGTGATGCAACCCCACCAACGTGTGCGTATCAACGTTCTTTTGGGTTTAGATGAGGACTTGGCGGGTGCTGGATACAATGTGCATCAAAGTGAGATAGCCATTGGTTCAGGTGGACTACAGGGTAAAGGCTTCCTAAATGGTACTCAAACGAAGTTGAAGTTCGTACCGGAACAAGACACAGACTTCATCTTCTGCACCGTAGGAGAGGAGGAGGGGTTCCTCGGTTCAGCATCTGTTCTGGTGTTATTCCTATGCCTTATCCTTCGACTAATGTACTTAGCGGATCGCCAACCATTTAAGTTTGGACGTGTATATGGCTATTGTGTCGCGGGAATCTTCCTCTTCCACTTGTTCATTAACATAGGAATGGTACTCGGATTAACGCCCGTTATCGGTATTCCTCTGCCTTTCTTCAGTTATGGCGGTTCGTCACTATGGGGCTTCACATTACTTCTTTTCATCTTCCTTCGTATAGATGCTGGACGTAACTTGATACGTCAGTAAGTGGGAGGAGAAGCCTCACCCCCGCCCCCTCTCCGAATGGAGAGGGGAGTAGATAGCATTATTTGCATACGAAGACAGTATCACAAAGTAGGGATAGACGCCCTCGTCTGTCCGGTCTAACCTCCTTACTTCTTTGTGAAATACATCTTCCTATGCGGACAGACGAGGGCGTCTGTCCCTACCTTGTGGCAATGTCATTGATTAAAGGAACGCCCTTCTCCAATCGAGAAGGGCGTTCCTTCGTATTGAAGAGAGGCTTTCCTTGCATCAAAGAAACGCCCTCGTGTAATTCAAAATTCATAATTCATAATTCAAAATTATGATTATTTTGAGTTGATGAGTTGACTGGTAGACAAGTAAACGAGTTGTTTGTTCTGTGGGAAATGGTACTATCTACTCCCCTCTCCATTCGGAGAGGGAGCGGGGGTGAGGCTTTAGAAAGGGCGGGGGTGAGGCTTTTGGAGGGATTGTAGAGGCTATCTCTTCTGCAATCTTAGACCTATGTCACTGATGCCGGGAATACTATTTCGACTCATAACATGGTGTATGGTAATGTGCAGAGAGTCGTTCCTATTTAGTTGGAAAGACGCTACGTGCTGGCGAATCTCCGTATTACTGATGCCATCTTGACCTGCTAACATACCCTTATCCGTGATGATTTCGCAATGAATTGTGTCTCGCCTCATCCTTTCCAGCTTCTTCTTATGCTTGTAATTGATGATAGCTGACTCCACAATTAGGCTCACACTGCGATAAGGAAAAGTCTGCGAAGCACGAAGCCCAAGGCTTAGTTCATAACTACCTTCCCACTGCCTTGGTAAGTTGAAGGTAAGAGTATCATTACGTTCCCAGCCCTTTACCGATACACTTTCATAGTGGTCATAGGTGCGTGGATCGTTACATGAAGTGGTACTCATGCCCCATAGCAAGAGTACCACCATATATATAAAGGTGAAAACCTTCGTTCTCATTCCTGTATTCTTTGTGTTTGTTGAGGCTTCTTGTCCTCTTGTTTCTTGTTTTGTGCTGCGCCTTCTTCCTGCCTTTGGGGCTGTTTTCGCACGTTATTCTGCCTGCGATTACCATTCTGTTGATAGCGGTTGTTATCGTTATTCGGGCGTTGGCTGTCCTGTGCGGCACGCTGGTTACGATTGTTATCACGTTGCTGGTGTCCCCCTTGTGAATTGTTGTTATTGCGCTGCTGATTCCCTTTTTTGCGCTTCTTAGCCTTATCGAAACGACTGAGATCGGCTCCTGCAAGCAAGTCAGCAGACTTCTTTGCAGGCTTAGCCTTACCATCCTCAAGTAGCGAGAGAGGCTTCTCTCCACGCTTATTCATCTCTATGATCTCCTTAGCACGAGCCGCACTGATTATCTCGAGGTTTGCTCCTAAGTTCTTATCGGTCGAGTATGTGCATTGACCACTTAGTATATCCGTCTTGAAGAGATGGTATTCACCATCCATAGTCTCCAACAATACCTCCTTACTTGGGAGCTTTCTGCTAGCTTCCATATACTGGTCAACCTCGTAGTTGAGGCAGCACTTGAGCTTAGCACACATTCCGGCGAGCTTAGTTGGGTTCGGGGAGATGTCTTGAATACGTGCTGCTGTGGTGGAGACACTCGAGAAGTTCTTCATCCAAGTAGCACAGCAAAGCTCTCTTCCACATGGTCCTGTACCACCAATGCGCCCTGCTTCCTGTCGAGCACCAATCTGTTTCATCTCAATGCGGACGTGGAAAGCAGCTGCAAGATCCTTTATGAGCTGTCTAAAGTCAACTCGTTCGTCTGCAATGTAATAGAAGATTGCCTTGTTGCCATCGCCTTGGTACTCCACATCACCAATCTTCATCTTCAGCCCCAAGCCCTTAGCTATCTGCCTACTCTCTATCATTGTTCGGTGCTCACGGGCTTTTGCTTCATGATACTTCTGCATGTCGACTTCTTTAGCCAAACGATATACTCGCTTGATATCATCGGGTGACTTGACTGCTGTCGACTTCTTTATCTGTAGCTTAACGAGCCTACCTGTCAGTGTAACGATCCCTATGTCGTGTCCGGGATTTGCTTCGACAGCTACGATGTCACCCTTTTTTAGGTCTAAGTTGTTGACATTATGATAGTAACCCTTGCGTGTGTTCTTGAATTGAACCTCAACAAGATCGGTTGTCTGGTTGTTCCCTGGAACATCAGCTAACCAATCGTATGTGTTGAGTTGACGATCCTGTCTGCCGCAACCTTTATGACATAAGCCTCGATCGCAGCCGTGCCAGACCTTGAATTTCATATCTTTATAATCCATTGGAATCTATCTTTTTGTTTGCTGTGTGGCATTTCTGCCTATATATATGTTGATTATCTTTCTTGTTTTGATGGGCTGTTTCACTTCTTGAGCAGCAATACAATGAGCTTTAGAGCTACATCATAAAAGACCACCTTAGCGTTTGCGTTCTGTCCAATATCACGATTGGCACGTTCGAAGAGTTCGTTAATTTCAATCACATTTGCTTCATTAATGAAACGAGCAAAGTTCTTGGCGAAGTTCTCCTCTTCGAGTGTCATATAGTTAAGTTCAGCGTTCCTGAAGTTGAAGATGAAGTTTTCTCGCACTTGCTGTTGGAAGTAAACGAGCATACGACGCTCCTTCTCACGACCATAACCAGCAACAACTTCACTCCAGCGCTTGAGGTCTTTGACGTTACGGAGGTAACATAAGCGCATAAGCATTTGGAACATATTGAGGAACTCACGGTTCTCGTTGCTCGTATCAAGGGTTTCTAAGGCTTTGAGCCAACTGCCATGTGCAATATGTGCAATGCGTTTTGCGGCATCAGGTTCTATCCCCCTTTGATGGATAAGAGCCTGTTCTATAGCATTATCATCAATTCGCTTCACATCAATTCGCTGTGTTCTACTGATGATCGTTTCGAGTAGCTTCTCTGGTTCCTCGCATACCATGAGGAAGATAGTGCCCTGCGGTGGCTCCTCCAAGAGCTTTAGTAGTTTGTTGGCAGATGTGAGATTCATGCGTTCCGGACGCCAGATGATAGACACCTTATAGCCTCCTTGACTTGATTTTAAGGATAGAACACGTGATAACTCATCGCTCTCTGCACCTGTAATAATCGCCTGCTGCGTTGTAGCACCCATCTGTTTCATCCATTGATTCATAGTGAAATAGGCGCCACACATGATGAGTTCGTGCCATTCCTTTGCGAAGTCAGAGCTTACGGGTTGGTGGTCTCCACTCATACTGGGCAACTTTATGGTTGGAAAAGAGAAGTGTAAGTCAGGATGTTCCCACTTCCGAAGCATGGCAATAGCGTTTGAGATGAGTGGAGAGTCAGTGTTGTCGACCTCGTCTCCAGTAAGGAGATAGTTGGCAAAAGCCATTGCGAGTGCCATTTTCCCTACTCCCTCTGGACCACAGAAGAGCATTGCATGGGGCACACGATCCTCTTTTATCATCTGTAGGAGGCGTTGTTTCGTAGCCTCCTGACCTATTACATCAGAAAAGTTCATCCTCTCTTTATCTTTAGTTGCTTGATGTTCTGTTATTGAGATAAGCTTTATTTCAAGAGCTGGTTGACCACTTTGGTACCATTGTAAGCTGTGATAGCTTTGTGAAAGGCTTAATGCCAAGTACAATGGGGATGGTAATACCAATGCTTTTAGCGCGCTCTACGAAATCAAAGAACTTCTTCTATATCTATGAATTGATTGTGCATTTGGCTACAAAGTTAGCAAATAAAAGTGAGAAAAGTGCGTTATTAAGAGTACATGTTCATGTTGGTTATGTAATTAGTCATAATGCAGATGACATAGAAAAGGCAGTGAAAAGGGATTGTAAGTAGACATCCTTCAAACCTAAATCATCATCTTGTGCAGTATAATAGATATAATTTTTAATAGCTACTGATAGTATGAAAAGAGTTTTTATGACGTTAATTGGTTTATCAATGATGGTAAGTACAATGGCAAGTAACTTTGTGAAAGTGGTTAACGGACGCTTTGTTCGAGACGGGAAGCCTTATTGTTATGTGGGAACAAACTTCTGGTATGGTTCTTTGTTGGGCATGGAAGGGAAGGAGGGAAACCGCCAACGGCTCTGTAAAGAGCTTGATGCAATGCACCAGCTGGGGCTTGATAACCTCCGAATACTCGTTGGAGCAGATGGAGATACGGGTGTGGAGGATAAGATAGCACCAGTCTTACAAACCAACCCCGGCGTTTATAACGATAGTATTCTTGCTGGTTTGGATTACTTACTATCAGAGATGAGCAAGCGAAAGATGGTTGCTGTGCTTTATCTCACTAACTCTTGGGAATGGAGTGGAGGCTATGGTGCTTACTTGGATTGGGCTGGTAAGGGACCTGTTGTTATACCTCGACGAGATGGATATGGTGCATACACCAAGTTTGCAAGCCAATTCGCTTCCAACCAACGGGCACACCTTATGTTATATGAGCACATCCGTTACATCCTTAGTAGGACTAACCGCTACACTGGTGTGCGCTATGTTGACGACCCAACCATCATGTCGTGGCAGCTATGTAACGAGCCACGTGCCTTTTCAAAGGAAGCTTTACCAGAGTTTGAAAAGTGGTTGTCAGAGGCAAGTGCACTCATCCGCAGTCTTGATTCGAACCATCTTATCAGCTTAGGAAGTGAAGGCTCCTATGGTTGTGAGCTTGATTATGGCTCTTACGAACGCATTTGTGCCGATAAGAACATTGATTATTGCAACATTCATATATGGCCTTACAACTGGCAATGGGCACGAAAAGACTATCTAAAGGCTGACTTGAAGACTGCTTGTGACAAGACTTTAGATTACATCAAACGGCATTTAGCAATAGCAAAGCGACTTAATAAGCCTTTAGTCTTAGAGGAGTTTGGTTACCCAAGGGATGGCTTTTCATTCTCATTAAATAGTTCTACGAAGGCACGTGATGCTTATTACAAGTATGTGATGAGCCTAATAGTCGACTATGCAGCGCAAGGCAGTGTTCTTCAAGGTTGTAACTTCTGGGGGTGGGGAGGCTTTGCACAACCTAAGCATGAGCGTTGGCAGGCTGGAGACGACTTCACCTGTGACCCAGCACACGAACCGCAAGGCTTTTATAGTGTGTTTGCTTCGGACAAGTCAACGCAGAAAATCATTCAACAACAGTCTAAGCGGATGGCAACAGTTAAGTAGTTTCCTATTCTCTCATGGGCATATTCTGATAGAGAATACCAATATCAAACTGCGACAAGAGGGAACATTCACAACGAAAGCACCCGTCTCTTCACTTTGATTCTTTGGTCATGTAGAGAATAAAGTGTACCTTTGCAGGCATAAGTAAATACATGACTTTGCCTCATAAGCGTATAACAAAACAACTAAAATAAGCAACAATAACGTATGGAAATGTTTAAGTTTAATCCCCTCCTAAAGTCTACCATCTGGGGAGGAGAGAAGATTATCCCTTTCAAGCACCTGTCTTCTGATGAGCAACAAGTAGGTGAGAGCTGGGAAGTATCAGGCGTGAAAGACAACGAGAGTATCGTCTCTAATGGTAAATACAAGGGTTGGAAGTTAAACGACTTGGTTGATGCTCTGAAAGAGGAGCTCGTTGGTAAAGATAATTATGCACGTTTCGGTAATGAGTTCCCATTGCTTGTGAAGTTTATTGATGCACGTGCGCAACTCTCCATTCAGGTTCATCCTACTGACGAACAAGCGCAGGCTAAGGGTTTAGGTCGTGGTAAGACGGAGATGTGGTACGTAATGGAAAGTGATGAGAATGCCTCTTTACGCAGTGGATTAAAGCAACAGATAACACCAGAGGAGTATAAAGCAATGGTGGAAGATGACACCATTACCGATGCTTTGGCAGAATATCCAGTGAAAGAGGGCGACGTATTCTTCCTCCCTGCAGGGCGTATCCACTCTATCGGAACAGGCTGTTTCTTGGCAGAGATACAGGAGACGAGCGATGTAACTTACCGCATTTACGACTTTAAACGCCAAGACAAGAACGGCAATTATCGTCAGTTACATACCAAGGAGGCTGCTGAGTGTATTGATTATACAGTCTATCCCGACTATAAGACACAATACGAACCACGACAGAATGAGCCAGTTGAACTCGTTAGTTGTCCTTATTTCACCACCTCGGTATATGATCTAACAGAGCCTATGACACTCGATTACAGCGATTTGGATTCTTTCGTTATCTTCGTGGGACTGAAGGGTGAAGGCGAGATTACCGATGCGGACGGCAATAGTCTACCGTTCCGTGCAGGTGAGAGTGTGCTTATTCCTGCAACAGCAACTACTGTTAAAGTGTCTGGAATCATCAAGTTCTTGGAGTCTTACGTGTAACTTTTGCGCTCCAATAGAACTTGTTTTACAATAGTCACAACGCCTAATATCACTTGTGCTGATGATGGGCATGAGCGATATTAGGCGTTTTCTTATTTGTAGGATATTCTTCTTTAAAGCCTATTTCGATGATGATAGAGGAAGTACATACATAAGTTTATAATTGGAAAGCACGATAACTAATAACCCAAGGAAGTATGAGGAAGTATTTAAATGTGTTGAGTTGCTTAACTATAAGCATGCTGTCACTAAGCTGTAATGGCTCTGCAAAGAAAGTTTCTAACCAGTCTATGTCAGGGGAAATAGAGGTAGTTAATGCAAAAGCCGATAATGGTAGAACATTAGAATCTGCCGTTAATTTAAAGAATACTAACCGTGTGGATGAGTGTAACGGAGAGATTGACAAAGGTTCACAAGGTGATGGTAAGAATCGTAAAAGTAGGCAAGATGGTATTCAACCTTGGATGATTTTGGATGGTTATGATAGAGTGGTTGAAGTCAACGGAGACTTCTCTAAGGTATTAGCAAATAGTGTATATGACTATCTCGGGTATATCGGCAATGACTATCAAAGGCTGTTTATAGACATCAACTCTGCGCGCAGAACGGGTGGAAAACAATACTATGTAACAGGTGAATCACGCGTTAGAAACAATACTTGTAAGTTTGAGGGAGATATCGAAATCATTAGTATTAGAGAGAAAACCTATGGTAGTTATGGTGTAGATGATTATATGGAAGGAAAGGTAAGAAGGCGCGGTTGTTGTATAGCTAAGTATTCCCTTAGAGAAGACCCGAAGCATTTTGGCAGTGGAGTATTCGCTGGTTACCTGTTGTTCTATTGGTATGAAAACAATCACCGGCACATTGTCTATGACAATATAGATATTGATTCGGATGCTTATAGTAACTGTCAATATGCTGGAACATGGCAGAGTTATAAGACAAATAAGGTGAAGCCGTGTTGCTGGGGACAGTGTCGTATCCCTAACAGTGGCGATTTGGACATTGGTTCGTGTGAGTTTATTGTTAACCCAA
The DNA here is from genome assembly GCF_000377625.1 of Prevotella veroralis DSM 19559 = JCM 6290. GTDB lineage: Bacteria > Bacteroidota > Bacteroidia > Bacteroidales > Bacteroidaceae > Prevotella > Prevotella veroralis. The sequence continues at coordinate 197,694 of NZ_KB898327.1, read as the reverse complement.
AGTATAGATCTAAGGGATGGGAAGGCTTCATCCAAGCATGGTAGGAGGCTATGGCACGAATAGCCAAACAGCCGATTAAGAGTTTAACTTACAACAGTCTATAATAGACAAGAGCGTTACATCATAGGAACAAATACTCTTGTCAGCCTGTACACAATGCTTATATAAAACATAGTTAGGTAGCTTGTTCCTCTCAAAATGCCTGCGCGAGCTTTTTATACAGCGGTGTATAACAGATTATACAGCGGTGTATAATGAATTATACCATACTATATAACGGATTATACCTTTGCTGTATAATGAATTATACCGTACTGTATAACAGACTATACCATGCTGTATAGCATTGTTTGATAAGGTTTTGATGAATTTAGTTGTTATGTTCCTCTTGAAGAGCTATCCATTAGGTGGAAACAAGGAAAGCCTCTCTTGCCAATGAAGAGAGGCTTTCTTTAATGCGAAGAGACGCCCTTTTCATTGCAAGGAAACGCCCTCTTCATATTGAAGAAAGCGTTCCTTTATTTAAAGAACATGCCAACCTGTAGGGACAGACGCTCTCGTCTGTCCGCTATAGCACAGCCAGATAAGACCTACCCCAAGCCCCTCTAAAGGAGGGGATGTAGCCTAACGGGATGCCATGTTAGGATAAAAGAGCGGACAGACGAGGGCGTCTGTCCCTACTTTATAGCCTCACCTTCCAGCTCCTCTCCGAATGGAATAACCCCACCCAGCCTCCCCGAAGGGGAGGAGTGCCTAACGGGAGCCGGTTTGGAAAAGGCATTCTTAATACAAAGGAGGCGTTTCTTCACATCGAAGAGACGCCCTTTTCATTGCAAGGAAACGCCCTCTTCATATTGAAGAAAGCGTTCCTTTATTTAAAGAACATGCCAACCTGTAGGGATAGACGCCCTCGTCTGTCCGCTATAGCACAGCCAGATAAGACCTACCCCAAGCCCCTCTAAAGGAGGGGATGTCGCCTAACGGGATGCCATGTAAAGGTAAAAGAGCGGACAGACGAGGGCGTCTGTCCCTACTTTATAGCCTCACCTTCCAGCTCCTCTCAGAACGGAATAACCCCACCCAGCCTCCCCGAAGGGGAGGAGTGCCTAACGGGAGCCGGTTAGGAAAAGGCATTCTTAATACAAAGGAGGCGTTTCTTCACATCGAAGAGACGCCCTCTTCGAGTGAAAGAGGGCGTCTTGTTTAAATCAGTAGGTTGTATGCTAATTGACTTCTGTTGCCCACTTCTTCCCTTTGTGGAGGCGAGGTGGGATGTAGGGAAACCTATATCATATTATTCTTTGGGCTTATCTCCCTTCTCAATAACGTTCATCACTTCCTTCAACTCCTCATCTTCATGCTCCTTCGTGACGTATCTTTGCCAATAAGCAATGATGAGTGTCGTAAGCGGAAGAGCGATAATAAGACCGATAAAGCCTAACAATGCACCCCAAACAGAGAGTGAGAGGAGGAGGATGGCAGGGTTAAGTCCCATGGCTTTACCCATTATCTTCGGTGTAATCACCATATCCATAAGTGCTTGAACGATGGCGAATACAGCCAAAGCCGAGCCAAAGATAATCCAGAAATTCTGCCCCGTATCAGCCGCTTTAAGCAATGCTAAGAATGCAGTTGGGATGAGGGCGAAAGTGTGGAGATACGGAATAAGGTTGAGAACTCCTATCAGTATGCCCAGACCAATAGCCATTGGGAAGTCGATGATGGTGAATCCTATGCAGAAGAGAACGCCCATGCAGAGCGATACAAGCCCCTGCCCGCGCACGTAGTTATTGAGTTCTCGTTCCACATCCTGCTCTAGTTCTCGCCAGAAAGGACGTGCTTTTTTAGGGAAGATCCTTATCCAATTGGAGGTGAGGAACTCGTAATCCAGCAAGATAAAGAACATATAGAGTAAGGTGATGAAAGACGCTATGATGGATAGCACGATACTTGCTGTTTGACCTATAACAGAGAACAGTTTGGGCATAACCGATTTAATGGCATCGGTGAAGTCGGGGCTCTTTAAGAATCGTTCTATTTGGTATTGATTCTCCGAGACCCACTGTTGGATCATAGCCGAGATATTGTTAGTATGAGCCGTCTCATGTAAGTATCTATTGGCGATAGTCATAAGTCTGTCTATCTGACCAATCATCGGTGGGACGATGAAGTAGAGCACTCCTGCGATGATGGCAATAACAAAGATCATTGTAACGATAATGCTTAGTGCTCGGCTGGGAACGTGCAACTTGTATTGAACGAACTTCACGATCGGGTAGAGGAGATAGGCTAAGAACCATGCAATAAAGAATGGTAAGAGAACGCTCGAAAGCCCTTTTATCACTAAGAAAACGGCAACAACTGCCAGAGCAGTTAGTGACCAGCGTATGAATTTATCAAATGTAATAGTCTTATCCATATCTATTTATCTTTTGATGAACATTCGTTTTTAAGGCTCTTTTGGTAACAATCGCGGCACAAGGGTTCGTATTCTTGTTGTTCACCAAGCATTACCCGGCGGTCATCAGCTATCAGTCGGTGACTGACATAAGCCAAAGCTCCACACTTAACACAGATGGCGTGTACCTTTGTTACATCATCAGCTATGGCACAAAGAGCGGGCATTGGACCGAAAGGAACACCTTTATAATCCATGTCAAGACCGGCTATGATGACTCGAACTCCATTATTAGCAAGTTGGTTGCAAACGTCAACGAGCCCTTCATCTAAGAACTGCGCTTCATCAATTCCCACGACATCTATATCTGAAGCTAATAATAAGATGTTACCCGAGGAGTCGATGGCTGTGGAGTGAATAGAGTTCTGGTCGTGGCTGACAACATCCTCTTCAGAGTAGCGAGTATCTATCGATGGCTTGAAAATCTCTACCCTCTGCTTAGCGAACTGAGCACGTCTCATACGGCGGATAAGCTCTTCTGTCTTACCAGAGAACATACTTCCGCATATTACTTCTATGCGTCCTTTACGACACCTTTCACCATTAAGATTATTAATCGTTACCATAATTGCTGCAAAGATAAGTATTTTCTTGGAGTTAAAGAATACTTTCTTAGCCTTAACTCCTCTATTCGTTATGTAAAAAAAGCTAATTTATTTTGCCCTTCAGTGCTTTTGCTTTACATTTGCAAGCAACAAATGGGAATATTATACCTCGTACCTACACCGGTTGGAAACATGGAGGATATGACGCTCCGTGCGATCCGAATACTGAAGGAAGCCGACTTAGTCTTATGTGAAGATACCCGAACTTCGGGCATCTTATTAAAGCATTTCGATATAAAGAACCGTCTTCTATCACATCATAAGTTTAATGAACACAGTACATCAGCAGGTATCGTCAATCGATTGAAGGCTGGTGAAACCATCGCACTCATATCTGATGCAGGCACTCCCGGTATAAGTGATCCCGGCTTCTACTTAGCTCGTGAGGCTGCAGCAAATGGTATTACGGTACAGACCTTACCGGGTGCAACAGCTTTTGTTCCAGCTCTCGTCTCTAGCGGACTGCCCTGTGATCGATTCTGTTTCGAAGGCTTCTTACCACAAAAGAAGGGTCGTAAAACACATTTGGAGAGCTTAGCTGATGAGACGCGAACAATGATTTTCTATGAATCACCTTATAGGGTTGTGAAGACATTGAGCCAGTTTGCGGAGGTGTTCGGTGCTGATCGACAAGTAAGTTGTTGTCGTGAGATATCGAAAGTACATGAGGAGAGTGTTCGAGGAACGCTTGCCGAGGTCATCAACCACTTCGAGGAAACAGAGCCAAGAGGCGAGTTTGTGATAGTGGTTGCCGGTAAAGAGAAGGTTAAGTCTTCGACTAAGAAGGCGCGAAATAATATTAAAGAGTAATGTTATGAAGAAACTTTTAGTAGTGGCAGTATGTGGAGTTCTTGCACTGGCATCCTGCAATCAAGACAAGAAAACAGCGTTTAATCCAGCACAGATACAGAACGATTCCTTACGTGCAATTATTGATGCTCGTGATAACGAGATTAATGACATGATGGGGACACTCAATGATATTCAACAGGGATTTGCTGATATCAATGAGGCAGAGAATCGTGTGACTATTGCCAAGGATAGCGAGAGTAAGGATAAAAACGAGCAGGTGAAAGAGAACGTACAGTTCATTGCTCAACGTATGAAAGAGAATCGCGAGCTTATAAAGAAACTGCAACAACAGTTGCGCGAGACGGGGTTCAAGGGTGATGCAATGAAGAAGACTCTTACGCAGCTAACCAATCAGTTGGTTCGTAAAGAGGGAGAATTGAAACGCTTGCGCAGTGAGTTAGAGTCAAAGAATATCCATATTAAGGAGCTTGATGAGACGATTACGGGTCTGAATACAGATGTAGAAAACCTCAAGACAGACAAGGAGAACCTTACAACAGAGAAGGAGAACCTAACGACGGAGAAAGAGAATCTGCAGAACGAAAGCAATCAGAAGACTGAAACGATCAATACGCAAGATAAGCAGTTGAACACTGGTTGGTATGTATTCGGTACTAAGAGCGAATTAAAGGGACAGCGTATTCTTGATGGAGACAGGGTATTGCAGGGTGCTTTCAACAAGAGTTACTTCACGAAGATAGATATCCGCATTACCAAGGAAATCAAACTTTATAGTAAGAGCGCACGACTGTTAACAGCGCACCCAAGCAGTAGCTACAGCTTATCAGCTGACACAAATGGTCAGTATGTACTTCGTATTACTGACCCACAAACTTTCTGGAGTACAAGCAAATACTTGGTTATCCAGGTTAGATAATCTCGGATAGTCGTAAGATTAAGAAATAAGAAAAAGGCATTCTCACTCATAGTGAGGATGCCTTTTTCTTAGTAGGTTTACCTGAATTGTTAAATGAATGAGTCTGGCAATAGAACATTGTAGAATCTTACTTCTTCCGAGTGCTGTAAAATCCTATTGGCAAGATGGAAGAGAATATTTTGTAAGAATAGAAAAGAATTAAATATAAAGATTTTCTGTTGTTTAATTGTATTGCTTTAATTCTTGAAAAACCTCTGATTAAGACTTCATTGAAGGCTAAAACAATATATGATTGCACACGATTGAGAATTTTTTATAGATTTTCTTTGCCATTTAAAATAGTTTAATTATCTTTGCAGCGGACTTGTATCTTAGCGACGTGTGTAGTAAAAAGTTAAATAATATGTTCATAATTCATTCTCTTAAGTTGAATGAGGATGTGATGCGAAGAAATATGAATTTCTTGGCATATTTTAACTTTTTGTATTTGGCAAATTCAGATATTTTACTAACTAACAGATATTTAATAAATATATATCGCTTATATTCCCCACTTATATGTAAGCAAACCACTATATACAAACAAACTACCACTAAGCAAACACCCACATATTTCATGGAGAGTTGAGCAAGAATTGTAGGCAAAGGAATCATAAGTAATTCCGTTGCTCGTTTTGGTGTGTCCGTTGGTAAGATGGCGGTTTGAAGTGGCAAGATGACATTACGAGAGTGTTTTCAAGAAAACAAATAAGAAAGTTATAATAACGTAATTTAATTTTTAATCATAGTAAAGATGAAACAGACAAAACTTTTATTTCTGTTGCTATTGCTCATGGCAATTCCTGCTACGATGCGAGCCTATGTGGAAGGTGAAATTGTTAGGAAAGATGGTTACATCTATCAAGTGATAGACATGACTAAGTATGAGCTTTCCTTCGTAGGTGTAGAAAATTCAGTGTATGGTGCAATTAGTGTGCCAGCAACTGTCAACCCTGAAGCAGGAACGACTTTTAAAGTAACCAAAGTAGGTGGAAATGAGAATTACAATTGCACCAACGTTACTAAGATTTCTCTTCCTGAGGGTGTTACAGAGATTGCTTATGGCAGTTTTGGTAATGCTTCACTTACAGAAGTAAGTATTCCATCCACAGTAACAACAATTAGTAGCACTGCTTTTTACAGAGTTAAGGAACTTCCAAAATTCAGTGTGCCTTCTACCAGTACAAGCTTTTCTGCAGACGCTAATGGGTGTCTTTATTCCAAGAATAAGGATATTCTCTATGCTGTTCCTACGGGTGTTGCTACTGTTAACGGAAAATACATTGTAGATAATAGTGTCAAGAAGATTATCAAAGGTGCCTTTACCAATGCTAAGGGAGTGAAGAAGATCGTGCTTCCTCCGAATCTTCAGGAAGTAGAAACAGGCTTCCCTTCAATTATTGCTAACTCTTCAGAACTTGAGGCATTCGAACTTACTCCAAGTGCTTCCTGTCCGTTTAAAGTTATTGATGGTGTGTTGTTTAAGGATAAAATGCTTACCAACTATCCACCTGCTAAACAGACGGAGAAGTACACTGTACCTGATGGTATTACGAGCATTGCAGAACGTGGTATTGAAGGCAGTCGTTACATGAAGGAAATTGATTTGAACAATGTGACCAAACTCTCGACCAATGCCCTGTATACCAATCATCAACTGAAGACAGTCACTTTGCCTAAAAAACTTGAATTGACTGGTGTTTCTGGAGCTATTGCGAACTGCTACAGCATTGCAGAGTATAAGACTCCTGCAGGTGGCTGTGATAACTTTGAGGCAGTTGATGGCGTTATCTATTCTAAAGGTGACAAGTCTACTCTTTACTTCTTCCCTCCAGCCAAAGCCGTTACAGACGGGAAGTATACGATCGAAAGTTGGGTTAAAACGGTTGATAAGAATGCCTTTTTGGGCTCCAAAACCATTAAGGAAGTGACAGTCCCAACCAATGTCGGGACTATCAATGAGAATGCATTCAACAATATGGCAGTGCTGGAGAAAGTTATCTTTTCGGAGCCTTCTAAGGTGCAGATGATCGAGAAGGGTGCTTTTGGTCAGTGTCCTAAATTGAAAGAGGTTACATTGCCTAAATCCTTGACAGAACTGAATCAGATTTTCTCCCTATCTGAGAACTTGGAAACCATTAACGTGCCTGCCGATTCTAAGCTAACAAGTATCAATGCTAATGCTCTTCAGAGTAACACCAAGCTCAAAAACTTTAAATTCCTTGGTAGCTGTGATTTGACAACGATCAAGACTGGAGCTTTCCAAGGTCTTGCACAGTTGCAGGAGTTCAAGTTCCCTAAAGGAGTATCAACGATTGAGAATAATGCCTTCAATGGATGCCAGGCAATGAAGACGGCAAAATTTGATGACAATGCTGTGATTACAACTATCGGTGCAGGTGCGTTTGCTGACTGCGGTCTTACATCTATAGACATTCCAAAGAGCGTTACCAAACTTGAAAGCGAGGCTTTTAGAAGATGTTCTGCGCTGACTGAAGTAAATGTATCAGAAAACTTGACTGATATCAGTTCTCAGGCTTTCAAGTATTGTGAGAATCTTGAGAATATCAATGTGAGCAAGAAGAATACCGCATATTCCAGCGTTGATGGCTACTTACTTACGAAGGATAAGACAACTTTAGTACTCTTCCCACACGGAAAGGCGCATGAGAAGTTTACGCTTCTTCCTCCATCTATCACCAAGATTGGTGACTATGCTTTCTATGAGTGTAAAAAACTGACAAGCGTAATGATCCCTAATAAGGTGACATCTATCGGTGATCGTGCTTTCAGTCTCTGTACGAATCTGAAAGATATGGCTTTCCTGTGCGAACAACCTATCAATCCTTCTAATATTGACCAGCGTAGTAATCATAAGAGCTTTGATGACGGAGAATCAGGTACTACTAATATGCCAGCGAATATCAATATCTACGTGCGCAAGGATCTTAAGGCACAATATGATGCCATTCCTTTCTACAAGAATAATTTCAAGAGCATTAATTCTTCTTTCGAGGAGGATGGTAATGAGTATCTTCAGGTAGCAGGAAACGTTGCTGATTTGCTTTCTGTCAAGAGCGAACACCATACGTTTGTTGTTCCAGAGAAAACAGTATCAGGACTTGATGTTGCGCTCATTGGCGATTATGCCTTCCAGGGGGCAAGCAACAAAATTAAAGAAGTTGTTGTGAAGAAGCATGTTGAATATATTGGTGCACAAGCATTTATAACCAATACCACTAACAAGAGTAGTACTATTGAAAATGTGTTCTTCATCAGCAACCAGCCGAACAAGAGAATGCTCAGCACCACACGTTTTGAACTTGATGAGACTGGAACTAATTACAAAGAGTTTGCAAGTACCACCCATATCTATGTGAAGAAGTCAGTATTAGAGCAATACAAGACCAAGTGGAAGAAGCAGATGTGGGAGACTGCAACGGGTAATATGAAGGATAGCCCTGATGACTATCAGTTCTATAAGCAAATAGATTATAAAATCAAGGGTACACCTGCACTGACCAATAAGCTTTATTCAACTTTCTCTCGTGAGTTTGATGTAGACTTTGGTGATGTTGATGATAGCAATAATCGTCTTTTCTGGGATGCTACCAAGAATTGTCCAAAGGTGATAGCTTTCACATCTGGTGAGAAAATTGGAGAAAGTATTATTCGTATGAGGAGTATTAATCTCGGTGAAGATAAATCTAAGGATGGTCTGTATGTCCCAGCTAACACGGGTGTAGTACTCAAGGCTATTGATGGCTCTCTGCCAAATAATTTCTATTATCGCATTGGTGAGGATGATAAGTGGACTTACAGCGGAAGCAACATTCTAAAGCCTGTAACAGTTGATTCCAAGGATATTGTGGAAACGGAAGATGGCAACACCAATTTCTATATATCAGGAGGTAAAGCTTTCCGCGTTGCTAAAGCAGGTCAATTCAAGACTAATAATAAGCTCACTATTGGTGTACACAAGGCATATATCAATATCAATGTGCCTGCTGGAGCTAAACTATCACTCGTGTTTGGTGACAATGAAACCAATGGAATTGAAAGTGTCAGCGATTTGGAAGATAAGACAACAACCAATGATGATGCCTACTACAATCTCAATGGTCAGAAAGTGGAGAGACCTGTTAAGGGTGTATATATTCACAATGGTAAAAAAGTAATAGTAAGATGAAAAAGATAAGTAAGGAAATCTACGAGTCTCCTGTAACGGAGATAATTTCTGCGAATATTTCACCTGTGATGTATGAAACTTCCATTCCACAGGCTGGAGATGATGAAACTGGAGGAGAGGCGGATTCTAAACCAAATATTTTTCCATCTGAGGATGAAGATGAGAATTGGTTGCACCCAGGTTCCAGTATTTGGGAAGATTGATATCTATTATAATATCATGCTCCACCTTGTTGAAGGTGGAGCATTTTTTAGGTAGATTCTAAAAAATAGTTTCGTTTGTTTTGATTAATACTCCTTTATAAGGAATTAAGAACCTGCTTTGTGTACTTGTATGGTAAGACAACACAAAATTCTAATGGACTAAAATTTACTATTGTAGGATTTTCTACTTTTAGCCAGGTATAGTTTTCTTTCTTCTTAAGAAAGCTATGTAATTGATTGTAAGAGAAAGATGTAGCTATATAATATGACTCCTCTCATCCTTTACAATATCTTATGAAATCCTCATGAATGGGTTACTTTGTCTTTTAGGTCTGCAAATTTTGTGCTAAACAGTAAGCTGAGTGTGACGAAGGCTGCACCTATTGCCAATCCAATATACTGGACGTTGTGAAGCAAAGTAAGGATGAATTCTGATTGCGTTCCGTTGATATATCGGTCAAAGATGGTTGGCAGTGTGAAACTTGCAAGCGTAACAATACAGCCCAAAACAATACCAACGGCAAGCAGTTTAAGCGACGTTAGTTTATTCCTACGTTTCTCCGCACGTTGATAAGCCTTTACCTCATCAATAAGAGCCATCTGGCGGTGTAGTCTTTGCATGAAGGCTGCATCGTCGGTGAGCTTTGGCTGATAATCAGTCAGCAGGTTTTTTAAGTATTTATCTTCGTCCATCTTTCAATAAGTGTTTTAGTTGTTCCCGTCCTCGGGATAGTTGTTTCTTGATCGCATCCTCACTGTTATCGGTTATTTCAGCAATCTCTTTGATTTGATATCCTTGCATATAATAAAGGAGAATACTGGTTCTTATCGTTTCAGAGAGCGTGGCTAATGCCGCATGAAGGGCTTGATAACGGAAGCAATCATCTGCGTTTGCTGTTCCTTGAAGCGTAAACACTTTCTCTAAAGATAGTTTACTTTGCTCTTTCTGTTTACGTTTAGCATCAATAAAGATATGATATGCAATCTTTAATAACCATGCCGAGAACTGTCCGCGTTCATCATATTGCTCACAGCGGAGGTAAGCCTTGATAAGAGTCTCTTGTGCAATATCGTCAGCTTCAGTGCTGTCTCCGTAGCACAAAGCCATCAGGAACCGACGTAGATGAGCCTGTTCCTGATTGACTTGATTGACGAATTGATTCCTGGTCATACGCTCTTATTCGCTCACCGAAACCTGATTAAGTGACTTCTTACCGCTTTTGTAAGCTACTAACAGACCAATTCCAGTTGCTAAAGGAACTATTCCAAAGATCGCAAGGAAACCGATATCCATTCCTTCATACCCGTTGATGAAGCTCGTTGTGACTGTTGCTATAATACAGACAGCCCCTCCGATTGAACAAATGGTACCCCATAAGATTTCTTGATGTAGCCTATCAAGCATCCTCTCTTTGTATGTCTTCTGTGGAGGATTAAGTTTGCTTAGGAACTCTTGTACGTCAATATCGCTGTTCTTCTCTATTGCAGCCATGACAATCTCACTTCTTTTGTTTGTTTCATGCTGCTTCTTTTTATAGGCAATGTAGGCAATTGCAATAGGAAGTACTACTACTATTCCTAAAGGAACGATAATTGCTGTGAGTGTGCCAAGTGTTACTGGATTCATAACTTTATACTTTTTAATTTGTTATACATTGGTTGTGAATATTGAACCGATTCGTATGTATAACGAGAGTTAGATGTAAAAGGTGACATTGATTATTAAGTTTTTTATCATGAAAAGCTATCTTCTCTCTTGGAAGAAACGTTGCATAAGAGCCTTACACTCCTCCTCTAGGATGCCAGAGGTTACGTTTGCTTTAGGGTGGAAAGCTTTGGGCGCATATTCATGATAGCCTCGCTTTATGTCAGGGCATCCATATACAATGCGGTGAAGTTGCGCCCATCCGATTGCTCCGGCACACATGATACAAGGTTCAACAGTAACATATAGCGTACAATCTTGTAAGTACTTGCCCCCTAACTCGCTCTCCGCAATCGTGATGGCTTGCATTTCTGCATGGGCAGTAACGTCGTTCAAGGTTTCAGTGAGATTGTGGGCACGAGCTATGATACGGTCTCGACATACTACGACAGCACCTATTGGAATCTCACCTTCACGGTATGCAGCCTTTGCCTCATCGATTGCGCGCTGCATAAAATACATGTCTTTCTTTATTTGCTCATCGGTACTCATGCCACAAAAATACGTGTTTTATTTTGATTATACAAAACTTTGTCCTATCTTTGTGGTGCGAATAATAATGTGAGAAAGGCGCATGGCATACCATAATGATCTAGGTAAATGGGGCGAAGAAGTTGCTGCTAACTATCTTCAACAGCAAGGTTATACCATCTTACATCGCAATTGGATGTATCAACACCGTGACTTGGATATTGTTGCAATGGACGCTGGAACGTTGGTGATAGTGGAAGTGAAGACACGAAAGGACGAACGCTTTGCCAATGCCGATGTAGCTGTAACACCACAGAAGGTACGCTCCTTGTCTCTTGCAGCTAATGCTTACGTCAAGAGGTATAATATAAGTTTGGAGATACGATTCGATATTATCACCATCGTTGGATGCCCTGATGATAAGCACGAAGTACGCCATGTGAAGGATGCCTTTCTACCTTTTATATAATAGACAGCTATCATTCATGAAAATTATAGATGCAGTATTAGGTCTTTTCAAGCCTTCAGTCGTAGAAAAGAAGCAAGAAGTAAAGGTCATTCGATTACCAGAAGTGGATAGTACAAACAATTTCTTACGTAACTATACACCTGCGGAAGACGAGCTAATAACTGTTGTGGTAGCTGAACATCAGACCTCCGGGCGTGGACAAGGGGCTAATACTTGGGAGAGCGAAAGTGGTAAGAACCTACTATTCTCCATCCTTGTGCATCCTACAATGCTGCCAGTTCGCAGTCAATTCTTGCTTTCTGAGGCTGGAGCCTTAGCTTTGAAGGAAGCCTTATCAAGCTATGTTGCGGATGATATATGCCTCAAGTGGCCGAATGACATCTATTGGAAGGATAAGAAACTTAGTGGAACTCTGATTGAGACCAAACTTGGTGGCGGACATATAAAGGATTGCATCTTTGGTGTAGGGCTCAATGTTAACCAATCCACATTCGTTAGTGATGCTCCTAACCCCGTCTCTCTCTACCAGATCTTAGGGCATGAAGTAGATAAGGGAGAACTCCTCAAACAGATAATCGCTAAGTTTCAAGAGTGTTACCACCTGTTAGAACTAGGCGGATACAATGATATTAGTGCAATGTATCACGAAGCTCTGTACCGTAAGGGAGGCTTTCATCGATACCGCGACACAGAAGGCGAGTTTGAAGGAGCTATCGTTGAGGTAGAAGACAATGGGCATCTCATCCTAAGAGACCGTAGTGGAATGATTCGTGAATACCAGTTTAAAGAAGTAGAATTTATTGTTTAATTAAGATAAAGAATGGCAAGATTCAAACGTATACTATTGAAGCTCTCGGGTGAGAGTCTTATGGGTAAGCAAGGCTTTGGCATAGATCCTGAACGTTTAAGTGACTATGCGAAGCAGATAAAAGAGGTGCACGACATGGGCGTGCAGATAGGTATCGTCATTGGTGGAGGTAACATCTTCCGTGGATTAAGCGGTAGCCAGAAAGGTTTCGATCGTGTGAAAGGAGACCAGATGGGTATGTGTGCCACTGTAATTAACTCTCTCGCGCTCTCTTCAGCACTTGAGGCAATCGGCGCAAAAGCCAAAGTCTTGACCGCAATTCGTATGGAGCCAATAGGTGAGTTCTATAGTAAGTGGAAGGCTATTGAGGCTATGGAAGCTGGCTATGTATGTATTTTCTCTGCCGGAACAGGCTGCCCTTACTTCACAACTGATACGGGTTCTAGCCTCCGTGGTATCGAGATAGAAGCCGACGTAATGCTAAAGGGTACACGCGTAGATGGCGTTTACACTGCTGATCCGGAGAAAGACCCAACAGCGCAGAAGTACTCTGAAATCACCTATGATGAGATTTACAACAAGGGCTTGAAGGTTATGGATCTTACAGCAACAACGATGTGTAAGGAGAATGACCTACCTATTTACGTCTTCAATATGGATGTTGTTGGAAACCTCAAGAAGGTGATGGACGGCGAAGATATAGGTACATTGGTTCACAATTAACCCATACCTAATATTATGATAATGTGATGATTTTGATAAAGATAAGAGTGTCTAAAGTTTCTGTAAGTTACTTTTGACACTCTTACTGGTTGATATTTTTGATGTTATATACCTATAATCTGTAATCAATTCAACGATATATAGAATTATTTATTTACCTTTGCAAGCGTTTTTTTAATCGTACAAATCAATGAACAAGAGAAATACATTACTATTTATCTTCATGTTGTTCGTTAGCTTAACAGCTTTCGCACAACAGAAGCCAGCACACTTTACTGTGCAACAGAAACAAGTGTCTCCAACAGAGGTAGACCTTATCTTCTCTGCTAAGATCGATCAGGGATGGCACGTCTATTCGACTAACTTACCTGCAGATGGACCTACTTCTACCACTTTGCATGTAGAGAAAGCAGAGGGCGTAACGCCTGTTGGTAAACTAACAGCACGTGGAAAGGAATTGAATGTCTTTGATAAAGCATTCGAGATGAAGCTCCGCTATTTCGAGAATAGTGTTAGCTTTGTTCAACGTTATAAGATCACAGCAAAGACATACGCGATCAAAGGTTACTTAGAGTATGGTACTTGTAACGATGAGATGTGTATGCCTCCAATGCAAGTGGAGTTCAACTTTAAGGGGAACGGCCCTGCTGAAGCTCCCGCTGCGACGCCAGCAAGCGCATCAACTACCACCGATAATACTGCGTCAGCTGCTACTCCGGTAGCAGCTGATGGTTTATCTGCACTGGCTGCAATGACCGCTGACACGGCAAAAGAGGCTACCACGGCTAAGACAGACTCAACTACTGCAACGGCTCAAACGGCTGTTCAGAGTACGCCAAACGCTGATCTGTGGACGCCTGTAGTAAAGGAGTTGGCGGTATTCAACAATGCGCAAAATAACAAGAGCAACTCTCTTTGGTACATCTTCTTCATGGGTATTATAGGAGGACTCGTTGCTCTGCTCACCCCCTGCGTGTGGCCAATCATACCAATGACCGTTAGTTTCTTCCTAAAGCGTGCGAAGGACGACCGCAAGAAGGGTATTCGTGATGCCATAACATACGGTATTTCAATCATAGTAATCTATCTCGGCTTAGCGTCAATCGTAACAGCTGCATTCGGACCACAGAAGTTGAATGAGCTAGCAACCAATGCCCCGTTCAATATCTTCTTCTTCCTTCTGCTGTTAGTATTCGCTTTTAGTTTCTTTGGTTGGTTCGAACTCCGATTGCCATCATCGTGGGGCAATGCCGTAGATAACAAAGCGGCAGCAACCACGGGATTGCTTTCAATCTTCCTTATGGCGTTCACCTTGTCACTGGTAAGTTTTTCTTGTACAGCACCTGTTGTGGGACTTTTGCTAGTTCAGGCAGCCACAAGTGGTGACTGGGTAGCTCCAGCAGTGGGAATGTTTGGTTTCGCTTTGGCGTTAGCCCTGCCTTTCACACTCTTCGCCCTCTTCCCATCTTGGTTGAAGCAAGCACCTAAGTCAGGTTCATGGATGAATATGATTAAGGTTGTGTTAGGCTTCATTGAATTGGCATTCTCGCTGAAGTTCCTATCAGTAGCCGATCTCGCATACGGATGGCACATCCTAGATCGTGAGACATTCCTATCTATTTGGATTGCACTCTTTGGTTTGCTCGGTCTCTATCTCATAGGAAAACTTAAGTTCCCGCACGATGATTCGGAGCAGAAGGCAATGCCTGTACCAGCCATTATGCTAGGTCTTTGCTCATTGGCATTCTCCATTTATATGGTTCCGGGGCTTTGGGGTGCACCTTGTAAGGCGGTTAGTGCCTTCGCACCACCTATCAATACGCAGGATTTCAATTTAGCTCCTCAAACCGTACATGCCCAATATACCGATTATGAAGAGGGCATGCGTGCAGCCGCAGCGGCTGGGAAACCAGTCTTAATAGACTTTACGGGCTTCGGATGTGTTAACTGTCGTAAGATGGAAGCATCGGTATGGACCGACTCTCGTGTAGCTGATAAGCTCATGAAAGACTATGTTCTTATCTCGCTTTATGTAGATGATAAGACTCCGTTGAAACAGCCTGTAGAGGTGAAACGTCCTGATGGTTCTACTCGCACTCTGCGCACTGTGGGCGACAAGTGGAGCTATCTTGAGGAGACGAAGTTCGGTTATCTCGCACAGCCTTTCTATGTTCCTTTGGATAATGCTGGTAAGCCGCTCAATGGTAGCTTCAGCTTCAAAGAGGACGTGAAAGCCTATCTTGACTTCCTTGATAAGGGGCTTGAGAATTACAAAGTAGGTAAGTAATCAATGGTATAAGACAACACTTTTCTCCTTGGGAGAGGTTGGGTGGATTTCAAGAGACGCTCTTCTTTGTGGAAGAAAGGCGTTTCCTTGATACGAAGAGAGGCTTTCTTTATAGCAAAGGAAGCCTTTCTTTAAATGGAACAGGAAGTCGCTTCAAAGAGTGATGACACCTTTATGCAAATAAAGAGAGTATATCGTTGGTTCGTGGGAACCTTGATATACTCTCAAACATATTTATCAACTTTAATACTATGGGTTCATTCTTGCTGGTCATCCTCTACTTCCGTGAAGTCTACATATTCGCCTTCACTATCAGGGATAACCTGTTTATTGCGTTCCTCTAAGGGTCTGTTATCTGTAATCGTAGGCTCGTTCGATTGTGTTCCCTGCTGTTGTCTGTATGGATTAAACTGCTTCCGAGCACGTGTCAGTTGCTTATAGAAAGCATAAGCAACCCATCCTATCATGATGAGGAAGAATACAAATATGAAGAAAGCAAACTTCAGTAAATCTTCTATCATAGTGTTCCTTTGTGTTATTACTTACTTGCCTGTTGCTTAACTATCGCTGATAACACAACGTACCAAGCAACGATGATGGCAAAGGCGGTAATGCCGAAGATTACTAAAAGAGGAATACAGGTGAGTAAGAAGATGTATTTTACCTCGTTACCTTTCCATCCCCAATGCTTAAACTTTAGTGCGAACATTGGTATCTCAGATACAAGTAGCCACGAACTAACCAATATTCCAATCAGAATTAGGTATAGTGTCCAAGGGCGATAATACATCTGTTCTCCGATACCAACCAATAATGATCCCCAGAAGAGGGCGTTGGCAGGAGTTGGCAAACCTATGAATCCGAGTGCTTGACGCTCATCGAGATTGAACTTAGCAAGGCGCAATGCGGAGAAAGCAGCCATGATGTAAGCCACGAAAGGGAGGTAGGGACGTAGAGGCTCGAGGAACTCTGGATAGCTCATCAGCTGTAGTTGAGTAAAGATAATAGTAGAGGGAGCTACGCCAAAGGTGATGTCATCCGCAAGAGAATCAAGTTCTTTACCAATTGGAGAACTGACATGTAAGAGGCGAGCAGTCATGCCATCGAAGAAGTCGAAGACTGCTCCAATAATAATCCAAAGCAACGCAATCTTCGCTTCATCAGTGACAGCAAATGCCGTTGCGATGCAACCTGAAATCAAGTTACAGCATGTTATGCTGTTAGGAATATGTTTCTTCATTATTACCCGTTTATTTCTTAGGCTTCAACTTAGCGATAACTGTTTGGTCGCCAGTTGTTGCCTGTCCCATTTTAACGCATACTTCAGAGCCTACAGGGAGGAAGATATCAACACGACTACCCAACTTGATGAAGCCAAGGTGCTCATCAATATAACATTCCTCACCCTCCTTAGCATAAGTCACAATGCGTCGTGCCATAGCACCAGCAATCTGCCTGCATAACACATCAGTGCCATCAGGAGTGGTGATAATGGTATCGGCATGCTCATTCTCTTCACTTGCCTTAGGAAGCCAAGCCTTGTGAAAGTTGCCATCAAAGTGTTGTACTGATTTAATTACGCCATCTACAGGGAACCAGTTGGCGTGTACATTCCATAAACTCATGAATATTGAGATCATTAAACGGCGTTCATGGAAGTAGGTGTTTTCGTCTACTTCTTCTATAACTACGATGTGTCCATCCGCAGGAGCAACTACTATGCCTTCGGTCTCCTCGCTGCCAAAATAGCGGATAGGGCATCTGTAGAAGTTTAAAACAATTCCGTAGACTGTACCGAAGACTACTGCAAAGATCCAAAAGGGTATCTTTGACGGAATTGCAAACCATAGAATTAACGCAATAAGGGCTAAACATATACCGCTATAGAGCAGCGTGTCTGTACCTTCGCGATGTATTCTTATCTTCTTTAGCTTCTTTTTAATTTTCCCCATGGTCGTTAAATCGACGTTTTGTAACGCTTGCAAAGGTACTTCTTTTTGGTCGTTTCTACAAATTTTCATTATCATTCTTTTGGCTATATGGGCTTTTCGTCGTAACTTTACAGCTCAAAATTCGTAGCTTAATGGAAGATTACATACATTTACATGTGCATACTAATTACTCCATTCTAGATGGTCAATCAAAGGTAACAAGGCTTGTTGATAAGGCAATCGCTGATGGAATGAAGGGTATGGCGATAACTGATCATGGCGTGATGTTCGGTATCAAAGAGTTTTCGGACTACTGCGCTAAGGTCAATAAGGAGCGTAAGAAGAATGGTGAAGAGCCTTTCAAACCTATCTTCGGATGTGAGATGTATGTTGCCCGACGCACTATGTACGATAAAGATAAGTCCATGCACGATAACTCTGGATACCATCTTATCGTCTTAGCAAAGAACTATAACGGCTACAAGAACCTTATTAAGCTCGTTTCTCACGCTTGGGTGGATGGCTACTACTATCGTCCTCGAACGGATCGAGCCGAGTTGGAGAAGTATCATGAGGACTTAATCGTATGTTCGGCATGTATTGCTGGTGAGATACCAAGTAAGATTATACATGGAGATATTGATGGTGCGCGTGAAGCCTGTGAGTGGTATCATCGTGTATTCGGCGATGACTTCTATCTAGAGTTGCAACGTCATGAGGTGAAAGACCCTACTATCCTTGCCAATCGAGAGGCTTTCCCCTTGCAGCAAAAGGCTAATAAAGTATTGTTGCAGTTCGCTAAGGAATATGGAATTAAGGTGGTTTGTACGAACGACTGTCACTTTGAAGATAAGGAGACAGCCGAGGCACACGATCACTTACTATGCCTTGCAACGAATGAAGACTTGGACGATCCGAAGCGCATGCGCTATTCCAAGCAAGAATGGTTCAAGTCTCGTCAGGAGATGAACGATGTCTTTTCGGATATTCCAGAAGCATTGACTAATACACTGGAGGTGCTTGATAAGGTTGAGATCTATAGTATTGACCATGGTCCTATCATGCCTTTCTTCCCCATCCCAGAGTCTTTTGGAACAGAAGAAGAGTGGGAGAAGAAGTTCACGGAGGAAGACTTATACAAGGAGTTCACCACAGATGAGAATGGTGAGAACCCTCTCTCACC
Organism: Prevotella veroralis DSM 19559 = JCM 6290; assembly: GCF_000377625.1. Classification (GTDB taxonomy): domain Bacteria; phylum Bacteroidota; class Bacteroidia; order Bacteroidales; family Bacteroidaceae; genus Prevotella; species Prevotella veroralis. The sequence continues at coordinate 178,894 of NZ_KB898327.1, read as the reverse complement.
CGAGGAAGGACAAAAGGTTATAGAGCGATTAGGTGGTTATGAGAAGATATATCGTATCAAGTTCGAAGCCGACTATTTAGCTAAACTAGCCTACGATGGTGCTAAGGAGCTATATGGTGACCCTCTTTCAGATGAGGTGAAGAGCCATATAAGGTTCGAGTTACACGTCATGAAGACCATGGGTTTCCCTGGTTACTTCCTTATAGTACAGGACTTTATCAATGCAGCTCGCCAAGAGTTAGGGGTCATGGTGGGGCCTGGTCGTGGTTCAGCAGCAGGTTCTGTCGTGGCTTATTGCCTCGGAATTACGAAGATAGACCCGCTTAAGTACGACTTACTGTTCGAACGCTTCCTTAATCCGGATCGTGTGAATCTTCCTGATATTGATACCGACTTCGATGATGACGGTCGTGGTCGTGTGTTGCAATGGGTCATGGATAAGTATGGACATGAGAATTGCGCGCACATCATCACCTATGGTACAATGGCAACAAAGAACTCTATTAAGGATGTTGCCCGTGTAGAGAAATTACCTATTGCAATCGCTAATGAGCTGTGTAAAGCGATACCGGATCGTTTGCCAGATGGCATGAAGATGAATCTAGCGAACGCCATCAAGTGTACCCCGCAACTGCAAGATGCAGAGGTAAGTGAGGATATCCGAGAGCGAAACACTATAAAGTATGCGAGGATGCTTGAGGGTACTGTGCGTAATACGGGGATACATGCTTGTGGCTTCATCATCTGTCGTAACCCTATTGATGATTGGGTTCCTGTATCCACAGCGACCGATCCGGACTTCCCCGAGAAGAAAGTTCCTGTAACGCAGTATGACGGTCATGTCATTGAGTCAACAGGCTTAATCAAGATGGACTTCCTCGGTCTGAAGACCTTGTCAGAGTTAAAGGAAGCATGTAAAGTTATTCGACAGACAACGGGTGACATCATCGATCTTGACAACATTCCGATAGATGATGAACTGACCTACCAGTTATATCAGAAGGGGCAAACGATAGGTACTTTTCAGTTCGAGTCAGCTGGTATGCAGAAGTACCTTCGAGAGCTTCATCCAACAGTCTTTGAGGACTTGATCGCCATGAATGCACTGTATCGTCCAGGTCCAATGGACTACATTCCCGATTTTATTAAGCGTAAGAATGATCCGTCGCTAGTAAAGTATGACATCCCATGTATGGAGAAGTACCTCAAAGATACATACGGGATTACAGTCTATCAAGAGCAAGTGATGCTCCTAAGTCGCCAGTTGGCGAGCTTCACCCGAGGTGAGAGTGATGCCTTACGAAAGGCAATGGGTAAGAAAAAGAAGGCTATCGTTGACCAGATGAAACCGAAGTTCATCAAGCAAGGACAGGCTAATGGGCACGATCCGCAGATACTGGAGAAGATATGGAGTGACTGGGAGAAGTTTGCTAGTTACGCCTTTAATAAGTCGCATGCCACGTGCTATTCGTGGGTAGCTTATCAAACGGCTTACCTCAAGGCACACTATCCCGCCGAATATATGGCAGCCTTAATGACCCGTCGTTTCAGCCAGATTACCGAGATAACCAAGCTCATGGAAGAGTGTAAAGCATTGAAGATAGCAACGCTCGGACCTGATATCAACGAGAGCCAGATAGGCTTTGGTGTAAATAAGAAAGGTGAGATTCGATTCGGTCTAGCTGCTATCAAGGGTATGGGAACAAGTGCTGCTGAGAGTATTGTAAGCGAACGGGAGAAGAATGGACCATATAAAGATATATACGACTTTGCCGAACGTGTCGACCTTAGCAATGTGAATCGTAAGGCATTCGAAAGCCTCGCTTATAGTGGTGGCTTTGATAGTTTCGGCTTACAGAGAGAGCAGTTCTTCGGTGTATCAGGCAGAGATAGCGTCTTTCTTGATACTATCGTTCGTTACGGACAGTTATTCCAGACGGAGAAAGCAGAGCAACAGAACTCTCTCTTTGGAGGTATGGATGCTGTTGCAGTTATGCACCCCGTTGCACCGAAAACAGAGAAGTGGCCGACGATAGAAAAGCTTAACAAAGAACGCGAGTTAGTGGGTGTCTATTTGTCAGCCCACCCATTGGATGAGTATAGCGTCGTACTGAACAACATGTGTAACACGCATTGTTCGATGATAGGACGCAATGCCGATATGACGAAACTATCCCAAACTGATGAGGTAACATTCGGTGGTATCGTCACGTCAGTGAATGAGCGTTTCTCACAGAAGACGGGCAAGCCCTTTGGTTTCGTTACAATAGAAGACTTCGAGGGAACGGGTGAGTTGGCACTCTTCGGTGATGATTGGGCACGCTGGAACAATCTTCTAAAGGTGAATTACACCATATATATAACAGCTAAGTGCCAACCCCGTTATCGCAATAACCCGTCATTACTGGAGCTGAAAGTGCAGAATGTGGAGCAACTCTATGATGTTAAAGAGCATAAGTTACAGCGGTTTACCATCTCAATGGAAGCCTCATCTTTAGATGACGAACTCGTTTCAGAGTTGTCAACGGTGATAGATGAGCATAAAGGCAACACACAGCTGTTTGTTCAGTTACGCACCTTAGAGAACACTATTGTTACTCTTCAAAGTCGTAATAAGACAGTCAATGTAGACCGAAAGTTGATAGACTTTATCACTGCCAGTGACAAGATGGAGTTCCACATCAATTAGTTATACATAAAGGTGGCATACACTTTGATATAACATAAGTGTGAGATATTAATTTAATAACAATCAGTATAATTATAAAAAAGTAAAGACATGGAAGTAAAAATCACTAGTGAGAACTTAGAGACTTATAAGAATGGTGACTTACCATTGGTAGTTGACCTATGGGCAACATGGTGTGGACCTTGCAAGATGGTCGGTCCAATCATCTCTGAACTAGCAGAGGAATATGATGGAAAGATCGTTGTTGGCAAGTGTGATGTTGAAGAGAATGATGATGTTGCAATCGATTTCGGAGTACGCAACATACCAACGATTCTATTCTTCAAGAACGGTGAATTAGTAGATAAGTTCGTTGGTGCTGCATCAAAAGCAGTGCTTGATGAGAAGTTCAAAGCACTGCTCTAAGCAGTCAGTTGATAGATTAATAATGGTTGAAAGCCATATTAGGCAGTCGTTAAAAGACTGTTTAATATGGCTTTTTTAGTGGGATTTTGAGGACGTTCGAAAGGTATTCCAGAAGATTACAAGTCTTTTGTAATAGTTCTCCAAGTGCTTTGTAATAGTTTTCCAAAGCATTTGGAGAGGTCTGGAATGACTGCATATAGGAACCTCTTCCAGTTTTCCTCAAGGGGAAATGTAAGTTTCCTCTCTCCTTCTCTCACATGGAGTGGGGAGTAGATAGTGCCGTTTACTACAGAACAAACAGCGGATTTGCATGTTTACTTGTTAGCTCTTCGAATCGAAATAATTGTCAGAAGTAGGGACAGACGCCCTCGTCTGTCCGCCCATTTATCCTTTCATGACATCCCGTTAGGCGACATCCCCTCCTTTGAGGGGTTTGGGGAAGCTCTTATTGCTTGTGTTTTGGACGGACAGACGAGGGCGTCTGCCCCTACTCTGTGTCATTGCTTTTCATAGATGTAGATTGTAGGTAAAACTAAAGAGAGCCTCTCCTTGATATGAGAAGAGGCTCTCTTTGATGCGAAGAAGCACTCTCTTCGCATTGAAGAAAGCCTTTCTTTAAATAGTCTCGTAGGTTACACCCTCTCCTTTTAACGGGCTTGGGGAGGTTTCCTGCCGTTAGATTCAATTTCAGAAGGGCGTTGTTTCGTTACCTTAATACGTCAAGAGGCGGCTGCCATCAGGCTGTTCTTCGATCGTAACTTTGATGACGTTCTCTGGAAGAACATCCTCAACGAGCTCCGGCCATTCGAGTAGACAGAGGTTACCACTATAGAAGTAATCCTCATAACCCATGTCGTAAACCTCCTCCAACTTCTTTATTCGATAGAAATCGAAGTGATAGATTGGGTTGTCGTTGCCGTCTGTATACTCGTTGATGATGGCGAATGTAGGGGAAGTAATCACATCCTTCACTCCGAGAACTTCGCAAAGTGCTTTGATAAAGGTGGTCTTTCCAGCTCCCATCTTACCATAGAAAGCAAACACCTTACCGTCTCCCATTCCCTTAATAAAGTCCTTTGCAGCCTCGTGAATGGTATCGAGACTATTGATTCTGATTTCCATATTGCTTTTATTTATCTGTTCTTTATGATCGTTTACGTGGTGTGAGCGTGACCAAAGGGACTATCATTTCTTCCAAAGAGATGCCTCCGTGTTGGAAAGTATCCTTATAGTAAGACACGTAATAGTTGTAGTTATTGGGGTAAGCAAAGAACGAATCGCCTGTAGCGAATACGTAACTTGTACTGAGGTTAGGGGCTGGCAGCTGTGCTTGGTGCGGATTCTTGATGGTGAAAACCTCCTTAGCATCATAGTTAAGGCTCTTTCCTAGCTTATAACGGAGGTTCGTATTCGTATTGCGATCACCGATAATCTTCACTGGATTAGTCGTCCGAATGGATCCGTGATCGGTTGTGATGATCACCTTATAGTTCGATTGTGCCAACTCCTTGAAGACGTCTGTAAGGACGCTGTGTTGGAACCAGCTAAGTGTAATGGAGCGATAGGCACTCTCGTCACTGGCTAGTTCACGTATCATCTTCATCTCTGTTCGAGCATGAGAAAGCATGTCGATGAAGTTAACGACAAGTACATTAAGATCGTTTTGAGCTAAGTTCTTGTATTGTTGCATGAACTTCTCAGCACCCGTTGAGTCGTTAATCTTATGATAAGAGAACCTGTCATGACGGCGATAACGCTCTATCTGCGTCCGAATAAGCGGCTCTTCGTTGAGGTTCTTGCCCTCTTCTTCGTCCTCATCGACCCACAATTCGGGGTACATCTTTGCTATCTGTTGAGGCATAAGACCACTGAATATAGCATTGCGAGCGTATTGTGTCGCTGTTGGAAGTATGCTCATGTAAAGGTCCTCTTCGATCTCGAACATGTCACCAATCTCTTTCGACAGGATGCGCCATTGGTCAAGTCGGAAGTTATCGATGACGATGAGGAATACTTTCTCGCCTTTGTCAATGAGTGGGAACACCTTCTTCTTGAAGATCTCTGGGCTTAGTAAGGGCTTATCGTTGGTTTCGTTGTTGGTATCAGACTTCTTATTGCGTCCTGCCAAACGTGCGAAACTACTGTTTGTCTTTGTTTCCTGCGGTGCTACCCAGTTGAGATAATGCTTTGAAATATACTTAGCAAAGCCATTATTAGCCTCTTCTTTCTGCATTTTCAGCATTTCCACCATGTTGCTGTCAGTGCTGCTTAGCTCTAACTCCCAGTGTACTAACTTACGATAAACCTCTTTCCAATCATCGAACGAATGACTGTCGGCAATCTCCATAGCAATCTGTTGGTAGCTTTGTTGGTATCCGCTTTGCGTTACTTCAGTGACAATTTCCTTCTGATGGATATTCTTTTTCAGTGAAAGAAGTATCTGATTCGGGTTGACGGGCTTGATGAGATAGTCTGCAATCTTTGCTCCAATCGCTTGATTCATGATGTCTTCTTCCTCACTCTTCGTCACCATGACAATAGGTGTAGCAGGTTGAATCTCCTTGATCCGTTGTAAGGTCTCGAGCCCAGAAAGCCCTGGCATCTGCTCATCAAGTAGCACGAGATCGAAGGTCTGCATGCTACATTGCTCAATAGCATCAGCCCCGTTGCTAGCCATGACAACCTTATATCCTTTGTTCTCAAGGAATAGGATGTGCGCTTTCAACAGCTCGATCTCATCATCTACCCATAGTAACAATCCGTTGTTCATATATCTTCTTGCTTCTAGTTAGAACCCCTCCAAGTCATAATACTCATCTTCGATGTTGTTTTGAATGGGTTGGTTCTTCTTGTTAGTCTTGTTGTTATTCTTCTTGCCAGATGTTGGTTCGTCATCTCCGAAGTAAATGATCGGACCATCATCTACCGTCTTTGGCTTCTTTGCTGGTGCCTGTTGAGGCTGCTTAACGGGTGCTTTCTGCGGTGCAGTAGATGGTGTCTTCTGCACTTTTGGTTCTGTCTTTTGCTGTGTTGGAGTAGGCTTTGTTTCAGCCTTCTTCGTCTCTTTTCCTGTGTTGGCAGGAGTTTTCTGGAGAGTTGGAGTAGGCTTTTCGGCAGGCTTCTCATCAGGAATAACGAACGTGTTAGTGTCCTCTAACGTTGGTTTCTTCACCTCCGTAGGAATCTCGAAAGTGTTTTCATTCTTTGGAGATGTTGTTGGCTCTACCTTCTTTGATGCTGGTGTGTCCAACGGAATATCCATCGTGTTGTTTGCAGGAACATCCATATCGTCAGGGAAGAGATCCTTGTTATTGGCGTGCTTCTCCTCTATCTTCTGTAGAAGGTCAGGCTCGCGCGGTGTCGCCACTTCGGCTGGTTCACTCAAGAGATAGCGTTTGGTCACTTCAAGTGGTGAGAAGTTCTTTTTATAGAAAGCCTCATAATCCTTATAACTATAGGTCGTTCCAATCAGTTTCAGGTTCTTTTCACTGATAATGACAGCCTTAGTAGTCTTGCTCATCTGCGTCACCACGTCCTTAGCATCAAATAGTTGACGGGCATATTGATACGCTTCATCATAACTGCGGAAGCCCGATACCTTCATTTGATGCAATCCGCTGAGGTCTTCTATTTGTATTTCAAAGTTGCGAACGAGGAAGTTTGTGAAGTTGAAACGCGCTAACTCGAATAGTAACTTGTTCTCCTTCAATGAGTCGGGGTTGTATATTAGCAAGAACTTAAAGTCTATGTTGCGTTCAGGAGAGAGCTTCGCTTGTCGGATACTGTCGCTATCACTAAGGATGGAAGTGCGATATGACCATACAGCATTTAGGTCGAACTTACCGCTGCGGAGCTTCTTTCCTGCCTGAACACCATTCACTATCATTCCAGCCATCTCACTGATACGACTGTTGGGGTACTTCTTTACAACCTCCTTCATGTCAGTTAAGCACCCATTAGCGTCTCCCGTGTTTAGCTTACTCAATCCTCCAATGAACAAGAACTTATCTCTGTTGGCTCCCATTGGGAATCGTTTCTCGGAGATTTGAGCGTTACTAGCAACCTCATTATAGTGTCCTTGCTTGAAAGCATCGTAAGTTGAGGCATATAGAGAGTCTTCTATCTGCACGCCGAAACGTAAGTTTTGTTTGTAATAAGGGTCAGTTAAGAGGGTAGTCCACTTACTCTTGGGGTATTGCCGACTTAACTTTGTAAGGTAAGTCTCGGCTATCTCGGGTTCGTTCTTACGCATATAAAGCAAGTAGAGATGGTAATAAACATCGTCCATAGCCTCATAGTCAGGATAATTATCGCTCACTCTGCGTAGTGCCCGCTCTGCTAGACGAAGATTGTTAAGCCTATCCTTGAATATTACTCCTGAATGATGTAGACCATCCTCAAGTATCTTGTTACTTGCAGCAAGCTGTTCCGCAGTGAATGGGATTTGTGCTAGATAATACTCCCGCTTATGTGGGTCGTTCTTTAAAGAGTCTCTTGTTTGTTCGAGCGAATCCCTCTTTGCTTCGGCTTTATATATGGAGTCGCGTTGAGCATCCGTCATTTCATAAGGGTTGTTAGTGTTTCCAATATTCCTAACAACCGTTTGATTCATGCGTTGCCAGTTGTCGATATTCTCTCTCTTGCCCCATAGTTGTTGGAAAGTAACCTTTCCTTGTTGTACAGCCGTTGGGTTATAGAAATACCAAGTACTCCCTTGTTGATGATTGGGGTTAACTCTTTGAATATTATTCGATGTGTTGTTACGTCCGAAATTACCATCCATACCTTGCTGATGGGCGTTGTTATTTTGCAAGCCCAGTGCATTTTGCTCCTCTTTCTCCTTCTTCTTCAATGCTGTGATGACCCTATCTATTGCGGCATTACGCTCCTTCTCAGAGCATTTAGCAAGTTGTTGGAGAGAGTCCTGTAGCTGAACAGCATCCGTATAAGGTGCTAATTCGTCTAATATCTTCGAACGATCAGACAATTGTTCATAGTCTTTACGATCTCTGTCGAGTAATCCCAAGGCTTCATCATAGCATTTCTTAGCATTGCCGAAACGCTCTTTAGCCCAATACAAATCGCCAAGATGTAATAACAAAACGCCTTTCTCAATTCCACTACGCGTCGCCTTCTTACGTCCCAGTTCGTAGGCATTGATAGCAGCAAGCGTATCTTTGTTCGCAAGATGTATGTTTCCCATTGCGTAATAGACCTGATCCAGATACTCCTTATTGTTATCTGAAGCCGCCATGTGCCTTAGTTTGCTTATCATCTGCTTGCTTTGTCCTTCTGCCATGACCTCTGTTTGGGCAATGCGAGCGTTGAACTCCAGTTCATAAGGGGGATTGGTACGAATGACGCGTTGGAAGGCTTCATAGGCATCTTGCCTCTTTCCCAATGCTGCATACACTTGTCCAAGTAGATAAAGTTCACGTGCTTTCTGCTTCTGACGCATCTCGTGCTTGACAACCTTTTGTAAGTAAGGCACAGCCTTAGCCAGTTCTCCCGTATGAAGATAGTAGTCTGCGTAAGTATAATCCCACTCCTTCACCGCACGCCAGTCCATTGAGTCACGTTGTATATTGCGAATAACATCCTCCGCATCGTATAGCCAGCCCTGTTCTATGTAACATTTAGCCAACCAAGCACGTGCTTTTCCATAAATGGCAGGCTGTCCCTTGTACATACGACTCATGTAGGCGAAGGTTGCAGCAGCCTCTTCAAAGGCTCCTTGATGGAACTGTGAGCGTCCCATTAACATCCATGCCTTCCACAAGAAAGGGTTATATTCACGTCTTGAGAGCCACTCTATGTCCTTATCAGTCTTTCTTCTGTTCTTAGTCCACTCTGGTCTCTTCTTGATACTATGCTTAGCTATTGCCTTCTCTGCCTTTTCTATGGCACGATTAAAGTTACTTTTCCCTAAGTCCCGACTATTCTTATTGCCAACAGTATATAGTGGAATAAGTTCGGTAAAGTTATCCTTGTTCCCCTTTTCTTTCTCTAGAGAACCATCGATATAAGCCTGTGCTCCATTAAAATATACGTTATATCGGGTATTAAAAGCCTGCCACCAGCGAGATTGGGCGGTGTTATTCTTCGTAGAGCAACCCACAATCACCATTGTAATGATTGCTAATAAAGAGAAGGTTATATGTCTGTTTGCTTTCTTCACGTTAGCCTTCTATCATTGTTATCAGTTCATCCTTAATCTGATTAGGGACATTTATCTCACGGAGGATGAGGCTTCTATTCCAGCCTTTTGCCTCTTGTGGTTGCATGGTATAGAGTATATTGGCAAACTCCTCGGCTTCTTCATCGGTGTATTGATTCGACTGTCGCCCACGGAAACGGTCGAGTTCTTCGTCATCATAGTACTCTATTTCCCTTGTTGCTGCCTCCATCATGCACACTTGCTCGCACTTATCATCTGTGCCATCACACGATGAGCAATCACCAGAAGTAGGCATAACAACATCGGGTTCACCCTCTTTCTTCTTGGTGAATAAGGTTGTTATGGCGGCAAAAAGAGCCAGTACTATAAGTGCACCAATGCCAATATAAAATATACTCATTTGTTCTTTTCTTCTTTTGGAAACATGAGAAGTAGGACAGATAGGCTATTCTACCTCCGTAATATGAAAGCCCGCAGAACGTAAGTCAGCCCAGAAATGAGGGTAAGACTTCGTTACAACTTCTGGATGATCTATGCGTATTTCCCCCAGTTTGATAGCTAATGGAGCGAAAGACATTGCCATTCTATGGTCTTCGTATGTGTTGATGACAGGAAGAGAAACAGGTTCGCAACGTTCACCCTCCCATGACAACTCTCCATCGTTACGGCTTTGAAAGACGTAGCCCAGCTTTGCCATCTCTGTTTTCATTGCTTCTATGCGGTCTGTCTCTTTGATTCTTAGACTGTTCAAGCCCGTGAAATGGAAGAGAATACCCAACACTGGACATGCTGCTATCAGTGTTTGTGCCAAGTCTGGATGGTTAATAAAGTCGTAATCCATCCTATTCAGCATACGAGTATGGCGTGTTAACGTTGCGTCAGTCAGCCCTTCTGCATCCTTGCGAGCGAAGTTTGTCTTTATACCCAGCAGTGAGAAGATGTATCGAACAGCTGCATCTCCTTGTCGCGAACCATCTTTTAGCCCCGAGAGAACCACCTCTGCATCTAGATCTTCTTGTAGAGTGAGGACTTCATACCAATAGCTTGCTGCCGTCCAGTCATTCTCTATTGTGTAAGTTCGGCGTGTGTATTGCTGTGGTTTGACGCTAATTGTGTCGAAGTTAGTCCATTCGGCGGCAACTCCAAACTCATGCATAATATGCAAAGTGAGGTCGATGTAAGGTCTAGACACAATCTCTCCCGTGAGCTTCAAGTCCAATCCTTTGGTCAAAATGGGCGCAATCATGAGTAAAGCCGAAACGTATTGCGAACTCACATTGCCAGGTATTACCAGTTGTCCACCCTCTAATTCACGTCCACGAATGCGCAGGGGAGGATAGCCCTCATTACCAATATAATCAATATCAGCACCTAAGTAACGCAAAGCATCAACGAGTATCTTTATCGGTCTATGCTTCATTCGCTCTGTTCCCGTGATAATATGCTCTCCTTGTGATAGGCATAAATACGCTGTTAGAAAGCGCATTGCAGTGCCAGACGCCTTTATGTCAATCACAGCTGATGGTTGGGAGAAAGCCTGCAAAATAACTTTTGTGTCATCACAATCCGATAAGTTCTCTGGTAGAATCCCCTTTTTTGTAAGTGCCTGTACGATGAGTGCACGATTACTAACGCTTTTTGAGGCTGGAAGTGTGATGCGAGTATCAATATGTTGGGGTGGAGTTATGATGTATTGCATGCTTTTTCGGTGCATAATTATTACATCACAAAATTACAAAATAAACTTGGGATGTGAGAAAAAGAACCTCAAAAGTTTGCTAATATCATGGAAAGTACGTAATTTTGCAGGGCTTTTAAAGGAACGGGATGTAGTTCAGTAGGTTTAGAATGCTGGTCTGGGGGACCAGTGGTCGCCAGTTCGAGTCTGGTCATCCCGACTTAATTGAAGAGAAAGAAATCATCTTTTGGTTTCTTTCTTTTTGTTTTTTAAGCCGTTAAAAACTTTTTCTTCGAGTCGACTTAAAGCTTTTCTGTAATGTTACAAAAGGCTTGGAGAAGTATTACAGAAGCCTTGGAGAGGTATTACAGAAGCCTTGTAATAGTTCTGGAGGATATTAAGTGCTACCGAGTGTTATGTTTTTTTGATAGGAGTTAATTACATTTTCTATTATCAAAGTACGCTTTGTGCATAAAAAGGTACGGTTAGTAATAGCTTTTCCAATTCTTATTTGTATCTTTGTTACCCATAGTGAAAACCAAAGTCTATTAATTTCTATAAATGAAGATGAACATGAGAAAGACGATAATTGGGGGAATCTTTGGGAGCAAACTCACCTGTGTCCGTGTGCAACCTAGGGCTGGAACATCTGCTTCCTCTTGTCAGGTGTATGCGAAACATGCTATTAATAAGATACTGATAAGCATGTTTATACTACTAGCTGCATTGCCAATGAAGGCTCAAAACTTTCGAACTCTGCGCGATGTAAAGGTGAATGAAACTGTACTCGACCTTTCTCAAACTGCCTGCAAAGTGATTCCACGTAATGCAATGCACTCTCGGCATAGATTACAAAAGCTTATTCTCCCTGCGACTTTGGACTCTATTGGTAGTCAGGCGTTCTTTGCTTGTGATGGTTTAAAGGGGCAATTACTCATCCCATCATCAACTCGTGTGATAGAAGCATCGGCTTTCAATGGTTGTAGTGGTTTGGATGAACTCGTGTTTGAAGGTTCTCCTCGTTTGGAGTCTTTTGCTTTTGCTAATTGTAAAGGCTTGCGTGTGATACGTCTTTCAGCACTTGTTCCACCAGTTTGTGCAGCTAATACCTTTGTAGGAATTGATTTTAAGAAAGTCAAACTCATTGTTCCTTCAAAGGCAAAAGCGGTTTATCGGAACGCTGTGGGTTGGCGTTCTTTCTTCTCGAAGACCGAAGAGAAGAATGTTTGTGAGCCTGAAGAGTTACTCGTTCCACGTCCTCTTCGCATGGAAGTGTTCTCTAAAACAAATCCGAAAGGCGTTTATAAAAAGGCGTTGAATTGGTCGGATGTTATCGGCATTGAGGCTTCGAACGGTTTAGATAATGAAAAGAAACAAGCTGAACGCATACTTCGTGAACGTACAACGACTGTACTCCGTCTGCAAGCTAATAATATAAAAGGTGGTAAGAGTAGGGGAGTAATGGTGCGTTTATCCCTTGATTCAACCCTAAACAATGCTGAGGCTTATACGTTAGACATATCAAATAAAGGCGTAGAGATAAAGGGAAAGACAGCAGCGGGAGTGTTTTATGGACTGATGACACTCGAACAATTATGTATAGGAAATGGTGTTGCTGCCCCCTCAACAACGATTCCTCCTCTTTATATAGTAGATCAGCCGCGAACGGAAGTGCGTGAGTTAATGCTTGATCCAGTGCGTCATTTCATCCCATTCAACGATTTAAAGCACTTCATTGTAGAGATGGCTCGCTTCAAATTCAATGCCCTTCACCTCCATTTAGTTGATGATCAAGCATGGAGAATAGAGATTAAGAAATATCCAGAACTTACTGAGAAAGCCTCCGACAGAGTAGGAATGGATGATATGCCAGAGCGTATTAGCGGCTTTTATACGCAAGAGCAGATGCGTGAGTTGGTACGTTTTGCAGCTCAATATCATGTTATGGTGATTCCAGAGATAGAACTTCCTGGGCATGAAGTGGCTGCTATTCATTGTTTCCCACAACTCTCTTGTGCTAAAAAAGAAGTTCCCATCCGTTTGACCTGTGGCGTTAGTAATGACTTACTCTGCCCTGCCGAACCCTTTGTTTACGAGTTTCTTGATAACGTTCTAAAGGAGTTAGCCGAGGTATTCCCTGCTCCATACGTTCATCTGGGCGGTGATGAGGCAGGTCAACCACCATTAGGCGCATGGACAAACTGCCCTGCTTGTAAGGAACTAAAGCGGAAGGAAGGGTTTACAGAGAACTGGCAATTACAGCAATACCTCTTTGATCGAGTTATAAAACAGCTTCATCAGTTGGGGAAGACGCCGATGTATTGGTATGAGAAGGAGTTTAAGACGATTCAGCCGGGGTGCGTTGTTTATGCTTGGCGGAATGGGTTAACGCAGGTGGCGATAGATGCAGCCGTGCGTAACAAAGCAAAGATTATGATGTGTCCAGGCGAGCATTGCTATCTTGACTACCCACAAGGGCGAGGCGATATGCCAGAGGTTAATTGGGGAATGCCCGTTACTTCGCATGAACAAACTTATCGTCTTGATCCGGCATGGGGGATGGATAGTACCTTTGTACAGCGTAATCTCTTAGGCGTGAGCGGTACACTTTGGAGCGAATGTATCAATTCCTCGGAACGACTTTATTATCAGGCTTTCCCTCGTGCTGCTGCTTTGTCTGAAGCAGGTTGGACCATCCCTGAACGGCGCAGTTATACTGATTACCTCCTTCGTGTGCGCCCTTTGATGAACGATATGTTGCGTCGTGGTATCGCTGTGAATGTGAATTAATCTGTTAAGTGCGCTCTTAAAGTCTTTCCAGTAGTATGAAGTATGAAGAAAGGGAGATACTCCATCTTTGGAAATCTCCCTTTTTATTGATATTATCAATGCTTTTTCAAATTGATAAATAGTTATAAGTTAGATAGAACTTATAGGTTGATACGGATGCCACCGATAACCCATGTGCCGGGTTGAGGGACGTTTCCATAATCAAGATAATGCGTTCCGAAGAGGTTGTTAGCCTCCAGATAGGCTGTCCAACTCTTATCATTCCAACTTAATCTAGCGTCCATTACGCCGTAACTTCTGTATTTGTGACGTTGATTATTTACGTCCAAATAGCTGCCCATACGGTGTTGGAAGCGATAGCTAAGACCGAGGTCAAGATTGCGCCAAAGGTTCATTTGGAGGTTACTTACCACCTTATTCTTTAAGTATTCGAGGGCATATTTGCTCACGACACCTGCTTGCTCAGTCTTATCCTGGTTGATGTAACTATAAGCAACACCGAACTTCTTAAAGAAACGTTGCGATGGGATGAGCTGCAGAAGATTAAAGTCAAGTGCCATCTCTGCCCCGAAGTCGTTGATAGTTCCAAAGTTAACACTCTTCCAAAGCGGTGCTCCGCTGGCATCTAAAGTTCCATCATTGATCCAGTCGATGAGGTTCTTATGATGATTCCAATATAGACTCGCCTTGGCAGTAACACCCTTGGTTTCATATTTAACGCCTGTTTCTAATGCTGAAAGTTCCTCTGGTTTGAGGTGCTTATCAGCCTTATGTCCACCTACAGAATAGAATAATTCCGTTACAGAAGGCATACGAAGAGATGTGTTGTAAGAGGCATATAACTTCCATGCTTGTCCAATACGATAACTTGCGTCAACGCCTGGGTAAACACGCATGTGCATATCAGCTTGTGTGTTCTTAACGGCTATTAAACCCGCAGATAACGTGAATCGGTCAAGGATGAGATTGTGTTCAAAGACGAACTGGATATTCGTCCTGTTTAGACCAACGGTGTAGTTTCTGTCCGTACCATGGATATGCTTAGGCTTAGCAAGTGGTTCGCCAAGGTTACCACTGATGAGATCTTCATTGCGAATCTCGGCTCCTACGGCTGTTCGTCCTAGTTTCCAATCAAAGTAAGTATTGAGGTTTACACCATAGACATCCGTGCGGTGATAATTGAAAGGATACTTGTTTGCAGCGTTTCGGAACAGTTCGAAGCGATCCATGCTATGGTTCCAATAGATGGCAGGACGGATGTGGAAACGCCCTTGAAGGTTCTCTGCTTGAATGGCAGTGAAGGTTTTTAACGTGTGTTCAAACTGGTCATCAAACTTTGAAGAGTAGAATGTGTTAGAACCAAAGTCCTTTATACTCATACCTGCGTGCCACTGAACTCTAACGTCGTTATTCGTGTAATTGCCTTGATAGAAAGCCTTACCTGTGCGATAATCAGCATTCAGTTTGCCTGCTTTGTTACGAAGATAACCATCACTGCGGGTATATGAACCAGATAGCTGATTGTTCCATTTTCCCTTTGATAAGTTCGCTCGCATACCGGCACTAAGATAGCCGTATGAGCCGCCTTCTACGTGTGCGGAGAGACTTGATTGTGGTGGAGTTTGGGTTACAATGTTTATAGCACCTAATAAAGAAGACGTACCATAAACTCGTGCAGCAGGTCCTTCAAGAATTTCGATGCGCTCGATTTCACTAATATCAACTGGGAAATCGAAAGCGTTATGACCTGTTTGTGCATCACAGATATTGATGCCATTGAGAAGAATTGTGACTTGTTCGGAGTTTCCCCCACGTATGCTTACGTCTGTCAAAGCCCCTAGAGGACCCTTTTGTCGTACATCGACACCGACGGCATACTTCAATAAGTCATTCACACTCTGTACTGGCGCCGCTTGGATATCCTCACGACTTAGTACAGTTACCATTCTCGCTTGCTGACTAACAGTCAGTGGTGCGCGTGTTCCCGTGACGCTTACTTCATCCATCATCACGCCTCGGTTGGTTACAACTGAGTCCATTTCTGCCTTTTCAGCATTAACACTAATACCTTTGGCAGTAGCATGCTGTAAGGTAGCAACACTCAGTACACCAATCAAAACCTCCTTGCCAAGAACAGCAAAGAGCGAGTAGCCGTGATTAGAGAAGTGCTTAAACTTCAGGACACTGCGCTTTTCAAAAGTTGGTTTGTACATAATATAATTAATAAAAAACGCCAGTTGTAAGTTTGTTAACAGACTGGCAAACGGGTGCAAAAGTACTAAATCTTTTTGTAACAACAATGTTTAATCGATGTGAATGTACTTTTCTGCAATAAAGAGAGATAAAAGTAAGGTTGTTATAGTGCTTATATTCCATCTTTTTAGTACTTTTGTTGGCAATTAATTCTCGGCATCGACAAACTATTAATTGCACAATGAAAGCATTACGTGACCGTATTTTAAAGGATGGCAAGTGTTATCCTGGAGGCATCCTAAAGGTAGACAAGTTTATTAATCATCAAATGGATCCTAATTTGATGAAGCGTATTTGTGTGGAATTCATACGTAGATACGCCTCAACGGAGATTAATAAAATCATCACAATAGAGGCTAGTGGCATTGCACCAGCTATCATGATGGGGTTCTTATTAGACCTTCCTGTTGTCTTCGCAAAGAAGAAGAAGCCTTCAACCATGGCTGACATGCTGTCGACGACAGTGTTTTCTTTCACGAAGCAACGTGAGTATCATGTCGTAATATCCAAAGAATACCTTAGAGAAGGCGATAAGGTGTTGTTCGTTGATGACTTCCTTGCCTACGGAAATGCGGCTAAAGGTATCATAGACTTATGTAAACAAGCGGGCGCGGAACTAGTTGGTATGGGCTTTATCATCGAGAAGGCGTTCCAGCATGGACGTGATGCAATAGAGCAAGCGGGCGTTCGCTGTGAGAGTTTAGCTATCATTGAATCGCTTGAGAATTGTGAGATTAAACTGAAAGAAGATTAAACAAGGTGGACTGCATACGTCCACCTTGTTTGTTTATAGACTATTGCTCGTTTACTGATAGTCATTGAAACGTGTTTTAAAGATATATAACTTCACCTTATTATATAGTAGTTTTAAAAGTAAAAGAATGGAAGTATCAAAGGAACTTATCTATGGTTTGAATGACAGACCACCCCTTCGTGAAACGTTGTTTGCGGCTTTACAGCATTTATTAGCCATCTTTGTAGCTATTATCACGCCTCCACTCATTATCAGTTCGGCGTTGAAATTTGACTTAGAGACCACTGGCTTCCTTGTATCTATGTCTCTTTTTGTATCAGGATTAGCTACCTTTATTCAGTGTAAACGTTTGGGACCATTAGGGGCAGGGCTTCTCTGTATTCAAGGAACATCCTTCTCTTTCATCAGTCCGATAATTGGTGCAGGAATGTTAGGTATGGTTGGCGGAAAGATGAACGTAGAAATGGGTTTAAGTTACATCTTCGGAGCATGCCTTGTAGCGGCTTTTGTAGAGATGATTGTGAGTCGTTTACTCCCTTA
Source organism: Prevotella veroralis DSM 19559 = JCM 6290 (assembly GCF_000377625.1). Lineage (GTDB taxonomy): Bacteria > Bacteroidota > Bacteroidia > Bacteroidales > Bacteroidaceae > Prevotella > Prevotella veroralis. Next base: position 161,607 of record NZ_KB898327.1, on the reverse strand, counting down.
CACACGTAAGATTATCACGCCATTAGTGTCCGGTATTGTTGTTTCTCTCATTGGTATGTGCCTCATTAAGGCAGGTATCAATTCGTGCGGAGGTGGTCAGTCGGCTATAGATGCAGGTACTTTCGGATCCATGCAGAATCTTGGTTTAGCTTTCTTAGTACTTGTCAGCATTATATTCTTTAATCGTTCGAGCAACAGATTCCTACGAATGGCATCCATCGTGTTGGGTTTGTTGATAGGAAGTATTGCTGCCTACGCCCTTAACATGATTGACTTTTCACGCATAAGTGGTGCCGGAACGCTGAATATACCAACCCCCTTCAAGTATGGACTGCGCTTTGATATAGGCTCAATCATCGGTCTTGGGCTCATCTACTTGGTTACTGCAGTTGAAGCATTCGGCGATATTACAGCCAACTCGTTGATCTCTGGCGAGCCAGTTGAGGGTTCGGTCTTCTTGAAAAGGGCGCAGGGTGGAATCTTAGCAGATGGTTTTAATTCTTTCTTAGCCGCTATCTTCAATAGTTTCCCTAACTCCATCTTTGCTCAAAACAATGGTATGATACAATTAACAGGCGTTGCCAGTCGTTATGTTGGGTATTTCATTGCAGCTGCCTTGGTGTTATTAGGACTTTTCCCAGTGGTTGGTCAGCTCTTTTCCCTTATCCCTGATGCCGTCTTAGGAGGTGCCACTCTCCTCATGTTCGGTACTGTCGCAGCAGCAGGAATCCGTATCATCGCTTCAACGAAGATAACTCGTAAGGCAGTATTGGTTATGGCAATCAGCTTCGCAATGGGCTTGAGTGTAGAGTTAGTGCCCGGTATTCTTGATAAGATGCCAGACCTCATTAAGAGTATCTTCGCGAGTGGTATCACCACAGGAGGGCTCACAGCCATCCTCGCCAATGCGTTTATTCGTATTAAAGAATAGGCATTTATTATTTTTTATCATCGTTTCGGTGCGTTTTCCTTATAAATGTTTATCTTTGCAGATAGAGTGTAGGAGAACGCAGCGATAGCGTTCTCTTTCATAAAGAAAATAATATATTAAAGCTAAGCCAATGCAGAATAAGAAGCGTAAATTTACTAAGTCACTCACGTTTAAGGTGCTATGTGGACTGGTAGTTATCGTTCTTTTAGGGATAGGATATAATCTGATAGTCGATGACAAAGATAGTCCTTTAAGCGAAGAAGAGCAAGAGGAGGAACAGCAACGCACTGCCGATAAGGACACGATAGACATTGTCGGCGATTATCTGTGGCCTCATGCGAAGTCTTCAAAGGATGATTTAACAGCCAAGGACGACAAGGACAAGGATGCAGATGAGGCTAAGGACAAGACGGACAAGGCTGATAAAGCTAAGTCAAAGGAAAGCACATCCCATCAAGAAAGCAATGAGGCACCAATGGCTGCACCAGCTTCTCCTGCCCCAACAACGCCAGATCCAGAACCTTCCAGTAAGTCTTCTGCACCTACGATAGAGAAGATGAACGCACCAAAGATCGAACGCATAGACTAAAGCAAAGGCTTGTTTTCATCAGAGAGAAAGTGAGGTACTATTATGAAACGATTATTTTTATGTTTATTTACAGCACTCCTAATGGTGGGATGTGCAACGACTTACTATGATTCGGACGGTAAGCCAATATCAAAGGAGACGATGGCTCAACTGAAAGCTGCCGCTGTCAAGGCTCATTTAGGCGAACATCGTTACCGCATCTTCATGGATAGAATGGAGCCAATGAGGGGTCCTTCGATCTATTTACAAGATGATTGGGGCATTGAAGTAAGCGGTGATTCTGTTGGTTTATTCCTCCCTTATGTGGGTAGGGTGTACCAGATTCCATACGGTCGGGGCGGTGGCTTGTCCCTTGTTTCCCCTCTTTTGAGTTATAAGGAAGAGCCCATGAAAGGTGGCAGACGCATTTTTATGACCACTCGCAACGATTATGAGAGTTACCAGATAGTCTTGGAAGTGTTCGACAATGCGACAGCCTCCTTACTTGTCAACCCCAGTGAAAAGGATGCGATACGCTTTACCGGTGTGATGGAACTCAATGACAGTTTTACAGTTAAGGGTGGTAAGCCCGTGAAGAAACGGCAAGTGTCGTTTATGAGGCTATAAGATTAGGATAAAAACATTCATCCTGTCTCTGCTCATTTACTAATTGGTGAGGTGCAGATGACAGGATTTTTCATTTTAAGAAAGTCGCTTTTTTAGTAGAGAGACACAGTTTTAACAGTTGAGCCTATCAAAGTGTAAAAGGCTTGAAAGATAACTATTCACCTTGAATTGATGTATGTCAATTATATGACATAATGCTAATTGTTGTGCATGAAACCCTTAATAATAGTATAGTTCGCTTTCTTTTCAAAGCTATTTAACGCTTATTTCTTCTCTTTTTGTTATTCTTTTTACTCTTTAATTACAACTGAAAAGGCACGAAAAATTACTTAAAAATACCCTTCAGAATATTTGGTTGTATCATAGTTTACTATTAAATTTGCCTATAGAAAACGTATAATTAAAGACCTATCGACAATGAAAAAGTTACTTTTGACAGCTCTTGTCTGCCTGATTTCAGCATCATCTTTCGCTCGCGAAGGTGTGACAACAACAGTAGTATCACGTGATACAATCTTCTACAATCAAGCGTTACGATCAGTGAAAAGCTCTGAGAACGTTGCTTACTATCGTCTTCTTGCAAAAGAAAGCTATAAGGGTGTAGAGCGAGACATCTTCCAGGACTTCTATCCAGATGGTCAGAAGCGTTTAGAGGGTGGCTATTCTTTCCTCGACTTAGGCAATGATGCCAACACAGTACTTGATGGTCATGTGACCGCCTATTACCCCAATGGCATGGAGAAGTGGCATTGCAATTACAAAGATGGTAAGCGTGAAGGCTATCTAACGCTGCACTTGCGCGATGGAAGTATTGGTGTTGTGGCTTATAGAGAAGGTAAGAGTCGTTTCGACTACATGACGATTACGCACCCTGATGGTCGAATGGAAAAGGTTGGATTGAAGCACTATTCAAGTCTTATCCAGTAAGAGTTATCAGTGAAGGTGTAGCTACTTAAGACCTCCCCAAGCCTCTCCAAAGGAGAGGATGTGGGTTACTAAGATGTAATGGAGGTACGAAAAGAATGAGTAGCGAATTATAATTAGATTTAACAAGAGGCTCTCTTTGATGTAAAGAGAGCCTCTTTTCAACTGCAAAAGGGCGTCTCTTCGATATGAAGGAACGCCCTCTTCAAATGGAGTATCTTTTATCTTTCTGCATAGCCCCTTGTTTGTTATTAACGAGACGTGGTTTCTTTCTCTGTCTTATACATAAAGTCATAAATTATTTCAGTCACTCTTTCCTTGCCTTCATGTGTAAGATCAGGAAGAGTGAAGAGCCTTCCTTTCGTTGTATAAATTATCTGAACGATGAACGGAACGAAGTGGTAATTATAATCGTTGACGCCTTCTATCTCATCAGCTGTTACTTCGATGTACTTACAACGGAGGCAATCATAAAAACAGATGTGGTCTCCTTTGATGGAAAGATAGTCTTTCTTCCATAATTTCTGACATGTAATAAAGAGCTTGAAAAGCCAATATGAGATAGCAAAACCAGTCATCCACAATGCAAGAATAAGCATTAGAGGATGAGATGCATCTGCTCCTTTGTGTCCGAAGAAGAACCATATAAAAAACAAAACAGGGATGGGTGCAAGCAACGTATCGATGAATAGCAATGGACTATACTTGTATTTGATAATCATATCAGAACTGCGTGTAAATGAAAGGTTGTATACTATGCTGGCTAAAGTTGATGACTAATTGCAGAACAAAGGCGAAGATAGCGAGCTTCACCAGCCATGGTGAGCGGATAAACTTCGTTTGTAACCATTCATAATCAGCCTCTTTAATGCTGTGAAGTTCCAAACTAATGAGTACAACTGCCGTCCAGAGCGGGTATTCTAATAGGAATGCGTAAGCATCACTCAGCCTAGTTGTTTGAATGATATTCGTTATTAATGTCAGAGCAGAGTCCATATTAGGGGCACGGAAGAATATCCATGCGAGTGAAATATAGCCAAAGGTGATGAGCCAACAAGCAACTTTTATAGGCTTGGAATTGGGTATCTGCTTCAGACCATTGTTGTTGCAAAACTTGTGAACGACAAGTCCTATACCGTGCATAACGCCCCATACAATGAACATCCACGATGCCCCATGCCATAAACCAGCAATAATCATGACAGAGAAGCTATTGAGGTAAGTGCGAACAGTACCCTTTCTGTTACCTCCAAGAGGGATATATAGGTAATCGCGAACCCATGTTGAAAGTGCAATATGCCATCTATGCCAGAACTCCGTGAGGTTAAGACTTTGGTAAGGGAAGTTGAAATTGTCCTTTAACTCATATCCCATCAGGGCTGCAACACCAATAGCTAGGTCGCTGTAACCCGAGAAGTCGCAGTAAATCTGTGCCGAGAAGCCCAGCACACCCATAAGATCTCCAAAGCCATTCTGCACTGCTGGCGCATCAAACACTATGTTGTTATATTGCGCAAGATAGTCTGCTATGAGCGTCTTCTTTATCAATCCGCAGACAATCAACCACAGTCCTTTATAGACAAGGGCATTCTTGATGTTCCTTTTAGGGGTTTGAATCTGTGGTAACAATACTTCGGCGCGGGTGATAGGACCAGCAATGAGGAGGGGAAAGAACGTCAGATAGAATGTATAATCAAGTAGTTTTGCTGTTTTGGGATACTGCCCTCTATAAACATCCACCGTGTAGCTGATGGCTTGGAAAGTAAAGAAAGAGATACCAACAGGCAAGAGTAACTTCATAGGAGAGAAGTTACTGCGGAGGAGCTCATGGAATATTTCAAGGGTGAAGTTCGTGTATTTATAGTAGAGTAGGGGTATCAACTCTGTGAAAATGGTGATGGCTAAGCCCGTCTTACGCAACTTTCCATGTTTTAAACGCATCATAGAACGCGTTAGATACCATGATACAAAGGTGGTGAAAGGCAATAGCCACATCAAAGCACCATTCGCTTTGAAAGCGAAGAAGAGGCTAAAACAAATGACATAAACCTTTGTCCACTGTTGACGATAGTGTCTAAGAGGAATGTAAAGAGCAAAGAAAACGAGGAAACAAGCCATGAATGACAGCGTACACAACGACCAGTTCTTATCTTGTGAGGATAAGAAATCAAGGAACGTGGATGTTAGCTGCGATAGTTCTGTCATGCTTCTATATTCTTTAGCTTACTTTCCTTTTATGTATTAAAAGCCCTCAAATGCTGGTTGTAACAAACTTGTGTTTGTTGCCTTGTGATGTGCTTTAGGGGAGTTGAGCTGCAATGGATTGTCACACTTATTACTGGCAATAAACTTTGCAGCCGTATCCATCCAGTAAGCAGCAGCCTCCCATGTAGGGTGATAATGGTCACTTCCTCGCTTTAGTTTTAAGTGTCTACTATCGAAGAAATGCCCTGCACCAACTCTTTCTTTGATGATGTCATTGATACCAGTATCTCCATTCCAATCCGAAGGACTAATCCACACGAAAGGAATATCGCCTATCTTCTTAACCATCTCACTGACATATTGAGCCCTGTTAGCGAGGTCATTGATGAATAACTCATTACTTCCAAGACAGATAAGAATGTAAGTTGGCTTGTATTTAGCGATGTAATGCTCCAGAGTATGCGTCGTTCCCCATCGTTCAGTGGATGAGCTATACCATATAACGGTGTATAGTTTATGCCCATTCTCACCTGCGTAATCACCCAAGCGACGTGACAGTCCCTCCACCATAGAGTCTCCGATGAAGAGAATAGTTTGGTTGCGATGAATGGTCTTAGGCTTCTTCTTGTGTTTTTTCTGTGGTTCTTTAGGAGGAAGGAAGATACTTGTAAGTGTTATCTTCCTTATTGTGTAGCTGCCCAAAGTAAGCTCTTTTGGAGAGAAAGCATAGGCTATGATGGCTGCAAGAACTACAGCCATCAATAGCAATGATTTGATCTGGGCATACATAAGAGAGGCTTTACTTTAAGTCAATCTCTATGGGACAATGGTCGCTACCCATTATCTCTGTATGAATCTTAGCGTCTACCAATCGGTCTCTCAAGCGTTCGGAGATAAGGAAGTAATCGATACGCCAACCCGTATTCTTCTCCCTTGCACGGAAACGATACGACCACCAAGAGTAGGTTACTTGCTCTGGATAAAGCGTGCGGAAGGTATCTATGAATCCATTACTCAATAGTTGGGTCATCTTCTGACGCTCTTCATCGGTGAAGCCAGCGTTTCGGCGGTTTGTTTTGGGGTTCTTTAAGTCGATCTCCTGGTGCGCAACATTCATGTCACCGCATACTATGACAGGCTTAATCTCATCCAGTTTGTGTAGGTAGGATTGGAAGTCATCCTCCCACTTCATGCGATATTCCAATCGACGAAGCTCATCTTGCGAGTTCGGTGTATAGACAGTTACGAGGTAGAAATCGTCCATCTCTAATGTAATGACACGTCCCTCATGGTCGTGCTCATCGATATCAATGCCGTAAGTAACGCTCAATGGCTTATGTTTCGTGAATATCGCAGTACCTGAATAACCCTTTTTATCAGCGTAATTCCAGTATGACTCGTATCCAGGAAAGCTTAAATCAAGCTGACCAGCTTGCATCTTCGTCTCTTGCAAACAAAAGAAATCAGCGTTAAAGTCCTTGAATTGCTGCTCAAAGTCTTTGCCCACGCAAGCGCGAAGACCGTTTACATTCCATGAAATAAGTTTCATCTCTCTTCCTTTCTCTCGTCCTTAATGTGTTATTAAATCTTTTGTTGTGATTCAAACTCAAATGTTATAGGCAAGTTGTAATCGGTGGATAGGGGAGTGAAACCGCCTCTTCCATTGTTCTTCTTCAAGTCTCTAATGGTGAAATTAAAGTGCATCTTTTGTGTAGGCATTGCATAGAAACAAGAGAAAGGCAATGAGCCTCCTGTACCAACCACTTCTACCTGTTGTCCATCAAGATTGATGGTGAAGGTGAGTTTAGCTGAAGCATTGAAGAAAATCATTTGTTCCTGTGGTTTAAAACTCGTCATAATGACTTCTAACTTACCATTCGTAGCATTCAAAAGAGCTTGATATAACTTTGAAGATTGGTTCTTTACGCCAGCTGCGAGTTCGTCACCATTGATGTTCTTAACGCTGATTACCTCCTTCTTAGCTGTCCATGTTGCATTTTTTGAACCCAAGTCACCATTGCTGTTACGCATCTTTGCAGTACCAACGTAATTGCCATTGATGTTTTGGTAAAGCTGTTCAACATTAATACTTGGCGTATCTTTTTCCTTAGAACATGCCGTAAAGAAGTTGATTGTAACGATTGCCACGAATGCTAGTGTGGCCACTTTTAAAACCTTATTCATAACTTTTCTCCTTTTAAATATTAATCGTTATTATATCCGTTTGGTCTCTCCACGCAGTAAGTTCATAAACTCGTTGCGGGTTTTACTTGATTCGAACACACCACTGTAAGCACTTGTTGTGGTGATAGAGTTTTGTTTCTCCACACCACGCATCTGCATACACATGTGTTTCGCTTCGATGACTACCATTACACCTTGTGGTCTCAACGTGTCGTTGATACATTGCATTACCTGTTCGGTGAGGCGTTCCTGCACTTGAAGTCGGTGAGAGTAGATATCGACAACACGCGCGATCTTACTCAAACCAGTGATCTTTCCGTTTGGAATATACGCCACATGCGCCTTGCCATAGAATGGAAGTATATGGTGCTCACACATCGAGAAGAAGTCAATATCCTTGACTATCACCATCTGATTGTACTTCTCTTCAAAGAGCGCGTCCGTTAATACCTTATGAGGATCTTGTGTATATCCACGTGTAAGAACCTGCATTGCCTTTGCAACTCGCATGGGAGTCTTCTCTAATCCTTCCCTTTCTGGATTCTCACCGAGCAACTTTAATATCTCTTTATAGTGTGTTGCAAGTTCGTCTAAACCATCACGAAATTGTGTTTCTGGGGTCATATTATATTGTTTCTGATTATTTCTGTTTATGAGGTGGGCTTTATTACCATAGTAAGGGTATTGCCTAAGACCCTTATAAGGGTGTTACCTGTTACCCCAGTAAGGGTGTTGTTTGGGGGTTATATATAATATATAAGGTGTGAATATATTTAGTTGTCAATGACAGTTGACGTCCTTATGCTAACCATCATACGTATCACGTTTGCTTGAGGATAGCCTTCTTTGCGCATCTTCCGCATTACTTTTTTAGCAGTGTTATAGTTTGTGAAGTTACCAATAAGGCACATCCAACGTGGCGCGTAGAAGTGAACATAGATGGGCTGATCGGGGAATAACTGCTTAGCGGTTTGTCCCGCTTTGTCTGCCTGTTGGTGAGCTATACGCGTATTACCGCCACTATAGACTTGAACACGGAATCCCCTAACCTTTTTAATGCCCTTCTTTACACGTTTGGTCACTATCTGTTTGCCATCGTCTATATCATCGAATGTGGGGTCATGAGGCCTTCTGACTAAACGTTTCACTAGCTTGGTTCCAACTTGCCTAACGGGCTGTAAGGTGTTATTGTCAGGTCTTGCAATCTCTGGTTTATGGTCGTTTAGCTTAGGAACAGACAGTTGTCTACTGTCTAGAGTCTTAATCTTTGAGCCTGTAGACTGGCGTGATTGCTCACGCTGACTCTCTACTTTCTTGCTTTCTTTATTAGCTTTCTTCGCTGTTTTCTTACCATTGACTAATGCGTCAATATCGGTACTCTGCGTTACAGTTACCGTACTTTGAGCATGCGCTGATGTAATGGTTGTCAGTATGAGAACTATGATTGTAAGGAGTCTTTTCATGTCTTTTATATAATTGGAAGTGATGAGAGGATCACAGAACGTGATACCCTCTCATCATTAATATATGTATGGATTACTTTTTCCAAGCATCAATGATACCCTTGAAGTCAGCTGCCTTCAATGAAGCGCCACCAATCAAGCCACCATCAATGTCAGGTTTAGCAAACAACTCTGGTGCGTTGCTAGCCTTACAGCTACCACCATAGAGGATAGAAGTGTCCTCTGCTACTTCCTTACCATACTTCTCTGCAACGATAGAACGGATGTAAGCCAACATCTCCTGAGCCTGATCAGAAGTAGCAGTCTTACCTGTACCGATAGCCCAGATTGGTTCGTAAGCCAAGATAATGCTCTTCCATTCCTCTGCAGAGAGGTTGAATACTGAACCTTCCAACTCTGCCTTTACTACCTCGTTTTGCTTCTCTGCCTCACGCTCTTCGAGTGTCTCACCACAGCAGAAGATTACCTTCAAACCATTAGCGAGTGCTAATTGAACCTTCTCTTTGAGGATCTCTGCTGTTTCTCCATAGTATTGACGACGTTCAGAGTGACCGAGGATAACATATTGTGCACCTGTGCTCTTTACCATTGCGGCTGATACTTCACCTGTGTAAGCACCCTTCTCCTTGTCTGCACAGTTCTCTGCACCAAGTCCAACAACGCTTGAATCTAACACCTGAGCAACACTTGCGAGGTGAATGAATGGGGTACAGATAACAACATCACAATTAGGTTTCTCTGCCTTGAGTGACTCGTTAATCTCTTTTGCTAGCTCGATACCTTCCTGCAAGGTCTCGTTCATCTTCCAGTTACCTGCTACGATTTTCTTTCTCATTTGTCTTTTACGTTTTAAAAGTTGATATAATTTATTTGATTGTTCCTTTTGCTTCACCCAATCTTCCTTTTGTTTGAGCCACTCTTCACGTTTCCTTACCCATCTTGTCCACGACCAAATGCGGTCGGCGGCAATAAGGAATGACAAGGGGAAGATGTAGCACACGATGATGAGCATAATCTTTGTCCATGTGTTATTAGCCGGTTCGCGCCCTATTTCAATGAGGGAGAGTGGGGCATTAAGTTCGGCTTGTTTGGGCAAATCGTTATGACTCCATTTATTGATGATAGTACCTTTGTAGAGCAGTACCAAGCCCGGATTACTACGAATGATGGTTTTTAGTGTTGTGCCGTCAGTCGTATAGAACGGATATTCCGCACCTGTGATGTCCCTCCAATGCTGTACAGCTTTATCTGTACTAGCAGTCAAGCCGTAGAATCCATATCCATTCTCCTTTGCATATTCGTAGATAGCATCAATATCACCAAAGTTACTATCGTCAGCCATTTCCAATACAGGAGCTATGAGTAAGAAGGTATATCCTTTATGGGTCAAGATACTATCCGTAATATCGTTCCCTGTCTGTTCGTTCGTGATAGAGAAATCGTGTATGGGTGGTTCATACCCCTGCTCAAGTATCTCTTGATGTGTATCTTTAAATACCCACGTAGAGTCATTATAAGGGTAATTATTCTCATTGAATTCCTTTGTTACACCATTCTTTTCACAGATAAAGGTTGTCTTATAGGTTGTTTGTTTAGCCCCCTTTGGAATCTCCATACCCTTTTTGATGTTCTGTCCGATATAATAAGGACGGAAGTCAAAGATGGGCAGATGATAAAGACTCAATAGTGACGCTATACAGATAAAGGCGATAGTAAAATAGAAGGCTATCCACTGATTCGTCTTTGAAACGAAGCGCATCTGATGTAAAGGCCAGCGTGTAAGAATGATTGCTGCAACAAGCAAAACAATGTTCTTGATAAATGTCTGCGTGTTGGTTAGGTGTATGGCATCTCCGAAACAACCACAATCTTGTATCGGATTACTTACAGTCAACCACAATGTTACGGCTGTCATCACAGCCATGAAAAGCAAGGATATCTTGCTGGCTAATCGACGGCGGATAGCCAAGAGGAGCATTACACCCAGTGTAAATTCTATGGCAGAAAGGGCTATCGACACCATTAGCTGTGCCCAATCGGGTACATAAGCCGATAATTGCACTGCCTCTAGGTATTCCGCAATCTTATATTGCGAACCTAGTGGGTCAATAGCCTTAACAAATCCAGAAAAGATAAACGTCAAGGCTAACAGCGCACGACTGAGGTTTACTAATAGCGTCTTTAATTTATTCATGTAGCTTGATAGCACCGAAAACGGCGTAATTCATTATATCCATATAATTGGCATCTATGCCCTCACTGACGAGTGTTTCTCCATTAAGATCTTCGATTTCCTTGATTCGTTCAATCTTAGTGAGAATAAGGTCTGTGTAACTACTCACACGCATATCTCGCCATGCCTCTCCATAGTCATGGTTCTTCTTTACCATTAGTTCGTAGGCTTCGTTGGCATAGGTGTCATAGAGACAGAGTGCCTCGTCGGGCGTGATGTCAACACTATCAACAAAGCCCTTGGATAGTTGGATCAGTCCAACAATACTATAATTAATCAATGCGATGAATTCGGGGCGTACTCCTTCTCCAACGAGATTCTCACCTGTAATCTCTAACGAGCGTATGCGTTTGGCTTTAATAAAAAGCTGATCTGTGAGGGAAGAGGGGCGTAAAATGCGCCATGAGGCACCATAATCATGGAGCTTCTTACCAAAGAGCTCTCTACATTCAGCCAGTATGTCTTTAAACTCTTGCTGTGTCTTTGTCAATTGACTTGCCATTGTTATGAATCGATTTGCCTGCAAAAATACTTAATTTCATTGTAATAAACGAATGAATTAACAACTAATACCATCCGTTTCGCTGGTTGGCGGGGATTCATGGAAGAGCATTGTAACCTATCTGTGCTGAATTTCTAACCTATTGGCAGTTGATGGAGATGCACGTTAGGTATTTTATGCAATCCTATATGTAAACAATAGTTAAGGCGAGGGGCGTAACTGTTAACATCGACGAAATGTACTTTTGTGGGGCACGAAAGTACATTTCGTGCCCCACAAGATGTACTCCCGTGCCTTACGAGTCCTACTTCCGTGATGAGCATAGAATAAGGGCTATTAATACAAGCAAGAAATTGTTTGCGAACAAATCGAAAATTGTTTGTGAAGATTTTAGAGTATCTCTTATTATTGATTAGTTCCTTGTTTTGTACCCAACTATGGGTATGAAAGCTCTTATTCGTTGGGTATAAATGTGGTAGATCTTTAGTGCAGAATTAGGTTGTTACATGTATGAAATAATAACTTAATTTGTGTGACTTAACTAATTTACGTATCTTTGCATTGCTATTCATACAAAGATAACATTTAATTATGCGAGATCTTTCAGATGCCGAATTGGCACAATTATTAGATAAAGATATATTTCATCATATTTCCAATGCCGCCGATAAACTCGGGCTGGAGTGTTACGTAGTGGGCGGCTATGTGCGTGATTTGTTTTTAGAACGCCCTTCCAATGATATTGATGTTGTTGTGGTGGGGAGTGGTATACAGGTAGCAAGCGAATTGAAAGCCGTTCTTGGCAAGAAAGCTCACCTCTCGGTGTTCCGCAACTTTGGTACTGCTCAAGTGAAATATAAGCACACAGAGGTTGAATTTGTAGGTGCTCGACGAGAGAGTTACAGCCATGATAGTAGGAAACCAGTGGTAGAAGATGGTACACTTGAGGATGATCAGAATCGTAGGGACTTTACGATTAATGCCCTAGCAGTGTGCTTGAATAAGGCTCGCTTTGGTGAGTTAGTTGATCCATTCGGTGGGGTTGACGATCTATGGGATGGTATTATTCGCACTCCTTTAGACCCTGATGTAACCTTCTCTGATGATCCATTGCGTATGATGCGATGCGTTCGTTTTGCTACACAATTAAATTTCTTTATTGAAGATGAGACCTTCGAGGCGTTGGAACGCAATGCCGAAAGAATAAAGATTATTAGTGGGGAACGCATAGAAGAGGAGTTGAACAAAATTATGATGACGCCAACACCGAGCAAGGGATTTATCGATTTGTATCGTTGTGGGCTTTTGCAAATCATCTTGCCAGAGCTAGTTGCTTTGGATGTCGTGGAGACTAGGAACGGACGAGCACATAAGAATAATTTTTATCATACCTTAGAAGTGTTGGATAATATCTGCAAGCATACGGATAACTTATGGTTACGTTGGGCAGCATTATTGCATGATGTGGGTAAAGCAAAGTGTAAACGGTGGGATGCTGTAGCGGGATGGACCTTCCATAACCACAACTATGTTGGTGCGAAGATGGTACCTGAAATCTTCCGAAGGTTGAAGTTGCCGATGGATAGTAAGATGAAGTATGTGCAAAAGCAAGTAGACTTACACATGCGTCCAATTGTTATTGCTGATGAAGAAGTGACCGACTCGGCTGTGAGACGACTGATGAATGATGCTGGCGAAGACATTGATGACTTGATGACTCTGTGTGAGGCGGATATAACGAGTAAGAATGTTGCCCGCAAACAACGTTTTCTTGATAACTTCCGAATCGTTCGTGAGAAACTAAAAGACCTGAAGGAACGCGATTACAAACGCCTTCTACAACCCTGCATAGATGGTAATGAGATCATGGAGATGTTTCATCTCAAACCTAGTAGAGAGGTGGGCATATTGAAGCAGACGCTGAAAGATGCCGTGCTTGATAATAAAGTGGCAAACGAACGAGAGCCTTTAATGGAACTTCTGCGCAGTAAGGCAAGAGAATTGGGACTGATTTAAGCATGACGGAAGATGACATCTATTGGTAAGGGAGGTTATAGATAAGAACCGTAAATGGTGTGTTTATAGGTAATAATTGTTAAATGCTGTTTGCAAAATAAGTATCTTTAGTGATTAATGAGTAGTTTTGCACATTGAAAAACTTATGCTTTACGCATCGGTTTCCAATGTGCTTTACTTTATTTAAAAGGTAAACTTGATACTATCTGAGAACATCTCTCTTGTGCGAAAGAGGGGGAAGAAAGATTAGAAAAGAATGAATATAATATATTAATTAGGTATGAAAAAGAATAAAATCTTATTGTTCGTAGCTGCAACGGTAGCATTTCTAACCAGTTGCGGAGGCGGTCAGCAGGGTCTTCCTACAAGTGATGAGTATCCTGTGATTACGATTGGTGCATCTAATGCACAGCTAAAGACAACTTATCCAGCTACGCTGAAGGGCGTTCAGGATGTAGAGGTTCGCCCAAAGGTAAGCGGCTTTATCACGAAACTATACGTGCATGAGGGTGAGTATGTGCATGCTGGTCAGGTGCTCTTCGTTGTGGATAACTCCACTTATCAGGCTGCTGTTCGTCAGGCAGAGGCACAGGTTAACTCCGCTCAGAGTGCTGTGGCACAGGCTGAAGCTGGTGTTGTTCAGGCTAACGCAAGTCTTAATTCGGCTAATGCCCAGGCTGCCACCGCTCGTTTAACTTACTCAAACAGTAAGAACCTATATAATAATAAGGTGATAGGCGACTATGAGTTGCAGTCAGCGAAGAATAGTTTTGAAACATCACAAGCTGCAGTTCGCCAAGCACAAAGTGGTGTCGCATCTGCGCAAGCTGCTGTTCGCCAGGCGCAAGCAGGTGTTCGCCAGGCACAAGCAATGCTATCAACTGCTAAGGATAACCTTGGTTTCTGTTATGTAAAGAGTCCTGCTTCAGGTTACATCGGTAGTCTTCCTTTCAAAGAGGGAGCATTGGTAAGTGCTTCTTCTGCACAGCCAGTTACAACCGTGAGCAACACTTCTACAATAGAAGTTTACTTCTCTATGACCGAGGCAGATGTGCTGAAACTAAGTCGTACAGACGATGGCTTGAGCAATGCCATTAAGAAGTTCCCAAGCGTAAGTTTGTTGCTTGTCGACGGAACAACCTACAATCACGAAGGATCTATCGTAAAGACAAGCGGTAGTATAGACCCTGCAACAGGAACAATAAGCGTTATTGCACGTTTTCCTAATCCCGAACATTTGTTGAAGAGTGGTGGTAGTGGACAAATTGTTATCGCTAAGAACAATAATCACGCATTGTTGATTCCACAAGAAGCAACCACTCAGGTGCAGGATAAGATATTTGTTTATAAGGTGGATGCTAATAATAAAGTACATTACAGCGAGATAACCATTAATCCACAGAACGATGGTATCAATTACATCGTTACTAGTGGATTAAAGATGGGCGACCGCATTGTTAGCAAGGGAATCTCAAGTTTGGAAGATGGTGCAAAAATAAAGGCATTGACTCCAGCAGAGTATGAAGAAGCCATCAAGAAAGCCGAGAAATTGGGTGAGAATCAGAGCTCTGCTGCAGGTTTCTTGAAGACAATGAAAGGAGATAGTAAGTAATTAGAAGTTAGGAATTTGGAGTTTTGAATGAGGATTTGAAGGTTGACCTTTGAACGAGGCAGGCTTCGTTAAGCTAAGTTTTTATCCATCTCCATAATTCAAAAGAACAATATTTATGACATTTACTAATTTCATTAAACGACCGGTTCTATCAACGGTTATATCCATCTTCTTTGTACTTTTGGGTATAATCGGTTTGATGTCACTGCCTATCGAGCAGTATCCAGATATCGCACCACCTACGATTTCGATATCAACATCTTATCAAGGTGCAGATGCGCAGACCGTATTGAACTCAGTTATTACACCATTGGAAGAAAGTATCAATGGTGTGGAGAATATGACTTATATCCAGTCAACTGCGACAAATGCGGGTATGGCGATGATTACGGTCTACTTCAAGCAAGGTGCTGATCCCAATATGGCTGCGGTCAACGTGCAGAACCGTGTTTCGCAAGCACAGGCTTTGTTACCTGCTGAAGTTACCCGTGTGGGTGTGACGGTATCAAAGCGTCAGAGTTCAAACGTCGTCATGTATTCATTGACAACAGATGATGGTCGATATGACGATGAGTTCTTGACGAACTATAACAACATCAACATCGTTCCAATGTTGAAGCGTATTAATGGTGTAGGTGACGTCCAGACACCTGGTATGAAGACTTACTCAATGCGTATATGGCTCCAGCCAGATAAGATGAAGCAGTATGGTCTTGTCCCTTCTGATATCTCTGGTGCTCTTGCAGAACAGAACATTGAGGCGGCACCAGGTTCTTTTGGTGAGCAAAGTAAGCTCAAGTTTGAGTACACCATGCGCTATAAAGGACGTTTGAAGACGCCAGAAGAGTATGGTAATATCATCATCTCTAGCAATACAAATGGTCAGACACTTCACTTGCGTGATGTGGCAAAGGTGGAGTTAGGCGGTTTGCAATATTCCGTTGCCATGCGTAACAATGGGCAACCTGCTGTATTAGGTATGGTTAACCAGGTGGCTGGTTCAAATGCTACACAGATTGCCGATGATGTAAAAGCAGCCTTGGCTGATGCACAGAAACAGATGCCTCCAGGGATGAAGGTCACGATTGAGCAAGATGTAACCGAATTCCTTTTTGCTTCTATCGAAGAGGTAGTACGCACACTGGTAATTACTTTGGTCTTAGTGTTCTTTGTTGTGTATGTCTTCCTACAGGACTTCCGCTCTACACTCATCCCTATGATTGCTGTACCAGTAGCCTTGATTGGTACGTTCTTCTTCCTTTGGGTCTTTGGCTTCTCCATCAACCTTTTGACCTTGTCAGCATTGTTATTAGCGATTGCCATCGTGGTGGATGATGCCATTGTGGTGGTTGAGGCTGTTCATGCAAAACTCGATTTAGGTTATAAGAGTGCTATGACGGCTGCCATTGATGCAATGAATGAGATTTCAGGAGCTATCATCTCTATTACTTTGGTGATGTCAGCAGTGTTCGTGCCAGTATCATTTATTGGTGGAACATCAGGTACTTTCTATCGTGAGTTCGGTGTAACTATGGCGGTATCAATCGTTATCTCTGCTCTGAATGCTTTGACATTGTCTCCCGCACTATGTGCTATTTTCTTGAAGCCACACAGCGATGACGAGGAACACAAGAAGCTGTCACGCATTGACAGATTCCACATGGCATTCAATACACAGTATGATAAGATTAATGCGAAGTATCAGAAGAAAGTAGAGAAGATTATCAACCATCGGTGGATTTCAGGTACAGCTGTAGTCGTAGGTATCGTTGCTCTTGTGCTTACAATGACCTTCACAAAGACAGGTCTTGTACCTGATGAGGATACAGGAACATTGTTCGCTATGGTCAGTATGCCTCCAGGGACATCACAAGAAGAGACTCAAAAGGTAGTTGATCAAGTAGATAAAATGTTGGCAAGTAACCCTTATATCGAGCGTCGTGAACAGATCGTTGGTTACAACTTCTTGGCTGGTCAGGGGTCTAATCAGGCAACTTTCATTGTTAAGTTGAAGCCTTTTGCCGAGCGTGAATATGGCATGTTCGACCGTATTAAGTCGGTATTCACGGGTGCTGGTATTGCTGGATTATTCATTGACCCAACTTCTTCTAATATGATTTTGGGCATGATTTACAAGCAAACAGCCAGTATTAAGGGTGCGCAGGTACTAGCCTTTGCACCGCCAATGATTCCTGGTTATGGTATGGCGAATGGTCTTTCTTTCTCTTTACAAGATAAGACAGGTGGCGATTTGAATAAATTCTTTAAGGTAGCACAGGATTACCTCGCTGCTTTGAACAAGCGTCCGGAGTTTAGCCGAGCACTTACCACTTACAACCCGAACTATCCTCAATACATGGTGGATGTAGATGTTGCGAAAGCAAAGCAGGCAGGAACATCACCGGCAGCTATTCTTTCTGTATTGCAGGGATACTATGGTGGTATGTATGCATCCAACTTCAATGCATACGGTAAGCTCTTCCGTGTGATGATACAAGGAACAGCAGAGAGCCGCATGGACGAGTCGAGCATGAATAACATCTATGTTCGAACAGCAGCAGGTATGGCTCCAGTAAGTGAGTTCTGCACGTTGAAGCGTGTTTATGGACCGTCAAATATCACTCGTTTCAACCTCTTTACCTCTATTGCTGTTAATGCGACACCAGCAAACGGGGTCTCTTCTGGAGAGGCTATTAAGGCAGCAGAGGAAGTGGCAAAACAAGTGTTACCACAGGGATATGGCTATGAGTTCTCTGGCTTGACACGTTCAGAGCAAGAGTCATCAAACTCAACAGCGATGATCTTCGTCCTTTGTATCGTATTTGTTTACTTGATTCTTAGTGCACAATATGAGAGTTATATTCTCCCATTAGCCGTTATCTTGTCAATACCATTCGGTCTTGCAGGAGCGTTCATATTCACGATGATCTTCGGGCATAGCAACGATATCTACATGCAAATATCCTTGATTATGTTGATTGGATTATTGGCCAAGAACGCCATCCTTATCGTTGAGTTTGCTCTTGAGCGTCGTCGAACAGGTATGGCAATCAAGTATGCAGCCATCTTAGGTGCTGGCGCACGTCTTCGTCCTATCTTGATGACGTCTTTAGCGATGATCATTGGATTATTGCCATTGATGTTTGCAAGCGGTGTAGGTCATAATGGTAACCAGACATTGGGTGCTGCTGCCGTCGGAGGTATGTTGATTGGTACACTCTGTCAGGTGTTTGTTGTACCAGCTCTGTTCGCTGGCTTCCAGTACTTACAAGAGCGTATTAAGCCTATCGAGTTTGAAGATGAGGCTAGTCGCGACGTCATTAAGGAACTCGAGAAATACGCGAAAGGTCCTGTACATGATTATAAGGTAGAAGAGTAGTACTATATTAAAAGAACAATAATGAAGAATAAAAATATAATCATCATAGCCCTTGCAGCCCTGTCATTGACAGGCTGTAAGAGTCTCTACGGCAATTACGAGCGTCCCGATGTGAAGACGAGTGGGATTGTGAGAGACCCTGTTGATGACAAAGGAACGCTTGAGGGAGCCAATGACTTTGGTAACCTCCCATGGCGCAGTGTCTTTACCGATTCCCAATTACAGGCACTTATTGAGAAAGCTCTTAATAATAATCCCGACCTGCTTAATGCTGCATTGAACATAGATATTGCCGAACAGCAGGTGAGGACATCAAAGTTGGCGTTCTTACCATCTGTGGTCTTCGCACCGACGGGTACGATCTCTCACTTTGGTTCGCACACGCCTTCCACCCAGTCTTACACACTCCCTGTCTCTGCAAGTTGGGATGTTGATCTCTTTGGAAAGCTGCGTTCCCAGAAGAAAGCAGCCCAGATGATGCTCCTTCAGTCGAAGGATTACAGGGTAGCTGTGCAGACAAATCTTATCTGCAACGTTGCCAATCTCTATTATACATTACTGATGCTCGATCGTCAGAAGCAGATAGTAGATGATATGTCAGGGCTGACAAAGAACACCTGGGACATGATGAAACTCCAAATGGAGTATGGTCGTGCTCGTTCAACGAGTGTCCAGAGTGCAGAAGCTGCTTACTATAGTGTACAGACACAGGGCGCAGACATCCGTCGTCAGATACGTGAGACCGAGAACGCTCTTAGTCTTCTTCTTGGTGAACCAGCGCAAGGTATTACACGTGGTAGTCTAGCCAATCAGAGCTTACCGGCGAACTTCGCAGGTGGTATCGGTGTACAACTTCTAAGCAATCGTGCTGATGTACATGCAAATGAAATGGCGTTAGCTCAATGCTTCTATAATATTCAGCAGGCACGCAGTCGTTTCTATCCAGCATTGAATATATCACCTACTGGTGCGTGGACCAATAGCAATGGCATGGTTAACCCTGGTAAGTTGCTCTTGAGTGTAGTCGGTAGTTTGACACAGCCCATCTTCATGCGCGGACAATTGAAAGCAGGTTTGCGTGTTGCTGAAGACAAGTATAAGCAAGCATATAACACATGGCAGAATAGTATTCTCAAGGCTGGTTCAGAAGTGAGCAACGCCCTTGTTGCTTATAATTCAGCTGATGAGAAAGAGAAGTTACAGCAACAACAAATAGATGTTCTGAAGCAGAATGTAGAACACACACAGATGCTCTATGCACAAAGCTCAAGCACCTATCTTGAAGTTATCACCGCTCAGCAGAGCTTACTTAATGCAGAAATATCACAAGTGAAGGAGCAGTTTACGAAGCTACAATCTATCGTCAATCTGTATAATGCACTTGGTGGTGGTTCTAAGTAAATCGTTTGTTTAATTCTTAGTATTCAAGAGTATGAGTAGCGTAATTAGTCCAAAAGCCGAAGTCTCTCCGAAAGCAAAGATTGGAGACGGCTGTAAGATATTCCCATTTGTGTATATAGAAGACGATGTCGTCATTGGTGATAACTGCGTTATTTTCCCCTTTGTTAGCATCTTGAATGGTACTCGAATGGGAAGTGGAAACAAGATTCACCAAGGTTCTGTGCTTGCCGCTTTACCACAGGATTTCAATTTCGTGGGTGAAAAGAGCGAACTGGTGATGGGTGATAACAACATTGTTCGAGAGAATGTGGTGCTCAATCGTGCCACACACCGTGGCTGCAAAACCATCATAGGATCGAATAACTTCCTCATGGAAGGTGCACATATTAGCCACGATACCATTGTGGGTGACAAGTGTGTCTTTGGCTATGGTGCGAAGATTGCAGGCGATTGTAAGATTGGAACGGGAGCGATTATCTCTTCAAATGTTGTGGAGAAAGCGAACACGCGAGTAGGTGAATATGCCATGGTACAAGCTGGTACTACCTTCTCCAAGGACGTTCCTCCTTATATTATCGCTGGTGGTGCACCGATTGAATACCATGGTGTAAATACAACTATTGGTAAGCGAGCCGGTGTTGATGAGAAGATTCTCAAGCACATCGCCAATGCTTATCGTCTGTTGTTCCATGGTCAGACATCAGTTTTTGATGCTTGTATTCAGATAGAACAACAAGTGCCTGCTTCGCACGAGATTCGCAATATCATCGACTTCGTGCGAACTACGGAAGAAGGAATCATTAGTAAAATCTAATTTTATTTTCAATAGTTTTTTGATGAGAGGGAAGACTGGCCGTGAGGTTAGTCTTTCTGTTTTATATTCTTTCTTATGTCTATTTCTAAAAGCTTAAGAGCTTTTTGGAAATAAGGGCTTACATATATAATCTATGGATATGGATTGTTTTATAAAATATCTAGTAGGATGCAGTGCAAGGAATTCCCATGGCAATTACTTGGTCACGAATGGTATTTAGTTCTTCGGGAGAAGCCTTGAGAAGATGCTGGTCAGGGGTTTCACGATCAATGGTGTAAATCATCACCTCACGTGGAGCAATCTCTTTCACAACCTTGAGCCATGGAGTAACGAAAGAATCAGAAGTGTTGTCAACATCCAACCCTTCGTCAGTTGTTCCTTTTAGAAACATTGTTTGAATGATAGCCTGTCCGTTAAAAGCCTTGATGTTAGCAATGATACGATTCACATCGTAGGATGGTTGCGTCGGCCGATCCACCTTGTTTATATATTCCATGTCAATAGTGTCTAGCTTCAAAATGTTGTTGTCCACCTTTGATAATGCTTCATGAATCTTTGGGCGATGGATGAATGTAGAATTACTGAGGACAGAAATCTTTGCTTTGGGGCAATACTTATCACGTAGACGGATGGTGTCATCAATAATCTCAGCAAAATGAGGATGCGAAGTAGGTTCTCCGTTACCAGCGAAAGTTAGTACGTCAGGATGGATGTTGTCCTTAATCATCTCTTTGAGTTTGTTCTCCAATGCCGTAGCAACAAGTTCGCGGGCAGGGTGGGGAGTCTTCGTTCGATGATCCTTGTTAAATCCACATTCGCAATAAATGCAATCGAAGGTGCATATTTTACCATCGGCTGGCATAAGGTTAATACCAAGAGAAACGCCCAAACGACGGCTATGTACAGGTCCAAAGATAGGTGAAGGATAAATAATCGTACTCATTATACTTTTTGTTTTAATGTTTGAAAAGGAGGTGCGAATGCAAAGATAAGATAAATAAATGGTATCGTTAAGAGGCATAAAGATAAATAAAAAGAGAAGTCTAAATAAACTATAATTTCTTTTGCTGTTCTTTTATTTTGCTGTATCTTTGCAGCAATTTCGGTGAATTATACCCTTTTCAGAAATGGCAAAAAAAAGAAATAAAGCCCGCAACCGTCATAGTTTGCAGGTTATTACGCTATGTATTAGCACGGCGATGGTGCTGATGCTCATCGGTATGGTTGTACTGACAGGCTTCACCAGTCGTAACCTTAGTTCATACGTAAAGGAGAATCTGACCATTACGATGATTCTTCAACCTGATATGAGTACGGAAGAGAGTGCCGCCCTTTGTCAGCGTGTGCGCTCGTTACATTATATCAATAGTTTGAATTTTGTCAGTAAGGAAGAAGCCTTGAAAGAGGGAACTCGTGAATTGGGGGCTAATCCTGCGGAGTTTGCTGGTGAGAATCCATTTACGGGTGAGATAGAGTTGCAATTGAAAGCGAACTATGCGAACAATGATTCTATTAAGACGATAGCACAGGAATTACGCACTTATCGGGGTGTGAGCGATATTACTTATCCTCAAAACCTGGTAGAGAGTGTGAACAACACTTTGGCTAAGATTAGTCTTGTATTGTTGGTTATTGCAGTTCTGTTGACGATTGTTTCGTTCTCCTTGATTAATAATACAATCAGATTGAGTATTTACGCACGTCGTTTCTCCATTCATACAATGAAACTGGTTGGTGCTTCTTGGGGCTTTATTCGTGCTCCCTTCCTTCGTAGAGCGGTGCTGGAAGGATTGGTTTCAGCATTAATGGCAATTGTTGCTTTGGGTATTGGGATGTGCTTCTTATATGATTATGAACCTGATATTACAAAGGTTTTATCGTTAGAAGCCTTACTCATTACAGCTGTTGTGATGGTGGTTTTTGGCGTGTTAATTGCCACATTCTGCTCATGGTTGTCGGTAAATAAGTTCCTACGAATGAAGGCTGGTGACTTGTACAAGATATAATCACCTCCTTTCACTCCTCATAATTCCTCAAATAAATATGGATAAAAGAAATTTAGCCTTTGGTAAGGTCAACTTTATCATGTTGGCAATTGGACTTGCTATTGTTATCATTGGATTCATTCTTTTGAGTGGTGGCAGTTCAACAGAAACTACATTTGATCCAAGTATTTTCAGTGCACGTCACATCAAGGTGGCACCAGTAGTGACCTTCATCGGATTTATTTCTATCATCGGCGCAATTATCTATAAGCCGAAAGATACAAATGATAAGGAGGTATAATGACACTTATACAAACTATCATTATCTCCATTGTGGAAGGATTAACAGAGTTCCTTCCTGTTTCTTCTACAGGTCACATGATAATCACCCAACATCTCTTGGGAGTTTCACAAGGTAGTCCCTTTGTACATGCCTTCACATTCATTATCCAGTTTGGCGCAATCCTTTCTGTTGTATGTCTGTATTGGAAACGCTTCTTCCACATTGACCGTACACCTGTTCCAGCTGATGTAGAGAATCCGTTTTTGCGTTTTATTCATCCATTAAGATTCTACTGGTTGCTCTTTGTTGGAGTTTTGCCAGCTGTAGTGATAGGTTTAGCTGCAAAGAAGAGTGGTTTACTCGACTGGTTGCTTGATTCTATTTGGGCGGTAGCAATTATGTTGGTTGTTGGTGGAATCTTTATGCTTTTCTGCGACAAGGTATTCAATAAAGGTAGAGAAGAAAATAAGGTAAACGAAAAACGTGCCTTCAATATTGGTTTGTGGCAGTGTTTATCCGTGATTCCTGGAACGAGCCGTTCTATGGCAACGATTGTTGGAGGTATGGCGAACGGACTCACACGTAAGCGTGCAGCAGAATACTCTTTCTTCTTGGCAGTACCAACAATGGCTGGTGCTACACTGCTAGATCTTCTAGATATACTGAAAGAAGATGCCACATGGGTGAATACTCATGATTTGCTAATGCTCGCTGTTGGCTGTGTTGTATCCTTTGTAGTCGCATTGTTAGCCATGAAGTGGTTTGTCAGCTTCCTTACTAAGTATGGCTTTAAAGTCTTTGGCTGGTATCGAATCATTATTGGTATTATCATTATTGTGATGTTGCTCTCTGGCATATCATTGAATATGGTTGATTAATCCACCTTTATTATATAGCAATCTTTATGAACTTCAAAGAAGGAGTAATCATCCCGGTTGATAAACCCTATGGCATAACAAGTTTCAAAGCGTTGGCTCATGTTCGTTATCTCTGTACACAGGCTAATGATGGAAAAGTAAAGATTGGTCATGCGGGAACGTTAGATCCCTTGGCAACGGGTGTACTGATTCTCGCTACGGGAAAGATGACAAAGCAAATAGAAACATTGCAGGCGCACACGAAGGAGTATGTTGCTACATTACAATTGGGCGCTACAACTCCTAGTTATGATATGGAACATGAGGTGAACGAGAATTTCCCTGTAGAGCATATCACACGTGAGTTGATAGATAAGACTTTGCCACAATTCGTGGGTGATATAGAACAGATCCCTCCAACCTATAGTGCTGTGAAGGTGGATGGAAAACGTGCTTTTGACTATCGTCGTAGTGGAAAAGAGGTTGTATTGAAGGCTAAAAATATCCATATAGATGAGATTGAAGTCTTGAACTTTGATTCTGAAAAGATGCAATTGACGATTCGGGTTGGATGTGGTAAGGGTACTTACATTCGTGCGTTGGCACGCGATCTAGGACGAGCAATGGATAGCGGAGCCTATCTCACTGCATTGCGACGTACAAGAGTTGGTGACGTAAAAGTCGAAGATTGTGTTAATTATGATCAGTTTGAGACATGGCTCCAACAACAAATAATAGATAAATAAAACTCTCCCAAAATATTAATATGAAGCTTTCACAATTCAAATTCAATTTACCTAAAGAGCAGGTTGCCCTATATCCTCATTCTTCTAAACGTGTATTGACACGTTCTGATGGTAGTACGCAGACTTTCACAATCACTCGCCGAGATGAAAGCCGGTTAATGGTTGTACATCGAAAGTCTGGTAAGATTGATATGTTCAAGGGTGAAGTGAATGGAGATCCTACTGAGGATGATTATATCCGCTTCAAAGATGTCTTCGATTACTTTGAAGAGGGTGATGCCTTTATATTCAATGATACAAAGGTGTTCCCTGCTCGCTTGTATGGTACTAAGGAGAAGACAGATGCAAAGATAGAGGTGTTCTTGCTTAGAGAACTTAATCAAGAGATGCGTCTATGGGATGTATTGGTTGAGCCTGCCCGTAAGATTCGTATTGGTAATAAACTCTTCTTTGATGAATCAGGAACAATGGTTGCAGAGGTAATTGATAATACTACCTCACGTGGTCGTACACTTCGTTTCCTATATGATTGTCCTCACGAGGAGTTTAAACGAGAGTTATTTGCTTTAGGTGAAGCGCCATTACCACGTTACATCATTGATAATCGTCCAAAGGAAGAAGGAGAAGAATTCGCTCATGCAACGAAAGAAGATATGGAGAACTTCCAGTCTGTCTTTGCAAAGAATGAGGGAGCAGTATCTGCGCCAGGTACTAATATTCACTTCTCTGAACACATGATGAAGATGATGGAGATTCGTGGAATAAAGAAATCGTTTATCACTTTGCATTGTGGTTTGGGTAACTTCCATGATATAGAGGTGGAGGATTTGACTAAACATAAGATGGATTCTGAAGAGATGCATATCAATGCTGAGGCTTGTGAGATTGCTAACAATGCAAAGAAAGCAGGACATCATCTCTGTGCTGTTGGTGCGAGCGTTGTAAAGGCGACAGAGACAGCTGTTGGTACTGATGGTATGTTGAAGGAATATGATGGTTGGACTAATGAGTTCATCTTCCCGCCTTACAACTTTGGCTTCGCAGATTCTATGTTGGTTAACTTCTATCAACCTTATTCAACTCTATTGATGGAAACAGCAGCTTTTGGAGGTTATGACCTTATAATGGAAGCTTATGACAAAGCTGTGAAGAATGGTTATATGTTTGGTTGCTTCGGTGACTCATTGTTGATTCTCAACGATTAATATGCACATAGTTTATTTATCCCTCGGCACAAATCTTGGCAATAGAAAGGCTATTATGCACGAGGCGATAGCATTGATAGAAAAAAAGATTGGCACAGTTTTGCGCCAATCTTCTTTTCATGAAACGGAGCCTTGGGGATTTGAGAGTCCTAATCTCTTCCTCAATGCCTGTGTATGTGTCTCCACATCACTTGCTCCTCGACAGTTATTAGAAACTACTCAAGCCATAGAAATAGAGATGGGACGAGTAAAGAAGTCTATCAATGCACAATATACAGACCGCATCATAGATATTGATATTCTGCTTTATGACAACCTAAATATCAACGAACCAAACCTTGTTATCCCTCATCCTTTGATGGAAGAACGCGATTTTGTGATGTTACCTTTAAAGGAAATATGGGACGACTGAATTGTCTACATGCAACAATATAAACTAAATCTATTTGTTTTGAGAGCTCTCAAACACAATAATCTTGATATAAAATATAACAAACCAATATACTTGACTAATAATATAAACAAATGAAAAGAACAATCTTACTGATGTTAACTGTGTTTGCAAATATTTTATTAGCTAACGCAGACCCTATCACCAAAGCACAGGCTTTGAGTATTGCCTCAAAATATATTAATAAACCAATACTCTCTGGTAATTCTCCTAAGACTCGCTCGTCACAAACAAATGAGCAACCAGCTTATTACATCTTCACAAACCCTAATAGCAAGAAATTTGTTATCATTTCCGGTGAAAGTAAGTTGAACGAACTTGTAGGTTATGGAGATAAGATGACAGAAAACCCCAACGATCAACCTCCATACTTCAAACTGTTCTTAAAGGAATATGAACGTGTTGTAAAAGAAGTGCGTTCTAATGCTGCTGTTACTACTCCACAGCGTCCTATCAAACGGAAGGTAGAACCCTTGCTTACTTGTAAGTGGAGCCAGTATGACCCTTTCAATAAGTACACCCCACTAAGTAATGGACAGCATACACCTACAGGTTGTGTTGCAACAGCCACAGCACAGGTGATGTTCTACAACAAATGGCCTAAGAATCGACCACAAGATTATATAGCTTCAACAGGTGATGATGCTAAGAAAAGCGCTACTTATTGGTGGGATGAAATGAAGAACACGACTAATGAGATGAGAGCAGAACAATCTCGACAAGCCGTTGGCGTGTTGATGTATGACATTGGTAAGGCTGTCAATATGAGATACTACATTAAAGGAAGTGACTCAAATTTACAGCGTGCCTGCAATGCCCTTCGCGACAAGTTCGATTATACTGTGCGTTATCTTGATAAAAACGTCCTTCCTGCCAATAACTTCCTCAACGAGGTGATACAAGAAATCTCAGATGGATATCCTGTCTTAGTAGTAGGTGGCCCTCATGCCTTTGTTTATGATGGCTATGATGAGCAGGGGCTCATTCACACCAACTGGGGCTGGGGAGGTGAAAATGACGGATACTTTGACATCAACATAGTTACCCTTAATGTTTCAGGCTTTGCCCTCAATAGTGGAACATTCTGGGACGACATCTCTGTTGTCTTTGCCCATCCTAACGACGGCAGGGCTATACCTTTTAAGGATATTGAGCGTGGATTAGATGCAAGAACCACCACATCGCTCACTATTGACAAGACAGATGCAAACCGTTCTGAAAGTTTCAGTGCAAAGATTGAGAAGTTAGGCTCGTATAGTTCGGTGAAAGGTGAACTTGGTGTATTCACCGGAAAGGTAGCACTTGCCCTCTATAATGAGAAGAACGAACGAGTAAAAATCTTTAACTCAACTGCTGGCGACCAAACATGGGCATCCATCTTTACTTCCATGTCCTTTGATATTGCTGATATTAACTTTAAGGATATTGCTGACGGAAACTACCGTTTGGTTCCAGTATTCTCTGAGATGCTCGATACCAAGACGAAGAAACACGGTGACTGGAAGCCTATCAATCACGCCAATGAAATGGAAGTAAGACTCACTGTAGATGCTGTTCACATCAATACAAATAACCCTAAGGATGTTGTTGTGATTGAGAAAAGCCCAAGTGTACTCTCCCCTTTCTATGAAGATGCTGGAAATGCTGCCTTTAGTTTTACAATGTACAATCCTGGAAGAGAGGAAGTACGTGGTGACTTGGTGATGACACTCACTAATCAAGAGACTAAAGAGGTCTTTAATGGCTATCTACTTACGCCTAACGTTGTTGCACAACGACTTGGCTATTCAACCTTTATCATCAAAATGCTGACGCTTTATTATAGCTCAGGTAAGGTAGGAAAATTGCCTAAAGGTAAATATGACGTAACGCTATCGATAAAGGTTAATAGAAACGGAACGGACGTCAACGTGCCTATTAAGATGAAAGAACCTTTCAAGATTGAAGTATTACCTAAGCCGGACAATGGAAATATTCAGTTTACTTTTGTTGACTACTATGTTGATGGTGAATACGCTAATTACAGTACTTTCCAGCTGAATAAAATTAAAGAAATAAGTCTACAAGTACATTCTAAAGTATCTGGTTATCAGATTAAGAATGGCTATCGTGGTCCAATTCACTATCGCTTACTCGACTTGACAAGCGACAAGTGGGTTGACTTGGGCACCGTTAATAATGTTTACCTCCCTTGTGATGCAGACAATAATGCAGCACAGACACGTATCACCTTTGCAGCTTCTCAATTAGAACCTAATCATTCATACGAGATACACATTGAGGTTGAAAGGGATGGGAAACGAGAAGACATTTGGACTCCAAATGCGTTACGCAACGTATTTAATACGGTAGATGAGTTGAAACCTACTGGCATTGACTTGCTTAAGGAAGACAAAAAAGCAGTAAAGAATATATTTACTCTGCAAGGTGTCCGCTTATCAAAGACTTGGGAAGAACTCCCTGTAGGCATCTATGTTATAGATGGTAAGAAGGTGATAAAGACAAGATAACAGAAAAAAGGTAAGAAAGAAAAGCTTAAATAGCTTTAACTTTCTTACCTTTTATATTTTACTTAGCAGTAAATCTTACTTGCGGAGACCTAAAGCCTTAACGATAGCACGATAACGCTCAATGTCACGATCGTAAAGGTACTTGAGTAAAGCACGACGCTTACCTACGAGCTGTGTCAATGAACGAGTAGTAACATAATCTTTACGATTCTTTTTAACATGCTCTGTCAAGTGCTTGATACGATAAGAGAACAAAGCAATCTGGCTCTCTGCCGAACCTGTGTCTGTTGCTTTCTGTGCCTTACCGAACTGTGCGAAGATCTCTTCTTTCTTTGTTTTTTCTAAATACATAACTTTGTTTTGATTAATTATTTGTGCAATTACATTCTTCTATTGCCAGTCTGCCTTAATCACAACAGACCACAACATCAAATGCATCGGAATCTCCGAAAACGCGGTGCAAAGATACAACTTTTTCTTTGAACGACAAGCGTTTTCCATTTTTTATTAGTACTTTTGCACCGTAATTCAGCGTAAGTTTTTAAGGTAAATACATGCAAGATATTCGTAACATCGCAGTTATTGCGCACGTTGACCATGGTAAAACGACCTTGGTTGACAAGATGATGCTCGCTGGTAAGCTTTTCCGTGATGGACAAGACAACAGTGGAGAAGTTCTCGACTCTAATGACTTGGAGCGCGAACGAGGGATAACGATTTTAAGTAAGAATGTAAGTATCAATTGGAAAGGTGTAAAGATTAATATCCTCGATACCCCTGGTCACTCTGATTTTGGTGGTGAGGTAGAGCGTGTATTGAACATGGCAGATGGTTGCCTATTGCTCGTAGATGCTTTTGAAGGTCCTATGCCACAAACTCGCTTTGTGTTGCAAAAGGCTTTGCAATTAGGTTTGAAGCCTGTTGTTGTTATCAATAAGGTAGACAAACCTAACTGTCGTCCAGAGGAAGTATATGAGATGGTGTTCGATCTTATGTGTGACTTGAATGCAACTGAGGAGCAGTTAAACTTCCCAGTTGTCTATGGTTCTGCTAAGAATGGTTGGATGAGTGAAGACTGGAAGAAGCCTACTGATAATATTGAATATTTGCTAGATCTTATTCTCGAAGCAATTCCTGCACCTAAGCAGCTCGAGGGTACACCACAGATGTTGATTACATCTTTGGATTACTCAAGCTATACTGGTCGTATTGCAGTGGGTCGTGTACATCGTGGTACATTGAAGGATGGTCAGAACATAACGATCTGCCATCGTGATGGAACACAAGAACGCACGAAGATTAAGGAGCTTCATACTTTCGAAGGTATGGGGCATAAGAAGACAGATCATGTCGATTCTGGTGATATTTGTGCTGTAATTGGTTTGGAGAAGTTCGAGATTGGTGATACGATTGCCGATTTTGAGAATCCTGAGCCATTACCACCTATTGCGGTAGATGAGCCTACTATGAGTATGCTCTTCACCATTAATGATTCTCCTTTCTTTGGTAAAGAAGGTAAGTTCTGTACTTCTCGCCACATTAGTGACCGTTTGAACAAAGAGTTGGAGAAGAACCTTGCATTGCGTGTTCGCCCGGTAGAAGGTTCAATGGATAAGTGGATTGTCAGTGGTCGTGGTGTGCTTCATCTCTCTGTCCTCGTTGAGACAATGCGTCGTGAGGGCTACGAGCTTCAGGTCGGACAGCCACAAGTTATCTACAAGGAGATTGATGGTCAGAAATGTGAGCCTATTGAGGAATTGACAATCAACGTACCAACAGACTTCTCAAGTAAGATGATTGATATGGTAACACGTCGTAAAGGTGACTTGTTAGGTATGGATGCAGAGGGAGATCGTGTTAACATTACCTTCGAAATACCATCACGTGGAATCATCGGTTTGCGTACTAACGTCCTTACTGCTAGTCAGGGTGAGGCTATTATGGCGCATCGTTTCAAGAACTATCAGCCTTTCAAGGGTGAGATAGTACGCCGTACCAATGGCTCAATGATTGCCCTTGAGACCGGAACTGCCTACGCTTACGCTATTGATAAGCTCCAGGATCGTGGTAAGTTCTTCATTGATGCAGGTGAAGAAGTATATGGTGGACAGGTTGTAGGCGAGCACGTTCATGATAACGACCTCGTTATCAACGTTACAAAGGCAAAGCAGTTGACCAATGTCCGTGCTTCTGGTTCTGATGAGAAGGCTCGTGTTATTCCTAAGACAGAAATGAGTCTTGAGGAATGTCTTGAGTATATCAAGGCTAACGAGTATGTTGAGGTAACACCAAAGAATATTCGTATGCGTAAGATAACGCTTGATCATTTGGAGCGTAAACGCGAGAACAAGGATTAAATCTTATTTCAATCATAAGACGAGGGGCGACTATCCGATGGGGATAGCCGCCCCTTTCTTTATTACTAATTTTTTGTTTATTGTAGTTACTGTCACTTTTAACACTTCTCGTAACAGTCTTGTAGTTAGTAGATTATAACGTCGGTATTATGACAGGAGTGACAGCAACTTTAAAAATAACCATCTTCTTATTTTGTCCCTTCCGTTAGTTTTCCTCTATTTTCATTTGTTTCATTAATGGATTATAGCTATTTTTGTATTCGGGTTTGTAGCCTTTTGTATAACTCCCGTTTGTTATATCAAAGGTAAGATATTATTGATTAACAGATATGTAAAGTCGTAGTTTATGTTAGGAGCAATAGTTGGAGACATCATAGGGTCAGCCTATGAGTTTAATAATACGAAGCGGAAAGAGTTCCATTTGTTTACTCCGAGGAGTAAATTCACAGATGATACGGTGATGACGTTGGCTGTGGCTCGATGGTTGTGTGGCGATAAGGAACATCGCAAAGAAACACTGGTTCGACACATGCAAGAGCTTGGCAGGCGTTATCCAACGGCTGGTTATGGCGGTAGTTTTATGCGTTGGTTGTATAATCCAGAGCCTCAACCTTATAATAGTTATGGGAATGGCTCTGCTATGAGGGTAAGCCCCGTTGCGTTCTATGCGCATAGTTTACAGGAAGCATTAGGTCTTGCGAAGATATCAGCAGAGGTGACACACAATCATCCTGAAGGTATAAAAGGAGCACAAGCAATTGCTTCCTCCATTTATCTTGCACGTCATGGAGCAACGAAGAGGGAGATTAAGAGCTATGCAGAGGAGCAATTTCATTATGATTTAAGTCAGCAATTGGATGATATCCGACCTACTTATTCCTATGATATGTCTTGTCAGAATTCTGTCCCACAGGCTCTTTTAGCATTCCTTGAGGGTGCCAACTTTGAAGATGTGATACGTTTAGCGGTATCTACAGGAGGCGATTCTGATACGATAGCAGCAATGGCTGGTGGTATAGCCCAAGCCTTTTATGTGATTCCGAAGAAGCTTTCAAGTTATTGCTATGCCCTTCTAACTCCCGAGTTGCGTGGCGTTCTTAATGATTTTGAAGACTTGTTGGGCTGTCGAGAGGCTGATCCTTTTAACATTGAACGTTTCATAGAGGCACAGAATACGAGTAATACTTATCGCCAAGCATTGGAAGAAATGCAGCAAGGATACAAGCAGACGCATTGGATATGGTTTATCTTCCCACAGCTAAAAGGCTTCGGTCACAGTGCGTATTCACAGTATTATGGATTAGCTGATACCGATGAGGCACGCACTTATCTGGCTCATCCATTATTGAACGAACGCTTGCGCACAATCACTAAGGCAGTCTTGTTGCATGGCAATATGGATGTGAAAAGGGTAATGGGTAGTAGCATTGATGCCGTCAAACTCAAATCTTCTATGACGCTATTTGACGTAGTTTGTCCTAATGATATCTTTGAAGAAGTACTGAAAACGTTCTATGGTGGGGAGCGAGATAGCCTAACCTTGAATAAAATAGGTTTATAGGATAAGAGGATTTAAGTCTGATGAGCAAGCAGGGAGAGTATAATAAATAGCGAATAA
Organism: Prevotella veroralis DSM 19559 = JCM 6290; assembly: GCF_000377625.1. Taxonomy (GTDB): domain Bacteria; phylum Bacteroidota; class Bacteroidia; order Bacteroidales; family Bacteroidaceae; genus Prevotella; species Prevotella veroralis. The sequence goes on along the minus strand of NZ_KB898327.1, from coordinate 128,736 downwards.
TATCGTTTTCTATGATGTAATCTTTAACTTAATAAAATTCAAAACCCAATGAAACGGATAATTACATTAGCTTTCTTGAGTGTCATCTCGTTGGCTTCTTTTGCACAGAGTAAGGTTGGAACATGGTCTGTGATACCTCATGTTGGTGTGTCGATAGCCTCTCTAACTCATCAATCAGGCGGCACAGTGATTGGTGGTAATCAATCTCAAGAGGTGAAGCCACAGGCTCGCCCAGGTTTTACAGGCGGTGTCGACGTACTGTATCAGGCGTCTGATATTGTTGGATTATCTATCGGTCTAAGTTACGTCCAAGCTGGTTGTAAGTACAAGGACGTTGATGATAATGGTGTGATATGGCACGATCATTACGCTCGAACGGACTATATCTCGGTTCCTCTTGTGGGTCATTCTTACATTGCGCCAGGGCTTTCAATCAACGTAGGCGTCGCTCCTTCTTTCTTAATCTATGGTAAGTATCATGCTGGAATGCTTAGTTATGACCTTGATGCAGATGGGCATAGAACGAATGTGCAAGAGGGTGTGATGGACATAGATACTAAGAAAGGACTACGCAAGTTCACCCTTTCAATCCCCGTTGGTATCAGTTATGAGTATGAGAATGTGGTGTTAGATGCTCGTTATAATGTGGGTGTACTCAATGCTTATAAATATGGACTAACCGCCCGCAATAAGGTCTTTGAGGTATCTGTAGGGTATAAGTTTGATTTGTAAGAACAGCCCTATTACCTTCTCCCAGTCTAACGGAAAGTCTCCTCAAGCCCCTCTGAAGGAGGGAATGTTGCCTAATGGAAGTTTGCTGGGGAAGTCTGGCTTGTTTTGAAGGAACGCCCTCTTCAATGCGAAGAAGGCGTTTCTTCATGTCAAAGAAACGCCTTCCTTAAATGGAGAAGAGGCTCTCTTTATTTGCTCCCGTTCGTTCATCCTCCCTTTGAGGATGTTGGAAATGGGTTCAAAGATAGCTTACTTCCCTCGTTGTTTCAGTCTACGTAGAAGCCAGAAGTAAGCAGGGATGAGGAATAAATCAGCCATTATCCATGCGACAGGGTCGGCATAACAGACGCCTAACCATGCGAAGGTTGGTACTAACCAAAGGCTAACACCACAACGGGCAATCATCTCCATGACACCACTCATCATACTCAAATTGCTATATCCGAGCCCCTGAATACTATAACGGAGGATGACCAGCACACCTAATGACGGATAGAACCAGTTGGCTATACGCATGAGTTGAGCTGCATTAGCGATGACCTCTCGCTCACCACTATTGACAAAGAGCATCATCATCTCGTCTGCAAAAGGATAGATAATCGCCACTGTCAATACGAAGTAAGCCATCATAATCCACATAGAATCGCGTACTCCCGTCTTTACTCGGTCTATTCTCTTAGCTCCAATGTTCTGTCCACAATAGGTTGCCATGGCTACGCCGATATTTTCCAGTACACAGGTGAAGAGATATTTAATGCGTATTGCCGCCGTAAACGACGCTACGTAGATTGTTCCCAGAGCGTTGTTTGCACTTTGAAGCATGATGATACCAATGGAAGTGATGGAGAATTGCAATCCCATTGGTATGCCATTGTTTAGTAGAATACTAATCTTCTTGTTATCAAAAGAGCGTTCCTCGCCCTTGGGAACAAGGATCGTTAGCTTCTTTTTAATATACCACCAACACAGAACGGAAGCAACAGCTTGACTCAAGAAAGTGGCGAGACCTGCTCCTTCTACGCCCATTCTCAATAAGAGAATAAGCACGATATCAAGCAAGATATTGAGGAATGACGATGCAATTAGGAAGTAGAAAGGTTGCTTCGAGTTCCCCAGTGCACGTATCTGACCTGATAGTAAGTTGTAAGCAATGGTAAATGGAATCGTACAGAACTGTAGGAAGAGGAAGACGTAAGCGTCATGGAACACATCCTCTGGCGTGTTGACGAGGTGAAGAATCTTACCACAAAAAACGCAAGAAAGCAATGTGATGACAATTGCCAATACAACGGCAATACGGATGGAATTGCTTACGTAGCATCGCATCTTGTGATAATCGCCTGCTCCGAAAGCCTGTGCTATAGGGATGGCAAAGCCTGCGCACGAACCGTTACAGAACCCCATGATAAGAAACATAATGCTGCTTGAGGCTCCAACAGCCGCTAATGCGTTCACTCCTATCCATCGCCCGACGATTGCGGCATCGATGATTAGATACATCTGCTGCAATAGGTAGCCGAGAATAAGGGGTATGGCAAACTTGATGATGGCGCGAGATGGTGCGCCTTGGGTCATACTTTCTGTATGAATTGATTGTGGCATGGTGTGGTTATGTTAGTGGTTGACGAGTTAACGGATAGACGAGTTGACGAGTTAATAGGTCGTGTCGCTATCATTACAAGCAACTTGTCAACTTGTCAACCCGTCTACTCGTCCACTTGTCTACTCTTTCTCCGGATACAGAAGATTAGCTTCTGTGATGTTATCCAGCACCTCTGTGAGGAATTTACGTGATTCCCACTTAGCCATGGGGAGGTCATGTAGTAGATAGTTACCGCAGTCGCATGGTGCAGCACCAGGTATCTCGCCCTCGTAATCAGCGACGAATTGGAAGGTGCGGCGCATGAGTTCTACAATATCCTTCGACTCCAAGTCGCCTTGAAGGATAAGGTAATTACCCGTCAGGCAGCCCATTGGTCCCCAATACACAACTCGGTCTTTCCATTCCGGGTCGTTGCGAAGATAGGTAGCAGCCAAATGCTCAATCGTATGGATCGCTCCCACGTGCAGCACAGGCTCACGGTTTGGCTCCTTCATACGTATGTCGAAGGTGGTAACAACCTCGTTGCCAACCTCGTCCTTACGGCTTACGTAGATGCCACGTAGCAATCGCTCGTGGTCAATAGTGAATGATGGAATCTTGTTCATAGTTGCTTTCTTTTGTTGTTATATTGCTGTGTAACGAGGCACTCACTCCTTTTATATGATACTAATAAAGTGCTTCGTCACCTCGAAGCTACCGTTAGCTATTCTATTCCAGAAGTCGAAGTACTGGCTAGCCTTGTTATCCTTCAATGGAATATCACTGATGACACGGAAGGATATAAAGGGTTTCTTGTAGATGTGGCAGACCTGTGCAATGGAGCAACTCTCCATGTCAACAGCCGTTGCCGATGGGAACTTATCAAGGATCTGTTGCATCTTCTCTCTTGTATTAACAAACCATTCGCCACTGACAGTGAGCCCTGCTTTGATGTTAATATCCCTGCAATCGGGTTGTGTACTTAGTGAGAGAGCCTTCTCAATGAGCTCTGTTGGTGCCTTAAAACGGGCTGGCATCCCTATGATCTGACCGAACTGCACCTCGTCACCACAATATGCGTCATGGTAAGTACACTCGCTTGCTACCACAACATCAGTTACCTCCAAAGAGGTGTCGGCACCGCCTGCACAACCGCTTGATATAACTAAGTCGGGGTTGTAATGATTAATCATCTCCACAGCTCCAATAGCCGAGTTAACCTTACCAATACCACATTGTTGCAGGATAATCTCCTTATCCTCTAGCGTTCCTGTTACGAAGTCTTTATGATGATAACGCTCTGTTTGCGTGTCTGAGAGAATTGACTTGAGTTGCGTGAACTCCTTGTCCATTGCAACAATGATTCCTATTTTCATACTGCAAAGGTACGAAAAAGTTAGAAGTTGGATGTTGTAAGTACTTTGTTTTTTGTAACTTTGCACGCATAATACGCATACTTTAGAAAGAACAAAAGGCTATTAAAATGAGAACTTATAAGAAATTTCTACCTGATGTAGTGGTTATCTTGGTGTTTGCGATTATCTCTTTCGCTTACTTCCTTGTGCCTGTTACACAGGGAAAGATACTCTTTCAGCACGATGCCTCGGCTGGTGTTGGCTCGGCACAGGAGTTTACAGAGTATCAGAATCGTACGGGTGAGACAACAAGATGGACTAATTCTATCTTCGGAGGTATGCCTACTTATCAGATGTCTCCATCTTATCAGTCGACTGATGGACTGTCACAAGTGATGAACGCATACCATCTCTGGTTGCCAGATAACGTATGGTTCCTCTTCGCCTACCTGTTAGGTTTCTATATTCTGTTGCGTGCCTTCGACTTCAGACAGACGTTAGCTGCACTCGGAAGTATCATGTGGGCGTTCTCGTCCTACTTCCTAATTATCATCGCAGCAGGCCACTTGTGGAAGGTAATGGCATTAGCCTATCTACCGCCAATGATTGCTGGTATCGTCTTAGCCTATCGTGGTCGATACCTGTCGGGATTCATTGTTACAGCACTCTTCACGGCATTTGAGATAAAGGCGAACCACGTGCAGATGACGTATTACTACCTGTTTATCATCCTCTTCATGGTGATAGCTTACCTTGTAAAGGCTGTGCGTGAGAAGCAACTGACAGGCTTTATGAAGTCGACAGGCGTCGTGGCAGCTGCCGCAGTGATTGGTATTGCAATCAATCTATCGAGCCTCTATCACACATGGCAGTATCAGAAGGAGAGCATGCGAGGCAAGAGTGAGTTGGTAAAGAAGGATGCCGCCAATCAAACAAGCTCTGGTTTAGACCGTGACTACATAACACAATGGAGTTATGGCATTGATGAGACTCTAACGCTCTTAGTGCCTGATGCGAAGGGTGGGGCTACTGTCCCATTGAGCAAGAACGCCACTGCTATGGCAAAAGCCGACCCACAGATACAATCGATGATACCGCAACTCTATGATGCAATACCGCAATACTTTGGTACGCAGCCAGGCACTAGCGGACCTGTTTATGTGGGTGCCTTCGTGTTGTTCCTCTTCATCTTAGGATTGTTCATTGTGCGTGGCTCTATGAAATGGGCACTACTGGCGGCTACTGTTCTGTCGGTTCTTCTCGCATGGGGACATAACTTCATGGGCTTTACGAACTTCTTCCTCGATTATATACCGATGTATGCTAAGTTCCGAACTGTGGCTAGTATCCTCGTAATAGCCGAGTTTACGATACCTCTTTTGGCTGCGCTTGCGCTGAAGAAGATAGTTGATGAGCCTGAAGTACTTACCAAACAGATGAAGTTCGTTTATATCAGTTTAGCCCTTACAGCAGGTGTTGCGCTATTGATTGCCCTGTTCCCAGGTATGATGGAACCCTTTGTCAGCGACCAAGAGCGTCAGATGATTACCAGTATCCAAGGCATGGATGGCAATACTGCTAACATGATTCTAGCCAACATCGCAGCGATGCGTGAGGCAATGGTGAGTGCTGATGCATGGCGTTCGGTCATAGTGATCTTGATAGGTTTCGCCCTCTTGTTCCTCTACAAGATGAAGAAGTTACGTGCCAATTATATGGTTATCTGCATGGCAGTACTTTGTCTTGTTGATATGTGGCAAGTGGACAAACGATACCTAAATGATGAGATGTTTGTACCCAAGAGTGAGCGTGATATGCCTCATCAAGCCACTTCCACTGACCTTGCCATTATGAAGGATAAGAGCCTTGACTACCGTGTGTTGAACCTCGCTTCGAACACCTTTAATGAGAACGAAACTTCTTACTTCCATAAGAGTATCGGTGGTTATCACCCAGCGAAGTTGCGTCGTTATCAAGAGATGATTGATGCTTACATTGCACCCGAGATGCAAGCTGCTATGCAGGCAATCGCTGCTAAGAATGGAAATATGCAGGAGGTGGATGGCGCGAAAGAGTTCCCTGTATTGAATATGCTTAACACGAAGTACTTCATCCTACCATTGCAAGGAGGTGCAACGATGCCTTTGCAGAATATTTATGCACAAGGGAATGGATGGTTCGTAGATAAGATTAACTATGTAGCTGACGCCAACGCAGAGTATGCCGGAGTAGGTAAGATTGATGTAAGACACGAAGCCGTTGCAGATAAGAAGTTTGAGTCTGTCCTCGGACAAGCACAGAGTAACGACTCAACGGCTATAGTGAAACTCGTCAAGTATGAGCCTAACAACCTGCAATACACTATAGAATCTAAGAAGGGTGGAGTGGTTGTCTTCGCTGAAATCTATTATCCTGGATGGACAGCAACGATTGATGGTCAGCCTGCAGAACTCGGTAGGGTGAACTACATCCTACGTGCTTTGAATGTAAAGGCAGGCAAGCACACGGTTGTACTCGACTTCCATCCAACGAGTATATCCACGACTGAGACAATCGCTTACATCGCTATCGTCATCTTGCTCTTGGCTATTGTTGGAGCGGGATATATGAGGTTTAAGAATAGAAAAGAAGCCTAATCTCCCAATAACAGCCCTACACAGCCCCTCTACAGCCTCACCCCCAACCCCTCTCCGAATGGAGAGGGGAGTGATTAGGGACGGTGGGTAACGAGGTAACAACTTGTCTACAGGTTTACTCGTAAACGTGTTTACTCTCCCACAAAGCACTTCCTTTTGTTCGTAGGTGATAGGGCGAAGAGCAAAGACGGACGCTAATAGGAACGCTCACTTATATGATTGAATACCCTATATGGGCTTTTATCACTCAGTATCATCCTTATGATACTTGAGTATCATACGTGTGATACTCGATTATACAGCGCGTTATAATTCATTGTATGGTACGTGACAATTCATTGTATAGTGCGTGACAACTGATTGTAACAATACGTGACAACTGATTGTAATCACTTGTTACAATTCATTATACAGGCTTGTATAACTGTGTAGAATAATGGTTTTGCGGGTGATAAGACCTTATTGAACGAATAAGATATACATAAGAAAAAGGGGATGTATCAGTCGTTAACAACGCTTGTGATACATCCCCTTGAGTGAAGTTTTACTCTTCCATTAGTTTGCGATACCTGCCTTTCTTGATTTCTTCATTACCTAGACGGCGCGCTTTGTTAATCTCGTAATCGGAGAAACCGCCTTCGAAGAATACGACCTCGCCATTGCCTTCGAAAGCAAGGATGTGCGTACAAATACGATCGAGGAACCATCTGTCGTGGCTGATGACTACTGCACAACCTGCGAAAGCCTCTAAACCTTCCTCAAGCGCACGTAGCGTATTCACGTCGATGTCGTTCGTTGGCTCATCGAGGAGTAACACATTGCCTTCCTGCTTGAGTGCTAATGCCAGTTGCAAGCGGTTGCGCTCACCACCAGATAGCACTGAACAGAGTTTGCTCTGGTCGGTTCCTGAGAAGTTGAAACGTGACAGATAAGCACGCGAATTGATGTCACGCCCACCCATGCGGATGGTTTCGTTGCCCTGTGCCACTACGTCATAAACGGTCTTGTTAGGGTCGATGTCCTTGTGTTGCTGGTCTACATAAGCCAACTTAACGGTCTCACCCACCTCAAACGTACCGCCATCTACCTGCTCAAGTCCCATGATGAGGCGGAAGAGAGTGGTCTTTCCTGCACCATTAGGACCGATGACACCAACGATACCATTAGGTGGCAACATGAAGTTGAGGTCGTTGAATAGCACCTTATCGCCAAACGCCTTCTTCACGTGCTGCGCCTCAATCACCTTATTACCGAGGCGTGGACCGTTCGGGATAAATATCTCTAACTTCTCTTCACGCTGCTTCTGTTCCTCGTTGAGCATTTGTTCGTATGAGTTCAAACGAGCCTTACCTTTTGCCTGTCGAGCCTTTGGTGCCATGCGAACCCACTCCAGCTCTCGCTCGAGAGTCTTACGTCTCTTCGATGCAGACTTCTCTTCCTGTTCCATGCGTTTGGTCTTTTGATCGAGCCACGAAGAGTAGTTTCCCTTCCAAGGAATCCCTTCCCCGCGGTCGAGTTCGAGTATCCATTCGCTCACATCATCTAGGAAGTAACGGTCGTGAGTGACGGCAATAACGGTGCCTTCATACTGCTGTAAGTGCTGTTCCAACCAGTCGATACTCTCTGCATCGAGGTGGTTGGTAGGCTCATCAAGCAGTAGAACGTCGGGCTTCTGTAGGAGTAATCGGCACAAGGCAACGCGTCTGCGCTCACCACCAGACAGATTCGTCACAGGCAAATCGCCCTTAGGACAGCGTAAGGCATCCATCGCCCGTTCCAGTCGGGAGTCGATGTTCCATGCGTCAGTAGCGTCGATGATGTCTTGAAGTTCAGCCTGTCTCTGCATGAGTTTATCCATCTTGTCGGCATCAGAGTAATACTCCTCCAAGCCGAACTTCACATTGATATCGTCATACTCTTTGAGTGCGTCATAGATTTGTTGCACTCCCTCCATGACGTTCTCTTTGACTGTTTTACTCTCATCGAGCGGTGGATCCTGTGGTAGATAGCCCACCGAATAACCCGGGCTCCACACAACTTCGCCCTGCGTAGGCTCTACGAGCCCTGCAATAATCTTCATTAAGGTGGACTTACCCGCACCATTAAGACCTATGATACCTATCTTTGCGCCGTAGAAGAACGATAGATAAATGTTCTTCAGGATTTGTTTTTGGTTCTGTGGGATGATCTTTGACACGCCCACCATTGAGAAGATAATCTTCTTGTCGTCAACTGTTGCCATTGAATGTACTGTTTTGTTTGGTGGACAAAGATAGCTAAAATAATCCGTATTGACAAATCAATAGCATTGCAGAAGGGCGTCTGCTCGAAATGAAGAGAGCCTTTCCTTTATGCGAGAAGAGCCTCTCTTCGGGTGGAAGAGAGGCTCTCTTGAAATGGAGGGAACGCTCTATTGAATGCTAGTTTGTGTATGCTTTGTATATAAGGGTATTCTTTTCTGCTGTGTGTAAGGCGTTTATGACCGTGAAAATGGTAAGAAGAATATTTAGTCAAGGTGCTCATTACACCAGGTTATGAGCGATGTTACTAATGGGAACAACTCTTTACCTGTTGTAGAGAGTGCGTATTTACCAGCCTTCTCAGTGATAATCTCGTCCTGTATTAATACCTGCAAAGAATTGGCGAGTTCGCTCTCAGGAAGATCCTTTAGTAGTGTGTTGTATCCTTTCGAACCACTTGCACCGAGTAACTGGATAATCCACAGCGTGTCCGGTCGGCATATCCTTGCAAGGACATTACGTATCGGGCACGTTGGAAATAAGGGGTCGGTTACCATTTAAGTGGCTCATTTAAGATATTGCCATCACTAACGGGAGAATCGCTCTCAACGAAGCTGTTTGCCTTATATTGTATGCAAAGCATGAGCAACTCGCCCTTACCTGTATTCTTCAATGCGCGTTTGCCTTCTGGAGCAACACGTATGATACTACCTTCAGAGACTGGGAATATATCGCCATCTACCTGATATTCGCCCTCACCTTTTAGTATGAAGTAAAGTTCCTCGTGCGTTTTATGTGTGTGCAAGAAGCCACTGTCTTGTCCTGGAACGAGTGTTTGGAATGATAGCTCACTACCTGTTGCGTGCAAAGCCTGCCCTGCGAACACCTTACCAGGTATCTCAATCTCGCCCATAGGGAGCACATAATCTTTGATCTCGTTGAGCTTTCCAACTGTTACTGCTGTGTAGTTCTTACCATTCTTAATTGTTTCAATCGTCTTCATAATGCTTTATTTGTTTAATTGTTATTATTTTGTTTTGACGATGCAAAGGTATATTCTTTCATAGAATCGCACAAGTAGGCACGCAAAGGTCAGCCAGTTACCTCGAAGTAAGTAATGCGGTAAGTAAAGAGATTGCCGTTTCTTAGTTTTACATAGTTTAACTATAAAGTAAAAGGGAACGTTGACTTTAATGGTTACTTTTGTATAGTAATAAGACACATAGACGTTATTAGAAATGAACAGAAGTGATATTAGAGATGCTCTTTACCCTAATTGTCCTATCCGAAATGTACTCTCTAGAGTAGGAGATAAGTGGTCAATGCTGGTGCTCTTCACCCTTGAGTCGAACGATAACCAACGCTTTAAAGAGTTGCAAAGGAATATCCCAGACATCTCTCAAAAGATGTTGACAGCAACGCTAAAGATGCTTGAGGCTGATGGACTCATTCATCGTGAAGTCTTTCCAGAGGTACCACCTCGTGTGGAGTATTCGCTTACGAAGAAGGGTAAGAGTCTGTTGCCTCTGATTGATAATCTACTCTCGTGGGCAAGTGAGAATATGGAGGATATCATTGAGTCGAGGCGGAAGTTCTTGTTGAAATAAGTTTTCCACTATTATATAAAGGTGTATAAACGAAAAGACTCCACCCATGGTGCGGTACTTATCCGACCATGAGTGGGGTCTTTTGTGATGTGTGCCTTATAGGTTATCAGGTATCTGCTTCTTCGGAGTAATCCCCAGCGTCTTCATCCCTTCGAGGCGTCTAATGATATTACCTTTGCCTTCGTTGAGTTGTCCCTTAGCCTTGTTGAAGTCTGATTGGAGCTTCTCAATGCTTGTCCCAATCTTTACGAAGGTTTCACCGAAGGTCACGAACTTATCGTATAGATCGTTCGACTGGCGGAGAATCTCATCTACATTCTTATTCAATCGATAGTTCTGCCACATCGTGCGGGTCAGTTGCAATGCCATGAGGAGATTGCTCGGACTGAGTACGATGATATGCTTTCTGTAGGCGTATTGTAGGATAGAAGGGTCGGTCTTGAGGGCTGCGGAATAGCCACTCTCGTAGGGGATGAACATCAAGACATAGCCGATACAACCAGGGACAATCTTCTCGTAGCCCTTAGCCGATAGCTCGTCAATGTGTTTCCGCATGGAGTTTACATGCTCTTTCAGCAATCGCTCCTGCTCATTAGGGTCTGTTTCCTTTATTGCCGATTGGTAAGCTGTGAGCGAAACCTTCGAGTCAACGACTGCTCTCTCCTTATTCGGCAACTCGATAACAGCATCTGGTCGGAAGTTATTACCCTCCTCGTCCTTGTAATTCTCTTGTAGGAAGAACTGCTGATCCTTAATAAGCCCGCAGTCTTCTAAGGTCTTTTCGAGAATCATCTCACCCCAGTCACCTTGCATCTTCGAGTCCCCCTTGAGTGCTTTCGTTAGTGAGGCGGCATCATTTCCAATGCGTTCTGTCTGTTCGCGAAGCTCCTTCACCGTTCGTTCTTGGTCTTCACGCATCGCCTTAATGGTCATTTCTTGCTCGGCATGAAGTCTCTTCATCGCCTCTTCAAAGGTCGTTTTGATCTCTGTTTTGTTAGCTGCTGTCTCCTTACTATTGTTTGTCACCGTCTGATTGAAAGCCTCCAAGCGGTCCTTCAAAGGTGTGAGTAAAGCCTCGAGACGCTCTTTATCAGCCGTATTCATCTTCTCACGACTCTCTGAAAGCATCTGCGCCGCCATGTTACGCACCTCCTCTTGCAGCAACTTATTCTTTGCCTCCGCCTGTTTCTGTAGTTCGCTACGTAATTCCTCGTTATGTTTGCGCTCTGCTTCCAGGCGTTGGGTGTAGCTGTTCTTGACCTCTTCTAATTGTCGGTCAGCCGCTTCTTTCGTTGCAGTCACCTGTTGAGTCGCATTCTCTTTAGCGACAGCAAGACGATCTTCAACGCTCTTCTGCTCCGCTTCCAGCTGACTGCGGAGTGCTGCCAGTTGCTCATTTGCTTTGCTCACATCCTGTGTCATCTTGCCTTTTAGCCACAAGAATGAGATGACGAAACCGATGATAAGTCCCAGAATTAAGTATATTATCTCCATAAATCTTATAGTTGTTTATTTGTTACTAAGTTCATCTTAAACACAGAATACACGGATGAAAGGAAGTCATGGAGTCGTCCTTTTATCTGTGTATTCAGTGTTGAAAATGAGCAAATAGGGATGAGTTTGATAGATTATATCCCCTCTTCAAGAGAAGAAGAGGGGATGAATAGCACTCGTTAGTCTTGGAAGTAAACCCTCTTCACACGGTTACTAATGGTGGTGAGAACCTCGTAAGGAATCGTGTCTAATACATCACTAAGGACTGTGACAGATAGGTGGTCGCCGAAAATCTCAACGCTATCGCCCTCCTTACAATCGATACCTGTAACGTCAATCATGGCTACATCCATACAAATATTGCCTACATACTCAGCCTTCTGACCGTTTACCAAGCAATAACAATGCCGATTCCCAAGGTGGCGATTGAGCCCATCTGCATAGCCAATAGGTATTGCGGCGATAACACTATCATGGTCTATTGTACCCTTACGAGAGTATCCTACCGTGTCGCCAGCAGGCACATGGCGAAGCTGAAGGATGGTAGTTTTGAGTGTAGAAACATTGTTGATAATCTTATTTGTGCGTGGATTGATACCATAAAGACCCAATCCTAGCCTACACATATCTAGTTGACGCGCTGGGAAGTGTTCGATTCCTGATGAGTTATCTATGTGTCGGATGATCTTGTGTTTGAATGCTGCTTGCAGCTTCTTACTACCCTCATCGAATAAAGCAAACTGCTTGGCAGAGAACTCATCGAAGCTATCTGCATCAGAGCCAACGAAGTGAGAGAAGACAGAACGCGGTATGATAGCATTCTGATGTTTAAGTCTATCAATCAATTCATCCATGTCTTTCTGTGGATCAAAGCCCAGTCTGTGCATACCAGTATCGAGTTTGATATGAACAGGGAAGCCTGTTATGCCCTCCTTTTGAGCGGCTTTGACGAGTGCATCAAGGAGTCGGAAACTGTAAACCTCAGGCTCAAGATCATAATCGAAGAGCGTCTTGAAGGATGACATCTCTGGGTTCATGATCATGATGTTACTTGTAATACCATTCTTGCGGAGCGTTACCCCCTCATCTGCCACAGCCACAGCAAGGTAATCGACACGATGATCTTGCAACGTCTTAGCAATCTCTACGGCTCCAGCTCCATAAGCATCAGCCTTGATCATGCACACTAGCTTGGTCTCAGGCTTCATAAAGGAACGGTACCAGTTGAGGTTATCTACCACCGCATTGAGGTTTACCTCCAATACAGTCTCATGTACTTTCTTTACCAATAGTTCGGTGAGATGGTCAAAACCAAACTGTCTTGCACCCTTTAAAAGGATCACTTCATCGTGCAAGTTAGCAAATACCTCGCTATGAATGAAGGCATTGATAGTAGCAAAGAAATGCTTTTCTCCTAAATGCTTAAAGGCATTGCGCTCTGCTAAAAGCCCTTCGCCAATGCCGATGAACTTATCAACTCCACGCTTCTCACATAGGAATGCCACCTTATTATATAGTTCCTTGTCATCCTCGCCACTCTGAAGTATATCACTCAATATCAATGTTCTCTTGCGTCCCTTATGGTCTGGACGACGATTCATGAAGTCGAGTGCAATGTCAAGTGAGTTATAATCAGAGTTGTAAGAATCGTTGATAAGCGTGCAACCATGCTGTCCCTCTTTCACTTCCAATCGCATAGCAACAGGTTCCAATTGCGCCATTCGCTCTGCAAGAGCAGACTGCGTTACACCTAAATGTAGTGCAACAACAGCACAAGTGATAGAGTTCTCCACACTTGCATCATCGATAAATGGGAGCTTATACTGGGCTTCTTTCCCACCTTTCCATGTGTAAGTAACTGTAGTCTCAATGTCCTTCTTCTCAATAGACTTTATATAGAACGTTGCGTCCGTATGCTTTGTTGACCAACTAAGTTGCTCTCCTTGGTAGTTATATTGAGCCAAGCAATGTGTCAGAACATCGTCATCCATAGAATAGACAATCGCTTGCGTGTCATGGAAAAGACATAACTTCTCCTTACATTTAGCCTCTATGGAAGGGAAGTTCTCTTGGTGAGCTGTACCCAAACTAGTGAACACTCCGATGGTAGGTTGTATGATATCACGCAACGCCATCATCTCTCCTGGCTTACTGATGCCCGCTTCGAACACCCCTACTTGGGTGTTTTCATTGAGCAACCAAACCGATAGTGGGACACCGATCTGAGAGTTATAACTTCTTGGAGAACGCGTTACCACCATTTGAGGAGATAGTAGTTGATAAAGCCACTCCTTAACCATTGTCTTGCCATTAGAGCCTGTTATGCCCACAATCGGTATGAGGAACTCATCGCGATGACGCTCTGCTAAACGTTGCAAAGCCTCTAGGCTGCCCACAACCTTTAGGAAGTTTGAACCCGAGTAGAGCGTTTCCCAGTTATCTGGAACTACCTCTACTACGAAGTTCCTAACGCCCCTTGCATATAGTTCCGGTATATAGTTATGACCATCATTACGCTCCGTTTTGAGTGCAAAGAACAATGTTTCTTCAGGGAAGCAGAGTGATCGACTGTCGGTGAGAACGAAGCTTATATTAGCCTCTTTAGTACCATATCGGCGTGCACCAATTAGTGTCGTTACCTTCTCAATAGTATAATTCATTACTATTCTAATTGTTTTAATCTCTTGCAAAGATAATCAAAACTATTAATACAACATCTTATCTTGACCGTTTTTTATTACTTATTGATAAAGAATCTACCGATGGGAGCAATCTGGGCAGATTCCTTTAATCATGTAGTTAACGGCTGTCTGCCTATAACCAGTAGGTAAATTGACTTGCGGAACGGGTATTTCATTGAGGCAGAAGGTGCGATGGCAGTGTTCACAATAGAAGTGTACATGTATGTCTTCATCGGTTTCTTTGTTCAGACTATGGCATAGTTCGTAACGCACAATGTCGTTCCCATCTTCCAACTGATGCACTAAATGATGGCTTTTGAAGTGTGATAACGTGCGGAAGATACTCGACTTATCCATCGTGAGGAGCATTGTTTCCAATTCTCTCATTGATACTGGATAATCCAAGGAAGACATGATTTTGGCTATTAGTATTCGATTGGCTGTTAGCTTAATACCGTGTTGCTCCAGTAAGCGTTCTATCTGTTGATCGTTCATATCAGCATTGTTTCAGTTGTTCTTCGTCTATTTCTAGGTCAGGATATAGCTGTTTTAAGCGTCGAGCTTTCTCTTTGGTCTTCTTTAGAAAGAGCCGATAAGTCTCCGAATCGGGATTGAATGGGCGATGTCCTAACGCCTCCTTAATAGGACGCCAAGCCTCCAGAAACTTCTTAGCTTCCGATGAGAAGCAAGTCTCAACGAGCCGTTCCCAGATGTATTCAACGGCTTGTTCGTTAGGATGTAACATATCCGCTTTATAGAAGCGATAGTCTCTCAGCTCATCATTCACTATCTCGTAAGCAGGGAAATAATAGACCGCCTCTCCTTCTTCTCGTACTAGTTTGTCTGCAGCCAAAAGCAATGTAGCCTTTGACAACTGGCTCCCGTGAAAGCCATATTTTGCATATCTTATCGGACTAACAGTCACTATCACCTTCACATTTGGGTTTTGTTTCCTTAATAAATGGATGGCTTCACGCAGGGCATTAGCCGATTCGTCAATCGTTAATTCCTGTTCGTTGAAAAGGTTTTGAGGGCGTTTTTGACAATTATCCACGATCTCTCCCGTAGCTTTCTCTATGTAGACATGGTTCGTCCCAAGCGTGAATACCACTATATCAAACGCCTGATTGGATAGTTTCCGTACTGTGTGAAGGATGGAAACAGGGTTATACATCACCCCAAAAGGGTTGACTTTCGTGCGAAACTTCTCCTCTTTGAATCGCTTCCCGATGTTATCTGCAAAGCAAGAACCCACAAAGAGGACTCTTTCGCAGGGTCTTAATTTGAATACTGGATTGGCAATATTGGCAATGGTTCTAAATTTCATATTGGCAAAGTTAGGGAAAATAATGAATATACGCAATTTCCTACCACAGTAATGTATCATTTGTTTAAATGGCAGTATAGATTTTACTAAATCTGAAAGAATTGCAGATGTTTAAATGCTATAACTCTTTTGAATGTTGTCGTTGCAAGTAAGTGGTGTTTATCAGGATTTCTTTTTAATGCTATTTATGCAACATCTTTTTTATTAAATAGGTTTAATTAATGGAGGAAGAAGATAAATTTTATTATCTTTGCACTAATATTATTAAATTTTGAAAGGATTTGATGGGTACCGTATAGTATACAGTCCTACAAAGTGGGTTCTTAAAGGCATTATATGGACTAATATTTTATTTAAGTTTTTGTGAGTTTTCCTCGTGAGTTTATATAGAATATAGTACTAAAAAATTAATAAGTAATGATGAAGAAAAATTATCTGAGGCCATATGTAGAAGTTATGGCTTTTAATTTTGATGATGTGATGCAATGCTTACCTGGTGCTTCGCAGATTGACAATGATGGGGATGGCATCCCGGAACAGCATGGTAATGGTAGTGAGCGTATTATCCCAGGAGATCCTGATGGTGGTATCGGCGCGAAACCAAATACACCATGGGACAATGCAGATCTAGATGTTTGGGGGAACTAATTATTAAACAGAAAAGGAAAATGGTAAGACGTTTTACATTAACGACTATTCTAGTCGTAGTAGGTTTGTTGGTTCATGTTAGTGTAAAAGCACAAGGACAAGATGAACATCATTTATGGAAAGGTAATCCACTTGAAAATATAGTTGATAAGACAGATGATATGGGGACAGTATATCTCTATAATGTTGGTACTGGTAAATTTCTCAATACGGGTAGCTATTGGGGAACAGTTGTGATAGGTTTTAATGTGGGAATGACAACCTATGTACAACGTTCGACGATACCAAATACTTACACAATGACAGGTCCATTGGTTACGACGGAGGGAAAGTATATTGCTTTCGGACGTCAGATGGACACTCCAGGGCCAAAGAATCCAATCAATTATAATCGGGTATATGTTGACAGAGGAGTAGATTGGACGGATGATTTTACTCATACTAAACATAAGAATGGTATTCTAGAGTGGAAGATTGAGAAAACAAGTGATGGTAACAATACCTATTACATCTATTGTAATAATGATGAGGAACGTGCTGGTATGAATGGTGATATTTATCTTACAATGGCATCTGCAAGTAATGGGAAAACTTATGATATTGAATATCCCCATACTCCTAACAATAAATACAGTAAATGGAAGTTTGTTACGAAGCAAGACTTGAAAGATGCTTTTAAGGATACATATGCTTCAAATGAAGCTCCATCAGATGCAACATTCCTCATTTATGACCAAAATTTTGAACGTGGTAATGTCTATGTAGATCATTGGAAAGCAAGTGATGGTCTCACATGGTCATATGCAAAAAATAGTAAAGGGAAAGAAATACCTTATATTTTTAAGCCAGATTCGAAGGATTATACTTACTATGTAGGAAATGGTGCTATATCAAGTAACTATTATATGGCACAATTTGCAGGCTATACAACAGCTAATGTCCGTAATGTAGGTAATAATGATAAGGCTAATGGAAAAATTACACAGTCTGTCAAAACAATAAAGAAAGGCTGGTATAAGGTTTCCTGTAATGGCTTCTACAATAGAGGGAATGGAAGTCATATGGTGTCAAAGCTGTTTGCAAAGGTAAATGGATCAAACGCTACGATATCAAATGTAAGTGCTCGTTTGAATGAATTTGGACAGGAATTTACTTATACAAAACAAGATTTACTTCGTGTCTATAATGATGATGACTTGGCAATAGATAAGGGTGGAAAGAATGTCGGTAATGTTACGGTAGAGAGTCCTTATGTCAAGGCTGGAAAGGAATTTGATAAAGGTAAATACAACAATACAATATTAGTGAAAGTGCCGCATGACGGTGATATTCTAAATATTGGTATAGAGATACAGGGGTCTACAGATGAGCGTGATTGGACCTGTTGGGATAATGTACAGTTACAGTATTGTGGCAATAATGATATTGTATTGGATGAAAATCAGACAAGTGACAATTATATAGATCTTCAGGTAGATCCTATTAATGCTGGTACACTTATTCTGAAGCGTACGATGAAGCCAGGCATTTGGTGTTCTCTTATGCTTCCTGTCAATCTTACAGTAGGTCAGGTGAAGACTGCTTTCGGTGAGAATGTCAAGCTCTCTTGGCATCCCAAACAGCACAACACGGTAAAGAGCCGTATCAAATTCGAGAGTGTAAATCTAAGTAATGACGATGCTTTGGCAATAAAGGCAAATGAACTCTATCTTATCAAATCAGATAAGGAGCCGACTGGTATTGAGCGTGAAGACCCATATAGGAAGCAGTTGAAAGACAATTCTTGGATAGAGGTTCCTGCTCCTTACTATGTTATAAATAATGTGTCTTTGACGCAAAAACCTTCAGAACTATCTAATTACTACGGTGGAGTTATTAAGGATGAAGCTACTTCTTCAACAACGAAAGATGAGACGTTGCAGTTCTGTGGTTCACTTATCAAGCAGACTAATAGCATTGTTCCTGCAAACTCTTATGCTTTAGGTTCAAAAGATGGTAAGTGGCACTTTACACAGCATCCTCTTTCTATAATGGGTTTCCGTTGCTGGATTGCAACAGGTTCTGAGACGTATGCAAAGACTATACGATTCTTCATTGATGGTGTAGAGGAGGACACTGTCACAGCTATTGACGGTGTTACTGTTAATGATGAAAGTAATGACGAGGTACGAGGTACGGTTTATAGTCTTGATGGACAGATTATCCGTACAGAAGCAATCTCTTTGAAGGGATTACCAAAGGGTATCTATATCGTAAATCATAAGAAATATGTTGTAAGATAAGAAATAGTGCGCTTTTGATTGGGCTATAATAAACGAAAAAACCACAGTTTCGCATTTCTTGTGCTAAAACTGTGGTTTTTTTTATAGTCAGTGGAAAATGACATATGTCACGGGAGGAACCCCTGCTGTCTTAGTGCTTCAAGCAAGCCCACAGACATAGCCTCATTGTCCTTCTTTGTATAACGAATATCGGTATATACCTGTGCAAGTGTTTCTTTCTTGTTCAGCTCAACGAAGTCTTTATTCTCTTTCAAGTTCTCCTTTTGCGTGTAAAACTCGTCTATTCTCTCGGGCGTATAATCGTTGTAAGTCTCATTGTGAATAATACTCTTCAATGGCAAACGATCGGTCTGCTCGGGTGTTTCAGCAGCCCATCCCAAGGTGATAGTAGCAACCGGCATGACCAAACGAGGCAATTCGAGTGCTTCAATTAACGCTTTTGGACTATAGAGCGTAGTGCCCAGAAAGCAGGTTCCCAAGCCCCTTTCTTCAGCGAGATTACAGAAAGTTTGGCAATAAAGAAGGGCATCTGTCGCCGCATTTAGGAATGATAAGAAGTTGTCATAACCGGGTGTTCCTTTCCTTTGTGTCGCCCATAAGGTTGTTCGGCGATAGTCTGCACAGAAGGTTAGAACGGCTGGAGCTTCCGTAACCATAGGTTGATTGAAGTGTGCCGGAGCGATCTTCTTCTTCATTTCTGGGCTTCGGGTGATAACGACCGAATAGAGTTGCAGGTTGCCCATAGTTGGTGTTCTCTCTGCAACCGATAGGAGTTCTCTTAACAAGTCATCCGATACATCCTCTTGAGAATATCGTCTTATAGTTCTTCTTGAATTGATAGTTTCCATTGCTAATAACTTTGTTTCGACAAAGTTAAGCAAATGTTTTAGAATTAAGAAAACAATTCGTAACTTCGCAGTCGTTAATTTTCTAAAAAGGACAATGGTAACTAATCAAACTTACTCATTCGATGAGGTCTATCAGACTTCATTAGCTTACTTCAATGGAGATGAGCTTGCCGCTCGTGTATGGGTGAACAAGTATGCCATGAAGGATAGCCTTGGTAACATTTATGAGAAGTCTCCAGAGCAGATGCACAGACGTATTGCCAAGGAGATAGCTCGTATCGAACACAAGTATAAGAACCCCTTAACAGAGGAAGAGATATTCAATCTTTTGGATCATTTCCGGTACATTATTCCAGCTGGAAGTCCGATGACTGGAATCGGTAATGACCATCAGATAGCATCGTTATCCAACTGTTTTGTGATTGGATTAGATGGTGATGCCGATTCTTATGGGGCTATCATGCGTATAGACGAAGAGCAGGTTCAACTGATGAAACGCCGTGGAGGCGTTGGTCATGACCTAAGTCACATTCGTCCAAAGGGCTCACCAGTCCATAACTCTGCCCTTACCTCTACTGGACTTGTCCCTTTCATGGAACGCTACTCCAATAGTACAAGGGAGGTTGCACAGGATGGTCGTCGTGGTGCATTGATGCTCTCTGTGAGTATTAAACACCCAGACTCTGAGGCGTTCATAGACGCTAAGATGGAGGAAGGAAAGGTCACTGGGGCTAACGTGTCAGTAAAGATTACGGATGAGTTCATGCGTGCTGCCATTGATGATAAGCCTTATGAGCAGCAGTTCCCAATAGATTCTATGGAGCCAAAGTGCACTAAGAAGGTTTCAGCAAAGGCTCTTTGGGAGAAGATTGTGCATAATGCTTGGAAGAGCGCAGAGCCTGGTGTGCTCTTTTGGGATACAATTATCCGTGAGAGCATACCTGATTGTTATGCCGACTTAGGCTTCCGCACAGTCTCTACTAACCCTTGCGGTGAGATTCCTTTGTGCCCTTATGATAGCTGTCGATTGCTCTCGTTGAATCTATACTCCTATGTTGTAGACCCGTTCACAGACCATGCTCGCTTCGACTTCGACCTCTTTAGCAAGCATGCACAGCTAGCGCAACGTATCATGGATGATATCGTTGACCTCGAGATGGAGAAGATTGATCTTATCATGGAAAAGGTTAAGAGCGACCCACAAGTTGATGAAGTGAAGGAAGCCGAGTACCATCTTTGGGAGAAGATAAAGGATAAGAGCGGTAAAGGTCGTCGAACGGGAGTGGGCATAACTGCCGAAGGTGACATGATAGCAGCAATGGGTCTGCGTTATGGAACACAAGAGGCTACCGACTTCTCTGTTAGTGTTCATCGTGCGTTGGCATTGAATGCTTATCGTTCTTCCGTTCGAATGGCAGAGGAGCGCGGAGCCTTTGCTATCTATGATGCAAAGCGTGAGGAGCATAACCCCTTCATACTCCGCTTGAAGGAAGCTGATGCACAACTTTATGAGGAGATGATACGTTACGGGCGTCGCAATATAGCCTGTTTAACGATTGCTCCAACCGGTACTACGTCCTTAATGACACAAACTACTTCGGGCATAGAACCCGTCTTTATGCCTGTTTATAAGCGTCGCCGAAAGGTGAATCCAAATGATGCTGATGTGCATGTAGACTTTGTTGATGAGGTTGGAGATTCCTTCGAAGAGTACATCGTGTACCATCGTAAGTTCCTAACATGGATGGAAGTGAATGGAATTGATACCCGAAAGAAGTACAGCCAAGAGGAGATTGATGCGTTGGTAAAGCGTTCACCTTATTATAAAGCTACTGCCAACGATGTTGACTGGCTGATGAAAGTACGCATGCAAGGTGCTATTCAGAAGTGGGTTGACCACTCCATTTCGGTTACAGTGAACCTCCCTAACAACGTTGATGAGGCTCTTGTCAACAAGTTATACGTTGAGGCTTGGCGCAGCGGATGCAAAGGCTGCACCATATATCGTGATGGTAGCAGGTCCGGAGTGATGATATCTGTATCGAAGAAAGATAAGAAGAAGGAGACTAATACAGCCGAGGAGGAGAAGGTGAAAGACCTTACTTCAGCAGAAGAACACCATGAGCATGTATGCAACCGACCGCAAGTAGTGGAGGTTCGACCTAAGGAACTTGAGTGCGATGTGGTACGTTTTCAGAATAACAAGGAGAAGTGGGTGGCTTTTGTTGGGCTGTTGGATGGTTATCCATACGAGATCTTTACGGGTCTTCAAGACGATGAGGAAGGTATCGCCTTACCAAAGAGTGTTACCAAGGGAAAGATCATCAAGCAGACAGCAGAGGATGGTAGCCATCGTTATGACTTCCAGTTTGAGAATAAGCGAGGCTATAAGACGACTGTTGAAGGGCTGTCGGAGAAGTTCAATCCAGAGTATTGGAACTATGCAAAGCTCATCTCTGGTGTGCTTCGTTACCGTATGCCGATAGACCATGTCATAAAGCTTGTAGGCTCATTGCAGCTTAAGAACGAGAGTATTAACACTTGGAAGAATGGTGTGGAGCGTGCTTTGAAGAAGTACGTAACCGATGGCACGAAGGCTTCAGGGCTCCGTTGCCCTGTTTGCGGACAGGAGACTCTTGTTTATCAGGAGGGTTGCTTGATTTGTACCAATTGTGGTGCTTCTCGTTGTGGATAATCTTATGGGGGTGTATTAAGTGCTTATAAGGCATTTAATGCACCTTCTTTTTATCTTTAAAACTAATGTTTAATGATGGAATTAACGTCTACTTATATTCTTTTACAGGGTCTTCAATATCATGCCTTTATAGGAGTTGGAGAACAAGAGCAGGTTGTTGGGAATGATTATGTGCTTGATCTCAGATTGGGTTATCCCTTTGCTGCAGCCATGGAGAGCGATGCTGTTGATGATACATTGAACTATGCTGATGTGTTCAATGTCGTTTCAGAAGTGATGAAGCAACCTTCGAAACTGTTGGAAGCAGCAGCTGGAAAGATTGTAAAAGAGTTGTGTGCCCGATACAAGCGGCTGGAGAGTATAGACTTAAAGTTGGTGAAAAAGAATCCACCGATGGGCGCGGATTGTGATAGCACAGGCGTTGAATTACACTTAATAAATGATAAAACCAAGGATTAGAACCATGGTTTCCAAATGAAAAACCGTACCTTTGCTCTCTAAATAATTAAGTATGTTTAAGAAAATAACGCTTTTCATTGTTTTCTTTGTATTGTTCGTGGGCACTTCATGGGCTACGAACGGACGCTTCACACTTGTTATTGATGCTGGTCATGGAGGTCATGACGCTGGTGCTTTAGGTGCTATATCAAAGGAGAAGGACATCAATTTGAACGTAGCATTAGCTTTTGGACGTTATGTGGAGCAAAACTTACCGGACGTGCAAGTGATTTATACACGCAAGACGGATGTCTTTATTCCTCTACATCAGCGTGCGGATATAGCGAATAAGGCTAAGGCTGACCTCTTTATATCGGTTCACACCAACTCTGTTGTACCCGGTCATTATGCTAAGGGATTCCAAGTTTATACCTTAGGTATGCACCGTGCGAAGGATAACCTTGATGTTGCGATGCGCGAGAACTCGGTTATTTCGATGGAGAAAGGCTACCAACAGACTTATCAAGGCTTCGATCCGAAGTCGTCCGAGAGCTATATTATGTTTGAGTTCATGCAGAATGCAAACATGGAAAAGAGTGTTGAGCTGGCGAGATTGATACAACGTTCGGTGTGTTCTAGTGCCAATCGCATTGATAAAGGTGTGCACCAAGCTGGTTTCTTGGTGTTACGTGAGAGCTATATGCCTAGTTGTCTGATAGAGTTAGGCTTTATTACTGCAGCAGATGAGGAGGAGTTCTTAAATAGTCCAGATGGTATTGATGCCATGGCAAAGGGTATTTACAATGCTTTCGTTAAGTACAAGAACATGTACGACACGCATATTGTCGTACCATATAAGGCTGCTGACAATAGGAAGATTAGTGTTACAAGGGTGGTGCCAGTGCCTCCTTCGGGGCAACCGAACCTCGTGTCATCTAACACTAGGGCGCAATCTACAAAAAAGGTTCCTACTAAGAAGACGATAAAAGAGACTCCGAAGAAAGAAACTCCAGTATCTTCTTCTAACAAAACAAAGACTGATGCGAAGAAAGATAATAAGGTAAGTGCACCCATTAATGCTCCTATTTTCAAGGTTCAAGTGATTGCTTCAAGTCGTCAACTACGCCCTGGTTGTGAACAGTTTAAAGGTCATAAGGATATAGAATGTATTCAAGAAGGATCTTGGTACAAATATACAATAGGTAACAGTACTAACTATAATGAGATAGCACGCCTACGTGAGAAGTTGAAAAAGGACTTTCCTCAAGCATTTGTTATAGCTTATAAAGCAGGCAATCGCATGGACACGAACGATGCTATCAACGAGTTTTTAAAGAATAAAAGGAATAAGTAAGGAAGTAATATGAGTAAGTTTTTCACGCCACAAGTTAAGATTGCACTCGTCGCTATATTGGGTGTTGTAGTGTTGTTCTTCGGTATGCAGTTCCTGAAGGGACTCTCTATTTTCTCGACAGACACGCACTATCAGATGCGATTCAGTAATGTAAGTGGACTCTCAACGTCCACTCCTGTGTATGCAAATGGTTTTAAGGTTGGTACCGTAAAGAGCATAGAATACGATTATGCTAAGCCTGGAGAACCAATCATCGTCGGCGTAGATATCGATAAAAGCATGAACATTCCAGAGGGAACAAAGGCTGATATTATCAGTGATGTTATGGGTAATGTGAAAGTTGACTTAGTGCTTGGAACGAGTAGCAAGACGCTAGCCTCGAATGGAATTATTGATGGTCGTATTAATGACGGAGCTTTGGGACGAATGAAAGATATGGTTCCCTCCATTCAAAAGATGCTACCCAAATTGGATAGCATACTTGTTAGTATCAACTCACTCTTGGCTGATCCTGCGGTGAGAAGTTCCATCCATAATGTCGATCAAGTTACTGCAAACCTTACGACTTCGACGCGTGAAGTAAACCAGTTACTCGCTCAGATGAATCATTCATTGCCAGCTTTAACCACGAAAGCAGGTAGAGTGATGGATGGAGTTAACGGCTTAATGGCAAATGCAAATGGCGGTATAACAGAAGCACGTGGTGCTATTCGTGGTGCTAATGGCATGATCTCTACATTAAATAATAAGGTGAGTGGAATCGACGTAGAGGGTACGATGGCAAAGGTAAATACCACCCTTGATCACATGAACTCACTCACTGCAAAGCTAAATAGTAATGAGGGAAGCCTCGGACTGTTGATGAATGATGCCTCTCTTTACAATAACTTGAACAGTACGATGCGTAGTGCTGATAGCTTACTTGTCAATCTCAAGGCTCATCCGAAACGCTATGTTCACTTCTCACTGTTCGGTAGAAAGGATAAGTAATTTAAATATCGTCTAAATTAAAAGATAGGTGTTTCACATGCAAGAGATGAGTTAAAAGATACGTGTAAATCAGTTCCTTTACTTGTCTCTTGCTTCTGTTCCACTCTTTAGACACGTTTTCTCTCTTTTCATATCGAAACCTTTTGACAATCAAGATATTATAATTGGGCAAACGACACATTATATATATAGATGCTTAAACAGCTGCAAAGTACGATAAGATAGCTATTTATGCGATTTAGATAGGTGTAGAGTAAATCGGAGGAAATAGGTTGTTTATTATTTAATTATTACCTTTGCAGGTGTGTAAGAACTAGGAATGGTTTATCAACACACCATTTGTAGAAAGACATAAGAAACGTAGATATCAATATGAACGTCAATCCTAAACAACTTTGGGATCAGTGTCTCCAGCTTATAAAGGAGAATGTTACCGAGCAGCAATACGATACTTGGTTCCGTCCGATAGTACTTCAATCCTATCAGCCGGCCAGTAAGACATTGTTGGTTCAGGTGCCAAGTCAGTTCGTATATGAATATTTGGAAGAGCATTACGTCCCTTTGTTGCGTAAGACTCTCATACGTGTCTTTGGTCAAGGGGTTCAATTGAGTTATCGTGTGATGGTCGATCAGGAGCATCACTTATCACAAGACTTACAACCAGACACAGTCGAAGAAATCTCCTCACAGAGACCTACTGCTCGTGGCAACCAAAGTCCTACGATTTTGGATGCAGTGCCTCAAGACCTTGATTCGCAACTTGATCCTCATAAGTCATTCACCAACTATATAGAAGGAGATAGCAATAAGTTGCCTCGTTCGATAGGACTTTCTATTGCAGAACATCCTAGTACAACGCAGTTCAATCCCATGTTTATTTATGGACCTTCTGGCTGTGGTAAGACACATCTAGTCAATGCCATTGGGTTGAAAGTCAAACAGCTTTATCCCGAAAAGCGTGTGTTATATGTTTCTGCACGCCTTTTCCAAGTGCAGTACACAGATTCTGTTAGACAGAACACCACCAATGATTTCATTAATTTCTACCAAACGATTGATGTCTTAATAGTGGATGATATACAAGAGTGGATCACTGCTACCAAGACACAAGACACTTTCTTCCATATCTTCAATCACCTTTTCCGCAACGGGAAGCGTATTATCTTAGCCAGTGACCGCCCCCCTGTAGATCTTAAAGGGATGAATGATCGTTTGTTGACACGTTTCTCTTGTGGTCTTATTGCAGAATTGGAGAAGCCAAATGTACAACTTTGTGTGGACATCTTGCACAATAAGATTAAGCGTGATGGGCTTAGTATCCCAGAGGACGTGATTAAGTTTATCGCAGAAACGGCTAATGGTAGTGTGCGAGACTTGCAAGGTGTTATCAACTCTCTCTTGGCTTATAGCGTTGTTTATAACAGTAACGTCGATATGCGACTGGCTGAACGTGTAATAAAGCGTGCTGTAAAGATCGATGATGAACCACTAACCATTGATGATATCTTGGATAAGGTTTGTACACACTTCAGCGTTACCACCTCTGCTGTCAACTCTCGTTCACGCAAGAAGGACATTGTAATGGCGCGTCAGGTAAGCATGTATATGGCACAGAAATATACGAAGATGCCTGCTAGTCGAATCGGTAAGTTGGTGGGAAACAGGGATCATAGTACAGTTATTCACAGCTGTTCTAAAGTAGAAGACAGGCTTAAGGTTGACAAAGGGTTCTATGCAGAATTGGCAAGTATAGAGAATTCCTTTAAGTTGAAAGCATAAGTTTTTTGTCAATGAGGGTTACAATGAAGCGTATAATTATTGTAACTTATTATTAGTAGATAGATGTGACTTAAAGTAGACCTAACTTCTTCTTATTTTCTAAATGGGCTTTGTGAATTAGGAAAAATAGTTTAATTTTCTCTGTAAAATATACTTAATCCCTTTGGAAAATAGACTATTTTTCGTATAAGAGACATCCTTCTTCAAGCTGTCTTGATACTTTCTCTGTTCTATATAAGGACTTTCTGAAAGTAAAGAAAGACTTTTAATCATTGGTAATGAGCAGCCTTTACGCAATAATTATTAAATGTTTCTATGTGTCCGATAGATTAAATAGTCTCCATCGGCATGGATAGTAAAGGATGTGGAAAGGGCTTCGTTCAGTGTTCCCTGCCATATTTCTGCGAAGGGGTATATGTCCCATTTGAGCCCTTCGCTACTTAGTTCCTTGCAAGAAGCATTGAAAATGCTTACTTGTTGACCTGCAAATGAAGAGAAGGTGTTTGTACCTGATGCAGGTACAAACCATCCGTAATCGGTCAACATGAGGGGGGCTATGCTTAGTTGACGATAGTAATAAAGCATTAAAGAGATATTCCCTAGTGTGTGATCCTCCCGTTTGCCAGTCGCCCCGAGGTAGCAGAAACGGGGACGGGTATGCGTAGATGCGTCCATCTTCAGATGTGAACGAGCAAAGAGAGTAGCCTTGGTGAGGTCGTTAAACTCCTGTTCCGATATATGATGATAGATGTGTGCATAGCGTTGTTTCAGCTCTTCAGGGAGAGAGTCGCCGTCGCCCACTACTGCCGTTGGCTCTATCTCATATTCAAGTAGATTCTTTAGTGCGCCATCACATACTATGAGATTATTCGCAGTGCGTAGGATGCGAAGGGGTAGGACGTGGGTGGGGAAGTCGCCAGCTGCAAGGATGACGGAGTTAAAGCCTCCCCAAGCCCCTCCGAAGGAGGGGATGTGCCTAGCGGAAGACACTTCCCCTAATGCCTCTGAAAGAAGGGAGTGCCTAACGGGGTGTTCGTTGGGGATGCGAGAATGTCGTTTGTCCTTGTTATTCTCTTTGTTATTGATAATCATTTGTTGTGTTGCTTTTATATGTTGTTGTGACTTTGCCTATTAGCACATCCCCTCCTTCGGAGGGGCTTGGGGAGGCTCCTTACCTATTCCTTTCGGCTTGGGGAGGTTTCCCCTCCACTTAAAGTACCCTGCCACGGCGATAATGGAATAGAGAGCATAGAGTCCTGCGGTGAAAGGAATTCCTTTATAAAGGTAGAGTCCTGCCAGTTCGATGTCGACGACAATCCATATCCACCACTGTTCGATGTATTTCTTTGCTAATGCCCACAGTCCGATGAAGCTGAGTGCATTACCGAAGCTGTCTAATACTGGTACGGTAGAGTTCGTGAACTTGATGAGGATGAGGTAGAGTGCGCCCCATAGGACGAGGAAGACAAGCAGTGAAGGGAGTATCAACCGACGAGGATAGTGTGTGATAGGAAGCTCCTCCGCCCCTTTCTTCCGTCCGAACTTCCAATACAAGAAGCCATAAATGGCTGCTAATGTATAATATATCTGCATTCCGAAGTCGGCATATAGCCCCGCCTCGTAATAGACAACCATATAGATGGCAGGCATAATAATACCCGTCAGCCAAAGCCATATACTCGCTTTGTATTCTTGATAGATGTAAATGAGGCCGACGATGCAGCCCAGCATGTCTAGTGTCATAATGATGGCCTCACCCCCAGCCCCTCTCCGATTGGAGAGGGGAGTGGAATGTGGCGTTTGCTAAGTTTATAATGTAATAGTTAAACTCGAATAGTAATCTTCTCATATATATGGTTTATCATTTAGGGAAGTCTCGGTATCTACTCCCCTCTCCAATAGGAGAGGGGGCGGGGGTGAGGCTAGAACTTCAACGCAACATTCCCCATGACATTAAAGCCTGCCATTGGGATAAAACCAATCTGCGTGTAACGGTTCTCGTTAGGGTGACCGTCATTGTCGAGGATAGAGCTATATACCCATCCGCTGGCAGCATAATGACGATTGAAGATGTTGTTAAGATTCACACCGAAGATAACTTCTTTCAAACCGATAAGACGCTTTGCAGGACGGAGAGAGTAGCTGATGTTGACATTCGTCTGCGAAAAGCAAGGTAATGAACGGGTTATGTTCTCGGTGTTATCGAGATACTGACGACTGACGAAGTTTGTATGCCATACAGCCTTAATGCCTTTGTAATGTAAATCGAGGAAACCATTGAGGATAGCTGATGGAGAGAACGCCAAAGTAGAGTGATTATAATGTATCTTGCGGAAAGAATCATCAAAGTTGACACTTGCCATCTCGTCGAAGTCCTTAATAACATTGCGACTTAACGCAGCGTTTCCTTCGACTGTCAACCATGACAACGGACTCCAGCCAGCTTCCAACTCGGCACCCATACGATAGCTGTTCTTGATGTTTGTGGTAAGATTCTCGCCGATGTCACTCTTCTCGCCAGTCTGCACAAACTGATTCGTATAGTCCATATAATAAAGGTTTACGCCAGCATGCCAGTTATTACCTGTGTACTGATAGCCAAGCTCTATATCCATCAATCGTTCTGGCGAAGGTGCAGGGTAACTACCATTGTTGGTAAAGTTATTGCGTTCAGGTTCACGGTTAGCATAGGCGATAGAAGCGTAAGCCTTGTGCCCATCGCGATAGTAACTTACGCCCGCTTTAGGATTGATAAAGTCATAATGCTTATTGATATTCAATAGTTGATTATGGTATCCGTTAGCACCCTTACGGAATCTATCATTTTTGCCATTGGTTCTATATTCCACGCGGCGATACTGAAGATCAATAAACGTATTCCAGTAGTTGTTAAAGTGGTAATTAGCTTTGAAGAAACCACTGTAATCGAACTTACGAGCGTCAGAAGAATAATACTTATAATCCTTGCCGTTAAGTCGGAACTTGTTGTCAACCTGTTGGTCTTTGATATAAGTAAGATATCCGAAGTGATCACCACGGAACTGTTGAAGGTTCAAGCCACCCATCACATCCCAGCTTTCATCTTTATAGTTGAGATTATAGATAACGCCGTAGGTGTGTTGTGACAAACCCTTACGACGCACGAGGTCAGTCTTTGCTATCTGCGTGCCAGTATTGTCGGTGAATTGCAAACCAAACTTAGCCAGCTTTGTTTTCCGTTTGAACTCGCTGTAATAACCATAACCATAAGTATAATGTATGGTTATGTTATGGCTCCAATGCTGTGCAGGATGAATGAGGAAAGAAAGGATGTTGTGATTCTGATAGAAGTTATCGGTAGTCTTCTTCCAAAACGAACCATCGCGCATCTTAAATCGTTCCGTTTGATAATTCCCAGCAGCATCTTTGACGAAAGCACCATTATTGTCTGTTTGCAAATACTCGTATAGGGAATTGAATTTGCCTAATCCTCTATCGTAAAGATCCTTGTAAGTTTTAATACCCGTATGTACTCCGAAAGTGCCATCCATCAAACTAAGATTATCGCTACCAGCGACAACTCCATTCCAAGCCTGCCCCGTCTTCTCAAAGTTTCCGATGTTCTTGTAGCTAATACGGAAGTTATCTCCTAACCAAGTCAAACCGCCATAGTAAGAACCCGACCGCCCGCTTGTGCCGTGGACATAACCATCAGTCGCTGTCTCGTGATATGCCCCATCAAAGATAAGATGATTGAAGAGCAAACCCGTTGAGAACTTCATTCCTGCGTTGTAAGTGTTATACGAACCGTATGATGCACTGACTTCTGCGCTCGGCGTCCGCATGGGTGAACTTGTCGCCAAAGAAACCGAACCGCCGAAAGCACCGTCGCCGTTTGTAGATGTTCCGATACCGCGTTGTATCTGAACACTTCCCATAAGCGAAGCATACGAATTCATGTTCGCCCAAAACACAGACTGATCTTCTGGCGAGTTTAAAGCCACACCGTCTAAGGTGATGTTAATGCGACTTCCTGCTGCGCCTCGTATGCGCATAGCGGCGGTACCCGTTCCTAATCCGTTCTCGCCCCAAGCCAATACGCCCGGCGTTTGAGCTAATAAGAAAGGTAATTCACGTCCCGTTTTAGAGAAAGCCTCAAGTTCTGATTTCTTGATGTTAGCCACTGCATAAGGAGCATTCTTTTGTACTCGAACGCCAGCTACGATTACTTCTTCCAAGTGCTGTTGTTTGAGCGTGTCAGTTACTTCCTGTGCCTTTGTCGTTGCTACACATGTTAATGCAGCAGTGAATAGGATAATTCTTTTCATATCCTTAGTAATGATATTAAAATACAAATAAGGGGAATTTTCCCTACGACGGCATTACCCGTATCAGGTCAATGGGTATATTCTCAGCAAGCCCAAACAGGCAAGCACCCCCTAACTTCCGCTTTGGAAGTCGGTGCAAAAGTAATACATTCTTATCAAACAACCAAAGAAAAGGCTGTAAATGCTATTAACTCGTTAACTTGTCTACTCGTTTACTTGTCCACTCCTCAACTCAAACAACTTTAGTCGGCGTGTCCCAATATTATGGATTCTGCCTGCCGCCTCCAATCGTTCAGCAATGCGATAAGCAGTAGAAGCGGAAAGATTGAGATACCGGCGGAAGTCGGCAATGGTAATGACAGACTTTGTGGCGAAAAGTTCCTCGAGAGCTTGGTCGATGTCTTCGGCTGTAGGAATGGAGGCATTGCCGTAATGATGAGTTTCGTTCTCGAATTTGGCAGAAAGGAGCTTATGCGCCATTTCACGATCGGGGCGGAACTTTATCGTTCGCACTTTCGGGTTACGCAATCGATGATTGTGTGTGCGCGGATCCTCGTACACCTCACCTTTCACAGCCAGTGAGAAATAACCGATACCCGGCAGATGGACAGCGTTACCGTCCAATAGTTGATTGGCTATTTCATCTCCCAGAGCCATAACCGTTGCGAAAACATCCGCTCGCGTAAGAGCCGTTGCACCTTGTATGTCGCGCCCAATGCGTTCCAATCCGATGGTCTGTCGCTCCATGATGATTGTACGGAATTCTGCCTTCTCTTTCAGCTTTCCGTAATTCTTTTGTAGTCTGTATTTGATGCTCATAACCTTTTATAATTTTGTTTTGTTCGTTTACTCTTCTTTTTCTTATGTACGTTTTCGCCGTCAGATACGCTTTCTTTTCCATTTGTAAGCATATTCTTTGGCTGTTTGATTCGTATATTTTCGCAGTCGGAAGCGTATTCCGTCATAATTATTCCCGTATTCCGTTATAGTTATTCTTGTATTCTATCATAATTTAATGCGTATCAAATTATATTTTCTCAACGCTGATGAAACATTTTCACTACGCTGAAAATATACTTTCACTACGCTGAAATTGTTTTTTCACTATGCTGAAAATGAAATTATATGCGTACAAAAGTATAACAAAATACGTATAAAAGCAAGAAAATATACGGATAAAATTATTATGCTTGCCGTATTCCCTTTCTTTTCTGCCCGTATTGCCCGTCTTCTCTATCCGTATTGCTTTCCTCTTTCTCCCGTATACACTTGTTTTTAAAGCGGTCGGATCAGTCTTTATATCCCGTTAATAAGTGTTTTTCCTAATTAAGGAATAATAAATTCTTATTCTATGTAGAAGTAAAAAGTTAACTTTGTTTGCGAAAATTGAGTGGTATTCACAAGCTAAAAACATAAAACTATTTATAATGAAAAGTATTAAGGATATATTACCTTGGGAGGAGCGTCCTGTTGGATGCAAGGATGTGATGTGGCGTTATTCAAAGAATCCAATCATTGACCGCTATCATATTCCAACATCAAACAGTATCTTCAACAGTGCTGTCGTACCATTTGAGGATGGCTTCGCTGGGGTGTTCCGTTGCGATAACAAGGCGGTGCAGATGAACATCTTCGCAGGTTTCAGTAAGGACGGTATCAACTGGGAAATTAATCACGAGCCTATTACGTTTGAGGCTGGTAACACTGAAATGATTGAGTCAGAGTACAAGTATGACCCACGTGTTACATGGATTGAGGATCGTTATTGGATTACTTGGTGCAACGGTTATCACGGACCAACGATCGGAATTGCTTACACCTTCGACTTTAAGAAGTTCTATCAGTGTGAGAATGCTTTCTTGCCATTCAACCGAAATGGCGTGCTCTTCCCAGAGAAGATTAACGGGAAGTATGCCATGTTGAGCCGTCCAAGCGATAATGGTCATACTCCTTTCGGGGATATCTATATCAGCTTCAGCCCTGACATGAAGTATTGGGGCGAACATCGTTGCGTGATGAAGGTGACTCCTTTCCCAGAGAGCGCATGGCAATGCACAAAGATTGGTGCTGGTTCAGTTCCTTTCTTGACCGATGAGGGCTGGCTTTTGTTCTATCACGGCGTAATCAACACTTGTAATGGTTTCCGTTATTCAATGGGTGCAGCTATCCTTGATAAGGACAACCCAGAGAAGGTGCTCTATCGTACTCGTCCTTACCTATTGGCTCCAGCAGCTACGTATGAATTGCAAGGAGACGTGCCAAATGTAGTCTTCCCATGTGCTGCTTTGCAAGATGGCGAGCGTGTTGCTGTATATTATGGTGCAGCTGATACCGTCGTTGGTATGACGTTCGGCTATATCAAAGAGATTGTTGAATTTACAAAGAACAATAGCATCTTATAAGTTTCAACCTACTTGTAAGACGGAGCTACGCACATCTTCGGTGTATTATCATATAATGTCAGAGATGTGCGTAGTCATTTTCTTATAGGCTCGCCATAGTCCTTTTCATTCATGTGCCATGGCAGCAATAACTATTAACTGCATGTTTTTTATGAGACCTAAACTCCTATTGGGAATCCTTATTTCCTTATCTTTTCTATCCTTGAGAGCTGCAGATAAGACAGGCGAGGAACCCGTTGATCTTGTTAATCCTTTCATTGGAACATCCAACTTCGGAACAACCAACCCTGGTGCTGTGTGCCCGAATGGTTTGATGTCAGTCGTTCCCTTTAATGTGATGGGTTCCGACTTGAATAAGTATGATAAGGATGCAAGATGGTGGTCAACACCTTATGAATATCATAATGTCTATTTCACAGGCTTCTCTCATGTGAACCTTAGTGGCGTAGGTTGCCCAGAAGTGGGCTCGTTATTGCTTATGCCAACGACGGGGAAGTTAGATGTAGACTATAAGAACTATGGTAGCACTTACGATAAGGAAGTAGCCCATCCCGGTTATTACTCGAACCATCTTACCAAATACGACATCAAGACCGAAGTAACCGCAACACCGCGCACCTCAGTAGCTCGCTTTACGTTCCCCAAAGGCGAGAGCCACGTTTTGTTGAACTTAGGCGAGGGGCTCACGAATGAGACGGGAGCCATGGTGCGGAAGGTAAGCAATACCGAGTTTGAGGGCATGAAGTTACAAGGAACCTTCTGTTATAACCCACAGGCAGTGTTCCCTATCTACTTCGTTATGCGCATAAGCAAAAAGCCTTTAGAGTCGGGCTATTGGAAGAAACAACGTGCTATGACAGGCGTTGAGGCAGAATGGGATGCAGACAATGGCAAGTATAAGCTCTATAAGAAGTATCAGAAAGAGTTATCGGGCGATGATATAGGAGTATGGATGAACTTCGATACAGATGCTAACGAGCAAGTAGAAGTACAGATGGGC
Source organism: Prevotella veroralis DSM 19559 = JCM 6290 (assembly GCF_000377625.1). GTDB lineage: Bacteria > Bacteroidota > Bacteroidia > Bacteroidales > Bacteroidaceae > Prevotella > Prevotella veroralis. The sequence goes on along the minus strand of NZ_KB898327.1, from coordinate 94,339 downwards.
GTATCATTTGTCAGTATTGCAAATGCACGAGAGAATCTCAATGCCGAACAGCATGGAAAGAACTTTGACGCCATCTACAATGCCGCTCGCAAGCAGTGGAATGATGACCTTTCTCGTATCCTCGTTGAAGGAGGCACGAAGACGGAACGCACCATCTTCTATACCGCCTTGTACCATACCCTCATCCATCCTAACATCCTACAGGACGTCAATGGGCAATATCCAGCAATGGAGAGCAACGATATTCGCACCATAAAAGAGGGCAACCGCTATACCGTCTTCTCGCTTTGGGACACTTACCGCAACGTGCATCAGTTGCTTACCTTAGTCTATCCAGAACGTCAGCGTGATATGATTCGTACAATGATTGATATGTATGACGAACATGGATGGATGCCGAAGTGGGAACTCTTTGGTCGCGAGACTTACACCATGGAAGGCGACCCAGCGATTCCCGTCATCACCGATTCGTGGCTCAAGGGCTTGCGTGGTTACGACATCAATAAGGCATACGAGGCTTTCCGTAAGTCTGCGCTAACGAAAGGTAGCGATAATCCGTTGCGCCCAGATAATGATGAGTATATGCAGAAAGGCTATGTTGCTCTGCACGAACAATATGATAACTCGGTCTCTCACGCACTGGAATATTACATTGCAGATAATGCGCTATCACGTTTAGCAGCTGCCTTAGGCAAGAAAGCTGACGCCAAACTCTTCTATGATCGCTCGTTAGGTTATCGCCATTATTACAGCAAGGAGTATGGCGTATTCCGCCCCATCATGCCCGATGGTAGCTTCTATAAGCCCTTTGACCCTAAGCAGGGAGAGAACTTCGAGCCGTCACCTGGCTTCCACGAGGGCAATTCTTGGAACTATTCGTTCTATGTGCCACATGATGTGAAAGGCTTAGCAAAGCTGATGGGAGGTCAGAAGTCATTCGTCGATAAGTTACAGAGCGTCTTTGATAAGGGATATTACGACCCTGCCAATGAACCCGATATTGCTTATCCTTACCTCTTCTCATATTTCAAGGGTGACGAGTGGCGTACACAGGTACAGACACGCAGACTCTTGAAGGAATATTTCAAGAATGCGCCAGAAGGCATTCCTGGTAATGACGATACGGGAACCATGTCAGCTTGGGCAGTCTTCAATATGATAGGATTCTATCCCGATTGCCCTGGCGACCCCTATTACACCCTCACATCCCCCGTCTTTGACAAGGTAACCATCCGTCTGGATAAGGCGCAGTGGGGTAGGGACAAGCTCGTTATTGAGGCTGTGCACCCTAATCCCGATGACGTTATCATCAGTAAGATGGAATTAGGTGGTAAGGCGTGGAACCAATATCGCATCAGTAATGAAGAGCTCTTGAAGGGCGGAGTATTAAAGTTTTATTTAAAGAAATAAGGTGGGTCATTCGAGGCTAATTCCTATCGTATATCCCACCACAACGACACTATATTCATGATTAAAAAAGTATTTATAGGCGCAGCATTCTTGCTGTTATCAGCGTCAATCACACAACCTGTCAGTGCGCAGAGCATTATCCCTCAACCCGAGAATATCACTCGTCAGCAAGGCACTTTCACATTGGCTAAGGGGCTACAAGGCGTGACCAATCTTAAAGGAAAGGACTTCAAGATACTGAATCAGTACACCTCAGATGTAATGAATATTCCGTTCTCATCCGTAAAGAATCCCTCTGCTGATGCACCCTTGCGCCTCATCTGTACTGGTACGGAACAGGAGGCGGCGATGGCGGCAGATAGCGTAAGCCTACAAGAGTATGAGTTAAATGTTACCCCAACAGCCGTGACCATACAGGCGAGAACTCCTATGGGACTTTTCTATGGTTTGCAAACACTACGACAGCTGGAGAAGGATCGCCAGATTCCTTGTGTAAAGATAACAGATACACCCCGTTTCGCTTATCGTGGTCTGATGATAGACTGCTCAAGACACTTCTGGTCGAGTGATGAAATCAAGAAGCAATTGGACGCTATGGCGTATTTCAAGCTCGACAGATTCCACTGGCACCTCACTGACGGCGGCGGATGGCGCATGGAAGTGAAGCAATATCCACGCCTAACAGAGGAGACTGCCTATAGAACAGAATCTGACTGGACGAAGTGGTGGAACGGAAAGAACCGCCAGTATTCGCCTAATCCTAGCCGCCTTGTATGTTGGAAGGGAATGAATATACATGGTGGCTATTACACGCAGGACGACATTAAAGAGATTGTCGATTATGCCGCTGCACGCCATATCACCATCATACCAGAGATTGAAATGCCTGGGCACAGTGATGAGGTTGTCTATGCTTACCCTGAGTTGTCATGTACGGGTAAGCCCTATACTCAGTCAGATTTATGCGTAGGGAAAGAACAGACCTATACTTTCATGGAGAATGTATTGAAAGAGGTAATGCAACTCTTCCCTTCAAAGTACATTCACATAGGAGGCGATGAGGCGGAACGCCGCACATGGAAGACGTGCCCCGACTGTCAGCGTGTAATGAAGGACTATCATCTAAAGGACGTAGCCGAGTTACAGAGTCATTTCACTCACCGCATAGAACGCTTCCTTAACGATAATGGTAGAAAGCTCCTCGGATGGGATGAAATCATGGAAGGCACTTTAGCTCCCAATGCCGCTGTCATGTCATGGCGTGGCACTGAAGCAGGATTGACTGCCGCTAAGAGTGGGCACCACGTGGTCATGGCACCGCAAGAGTTCTGCTATTTGAATATGTATCAGGATGACCCAATGACGGAACCAAAGGCGCAAGGAGGATATACGAGATTGGAGAAGACTTACAACTATGACCCTATCCCAGCGGCTTATAAGGGTACGTCTTTGGAGAAATATATCGATGGTGTACAGGGTTGTGTATGGACGGAATTTATAGAGAAGCCTGACCATCTAGAGTATATGATATACCCCCGATTGCTTGCATTAGCCGAGACGGGATGGACGAAGCAACGTACAGGCTATGCCGACTTCCGTCAACGAGTAATTACAACAACTGATGCACTCAAACGTGCTGGCTATAATGCTTTCGACATTCGAAAAGAGAAAGGCGCACGCCCTGAAAGCCGTTCCATCGTGCAGCATGAAGGTTTGGGTAAACCCGTGACCTATCTCGGTCGATACGCTGAGAAATATCGTGCAGAAGGCGATAGTACGCTGACCAATGGACTGTGTGGAGACTGGGGCTACCTTGAGGGAAGATGGCAGGGCTTTATAGATAGCACCGGCGTTGACGTGATTGTAGACATGGGGAAGGTAACTGATATTAAGGATGTGGAAGCCAACTTCATGCACCAGTTGGAGGCTGTCATCTATGTTCCTAACACCATAACCCTACTTGTCTCAAAGGATGGAAAGAAGTTTACCACAATAGATGAGACGCTCCCTGGTATCAAGACAAGCAGCGATTACCTTGTTTACCCCTATCGCTGGAAGGGTTCGGTACAGGCGCGTTATGTGCGTTTGAAAGCCACCTCGCGTGAGCCAGATGCGTGGATCTTCACAGACGAAATCATCATTAATAAGAAGTAAAGGTCGTATTTCATTACTATTAAATCGACGATCCTATCTAAAGGAAATGAGGGCTTGGCATGAAGAGTGCCAAGCCTTCATGCGTTATAAGCCTTTCGCAATCGCATGATATGCAAACTTTATACATACGTGTTACTTCTGTATCATCCTAATGATATTCCAGTATCATCCTAATGATATTCCAGTATCATCCTAATGATATTCCAGTATCACCCTAATGATACTCCAGTATCACCCTGATGATATTCCAGTATCACCCTGATGATACTCCAGTATCACCCTGATGATACTCCATGATACGATAAAGTCGGCGGAGAGATATCCCCTCTATGGTTTCTCCCTTTCGTATCGTTTACTCTCTCATTTTTATACTATGCAATGACATTTGTTATTGAAATGTTTTGATATGTCATTAATAGTTGCTAAATTTGTCTCATCAATATAACTTAAAACAGTGGTACTAGCCAGCCTAATTAGTCCAACGGGATTATAACTTAAACTTTATCAGTAAGTTAGTGAGCAGAAATATTACCCTCTCTTTTATTCGTAAAGGATATTCCGTTATGGCTCTCTCTATGTACCCGTTCAGTAAGTGAATATTCTTTTCAATCATAGACAGTAGAACTCCCGATGCGGAGTAGAGTCATTCTGTCATCATAAATAGTATTTATAACTTTATGAAGAAAATCTTTTTGACTGCTGCTGTAGCGCTAGCAACAATCTTCTCTGTTAGTGCACAAGACTACGCGCAGTATGTGAATCCTTTCATTGGTACAGGTGGTCATGGTCATGTCTTCCTAGGTGCTAATGTTCCATTTGGTAACATTCAAGCAGGTCCAACGCAAAAGAAACAAGGTTGGGATTGGTGTTCAGGCTATCATTATAGCGATTCTACGGTGATTGGCTTCGGGCAGATGCACCTTAGTGGTACGGGTATTGGCGACTTGGGTGATGTCTCTCTATTACCTATGACCAACCCTTCACAGCGTGAAGTGAAGTTCTCGCATAGAGCAGAGTATGTCCGTCCCGGTTATTATTCGGTGATGTTAGCTTCAGGAATTAGGGTAGAGTTGACCGCAACCCAACGTGTAGCCTTTCATCGTTACTCATTCCCAGCCGATGCTACAAAGGGCTATATAGCTTTGAATCTCGCACAAGGGATTGGATGGGATAAGATGACTTCTTGCAAGTTCAAGCAGGAGTCAGATAAGACCATCACAGGATTCCGCTTGTCTGAAGGATGGGCTAAAGACCAGCGAGTTTACTTTGTTGCGGAGTTTTCAGAGCCTGTTAAACTTGAAGAGAATGAGCGTGATACAATAGGAATATTCTCGGTTGCATCAACCAGTCAGCCTCTTTTAGTGAAGGTTGGTATATCTGCTGTTAGCGTAGAGAATGCTCGAGAGAATCTGCAACAGGAGCTTCCTGGATGGAACTTTGCAAGTGTTGTGTCTAAAGCGAATGCCGATTGGAATCGTGAGCTAAGTAAGATTGCAATTAAGACACAGGACGAGCGTGCGAAACGTATATTCTATACAGCACTTTATCATACGATGATAGCCCCTTCAGTGTTTAGTGATGTGAATGGAGAGTATCGTGGGGCAGATGGTAAGACGCATAAGGGTGACTTCACTGATTACACCACCTTCTCTCTCTGGGACACTTATCGTGCAGCCTTCCCCTTGATGACGCTTATTCAACCAGAGATGCAACGTGATCTTGCGGAGACAATGCTACATATCTTCAAGCAGCAAGGTAAGCTCCCTGTTTGGCACTTGATGGGTAATGAAACAGACTGTATGGTGGGTAATCCTGGCATTCCTGTACTTGTAGATATTGCTTTGAAAGGATTTAATGTGGATAAGAAGGCTGTCTTTGAAGCTGTTAAAGCCTCTGCAATGAGAGATGAACGAGGTATGGGACTATTGAAGAAATACGGTTATATTCCTTGTGATCTCGACCCAGAGAAGGAGACGGTTGCTAAGGGATTAGAGTATGCGCTCGCCGATGCTTGTATAGCCAAACTTGCTAAGCAGTTGGGTAAGACAGAGGATTATAAGTACTTCTACAAGCGTAGCCAGTCCTATCGTGACTTCTATTTCGATAAGCAAACAAAGTTCATGAGAGGCGTTACTTCCGACCATAAGTTCCGTGAGCCATTCGATCCATTCAGCACGGTTCATCGTCAGGATGACTATACTGAGGGTAATGCTTGGCAGTATGTTTGGTTAGTTCCACATGATGTTCACGGGCTTGTTTCAGCCTTTGGTGGGGAGAAACCATTCGTCTCTAAGCTCGATTCACTATTCATTGTCAATGGTGATATGGGTGCTGATGCCTCACCAGACATTACTGGTTTAATTGGTCAATATGCGCATGGTAACGAGCCAAGTCACCACATCCTCTATATGTATAACTATGTTGGGCAACCTTGGAAAGGGGCTGACAAGATACGTTATGTCTTGGCTAACTTGTATCATGATGACTTTGATGGTTTGAGTGGAAATGAGGATGTTGGACAGATGTCAGCATGGTATATCCTGTCTTCGGTAGGCTTCTATCAGGTTGATCCAGCTGGTGGTCGTTATGTCTTTGGATCGCCACTCTTCGATGAAGCAACATTGAATGTTGGTAATGGAAAGACTTTCCGTGTAGTTGCGCATAACAATAGTTCCGAGAATAAGTATATACAAAGTGCGAAGCTGAATGGCAAGCCTTATACTCGTTCTTACATTGACTTCAAGGATATAGTACGTGGTGGAACACTCGAATTTGTTATGGGTAATAAGCCTTCGCAATTCGGTGTTAAGCCTTCTGATCGCCCTTAGGCAATATCAAACGCTAGTTAAATAACCTATCCGATACTCATGACTCTATGTCATTGAAAGCCTTTGGCGAGTCATGGGTATCGACCTTTAATTACTTAATCAAGCTATGACTGATTTTAATAACGTGGTTTCTCAGTTCCGTATAAACGGCATTGTAGAAAGTGTGAGTCCTATTGGTAACGGGCTAATTAATGAGACGCTGCGAGTGTCAACAATAGGAAAATCTACTCCTGATTATATACTGCAACGCATTAATGATGCCGTCTTTACCGATGTAGAACTCCTACAACACAACATTGAACTTGTTACTTCTCATATTCGCCAGAAGCTGATTCAACAGGGAGAACAGGATGTTGATCGCAAGTGCTTACAGTTTATTAAGACCACAGATGGGCGCACTTATTATCAAGATGTGTATGGTCGTTACTGGCGAATGAGCGTCTTTATCCCTGATTCTGTTACTAAGGAAGAGGTGAATCCAGATAGTGCTTTCTGTTGTGGAGAGACCTTTGGCAATTTCGAGAAGATGTTAGTCGACTTGAAAGAACCGCTTGGTGAGATTATACCGGACTTCCATAACATGGAGTTGCGCATACGTCAGTTGCAGGAAGCAGTTAGTGCTGATGTTAAAGGGAGAGTGTCCAGTGTGCAGGATATCATCGATGAATTGTATCGTAATGCGGATGAGATGTGCCTTGCCGAACGCCTTTATCGTAAGGGAGTATTGCCTAAGCGCACTTGTCACTGCGATACAAAGGTTAATAACATGCTCTTTGATACATCTGGAAAGGTGCTTTGCGTGATAGATCTGGACACTGTTATGCCTAGCTTTATATTCTCTGATTATGGTGACTTCTTGCGTACTGGAGCTAATCATGTTGCTGAAGACAGTGACAATTATCAAGCAGTTGGACTCAAGGAAGACATTTTTAAATCCTTCACAGAGGGGTATCTTAGTAGTGCGGGGAGCTTTTTAACGGAAGTTGAAACCAGTCATTTACCTTATGCAGTAGCCCTTTTCCCCTTTATGCAGTGCGTTCGTTTCCTTGCCGACTACCTTAATGGGGATGTTTACTTTAAGACTAAGTACGCTGAACACAACCTTGTTCGCTCAAGCAACCAGCTCTTGCTCTATCGTGATGTGCGTCGGCATGACCAGATGATGGCTGACTTTGTTCAGAAAACATTAAAACAATGAAACAATTAGAAGTACGAAGAATAGACGATCAGCAGGTTAATGCTGCTGATATCCCAGCTCTTTTTAGAGCTGAAAAGGTTACTTATCAGAAAATAGATACAGTTAATTGGGCTGCTGATTACCCTTATTGCCCACAAGTAGAATTTGCGATTGCGCATAAGAATGACGCTATCTTGCTCCATTATCGGGTGGAAGAAGATTGTGTGAGAGCCGTCTCTGGAATCGACTTAGGTCCTGTTTGGGAAGACTCCTGCTGTGAGTTCTTTGTCAGTCCAGATGTAGAAGGAGGCTATTATAACCTTGAAACCAATTGTATAGGAACTGTTTTGCTTTGCAATGGACAAGGTCGTGAGAACCGAGCAAAGGCTCCATTTGATGTTTTGAGGGCTATTGAGCGTTGGTCATCACTGGGTCGTGAACCCTTTGAAATGAAAGAGAACAAGCAGAAATGGGAACTTGCTTTGGTTGTCCCAGTCGCTTCTTTCTTCCGTCATAACCTAAAGAACCTCTCCGGGAAGACAATGCGTGCTAATTTCTATAAGTGCGGTGACAAGACAACAAAGCCTCATTTCCTATCGTGGAATCCGATAGACTTGCCAGCACCCGACTTCCATCGCCCCGACTTCTTTGGTGAGATTAGATTCTTATAGAGTGTTCTTCACTTGAGTATCAGTGCTCATAATCACTGATAAAAGTTAATAATCAGTAAGCAGCTAACCTGTGTTTCCGGGTTAGCTGCTGTTTGTTTGTTATGTTGTAGGCTTCTCTTCTTCTATGATTTCAGCGTCTTCAATATCCTCATTAGCGAGTTTGAAGCCTTCAACAATCTTACTTTCTTCTACTTTCTCAAACGCTTTTCGAATATAATAATTACGTATAGAGAAGAGCAATTCGATAACTCCATAACACATGAAAGCCCATCCTATCACTTTTAATGGTAGTGCCGCTGCCTCTATTGGTTTGTGTATTGAGAAGATAGCGACAATCAAGATGAGGGTAGGGAGAAGCCAGAGATAGACAGGGACATGCGCATACTGCTTTGAACGGGCAAGTATTATGAACAAGTTAATAGCACCGAGAATGAGCAAAGCAGCAAGGATATAGACCATACCAATAACGAAGGTGTCAGGCATAAAAGCCAAGATGATACCCAAGACAACGCTTCCAACACCTGCAAGAGGGAATGAAGGCGACTTCAAAGCATCTGTCTCCTCCTTCTCTGCTTTTGCTTTCTTTTTCTCAATACGTTCCTTCTCTACATAGTAGATAATGCATGAGACGGCTCCCGAAAGGAAGAAGAGTAAACCAATAGTAATGGTTAACCATGTCATTGCTCCTTGGTTGTATTTCACCAAAAGGAAGCCCGTCACTGCCATAAGGATTGCTCTTATAGCTGATATTTGTAGTACTTTCATGGCTACAAAAATACAAAATAATCTCTATTCCAAGGCTTTACTCGTAAACTATTTGTTACTTTTGCACGAAAAAGACGTAATAGATGACATTGTTATACTTAGTTCGGCATGGTGAAACAATCGATAACGTGCATCGTATCATGCAAGGACAAACACAAGGGAAATTGAATGATAACGGCATAAAACAGGCTGAGGAAGTGGCAGAGAAACTCAAGGCTGAACCAATAAATGCTTTCATTGCAAGTGATTTAAGGCGCAGTATTCATACTTGTGAGATTATTGCTGCACCGCATCATCAGCCTGTTCGCATTACACCCCTGTTGCGTGAGCGTGATTGGGGAGCCTTTACTGGCAAGTACATTCCCGACTTATCCAATCTGAAGAATCCTGCTTTATGGCCAAAGGATATTGAGAGTATTGATGCAATAAAGGCTAGGGCAGCAGAGTTTATAGCGTGGTTACGCACGGAATATCCTAATCAAAAGGTACTTGCCGTTGGGCATGGTATCATCAATAAGGCTATCCAAAGTGTCTATTATGATAAGCCGATGAATGAGATTTTACCGATGAGCAATGCTGAAATTCGTATGCTTGAACTATAGATATAATGCTAAGTCAAGCCACATGAAGCCTCTCTTTCTCCTGTTACAAGGCTCTTTCTTTAATGCTGTTAGACCTTAGTTAAAAGGTAGTGAACCGTCTTTTATTCTTGAGAAGAGCCTTCCAGACAGGAAATAATAGTTTATTTTTATCTGACGGTTATATTATATAATCCATAAAAATAGATTATTTTTATATTCATGAGTACGTTTCCTCCAGTATAGATAAGTGTCGCAAGCCAATTTGATAAGCATGTTTAATGTCATAGAAGTAGGTTAGTAGCAGATGAATTGATGGTTAAGAGCAGGAGGAAGGAACATAATTAAAGAGGAGCGTCACATCCCGTGAGGCTCCTCTTTCCTTCATTTAAATAACTCTCTGATTGTTACATCTCTATTAATCCTTAGTGTTCTCTTCTCTTTCTTGCGAGAACCTCTTTCACAAACTTATACCTTTTAAGATGAACTAATTACTCTCTAGCGTTTAGTGTTTAGTATTTAAACCTTCTTGAGAACTGTTCGTTGGTAGTTCTCTTGCTATGTGTTGTAACTCTCTAAAGTAAGTTTTTTAGTGGCCGCTTTAGTCATTGTCTTGTATTTATAACTCTCTTTTGTTACCTTATCTATCTGTGTCCTCCGAAGACAGAACCGCTGTTTGAGGTACTTCCACCCGTTGATCGGCTTCCTCCGAAAGATGAACCATTCCCGAAACTGCCTTGCGGTGTACTGAATGAAGGGCTTGGATTGCTAAAAGTTGATCTCGGGCTATCGAAAGAACGAGTTGGTTCATTACCCCTAGTAGCGTTTCCGAAGCTATGATTAGCACCAAATCCACTGTTGTTGTTAGGGCGTGTTACGGTTGTACGAGTCGAACTCTCACGTGGCTCATAAGTACGAGTCATACCCTGCGGACCATCGAATGTGCTGCGTTGTTGGTTCCCGAAGCTGCGTGGACGACCGTTTTGTTGGAAGCTATTGTCGTATGAGCTGTAACCGTTGTAACCCCTATCATAGTAGCCACGGTTGAAGCTGTCACGCATACCATAGTAGTTACTATTGTTCCTTCCATAGAAGAGGTCTCTGCCATAATACCAACTCCTGTCACCATTCATGCGCCAGCTGTGAGCACCACGATAGGCTGAATAGAAGCTAGGACGACCGAAGTAATAGTAATCGCGGCATGGATATCTTGCGTAAACACTGAAGTGCCAGTAGCCTGCATCCCATCTTAATGGACGATAAAAGTAGTTTGCTTCCATGTAAGCTCTGTATTGCCAGTCACAGAGGATATAGTTGAAGTCCATATTACGATGTGTCCAGTTAGCTCCGTAAAGATCAACCATTGAGTTGACACTCATCAGATAATCGAGATTAATCTCGTATGCTGCTTCGTATTGTTCTTCGGTCAAATTCAGTTCATAAGCCATCTTGTCTGTTAGAAAGAGGGCTTGTATGCGAGCTTGCTCGTAACTCATAGCATTTGCAGAAGCACTGAGAACGAGTGTCGCAATGAGTGTTAATATAAGCTTCTTCATACTTTCTTCGATCTTTGTTGATGATTATTAGGGATGTTTGGAAGCGTTTAGAACTCCTTTCCCTGTCCTCGTGATGCAAAGGAACGAATAATATTCAGCATACTAAAAGGATTTCCCCTACACTGAGGGGGATTTTCCCTAAAGGTGTATTGAGTGTTGGTAAGGATTGATGTGCCCCTTATATAATAAGGTGTAAGGCTTTGGTAGTTGGTAAGTCATTTGTTTGTTAGTTCTCTTTTTTTTATTAACTTTGCATGAGATAATGCGTGTGTAGATGGCAGAAGTGTTGTTTTTCTTCTCTTTGCACAGCCTATGTCTATTTTGATAATCAGCTTTTTTATATGAAAAAACTACTTTTATCCTTGGTTGTCTTTCTATTGGCAAGTGCATTGAAAGCGCAGTCTTGGGAGGTAAACAATAGAGATACTGCTCGTGTGCAGTTGCTTAAAGGCTTAGAATATAAGGTGGAATTACAAGGGAGCTTATCGAAAGGGAAGACTCCGTTGTGGCTGAATGCCAATAAGTACGGACTAAGTTCTTTGGAGGCAACAAATGGTTATGTGCGAGGAGCAGTGGAACGTCCTTTGAGCGTGGATGCTGGTAATAAGTTTGGTATTGGCTATGGTGTAGATGTCGTCGCACCCGTTAATTACACCAGTAAGGCAGTCATTCAGCAAGCCTATATAGAAGGTCGTTGGTGGCATGGAACACTAACTATTGGTGCAAAAGAACAACCGATGGAGCTGAAGAATGCCGATTTTAGTACTGGATCACAGACCTTGGGCATCAATGCTCGACCTGTTCCTCAAGTGCGGTTAGCACTTGGTGACTATTGGACATTGCCTTTCGCTAATGGTTGGTTGCACCTGAAAGGACATATAGCATACGGTAGGATGACCGATCAGAATTGGCAACATGACTTCACACACATGCAGTCGAAGTATTCTGATAAGGTGCTTTATCATTCTAAAGCTGGCTACTTAAAGATTGGAAATGAGGACGTGTTCTGTCCGTGGTCATTAGAGATGGGGTTAGAGATGGTGTCCCTTTTTGGTGGTACATCCTATCTTCCTGATGGGCATGGTAACCTTGTTCCATCTAAAGGAGGAACTGGAGTGCGTGATTTCTGGAATGCTTTTCTACCTGGAGGAGCCGATAATGGAGAGACAACTTACCAAAACGTGGAGGGCGATCAGCTGGGTAGTTGGGTGATGCGATTGAATTATGAGGGTGATTGGAGTCGTTTCTCCTTCTATGCGGATAAGTTCTTTGAAGATCATTCGTCCATGTTCCAGCTTGATTATGATGGTTATGGCGAGGGGACGGAATGGCAAGAAAAGAAGAAACGACGCTATTTGTTGTATGATTTTAAGGACTGGATGTTAGGCTTTGAATATGAGTATAAGCCTGACAACTGGCTGAATAACGTCGTAGTTGAATACCTTTATAGTAAGTATCAGAGTGGTCCTATCTATCATGACCACACTATCACGGTGCCTGATCATATAGGAGGAAGGGACAACTTCTATAATCACTATATCTTCCCGGGCTATCAACATTGGGGGCAGGGAATGGGTAATCCACTCTATCGGTCGCCTATTTATAATGAAGATGGTACTATATTCTTCAAGGACAACCGCTTTGTAGCATTCCACTTAGGCTTGGGTGGTCATCCTTCTGATTGTTTGAAGTGGCGTTTCTTGGCAACTTGGCAAGAGGGATTGGGCACTTATGAGAAGCCTTATACGCATAAGAAGCATAATGTGAGTTTGTTAGGTGAGGCTGTATATAGGCTTCGTAGTGATATAAAATCTAAGTGGTTGCAGGGTACGGAAGTAAAGTTGGGCATTGGAGCCGACTTCGGTGGTATTCTTGAAGGACCTAATTATGGCTTACAGCTAACGCTCTGTAAGCGTGGATTATTCGGTAAGTAAAATCGTAATGGTTGAATAATAATAATGTAGAAAAAGATATGTTTAAATCAAAGATATTAGTATTTTTATTGCCAGTATTGGCTTACCTCTTCACTTCATGTAGCTTGGAAACAGATAACGACGCAGGAGATTTAGAGGGAATGTGGCATTTGGTTAAGATAGAAGAACCTGCGACAAGTACAAACACAGATGTGAGTAATAAACTAATCTTCTGGTCGTTTCAGGCGAAACTACTGCAATTAGAAGATAAGACAGGCGCGCACAGCAGTTATCTCTATCGTTTTAATATTAACAACAATCAGTTGGCTCTGTCCTCACCTTACCTCTTTGATCGTGAAAATGGCGATCATCCGCTTACGACCTATGATACTTCTTTAGCTTTATATGGCATTAAAACTATAACACCAACACTACAGATTGAAAGTAAGAAGAAAGGTCAGTTGATATTAAGTGATGGCAGTGTGAAGCTCTATTTCGATAAGTTTTAAGTCTTATTCAGCTTGGAAAGGAGACAAACCATTGCGTTTTATTCTAATATCCAATATGTAATTGAATGCGATATAACCGATGATGTCTATCGCAATAATCCATGTTACAAGGAGATGATTGAATAATAATGTGTTGATAAGGATGAATGTCATTGCAAGCAAGAGGATGCTGATTAACGTTTGACGTTGCGTCAGTCCGGCACGCATGAGTTTATGGTGTATATGGTTCTTATCGGGTCGGAAGAGTGGTTCGCGGTGTATTAATCGTACGATAATAACCCTGAAAACATCAAAGACAGGTACGAGTAGCAAGGTTACTGACAAGAGAATGGAATCCTTTTGATAAGGCATAACATGTGGATTATACATACAGAATTTAACCATCAAAACGCCGAGTATATATCCAAGTGTTAGACTACCAGAGTCGCCCATGAATATCTTTTGCCCGTCTTCTGCACTACCGAAAAGGTTGTGATAAAGGAACGGAACAAGTACACCCATCAGTCCCGCAATCAAGATACAATAGATTCCAATACGCTCACGGAGGAAGAGAAAGAAGAGTCCGCAGAGTGCAATAAGAACCAAACTAGCCGATAGTCCGTCAATACCATCTATAAGGTTTATGGCGTTCATAACGAATACGAGGATGCCAACTGTCAGTAACATGCCAACTACCATAGGCAGTTCTTCAATGTTCAAGAAGCCGTAGAGGTTATTAATATAGAGGTAAGAGATGGGCAATAGACTGGCAGCAATCACCTGCATAAGTAGTTTCATCCTTGCACGAATGCCAAAGATATCATCGATAAGCCCCGTTAGATAAATAATAGTAATCCCTACGCCAAAGAAGATACTCCATGGGCTTACGGCAATCTTACTGCCTTTGCTAGTATAAGACCATACGAGTAAGGCAACAATGGAAGCGATAAGCATGCTAGGTAGAAACGATACTCCACCTAAGCGCGGGATAGCATTCTTGTGTACCTTACGGGCGTTGGGCGCATCGTACAAATGCCTTTTCTTGCAAAAAGATAGTATTTGCGGAATCATAAAGAATCCACAGACAGCACTCATGGTAAAGGCGAATAAACTTATCAGAATGTAAATAGACATATTTTTTTGAAGTATTCTCTTATTCTATAAACTCGTTCTTTGTAATAATATTATATTTGTGTATTGGAATATTTTAAGCAGAGTTTCATTGCCTGTTCACGCTTTTATGTTTTGGAATTATCTCTTGTCTCATTTTCTTTTTGTACTTTTGCAAGCACGAGGATTTCCTCTTATTCACAATAAACCTATTGAGTGAAGAGTTTTTAGTGATGTGATTTGTAAATAAGTCTAATCTTTGTTTTAATGAAAGTATCTATTATCACAGCAACTTTTAATAGTGAAAAAACATTGCAAGATACCTTAGATTCTGTCTTGCGACAGGATTATCGCGATATTGAACACATTATAGTAGATGGTGAATCTACGGACGCAACGGTAGATATGATTCGTGCATACGCCTCTAAAACAACTTCTTATTCCGTGAAATGGGTATCAGAAAAAGACCGTGGTATATATGATGCAATGAACAAAGGGATAGCAATGGCGACGGGAGACGTTATTGGAATCCTTAATTCGGATGATTATTTTACATCAAACGATATAGTCTCTAAGTTGGCGAAACCATTCGAAGATGATACTTTAGAGGCTGTGTATGGCGACATACACTTCATTCATGACGGCGAACCAGATAAGATTACGCGTTATTACTCATCTAAAATCTTCTCCCCTTTTTGGGTTCGTTTCGGCTTTATGCCAGCCCATCCCTCATTGTATGTACGCCGGGAAGTTTATCAAAAGATAGGTTTTTACAAGCTCGATTATAAGATTGGTGCCGATTTTGAGATGGTTGTTCGCATGTTTTGTGTCCATAAGATAAAGTCGAAATATCTTAATCTTGACTTTGTTACGATGCGTAATGGCGGAGCGAGCACGAATGGTATTCGTAGCCACCGATTACTTTTGCAGGAAGATACTCGTGCTTGCCGAGAGAACGGAATATATAGTAATCAGCTCTTAATCTCGCTCAAGTATCTCTACAAACTCTTCGAGTTTAGGTTCTGATTTTTAGATGGATATTTTGTCTTTTTAGATAAGTTCTTGTGAAATTTGGGATCGTTCAGAAAATATTGTACATTTGCAGTGATATATACATAGGAAATGGCAACTGCTAACAGAATCAATCTGTCTCCGGATCGTTATGATTGGGCTATTCAACGTGCGGGTCTTACAGTAAATGGCTATATGGATAGCCATCCCAGAGTTGCTTTGGCATGCTGGGTGGCACGAAAGCACTTACGATTAAGCAGTTTGAGGACTTTGCTAAAAGCGTACATATCCCATTCGACTTCCTTTTTCTGGATAGTGTTCCTGTAGAGAGAATCCCTTTACCTGTGTTCCGGGGAGAAGCCAGACAGTCCCAGATAAGTGTTTTTAGTGCAGAGCGCATCTTGAGTGGAGTTGACAGGGAAGGGACGAAGATGAAGTCCACCTCCATCTATACATTTTTCTGTATGCGTGATTAATTCACTTCAGTTTTCAAAGTTGCTGTCACTCCTGTCACATAAATATACTTTGTAAACTTCTTATAATAAGGATATTATGTGAAATGTTAAAAGTGATAGCAACTTGAATCCTCTCTGATAAAGGTTTTTTATGAGAAAACCTTAGTATATTATTTTGTAGGTCGAATTTATAACAGAATGCCTAAATACTTTTGAGTGCGGCAACTAACCTGTCATTATCCTCTTTAGTTCGGATGGCAATGCGTATATAGTTTTTCCCTTTTAATCCATCTTTGTTGTCACAGTCTTTAATGAGAATATTATACTCATTAAGTAGTTTCTGGGTTAGCTGCTTTGATGTGAACCGACTTGTAATTTCAGTTAAGAAATAATTGGCCTGTGATGGGATAACATGTATGAAAGGTATCTGATCCAATAATCTTTTAAAACGTCGACGCTCTATGATGAACTTCTCACAAGCATGTTGGTAATCTTTGGTATATTTACCAAAGATTTGCATGTAAAATTCTGCAAAAGAATTAATATTCCATATTGCCACATCTTTTTTGACAGCATCTATTAGGTCGGAATCTGAAGAGGCCATGATTCCAAGACGTAGTCCAGGTACGCCATAACTCTTTGAAATGCTCTTTATGACTATAAGGTTAGGGTTAGATTTTAATATATCATCATGGCAAAGGCTGTTATGAGAATAATCATCAGTAAAATCTACGAAAGATTCATCTATTATAATCCGTATGCCTTTTTCTTTTCCCCATTGAATAAGATTGATTATATCGCTGATTGGTATAAAGTTGCCAGAAGGATTATCTGGGTTGATTATAAGTAGACTGCTTATTTCCTTATGGGCAAAGAAAGCCATCAAGTCATTTATATTGTATGACATGTCCATGTTCTGAGGAAGATATGCAATTATATCATCTTTATTTTTCCTATTAGGGTATTCCATGAAAGTCGGGTAGACAACTCCAATTTTCCCATTTATCATCCCCATCAAACTTTTGATTAATTCTGCTGCACCATTCCCTACAACTATATAACTCTGACGAATTCCCAAATATTTACCTGCCAACAGAGAGTTAACATACATTCCCGATGGATACTCTGTCAGTAGAGTGTCAAAATTGGCACGTAACTCGTCCTTCATTCGTTGTGGAGGGAAGAAAGGATTAACTAAATAGCAGAAATCTAATAATTTAGGGAATCTCCAATAACCTCCGTAACGCATCTCATATCGGGATAGGCTTTTTTCTTTTGGGGCAAAGATTGTTTCTGCAATATCAAGATCCTGTATGTCATCGATTTCATACCACTTTCTGTCTCCGATTGGTAATGCCTTGAAGTCTGAACCGTCAAGGAAAGTGATGATACGTAGTACTTGTTCATAGTATTCATTGTTTCCTATAGCTTCGCAGTAGGCTTTGAGGAAAGGAAGAAACCTATGTTTGGAAAAATCTTTGCTGAACTTATAAATGTTTACAGTTTTGTAATACTGGTCTGCCTCCTTGTAGTTGAAGGCTTTTTGGGGAATAAAGTTTATAATATTGTTTTCGTCATCTATGCGGACGACAGTTCCATCCATCCAAGATTCCCATTTTGCGACAAGGGCAAGATTAGGGAAAGGATTATCTATGATCATTTGCAATAAACTTTCCTCGTAGATGAGGTCTGATTCCAATAGAATTGTATCATCTTCTGATATTCTGTCTTGAGTAAGTGCAAGAGAATAAATATTGTTCGTCTTTTCGTAGACTGGATTGTCGATGAATTCTATTTTTAATTTGTCATTATAGCGCTGTCCTATGTGGGCAATAAGATTCTGCCCTTGGTAGCCGACTACAATGATAACACGTTTAATCTCCAGATGGGAGAGCATTGTTAAAGTTCTGTCAATCAGTTTGACACCATTGACGGACAGCATACATTTCGTATTGTCCTTTGTGTATTCTCCAAGTCGCCTACCCATTCCAGCAGCTAATATGATTGCTTGCATATTTCAATATGATTATTTGTTTAGTATAGTGTATGCTTTTTGTTTAAAGAAATTTATTCTTTTTCTACTTTTAATGTCTTGAATGAATTCTGTCATCGTATGTGGCAGTAATACCTTGATATATTGTATAAGAAAGGCTTTTGTTCTTTCTGTCTTGCTCATTTTAAAATTAAACATGGGGATAGGGGTGCGCCAATCCTTTCCATAAAGGAAGTTTAATAAAGCCTCACTTTCTTTCGGTACAGTATAAGATTCTCCTTGGAATTCTATTTGAGTCGTATTGTTTATATATTTTACTTCGCAAAGTTCACATATACAAGTAGCTAATCTTCTGTCTTTTGCATAGGGCGTAAAAAAATAGATATCAATATATTCTCCTTTACGCATTATTGACATAAATCCTCTCCTCTCAAAACGCACGACTTCAAAACCATTTTCTCTCAATATGAAAAGTATGTCTTTAAAACGTTCTAAGTCTGTAATTGGAAGTACGATATCAATATCTTCATCATGAGAAATAAAATCATGTTCTCTCACTGCTCCTAAGAGTGTACCAAAGAAAAGAATAAATTCTAAGTTGTGCGTATTGCATATGTGTTTTAACAAAGAAAGATTTTCTTTCGCCCTTTCTTTGTTAATAGGCTTTATGCCTGGATAGATGGGCACAAAGCGAAAAGAATAATTACCTTTTGATGTAGGAATATTTAATTTCATATTTAATTTCTGTTATTAGTATTTTATCCTCTGATCCATTTCTTTAGTATTGTTTTTAGACTGAATGGAATGAGTTGTAGTATAGTGTTCCTAAACGTATTGTTGCTCTTGTAAAAGCCTTGTTCAAAGTCTTCGTAAGGTACAACATATTTAGGGTGTTGTAGGGGAAATACTATTTCTTCATTTGCTTTGTATCGGCTTGGAATTGTAGATCCTGTAGTGTGGGTGGCATCTTCTCCAAATCCAATATTACTAATAAGACTTGTTTTTGGATATATTCCTAATTGATTATGGGCTGCCATCGTAAAATACCACTGCCAATCCCATGCGCTGACATAGTTATGCTCAATAGCTTTTATACGATATTTCCAGTAGTGTATATCTTTCCCATCATATCCGTTATTTTTAATGATGGATTTAAAATAAGGAGTATTTTTCCAATTCATGTTTAAATCCATATTTTTCCACGCACGTTTCCAGGTTGCCCAGCCATTCGTTGATTTGAATCTGCTAAAGCCATACGAGTCGGGGATAATAACATTTTTAATATAATTTGCAGCATCAATCATCGCAACACGTTCATCTTTTTCATATCTATCTAATAGTTCTTCTGCAAAAGGGAAAAAAGATTGTTGGAGGACACAGTCATCTTCTATTATAATCCCTTTCTCTTCGTTTTCAAATAACCAATTGATAGCTGTATATACACCCATGCAGCAACCTAGATTCTTTGTTCTAAATAGTGTTTTTACTTCGCATTCCCAATCTATTTGTTGAAGAATAGATTCTTGAGTTTCTTTTACCAATTCAGCTTCGCCTTTTATATTTTCACGCGCACCATCGCAAGCAATGTATAGTTTTGCTGGCTTTACTTGTTTTATTCGCTCAAAACTTTTTAGCGCAGTGTCTTTGCGTCGAAATATTATGAATAGAATAGGAATATTATACATGTGTTGTTTCGATTATTTATTAAAATACAGATGCCTTGATTGCCTCGAGGAACTTGTGACCATATTTTAGATCAGGCTCCACATAATTGCCTTCTCCCCATTCGTTCCATGAACGGAGAAATAGTATCTTATGTTCTTTTGGTTTTTCTTTTATTACTTCTAATGCCTCTTCTATATGCTTCTTAAAGTTTTCAGGGGTTGAATTGATGTAGATTCCTTCATGCTTTCCTGCTCTCGGAGTTCTGTCCCATTGTGGCATAATAGTGGGGTATATGTTATCCCATCTGTCTTCGGGAGAGAAGAAATGTTTTGTTACTTTTGCATAATCATACTTAAGTGAGGGAAACCAAGATATATTTTTTTGTAAAAGGAATCGTACTGTTCGTCTAATTCTACCTAAGGCAAGCATCTCACCTCGTGATTTCCCAAAAGAATTTAATCCATCAAAACCTAATGAAAGCATTTCTTTATACACTTCAACACTGCTTTTAGTATTTGGCAGAACCCTTTTTATACTTCCATCTGCAATCCTTTTTATTGTTGAGGTGTTGTTGCATATAGCTATAAAATGAATTCCTTTTAACCCATTTTCTTTTGCTAAGTTTCTCCACACTTCAATAAAGTTTCTTATATCTTTAAATGAATAAGGGTCGAATATTGCGAATAAAGGTTTTGCATCAACTGTGATGTATCGATGGTCTTTAAAAGCAGGCAATACAGTGTAGAAGTGTTGTCTATAATCTTCTTCACCTGGATATAGTTGTTTTGCTATCATTGCAGGTTTACCATTATTTTTCCATGTCTTTGTCGTCCAGTCATGGTTTGCCCATGCTAAGCAGAAAGGAAAGTCTGGTTTGCCAGAGTTTAAAACTTCCTGGAAAGGTCGCTCCAATAGTCTCTTATTATTTCCAAACCAGTAATGCCAATAGCAAAATCCCTCTATCCCAGCTTCTTTCGCCATTCGTGCCTGCTGTTCTCTTACTTCAGAGAGGCGCAAATCGTAAAATCCCAAATCAGCAGGTATTCTTGGTTGGTAATGACCCTTGAACTGAGGTTTAGCACTTGCGACATTCGTCCATTCAGTAAAACCTTTTCCCCATGCCTTATCATTTTCAGGAATAGGATGGAATTGTGGTAAATAATATGCTATAACTCTTGCTTTCATTTTAATTCTGATTAGAAAGATTTTGATTATTTTAGTGGGATTTTCTACTGCTATTGGATATGGAGGAATAGTCGTAACAACAGCATATGTGTGTTATGCCTAATAAGTGTATTATTTCCGATACGAATTTCTGGTTTATATAATTGCTGGCACAATGGGTAGCAAGCTGTACACCGCTTTCTATAACAACGTTATTACTGATATGTATGTCTTGTGTACCTAACAGAGCATATGGGCTCCACATTATGATATATTTTCCCAAGTATGCAAATTTATTTTGCACATAACCTGTATAAGGATTATTTTTAAGAGTATGAATACATTTGTTTATCTCTTCAGGATGAATATAGGAACATAATGTACCTAGACACTTGATGATATTAATAATAATTTGCTTCATTTTATATCTAATGTTTTATATTTTTACTAATTCTGATAATCCCATGTGAGGTAGGCCAAAGGCGTATAGCATTATACAAATTATAGCTATGAATAGCAAGCTTGCCCATCGTGGCTTAATAGTGTAATAAAGAGAACCTATCATATAAATATGTACTATGTAGTAAAGTTCACTAAGACGCAAAGACAAAACTGGTAAAAAACCCAATGATGTGTAAAGGAATAATCCTATTGCGTAAACTTTGAGTAATAAGGGTGCATACTTATTTTTTTCTGAAATTGTATTCTGGAATATTAGGAGAAAGTAAAATATGAGGATATTCAAAAGATATACTGGGTTAAGTAATTCCATTTCAACAATACCAATACCCTTTTCTGTTGTTTTTTGATAGAATGATAATTTGTCTCCAATAAGTGGGATGTTTGTATTGAATAGTATAGAAGTTCCTGTAAAATAAATGATATAACCCAAGGGGATTGCCACATATAAGATTAGCAGTTCCTTTTTGTTCAAAGGTTTGTTCCCCAAGAAGAGTGTTGGGAGAAGAGCTATTGCTGATACATGGAATAGAATAGCTAAAAAGATGAAGAGTGCGGCTTTTTTTCTTTTCTTTTCTGCAGTGTAAAGGATAGAGATAAGAAAAAAACCTGAAGCAACTCCAGCTCTAATCTGAGTTAGTTCATGAAGTTCATAAAAATAGCATAAATAGATAGCAAGTGATAGGATATATTGGTCAGAATATTTTTTAAAAGCCAGCATTTTCAGCGTTACTCCCATAATGGCATATACAAAAAAAATGGCATGTGGTGAGTCTGATATTTTATTCAGTAATATGGCAATCAAGATAAAAGAATATTCCATATGGCTTATAAGACTTGGACTGTCTGGATGTTGGTATAAAGTCGCATAATTTGGAGAGTCTGGATCTATGCCGATTTCACGGAAACCTGCAACAAAAATCAGTACAAATCCCATAAGAATGAAAAAAGGGAGTTGTGCATGCTTCATATATTTCTCTATGAAAGATACCAAAAGAGTGGAAATGAATATTACAGCAAGAATTAATCCCATTTTCTTTTTTTGATAATATATTGTTTTATAATCTTTCGCTCTTCATGTGAAGTGTTGATGAAGAATGCAATGAGTACTGTTAATATAAATGAAGAAATACAGACAACAAGTAGCTTGAGTATTACATTGTGGATTTGTTGATGAAAATGTAAAATAAAGCTATAAGTAATAGAGAATGTTACGATAGCTGGAAGAATGATTTTTATAAGATAATTAGATAAATCAAATTCCTGATATATTTTTTTCAAAATTATCAAACGAGCTATATGGGCTATGAAACATATTACAATCATTGTATAGAACAAATATGATGCTGAGAATCCCATTTTAAATAACATCCATGAGATAGGGAGACATAAAATAGTCATAGATTCTACAATCATTGAATATAGTTTTATCCTCCCTGTAGCCTGAACAATAATGGTAATAGGGTTATGCATTGTTAATATAATCTCAAAAATGATATACAATTGTGTGAAAGTGACCATATTATCTGTTATATCTCCTAACCATAAAGTGAGAATAGTCTTCGTTTCTAAAAGCAGTGGAATTGCAATACTTATAAGCAGGTTTACTAAGATTCTGTTATTAATAGAAAAAAGTGTGTCCAAATAGTTATGTTGTCCTCCAGAGTAAGCTTTTATCATTGCAGGACGAAATGCAAATACCATGCTATTACTAAGTGAATTCAAGGCATTATATACTTGGTTTCCAATATTGAACGCTGCATTTACAATTGGACCAAAGAAGATATTAAGTAGAATGGTGCTACCTTGTGTCATGCCCACTCCTGCAAGTGAACCATAAAAGGTCCAACCGGAAAATGATATTAACTCTTTCATCATTTTCTTTGATTTTATTCTTGTATAACGGCATTCTCTG
Source organism: Prevotella veroralis DSM 19559 = JCM 6290 (assembly GCF_000377625.1). Lineage (GTDB taxonomy): Bacteria > Bacteroidota > Bacteroidia > Bacteroidales > Bacteroidaceae > Prevotella > Prevotella veroralis. The sequence goes on along the minus strand of NZ_KB898327.1, from coordinate 71,027 downwards.
TATTTACTTTTGGCGACAATGATATATGCCAGTAAATCAAACAAAGCTATGATGGTAAAGCCTAATCCATAGAAAATAAGACTATCTATTTGTGTGTTTTTGATATTAATTGCTACTATTAGTTTAAATAAGCAGTCTAAAATTGATATAATAGTGTAAATTTTCATATCTTCGTGAGCAAAGACAGCTCCCATATATGGAATCTGTAAGATACTAAAGATAAATGATATAAGAGATAGAATTAACAGCCATTGTGCAGCAGACTGCCTAATTAATGGTATATTTAATTGCGTGTTAACAAACCATGAGCCTAAAGTGATGCATATGATGAAAAGTAAAATAGATAATATAATGACTAAGTTGAGGCTTGCCGAAAAGATCTCTTTTAAGCGTTCATTTTTTTCTTTCCCCATTGCATAAGAATAGAAACGCTGAGTAGAAAGAGCTAATACGCCACTAAGACATGTACTTGCTGTTACAATACCTGCGACTGCGTTTAATATGCCATAATCAATAAGCCCTAAACCCTCCAATACACAGCGTACAGTATAAAGGTTTACTAATGTCATAAACAACATTCGTATAAATAATACAAATGTGTTTGATGCAATGGTTTTTATTCCATTTCCTTTTTTTCCTATATATTTTTTATCTTTTAGGGTGGGAAGCATTATTCAGCTAATATTATGTCACGTATTGCGTATATTGAAATAGCAAGGAATCCAATGAAGAGTGAGCCAAAAACGAACAGCATTCTCTTAGGTCCTGAAGGCTTGACGGGAACTTCTGCTCCCTGAATGGTTGTGAAGACTGGCGTATGCTCTTGTAGCTTTGCATCGGCAGCCTTAAGTTGTGCTACAAGAGTTGTATATGCATTATATTTAAGCTGCATATCATTCTCTAAGTCATTCTGTTTTAACTTGACGCTTTCCAGTACAACATCCATATCAGCATCACTAATCTTACCATATTCTTTACGTACTTTCTCATAGTCATGTTTTGCCTGGTTAACGAGACTCTGATAATGTTCTACATCATTTCTTAGCTTCTTTGTTCTATATTCAATAATATATTTTTGTAGTTGAGTTCTGGTTGCATCAGCGAGCATTTTTGCAACCATTGGATCTTGAGCAATGGTAGAGATACTTATGATTCCAGTTCTTTTATCTGTATTTATTTTTATATTACTTCTCATACCTTCTACTATGGAATTGTCTTCTTTTGAGAGTTGGTATGGATTAAACTTTCCTGGAACTAGGTTTATAGAGTCCTTATGTGATATCTTTTTTGTTATCCATACTTGAAGTTTCTCCCACCATGTTGTTTTTGTGTTATATTTAAGATAATTATAATAATCTGTATGGACTTTTTTATCAATGGTTGTTACGTCCACTTTGAAAAGTGCTGTTGCAAAGCCATTATCTTTCATGAGGTCTGGGTATAACAACGGAGAGATAGCATCAGTATTTTTCCCCGTTGGTAGATCAAATCCAAATGAAGACGCAATATCCCCAAGGGCATCTGCATCCAGACCTGCACTTGCTTCTGGAGCCATCGCAGTTTCACTTGTGTACGTTCTTGGTACACAGAGAATGATATATGATGACAATACGATTACTATTGGTAAAGTTATAAGATATAGTTTCTTATGTTCTTTAATCTTTTTAAATACCAATCGTAAATCTATTTGTTTGGCTGTATCTTCGTATTCCATAACCTTACGCTATACCTATATATACTTAATATTTATGGAGGTGCTCAATAGGATTCTAATTTTTATTTCACCAAATTCGCAATCGTAGCGATAACGGCTGCAATACTAGCAGCACTGGAACCTACACTAAGAGTCTCTGCCAAACTCATTTTGCTTTGAACCTTTGTAGGGACTATAATCTCGCAACCAGGACGTACTTTGGCGTTGTGTCCAACCTTTGCTAAGGTGCCATTCATATAGAGAATGTATGTCTGATTCCTCTTGGCATCACTGGCAAAGCCACCTGCTTGATCAATATAATATGCGACACTCTTACCTTCAACATAACCGACAGAGTTTGGATACATAACTGCACCATTAATCTTAACAGTACCATTGTATTGGGGAACGATAAGTCTGTCACCTTCTCTTAGCACAATGTCTGCATCACTACCTGGGTGTGCAATAGCTTTATCAAGCTCTATTCCGACAGGATACGTGTCAGGTACTTGGAATTTAACCTCAACTTGCTTGGTATTTTCTTGCGCCGCTTTCAACACGGAAGCGTCCTTTGTCCTTATAGCTAATTGCATCATGTTTTTACTTTGTTGATCCATTTGAGTCTTATAAGCAGCCTCCATTCTGCTTCGTTCGCTAGGTGTCGGACGTCGTTCTAGACGTGCCCCCTTGATATATGCAAGGTCTGTTCCACCACCAGCAGCTTTAAAGACATCACTTAAACGCATCTTACGTGAGGTGAGGGTGTACTTTCCTGCAAAGACAACTTCCCCTTCAACAGAAACATTCTGTTGTGTTGTGGTTCCTGGACTCTTACGAACATAGACCTCGTCAAAAGGCTCTAATACGAATCCTGGAGCACCATCTATAACAAAACCATCACGGAGAGCAAAGGAATAAGTGCGTGCAATAATAGAATCTGGTGCAAGTGCTTGTGGATTATTAATGCGTCGCGATACATCCACCCTTACTGTTGAAGCTGTTTGTTTCAGTCCTCCAGCTTGCAAGATAAAGTCTTCTAACGATTCGTTATCAGCGTATGTATACACGCCAGGATAGAGTACTTCGCCATGAATGGTAATTGTACGCTGCTCTTGTGCTTCTGTTTTTGTAGGAATAAAGAGCACATCCTCATTTTGAAGAGGAATGTCGGCAACACGTCCAGTAAGGATTCCATCAATATCAACTGATATTACCTCTAAGGTGCGATCTGCTTTCTTCCTGTGTAATACGGCATGAGGAGCGAAAGCAACTTCGGTTAGTCCATCGGCAGCTTCAACCAGTTCTCGAATACTATTGATACGTCCTCCCACTTCATACATGCCTGGACGGAACACAGCTCCCTTTACCTCAACCATATTCTCATAACGAGGTATAACCGAATCAACGCTGACAGAGTCTTCATCAGCCACTCGGAAACTACGCATGTCAAACTCGTTAACGTTAAAGATAGAATATTGCCGACCTGTTTTACGGCGTACTCTAACCGAACGAGTATAAGCATCGCCAGCGAAACCACCAGCATAACTAATCAAAGTTCCGAGGCTCTCGCCACGTTTCATTTCATAGAACATTGGACGTTTCACCTTTCCACTAACCTGAGCAAGCATTTCGTAAGGACCAACAACAATCACATCGTTATCAGCTAAACGTACATTTCCACTTAAATGACCACGACGCAAGAAGTCATAAACATCCACAGTACTGATGAGTGTCCCATTTCGATATACCTTAATATTACGTAATGTACCGAGTTCACCAATACCACCAGCCATATACAAAGCGTTGAATACGGTGGCAAAGGCAGAGAGTGTATAAGTTCCTGGGGTCTTTACTTCTCCAACAACGTTTACCATTATGGTATGTGTCTGACCGACAGAGAGACGGATACTAGAACTACTATATCTCTTCCCGAGTTTCTGCTTAATACGATTATTAGCCTGTGCAACAGTCAGTCCGCTTACTTGAATAGGCCCAAAACCATCTAACGTGATGATACCATCAGGGGCTACTGTTGTTTGATACGACTTCTGAGAGGCTCCATAAACATCAATGAATACAGCATCGCCAGGTCCAATTCGATAGTTACGAGGTAATGCCATGTTCATATTCGGTTCGAATGATAGACTCTTATTATTAAAGATATCGCGCCCCCAAACCTTCTTTCGATTACGACTTAATTGCTTCAAAAGATTCTCATACATCATTGCTGTGTCTTGAGGCATCCAATCATTCATTTCCGATTGCATCTTCAAATAGTCACCATCATTCTCATCATACGTATGTTGCCACGTCTGATTGTTTGATATTCGACCATCAGAGTACTGGCTCATCTTTTGCTCGTTATCATTATAATCTTCGAGTGTGTTCTCTGCAATCTGACGTTTGTTCTGCCCCGGACGCTTCTGTCCGTTATTACTACGACTACGATCGCCAGTATTGCTTTCTGGCGCAGCTCCGAAAGCAGCATTGCCCTTTTGCATCTTTTCGTATGTGGCTCTCACACGTCTAATCTGTGATATATCAACACCGCTCTGCATCAGTTTGGTTACAATCTGTGCCTGTGATGTTCCACGCTTATGCTCCTTCTGAACAAACTCCAGAACCTGTGTGTCCGTCATAGACGACTGCGCAAAGCCGCTTAGCGAGCATATTGAGAGTAATACGAATAGAATATATTTCTTCATTTCTTTTGTTAGAATTTCTTGCCAGTGATAATATTAAGAATAGTTTTAATAACAATGATAAAGTCTAACCACAATGACCGATGTTCCAAATAATGGATATCCATCTCCATACGTCGTAGCATTTTCTCCATTGTGTCAGTATATCCATTATAAAGTGTAGCCTCTGATGTCAATCCCGGTTTCATCTGATAAATCAGGTTATAGCGGTCTGTATGTTCCTGTATCTTATTGATAAAGAACTGACGTTCCGGTCTCGGACCAACGAAAGACATGTCTCCACGAAGAACATTCCATAGTTGTGGCAACTCATCCAAGTGATGATTTCGGAGGAACAACTCTAGTCGTGTAGAATTTGCACCATCACTGTTTGCAATAAGTTGAGGTCCTTCTTCTTCCACAACACTACTCATTGTGCGGAACTTATAGATAATGAAAGGTTGCCCTTTGTATCCTATTCTGACTTGTCGAAAGAATACCGAACCATTGTTTTGATATGTTAGTAAGAGAATAACAACAATGAATAATGGAGAACAAATTATGAAACCAATGAGCGATGATATAATATCAAATGCTCGTTTGAGGCTGCGTTGTAGCTTCCCCATGGCATCAATATTAGTTGACATGTCCATTTCGTCTCGTGTTAGGCTCGTTTGTATAGTATAACTCAACTTTGGTTTATTTATTATAGTGTTGTCTTTGTTATTTCGTTGCAAAGGTAGCTTTTTTTATTTATTTATAGGTTAGAAATGTGCATCTTTCTACACTTAGCAGTATCTTTGCGCATGAATCAGGGTTAATAATGCGTAAAATTATTCATATAGACATGGATGCTTTCTTTGCTTCAGTTGAACAAAGAGACAATCCCGAATTGCGTGGTAAGCCCATAGCTGTTGGTTATGATGGACCACGTGGAGTAGTCTCTACTGCTAGTTATGAGGCTCGTCCCTATGGCGTTCATTCGGCTATGTCCATCGCACAAGCTAAGCGTCGCTGTCCTGATTTAATCATTGTCCCATGTCATTTTGAAAGATATAAGGAGGTTTCGAGGCAAATCCATGAAGTCTTCCATGAATACACCGATCTCGTGGAACCCATCTCTTTGGATGAAGCCTTTCTTGACGTGACGGAGAATAAGAAAGGAATAGCACTCGCTGTAGACATTGCAAAAGATATAAAGCAGAAAATATTTGAACGTACTTCATTAACGGCTTCTGCTGGAGTTAGCTATAACAAGTTATTGGCAAAGATAGCTTCTGACATGCGCAAACCCAATGGTATTTATATTGTTCATCCCGAACGAGCAATGAACTTTATTGCTCGTCTCCCTATCGAGAAGTTGTGGGGTATAGGTCCGAAAACAGCTATTAAGATGCACGAAATGGGAGTCTTTACGGGCGAACAATTACGTAAAATCTCTTATAACCACCTTGTTCAGGTCTTTGGAAAGATGGGGAAAGTTTATTACGATTTCTCTCGTGGAATCGACGAACGCCCTGTAGTCATTAGCCGGGAACGTAAATCAGTCGGTTGCGAACGCACATTTCTAGAGGACTTACATGTTAAATCGAAAATTGTCATCGAACTTTACCATATTACAATAGAACTAGTTGAGCGATTGAGCAGGAGTAAGTTTGAGGGTCGAACGCTCACTTTGAAGTTAAAGTGGGATGCAACGACTCAGATAACACGTAGCTTGACACAAGAGAAAATATTACGAACAAAAGAAGATATACTCCCACTTGCAAAACAATTACTCAGAGAAACGGAATATGAAACTCGCCCCATTCGTTTAATGGGTCTATCTGTTTCTTCCCCAACGAATGATGAAATTGTTGAGGAGAAACTCCCAATATGGGTAGAAGGTTTCTTACCTTTTGAAAAATAATTCTTATCTTTTTGAAGTGCCTTAAGTATTTATACCTAATATAATTCCACCTATTACAATTTAAATTAACCCTGTTCGCACTCTTTGTCCAATAGGTTTCCGCATTCTTTATCACCCGTTCCCCATTCCTTTCTCACGCTTCTTGCGTCTTTCTCATCCGTACCTTTTACTTGTCTCATCGTGATGAAACTAGTGTCTCATCATGATGAAACCAGTGTATCTTCACGATGAAACTTGTGTCTCATCACGATGAAACTAACTTTATGTGCGTGTGTAAATGATGCGCAACACGTTAGAAAGAAATGGAGAGCAGGTGATAAATAATGTTGGAACAGGTGGAAAACGATTCGCAAACAGGTGAGAAAACTGGGCAAACCTGTTAAGCTAATCGGATATAATCTTCGTTTATCTCCCATATCTGTTGGCTATATTATTGGTTAAAACATTTCCAAGTACGGAATAAAATATTTAATTTTGCAGAAAAATGAGCTGATGCAGTATCAAGTAACTTGTAATAAGTGCCATCGTCCATTCACTATTAACAGTGAAGGAAGTGATAGAATACATTGTACTTGTCCTTATTGTGGGCAGTCGTTACTTGTTAATTTGCCCACTGTTGCTCAACCCGTTACCCCCTCTGTACAGCCAACTCTCTATGATGTGCAAAAGAACGAAGGAGCTAGTGCCTCAACGAAAATACTATTGAGCATTCTCATTGTTCTACTTCTTGGTGGTTTGTCCGTATTTGTTTTTATTCAATGGCAACAGCATCAAGAGAGTGAAAGAGAGCTTTTGGCAGCACAACGTAAAGCTCATGCAGACTCTGTTTTGCAAGTTCGCGCTAAACTGCAGATGCAGGAAGCAGCAGCACAGCGCAAGACGAATGAACAAAAGTCGGTGTGCCGCTTTTTGGATTCATTCTATCGGAAGGCGGTCTTTACATCAGGTGATCCAAGCTATTATGTACGTTACCTGACCCCATATTGTCGGCAAATGATATTCGGCGTAGATCCTTTTGGTGAGGATGAAGATGTCTGGAATGAATGGTGGGCAGCTTTTGGGGATCCTAGTAGTGGGGACGACTTTGATGAGATGAGGCGCAATTTACAGGTTACACCATTGGATGATAATTGGTATAAAGTACGCCTATCAGAACATGGTGTAACGGTATTCAGGAAGATAAAAGTTAAAGTATCAGATGGACATGTACTTATTGATGACATCAGATAAAACGAAAGAAAGGAGGTTCTCAAAGAATGCAGTTTCAAATTGTTTGTAAGCATTGTCATCGTTCTTTTGTGATAACATCGGAGGGAGGAAAGACTTTGCGATGTAATTGTCCTTATTGCGGTGAAAGCATGATGGTTGCTACTCCAAGCGAAGAGCAGTCTTCTCAAAATATATCCAGAGAACAAGTTGTAGACAAGCAGCCACCTATTACTATGGGTAATGGCTATAACAAGGCAACTACTCAAACGAAACACGGCAAGTTTATAAGTGGAGTGGGGAAGATGACAATCATCGTGTTTACGATTGTGTTTGTTGCTATTCTTGCCTTATCTTCACTCTTATATATTATATTTTCAGCGATGTCGAATTAAATAATAATACTCAAGTTATGAAACAAACAAAGATAGTATGTTCAATTAGCGACCGACGTTGTGATGTCGATTTCCTTAGGAAGCTTTTCTTTGCGGGTATGAATGTTGTACGTATGAATACGGCTCATGCCACTCCTGATGGTATTCGTGAGATTATCCGCAATACGCGTGCTGTGTCTCCACACCTTGCTCTGTTGATAGATACAAAAGGTCCAGAAGTAAGAACAACGGGCACAGATAATCCTATTCATTATAAGGCGGGGGATATGGTAAAGATCTTTGGTCGCCCAGATATTGATACAACAAAAGATATTATAAACGTATCTTATCCAGACTTTGCTCGCGACGTAAAGGTGGGCGATCATGTGCTTTTTGACGATGGAGCATTGGATATGCTGATTGTTGAGAGTGCTGGCCCAATGTTAGTTGCACAGGTTCAGAATGAAGGCGATTTAGGCTCACATAAGAGTGTAAATGTACCTGGAGAGCATATCGAACTACCAGCTTTGACAGAGAAAGATAAGCGTAATATCCTGTTAGCAATAGATGAAGATATCGACTTTATTGCACACTCTTTTGTTCGCTCTGCAGCTGATGTCTTGGAGGTTCAAAAGATACTTGATGAGCATAACTCGGATATTAAAATCATCTCAAAGATAGAGAATCAAGAGGGCGTTGATAATATAGATGAAATCATTGATGCCTCTTATGGTATCATGATTGCGCGTGGTGACTTGGGGATTGAGGTGCCTATTGAGTTGATTCCAGGCATTCAGCGTAGTATCATCAACAAGTGTATCTTGAAGAAGAAGCCTGTGATAGTGGCTACTCAGATGCTTCACACCATGATTAATAACCCTCGTCCTACTCGTGCCGAGGTAACAGATATTGCGAATGCAATCTATAGTCACACAGATGCTTTGATGTTGAGTGGTGAGACAGCAAGCGGTAAATATCCTGTTGAGGCGGTACAGACAATGGCACGTATAGCAGAGGCTGCGGAGGTTGATGCACACAAGCGTGGGCATATCAACGTACCGATGACAAACCTTAATGACCAGCGTGAGTTCTTGTCAAGAAGTGCTATTGAGGCAACGGAACAGTTGGGCGTGAAAGGTATCGTAACCGATAGTGAGACCGGTTTAACAGCTCGTAATCTTGCTGCTTTCCGTGGTCCTAACCCTGTATTGGCTATCTGTTATAAGGAGAAGGTACAGCGTTGGTTGAACCTTAGCTATGGTGTTATTGCCATCTACCAACAGCAACACAAGTCTAGCCAAGAGATGTTTACAGCTGCTTTGAGAATGTTACGTCAAAAGGGTTACATCGATTTGGAAGATAATATTGCTTATCTTTCAGGCTCTTTCGGAGGTAGCGGAACAACCTTCTTAGAGATTAATAAGGTGGGAGAAGTGTTTAATCGCAGTTATCGTTTCCACTTACCAGAAGAAGAAACACTCCCTGTTGAAAAAGACGAGAAGTAATTATTTGATATATGGAAAAGGTGTTCAAAATTGTTTTGAACACCTTTTTATAGCCTATTATATCTTTTCTTTTTTAAAAGACTAGTATTTCTTTCTTTAATTTGCTACTAGTCTACTTTAACAAGAAGGGCTTATTACTATTATAATTATATATTCCTCTTGAAATTTTAAAGATATGTTTCTGTTCTTTTTAACCTTCTTGAACAGGAATCTTCTTCACACGGCGTTCATGTCTACCACCTTCAAAGCTAGCCTTGAAGAACTCATCAAGGATCTTCTCTGCCGTCTTGTTATCAATGAAACGACCAGGGAGAACAATCGCATTTGCGTCGTTATGTTGGCGAGTTAATTCTGCCACATCTTTATTCCAAACTAATCCTGCACGTACACCTTGATGCTTGTTTAGCGTCATTGCCATGCCTTCACCACTACCGCAGATGGCAATACCAGGATAGACCTCACCACTTTCTATAGCTTCTGCTAATGGATGAGCATAGTCTGGATAATCACAGCTTAAATCGCTATTACAACCAAAGTCCTTATATGCATACTTGTGTTGTTCCAGATACTGGATAACAAATTGCTTCAATGGAAAACCTGCGTGATCGCAAGCTACTCCTACTGTCTTTATTTCCATAAGCTGTTTAGGTTTTGCGAACCAGCCTGTCTTGGGGGCAGGTGGTTCAAGTTAAACTATTGTGCTAGATATTCTTTGACTTGTTTGTATAGATTCTCTGGTGTGAAACCGAGTTTCTCATCAAGTACTTTATAGGGTGCTGAGAATCCAAAGCTATTGAGTCCGAAGACCTTACCATTCGTTCCAACGAGTCCTTCAAGGGTGACAGGTAAACCTGCTGTGAGACCGAATATCTTAGCATTTTTTGGTAAAATTTCTTCTTGATACTCTTTGCTTTGACGGCGGAAAAGTCCTTCTGAAGGAGCACTGACCACACGAACTTTTATGCCATCTTTGCGTAGTAATTCTGCTCCATCAACACAGGTAGATACTTCCGAACCACTTGCTGCGAGGATAACATCGTAGTCTTCGTCCGATCCTTTGACTATGTATGCACCCTTACGAGTTCCCTCATAATTAGTTCCTTCTGGTAAGCTCTTCACGTTCTGACGTGAGAAGATAAGTGCTGTAGGGGTATCCATATTCTCCATTGCCATCTGCCAACAAATGGTTGCTGCATTGCTATCTGCTGGACGAAGTACGCGTACAGAGTCTTGACCAGCATGGTTTTGTAGCTTTTCCATTAATCTGATCTGTGCCTCCTGCTCTACTGGCTCATGCGTAGGACCATCTTCACCAACGCGGAAAGCATCGTGACTCCATACGAATTTTACTGGTACTTGCATAAGTGCCGCCATACGAATAGCAGGCTTCATGTAGTCTGAGAATACAAAGAATGTACCCATTGCAGTGATAACACCGCCATGTAGCATCATACCGATACACATACATGCCATTGCTAGCTCACTAACGCCAGCTTGGAAGAAAGCACCACTGAAATCGCCACGAGTAAATGAATGTGTCTTTTTGAGGAAACCATCGGTCTTATCAGAATTACTGAGGTCGGCTGATGATACAATCATATTAGGCACTTGTTCTGCAAGTACACCGAGACAAGCTGCTGAACCATTACGTGTTGGAATATCACGTTTTTGAACTAAACCACTCCAATCTATTTTAGGAGCCTTACCTGAGAACCATTGTTGCATCTGCTCTGCCTTTGATGGATTCTGCTTCTTCCACGCATCCTCTGTAGCATGTCGCTCAGCAACAATCTGTCTTAGTTCAGCATTGCGATCATCGTATAGCTTCTGTACTTCTGGGAATATCTTGAATGGATCATTGAGGTCTCCACCAAGGTTCTTTATCGTGTTAGTATAAGCCTCGCCACCGAGTGGGGCACCATGAGTCTTTATGTTATGCTCGTAGCTACTGCCGTCAGCTTGCAAAGCACCTTTACCCATTACAGTTTTACCAATAATGAGGGTAGGGCGTTGCTCTTCCTTATTTGCGGCATTAAGAGCCGCACGGATAGCATCAGGATCATTACCATCAATCTTTAAGACGTTCCATCCCCATGCCTGATACCTCATAGCTGTATCTTCACACATAACTGCTCCGCACTCAGTTGAAAGCTGGATGTCATTAGCGTCATAAAACATGATGAGGTTATTAAGACCTAGGGTTCCTGCCAATCTTCCGACTTCACTACTGATGCCTTCTTGTACTCCGCCATCAGAGATGTAAGCATATATTTTGTGTTGCATCATAGTGTGACCAAGTCGAGCCTCAAGGAACTTCTCTGCTATAGCAGCACCTGCAGCATAGGCATGTCCTTGTCCTAATGGACCAGAAGAGTTCTCTATGCCGTGTGCTAAGTCACGCTCAGGGTGTCCTGGGGTGATAGATCCCCATTGACGGAATTGTTTGATGTCATCAATTGTGAACTTCCTTTGAAGTGTTAGCGCTGCATAGAGCATAGGAGACATGTGACCAGGATCGAGGTAAAAGCGATCGCGTCCAGTCCATTCTGGCTGATCTGGGTCATAAACGAGAAACTCGGAGAAAAGAACGTTGATAAAGTCGGCACCGCCCATAGCACCTCCTGGATGCCCAGACTTGGCTTTCTCTACCATTGACACTGCTAGAATTCTAATGTTGTCCGCTGCGCGGTTCATCAGTTCCTTGTCATTCATATAGATTGGATTTAAATTTGATAATGCAAATATAGAGATAAATGTGGAGACCTCAAAATATTAAACTTACATTTTTATAAAAATGTTTTCAGATGCAGCCAAAGGTCTTTTATGATCCTAAAAAGCCTTTGGCTGCATCACAATCTTATAACTTATAGACAGAACAATCCTTATATGCTTGCTTGTTAAAGCGGTACAAGATAGCTCCTCTTTTACTTGTAATCTTGTCAATAAGGTTTGTTTGTTCTATAAAGTCAACTTGTTTAATACGTTTCCGAAAGTTTCGTTTATCAATCTCTGCCCCTAAAATGGCTTCATGGACATTCTGTAATTGCGTCAAGGTAAATAATTTGGGCAATAGAGAAAAGCTGATAGGAGTATTATTGAGGAGTTTCCGTAACTGTTCCAAAGCTAGTTGCACCATCTTTTGGTGATCGCCATATAGATCTTCTAGATGGTCTAATTCAAGCCATTGCAGGTCATTTTTCTCCATGGCTTGATGGTCATAATCTGGTGCATTGATTAATGCACAATAAGCGATGGAGATAACTCGATCACCTGGATCACGGTCTATTTCACCAAAAGCACCTACTTGTCTCATGTAGGGATTCTTAATACCTGTGCATTGAAATAATACACGATTAGCAGCTTCTTTCAAACTCTCGTCTTCTCTTACAAAGCCTCCATACAGAGATAATCTGCCACTTTCTGGTTCCACTTTGCGCTTACCGACAAGTAGTCTCAGCTTCTTGTTCTCAAATCCCAGGACGATACAATCCACCGAGACTAATAGTTTTGGTTCTCCTTGGTAATATTCGTTCATGTTGTAGACATTTATAATAGAGATGTAAAATTACTATTTTTTATTATTATAATCACGTTTTTATCCGTTTATTTTGACTTTCGCAAAGGAAAAAGCCATAAGTCTTTATGAGCTTATGGCTTATACTTTTTCAATTATAACTATCAGACTTAACAAACCTTATGAGAGCCTTCACTGATGATTACAGGGTAGATCTCTGGTTTGTGTCCATATTTAGCATTGAACTTCTCGGTTACATTCTCAATGAATGCCTCGTACAAGTCGTCTTTTACGAGGTTAATAGTACAACCACCGAAACCGCCTCCCATAATACGAGAACCAGTAACACCATTCTCTTTAGCAACATCATTGAGATAATCAAGTTCCTCACAGCTAACCTCATACTCCTTGCTTAGACCATAGTGCGTCTCGTACATCTTCTGTCCAACTGTCTCATAGTCACCAGCAACAAGAGCATCGCAAACAGCAAGTACACGATCTTTCTCGCCCAGTACGAAATGTGCGCGCTGATAATCCTCAGCACTAACTTCTGCTTTTACAGCCTCTAGTTCTTCCCAATTAGCATCTCGCAATGTCTCGAACTTCTTATCAGGGAAGTGCTTACCAAGTGCTGCGACAACATTCTCACAACTCTTACGACGGTCGTTGTAAGGGCTTCCTGCCAACTCATGTTTAACCTTTGAGTTTACAAGAACCAACTTGTAACCTTGTGGATCAAATGGGAAGTACTCAAATTCACGACTCCTACAATCTAGGCGCATGAGCTTTCCTTCTTTGCCAAAGACGCTTGCAAATTGATCCATAATACCACAATTAACACCGATATATTTATGTTCTGTAGCCTGACCTGCCAATGCAATATCCCATTTAGAAACCTTGTTGTCTGCAAATAAATCATTCAGGGCACAGCCAAAACAACTTTCCATAGCAGCAGAAGAACTCATACCAGCACCGAGAGGAACATCACCAGCAAAGGCAATATTAAATCCTTTTACATCAACACCAAGTGCTTTAAACTCCTGAACCATACCATAGATGAATCGTGCCCATGTAGCGCGTGGACCTGCTGGATCGCCTACCTTAAATTCAACTCGGTCTTTCAAGTCGATAGAGTAACACATTACAGTATCTGTTCCGTTAGGTCTCACTTCTGCCATGATACCCTTATCTACGGCACCAGGGAATACGAAACCTCCATTATAATCTGTATGTTCACCAATGAGATTAATACGTCCTGGTGAGAAATAAATATTACCAGTCTTGCCGTCAAAATGTTTAATGAAACGGCTTCTTACAAATTCTATGTCCATGTTAGTTAGTATATTTTAAAATGATTGTTAGGGTTTTTATCTTACATTTATGTTCTAATAGCAGACAATTCAAAAGAAATTATCTGCTATTAAAAAGAGCTTTCTTGTCATGCTTTCTTTGCTGGGCGTGAGCCAATCAAAGCGAAGAAGAGGATATAAGCTAACATTGCAACGATTAGCCAATAGCTCTGAATATCACCAATCTTAGTTGCCATGAGATTCTGAATTAATGGCATAACACCACCACCGACAACCATGGTCATGAATAAACCAGAGGCTGTGGCAGTGTATTTCCCAAGTCCCTCTGTTGCGAGGTTGAATATTACGCCCCACATAACAGATGTACAAATACCACATAAGATGATGAACAATACCTTTGTTGGAACTTCTGCATGTATCAATGTGCTCTCGGCAAGGTTAGGTACTGTAAGGTTCATCTTGCTAGCTTCTGGTGTGAAGATTGCAATTAAAAGGAGGGCAATTGCCACTACTGATGTTACTGTTAACTGTGTGCGAGAAGAAACTTTACCGCTGATGAAAGCACTTACAAAGCGACCAACAAGCATCAATAACCAGTAGATACCAGCGATTAGTCCAGCAATAGCTGCACTACCGAGTACACCACCTTCAGATACTGGCTCACTCAGATAGAATAAGAGTTGTCCAGGGATACCCACCTCTACACCAACATAGAAGAAGATGGCAATGATACCTAAAACAAGCTGGCGATAAGCTAAAGCACCTTTGACTCCACCGATGACGTCCGACTTCTCTGTCTCAGGTTCAGTCAGTTGGGTGAACCAAACGATAACAAACGAAGCTGCAAAGATAACCAATGCAATGAGTAGCAATGGTGTTACAGCTTTCAAAGAAGTGTCTTTCGTGATCTCACCAATCATTGAACCTGCAAGCATAGGAGTTAATGTTGCTGCGAGAGAGTTCAATGATCCACCGGTTTGAATGAGCTGGTTACCACGGTTACCACCGCCTCCGAGCAGGTTAAGCATTGGATTGACAACAGTATTAAGAATACATACACAGAATCCGCAAATGAATGCTCCAAGTAAGTAAACGACGTATGTGCTGATAGCATTACCATCCATTGTACTTGAAACGTATTGTACCCCAATACCTACAAAGCCCAATGCTAAGGCAACAAGAGCTGTCTTCTTGTATCCATATTTAGTAATCATCATACCAGCAGGGATGCCCATGAATAGGTATGCAGCAAAGTTCATCATGTTGCCCATCATACCTGCCCAATCATAGTGTTGTTTCCAGATTGTGCCAAAAGGTGCCGCCATGTTGGTGACGAAAGAGATCATTGCGAACAGGAACATCATAGTGATGATTGCCACTAGAGTTCCTTTCTTCTTTGTTTGATTTTCCATTGTTTCTAGTTTATTTCTTTGTTTATTAGTTCATAAGATAGTTATTCCTCCACTCCAAACTTATAGATTGTCTTCTGCGTGTAATCCTTACATGGCTCCAAGATGACCGATGGAAAGTAAGGATGGTTAGGGCTATCTGGGAAGTGTTGAGCCTCGAAACAGATAGCGCTACGGCGTGGGAAAGTTGCTCCATGTTGTCCTTTGTATCCATCTGCCCAGTTATCTGTGTACACCTGAACGCCTGGTTCTGTTGTATAAACCTCCATTGTCCTACCGCTATGAGGCTCTTTGATTCGTGCAGCAAACGATAGTTCTCCCTCTTCCCTCTTATTCAGAACGAAGCAATGATCATAACCTGCTCCATTCTTAATCTGCTCGTTGTCAGTATCAATATCTCGTCCAACGGGTTTCATCTGACGGAAGTCAAAAGGCGTATCTGCTACCTTTCTTATCTCACCTGTTGGTATAGAAGTCTCGTCAATAGGCAAGTAGAAATCAGCATTAATTTGACATTCTAGGTCATTGATAGTGGGTGTTGGGTTAGCAATACCAGCCAGAGAGAAGAATCCATGACTAGTAAGGTTAATGATAGTCTTCTTATTTGACTTAGCGAGGTATTTGATAACTAGCTCGTTATCGTTTGTAAATGAATAGGCAACCCACACTTCAACCTCACCTGTGTAACCCTCTTCTCCATAAGAGGATGTGTATTTTAACACAACAGCGTGTTCGTTTACCTGTGTTGCATCCCACACTTTGGCATTGAATCCTTGTTTGCCTCCATGCAGAGAGTTAGGACCATTGTTAATGGCAAGTTTATATTCCTTGCCATTGAGTTGGAATCTTCCTTTTGCAATGCGATTGCCATATCGTCCAATAAGAGTTGATAGATAAGGTTCGGGAGAATTGATAACGTCTTGAATGTTATCATGCCCTTGAATGACATTGGATAGGTTTCCATTTCTGTCGGGAACCATTATTGCAACAATAGCACCACCATAGTTTGTGATTGCCACTTCGTTTCCTTTTGCATTCTTAAGGATATAGAGGTCTGTTTTCTTTCCATCAATAGTGGTCTGGAAGTCCTCTTTTTTCAGTCCACACACATATTGTGTCTCTGCGGTATTTACCATGACGTTTGTTTTTAGTTACTAATTCAATGAGTTGCAAAGTAAATAAAAATAAACGAAAGTCACAAACTTAACCTAAAGAAAAGACAATTACGATTGTGTTAAAAACAATTAATCACACATCTTCCGAATCATTACTTGTTCTGCTGTTGTAGCTTAATTTGCATAACTATAGTACGTTTTTCTTTTAATGAATAGGTGTCTTTTCTAATCAAGGAAGAGTTCGTTCTTATAGAATAGACAAATAGGTCAAAATGAAGAAACGCCCTTCTCCATTCAAGAAGGGCGTTTCTTCACAGCAAGGAAAGCCCCTCTTTGTATCAAGAAAGGCACTCCCTTAATTTTGAATGATGACTGTTGAATGATGACAGAGAACTTATCATAATTTTGAGTTATAAACTTCTAATTTTAAATTAGGTTCCTGATAGCAGATCAGCAACCACATAACTAGACCCACCAACAAATATGAAGTCATCTTTGTCGGCATCAGCAAGAGCTGCGCGATAGGCTTCCATTACTGTTGGATATTGTTTTCCTTGTAAGTTGTAAGCATCAGCTGTTTCGGAAACCTTATGTACAGGGAAGGCACGATGCGTACTTGGTTGTGTCCAGTAGTACACGGCATCATCGGGTAACATACCCATAACAGAGTGTAAGTCCTTATCATCCACCATACCAAAGACGATTCTTCTTTGTTTGCAAGGCGTATGCTTGATTTGTTGAGACAGATATTTCCATCCGCCAGCATTGTGTCCTGTGTCACAAATCACTAATGGTTGTTTTTGAATTGTCTGCCATCTACCCATGAACCCAGTCTTCTCACAAACGTTCGCAAAGCCTTTTTCTATACTTTCAGTATTCTTTATCACACCTTTATTATATAGGTGCATGGCTGCAGTAAGTACAGTATTGGCATTCTTCTCTTGATAGTTTCCTCCTAATTCACCCTCAATATGACCGAAGAAACGGGTTTCGTATGCACGTCCCCCACTTGGTAAAGCCTGCGAAGAGAGTACTGCTGGGATGTCTTCAGCGAATACAATCAATGAATCCATCGTCTGTGCCTTAGCCAGAAAGACCTTTTGCGTCTCGGGCACAGCCTCTCCGATGATTACTGGTACACCTTGTTTTATGATCCCCGCCTTCTCTGCTGCAATCTCACCAAGGGTATTTCCGAGGAATTGAGTATGGTCAAGAGATATGTTCGTAATGATAGAAAGGATAGGAGTTATAATGTTCGTGCAATCCAACCTGCCACCTAATCCCACTTCAATAATTGCTATATCGACCTTTTGGTCAGCAAAGTGTTTGAAGGCCATAGCAGTTGTTAGTTCGAAGAAAGAGGGATGTAATGGTTCAAAGAAACTGCGTTCTTGCTCAACAAAATCGATTACCTCTTGTTCAGAAATCATCTTTCCATTTACTTTGATACGCTCCCGGAAGTCAATAAGATGCGGACTTGTGTAAAGTCCAACCTTATATCCTTCAGCCTGTAAGATGGCTGCTAAGGTGTGAGAACACGAACCCTTACCATTCGTTCCAGCGATGTGAATGGTGAGAAAGTGGGTGTGTGGATGACCAAAGTGCTCGTCTAGAGTGCGTGTCGTTTCTAATCCCTCTTTGTATGCGGAAGCACCAATATGCTCAAAAACAGGGGTGCTATTGAATAGATATTCTACTGTTTCTTGGTAAGTCATGTAGTGTGTTATGTTTGTAATCTTGGGTGTTTGACAATGGATATAATAACATTTAGTCCCATTAGCCGTTACAGTCTAATGGGACTAATACCATTCATCTTACAATCAGCTAGTCGACTTGTAGAATGAATCTAAGGCGTTAATTAAACAATTTCTTGAAGTTTTCAAAGATAGAACGCTTCGTATTCTTATCACCACGGAAGTTCTCGCTGTCACGCAATTCCTCGA
Organism: Prevotella veroralis DSM 19559 = JCM 6290; assembly: GCF_000377625.1. GTDB lineage: Bacteria > Bacteroidota > Bacteroidia > Bacteroidales > Bacteroidaceae > Prevotella > Prevotella veroralis. Next base: position 52,368 of record NZ_KB898327.1, on the reverse strand, counting down.
TGGCTTTCTTCTCAGACTTCGTTAGCTCCTTTGGAACATAGATACTGATATGTACGACAAGATCGCCAATTCCAGTGCCATAACCCTGTACGGCAGGTAGTCCCTTGCCCCTTAGTCGAAGTGTCTTACCCGGTTGTGTGCCTGGTTCAATCTTAATCTTTACGTTGCTTCCATCGATAGTTGGAATCTCAACTTGACCTCCGAGGACAGCCGTTGGGAAGTCGAGTAGGAGGTTATAGATAACATTTTGTCCGTCACGAACGAATGTATCGTTAGGTTCCTCTTCGATATACACTTGTATATTACCCGTCACTCCGTTGTGCTTCCCAGCATTTCCTTTGCCAGGAACGTTGACCACCATACCTTCAGCAACACCTGCTGGGATATTGATTTCGACAACTTCTTCACCTTTAACGACACCTTCACCTTGACAATGAGTACACTTGTTCTTGATGATCGTACCCTCTCCACCACATACGTGACAGGCTGTTTGAGTCTGAATCATACCAAACATACTTTGTTGAGTACGTATTTCTACACCAGAACCATGACAGTTTGGACAAGTCTCTGTGCCACTTCCACCTTCTGCACCTGTACCATGACAATGCTCACAGGTGACATCTTTGCGCACTTTAAACTTCTTGGTAACACCTGTAGCGACCTCTTGTAAGGATAAGCGAACTTTCAGTCGGAGGTCAGAACCACGATATTTAGGTGCCTGTTGACCACCGCCACCAAATCCGCCAAAGCCTCCGCCGTGACCACCGAATACATCTCCAAACATGGAGAAGATATCATCCATAGAGAATCCACCCGCTCCACCGAATGGGTTGCCACCACCGAATCCACCGCCTGGAGCATCAAATCCGAATTGATCATACTGCTGGCGTTTCTGCGGATCATGCAATACATCGTATGCTTCCGCAGCCTCTTTGAACTTGGCTTCCGCCTCGGCATCACCTGGATTGCGGTCAGGGTGATACTTAATAGCTAGTTTCCTGTAAGCCTTCTTAATCTCATCTACAGAAGCACTCCTGCTTACTTCGAGTACTTCATAGTAATCTCTTTTAGCCATCTTGTTTATTGTCCTACTGCAACCTTAGCGTGTCGGATAACCTTATCGTTCAATGTATATCCTGTTTGAACGCAGTCTATTACCTTTCCTTTCATGGCATCTCCCATACCAGGAACCATGGCAATAGCTTCGTGGTAATCAACATCAAAGTCCGTATCGTTCGTTTCAATCTTCTTTACTCCCAGTGTCTCCAGTGTCTTGAGGAACTTTTTGAAGATGAGTTCAAAGCCCTCTTTGATGGCTACTGGGTCTTCTGTCTTGTCAGAAAGAGCACGTTCAAAGTCGTCTAAAATAGGTAGGATAGAGGAGATAGTCTTCTCACTTCCATTTAAGATTAGCTCTGACTTCTCTTTTAAGGTACGCTTCTTATAGTTGTCAAACTCGGCTACTAAACGAATATACTTGTCCTTCCATGCTTCAGCCTCACTCTGTGCAGCTGCTATAGGATCAGTCTTTTCTTCTGAAGAAGATTCCTCTGAAGATTCCGTTTCATTGTTATCTTCAGTTTGTGTATTCTCTTCGTTCATAGTAGACTCATCATAGTTCTTTTCCAACTCTTCGCCTTCTATGTTTATTTTCTTTTCTTTCTTGCTCATATTAAAGTACTATTAATCGTGGTAGACACCTACAAATTGTATGCCATGTTGGATACCTTTAGTACATACCAGCCCTCTGTTCCTTGATTTGCTCATCATGGATATAGTCGTCGTAAGTGGTTAACTTATCGATAGTACCACTTGGTGTCAACTCGATGATACGATCAGCAACAGTGTTGATGAACTCGTGGTCATGTGAACTAAACAAAATATTACCCTTGAAACTAACCAAGTTATTGTTGAATGCTTGGATACTTTCGAGGTCAAGGTGGTTCGTTGGCGTATCAAGGATGAGGCAGTTTGCATTCTGTAATTGCATACGGGCAATCATACAACGCATCTTTTCTCCACCCGAGAGGACGTTTACCTTCTTCTCAACCTCTTCTTGTTTGAACAACATTCTACCTAAGAATCCCTTCATAGCGACTTCATTACCTGGACCGTACTGAGATAGCCAGTCGACCAGATTTAGGTCACAATTGAAGAACTCAGTATTGTCTAGTGGGAGATAAGCTGTTGTAATAGTAACACCCCAGTTGTACGTTCCTTCGTCTGCTTTTCGATTACCATTAATAATCTCAAAGAGGGCTGTCATTGCTTTTGGATTGCGTGACAAGAATACGACCTTCTGCCCCTTTTCTATGTTGAAGTTTACGTGATCGAACAATACAGTGCCATCTGGATCAACTGCTTTAAGGTCTTGTACCTCTAGAATCTGGTTACCCGGTTCACGTTCCATACTGAATATAATGCCTGGATACTTACGACTTGAAGGGCGGATCTCTTCAACGTTTAGACGTTCCAACATCTTCTTTCGAGATGTAGTTTGCTTACTCTTTGCAACGTTAGCAGAGAACCGGCGGATAAATTCCTCAAGTTGTTTCTTCTTCTCTTCAGCCTTCATTTTCTGGTTCTGAGCTTGTCTCAACGCAAGTTGTGAGCTTTCATACCAGAACGAATAGTTACCAGCAAAGACTGTAACTTTGCCGAAGTCGATATCAATCGTTTGTGTACTAACGGTATCCAAGAAGTGACGGTCGTGTGAAACAACTAACACTGTCTGATGCTCGTCAATCTCACTTAGATAGTCCTCAAGCCATTCCACGGTATCAAGGTCAAGGTCATTAGTAGGCTCATCAAGTAGTAAGTTCTCTGGCTTACCAAACAATGCTTTCGCCAACATAACGCGCACCTTCTCTGTATTTGATAGCTCCGACATCTGCTTCTCATGTAGATCCTCTTTAATACCGAGGTTCTGAAGAAGTTGTGCGGCATTGCTTTCTGCCTCCCAGCCATTCATCTCTGCGAACTTTAACTCTAGGTCGGCAGCGCGGTTACCATCCTCTTCTGTCATCTCAGGCTTGGCATATAGCGCCTCACGCTCCTTCATATTCTGCCAAAGACTATCGTGTCCCATGAGGACAGTATCCATCACTTTGTACTCGTCATATTTAAAGTGATCCTGCTCCAATACCGACAATCTCTCGCCTGGACCAAGCTCGATAGTTCCCTTGTTAGGCTCTAAATCGCCTGATATCGCACGAAGTAATGTAGACTTACCTGCGCCATTAGCACCGATAACTCCATATATATTACCTGGTGTAAACTTTAGATTAACGTCTTTGTAGAGAACTCTCTTGCCGAATTGGATAGCAAGGTTTGAAAGTGTAATCATCTTTTTCTAATACCTTAATTGTATGATAATTTGGCTGCAAAGGTACTACTTTTATTCCATTTCCCCAAATCTCTTGCTTTCTTCTAAGGTGTTGGAAGAAGCATTGGGAATATGGTATAAGACCAGATATAACTGTATCTCGCATGGAAGCTAATTTCTTCTACTGATTTAATAGATGTATCACTTATTCTTCGTACATTTGCACCCTGATGATAAGAAAGAACCCATATACACAAGAGAAGTATAAGCATTATAAGGTAAGAGATAATGCTCCATTGCTGGAATGGCTGTTAGCTAATCTCAGCGAGAGTAAGAGTAAGGTGAAAGCAACGTTGCAGAACCGAGGTATAAAGGTTAACAGCAAGTGCGTAACGCAGTTTGATTATCCGCTAAGAGCTGGTGACAAGGTTTCAGTAAGTACGAGTAAGAAGAACGATCTGTTCCGTAGTCGTTACGTGAAGATAGTCTATGAGGATCGCTTCTTAGTTGTGATTGAGAAGAACATAGGTATCCTCTCAATGGCTGCTGGTCACTCTGCTCTAAATGTGAAAGCCGTGTTGGACGATTATTTCCACAAGTCTCGACAGAAGTGCGCAGCACATGTTGTGCATCGTTTAGACCGTGACACATCGGGCTTAATGATATATGCTAAGGATATGCAGACCGAACAGCTCTTGGAGAGAGATTGGCATAATATTGTCTATGACCGCCGCTATGTGGCTGTTGTCAGTGGTGAGATGGAGAACGATGAGGGGACGATTGCCAACTGGTTGAAGGATAATAAGGCTTATGTTACCTATAGTTCTCCAGTGGATAATGGCGGTAAGTATGCCGTTACTCACTTTCATGTGTTAGATAGAACAGTGCGTCATAGTCTTGTTGAATATCGTTTGGAAACAGGAAGGAAGAACCAGATACGTGTGCATTCAGCCGATATGGGGCATCCAGTCTGCGGCGATGTCAAGTATGGCAATGGTGATGATCCTTTGCACCGACTATGTTTGCATGCTTATGTTCTTTGTTTCTACCATCCTATGACACATCAGCGCATGGAGTTTGAGACACCTATCCCGATGAATTTCAGGCATTTGTTTAAGTAGGAATCTATGATGTTGTAAGATGGAACAATTCGAACAGTTTTTAGGCTTGTTATTGGCTTTAGTCGTTGGTGTAATATTGATTAAGAAGATAACAAGTTGTCTTTTCCGATTAACAATAACCCTTGTTTTATTAGGAATCGTGGCTTGGTTCCTATTGAATTACACGAACGTTTTTAATTGAGCTTACTATCGGAAGCTAACGACCTGTTGGTTGTCTGTGTTTCAGATGGTTATAAAGCCGTATATAAGAGAGCCTTTCCTCACATCAAGGAGAGGCTCTTTTCATATCAAGGAAACGCCCTCCTCAAATGGAGTAATGCACCTGCTCCTTTACAAAAGGTTCTATCATAGAGGTCGAATTGTTATATCCTACCTGACTTCCTTTAGGCATCCTTATCATTCGATAGGCTGGGTAGGACTTTAGTTATCCTTTCATAACAATGTTGGACACGTTAGTCCAATTCGCTGGACACGTTTGTCCAATTTGTTGGACAGGTTAGTCCAATTCAATAGGTCTTATATACAAACAGTCATCAGAGTATTATTAGTCCGATAGGAGACTAATAAGAGAGAGCGAATAGATACTATTGTTCGTCTGTCCTTACGTATCTTAGTAATCCATTCCGGTATATTCTCTCTTTTTAAAAGAGGGCTTAGTAAAGTCGTTCGTAAGGAATGTTAGGGGACTGAAAAGCCCTATTCTTTTCCTCCGAATCACGGCAAGAGGAAAGGAATAGGGCGATTGTTAATGTCGTTCTAATCGTCTACACTATTTGGCGAAAGGATAGAGAACGAAGCTGAAGGTTGTTCGCTTAACTGGAACACGATATTGCTCGGCAACACCAGGACCACAAGTTGCAGTACCAACACCGCTTTGCAGTGCATCTAAGTGTACTGTTACCTTACCATCGCGATAGAGTTGGTTGATGTGAGTAGCACGATCGACAACACTATCAGAGAATGGTATTACAGAGAACTGGAAGGGTTGCTGCGCTGCAACCATCAGTTGGTTCTTTGTGTCAGAGAACTTCACCCATCGTACATCAGTGCGATTGCCCGTTGCTTGTGGTTTCACATAATAATGGAACATAGCCTCTGCTGTGGTGTTATAATGCCCAATCAATCCTGTTTGTTTGCGGTCGCTGTAAGTCTCAACATCACCACGACCAACGTATTCAACCTTTCCAAAGTCGTCATTCATGCGGAAGGTAAGTCCAATGCGAGCAAGCGATTTGATGATTGCAGTGTCTGGGTTGAAGGTTACTGATACTGCCAATGCACCATTCTTTTGTGGTTGATAAGTGAAGAGAGCTGTTCCAATGACGTTACCCTTCTTACCGATAATCTCGGTCTCTGCACTCGTTACGTCCTTTTTATGCGTAATCTTCGTTACCTTCTGCGTGATAGAATCAAGTCCAGCCTCACGCCAGAGTCTAAGTCCGAATTGGTCACGTCCATCGTTATCGGTTGCCGGACGATAAAGACTAAGGCAGAGTGGGGTAGCAAGATATTCCTTGTTACCATTCTTCAAAGAGGTTAACTCGCCTGTTTTCTCATCCACCTTATAACTTGTGCGTTGCTTCTCACGAGGGAGATAGGTGGTGCAGTTCGCTGCTTGTTTCAGTGTGAACTGATCGTAAGCAACAACATCATTCTTGGTGATAACCAATCCGTCATTGACAGGTTGCCATGCGAGATCAAGGAAGGCTTCAGTTGTTGCCTTCAAGTTAGCAGCAGGGAAGGTGATAGTTGTTGTTTCATGAGGAGCGCAATCCACGTTCTTTGTTCCCTTAGAGAGCACCTTTCCGTTCTCATCAACAATCTGCCAGTTAAGCTGGTAAGCATTGAGATTGGTGAAGTCAAACCAGTTCTTTACCTTAATCGTTATTTCTTTATCGTTTGATACAAGCTCTGATTTAATGTTCTGGTAAATCTTCTTCACCTCTGCAAGATGTGGGTGAGGCGTGCGATCGGCAGCTATCAAACCATTCGTACAGAAGTTTCCGAAGCTAGGAACATCCTTTGGTCCATAATCACCACCATAGCTCCAATACCAGTTACCATTCTTATCTATCTCACGGAACGACTGATCAACCCAGTCCCAGATGTTTCCACCTTGCAAGATAGGTTCTTTCTCAATCAAGTCCCAGTAGTCCTTCATGCCACCACAACTATTACCCATAGCGTGAAGATACTCGCACATGATGTAAGGGCGAGTTGTGTCAGTGCGCTTTGCGTATGCCTTCATGTGATCGAGTGAACGATACATTGGGCAATAGATGTCCGTGTTGAAGTTTTCTTCCGCACGCTCGTATTGTATCAAGCGAGTCTTATCTGCATTCTTAAGCCAGCGATATGTGTGCTCGAAGTTAGTGCCATTACCAGCCTCATTACCTAATGACCAGATGATGATACTTGGGTGGTTTTTAGAACGCTCATACATCCGGCGGGTTCTATCCATGTGTGCCTTGAGCCATGTACTATCCTTTGCTAATGACTCTTTGCCATATCCCATACCATGTGACTCGATGTTTGCTTCATCGATAACGTACAATCCGTATTTGTCACAAAGCTGATACCAATAAGGGTCGTTGACGTAATGAGAGCAACGAGTAAAGTTGATGTTGTTCTGTTTCATCATACGGATATCCTGCTCCATAAGCTCCTTGCTGACGGTGCGACCACGTTCTGAATGTTCGTGACGATTGACTCCCTTGACGAGAATAGGTGTGCCGTTGACGCAGAGTTGCTTGTTTTTTATCTCGATAGTCCTAAATCCTATCTTGCTACCAGTTTGCTCTGTTACATTACCATCTTTATCCTTTAAGGTGATAAGTAACGTGTAGAGATTAGGGTGCTCAGCACTCCATGCAGCTACATTCTGTACATTCTTTGTGGTGAAGGTAACGATGGCATCGGCATCTTTCGGGTTTACAGTCTTATCTTCGGAGAGCACTTTGTTGCCTTTATCATCCGTTAAGGTGTAATTGACAGAAGCAGCTCCTGTTCCTTTAATATTGGTCGTTAGACTGAAAGTACCATTGTAGCTACCATCCGTCTGTTTGTCAACAGAAGCAGTTGTGTTGTAGTCTGCAATGTATTGCGTGGGTGTGGAGTAGAGATATACATCCTGTTCAATACCACTCATACGCCAATAGTCTTGGCATTCAAGGTAGGAACCAGAGCTCCAACGATAAACCTCCATCGCAATTACATTATCTCCCTTGTCATTAAGGTACTTGGTTATATCCCATTCTGAAGGCATCTTCGCACCCATGTTGTAACCAACATATTGTCCATTGATCCATAGGTAGAAGAATGATTTAACGCCTTCGCAACATAGAACGACACGGCGTCCCTTCCATGCTGCTGGTATAGTGAATGTACGACGATAATCGCCTACTTCATTCTCTGCAGATGGTACATAAGGAGGGTTCTTCTTAAAGTTGAAGAGCTTATCATCAAATTCGTATGTCTCATTGACATATATTGGTAATCCGTAACCTTGGCGTTCCCAGTTGCCTGGAACATTGATGTCATTCCAACCCTGTACGGCAAAGTCAGGTTGATAAAAGTTCTTTGGGCGTAGCTCGGGGTTTCTATTCCAATGGAACTTCCACTTTCCGTTGAGCGACATATAGTAGGTGGAATGTTCGTAACCACCAGGTTGCTGCAATGCTGCAACAGATGAGTAAGGTATCACATAAGCGTGTGGTTCTAACTTGTTCAGTCCTGTGCTGTATTGACTTTGCCACTCAGGAGCGGTAGTCTGAGCCAATGAGGATAGAGGAAGTAATATGCCACAAAGAATGCTGAATATTTTTCTCATGTCAATATCTTGATAATAAATTGATCGTATAAAAGTCTGTTCTTATTTCTTTCTTATATTGCTTTTGTAAGTTGGTTGAGTCTTTCCTTTCTTTGCAAGAGCTGCATCTTTGAGGAATTGCGTGCGGTCAACATGTGGAAGAATCGTGTATTCTCCTTTCGTGATGTCATTCAATGAGAGACTAACAAACTCTATGTCATAGCCATCATTTTGCCCGCGAACTTCGTAAAGGAAGCCTATGCGATGATTAGACATATTAACCATTGTGGAGTAACAAGAAGATTCGTCAGTTACACGTAGTCCTTTCTTCCAGTTCTTTCCAAGTGCCGCTGCTGTTGAGTAATCAGCATAACGAGCTATTTCCTTATAATAGAAACCAACGCTATCACGCTTTGCACTGAGAGGAACAGATTGTAGGGCGACGAAGAGTTGTTTCCCATCAATATTCCTCTTAGCTGGTACGATGAGGATACCACCATTACATGCATTTACTTCCTTAGCGGTCATATTCTCAGGCATTACCTCTTTGCCCCATGCCCCAGTAGCCTCTTTTGCATTGGTATATGTGAACACATTGAATCGTCTTCCACCATATACATTCCTGCAACTAAGTAATACACTACCATCAGGTAACTCCTCTAGCTTTGATTCATCTTGTGCTATTGAAGGAGCGACTGAAGGGTTACCAAGGGTATGCCAAGTATATCCGAAGTCATCAGAGTAGATAACAAATGTACCGCAGATATCCACGCCTTTTTGCCTAATTGGGTGTGCTATATAAAGGCGATAGAACTTACCTTTACGTATATAGCGGCTTTGCATGATCTTACCTGATGTAAGGAATATACCATCAGGTTTGCCTCCGTTGGGTAGTGTTCCATCATAAAGACCATGTATCATCTCGGTTAGCTCAATACCATTGTCCCATGTCTTACCACCATCCTTACTATGGAAGAATACTGCATGTTGTGGATTCTGCCGGGTTGCTGTCTGGTATCCTGACTTTCCCGCAACGCAATGTAGGAGGACATTGTCAGATGTTCTATCTGCTACAATACTTGGGTCACCGAAGGCAGCACGTACAGGGTTAGTTGCATGCTCATTACCACGTGCAACGCAAACAGAGTCTGACCAAGTTCGACCAAAGTCTTGGCTTGTCTTCATAACAACGTTAATCTGCCATAAACCATTGCGATTGTTCCATCCTATATCACTGTGGTTTAAGCGATAGTCGCATACTGCGAGCAATATTCCTTTGCGTGTTTCTGTGATTGCAGGGATGCGGTAAGGGACGGTGCTATGTGTTCCGTCAAAGACAATGGTTCTAAATTCACCATCATCTTTAGGTGTTTGGATAGTCTTTGCATACCCTGTCAAACATGACAAAGAGAGAATAAGTGAAAAGATAATTTGCTTTCTCATTTTTGTTAAATGGGGAAGTTTTTGATTGTTTTGTTTAGTAATAATCACTGTTCTAATCGATGAGAACATGATTATATTGGGGTTTGTATAAACTGTACCTACCCTTGGAAGGTAGGTACAGGGTTATTTCTTTCAAAGGTTGTAATCTAAAGATACTCTTTCTATTACAGCCCCTTTAGATACTAGAACTTGTATTCAACGAATGCTTCCATAGCCTCATAACAAGCTAAGCCGAGGTCATCGTATAGTTTAGCTGTCCCGCGATTGCGGTCTTCCGAACGCTGCCAGAAGAGTCGCTCATCGTTTCCGAGGAATGGAGCACTCTCCATTTGACTCTGGTGTTTGAGAATAGAGTTGCGTTTAGCACGTAGCTCTTCAGGACTGATAGGAACGCACATTTCGATATTCTCAATTTCCCATTCTGCCCATGCACCACGATACATCCATACGCGACAATCCTTTAGCCACTCTGCTTTAGCTTCTTTCTCAAGGTCTAAAGCAGCAAGTACAGCATCAGTACACTTACGGTGTGTACCATGAGGGTCTGCCAAGTCACCAGCAACATAAATCTGATGTGGTTTCACCTTAGTGATGAGGTCTCTAACAATGTTTACATCAGCCTCACTCATTGGGAGCTTCTCAATCTTACCAGACTCATAGAAAGGAAGATCCAAGAAGTGTACGTGGTCGAGTGGGATCTGATTGAATGTACAAGCTGTGCGAGCCTCTCCACGACGGATAAGTCCCTTGATAGTGCGTACATCTTGTGTATCAATGTCACCTTCTTTCTTGCCTTTCAAGAAGTTCTTAATCTCTTTGTATTTAGACTTGATAACTTCATCTTGCTCGTTGCCGAATATTTGGTTAAAGCCATTGATGAAGTGCATGAAGCGTACAACTTCCTCATCTCCAACGGCAATGTTGCCTGATGTTTCATAAGCCACATGTACATCATGACCTTGTTGTACTAGTCGACGGAGTGTTCCTCCCATTGAGATAACATCATCATCAGGGTGTGGAGAGAATACAATCACTCTTTTGGGGAATGGTTTAGCACGCTCAGGGCGATAGGTGTCGTCGGCATCTGGCTTACCACCTGGCCATCCAGTGATAGTATGCTGAAGGTCATTAAAGATCTTAATATTAGCATTGTAAGCTGAACCATAGAGTGCTAATAACTCACTAAGACCATTTTCATTGTAGTCTTTATTCGTTAGCTTGAGGATTGGTTTACCTGTGATTTGGCACAACCACACCAATGCTGAGCGTACCAGCTTATCGGTCCACTTGCATGAAGCAACAAGCCAAGGATGCTGGATGCGAGTAAGTTTTGCGGCAGCAGAGAGATCGATTACTACATGAGCATCATTATGTGTTTGTAAGTAAGATGCTGGTACAGTTTCACTAATCTTACCCTCAACAGTCTTCTTGATGATATCTGCCTTCTCCTCGCCCCATGCTGTTAAGAAAATCTTGCGAGCGGCAAGTATAGTGCTAATACCCATAGTGATAGAGCATGGAGGAACGGTCTCTTGTGAGCCAAAACTCATCTTCATCTCCTCGCGTGCAGTCTCATCAATGAGGATAAGGCGTGATGCAGAGGTGAGACTAGAACCTGGTTCGTTGGTTGCAATATTACCCATACGACCAATCCCCAATAGGATAACATCAAGTCCACCAAGCTCTTTAATACACTGTTCATAGGCATGGCAATGTTCTTGTACCTTGTCTTGAGCAATCGTTCCATCCAACGTATAGATGTTCTTCTCTTCGATATCTATATGATTAAGGAAGCGTTGTTTCAATTGATTGATACTGCGATTTACATTCTCAGCATTCAGTGGGAAGTACTCGTAAGCATTAAACATAACAACGTTCTTGAAGCTCAATTTGCCAGCTTTATGACGCTTGATAAGTTCTTCAAATATTGGTGTGAGAGATGAGCCGGAACCGATACCCATGATAAATAGTCGACCTTCCTGCTCCCTCTTCTTAATATCAATCTCAAGTTGATTCGCTATGTCAGCGGCACCCTCTTCGATGGTTGGGAAGATATCAGTAGGCACCTTTTCAAAGCGTGTAATCTCTGATCTCTCGATAGCAGATGATGGGTGATAAAACTCCTTAGAAACTTGGTTGAGTACGATTTGCGAACTTAGATTTAGTTTCATTATAGGTTCTCCTTTTCTATATCTTTAAAGTATTTATATGTTTCAACAGTCAACTTGTCGGTTGCAGATTCATCACAAACGATGGTTCCATGTTCGTGCATTTGAAGGGCACTGATTGTCCATTTCTGGGTAATGCCACCCTCAACAGCAGCGTGAAGAGCCTCTGCTTTGTTATGACCATTTACAAGGATAAGGACTTCCTTAGCGTCCATCACGGTACCAACACCTACTGTTAAAGCATGTGCCGGAACCTTCTCTGGGTCATTATCGAAGAATCGCGAGTTTGCGATACGAGTGTCAGATGTCAATGTCTTGATGCGTGTACGTGAGCGAAGTGATGAACCTGGCTCATTGAAGGCGATGTGTCCGTCAGGACCAATACCTCCGAGGAAGAGATCGATACCACCTGCTTCACGGATCATGTCCTCATAGTGTTGACATTCAGCTTGTAGATCCTCTGCATTACCATTAAGTATATGGATGTTCTCTTTTGGACAATCAATATGATTGAAGAGATGCTCCGCCATGAATGAATGATAGCTTTGTGGGTGACTTTCAGGTAGTCCCACATACTCATCCATATTGAATGTAACCACATTCTTAAAACTCACTCTACCTTCCTTGTAAGCCTTAACGAGTTCTGCATACATACCCTCTGGTGACGAACCTGTAGGCAAACCGAGAACAAAAGGTTTTGTTTGATTCTTTGCAGCATTGATACGTTCGATAACATAGTTAGCTGCCCATTTAGATAACTGATTGTAATCGGGTTCTATGATTAATCTCATAAGTTTTGGTTTTAATTATATTGTTTGAATGTTATACTTGTTATTTAGGTGCTTATTAAGCCTTTTCTTTCTTAGTTGTGTCTGGGTAAGTGAATGGTACGAACCATGTAATTAGTAATGCTGGGATGGTACATACCAATACAAAGATGAAGAACAAACGATAGCCGAGGAGGTCACTAAAGAAACCACTTAGCATACCCGGCAACATTACTCCGAGGTTCATAATACCACTGGCAAAGGCATAGTGTGCCATTTGATGTTTACCTGGAGCAACCTGTTGCATCATAAATAGTGACAGACCCACAAAGCCGAAGCCATACCCGAAGTACTCCATTACGATACCGCCACCAATCCATACCAAGCTTTCTGGTTGATAAATAGCCAAGAGTGTGTAAGCGATAAAGGGAATGTTAAATACTAACGCAAGTGAAAATAAGCTCTTCTGCAATCCTCTATGAGCAATATAATAACCTGCAAGGATAGATCCGATGACGAAAGCTGCAGCCCCGAACGTGCCATAGCAAAGCCCAATCTCTTGTTCGGTAAGCCCTAATCCTTGTTCAGCACGGGGTGCTTTAAGGAAGAGAGGGACAATCTTCATCACGAAACCTTCCGCAAATCGATACAGAATGATGAAGAAGATATAGTATAGAATATGTGGCTTTTTGAAGAAATCAATAAATACTTTGAGTAATTCATTTAATGAATCACTAAGTGATTGAGGTGTTTCTTGTGCTTCTTTCTTTGGATTAGGAAGGATGAAATAATGGTAGATACCAATAGCAACCATTATGATTGCGATAATGAGCATGATAATTGTCCATGCCTTGGTAACGCCGAAGATGTTAATAAACGTACCTGCAAGATATACCAATCCGCCAGTTGCTGCAATCTTTGCAATGTTATAGAATGCACCTTGCCAGCCTATCCAACGGGCTTGTTCCTCATTAGAAAGTACTGACATATAGGTTCCGTCAGCTGCAATATCATGTGTTGCACCACTCATCGCAATTACTGCTAGTATGGCGATGGTGATTGCGAAGAACGAAGGAAGGTGCAGTGCAAAGGCTACTAATGCGAACAACAATCCTGTAAGGATTTGTGTGAGAACAACAAAGAACTTCTTTGTTTTGTATATTTCAAGGAATGGACTCCATAACGGTTTGAATGTCCACGGAAGCATGATGAGCGATGTCCAAAAGGTAATTTGAGCATCAGAAACTCCCATACCTTTATACATTAACGTGCAAACCATGTTGAGAACGACGAAGGGCATACCCATTGCGAAGTAAAGTGTTGGTACCCACGTTGCTGGACTATGCTGCTTGTTCTGGCTTTCGTTTACCGTCACTCGGTTCTTAGTTTTTAGATTCATTTGTTTATTGGGTTGTCTTGTAAAGCGGATTCAAAGTTACGAATTTACTTATACTTATCGAAACATTTAACTATAATTTACCAATTAAAGTGTTATTTCTGGGCTATTTGTCGTTTACAGTCGTTTGTTCTGCTTTTAGGAGTCTTTATATCCTTTTTGTGATAGCAGAGTTTGATTATCTAAAGAGAAAGTCGTACTTTTGCGGAGAAGTAATACATAAATTAATTTACAATCAATTACCTATTCGTATGCAGAATAAAGCCTACTCGAAAATTCTGAGGGCTACGATAGCAAGTTCTTGCTTGCTTTGTATGCCTGCATTGCTCCCTGTAGCGCATGCTCAGGAGCATAATTTTGTTGTTATCAATCCATCTGATTCGCCCGCAGACATTATTAAGAAAGCTGCAAATGTTGTTCCTTCTGCTCGTCAGTTCAACTGGCAACGACAGGAGTTGACAGCTTTCTTACATTATGGTGTGAATACTTATACAGGCAGGGAGTGGGGCGATGGAACGGAATCTCCTGCGATCTTCAATCCAACTAACCTCGATGCCGACCAATGGATACGTGAGTTAAAGGAGGCGGGATTCAAGTGTGCCATCCTTACATGTAAGCATCATGATGGTTTCTGTTTATGGCCTTCAGCTTATACTGACCATAGTGTGAAGCAATCGCCATGGAAGAACGGAATGGGCGATGTGGTTCGTGAGGTTAGTGATGCCTGTCATAAGTATGGTATGTCATTTGGTGTTTACCTCTCGCCATGGGATCGTAACTCTAAGCTCTATGGTACAGAAGAATATAACGATTACTTTGTTAAGCAACTGACAGAGTTACTCACGCAATATGGAAAGGTTAGTGAAGTATGGTTTGATGGTGCATGCGGTGAAGGACCTAACGGTAAGAAGCAGCACTATGACTTTGTGCGTTGGTATGAAGTCATCCGCAAATTACAACCCGATGCAGTGATAGCAGTTATGGGACCAGACGTTCGATGGGTTGGAACAGAGACGGGCAAAGGGCGTGAAATGGAGTGGAGCGTTGTTCCAAAGGATAATCTCAACCAGGATGCCATAGCTAAGAACTCTCAACAGGAAATGCTGACTCAGCCTGTTGGCGATATGCGTGGAGAGGATTTAGGAAGCAGGAAAGTAATTGAGAAAGCAAAGTCTCTCGTATGGTATCCTGCAGAGATTGACGTTTCCATACGCCCAGGTTGGTTCTATCATAAGGATCAGGACAATAAGGTAAAGACACCCAAAGAGTTGATGAATATCTACTTCTCATCAGTTGGAATGAATGGAGTTTTACTCTTGAATCTCCCTCCGAATAAGGAAGGACAGCTCGCGGAGGCAGATGTGAAGAGCCTTCGTGGTTTCCGTCAGTTATATGATACTACCTTTAAGCATAACCTTTTAGCGAATGCGAAAGTTACTTGTCAGTTGCGAGAGGGTAAAGGGCAGAATTTGATAGATGATAATTACGATACATCCGTCCGTCCGAATATGAAAAAGGGTACGGCTGTTTTCCTGTTTAAACTCAAGCAACCAGCGACATTCAATGTGCTTTCTGTGCAAGAAGATATCCGAAAGGGACAGCGAGTAGAGCAGTTCTCATTGGAGATAAAAGATGCCAAAGGACAATGGAAGAAGGTGACGGAGGGTACAACGATAGGACATAAGCGCCTGTTGAAATTCGTTCCTCAAACAGCGAAAGAAGTACGTTTGGTTATTCATCAAGTACGTGACATTCCATCCATTAGTGAGGTTGGTCTCTATCGTTTGGTAGAGTAGGAGAGCGGCAGACACACTTGTCTTAAATATAGCAAACGCCCTTCTTGATGCGAGATAACGCTTATCTCAAGTCAAGAAGGGCGTTACTTTGTTTGTAGGAGAACCTATCCTCCATCTGATTCGTTTGACGTCTTCTCCTTGTTGTATCATGCTGATGATACTCCAGTATCACCCTAATGATATTCCAGTATCACCCTAATGATATTCCAGTATCACCCTAATGATACTCCAGTATCATCCTGATGATACTCCAGTATCATGCTGATGATACTTCTATATCACCTATGTGTAACAAGTAATAGCACATACGTGTAACGGTGGTAACACATATCTGCTGTCTATATATGACACAAAAAGAGGCTGTACCTCATCTCATTATCCACCTATTGTAGTGGCAAGAGAAGCGATACAGCCTCTTATATTTGCTTGTTGTAAACACCCACGAGGAAGTTTACTTATTATCGGTATTACTTAAAGATTTCGATCTCTGACAATGAACCAAAAGCCTCTGGTGTGTGGTACTCAATCTTTATGTAGCGCACATTTGTAGTCTTCGTAGCAACGATGTCATTCCAAGTTGTTTGGTTCATAGTAATCTTGTCAGACATGAGTTGCCAGTTAGAACCATCGGTACTACCATAAACCTTTACGTAGTCTGGATAGTAAGCATAATCACTATTGATATATATTCCTAAGCTCATTCCCTTCACGCTCGTTGTGTGCTTCAAATCGATAGTAATGTCTGTTGTACCTTGTGGAAGATAAGTGAACTGCTCAGTATCTTCATCAAACAAATCTTCTATTGAACCATAAGAGAATGGATTAGAAGTAGTGATGGTGTAATCTGAACTAGAGATTTTACTACCTGATGGAGCAGAGGATGATGCCTCGAAGTGGATATCAGCAACATTAATAGGGATGAGCACCTCACCGCCTTGGATGTAATGCTTGTTACCTGCCTTGTCATAATATACTGCACGCATTGGAAGGATGTATAAGCCCTCTGCTGTGAACTTCTCTGGATGTTGCAATGTTACGGTAGTTTGCACTTCTGATAAGTTCTTTGCATTTACCTGTGAAGCGACAGAGATACCTTCTGGTGCAAGTTTCTTGTTACCCTCACTCTTGAAGAGAGAGTTGTCACGCTCTAGTCCTACCTTGCAGTCTTCAGTAATCTGCTTGGTTGTAGCAAAGCGAATATTCAATGTTGTTCCACTTGTATATGTCGTAGTAGAAGCACCAATCTTTGCTATTCCACCTTCACCAACAAGCTTAGCTGTCCATACATCCTTAGGTTGAATAACGATGTAAGCATAGTCCTGCTTGGTTGTTGATGGATTCTTCAAGTCTGCACTTGAAGGCGTAATACGTACTGGTACGACTGTTGGTTTGGTAATCTTCTGGAGATTATTTACAGTGACGGGTATGTTTACTTGGGTTGTGCCAGTTGCAAAGTCAAATACTCCGTTGTTAGGAAGAGATATCTGGTCAGCAGTAGCGACCTGATAATCTTTGTAGGTAGTAGCCAACAATGGAGCGTCAGCTGCTAATGCCACCTGAACCTTAGTAGCGTTAGTAAGATTACGACTAATGTTTGCAGTGAAGTTAAATGTGTGACTATTCTCACCCAATGGAATGTCTCCAACAAAGTCGTTGGTATATTCCTGAACATTAGTTGGGAAGTAAACCAAGTTGTTTCGTGGGTCAGAACCATGGAAATAACCTGGGATGTCGTACTCGCCATCATAGTTGTAATCGTGGCTACAACCCGTAAAGGTTGTAGCTGCGAGTGCAACTGCTATAATATATATGTTCTTTTTCATATTGCTTAGTTACTTATTGAATGTTATTCTGGGAACTTCTCATTCGACCATGTAAGAAGGCTTTGGTTATATTCTGTAGCATCGTTTGAGCCAGCAGCATAAACCTTGATCGTATTCTGCTTCTTTGATACATCCTTAATACCAGTCTTCTTGTCTAATGGAGCATAGAAGAGTAAGTCTGGATTGTCAGGTGTTTCAATGTACAAGTTATCAGCTACCTGGAATGCTGTGAGTGCCTTGTTATAGAGACGAATCTCACGAACATAGCCCTCGAATGCGCCCCAACTCATGTTCAACTTAGTGAAAGTCTCAACCTTTGGTACGTCGAACTCGTTATCAAGTACGCCATTGATGTAGCATCTTACATGCTGGTTCTTATAAACCCAAGCGATGTAATACCACTTACCTGGCTGTAGCTTTGTCTTAGCAAATGCCTTAGGGTCGTCAGTCTCACCTACCTTCATCTGCAAGGCACCATCAGCAGTGACACGAGAATAGAAGTCTGGAGAGAGAACTGCTTGGTTGTCTTTGTTGCGATCAAGCTTGATAGCGTAAGACATTGTCCACTCCTGTAAGCCGGTGTAAGGTGTTGGGAAGATGGTCTTCAAGTAGAAGTCTTTCTGACGTAGAGCGGTTGTGTAAAGTACGCGGTCGATAGCGAAGATCTTTACTGAGCTTGAACCGAGGAGCTTTGCGCCATCAGCTGAAGCGATCTTCACAGGTATAGCATACTTTGTTGAAGCATCTAGATCGGTACCAAGAGGCTTAACGTTTACATCAATTGTACCATTAGAGATGTTTGCCTTATCAATGGTGAGATTCTCTGTTGATAAGCTGTAATACTTTGCAGGCAATAGCTTATAGTGTGTGCCATTTGCCTCATTGTACTTAGTCAGTGCTTCCTCATCAATGGCAAACTTTAGATTAGCATTGGATGATAGTCTATTTGCTGCGCGAGCTGTAAAGCTAGCCTTACCACCAGCTGCGTCTACTGTGAGCTTAGAGATCGGCGCAACATCTGCACCATCTATATATATTGCGTTGGGTAACTTGTCTTCATTGCCCACCTCATCATAGTCTACATTTGCACATGACCATGTGAGACATGCTATAGAAGCGATACCTAAGAATTGAAATATATGTTTCATCTTGTCTATTTATGTTTTAGTTATTTTACAGCAGGGTTCATGATCTGGATGCCTTGACGTAGGTATTTGTAAGAAGGATTAGCTGCATAATCTTTCTCCATGTGATAACTACCGATACCGCCCTTGCGTCCCTTTAGTGGTTGCCATTGAGCCATACCAAGGTAAGATGTGACAGTCTTTCCATCACGAGTCGTGAAGTTTACACCACCCTTAGCAGAGTATGCCTCGAAGTTCTCTGTTACGATGAGCTTGCGAGCTACCTCTTCGGCTGATTGCTTTGACGCAAATTTATTAGCAACCTGCTGGAAGCGTGTGTCAAGATCAGTGTAAGAATAGCAGTTGTAAGCCTGAAGGATGTAGTAGTTGAAGTAGAGAGCCATATCTGCAGAGAACCAGTAAGGCTCACCGTCTACGACTAACAGCTTCTTTCTTCCTTCTTCTGTCTCTGCCTTTGGACCGATGCGCTTGCCCATAGTGCGGATGAAGAGGTTCATACGATCACCTTGCCACATCTCTTTATTGGTGTGGAATGGCTGTGGGATATAAGGTTCTGCATCGAGATCGAAACCATCAAGATTGTACTTATAGATAGTGTCACAGATCGCATTAGCATACTTTACAATCGCAGCATTGATCTTATCCTCATCACCATCTACCCAACCCCAGTAGTTGTGGTTGTATTGTTCCCAAGTCTCACCTTTGTCCTTTGATGCTTTAGGCTGTGCAGGAGTTACACCTTTACCAATGTCGAAAAGAAGAGCACATGCCAATGCACGGATACCTTTCTCTTCTTGAGCACGCTTCAAGTCAGTCTGTTGTGCCTTTGTTAGATTAGAGAAACCATCCCAAAGAGAAACGAAGTCTGTACTATCAGGGAGATTATAAAGGCAGCGTGAAGCTGGGTTCTCTCCCGTCCAGCCACCAAACCACCCGAAGGTGACTTGGTGATCTGTTTGTTTGTACGCACGGAGGTTAGCAAGATAGGCTTCATGTGCTTTTGCCTGTGCAGCATCAGCATCAGCTAAGAGTCCGTCGATATTCTTTGTTGCAGGCTCTGTCCAATCGCTACAACTAACAGTAGCGAAGAGCAATGCTAAGAGACCGAAAATATAATATTTCTTCATTTGAATAATCTTTATAAGGGTTATTTAATCTTCTTATCCCACCATACACGTGTTGCACCATTGTCTGGCCCATTCAATAATAGAACAGCTTTCTGAATGTTTACAAGGTTCTTGGTGTATTCATCATTTGAGTATGGAATACGTGTAGGACGGAGGTCACCATCAACATCACAATCTGTTGCGTTGAGAACAGAAGGGAATATGCGAGGGTATCCTGTGCGGCGGAACTCTGACCAAGCCTCCTGTCCATCAGGATAGATAGCAAGGTACTTCTGTGTGATGATACGCTCTAAGTTCTTTTCAAAGGTATCGCTGCTTTCCCATTTGATAGTGATCGTAGAGGCTGCAGTTGCATTATATTCAGAGTGTTGTGCATCAATAAAGTTAGCTGGTTTTGCTGTACTATTTGCGGCATAAGCAGTTGCTTGTGCCGAACTTAAACCATTCTCTTCAAATGAAGTAGCAATACCCTTATCATAGTATGACTGTGCAGAGCCACCACCCATGTTCCAGCCACGAAGTGCACCTTCAGCACGTAGGAAATAAACCTCAGAAGCCTTCATGATGTAAATAGGTGTTGCATCTTGCACATTGAGAGAAGATGACTTTGTCTTATCCAAGTAGTCTGTTGTATTTGGAATACTTGAACGAACGCCATAGTAACCTTCGATACCATTGTTCTTTGACTTTACAAAGTAAGAGGCAATACGTGGATCATCATAACCCTTGAGGTATGATTCAATCTCTGCACCCATACGAACGTCATTGTAGCTACCATTGATAATTACTAATGGATTTCGTAGAGAAACACCTGCACCCTTAGATAGCTGTGCAGCGTCTTTAGCAGACTCAATTACACCATAAGGATTATTGATTGCTTTCTCTGCATATTGCTGTGCAAGCGTTGGATTAGCGTAAACAATGCGCATAGCCAAGCGAAGCATTAAAGAGTTAGCAAACTTACACCACTTAGTGTAATTTCCTTCGTAAATGATATCATACTTAGGGAACACATCATGTCCACCATTGCTAAGAGCCTGAACAGCGTCGTCCAAATCTTTTAGCATAGCCTTATAAACATCTTCTTGTGAGTCGTATTCAGCTGTTGTAGCACCAGCGATACCAGCCTTAGTATAAGGAATAGGACCAAAGGTATCTGCAGCTTTGTGGACGGCTGCGACCTTAATAATCTGTGCTATTGCTAATCCTTCCGGATCATTAGCTGTGCGCTTCTTAACGTCAAGGAAGTTACGGAAGGCATTACCAGCCATTACATTGTAGGTATACTGGCTCCATGGCTTCAGAGCATAACTAGGGAAACCACGTCCAACCCACTTATTTTGAGCTGGTGCCATATAGCCAATCCAGCATGCACCTGCTAGTGTGTAAGGAATCTGATAATCGTTAACATAACCTGTACCAGAAGATCCTACAGGGAAGATACTCTCTTCGAAAGAAGTAACAAAACCACCGACATTGAGGTTATCTTGCTCTAATTGTTCTTCTGTAGGCTGACGATGATCACGGTTTATATCCTCAAAGTCAGCTTGACAAGATGCTAATAGTGATGCGGCAAGAGCCGAAACACATATAATAGAATTAATATTTCTTTTCATAAGAAGTTTATTTTAGAAGTTAAGTTTCAAGCTAAATCCAATGTTTCTTAGGCTAGGAGCACTGAAATAGTCACTACCTTGACCATAGGTACCAGTAGAAGCAGCAACTTCAGGATCGAATGGAGCCTTGTTGTAAATCATCCATAAGTTATTAGCGATGAGTCCAACAGTAACGCCAGGCCAGCCTTGTCCTAATAGAGTCTTAGGCAATGTGTAGCTTAGACTTATGTTCTGTAGACGAACGTTAGTTGCACTATAGTAGTAGTAACCCATTAACTGCTGGTTAGCAACGACCTCATAGTATTTCTGTGGGTCAACTCTCTGTCCACCTGCAACCTCTACATAACCACGATCACGTGCATCTGCTGTGGCTTTAGATACACCGAATTGATCAAGAACAGCCTGTGTTGCAGAAGTTACGATACCACCAACACGTGCATTGATTAGGAATGAAAGGTTAAGACCTTTCCATGAGATATTGTTTCTCCAACCTAAAGTAAAGTCTGGGTTAGTGTTTCCAATTTTTAGACGTTGACCGTTTGGTAAGTCCATAGAAGACAGACTACCATCTGCACCAACAGCAATCTTACCTGATGCATCACGTTTCAACACCTTTGTGATATATACATCACCCATGCTGTCACCCTCGCGGATGAAGCCACCACCAGCAGATGTCTCTGTGAAGTTGATTACCTGATTGTCAATACCTGTGTGATAATCACGAACCAACTTCTTTACCTTATTGACGTTGCGGCTATATACAAGACGTGACTCAAAGTCTACAGCACCAACATGGTCGTTATATGCTAAAGACATTTCTACACCAGTGTTGGCAATGTCACCAGCCTGAATATACAAACCAGAATAAGGAGATGTGGCAGAGAGCTCTGCTAAGAAGGTCTGGTTGTAGGTGTTAGAGTGATACCAAGTAAGGTCGAGGTTCAATTTGTTGTTGAACATGCGTAGGTCTAAACCTAACTCGTATGATCTCGTTCTTTCTGCCTTGAAGTCATAGAAAGGCATGATGGTACGAGTAGAAGGAATACCATTAGAGATAGGGTAGGTCACTGTTCCGCGTGTAACGCCACGATAGCGATCAGGGATAGGAGAACCTACTTCTGTATATGAACCTCTCACCTTCATGAATGAAATGAACTCTGGAAGTTTAGCCATCTTAGTTATAATGGCTGATAAACCTACAGAAGGATAAAAGAAAGAAGGTTCCTTTGCATTTACCAAGAGTGAACTCCAGTCGTTACGTCCTGTCATTGAGAGGAACAACATATCCTTCCAAGAGAGTTCAGCACTAGCAAAGACAGCTGTGTTGCGCTTACGGAACTCGGAGTCATTAGGTATCGCGTTTACTGGGTCAAGTGCTGCAGAAGAGAACAAGTTTGGAACCTTGAGGATAGGACCACCAAAACCAACTCCACTTGAGCGATAGTCTTCGAGGCTGGCACCAAGGTTAGCTGTTAAGCGATAATCAGTACCGAAACTCTTATCAAGATTGAACATCATATCCAAGTATGTCTGCTGATCGATGCTCTGAGAGTGGTTGTAGATACCATTACCGTATGTACCTGCATACAAGATGCCCTGACCACTTGCGTGGAAACGACTCTCTGATTCAGTGTTAGTGTTATCAACACGTACACGACCAGTAACATTTAACCAAGGAAGAATGTCATACTTCAAGCTACTCATGAACATGTAACGCTTACGCTCTGTAGGAGTCATCATGTCGTTAACAATAAAGTAAGGGTTCTGCAACTGCATACCCTGATCACCGTATGGCCAATATTGTGTAGCAAACTTGCGTGATGCGTCGTAACGCTTGTACAACTGTACTGCTGACCAATCCTCTCCACGTGGGAAAAGGTAAACAGCTGTCAATGGGTTATAGTACTCACCAGGACGATACATATTCTGTGTGTTCTGGATGATGTAACTAGCACTCACGTCAAGGTGTAACTTGTCATTGAGGAAGTCGCTTGTATTACGAGCTGTAAAGTTGTAACGATTGTATTTGTTGTTAGGTAATATACCAGTTGCATTGGTTGTTGCAACTGAGATATACGTCTTATTTGTCTTTGTACCTGTTGTCAATGTTACAGAGTTGATGTAACTATGGCCAGTGTTAAAGAAGTTCTTAGGATTGTAAGAAGACGGTGTTGCTAAACGATCACCCCAGCTCTCAAAAGAACCTGCTTTGTTGCCATAAGTATTTTGGAACTCTGGCATAACAAAAGGATTAGAGAACTCCATACTACTTGAAACAGCTACCCTTACCTTTCCTTCTGTACCACGTTTCGTATTAATCATGATAACACCGTTAGCGGCAGCTGAACCATAGAGGGCAGCAGAAGAAGGACCTGTAAGAACGTTGATGCTCTCAATATCGTCTGGGTTAATATCAGCAATACCTTCACCACTTGGTTGGCTTGAATAACGACCACCACCAACATCACCACCACTCTTATTGAGCATTGGCACACCATCGATTACATAAAGAACGTTGTTACCACCAGTGATAGATTTTGTACCGCGCATGACAACACGAGTAGCACCACCAACACCTGACGTTGAAGCATTGATGTTCACACCGGCGACAGCACCATTCAGACTGTTTACAAAGTTTACATTCTTAACAGCACTAAGTTGTTCGCCACCAATCTTCTGTACGTTATAACTCAAAGCCTTCTCTGAGCGTTTGATACCTAAGGCGGTTACAACAACTTCGTCTATCTTGTGGGCTTCGTCTTTCAGGGTAATCTTTAGGTCAGAAGAACCTGTTACTTGAACTTCTTGCGTAAGCATTCCGACGTAACTGATGATAAGCGTTGAACCCTTAGGGACGTTTAACTCAAATTTACCGTCAAGGTCAGTTGCTGTACCACTTTGAGAGTTCTTTACTCTTACCGTTGCACCAATAATTGGCTCACCGGCGTTGTCAACGACAGTACCGTTAACTTTTACATCACCATTCGATTGTTGTGTTCCTAAGATACCTGTGCCTATTGCCTTGGTAATTGCTGTAACCATGTTTTTGCCGAGATTGTCAGATGAACTGACATGACCACTGGCAAACGCGTTAAGACAGCAGCAAGATAGGAAAACACTTACTGGTAGAATCTTTCCTTTTCTCATTGATTATAGTTGAGTTTGTTAATAAATTATCTGACTTAGGTGTCCTTGGGGTGTTGTATTTAGGACTTGGTTATCTAACACAAGGTCGTTATTTTTTTACCTTGTAGGTTTTGCAGATGCAAATATAATGTATCCTGTTGTAATATTGTGTAGCTCACACATATCTTTTAACAAATATAAACACTATATGAACGAAATAGCCATATTATGCTTCCTTTTAGGTATAAAATGGTCTAATTCAGCAAAGTTATTTGAATGGAAGAATGGTATTAAGATATATTTCTCAGGTACAGGAATGAAATTTTAAGATAGAGTAGCTTCTTTCCTCCTCCTATTGCTGTAACTCTCTATCAACCAGTACTTTCAATTTCCCCTCTCCATTTGGAGAGGGGTGGGATGAGGTCTGGGCTTGGGATGGCTTTTACCCTACCTGTGGTCCAGGGTTCTCTTCACTTCCCTCGCCTTTTGGAGAGGGGTTGGGGGTGAGACCTTTCTTTCTTGCAGGGTTATCCACCTCCACTTCAATCTTCTTCAGTGCATCTGCAACAGCCGACTTCCAGCGGACGATGATGCGGGGACGCTTCAATGAAGCAGCAGACACATCCTTTGCCTCTTTCTCCATCTTCGATGGGATTGCGGTGCGGATAGAGAAGATATCGCCTAAATCGAGTGAACCACCTAAGGTGACAACTTCCTTGACAATGTTTCGCAGCGTGATGAGCACATTGCGTACATCGCCCTCACTCAATGAGGTTTCACGCACGATACGCTCAACAAGCCATGCCTGTGAGAACTTGTTAATAGACTTTGGCTCTGCGCCATAAGCTTTCTGTCCTTTTCTAGGACCTACGCCAAGCACGCGCTCGACAACTTTAAAACTAATCATGTTTTTAACGTATTAAATGAATAATGTTAAGTGTTTTATATTCCCAATAGGAAAGCTCTTGTCTTCCTACTGGGAATGTCTCCGTCTTCCTATTGGGAACACACTCGTCTTCCTATTGGGAATACGATTGCCTTCCTATTGGGATATACTTTGCAGAGATATAAGGTATTTAATATTCAACAAAAGGACGTGCGGAACCTACCATATTATGGTCTGGGAAATATGTCCAGCGCAGGGATGGAGTTTCCACCATCATCCATCCTCCACAGGCATAATTACTGGCTCCAGATTGATAGAACAGTGTACTTGACCAGTATCGTCCGCTCATAGCTGTGCCTCCAACGCTTGTGAAAGCATCATTCATCAATTCACCATACCATCCGTATGTAGTAGCAGTTTGGTAATGTGGTTGTATATCTGTTATGACGGTACTTCTGTCGCCAAATCCAAGGTTATTATATAATATGCGGAAGTCACTGTTAGACGGCAGATACCATGTCAGTGCAGGCGAACCAGTATAGGTAATGCTGTTGCCGTAGTCTGCACTTGCTTTAAAGGGAGGGTAGTCTGGGTTCTTTCCTTTCACCTTGTCACCATTGACAAGGCTTGTGCTGTAGCTTGCATCCCATGTCTCATCTTTACCGCTGGTTGCGTCAGTCGTAAGCGAAGTCTCTGGGTGATTCATATCTACACTGTGGGTATTCACATCCAAATATCCAAGAAGATTAAGTTCCCATGCGCATCTTGCACCAGCATTTTTCAATGCCACAGCCATGTGCTTGTTTTTATCTATGACTACTGCTATAGGTGTCTTCGTTCCACCACCAAAGGTTGTTTCCTTGAATTTACCAACAGTTCCGTCACTCATCAGGTACAGGAAAGAAGGCATCATCTTTACCTTGACCATATAGGTTTCATTAGAAACGACTGTCTTACTTGTCTTAGCAGGCTGAACAGTGCCATTAAGGGCTTCGTTGAACAAAACACCGCCTGTGAAGTTCAGCTTCAATGCTGCAAGGTCTGTCCCTGGCAGAATGTAATGGTAATCAGCTGTAGAGGTATAAGCATAATTCTTGCCATAGGCTGAAGCCGAATATTTGGTTTCAGTGCTGGCAGCAAAGTTATTGGCTTCGGCTGTCATTGGTGCCGAGTTCGTTGCTGTATAGCTTCCTGTAGCAGGATCGTATGATACGGTCTGCGGAATATTGGCAGTAGATTGTAGTGCGGCTGAAATAGCAGGAATATCCTTCTTTGCCACCATCTGCGTGCGAACGCGTATACCAGCATGTTTGGATGCAATCGTAATGGTTTTATCTGTCGTACCAATAGCTACTTGTACCCGTCCAATGCGTGCTGTGCCAGCATCTGCCAAAGCTACTTCAAGCTGATTGCCGTTTGGGGTTACCTTGTCATTGAAGCAGACAAAAGTATAGGTGCGGTTATAACTTAGCTCTATATGATCAGGCGTACTGGCATCAGGGGTAAATGTTGAGCCGCTGAAAGTTCCTTTCAGTTCGCCTCGCAATGCGCCTCCATCATAAGCACGGATGGTATAATGCGCAGGAGTTGTCACGCTACGTGTGCGGGCGGCGATACTCGCTGTTGGATCGTTCTCTATGCTGGTCTCTGCCTCGCAGTCATTGAGCTCTGCTATGGTTGGCGTCTCCTTAGCGGAAACGGCACGTGTTGTCTGGTTGTCAGCTCCGAAATCCTCTTCTACTATGCGGAACTGTGCAGCCTGTACATACTCTCCTTTACCATTTGTGCTATCCTCATTGCTGCAAGCCGTTGTCAGCATCACAAGCATTGCACAGGCTATTGATGATAAAATAGAAATCTTTTTCATTGTTGTTGTTAATTAATTTTTACTGTTCTAGGAATAAACCTATTCAAACTCGTTCTCATCTCCGTCGTCTATGGTCTGCTCATTGTCCCAATCTTCTTCTGTAAATCCAGGACCGCTGGGCGTTGCTTTGATCTTAGGACTGGCACAGATCAAGTTTGCCGTCTCCATCTCGATAACCTTGCACCAAGGAGAGGCATAATGTTGTTTTCTTAATAGTTCTTTCTTCATTTTTATAATTGTTTGTTGAATTAAAAATGCCATAAATCAGCCCTTTTTTCAGCTGGAAAAAGGACATAAAAAAGCGAACAAAGGAAACTACTAAAAGTCCTTTGTTTACAGGGGTTACGGCACGCTTCGCGCGCGCGTATGCGAGAAGAAAAAATGTGTTATTGTACGCTAGGTGCGCATATATAGTGTGTGTGTGTGTGTGTGTGTTAGCAAATTATTTGGATTGACCAAAGATAAAGTGCAAAAAGATGCAAAGAATCGAATAATTCTTTGCAGTACGTCATTGCCTTGATATGTCATTGCTAATTCTTTCACGGCGGCAAAGGTAAGAAGAATAAATTAACTAGCCAAATAAAAACAAAAGAAAAAGCCTCACCCCCGCCCCCTCTCCGAACGGAGAGGGGAGTAGAAAGTACTGTTTGCTGGGGATAGAGACGGTAATTGTGTGATAAAGAGTTTTAGTTTTATGTACTCTTATTCTTTATTTATTGCAACTGCAACCAGTCCATGGCTTTAATTCCTTAAAGAAATCATGTCCCTTATCGTCGACAAGGATGAAAGCAGGGAAGTCTTCAACTGTAATCTTCCAGATAGCTTCCATACCAAGCTCTGGATATTCTACGCACTCAATGCTCTTAATGCTACTTTGAGAAAGGACAGCTGCTACACCACCAATCGTACCGAGATAGAATCCACCATGCTTCTTACATGCATCGGTAACAACTTGCGTACGATTACCTTTCGCCAACATAACGAGTGAGCCACCATGACTCTGGAACTCATCTACGTATGGATCCATTCGGTTAGCTGTTGTTGGTCCCATTGAACCACAAGGATAACCTGCAGGTGTCTTAGCAGGACCAGCATAGAAGATTGGGTGATCCTTGAAGTACTGAGGTAAGTCTTCACCTGTATCTAAACGAGCCTTCAACTTAGCATGTGCTATGTCGCGTGCTACGATGATAGTTCCCTTTAGATTGACGCGTGTAGATACAGGATACTTTGTTAATTCCGCACGTACAGCATCGATACCCTTATCAAGATCAATCTCAATGCCCTTTGCGCCCTCTCCTGGCTTGCGATACTCCTCTGGTATTAACTCACTTGGATTAGTATCCATCTTCTCTAACCAGATACCATCTTTGTTAATCTTAGCCTTGATGTTGCGGTCAGCAGAACAGCTTACGCCCATACCTATGGGGCAACTTGCACCATGGCGTGGCAAGCGGATGACACGGACATCATGTGCTAGGTACTTACCACCGAACTGCGCACCAAGCCCGATCTTGTGTGCCTCGTCTAGGAGTTTAGCTTCTAGGTCGATGTCACGGAAAGCACGACCTGTCTCATCACCTGTAGTTGGTAGATTATCATAGTACTTAATACTACCGAGTTTAACTGTCAGTAGATTCTTCTCAGCAGATGTTCCACCAATAACAAAGCAGATGTGGTAAGGAGGACAAGCAGCAGTACCTAGGCTCTTCATCTTCTCTACGAGGAATGGAATCAACGTTCCCTCGTTTTGGATGGTAGCCTTTGTCATTGGGTAGAAGTAGGTCTTATTAGCAGAACCACCACCTTTGGCAACCATTACAAATCGATATTCTGCACCTTCAACAGCCTCGATATCAATTTGTGCAGGGAGGTTACACTTTGTGTTTACTTCATCATACATGTTAAGAGGAGCGTTCTGTGAGTAACGAAGGTTCTCCTCTGTGAAAGTATTGAATACACCACGTGAGAGCGCTTCCTCATCCTCGAAACCAGTCCAAACTTGCTGTCCCTTTTCACCATGAATGATAGCCGTACCCGTATCCTGACAGAAAGGTAATACACCCTTAACTGCCGTCTCAGCATTGCGGAGGAATTGGAGAGCAACATACTTATCGTTCTCTGAAGCCTCTGGGTCAGTTAGAATCTTCGCAACTTGCTCATTGTGCGCACGACGGAGCGTAAACTCACAATCGTGGAAAGCTTCTTGTGCTAGGAGCGTCAACGCTTCTTTACTTACTTTAAGGATCTCTTTACCTTCAAACTCACCTACACTAATTCCCTCTTTAGAGATTAGTCTGTACTCGGTGTCATCCTTGCCCAATTGAAACATTGGTGCATATTTGAATTCTGCCATAATGTTTTGTTTTCCCGCTGTGCCTGTGTTGTATAAGGCACAGCGGCGTTTTCTATTTGTTTGTTATTATGTTTTTGTATGTTTCTTGTTTATTCGCTTTTACCTTGTTCTAATATCCGAAGATTTCTTCTGTAGTAACCTTCTTGATAGGTGCAATCTTCTCAAGCCCCTTCATATCAAGCTCTTTCTCATCACCAAGAATGATGTACTTAAACGGTTTATTAGCTACATACTTCTTCTCAAAGTCGATTACATCTTTCAGTTGTAGTGCTGGAAGAGCTTTGTAAATAACTTCGCCTAACGAGGTATCAAGTCCTAATCGTTGTGCAGCAAGGTAAGAGGTGAGGATAGAGTACTTTGTGGTACGTGCAGACGCCAAGCTCTTCATCAAACTTTGTTTTGCTAGATCGAAACCTGCTTGACGCACTGGCATCTCATCAAGGAGCTTGTTAAACTCGTGTACACAATCCATCATCTTATCGTTCTGTGTAATAATATAGGTGTAGAAACTCTCCTTATCACCTAAACGATAAGGTGTATCATATTGTGCATAGGCAGAGTAAGCAAGTCCACGTGCTTCGCGCAACTCTTGGAAGACGATAGCATTCATGCTACCACCGAAGTATTCGTTGAAGAGAGCAATGATTGGGGCACGTTCAGGTGTCCAATCTTGATTCTCGTTATGAAGCTGTACCATATAGATATTCTTTGCCTCATACGGAGCAATAATCACCTCATTCTTTGGTGTTGTCTGTTCTACGTAACGTTTAGCAGCAGGAACTTCTGCAAACTTCTTAGGTGATTGAATGGTTTTACTAACAAGTTCATCAATAGCCTTTAGACTTGATGGTCCATAGTAGAGAACTGTCTGCTTATAGTTCTTCAACCCTTTCAACATATTTAGTAGTTCTTGTGGATTCATTGCTCTAAGAGCTTGTTCACTAAGAACATTACGGGTTGGGTTGTATTCTCCATACGTTGCATAGTTTCTCAGAGCAGCAAAGTTCTGTTGCTGATTAGCTTTATTATCACTGCGTGATTTCAAAACCTGTTCAACATAGAGGTTATAAGCCTGCCTATCCACCTTTGCATTATTAAGTAAATCGTTTAATAATGCAAGAGCTTGTGGCATATTTGAGTTCAGACCATTGAGTGTGATATATGTACGGTCATTCCTTTCAGAGATCCTATAGTCGCATGCTAGCTTATAGAACTGTTGCTTTATCTGCTCGTTTGTGAGCTTATTAGTTCCAAGATACTCAAGATATTCAGCTGCATAAGCGAGCTTTGGATCGTGTTCGTCACCGAAAGGAAGAACAAAGCACAGCGTGAAGAGATCGTTAGATGTGTCCTGCTTATAAAGGATAGGCAAGCCCTTCTTTGTTGTCGCCTTTGTCAGGTCACGCTTATAATCAACGAACTGAGGTTGAATAGGAGTTGCCTTTGTGTTTACAATCTCTTCCAAGAACGCACTATGCTTATCGTTGTTAGTAGGGATAGGAGTGATGGCTGGTTTTTCCACCTTTTTAATAGTAGTGTCATTGCCTTGCTCTTTGTAAACACACGCAAAGTCATTACCAAAGAAGCGGTTAGCAAACCTAACGATGTCAGTCTTTGTTAGTTTAGATATACGACTAATCTTTTCTACTTCCTGTTTCCAGTTCTTGTGGTTGATGAATGCATCAACAAACTGCTTTGCTCGGAACTGATTGTTATCGAGCTGTGTGTAATAATGTCTTTTATAGTTATTGATGATCGAAGGAAGTAAATCGTCAGAGAATTGTCCTTTCTTTAACTTCTCAATCTCATCTAATGCCAAACTACGAACTTCTGGTAATGTTTGTCCTTTCTTAGATTGACCATAGAGATAGAATACAGAGTAATCGTTCATATCAGCAACACCAGCACCGACCTCTTGTACCTTCATCTTTTGATTGAGGTCTAAGTCGAATAAACCTGCTTTGCCATTCGATAGTAACTCTCCAATTACTTCTAGGGTATCAATCTGTTGAGAGTTACTAGCGTCAGCACGCCAACCCATGAAGAACATAGGAGCTTCCTTACCTATAACAGTTGTGTCGATAGGCGCTGTGATTGCATGTTGAGCAGCATATTGTGGTACATCTATATGTGCACTTGGCTTCCAATTACCGAAATACTTATCAATAGTTGCCACTGTCTCGTCTGGATTCAAGTCGCCAGATAAACAGATAGCAATATTGTTAGGAACATAATACTTGTGGAAGTAATTCTTAATATTGACAATTGAAGGGTTCTTTAAGTGCTCTCCAAGTCCAATCGTTGTTTGTGTTCCATAAGGATGTGTAGGGAACAACTTTGCAAACAAAGCTGCATACATCTTGCGCCAGTCACTTGCCAGTCCAATGTTATACTCCTCGTACACAGCTTCAAGCTCTGTGTGGAAACCACGAATTACCATGTTCTGGAATCTGTCACCTTCTATCTTTGCCCATGTGTCAATCTCATTTGAAGGGATATTCTCAACATAACAAGTGACATCGTTCGATGTGTAGGCATTTGTCCCAGAACTTCCAATAGCAGTCATCATCTTATCGTACTCGTTAGGAATATTATAACGAGCAGCTAGTTGAGAGATGGAATCAATCTGATGATACCACTTCTTGCGTGCTACTGGGTCAGTGATGTGACGATATTGTTCGAATCGTGCTTCAATAGAATCTAGATAAGGACGTTCTGCTTCGGCGTTGGATGTGCCGAAGTGGGTAGTACCTTTGAACATAAGGTGTTCCAGGTAGTGAGCCAAACCAGTTGTCTCCTTTGGGTCATTACGTGACCCCGTTCGAACGGCAATGTAAGTTTGCACACGTGGCTTCTCCTTGTTTACTGATAAGTAAATCTTCAGTCCGTTTTTCAGCGTATAGATACGCGTTTGCATGGGGTCATTTGGCACACTCTCGTAGTTGTAACGTTGTGCATGTCCCACAAGGGTTGTTAGTAGAAGCATTGCTCCCACACAAATCCCCTTCATGTAGATTTGATTAAGGAAATACTTTCTCATACCATAATAGTTTAGTTGTTGAATATAAGGTTGGTTATCAATTCTCAAAGTCAATCTCATGATCAAGGCTATTGACGAAAGACTCAAATACTTCTGGCTCCACATCGCCCATATCAAACTCCTTTTGAGCATCTTTCCTAATTTCGGCAATCCATGCACGACGTGCTTCCACGTAATCCTTCTTGATACGTTCATCGTCTTCTGCAGTAATCTCCTTGATTCCATAATATTCAAGAATCATGCGATAAGTCCATGCCCATTGATATACTCGATAGTTCTCGTTGATTTCCGTAAAGCGTTCAATAACATCTTGTATGGTTTCAAGCGTACCATCCTTAATATCACTGATAAGGCGCATCTCTTCTGATTCAGGAAGTAATAAGCCTGATAAGTCATTCCATTTACCTGTACCGACTCCAGTCTCTGGTTTACCAAAGAAGCCCCACTTATGTGCACGCTTGAGCACTGCACCCATGTAGATGCGCAAGGCTATATCGTAGTATTTGATACCCTTACGCAGGCTGGAAGCATTGATGGTGTATTCGTGATAGTTGTATGCTGATACGTTATCACCACTCGCTTGACGCAGACTTTCCAATATCTTCTTTCCTCTTAATATCTCACCAACAGAGAAAGGTGACAGCCAATCGAAGTTGACAATACTCTTCTGTGACTGTTGCGGACGCATATCACGTTTAGGCCACTTGCGTATGTCACGATAAAGTCCTACTGTTGTTATGTTACGACCAGGCACAAGGAACATCTTGTCGGCCTCTGCAATAAGATAAGAGAAGGGAAGAGCTGTTGTGTTAGGGTGGTGCATTAATTTACCAAAGCATACAGAGAATGTTCCTATCGTAGCTGGCATTAACAGGTAGCTACCACTGGCATTCTTCGTACCACGTTCCAATATTCCCCAGTGCATTGGTCCCATCTTATACGCATGGTTAGAGAAGTTGGTTCCTGAACCTGCATTATAGAAGGAGAACATACCACCGATGAGTAGTGAGCTCTTGTGATGCGATGCGCAGAAAGGACCGCAGAAGGCAGCACAAGCCTCGCCGTTTGCCATGAATGAATTAGCAAAGAACACACTTTGTGAGGCGGTGAAACCATTAGTTATCTGGCAAGCCTCACCAACGAAACAATCTTGCATCTTTACGCTATTCACAATACTTGATCCATCTGATATAATCGAGTTCTCACAGATGACACCAGTACCAATGAATACACTAGCATTCTCTGAACTAAGTATTGTGCAATCACTCAATCGGCTAGCACCTGATATCTCGCAATCATCTTGGATAACCGTGTTTGTTATCTCACGTGTATTGATGATCTTCACGTTATTACCGATGGTACCGCGGTCAGGGTTGGTGCGTGCTATCTCTTCAGAGACAAGCCTGCGTATTGCATTCTTGAGATCTTTATCATTGAAATGCTTGACCATGAATGCCGCAAACTGACTGTTCAAGTCATGGAATAGTATCACGTTTCCATCACCAACCTCATTGAGCACAGCAATTAGATTACCCTCTCCGTAGGTTGCCCCCTCCGTGGTCTCCATAACTGAAACATTGGAGATAAGGCAGCCATCACCTATGGTGTAATTGTTAATATAGTTCCCGATCTTCTCAATCAGACAGTTGTCGCCAACGGTGACATTACGTAAGGTGGCATCGTTGATACCCGAGTGCTTAACGAAGTTCTTTGCTATTTCAATATCCTTTTGGCATTTGCCTAAACGGATATTACCATAGAACATTACACGATGGAAGAACTTTGCTTGAAAGTCTTCCTCTGCGACCTTCACACGAGTCCAATCCTCTGCCCAGCAGCTATTCTTCTCTAGTATGTCTATCTCTTCAGGTGTTAGGGAACGATATTGCATATCTTTTTCTTTTAGTTGTTGTTGTTAGCCTGCCTTATTAGCCCAATTAGCCTTATTAGCCCAATAATATTTATTCTTCTTCGATGTTATAAAGGAAGTCATTGTAGGGATACTTCTGCACATGCAACTCACGCACTTTTTTGTAAAGCACTTCCTTGAACTCATCAATGTTCTCCTTCTTCTTTGCAGAAATGAATAAACACTGATCATGCTCCTTAGCCATCCATGTCTTCTTAAGCTCATCTAAGGTAATGTTCTCCTTAGTTGCCGGCGTGAGATCGTCCTCTTCCTTTTCTATCCAGTGATAGTTATCAATCTTATTGAAGATAATCATAGAGGGCTTATCAGCACATCCTAGTTCGGTGAGCGTTTGATTTACAACCTGTATCTGCTCTTCGAAATCAGGGTGAGAAATATCCACAACATGTAAAAGTAAGTCAGCCTCTCTCACCTCGTCAAGCGTCGATTTAAACGAATCAACCAAGTCTGTGGGGAGTTTGCGGATGAATCCAACGGTATCAGCAAGCAAGAAGGGAAGATTCTCTACAACCACTTTACGCACGGTTGTGTCTAAGGTAGCAAAGAGCTTATTCTCGGCAAACACCTCACTCTTGGCGAGCAGATTCATAGTGGTTGACTTGCCCACATTCGTATAACCGACTAGTGCTACACGAATCAGACGCCCGCGGTTCTTACGTTGGGTTGTCTTCTGTTTATCTATTTCGACTAGTCGCTGCTTTAAGAGAGACATTCGCTGAAGGATGATACGGCGGTCCATCTCCAACTGAGTCTCACCAGGACCACGCAAACCTACTGATCCCTTACCACCGCCAGAGCCAGAGCCGCCACCCTGACGCTCCAAGTGTGTCCATAGACGTTGTAGGCGAGGTAACATATAACGATATTGTGCCAATTCAACCTGTGTCTTCGCATTAGCAGTTTGCGCACGCATAGCGAAGATATCGAGAATAAGTGAGGTGCGGTCTAGAATCTTTACGCCGAGTTCCTGCTCTATATTGCGCATTTGCTTGGCTGATAGCTCGTCGTCAAAGATAACCATACCAATTGGCTCTTCATCGTCCTCTTTCTGCTTGATATATTCTTTGATTTCTTCGAGCTTACCCTTACCAACGTAAGTAACAGCACTCGGACCATTCACTCTCTGTGTGAATCGTTTAACGGTAACAGCGCCTGCGGTATCAGCAAGGAACTCTAGCTCGTCAAGATACTCCTTCGTCTTGGTTTCGTCTTGCTCCTTTGTGATGAGTCCCACTAATATAGCAGTCTCTGTTTTTACTTCAGATATGATAAATTCTTTCATTCAGTATTCTTCTCTTATAATATTGGTAGTGTGCGTAATAGCATAGCTTTGGCTAGCTTTCTCTTACACCTCTTGCTACATGGCAAAGGTACTTATAAATTCTGAAAAATACTAATCATAGCCTCCGTTTTTATGTCCTTTAAGAATCAAGATAATAATGTTTCTGATCTTAAGGGATATTGCTTCGTAAAAACATCATACTGTCTCCGCATCATTTATACCTAACATAATAACATCTTGAACCCTGTTCGCGCTCTTTGTCTAATAGGTTTCCGCATTCTTTCTCCCTTGCCTTCTGTTCCTTTTCCATGCGTCTTGCATCTTTTTTATGCGCATCTTTTATTAGTTTCATCGTGATGAAACCAGTGTCTCATCATGATGAAACGAGTGTCTCTTCACGATGAAATTTGTGTCTCATCACGATGAAACTAACTTTATCTGCGTGTGTAAATGATGCGCAACACGTCAGAAAGAAATGGGGAACGGGTGATAAATAATGCTGGAACAGGTGGTAAACGAATTCGCAAACGGGTGAGAATGTTTGGGCAGACCTGTTATTAAACAGGTCTGTAAAGTCCGTTCTCTTGAGCAGGAAGTACCTATCGTATGTTCCAGAGGTTTATGATTTGCGCCTTTGATAGGCTTTCTACCTTTCGCTCAATGTCGTCTGGTAGATTGCAGAAGAAGTCTATACCGGTGAGTTGCTCAAGCTCATTGATATTGACAACATAAGGTTTAAGCGACCTGTCAGAATTACTTTTGTGCTCAAACCAGAAGCCGATAGCCTTGTATTCCCACTTATCTTGTCCGTACACCTTATACTTCATCAGGGCAGCTGAGAAGAAGTATTTAGGGACGATGAAATTACTTCTAATCGTCATGAATTGTCCTGCCTTATCAATCGTACCACCACGACAGATGAAGAGTGTATCTTTTGAGATTTTGGCAGCAGTGATATATGTTCTCATCTTGCTTTCCATCGTCTCCCAAACGCCAGCATTGAAGCCATGAACTTGAGGTTGCATGT
Source organism: Prevotella veroralis DSM 19559 = JCM 6290 (assembly GCF_000377625.1). Classification (GTDB taxonomy): domain Bacteria; phylum Bacteroidota; class Bacteroidia; order Bacteroidales; family Bacteroidaceae; genus Prevotella; species Prevotella veroralis. The sequence continues at coordinate 15,319 of NZ_KB898327.1, read as the reverse complement.
TGCTAAGATAGAATGTCTGGTCGTTCGATTCCCTTGAGTATCTCCTATCTTCCGAGGGGCATAGATGTCCATGATCGTAGCCTGAACCGCGATAAGGATCGTAAGTAAAGAAGGCATTAGCAGGGAAGAGTGGGTCAAAGGGATACTGATTCGGATCGGTGTATGGCTTCCTGGGTACGTTCTTCTCAACGTTTCTCGCATAAATCTCATAACAGGTCCATCTGTTCGACTTCTTTATAATGTCCCATTCCACGCTATAGTTTATCTCTCCAGTGTTAAGTTTATGTGTGAGAATAGTGCTGCTTCCGCCCTTTAGCCTTGGAAATTCAAGGCGATGTGTTGCTGGTCGAATATCCTTTAAGTTTGAGTTTGCGTTATTAACGACAGCTTTTGCTTTGCCAGTACCATTGGAGTTGCTATCGTCCTTGCTGCATGAAGAGAAAGTAGATAGAGCCAGCAATGAGAGAAAGAATGTACTTGTGCTTAATAATATCCTGTTCATTATCTTGTGTTAGGAGGGTAAAATAAGTTAGAAAAGATGATTGTCTCAAATGCAAAAGTGCGAGCAAACGTATATGCAACTACGTTTGTTCGCACTTTATATGTCTTTAAATCGAAAGATATTTATCGATTACTTCTTCAACTTACCGTAACGGCTCATGAAGCGGTCTACGCGACCTGCTGTATCGACAAGTTTGCTCTTACCAGTATAGAATGGGTGAGAGGTACTTGAGATTTCGACTTTTACCACTGGGTAAGTTTCGCCTTCAAACTCTACTGTATCTGTAGTCTTGCATGTAGATCTTGAAAGGAACATATCGCCGTTGGACATATCTTTGAATACGACGGGGCGATAGTTTTCTGGATGAATACCTTGTTTCATTTTGTTATTATCTAATTGTTAATAATGTGTCTTGTCTTTGTCTTCCTCCTAAATAAGCTCTGGGAGTCAATACTCAACAGGGTGCAAAATTACGAATAATTCTGCACCCTGCCAAATATTTCATATTGTTTTTTACTTCACCTCTACGTCCTTGATCTCCCATGAACCAGCCTTTGTTGCTGTGCTGGTGTAGAGGAATCCGATGTAAACGGTTGATTGACCAGTATAAGCTGTGAGATCACATGTAGCATCGATAAACTTCCAGTCAGCTCCTGTTGGATAAGCTGAAACGGATAGATCATGCCATGTTGTACCATCAGTAGAGACTTGTACCTTGAACTCATTGGCTGCGTTGGCAAAGAAACGAGCTGCATGCTTGAATGAAAGTGTAGCAGTTGTCTTACCTGCAAGACTGAATTTAGGAGAAACAAGACGGCTTTGAGCAGCGTAGTTGTGTGAACTCTTAAATGCAGAAGCCTTCATGTATTTGTTTGTAGCATCGTACATCCAAACGAAAGTGAGGTCTGAAGGCAGGTTGATATTATTGATTGTGAAATTGTCTTCACCTGTTGCAAATTTTGCAGTAAGGACTGCTGTTGATGGTTGTGGAGTAGTAGAACTACCGATGGTGATAATCCTACTACCCTTTTCCATCTCCATAACTTTTTGTCCTTGTTTATTGGTGTATTCTTTGAGATTACCCTTAACAACTACAGTCTGACCAACTTGTAAGTCAGTCTTAGCTGCAAAGTCTGCACCATTTACACCTTTACCAGAGAAAATCTGAAGCGTCTTGTCTGTACCATTATCAGAGATATAATAAGTAAGGCTCTTATGGTTCTGATCATAGTAAGTTATGGCAGAGATGATACCCTTTACGTAGGCCTCACCATTAGAGGTTTGTCCTGCCTGTATCTTTTGCACAGCTTCTGCAACCGTCCAGGCGGTAGCCTCTGTGTTGAGGTCGGTCTTCGGTTGTGGGGTAGGTGTAACATTATCATTATCGAACGTCATGTTATATGGCGAAGGTACATCCTCGCAACTGGTGAAAACTGTGGCAGAGATAGCTAATGCCATCATTGAATAAATAATCTTTTTCATCTTGTGTATTGTTACTTTTGCTTGTTAATTAATTGAGATAATCTTACTACGTTGGTCAACCTCAGGTGTACCATTATAGTCTTTCAACTTACCGAGGATAACAACAGTCTTACCAACAGTAAGCTGTGAGGCTGTTGCTGTGGTGAATTTAGCACCATTCAACCAATAGCCACGGAATACCATAAGGTGATTGCTGGTTGTGCCGTCATTTGATATGTAATATTCGGCATTACCATAAGTGCCTGTATCAACACTGTTGACTAAAGATATCTTACCTTTTATATAGTACTCTGTTGCATCGGCATGACCAGAAGCAATGTAAGCTAAGGCACGGGTTACATCAATAGGATTAGCAAGAGTGCCATCACCAGTACCAGGAAGTCCTGCAAATGGATCAACTCTTTCTGCTGGTTTAATATCATCCAAAGAGCGAATGATAATTTCCCACTGGTTGTTGAAACGCTTGATGATACCTGTGATATCCACCTTACCTGTTGGAACTTTAGCGTTTGCAAAGTCGGCAAAGTTACTATTATATACAATTACCTTTTTTCCGTCCTGCTCATTCAATGTCCAGCTTACGCTACCCGCACCACCATTTGCATCAGCGAAGGTGTCTTTTACCTTTGCGTTGTTGCTACTCTTGAAGCTAACGTTACGGATTACACCGAGCTTACCTCCGTCTGTATCAAGGTTCCATGTTGTAGGTGTTGAACCTGTTGCAAAGAGGGTAGGCTCAACTTTATGTCCTGTTGAAAGAATCTTGTAGTGTTGATCCCAAGCGGCACGACTAATTCGTCCAATGACATCTGCACCTGTTGCATTCTTCGATGGTACACCGATTTGAGCCTGTTTACCATAGTTACCGACATAAAGATCCTTCAAGCTAACCAATATCTCTGTACCAACAGGTAGTGAACCATAGAGTCCACCCTGTGCTACACCAACAATGATAGCACCTGTTGCATCTTGCAAGGCTAGTTCTTGATAGATATTGCCTTGTACATCAGAGCTAGTAACAATCGCCTTAATCTTTACATCATTATCAACTTTTGCAAAGCTGCGACCATCACGATAGTCGGTAGCAATGTAAGTTGCAAAGTTATTCTTCAGCTGTGCAATAGTAATGACATTCGTCTCTGTCAGTTCGTTATTACCATAAGGAGCTGGTGCATTCTCGTCTGGGTCAGTATATCCATCGTTCATGCAAGATGCGAAGAGAGCGCATACAGCTGCCATCATTAAATACTTAAATCTTACCATAATCGTTTCTGTCCTTTAGTTTTAGAATTTATATGCGACGTTCAGCATACCATTGATACCATTTACATAATATTTCTTTGGGTTGCGATAGAAGTCGTAAGCACGTGTTGTTGCAGCACCAGTTGCTCTATTGATAGTATAGTTACTGCGGCTCTGCTCATAGCCACCACTAACAATCTTCTGATTGTTGAGGAGGTTCGTAATCATCAAGTTGATAGACAAACTTCCATGTGGCAAATAGAGACTCTTTCCAATGGAAGCATCCAACATGAATCCCCCTTTGCCCTCACTTTGTGCGTATGGTGTATAGTTTCCGTCGGCATCCATACCACCGAGTGCGGTACCCATTGTGCGTAGAGTATTACCATAACGCAAACTTGGAGCGTATGAGAGATAGATGCGATCGTAGTAGTTGCCACTTAAGTCGATGAACCAACCTGCTTTGTGGAAGCTAAGGATTCCGCTATAAATACTCAGAGGAGTGTTTGCCTCATGCATCCCCTTGTTGTAAACAACATCCTTATTATATGTACTCTTGGTTGAGTTCATGTAGATAACATCAGCGTTGTTGATGTTCTTACCCTCACTCCATGTACCAAGAGCCTTGAAGTTTAGGAAGCTAGTAAGTTTGAAATCGAGTCCTAACTCAATACCATAATAGTTTTTCTTCATGTTTGTCATGCTAACATAAGTAAATGAGTTAGCATCATCGAAGTAGAAGTTCTGCCATTCAGTTACGTGTGTCATGTGGTTGTAATAACCGCTAAGGTTAGCATGTAACCAACTGCCAGAGTACTGATAACTCAATTCGCTGGAGAAGATCCGCTCGTTGTGAAGGTTGAGAATGAAGTCGTTGTTCATCTCTGGTGATGCAAAAGCACTGCTTGCACTAGGTGCGCGGTGTTCGTAACCTAAGCCTAAAGAAAGAGCATTACCACCACCGAGGGTAAGAGTAGCACTTGTCTTCAAACCACCATAAACGAAGTCTGCATGCTTGCTCTTACCGTATGAGTTATCTGCAAACATACCATTGCGCATGTGACCATTACGATACATGTTATCATAGCCTAATCTACCAGCTACCATGTAATTTAACTTCCCAATGGTTTCGTTGTAACTAGCCCATAGTTGACCACGACGTACGTTGATGTTATAGTCATAACCGAACTTATCACCTTCATAAACAAGATTTCCCAAGCCTCTTGTACCCATTGTGTTGAGGTCATATTGTATGCGCGGATCATTAGCAGCGTATGTTCCGATAGCGTAAGTATTTACGTTATGGAAGCTTTTAGCACCTAATAAATCTTCCATTGTCTGATAATGACGCGCGAAGTTCTGACCAAGTGCGAAGCCAACATTAAGAACCTTATTCTTACCAATATGGTTGGTAAGAGTTGAAGAGAGTGTTGTTGTTAGGTTGTCAATGTGCTTTGCTTGTAGATAATAGAGCGCATCTTGTCCATTAGCAGCGGCTTGCCTATTAGCATAGTAAAGACGATCCCATTGAATCTGGCGATTCTCCTTGTTGCCCCACCATGCAACAGCAGTCTTCCAATCAGCGTATGCCTGTGATGTACGATAGCGTACATCGCTCTCATTCCATACGTCAAAGTAACTACTTGGAAGGTTCTTCCAATAATCTGGCTGTGGATTATCACTATTGTTGTAATTCAACTTTGTACTCTTATACATTGAGTACTTAGCGAAGAGACTTGTTGTGAGTTTCATCTTCTTATTGATATCCCAATCCCAAGTAAGGATTGCAGAAGGTGCGAAATCGTTTACAACACGGCTGTTACGCTTGCGCCCTTCTTGATAACCCCAATAAGGATTATACTGATAATCATTAGCAAGCCAATATGCCTCATCAGTACTTGCGCCTTGAGAAGCACGCTCGGTTGGATTACCCCATGTAGATAATGCTAATGAATGACCATTGTTCCATTTCTTCTGAACGCCGAAGAAATAAGATAATGAGTTATAGAATGTGCCTTCAACATAACCACGATTTGCCCAACGATAAGCAATACTTGCTGCGATAGCCCAGCCTTTGGCATTGAATCCAGAAGCATAGTTGTACATACCACGGAGGGTGTAATTGCGGTTAGCACCAGAAAGAGTGATACGATGACCAGCAGCCATAGAACCTGCACGGAAGTCATAATTGTTGCTTCCTGCTAATCCTGTCATTGAGAAATTATTATTCTCAAAAGGTAGAGCGAAGTCAACGTTGCGTGTTTGTTGGTTGATACCGCCAACCATAGAATAGCGGAACTGCCCACTTTCCATGTCATTCATCGGTGCTCCATTGATGTAGATGTCGTTGTACTTCTGGTTCAATGCACGATAACGAAAGCGCATTGGAGAGTAAAGAAAGCCTACTTGAGAAGCATAAACATTACTATTTGAGTTAAGAATCGTGACATTGTCATTCATGTCATTGTCTTCACCAAGTTGTGCTTCGGTGAATGTAAACGCCGATTCGTCCATAGCGTTGGCTGTTTGTTCCTGTTGGTTCGTTTCCGTTTTAGTGTTTTGTGCCACCATAATAGAAGAACTACAAAGGGCTAAAACAGCTATTGTCAGCTTTTTCTGCATAGTTGATTACATTAATATATGTTATACTTTGAGTGCAAAGTAACGAAATAAATTTTAAAAAGAAAAGGTTTTTTGATTGATTTTTCGGCAATTATGCCTAAATGTCGGATTATTTAGCGACATTTGCAAAAGTAAATACTCCATCATCCATTAGTTGGTTCATAGATGGGATTATGCACTACTGATAATAAACAACAACATTTAATGAGAATGAGAAAGTTACTATTCGCTCTTATTTGTACCCTTTTGGTTGGTACATCAGCTTCTGCTCAGAAGAAGTTTTCTGTTTATGCCGTTGGTTTTTATAATCAAGAGAATCTGTTTGATTGCACCCATGATGAGGGAAAGAACGATTATGATTTCACTCCGAATGGTAGTTATCATTGGAATGAGATGAAATATAGCCATAAGTTGCATAACATGTCAACAGTATTGGCAGAGATGGGAACGGATGTTCTACCGAATGTTGGCTGTGCGGTGGTTGGTTTAGCTGAGGTTGAGAATAATCATGTCATGCGTGATCTAGTAGCCCAGCCTGCTTTGGCTGCTCGTGGTTATAAGTTTGTGCATATAGAAGGTCCTGATCATCGTGGCATTGATTGCGCTTTAATCTACAACCCTAATCTTTTTACTATTCGCAACACAAAGTTAGTTCCATACGTTTATGATCTTCCGCAGGACAGTACACGTGCAACTCGTGGATTCCTTACTGTTAGTGGAACCTTAGCTGGTGAACATTTGACGGTTGTCGTTTGTCACCTTCCTAGTCGTGGGGCTGCTTCTTATTATCGAGAATTAGGTGCGAAGCAGGTGAAAGCTTTGAAAGATTCATTACTTCTTGATGATCCACAGGTAAAAGTATTGGTAATGGGTGATATGAATGATGATCCAACGAATAAGAGTATCCATGAGTGTCTATCTGCGAAAGCTGAAATTAATGAGGTAGGTGCTGATGATATGTATAATCCATGGTACAATCTCTTAGTAAAGGAGGGAACAGGAACGTTGCAATATCAAGGTAAATGGAATCTCTTTGATCAGATTATTATGACGCCTAATCTATTAAATAAGGATGGTAAAAAGGATTTCTCTCAGTTGAAATTCTGGAAGAATCAGATCTTCCGTCGGGATTATCTCTTCCAGGAAACTGGTAAATATAAGGGAAATACAAAGCGTACTACGGCTGGTGGCGTTTGGTTGGATGGTTATTCTGATCACTTGCCAGTGGTGACTTATTTTGTTAAGCAGCAGTAGTTGTAGAGGGTTATTAGGCTAATAAGGCTAATAGGGCTAATAAGGCAAATTAGTCTAATTTGATAATAATAAGACAATGGAAATAGAAACTCATCCTTTTGAGCCATGGTTACCGAGTAATGCGAAGTTATTATTGTTAGGAACTTTCCCACCAGCCCCAAAGCGGTGGTGTATGGAATGGTATTATCCTAATTACACAAATGATATGTGGCGCATATTTGGTTATATATTCTTTGGTGATAAGCAGTATTTTGTAGATGAGGAAAACAAAACTTATAAGTTAGAACTACTGAAAGCCTTTCTGAAAGAGAAAGGAATTGCTATCTTCGATACCGCATTACGCATCCGAAGAACGACTGGAACTGCGGCTGATAAGGACTTGGAGATCGTAGAACCAGCCGACCTTGATAATATGCTTCGAGTCCTTCCAGAGTGTAAAGCTGTATTGGCAGCAGGACAATTAGCAACAAAGGTATTTACAGATCATTATCAAATAGATGCTCGTAAGATGAAGATGGGCGACTATAAGGAGTTTTCATTCGAAGGGCGAACCCTCAAACTCTATCGCGAACCCAGTAGTAGTCGCGCCTATCCGATGAAGGTCGAGAAGAAATCTGAATATTATGTACAGATGTTGAAGGACATAGGATTATTCAATGAATGATTGTCCGATAATAAAAAAGGAAATAAAATCAAAAAAGATGAAAGATAAGATTACAATCATTGGCATTGCTGGTGGTACAGGTTCTGGAAAAACCACCGTAGTGAAGAAAATTGTTGAGAGTCTTCCTCCTCATTACGTGGCAGTTGTTCCATTGGATTCCTATTATAATGATACGACGGGACTTACCGATGAGGAGCGAAAAGCTATCAATTTTGACCATCCTGATGCCTTCGATTGGAAGTTACTGATAAAGCAAGTGAACGATTTGCGTGAAGGAAAAGCCATTGAGCAGCCTACCTATAGCTACATTCTCAGCAATCGTTTACCCGAAACTATCCACGTAGAGCCGAAACCTGTCATTATTGTTGAGGGGATTATGGCATTGAGCAATAAGCGATTGAGGGATATGATGGATCTAAAGATATTTGTAGATTGTGATTCTGATGAGCGTCTTATCCGTAATATTCAGCGTGATACAATCGATCGTGGGCGTACTGTTTCCATGGTTGTTGAGCGTTATTTGGAGGTTTTGAAGCCTATGCACGAGCAGTTTATCGAGCCAACAAAGCGTTATGCTAATCTGATTATTCCGCAAGGTGGTGAGAATGTGAAGGGAATCAACATCCTTTGCAGGTATATTGAAGGGTTGATGCCAAAGAAATAAATTGATAAAGATGTGCTTCGGAAGGCACATCTTTTTATTTTTGTAGCCTTAGCAGATGAATTAAAGAGGTGTAGAGAGTTTTATTTGTGCGGACAGACGAGGGCGTCTGTCCCTACATTAAGGAGGATTGTTAGCTTCTTTAATTTGTAATAGAATATTGCTAATTCCGAGCTTGTAATTGCGTTATTTTCGACGAGTATAAGAGTTGTACTCAAATATGCGAATTATGAGAACTTTTTTGTATGTTTATGTAAGGTGTTGAGAATCAATGTTTTATAGAAATCAAGCCTACTATTTACTCATAAGTATTATACTTTTTTAGCAAAATGTACCTACATTTTCATAAAAACGGAGGTACATTTTACCAAAAACGGAGGTACATTTCACTAAAAACGGAGGTACGTTTTACCAAAAACGAAGGTACGTTTTACCAAAAACGGAGGTACATTTCACCAAAAACGGAGGTACGTTTTACCAAAAACGTATATACGTTTCTATTTTAAGGGATATTTCTTCGATTTAAAATGCTAGATTGAAAATTTCGTTTGTAAAGTATATTCCAATAAAATGGAGGTTATGAACAGTCTGTCATAACCTCCTTTTCTATCTTTTTGCCTATCTCTTTCTGATGAGATAGACCTATCGAAATCTTCGGAATAGTATTTTAATATTCAATTTTATCCGTCTTTTTATTCCAAATTCGGAATGCCTCGAGCCCTTCCTCACGCATCAAAATCTCTGAAGGCTTCTTGCGATATTGTGGTTTTACTTCTATCTCTTGATAGATAAAATCGTCATCAAAACCTATATCTGCAGCATCTTTTCGGTCATTTGCATAGTAGATCTTATCCAAATGTGCCCAATAAATTGCGCCGAGGCACATAGGACATGGTTCGCAGGAGGTGTAAATCTCGCACCCTGTGAGGTCGAAAGTGCCCAATTTCTCGCATGCTTTTCTGATAGCCGTTACTTCAGCATGTGCCGTTGGATCATTATAAATCGTGACACCGTTGCTTCCTTCTGCAATAATCTCACCTTTACGTGCGATGATAGCACCGAAGGGACCACCGCCATTGCGCACACTTTCGATGGAAAGCTCTATAGCCTTCCGCATTAATTCTTCTTTCGTCATTGTTTGATTTAGCTTATTGTTATTTAATCTTTTGCTAATATTCGTGGATAAAGTCGATTGAAAACATCGCGTAACATGGTTTCGTTTTCAATCGTCTTACGTATTATTTCCAGATTTTTGGCATTCGGTGATACAGGAATCCATAGTTTGAGATAGCCCGTCCGACTATACTTCTCCTTCATGTGATTGCGGAATCGTTCCCACATTTGTTCCTCATTCTTCTCAGGATAATTCTCAATTCCGTAGAGAATGGCACGTGAAAATACGATTTCTGGCTCAAGATCACGGTCGGCTTCAGCCACAATTTTCCCGTAAATGCTCCTCGGCGTGCGTGAACAACTGGCACGATGATCCTCAACCGCCTCTTTCATTATCTTTAATTGCTCGGGTGAAAACCACTTTTTGAGCCTTCCATCTGCCATAAGAATCTTGCCGCTTGTGATGTGATGGATAGCACGAGGTCCCTCCATTCCTAGGTCGTGATAGGCAGCAATGACATACACCATGTTGACATCGGCGCCTGTTGCGGCGGCTAATGCTAATGAGTTTTTGATAACTCGCTGCACATGTCCGAGTCCATGACTCCTTCCAAACGCATTATAACGGGGTAGAATCTGCTGTTCTACAAATGTCATTATTTCGAGATTGGGCTGTTGCATGGGAATTGTTTGTATTTAAAAAAATGAAGAAATGGGGTGAGATTGAGGGGGAATGGCTATGGGGCTGATGCAATATTATGAAATAAGCACCACGATTGTGGTTAGTATTCCATAGATTAGGATATTCCGAGCCGTGAGAGCCAGCACCTTATTTAGTTCCCGCCCTTGCTTGATTTGCACCATATACCGCTGTGTTTTGGTGTGCAAGAGGATATAAGGAATATAGATAATCAGTGGAATTACATAGGCTTTCCACCCATTGTTGTCGGAGCTGAAGCGTCCTTGTATTGTGAAAATGATAGCGAGTAAACCTAAAAAGTTATAGAGTTTTTCCGCTTTCTTTGCTCCGATTCTCACAATTAGAGTCATCTTTCCGCTCTTCTTGTCGTTATCTCTATCCCGATAGTTATTGACGATTAGGAGCGTATCAATAACCAATCCGCAAGCAATGCTTGTCATAATTACCTCAGGATAAACGCCTTGTAACGTGGATGGAAGGATAACGTAAGTGGTAAAGGTGACAGGAATGATACCGAAAAATACCAATACAAGTACATCACCCAAGCCTAGATAGGAAAAAAAGGTGGTGTATAAGAAGGCGAAAAGTACGCAGGCTGCACCAACAAGTACCATTTGCCATCCGCCATAAAATACGAGAGGAAGCCCAACGAGACTAGCGAGTAGAGAGGTAACGACCAATCCTTTGCGCATAGCTGGCAATGTGATCCATCCTTCCGTACAGGCACGTTTAGGACCAAGACGCGTCTCTTTTTCATCACTTCCCTTTACGCAATCGAAATAATCATTGATGAAATTAGAGTCAATCTGCATTAAAAAGGCAAAAAGGAAACAGAGTAGGGCGGGGAGGAAACGGAAGTTTTCAGCTCCACCAATCTTCCAAGCCCATGCTGTTCCTATCATTACAGGGACAATAGCACCCGTCAAAGTCTTTGGACGAGCTGCTAGAATCCATGCAGATAGACTATTAGTTTTTATATTGTCACGTTCTGAAATCATTTATTATAATGATGGTAAAGTCCCGATGAGGTTTGTTTAGTTAAAGAAGTTCCAACTAATACCGAATTTTAGAATACGTGGATTCAATGGATAATGCGGTGTGAAAAGATAATTTCCACCATTTCCCTCATTGAGATGCGTGAACATTATGTAGAAACGTGTGTGTTGTAATTGGAAGTTAGCATAAGCATCTAAGAGTGGATAATTACCAATCTTAGTCTTACTTGCAGCCGTTTCCTGTATTCCGAACGTTCCCATTCCTGGAATATATTCTGGAGCATAATAGCTTGTGAAGTAGCGCATATCAACACCTAAGTCACATTTTAGCACACGTGCAATCTTGAATCGGATGAACAGATTACTATAAGCATTGAAAGTTGGTACTGGAAAAATGTCTTCCTTGCTTGACTTTTGCAATGTCAGTACATTCTGCCAGTTGAGTATGCCTAGTTGAAAGTCCTGTTGCAGTTGTAAGGTAAGCAAACTAATAGGACTACTTGCTTGTCTAACATTCACATTGTTGTGTTGTACGAGATAGTTGTCCCCACTTCTAACACGATCATTCTGAAGTCCGAAGTAGGTGTAGTTCTTTAAAACATCATAGCCAACACGTACCTTTGTGCGTGTACGTTGTAGTGACAATTCGCCTAATATGTGTGAATGAATCTGTTGATCAAGGTTGTTATTCCACCAATAATGCTTGCCATAGAACTGCTCCATATAGAAAGAAGGAGCCGAACGATGCAAGAAAGCCGTAGCCGCTAATTGTATCGTATCGCCGAATAAGGGGAATCCAACGTCTGCGTGACCGTCAAGATGGAATTGTCCGGCACGAGTTCCTACCAGCCATGCCTCCGCACTGATGTCGTAATGGAGTGTCTTTCCTTGCGCCTTGAGGAGTTGTCCTCCTACAGAAATGTCATGTTGATTCCATTTCTGTGAGCCATTGATGAAAGCCGTGGCAGGCGGAGTAGCTGCTGTTATTGCAGGTAATTCATAATGTCTTAACTCATAAGATACAAAAGCTTTCAATCCTGCCTTTGCCCATTTATTGAATCCTTCAAGCAATGCTACTGCAAATGTATTCTTAAAGGACCAATGCTTTGTTCGGTCGTAAATAGAATCATTTGCAGTTGTTCCATAGCTAAAGTAATTCTGTGCATAGTAATCTGTTGGAGTATCATAAGCCTGATAGATGCGTCGATAATTATCGAATCTAGCTGTATGAATAAAACTCGTCACAGGGACATATTCTTCCTTCATCCATTGAGAAGTAGAGTCTTTTACTGCCTTATCGGCCTTATCTAATCTTGCCATCTGGGCGGAATCTTCTAGGTTTACCACCTCACGATTTCCCATTTTAAGACTATCAGCTTTATGATTAACCTGTGCAACATCGCCTGCAATGACAGCATTATCAGGGCGTCCAGAGGAACGTTGTTCCTTGTCGTATGCTTCCTCATCAAAGGTATCACCATTTGCTTTTGCTATTCGGCGCGCCTTTTCCTTCGCTTTTGCCTCTGCTTGAGCTTGTTGTGATTTGAGGGCAAACTTCTTTGCCTTAATCTCTTCCTCAGTCATTGGTATCTTGCGGAAGAATCCCAGACTATAGCGATGGTTGAAGAAGATATGCTGGTTATCATTTCTATTCCAGTTTTGTTTTAGGACTGTAGGGATTTCATCCTCATTGTATGAATCATTGAAAGACTCTGGATGAGTGATATAGGCATCGTTTGTGATACCACCATTCTCAGTTACCTTCTGATGATTGAGAGAAAGGAGTAGATGAGCTTGATAACGTTCGCCTAAATAGCTTCCCCACATCGAATAATTGAAGTGGGAAGTACTTTGATTGCTATAATATCCACGACCATAGATGTAATCAAACTTGAATCCGAAACCCCATTCTTTGCCAGCATTAACAGCAAAGAGTGCCTTAAAACGATCTTCTCCGTTGGTTCTATTACCAGCGGTATTATAGGATAGAATAGTAATCGGGGAGAGGGTAGAGGTAAATTGAAAGTCCCCTGGTTGCACGATGAACATATCATACGGATCTACGAAGAAGAATTCCGAAGGCAGTTTTCTATCAATAAAGATTCTGTTTTGCCGTGGAGAACCGAGGTTCCCTAGTGTATTGTATTCGCCTCGAAGTCCTGTGCTTAGTCCTCTGTTCATGAACATATAAGATAAGGTATCAGGGATAGCAGGTTTGCGATCACCGAAACGTTCATCTATTGTCCATACCTTCATGCCACGTGGAATCTCCTTATGCTGGCTTTGGATAGAATCGGAACGACCCAAATTGCGGTCTTTTCGGTATCCATCTGCAGCAAATGTGCCATCGTCTATGGGGCGGTAGTCATTGTTCTGTGCCATTGCAACGATTGTTGAAGCAATGGAAAGAACAATTAATAATATGTATCTTCTCATTAACGGATAAAACGAAGTATGCATTCGATAATCTTAAAGACCATCGCAGCAAGGATAATGATAATACCTGTTGTGGTTGATTCGCTTAAAAAGTAAACTGCTACACCCACGATTGCACCAAGCATAAAGATAATGTTTAGTTTCTGGCGAATCGGTAAGAAGCGGTCTTTGGGTTCTTGTCTGTGTAAGCGATGGTCGGGTCTTCGTGCTGTACTATTTTGTATTTCCATTTGTTGGTTATTTGCTTGTTATTAATTAAAAGAGGAATAGCCGTGCTGTTAGCCTTTTATTGTAGGGCTTCACGGAATCCTTGGAAAATACCATCTTTACGGTTGATAGTAGCTTTGCGGAACTTACCAGATACAGGAAGGAGACGCGTCTGTTTCTTATTCATTGAATAGTGGTCAGTAATCCACTTCTCCGCTGTATAATTGGTTACATTTCCCTGAACATCATAACTATATGTGATTCTACTCATACTCAATGTCGCTAATCCATCCTTACATGTTGTTTGTAGCACATAGTTACATTGTGTATAGTCGAGGGATAGAAATGTAGAAGAAAAGATGAGTTTCTCTCGTATTGTGGCGATGATACTGTGCTCATTCTTATTCACCAATGCTACCTTACTACCTTCTAATTGGTTGCTTCCTTCTGTGAGTTTGGTTAGGTAAGCGTATGCCTTATCATATAATTCAGTTGCTGTTGCACCAGGAACATTAACATCTTCTGTCCATATAACTTGTCCATTTACTTCAGGAACAATGCCTGGTTGAAGATAAATATCATTTGTGTTCTTACTGTCTGCGACTTTATTATTTGCCTTTACTGCTGCTTTATCAGGAGTAGTAGGTACAACCCAAGCATTAGAATTATCCTCTTTCTTTGTTGTTGGATCAGTGGTTGTGCCCTCTTTCTTATTACTGTCCTTATTCGCTTCTTCTCTTATCTTCGCAGCCTCACGTGCTACTCGTTCGGTTTCTGCTTTTGTCTCAGCAATCTTTCGTTGTATGGCTTCAGCGTCTTTTTTTGCCTTCTCAGCTGCTTCAGACTTTGCTTTAGCCGCATTTTGTTTCGCCTTTTCTAAAGCTGCTTTCGCTTCTTCTAATTGGCGTTGTGCCTGTTCCAATTGCTGCTCTGGCGTAAGAGTTGTTTGTGCCATAGCCATCAAAGGAAGGCACATGAATAAGAATATTAGAGTCTTCTTCATATTTCTAAACTTTATCAAGTGTCAAAATGATAAGCAAAGATAAGGAATTATACTTATATAAGGGATGTTTATAAATACTTTTAACGTTTTCTTTCCTCATGCTATAATCTTTCTTTCATGTAAGTTCCCGATATTACAATTACCTTTCCTATATAACATAACGTGAGTTCGACGAATTCAGAACAATGCAAGCTGTGTGTCCATAGTCCTTTGTACATTATTAATACAAGGCTTCTTTGGAAACAGACAATAGGCGGCAATGGCTCCTAATAAGTTGACGATGAAATTGTCAAAGCATCTATGTCTGGAGTGCTCTACTTGTGCAATGTTCTTAAGTTCATCATTCACCGTTTCTATAATGGCTCTTTTTCTGAGTAAAAGTCTGTCTGAAACACTCATTAAACATCCTTTCATGTTACTTTTCAATTTGGTTATAAG
>NZ_KB898326.1 GCF_000377625.1 Prevotella veroralis DSM 19559 = JCM 6290 | reverse complement strand
TTCTTTGGTTTTTGCAGATACGCAATGGTGTGCTATCAACGAAGCTTATACCCGTGCATTTGCCCAACAGAACCTTCTTGATAAACAAGGTTAAGGGTATGACTACATCCCTTTCCAATTCTACTATACGGTTATAAGAAACAACTTTTGGAAACAGATGGAGAAGATGCTTGCATACTTTTTCAAGATAGAAATGTTTAAAGCAGCGATAACCAGAATCGTGGAATAGAATCATTATCAGCATAACTTCTGCCTTTGACATTGTAGAATTTCGATGATATTTTCTTTTTCCGGTAGGTTTTAGCGTATATTTTGCTGTCATAGCATCAAAAAACTTGCAGAAGTCGTCTGCCATACAAAATATTTCTGTAACTTTGTCCTCGGTGATCATAGCGATTTTTGTTTGTAACTGTTTGTATGTTAACACCTTAAAGTTACAACAAATTTCGCTAATCACCAAATTTATAGACATTTATAATTCGTCGAACTCACGTTAATTTATTGATAAGGATATCATACCCCTGACGATCGGTTATTAATGTAACATCATCATAAAAACATCTTAGCTGATTGCTACTAATGATCCAACTTAAGTAATTAAAGATAGGGGAAAGCCAACCATAACTATCTTTAAGGCAATTTTTATTGCCAGTCCAAAAACTTTGAATAATTTTCATCTCTTTTATTTTTATTTCTTAATATCCGGCAGGCGATTCATTTCGCTGTTATTGATATTTACATCCGTTCGTTTGGCTTTATGCTTTCCAAAATTATACGTTAACCCTACACGTAACGAAGTATTGTCATTATCTATGTTATTTCTGAACATATAATCGTTGTATGCCACTCGGTTATGAGCTTTGGTACCTCCAAAGATATCCTGCGCCAGAACATTCAGCAAGAGCTTATTCTTTAGGAGATTAATTTTGCAGCCCAAACCTAAGCAATCGATATTCCCAGTATGAAAAGATTCTTCCACTCCCGGAAATACATGATAATAATTTGCAAAAATGGTCATAGCCTTGTAGCGATAACTAAGATTTGCAGAGAGAGTCGTGTTCAAACTCTTCAAATCCGAATCATCCAGTTCTTCTGCCATAGACTTGGCCTTCTGGTAGTACATAGAAGCACTTGTATACAAGTTGAATTTACCCCACGAGAAATTATAACTAACATCTCCGCCGTAGGTGTTTATGGTTAGGCAGTTCTTGGGATAATACTTGGTATATAAATCATCAACCACTTGTATCAGGCTCTGTATGGCATCAGAAGTGTGATAGTAGTACAAATCTACATTAAGGTTTCCCTTAAAGACATAGTTAAACTCTAAATTATCCATGATGGACGGAACAAGCCTGTCGTTTCCTTCCGAGTAAGAATAAGTGTCGCGATAAACCTTTGTGGGATTCATATTGTTCATACTTGGTCGGTCGATTCGCTTGCTATATCCTAAGGAGAAGGAATGGTCGTCGGAAGGATTATAGGAAAGCTCTGCGAACGGAAACCAATGATGATATTTATTGGAAACGGTTAAACCGCCAAGCGTTATCCCATTATTGCTTGTATGCTCATAGCGCAACCCTGCCTTGGCATAAAAAGGACCAAAGTTCCGGTGAACATCTGCATAGAGGGCCGTTATTGTTTCCTTGAACAAGAAACCATTGCTGCCTCCGTAATCCGAAATGTTGTTCGTTTTGAAATGGGAGTACTTGCCACCCACCTCAAAGTTCAGCCACGTAAAGGGAAGGTTTAAGTCTGCGCTGAGAGTATTCACCACATTGCTGTAATTGTCCCAACTGCTCGAAAAGGGGTGAGCCGAGCCAGAATCGTACACCTGGTTGACATCATCGCTTAAATGAATGTAATTATAATTCAGCGTTAGCTTCTTACCTATGCTGTCCAGCTTCCATTCCACATAAGGGGAAATTGTTTCCAAACGATACTTGTCGTGAGTCTGCTCCGAATAGGTGTTCGACGGATAAGAACCATCACTGAAGTTCATTTCGCCCTTGTGAAAGCCCTTATTACGGGAACGGTTGAGAGTGGAAAAGAATCCTATTTTTACATGCCCTATTTGATAGCTGCTATTAAGATTCTGGCTCAATATGTCATAGCGGTTAAGAGTATAATCGTTAGTAACACGTGTGTATGTCGGATAGATGTAAGAGCTTTTCATCTTCTGAGGGCGTTTCTCGTTGGAGTTGTCGACTTTGTACTCTACCGAAAAATTACCTGATGAGAACGACAAGTCAGCTCCCTCCTCGGCTGCAAAATGAGAGCGTTGTGTCAGCAAGGTGTGAATTTTTCCATCAAAACCTACCGGCTTGCTCTTTAGGATAATGTTCAGCACTCCGCTGTTACCCGTAGCATCAAATCCGGCTGAAGGATTTGTGATGAGTTCTATTTTACTAATGTTCTCAGAGGGTAACGTACGCAAATACATATCCAAATCCTTTCCCTCCAAATTAATCCTGTGTCCGTCCACCAATACAAGAACATTGCTCTTGCCTATTATCTTTATCTCTTCGCTTGTCGGGTCTATGCGAGGGATATTATGAAGTAAATCGCGTGTACTGAACCCCTGGGCAAAAGGACTGTTCTGAACTAAATATACAAGTTTTCCGGCTTTCTGACTAAGCATTCTGCGCTGAGAGGTAACCGTTACCTCCTTCATTGTGTATTTCTTTATTTCTAAAGGAATATCACCCAAATCGGTGTCGGCTTGCACATCGAGGGTGTCGGTCTTAAGAATATCGCCCAACTGTCGGTATCTGAACACATACTTGCCCGAAGAAAGCGAAAGAGCAAACCTGCCTTCTTCATCCGATAAGCTGCTGGAAGTGACATCCCCGCCAAGAGGGCTTACTAATATCTCAGCGGCATCCAAGGGAGTAGTCCTGTCGACCTTCTCCACCAGCCTCCCCCTCAGCTGCCATTGCTGGGCATACATAGGCTGGCTCGATAGTAAAAGAAATATAAAACTTATAGGTGTGAACTGCAAAATTGAATGTAAAGATTTTACCATTATCATATTACATAGTATTTAGGTTTATAATGTCTTTTCAAGATACAAATGCACAGCAAAGGTACAAAATAATTTCATTATTTCAAATAATCGGCGATCTTTTTTTGGTGTTTTTCGTTTTTACCATATACACCATATTCTTACATACAAGTATTCTTTATATCAATAGTCCGTTAAAATTTTGTGATTTGCGAATCTTTCGTCCCTAAGCTAACAGGTATTGTGGCAGAAAGAAAACATGACAGGTCTCTAAAAAAGAGATAATTAGATAACAAAATATAACATAATGAAATCGGCTATCTCGTTGAATTTCAGTAACTTTATAGATGTAAAAAGACAATAAAGTTTATGCTGATAACCAACTTGATTAGCCGATATATGAAGCTCTGCAAAGCAGCATTTAGTGCTGGAGATGGAGCAAAGTTAAACAAAAGTATTCAAAAAAAACGTCATGGAAATGCTTTTTCTTTTGATGGTCATCCCAAGGAAATGCAATTTCACGCAGATGGGACGCTATGGAAAGCGTGGCGAACAATGCTATCGGCAGACGGCAGAGCGCAGCGTGAACTGGCTCGAAATGAATATGTGGCTGAGTGCTTTCGCCTTCAAAGAGGGCAAGGGTCGCAATGCCATCGTTATTGATCCAAGCTTCATCAAGAAGGCTGGGAAGCATACCCCATACGTGGGTACGTTTTGGTCGGGCTGTGCAGGTGCTGTAAAGCACGGTCTTGAGATTCTCGGCATCGGTGTGATTGACGTGGACTTGCATGAGTGTATGATGCTGAAGGCTGTGCAGACCACATTGGAAAAAGACGAGGAGAAAAAAGAGATGAGCCTATACGACTGGTATGCCAAAGTATTGGAGGACGACAAGGTAACCTTACAGCGTATTGGCAAGGTTCTTGTCGCCGACTCAGCCTTCTCCAAAAGACCTTTCATCGACAAGGTAATGAAGATGGGCTTCCATGTTGTGAGCCGCTTGCGTCATGACGCAGCCTTGTTCTACACGTGGGACGGGGAACCTACAGGAAAGCCTGGCCGTCCTCGTGTCAAAGGTGATAAGATTGACGTAAGGAACATCGACGTTTCCAAGAGGAGTTTTGCTTTCGCGACGCAAAGCAGTTCCTAGGTCTTACCGATTGTCAGGCACGCGACAAGAGAAAACTTGAATTTGCTTTTAACTCTTCATTCACAGCACTCAATGTGGCGAAAATTATGTGCAAGGAACTTGGTACGTCCATCGGTCGCCTTAAAGCGAAGATGATCAATGCCTATTACGCGCAACGAATTATTGACGTGTTCGAGAAAAGCCCGAACACGCCATTAAATAAAGAAAGGATAAATGATATATTTAGTTTCGCTGATGATGCAGCATAATATTTAACGGTCTATTGTATATAGATAAATCTGATAAAAAAAGACGAGAGGGAGGCTGTCACTATCTCTTTTCGTGAAGTGCATTCAGGGTGATATATACACTATATTCCTTCTTATTTCCACACCCAGAGAGGCAAAGAAATGCCACGGAGCCCACAAAAGCAATTCCAGAATGAGCAACATGACAGAGAGTCCCTTAGTCCTTATCATCGTCCCTAATTATTTTATGCGGAAACTATCTTTTATCGTATCCACCATGTCTAATTTCTCCCATGTAAACAATTCCACCTGAATGTTTTTTGTTCCATGATACCTGCTTGTAAATGTTTTGTTCATAACTTCATTTTTCCGTCCCATGTGACCATAGGCTGCCGTTTCCGTGTACATCGGCTGGTTTAGTTTAAGCTGCCTTTCAATGGCTTTAGGGCGCAGGTCGAACATTTCAAAAATCTTCTGTGCAATTTCTCCGTCCGACATACCAACATTATTGTGTCCATATGTATCAACCGATACGCTGACAGGAGCAGCCACACCGATGGCATAAGCCAGCTGCACAAGAATTTCGTCCGCAACCCCTGCTGCTACCATATTTTTGGCAATATATCGTGCCATATAAGCAGCACTGCGATCTACCTTGCTTGGATCCTTTCCAGAGAAAGCACCTCCACCGTGCGCTCCTCGCCCTCCGTATGTATCCACAATTATTTTGCGTCCAGTAAGCCCTGTATCCCCATGCGGACCTCCGATAACGAATTTCCCCGTTGGGTTTACAAGATACTTTATGTTACTGTTGAACAGCTTTTGTATCTTGGAGCCGCATTGAGAAATGACACGGGGCATCAGTATATTAATCACATCACTCTTAATCTTGTCCAGCATCTTCTTGTCGTCCTTGTCAAAATTGTCATGCTGAGTACTCACTACTATTGTATCAATGCGCAGAGGTTTCTTATCCTCAGTGTATTCTATTGTTACCTGACTTTTTGCATCTGGGCGTAAATAAGTCATTTCCTTGCCCTCCCTGCGTATATCAGAGAGTGTTCTCATGATGAGATGTGCCAAATCAAGAGAAACAGGCATATAATTTTCAGTTTCATTGGTAGCATAGCCGAACATCATTCCTTGGTCTCCTGCTCCCTGTTCATCCGTATCTTTATTGGAAATTCCTCTATTTATATCATCGCTTTGCTCATGAATAGCTGTGAGAATACCGCATGAATTACCATCAAACTGATATTCAGCCTTTGTATAACCAGCCTTGTTTATCATCTCACGGGCTACATTCTGAAAGTCGATATATGTATTGGAGCGAACTTCACCCATTATGACAACCTGTCCTGTCGTTACAAATGTTTCTATTGCACAGTGGGCTTTACCATCATAGGCAAGGAATTGATCTAGAAGTGCATCTGAAATTTGGTCTGAAACCTTATCGGGATGTCCTGCTGAAACCGATTCCGATGTAAATAAATGTCGCATATATTTTCTTGTTTTATCATTAAATATTACTCTTTGAAAGATGAAGGAGGTGTCCCATTCTCTTTTTTTTCGTCTCTAAATAGAATTTATTATATTTATTTGGACTCGTCTCTAAGGGAATTATCTTCCTTACATTTATTCCATTCCTTATTAAACCCTGAGACTTTAGCAGATTATTTGTCAACAGATCAATTTCTGAAATTCCTAGCAATTTAAGTATAGCTGCACCTATGGCATAATCCCTCTCATCAACAGAGTGCCCGATTTGCAAATTAGCATCAACAGTATCCACACCTTGCTCTTGCAATTTATAGGCTTTCATTTTATCCATAAGCCCAATACCACGCCCTTCTTGATTCAAATATATAAGGAGTCCTTCTCCTTTTTGTTCTATAAGTTTCAACGCTTTGTGTAATTGTTCGCCACAATCGCATCGTAATGACCCCAAAATATCTCCACTACTACAACTTGAATGAATACGGACAATTGGAATGTTTACGCTGTTTAAAACATTACCTTTGCCAACGACAAAGCAATCTTTTCCATCATCTTCGTTATGAAATGGAATCATAAAAAAGTCTCCCCAAATAGTTGGCATATGGACTTTTTCTCCCTTTACTACTTTTATATTGCTCATACCGAAACTTACTTGCTTGTTGAGGAGTCTGATTTAATAGATTTTTGTGCCTCATGCCAAATTCTATTAGTTTCCATTCGACCAGCACACATAGATCTATTGAATCCCTTCAGTTTGTCTTGCCAGTTGTTATCAATAAATCTATAATTCCAATTTCCATCATCATCAAAAATTTCCCCGATTTGGTATTTTTCCCCACTAACCATATTGCATGGGTAGATTTTACCTTCTGGATCCATATATAAAAAATCTAAATATTCCCATCTGCCTGCAAGACAAAACCTTTTACAGCGAGAAGCTTTTCTATAATGATCTTCATTATATGGATTCAGACCAAAAGCAGCCATTTTACTGAACTTAATCTTTTGTGTGTACTCGGAATCGTTTAACATCTGCCAATATTTCCAAAAACATTTTATGTCTTGTGGACTTAACACCTGACTAAACATATTGTTTTTTGGATCAATGCAGAAATAATACATGAAATAAATCTCATGCACTCCTAATTTTATAGCCTCTTCGACAAAACTGGGGATTGTATGAAGTGTACTTTTCATCACGACATAATTTAAAGTAACCCTAAAACCATCTTTTAGGGACAATTTTATTGCCTGAATTACATTCTCCCTTTTTCGCCCAGTAATATACTTATGGCATTCTTTTGGAAAAATCGTAAACTTGATATCCGATATATTATTTTCATGCAACAAAGGAAAAAACTCCTTATATCGACTTGTTATAAGAATACCATTTGTAGTAATTTCTGTTGAATGACATTTCTTCTTGATTCTTAGGAAATCCCAGTAATGAGGTAACCATTCATTAACTATAGGGTGTACGATATAACCATCTTTGAGAAATAAGTCAGTGACAGCATCTGCTTTTGCATAGTCCCATCCTCTTCCTCTGGGATCTCCCTTTTGATAACAGTGCTTGCATTTTGAGTTGCATTCTCTGGACATCCATATGGTTATGTATTTCTGATGAAAATTGTCCGGTAAATCTTCTGAACCTAAAAAGGAATAAGTTTCTTCAACAAATCCTTCTTGACGTCCGTCATAATTGAATTCATCTAAGTTTATCATAATTTGCACAATTATCTATTTTAATGATTGAGTTTTATTTCTTCAAAAAAAGGTTTATTTACCTGTTCTTTTTCAAATATATCTTCATGTTCAATTGCGCGATAAATAAGAAAGGTATTTGCCAATGTTTTTTTATTAGATACTCCAACCATCACTTTTATAAGTTCCACAATAGCAGTGGCACATACAATGGATATTATTGGCGCAAAATACGGTAAGTCCTGTTCTTCTGTGTCAAATTTTCCTTCATTAACATTTTTATCAAAACCTACGCTAATGGCGTTTTTTATTGTAGAAACGCTAATTCCAGGTATATATGTATACACAAAACCTTTATAGCCCAATTGTGCAATATGCACAGCAGGAATATTGTGATTTATACAGAAATTGTTTATCATATAATGCGCTTCAAACTTATCAACAGCAACAAATATTGAGAGATCTTTGTATCTGCTATACAAATCCTCTAAGATTTGATTACTTATTGGCTTTGAAATGGTTTCTATCTCAATAAATGGGTTTATCTTTCTTAACGCTATTTTAGCAGAAATCACTTTATCTATACCCAATGTTGAATGGCTATGTAAAAATTGTCTGCCAAGGTTTGATTCGCCTACGGTATCAAAATCACATAAAACCAATCTTCCAACATTAGCTGTCGCTAATTGTAAACTTGCAGAGCATCCGCCACCACCAAGACCAATAACGACCACAGTAGAGGCTTTTATTTTTCTCATACCATCTTTCCCCATAAAAGGGAGAATTTCTTGCTTACGAAATCTCAGAGATTCTTTTTCTTTCATTTTTTTTAAGTTTAAAGTATAAATTATTTTCCTAAGATAATTCTGTCTGCCCATAATTTACTATACATATTTGAAAGCTTTAGCATAGTATTGGAGAATTTGCAACATAGAAACATTTCTGCATTTTGATTGTTTATATTTGCAAGTTTGTAATATGGAGAATCTGACACAGGAACACAACCAGCAGTTTTGAAGATTTTATCCGTTCCAACCTTCAAAGTAGCAGATACAAAAAAGGGGGTTATATCAGAATCTAAATGTAAGTTTACCCATAGAGAAAGTACCAATCTTAAAATAGAAGAAATGTTATTTTTCTGCCTCTGTTCAGGAGCAACCGTCCAAGATGAGTCGTAAAGAATATCGTTCCCATGTTCCAAAAGTTTTTTAGCTGATTTTTGAATTTCTGAAGATAGAACATGGTTTCCACCTGTCATCGTTAATTCTATGGGTGGAAACGATATTTTGAATTCTTTACAAGTACTATACCGTAATGTTTCAAACATTGCTATTGGGTTCAAGTCCCCATTCGACTCTTTAGTACATATAGCAATGTGATCGCTAAGAAAATCATATGCGCCTATAGGCATAATGGAATTACCATATTCATGTTGGTATCCCATAATTTTCAACTTGATCAGCTTGTTAAACATTCCATAGACTTTTGAGTCATTGATGTTTAAAACTGGGTTTTTAATCTCAACTACTTGATAATCCATCTTATTTCTTTGTATTTGTATTATTTAATTCAAGTATTATATACTTACACATAAGCAATATCTTAATTCCAAGAAATGGAAAAGGCTTATTTTTTTAATATTTGTCAATTGCCATTTTACAACAAATTTATAAAAGGGCTTCATAGAGAGGGTATATGCGAATATATCAGCAAACATAAAAATGTTTGCATTAGATAATTCTTCATACCATCCAGACTATAACTGTCGGTTTTGGAATTTCACCAAATCAGTTCTATTAAAAATAGAAGTCGCGGACTATACCGCCGGTAAGGAATTTCACCCTGCCCCTGAAGAATCCAATTATTTTTTTAATAAAACATAGGGAAAGATACAAGAAAATACATGGCAAGAATTGCAATGTATAAAACCTCGTACCATCCAGACTATAACTGTCGGTTTTGGAATTTCACCAAATCAGTTCTATTAAAAATAGAAGTCGCGGACTATACCGCCGATAGGGAATTTCACCCTGCCCCCGAAGTTCTTTTGCAAAGATATATATAAAGTATAATACCACCAAAAAAAACGCATAAATTTTACACTACCCTCAAATCCGTAACTAAGCCCTTGAACGTCCTTATTGCGTTTACACGTCCTCTCATTACTGAATTTGCAGATAATTTGAACTTGAAGCACCCACTTCTGCCTACAATATCCCCTTACCCCACAATGTGACTTGAGGCAATACACAATATCATTCCCATAAGTTGTAGGCATTATCCAAAATCAGTCTGGAAAACATCTGCGTAAGCATTATTACAGGTATATCAGCTCTGAAGCGATTGATAGTGAGCCCATTCTGTTCAAATCTCTCAAAGAACCTCTTCAGCGTGTCCTTCTGATGGAAACGAACATTTGTGTTACCATCGCTATTCTCTATACCGACTATCAAATCGCCAATAACCGCCACGCCCGGTCGATAACCAAGGAACTTCTTGTATGTAGGCTTTGCATCATACTTCTCTGTCTCTATGAACTGATGGTCGAAATCAACATCATACATCTCACCCTCTTTCAGTTGGCCAGATGCAAATATACAATTGAGCAATAAAGTATTGAGAGTGTCAGCCGTATTGAAATCGTAGGTCTTGCCCATATCTGATGTGTATGAAATGTTTTCTCGCGTCAACTCCTTTATCGCTCTGAGGATAGTATCAGAGCTACAAGTGCGAAGTGTCGGATGAAGCGAGAGGTGGTTCATCAAATGAGTAGTGACATCCTGGGGTACATGAACCACCACAGAAGTAGATACTCATGAGAGAACGGATGATTTCGCTGTACTGATAACCGAACGATCTACACCTTAGACCGAGGGTTGAGTCGATTACAGATGATAATCTGGAGTCAAATTGCTCCATGATTGAAAATAATCCCCCAAAAGGAGTGAGTCTCTCAGATTTAATTTGTATCTTCGCCATGTCTATCGTCAGATTCTCTTGTTTTTTTTGCAACACTAATATAAGTGAAAATTCTGACATGGCAGAATCCTGAGCAACTTTTTGTTGCTCAGGTACTTAAAAAGTTTAATTTATAATAGTGTTGCGGAATTAAGGTTCTTATGGTTTTCATGAAACCAGTTTAGTATAGCATCTGCTTCTGGATGTAATATAAATTCTCCTCCTTCCAAATCTATAGTTGTCCTTTTCGTCACACATTTGCTTGACATTATCCTAATAATATCATTTAATGACAAATGTTCTACAGGTCTCTTTTTCCAAATAGAACAGTGTTTACAACGAGACTGACAAAGTGGAGTTGAATAAATCATAAGCGATGTCAATTCCTTGTGATGTGTGCAAGTTATATTTTTGAGGAATGTTATTCCGTTTAAAAGGTAATCTTTTATGTTATACTTTGAAATTAATGTGTGAATACAAAGCAGGAGGGCATTTAGAAAATGCCCTCCTGCTTAACTGTTGAATTAATTTAGTCCTTTATAATCTGCTTTGAATCATAAACTTTCCCAGAGACAATGAGAGACGCGATGTGTAGTCCAGAGTTCAATGGAGATAAATCTACTTGAATAGAGGACTGATTGTATGGTATCTCAATCCGTTTTTCTTGAACACCTGATAAATTGCAAATGACAAGATATACATCAGATTTATTCTCTTCCACACTAATCGTAAAAGTCATCATTCCTTTTGTGGGATTTGGAGTGTAATTCAAAATCCGATTCCTTTTTGCTTTTTTAGCTAAAAAAGAAATATCTGTAGTATTTTCATTCATACTTAATTCTGCAATTAAAGATTTTTGCTCTTCTATTTGTAATGTTAAATCTTGTACGGATTGAACTAAAAGAGGAATAAGGACAGTATAATTAATCATTTTATGTCCCTCTTCATCAGTCTTTACAGCATCAGGTATAAAACCTTTTTTCATCGTACATCAACTTTTATTAGTTTCATAATAGGGTTCTTAGTTTTGCAAAATAGCCTATTTCTTTTGAACTTGCAAAAAATCTGCTAAAAAAAATGATAAAACCACTTTTTTTTATTCCTGCGGGGTGATTTCTGTAAATTAAAGTTCATATTGCAATAAATTTCTGTCTTTATCTTAGTATATCCTGATTTATCCCTCATAGTTAATTAGGAAGATTTTTCACTATAATTTTGTTGTTCGAAACTAAATACATATAAAAGTAACAAATTATGGAATCGAACAGCAATGACAATTATGTGCTGGTCTTGGAAGACCGCACGGAAGTGAAGAATGCTAACGAAACGGGAAAACTCTCCGTAGTTTCAGGTATTGACGACAAAGGAAAGCTCCAAACAACGGAAGCCAAGGATGTGCATCAGGCTGCCTTCTTGAAGTTCAATAACAAAGATGGCTTGCTGAAGAACTTCATGACTAATTTCCTCAAGCAGTTCAACGAGCCCACTCGTTTCGGACTCTACAAGGTAGTGGCTAACAATGTGGAGCAAGGTGTGGCATCGCTCCATACCATGCTTCAGAACCGTGAGAAGCCGGAGAACAAGCAGCAGTTGGCAGATAGTCAGGTGCGCTTTGACGACTTCCTACCCAAGCAGAAGAATGCCACCGCCATTGACGAGTCGAAGATTGATTGGAAGCAGCTCGACAACCTCGGACTTACCCGTGAGCGATTGGAGCAGAGTGGAGAGTTGGCAAAAATGCTCAACTGGCAGAAGAGCAATCTTGTAACCATCGCCATCCCGATGGGTGATACTACCATCTATACCGATGCCCGTTTGGCATTTCGTACCGATGGCGAGGGTAATATTGGCTTGGCAGTTCACCCGCTTCGCAAAGAGCCACAGCTCGACTTTCCCTACATGGGACACAAGTTCTCTCCAGAGGAGAAAGAACAGCTCCTTGCAACAGGCAACCTTGGCAAGACCATCGAGATTACGCCCAAGAATGGTGAGCCGTTCGCAGCCTACGTATCCATCGATCCGCAGACCAACGAGCTCATCGCCCTTCGTGCCGACCGTGTGAACATTCCTAGGGAAATCAAAGGTATTACCCTTTCCGATGCACAGTACAAAAGCCTCGTGGAAGGTAAGGCTGTGAAAGTGGAGAGCATGACCGCCAAGAGTGGCAAAACATTTAATGCTGTATTGCAAGTCAATGCAGAGAAGAAAGGCATTGAATTTATCTTTGACAATAATCGTGGATTTAAGGAGCACCAGCAGCAGACACTGCAGCAAGGCGTCCCACATAAGCTTTGCGGCTTAGAGTTATCAGATAAACAGCGTGAAGCATTGGATAGCGGTCGCACACTATATTTAAAGAATATGGTGGATAAACAGGGACAACCTTTCAACGCATACGTCCGCATGGATAAGGAACAGAATAGACCACGTTTTTACAAGTGGAATCCCGATAAGAAGCAAGAAACTGGCAAAGAAAAGGTGGTTGCCGTAGCCGAAGAACACAAAACACAGGTAGCCGTGAATAACCACGGTAAGACTAACGAAGCCACCAAGGATGTGAAAGAGCCACTCAAAACGGGACAGACACAACCTACTGCCGAGCAGAGGCAAAAGAAGGACGAAAACAAGCAGAAGAAGTCCCGTGGACGTAAGATGTAACCCTTAATTCTATTATCGACTATGACAACTTGTATTATCGCCGAGAAACCCTCGGTAGCCAGAGATATTGCCCGCATCGTTGGGGCAAACAGCAAGCAGGACGGATACATGGATGGCAACGGTTACCTCGTTACGTGGGCAATGGGACACCTCATCGCCCTTGCCATGCCCGAAACCTACGGTTTTTCTGCCTACAAAGCCGAGGACTTGCCCATCCGTCCCAATCCATTTCAGTTAATGGTACGACAAGTACACAAGGACAAGGAGTATATATCAGACCCTGCAGCATTGAAGCAACTCAAGGTGTTACGTTCCTGCTTTGACAAGGCAGACCGTATCATCGTTGCCACAGATGCAGGGCGTGAAGGTGAACTCATCTTCCGCTATATCTATCAATATCTTGATTGCAGAAAACCTTTTGACCGCCTTTGGATAAGTTCTCTCACAAACAAAGCTATCCGTGAGGGACTTTCCAATCTCAAACTAGGAAGCCATTACGACAACCTCTATCATTCTGCCAAGGCAAGAAGCGAAGCCGACTGGCTCGTGGGTATTAATGCCAGCCGAGCCCTTTCCATTGCCCGCAGGGGTGGCTATTCCTTGGGACGGGTACAGACCCCGATACTTGCTATGGTCTGCCGTCGGTACATAGAGAACCGTGATTTTTCTTCCGTACCCTATTGGAAATTATCCGTTCACACAGAGAAAGAGGGCGTGCCGCTGAAAACCGTTGGCTGTAAAGACTATGAGAGTGAAGCATCGGCACAGACTGCTCTCGCTGTACTTCGCAGTCAGAGCCAGCTTACAGTGGAATCGGTCGTAAGAAAGGTGGCTGGTACACCGCCACCACTCTTGTACGACCTTACTGCCTTGCAAAAAGATGCCAACAGACGCCACGGCTTTTCTGCAGACAAAACCCTCTCAATAGCCCAAAGCCTCTATGAGAAGAAAATCACGACCTATCCCCGCACAGGCAGCCGATACATCAGCGAGGATATTTTCGAGGAAGTACCCGCCCTGCTGCGCAAGATAGGCAAGACACTTTCAAATCCACTTAACCGCCATTCGGTGGACAACGCAAAAGTAACCGACCACCACGCCATCATCCCCACGGGGGAGACGCCAACGGGCTTATCTACGGACGAAGCAAACATATATAATATGGTAGTAACTCGCTTTTCCGAAGCCTTTTCTTCTGATTCCGAGGAAGAGCGTATGCAGGTGCGGTTTACGGACGGCACCAACACCTTTACTTGGAAAGCATGTAGGCAGATTTCCTTGGGTTGGAAAGCCGTACAGAAAAGTAAAGAAGTGGAAGCTGAGAAGGAAGAAGATGGTAAAGAACAGATTTTGTCTTCATTGCCTAGCCTAACGGAGGGAGAGGTTTTGCCACTTGTTTCTGCTGAAATAACCGAGCATAAGACTAAACCTAAACCGCTCTACACAGAAGCGACATTGCTTTCTGCGATGGAGAACGCCGGAAAAGAGGTCGAAAATGCAGAGAGTAAGAAAGCGATGGCAGAGTGTGGTATCGGAACACCTGCCACCCGTGCCAACATTATCGAAACGCTGATCCTTCGTGATTATATCCGAAGGGACAAGAAATCCATCATACCTACCGAGAAAGGCTTAGCTGTCTATGAAATTGTCAAGGACAAGAAGATTGCCAATGCTGAGATGACAGGCAGTTGGGAACTTGCCCTTGCCGCTATTGAAGCAGGAAAGATGCCATCTGATAAGTTCTCACAAGGCATCAACTCATACGTGGGAACTATTTGCGAGGAACTCCTCTCGCTTTCTTCAGAGCAGAAGTCCTATCCTGTCTACCTCTGTCCAAAGTGCGGACAGCAGAGTGTCGGCATCTATGCCAAGGTAGCCAAGTGCAGGCATGAAACCTGTGGTTTTCACGTATTTCGTGAAGTCTGCGGCATACATCTCTCTGAAGATAATATCCGTGACTTGATAAATTCTGGTCGTACACCTATCCTTAAAGGACTGACCAGCAAGGCAGGCAAGAAATTCAACGCCCGTCTGATTTTGAAGGACGATTATACTACCACCTTTGAATTTGAACAAAACAGGAAACGGAAATAGCATACTACTTCATTCCTGATACTAAAGTCTGACATGACAACCAAGCTTTGGTATCAGAGTGGTTATTCTCATAATAGAAGAAGTTATACCTTATGGCATACAATAAGAAAGAAGTCCTGCAAGCCAACACGGAGGCTATCCGTGTGGTCTTGCGCCTGGAAAAAGAACGCCGTGAAGCCACCGAAGCTGAGAAAAGTATCTTACGAAACTATCAGGGCTTCGGTGGCTTGAAATGTGTACTCAACCGCACAGATAACCCCGATGACATACGCTATTGGAGCAAGTCTGAGCAGAATCTCTTCGAGCCGACACAGCAGCTCAAACAGATGATTTACCGTGAAGCCTTAGATGCCAATACCGCCAAGCGGTACTGGGAGAGCATCAAGGCAAGCGTACTGACCTCCTTCTATACCGATACCCGTATCGTTTCTGCCATCTCTGATGCTCTCACTTCTGTAAATGTACCCATACGTCGATGTTTGGATCCTTCGGCTGGCATGGGTGCCTTTGCAGAGACCTTTGCAAGGCAAGCTGGAGTTGTAGATGCAATGGAAAAGGATCTGCTCACTGCCCGCATCAGCCAAGCCCTGCACCCCTATGGTAAAGGCAATGTGTTCGTTCGCAACGAGCCTTTTGAAGCTATTGGAGAACTGGAAGACAAGGACAAGTACGACCTTATTACAAGTAACATTCCTTTTGGAGATTTCATGGTCTATGACCGAGAGTATAGCAAAGGCAAGGACACTCTTAAACGTGAGTCCACACGTGCCATTCACAATTACTTCTTCGTGAAAGGTCTGGACTGCATCAAGGAAGGTGGAATTTTGGCATTCATCACCTCACAGGGCGTATTAGACAGTCCCCGCAATGAAGCCATACGCCGTTACCTCATGCAGAACAGCCGCCTTATCTCCGCTCTCCGCCTACCATCGGGTATGTTTTCAGACAATGCAGGAACTGACGTAGGCAGTGACCTCATTGTCCTGCAGAAGCAAACAGGTAAAGAAATCAGCAAGGGGATTGAGCAGCAGTTTGTAGAAACCGTTTCCGTTCCTAAGGAAGAAGGCTCTTCTGTCGTCTTCAAGCATAACTCTCTTTTTGTAGGAGATTGGAAAGACATATCTCATCGCACCATTGCTACAGAGCGCATAATGGGTACAGACCCTTATGGAAGACTTGCATGGGAGTATCGGTTCACAGGAGGGATTGAGGAAATGGCAGAAAGTCTCCGAACACAACTCTCCCTTGAAATGGGACAACGTATCGACCGTAAGCTATATGAAACAGGTATACCGATGACAGAGGTAGAACGAGAGGCTGAAGCAGAGAAACAGCTTCGCAAGTTGGGTATTACCATAAGTCGGGAAGAAGAGACAGAGAGGACAAAGACTGAAGACAAGGGTATAAACGATGCCTATAACCTCATGCCCGACAGTATCAAGAAGCAACTGCCAAAACTTTACAGCACGGAAAAGGAACTCATTGGCGATAAGGTTGCCTATGCACGCTATTTCTTCCCTATGGGAGCATACACAGCCTACCTTCTGGAATATGACCCTAAGAGCCGCATTGGCTTCGGTGCCGTGACAATGGGTTATGGTTGGGAGCTTGGCAATATGTCCCTTGATGAGATGGAAGGCGTGAAGGTAAGAGGACTGGGGATTGAACGCGACCTGTATTTCTCTCCTAAGAAATTGCATGAGATAGCCGAACTGGAAGAAATAGTCAGGGGACAATATACCAAAGAAGAAGTGGTAGCAGAGGAAATCAAGGAAGAAGTGATAACAAAGGCAGAAACAGAGAATAAGGTTAAGGAGACTGTAACCATTGCTTCTGAGAACGATACGCAGATAATGGAAAATATCGTTCCTAACGGCGAGACAATTCCATTACAGCCGTCATCATCAGAGTCCGCCCCACAACAATTAGTATCAGAACAGCCTTCCATAACTGTTGAACCTGCGCCCGAAGGCGTACCCGCCTTGACACTTCATCATCAATACGAGCAAGAACCACAGGAAATCCGTACGGATATTGAAGCCCCAAGAGAGATGAATGGGCAGACAATATTCTTTGACGACGATCATCATCCAGTGGTGGATAATAATATGGAAGACATCGGACAACCGGAGCAGCTGTCACTGTTTGCCCCGGAGGAATACAGTCTTTGGACAAGAGAAGTTACCCGTGTGAACCATGAAATCAAGGATAATCCAGGAACTTCACAGGCACGCCGTCCTATAACACAAACTGCTCCCCCAAAAACATCGGTCAGCAAGGTACAAAAGGCAGCGATCATTCCTCAACGCCGTACCCGTAGTAGCAGGAAAAATGCTTCTTCCTCTTCACGTGAGTCGTCGCTTTTCGACTTCATGAACGAAGCCGAAGAGCGCAAGCCAAAACCTATAGCGGAAGTCAGAAAAGAGTTTGACGCTTCCCCGCGCCCTTTTCTCTCTTCGCCGGACTCTCACCTGAGAGACGGCTCCATTGTCGTACAGAAGGGACAGATAGGCTTTCTTTCTGACTTAAAGCGACATCCAACCTTTAACCCGATGGACTTGCCGTATGCGCAGCTTTCCCGTCTCAAAGCCTATATCGAGATACGGGAGTGCTATCATCGTCTCTATGACTACGAGGCTGAGAACCATGCAGAAGACAGGGAAGACCGCAGCAGACTCAATCACCTTTATAATGACTATGTTGCACGCTGGGGCTACTTCAACCAGAAGACAAACATCGATGTGATAAAAATGGATGCCACGGGTGTGGAAATGCTCTTCTTGGAACGCTCCAAAAACGGCAGGTACGTCAAGGCGGACATCTTCGACCATCCCACGGCATTTTCTACCACGGAACTGACCGTTGCCACAGACTCGATGGAAGCACTGGGTGCATCGCTCAACAAGTACGGCGCGGTGGAACTTGACTACATGAGTCCACTTTTACCTGATATGGAGGAAAGCGACATCATTTCTTCCTTGGAAGGTCGCATCTATTACAATCCCGAAGAGAATGCTTACGAAGTGGCGGATAAGTTCATTTCGGGCAATGTAATAGAAAAGGCGGAGCGCATCGAATCGTGGCTCTTGGACCATCCTGGACACGAGGAAGCAAAACAGAGCCTTGCTGTCCTGCGTGCAGCCACGCCAACACCCATTCCTTTTGCGGACCTTGACTTCAACCTCGGTGAACGCTGGATACCTGCTAAAGTCTATGGCAGGTTCGCTTCGGAATTCTTCGGGACAGACATTAGCGTATCCTACCATTCCAACATGGACGAGTACAGCATTGTCTGCGACCACAAAAATGCCAATATCTGGCACAAGTATGCTGTACAGGGAGAGTTCCGCCGTTATGACGGCATCAACCTGATGAAGCACGCCCTGCACAATACCATTCCCGACATCAACAAGAGCAAGGAAGTGACGGATAAGGTTACGGGAGAAACCAAGACCATTAAAGTAAGAGATGGACATGCCATACAGATGGCGAATGCCAAGATTGAGGAAATCAGACAGGGCTTTGTTGATTGGCTCGGACGGACACCTGACACGTTCAAGCAGCAGTTATCCGACCGTTACAACCGCCTTTTCAATTGCTTTGTGCGACCCAACTTTGACGGCACGCATCAGACTTTTCCCGACCTTGACCTCAGACGATTGGGCATTGCCGACCTTTACAAGAGCCAGAAGGACGCCGTGTGGATGCTCAAAACCAACGGTGGCGGCATCTGCGACCACGAGGTGGGAGCGGGAAAGACACTCATCATGTGTACGGCTGCCTACGAGATGAAGCGATTGGGACTTGCAAACAAGCCGATGATTATCGGACTAAAGGCAAACGTCTTCGATATTGCCGATACGTTCCACAAGGCTTATCCCAATGCCAAGGTGCTCTATCCGGGCAAGAACGATTTTAATAAGCAGAACCGCCAGCGTATTTTCAACGACATCAAGAACAACGATTGGGACTGTATTATACTTACACATGAACAGTTCGGTATGATACCGCAAGCATTGGAGATACAGGAAGCGATTATGCAAAAGGAACTGGACTCTGTGGAAGAAAATCTCGAAGTGTTGCGACAACAAGGAAGAGACATCTCCCGTGGGATGCTCAAAGGACTGGAAAAACGCAAACAGACGCTTGAAGCCAAGTTACAGAACATACAGGACAGCATCGCCGAAAGAAAGGACGATGCCGTGGACTTCAAGATGATGGGTATTGACCACCTCTTTGTAGATGAATCGCACCAATTCAAGAACCTGATGTTCAACACCCGCCATGACCGTGTATCAGGCTTGGGCAATCCTGATGGTTCACAGCGTGCCTTAAACATGCTCTTTGCCATACGCACGATACAGGAACGTTCGGGTAAGGACTTGGGAGCAACTTTTCTTTCGGGAACGACTATTTCCAACAGTCTGACAGAATTGTATTTGCTCTTCAAATACCTCCGTCCGCAAGCATTAGAAAAGCAGGGTATCAATAGTTTTGATGCTTGGGCAGCAGTCTTTGCAAAGAAGTCTACCGACTATGAGTTCTCCATCACAAACGATATCATTCAGAAAGAGCGGTTTAGGACGTTCATCAAGGTACCTGAACTTGCCTCGTTCTATGCGGAGATATGTGACTTCCGTACAGCCAAGGACATCGGTATCGACCGCCCCGAGAAGAATGAGATACTGCACAACATACCACCGACACCCGAGCAGGAGGTTTTTATCGGCAAGCTGATGGAGTTCGCCAAGAGCGGCGATGCCACAATCTTAGGACGTGCACCTCTGAGTGAGAGTGAGGAAAGGGCGAAGATGCTCATTGCCACAGACTACGCGAGGAAAAGATTCAAGATATTTGTATCTTTCAGATAACCAATAAAATAAGAATGAATAATGGATAAATGGGTTACGACTTGGAAACGAGCGAGTTTCTTTCTCCTTCTTTATTCTGCAATGCCTCAAAGAACACTTAAATTGATTGTGCAAAGATAATGCTTTTCTGATGAAAACAGTGTGCTTTTACGGAAATAAATAGGAAACACACCTAAAAAATAATCACATACAAAGTCTAATGGGAGGAATTTGACGGGATTTTCAGCCTAATTATTAAGCCTGCAAAAAATACCCAGAATCAACTCTTTTGCATTGCAAAATAAGAAAAATGAAACTTTTTGGAGAAAAATCCTCCGAAAAATTTGGCAGATTGAAATAATTTGCATAATATTGCACTTATAAACACAGAACAAACGTTCTGTTCTAATTCTAGTATAATGAAATAATGGAAAAACAAATAGATAAAGAAAGCATAAGCAAAAGGGACATTATCCTTAATGAATCGTTCAGGCTGTTTCTGAAAAAAGGTTATGCAGCAGTATCATTTTCGGATTTAGTGGAAGCTACTGGCATTTCTCGTGGCAATATGTTCCATCACTTCAAGAATAAGGAGGATATATTCAATCATGCCGTTGATAGGTTTGTATTTGAATTCTTGACAAATGATGCTACAGACTTTCTTGAACTTACAAGCTCTACACCATTAAAGGACTTCATTGATAATCGTGTAGAAAACATCGGTCGCCGTATGAAATCATTTTTTATAATGACAAAAGGCACAGTCACTCCTGCCAATTTCATGTCATTTATCTTGTATCTGAAAGACAACTATCCGGATTGGAAAGAGAAATTTCAAGAATACGAGAAAAGAAAGAGCCTTGAGTGGAAAGAGGTGATAGAGCTTGCCAAACAGAAAGGAGAGATTACTCAAACTGTGGAAACAGAAAAGATTATATCTTCCATTAGAAATATATATCTTGGATTGTCATACAGAAGTGCATTGAGCAGCCAACTTTCTATTTCCGAATTGAAAGAGCAAATATACACAATATACTATTTAATAACCAAATAATATTCCTATGGAAAAAGCAGCATATATCAATAGCGTATCGGCATATCTTCCTAATTCTCCCATCGCCAATGAGGATATGGAAGACTATATCGGAAAAATTGGTGGAAATCCGTCAAGGGTTCGTTCCATTGTCCTTAGACAAAATGGCATCAAAACGAGATATTACGGGTTGGACAAAAATCAAAGCCTAACACACTCGAATGCAGAATTGGCAAAAGAAGCCGTATGTGGGCTGTTTGAAAATGGAAATATTCCTGACGACTTGACCCTTTTGGCTTGTGGGACAAGCACACCCGATCAATTGCTTCCTTCCCATGCGTCTATGGTTCATGGAGAATTAGCCAACTATCCTATGGAAATATTTTCCTCTGCAGGTGTATGCCTTACCTCATTG
Source organism: Prevotella veroralis DSM 19559 = JCM 6290 (assembly GCF_000377625.1). GTDB lineage: Bacteria > Bacteroidota > Bacteroidia > Bacteroidales > Bacteroidaceae > Prevotella > Prevotella veroralis. Next base: position 279,319 of record NZ_KB898326.1, on the reverse strand, counting down.
CAGGCATTGAAAATATGCTATAGCAATATTCTTGCAGGACTGCATAAAAAAGCTGTATGCGTGGCATCAGAATTAACTTCACCTGCATTGGTATCCAAATTTTATGACCCTGAGTATGAAGCTACACATGACAATCCTGACAAAGACCCTTATATGGCTTTTGAGAAGGATTTTATGCGATTTATGCTTTCTGATGGTGCAGGAGCGGTATTGGTGCAAGATCATCCCGAAGGAATATGTCCTCTCAAAATCGAATGGGTTGATATGACTTCCTATGCCAACGAACTACCGACCTGTATGTTTATGGCATCAGAGTTGCAAGAAAACGGACGGCTCAAAAGCTGGAAGGAGTTCTCTCCTGATGAGATTAAGGAGCGTGCCGTACTTGTGGGCAAACAGGACATTCGGCAGCTAAAGAAATACATTATCAAGTATTGGGTTGACCATATCGAAACCGTACTTGCCAAACATCATGTAAAAGCAGAAGAGATAGATTATGTCATACCTCATGTATCATCAATGTTTTTCTATGAGAAATTAAATGACGAAATTGCTGCTCGTAACATTGCTCTGACAAAAGAGAAGTGGTTTACAAACCTTACTTCTGTAGGCAACATCGGTTCGGCTGCCATTTATGTCGGATTGGAAGAACTCATAAGGACAAAAGAAATTAAACGTGGAAACAAGATACTTCTTCTTGTACCGGAAAGTGGAAGGTTCTCGTATGGAACAGTGCTTCTATCTGTATGATAGTTAGCCTCTGTATTTATGAAGTCCCTTGCAAGGAGTTTGTAAAAAACAAAAGAGAACGGAATAAGAATTAAAGAATAACTTGCATTTAGAAAAAATAAAAAACACAAGCTATTAGCTTGGAAGTTGCAGTTATCTGCAATGCAGTAATTCCTACCGAATAACTCGGGAAACTGTATGAAATAAAGGACGCGGATTCGAAAAGCGACATGAGTAGAATTATATAAACACTACTATCTATGATAGAAAATGATTTTATCACCATTATTGATGGAATTGAAAATTTAGATTCTAACTTAATGGGAATGTTGCATGGAGGTCTTTCTAACAACATGAATGATTGCAATTGTGGCTCGGGAAATAGCAATACGGAACAAACAGAACACGGTAGTAACGATTGTACTTGTGGATCAGGAAACAGTAACAAGATTGCAGCTCCTTCTGATTGCACTTGTGGGTCTGCAAATAGTAATAGTGCACATTCAACAATAAGACAATTACAATTTGGATAATCTTTATTAGCCATATCGAATTAGTTGGATTTAGTCCTGTTGATTTGATATGGCTTTTTATATATTCTTAAATATGAGTGATTTTATTATTTCTAAGTATTGCATTCCTTTTTTATCATCAGATGAAAAAGCCTATTTTTATTTGTCAAACAACAATTCTCTACATAAAGTGAGTCGTAAAATTTATGACTCGGTCTGCGAATGTAAAAAAAATCCTTCTTCAATAAGCCGTATTCCAGAGAAGATTTTCCAAAAATTGAAAACAGTCAATATCATTACCACTGTTGAAGAAGAAACCAATTATTACCGTAAAATAAAGATGGATTATTTTATGGAAGTTTTCTCCCATCAAAAACTACTTTTAACAATAGCACCAACAAGCGATTGTAACTTTAATTGTCCTTATTGTTTTGAAGAGAACAAAAGACCCATAAGAATGTCTGATGCCGTAATTGAAAATATAATTCTTTTTATAAAACGTTACAAACATCTTGAATATCTATATATTACATGGTATGGGGGAGAGCCGTTAATGGCAATAGATATTATAGAAAAAATTCTGAATAGAATTAGTATCGAGATACCAAATATTAAAATATCTCATCATTTCCTTGTTACAAACGGATATTTGATAAATGAAAAGATGCTTTCTCTTTTTTCCAAATATCCACTTAACTCAATTCAAATCACATTAGATGGCAATAAACCACGTCACGATAATTTGAGAAAACTAAAAAAAAGTGGGTTGGGAACTTTTGATAAAATAGTTAGAAATATTGACTGTATTTTGAAAAGCATGCCTAGTACGCAAATTTCTGTTCGCGTTAATCTTGACAAGGATAATGTTGGAGATTTTGAGAATATCAGAAATGAGTTGCTTGAAAAATGGAGTTCTTATCCAAATATAACAATATATCCAGGCATATTACGAATAGAAGACACTGTAAACAAATGTATGGGATGTCAATCTTTATTACACGATGACGTTCGAGATTTGTTTTATGGATTAACAGAAGCCGTCAATTTCTATCCTGTTTTACAAGGTAAAGGGTGTTCGGCAACTCATCTAAACTCCTTTTTAATTGGTCCTTTAGGAGAGTTATATAAATGTTGGAATGAACTTGGAGATAGCAAGAAAATAATTGGTTATATTAACGATCAAGACTTCAAAAACAAAGATTTAATACGAAAATATGTATTATCAGCCAATTGTTTTGAAGATGAAAAATGTAAGGATTGCGAATTTATACCTATTTGCATGGGAGGATGCGCCTTTTATCGAATCAAGAATATGTTTGACAATGGGAATTTTGACATTTGCTCACTCTACAAAGATAACGGAGTAATAGAAAAATGTATTTGTTTACATTTGGATAAACTGAGGATTAAAACACCTTCTATCTGAAATTTTAATATAATCTATATGCAAAGACTATTTTTGTTCGCGTTCATGGTTTGCACATTTAGCAACATAAATGCGCAGTATTCTATTATTGGAAAAGTCCTCATCGAGAATGGTGACACCCTTGAATCCAATGTAGAGCTGTACACCAAAAGCCATACGGTTGTCTCTGCCGTACAAACACAGAAAGGAATGTTTTCATTCTCAAATCTCGCAAAAAACAATTTTTATTATGTGGTTGCATCACATGTCGGATATACTACTGACACAATAAAGATAGACCGCATAACAAAGGATCTGAACATTGGGACAATGTTCCTTAAAGACAGTCTTACTACGTTGGACGAAGTTACTGTTGTGGGAAGCAGCATAAGTTTTCAAAATGGAAGCAAGAGAATTTTCCCCAATGAATTTCAAAGAAACAGTCCTGACGCTATGGTTATGCTTGACAAGATGAACCTGTCGAGGATTAATGTTGACCCACTAACAAAAAGCCTGACACTGAACGGTGGCGGAAGCGTTAAGACATTGCTTAACGGAAGGGAGGTATCAGCCGTTGAAATTGCTGCACTTTCCCCAGAAATTATACAGCGCGTAGAATACCACGACACGCCGGAAGCACGGTATGGCAATGCAGACGTGGTCTTGGATTTTATTACCAAAAACGACAAAGTTGGCGCAAGGGTTTACCTTTCTTTGTGGCAGGGGCTTTTAACGAGTTTCGGAGAGGACTACATTTCCTTGAAATTCAACCGCAGGAACAGCCAGTTTTCATTAGACTACAATATGGCATACCGCAATTGGAAACACCTCAGCAGGGAATATGAAGAGGACTTTAATCTGCAAAATGAGAACTTTTCGAGAACCGAACTGGGGCATCCTGGACGATACAGATACGACAATCACAACGTACATTTCAATTACAACTATCAGGAGAACAAGAAAATAATTAACTTTTCACTGGGGACAGCCATCCAAAATGCACCGTATAAAGAGTGGAACAGTGATTTGCACTATAAAGGGACAGCACTCAACTTATACGACAATGCGAAATCATCGGCCACAAATCCTTATTCGCAACTATATATACAGTTGCCCATAGGAGAAAATCAACTATATGTAATGAATCTCTCTGGTCAATACAACAAAGGGAAATACAACCGTCTGTATCAGGAGGCAGACAACGAAAGTGAATCCAACCAATTCTGCAGTAATGTCCGTGAGATTCAAAAAGGCTATGCGCTGTCGCAATTATACGAGAACAGGCAGAATTGGGGAACTTTGACCATTGGAGCAAACTTCAACCAGCAGTTTACCAAAAGCGACTACAATTCAGTCCTAAACGATATGACACAGGAGCATCACACAGACCAACGCCAGGCCAACCTTTATTCTTATGCACAATGGGGAAAGGCATGGAGCGAACTTTATTGCCGAGTGGGCATTGGACTGAACCAGCGATGGATGCATGTGGGAGAACAGAAACAAAGCACCTTTACGATTCGTCCGATGCTATTCGTCCGTTATACCGTTTCTCCAAAAATCGAACTTCGTTATCAGGGGTCGGTCTCTAATATAATGCCTACACTTTCGGCTATTTCTGACTATTCACAGGAAATAGATTTTATACAGATACAGCGAGGTAATCCTAATCTCAAGCCGCAGATTGATTTCTATAATGCGTTGGTATTCAATTATAAATTCACAAAAACAGCATTGGCTCTCTACTTGAATGAAACATATTCAAAGTCGCCAATCATGGAATGCACATATCTGGATAATGAAAAGGTAGTCAGAACCATGGAAAACCACAAGAATTTTCAGAACTATAATGCGGAATTTGAATATGGAGGGCAGCCTTTTGGCAATCTGCTGTCGTTCAAAGTTTATACCGGCTTGAAATTTTATAAAAGCAATGGCAATCAATACACTCACCGCAAAACAATACCCTACTATGGAGGTCAGGTTTCTGTTTACTATAAACAATTCACTATGAGATGGCAGTTTCGCAAGAATGTGCAGGACAGGTTTTGGGGAGAAACGCTTTATCGGTATGAAGACGGCCACATGTTGTCGTTTGGCTATCAGACAAATAAACTCAGCCTTTCTGCCGATGTGCTGAATCTGTTTTCTTTGAAGCATATTTCCGCACAAGAAAACTATTCAAGCGTGGCTCCTTACAAACGCTATGAATATCTTGATGAAACAAGAAATCTTATACGTTTAAACCTTACGCTGAACCTATCGTATGGTAAAAAATACAAGGAGGCTTCAAAACGCATAAACAGCAACACAAGCAGTGAATCATCCGTCATTAAAGGAGAGAAATAATAATAATTTTTGATTTTAATAATGAGTTTTGCAATAAAACGACAGCGAGATGCTATGGATTGCGGTCCTTCCTGTTTGGCAATGATAGCCAAACATTATGGACAGCAAGCTGATAAGGAGCAATTGCGGAAAATCTGTTCCTTAGGCAAAGATGGAGTGTCTCTTCTTGGTATCAGCAAAGCAGCAGAGGAGATAGGCTTTAAAACTATCGGAGGTCGTTTGAGTTTTGACACGCTTACGTCAGAAGTTCCCTTACCTTGCATCATTCATTGGAACCAGAACCACTTTGTGGTTGTTTATAAGATAAAGAAACGCAGAGGTAATCGATATGAAGTTTATGTGGCAGATCCTGGAAAAGGACTTATAACCTATACCAAGGAGGAGTTCTGCGAGCATTGGATAAGCACCAAGACCAATGGCGAGGAGAAAGGTATTGCTCTTCTCCTCGAACCAACAGAACAATTCTATGCTCAAAACGATACGAAAGCAGTGCCGACTCAAAGGCGAGTGAAATTTCTCTGGAGCTATCTCAAGAAATACAAGCGTTTCTTTACGCAACTCATTCTCGGTTTGTTACTCGGCTCACTCCTGCAACTTGTCTTCCCGTTCCTCACCCAAGCTATTGTAGATACAGGTATAGGGGGAAAGGATGTCGGCTTTGTGTGGTTGGTGCTGCTGGCTGAGATGATGCTCCTCTTCAGCCGTACAGCCATTGAGTTTATCCGCTCCAAGATACTCCTGCACATCTCCACCCGTATCAACATCTCGCTCATATCAGACTTCTTCATCAAGCTGATGAAACTACCGATGAAGTTCTTCGATACCAAGCTGATGGGCGACCTTTTGCAACGCATTGAAGATCATCGACGTGTGGAGCAGTTCCTTACCTCAAGCAGTCTGAGCCTGCTCTTCTCTTTCTTCACATTCATTGTCTTCGGTGTCGTCCTTGCAGTCTATAATCTCGGCATCTTTTTTGTCTTCCTCCTGGGGACATCGCTTTACGCAGGCTGGATAATTCTCTTCCTCAAAAAGCGCAGACAGCTGGACTATAAGTATTTCGAGCAGGCTGGTCGTAACCGCAACGTTACCTACCAACTCATAGGCGGTATGCAGGAAATCAAGCTGCAAGGATGCGAGCAGCGCAAACGTTGGGAATGGGAGGACGTACAAGCCGACCTGTTTAAGGTCAATCTACAATCGCTCAATCTGCAACAAGTGCAACAGGCAGGAAGCATCACCATCAATGAGGTGAAGAACATCCTCATTACCGTACTTGCAGCCACAGCCGTAATACACGGAAATATGACACTCGGTATGATGCTGGCGGTACAGTACATCATCGGACAGCTCAACAGCCCTGTGGAACAACTTATTCAGTTTATCTACTCATGGCAAGACGTAAGCATCAGCCTTGACCGCATGAACGAAATCCACACCGAGACCAACGAGGAGAATGTCGAACGGACACGTACCGCCTATACGGACGAAAATACTAAAGGACATTCCCTCATGATAAAAGACTTATCCTTCAAATATGATATATACAGTCCGATAAATATTTTATCGAATATCAACCTTTCTATTCCCAACGGCAAGGTAACGGCAATCGTGGGAGCGAGTGGAAGCGGAAAGACAACGCTCGTAAAACTCCTTTTGGGATTCTATGAGCCATTAAACGGAAGTATTCAGATAGGCAATGCCAATTTGAGTGAATACAACCTCGGCTGGTGGCGAAGCCAATGCGGTGCGGTGATGCAGGAGGGATATCTATTCTCCGATACCATTGCGAGAAACATCGCCATATCTGACGATGAACCCGACATCGAACGTATCCGTCATGCTGCCCGTGTAGCAAACATCGCAGACTACATCGAAGCCCTTCCTTTGGCTTACAACACAATGATTGGACAAGACGGACAAGGTATCAGTCAGGGGCAACGGCAACGCATTTTGATTGCAAGGGTAGTCTATAAGAATCCGATGTTCGTCTTCTTGGACGAAGCCACCAATGCCCTAGATGCCAACAATGAACGAGCCATTACAGAAAACCTCTCGGAGTTCTACAAGGGAAAAACAGTTGTAGTAGTGGCACACCGCCTTTCCACTGTTCGCGATGCCGACCAAATTGTAGTTTTGGATGAAGGTAAAATTGTAGAGGTAGGTACACACGAGGAACTGACTGCTAAACGTGGTAAATATTTTGCCTTAGTAAAGAATCAATTAGAATTGGGTAACTGATATGGAAGACCAGGAAAAGAAACAGGAACGGAGTTTTGAACTTCGCAGCGAGAAAGTTCGTAGTATCGTGGGACAGATACCCTCCTCGCTTATCCGTTATGGCATTACCGCCATCGGAATGGTGTTGCTTTGTCTTTTTGCTGTAGCCTATTTCCTACCCTATAAACAAGTATATTCGGGTACGGCTACCATACACAAAACGGCAACCACACCAGTGGACAGCACGAATATAACCATCTTGCTTAAGTTTGAGAACAAACGCCCAAACAAAGTGAAGGGACAAATAATTTGTCTGCAATCTCCATATAGAACGTTTGCAGGACAGATACGAGACCTTTCTTCCGTCCGTGACACATTGGAGCGCCAGGAAGCACTATGCCGTTTCAAGTCAGCCGACATAAAAACTGTAGAAAACCAAACGGTGGATTTCCAGATAACTCGAACATCGGGCAATCTGCTGCAAAAAATGCTTGGGGACATCTAATTCCATCGCACATTCCTTATCTCTCTCGATAGTCAATGGTTAAACTCACTGCTTTTTCACTACTCTTTTCCTTGATTTATCGCTTGCCATATTCTCTTATTTTTGTTTTTCTAATCACGACTTTGGAGTGATTTAATCCCCCCTTCGGGGCAAGGGTCTTTGTGGTACAAATGGCAATTTGTGGTACAAAGACACACCTTGCTGATGTAGAAAATGGGATTATAAGCCCATGCCGTGTTACTGCATTCACTGAATACAGTAACTCAGCGTAGGCTTGCATTCGAGGAATGCAGTACTTCAGAGTTTCCGCCATCTTTCCACATCATCTTTGTATTGGTCGAGATGTTCTCGAAGCACCTGCTCCACATATCCAGAAACGCTTGCTCCCTGCTCACCGATTTTCCTCACCACGAAGTCCAACTTTCGTTGAGTTTCCTCTGATACATACACGGCTTTGCGGTGGCTGTTGCGAAAGGGCTGGAGATATTTCCCCTGAAACTCGGATAATTGCTTCCTGTCCTTTGTTTTTCCCATTCGTTGATAATTCTCTTCGATAGAAGTAGCCCTTTCCGTTGGTGACAACTCTGTTTCTTGATAGGACGGTTGAGAATAGTCCTTGTGGCTCTCCTTGTCATTTTGTTCCTCAACTTTAACAGGCTCAAATCTTTTCTTTTCCTCTTCATAATCTATCGGCTGGTCAAAATCGGGCAACTCTTCGGGCTTGCGGAGCTTAACGCCATAATTGCCCATATCTCGAAGGGCTTGTTCCAGACGTTGTTTCCTTTGTTCATCTATTCTTGCCATAATTTCTTGGGTATTGCGTTATAATGTCTTTCGAGCATAGCTTGTATGTCGCTTTGCCTGTAAAGTATCTTGCCTCCGATTTTGCAGTAGGCTATCGTTCCGCTGTCCCGATAGTCCTGAAGTGTGCGGGTACTCAGACGTAACAGACTGCAAACCTCCTCGCCAGTGAGGTAAACCTCTCCGCCTAACATCGGTCGGGCTGTAGAACAATAACGCTCCAGTTTCTTCAAAGTACCCTCCATCAGTTGTGCAAACATCTGCATTTGAGGGTCTTGCTGTGTAATGATTTCATTCTCCGACATAATTCATTCATTGTTTGCGTTCAGTAAATTTGTGATGTCACTCTCCTTGTAATAACATTTATGCCCAATGATGGAAAAGGGTATTCTGCCTGTATCCCGATAAGATTGCAGGGTACGTTTGCTGATGCCGAGTCTGCGACATACGGCTTCGTTGTCGAGCCAATCGTCCTTTTCGGGCGGATTGCCGATGAGTTGTTCGATACGATGAATAAAGTCTGCAAAGTCGGAGCTGTGCCGCTCCCACGCTTTGCGGTCGATGATAATGAGTTCCATTTCCTTGATTTTGTTTTGATTACTTTATTGTTACTCGGCAAACGAACTAATATGCAGTCCATTGCCGTACTTATTGAGTGCAAAAGTAAACCCTCGGAAGCACCGCTGCAAGAAATGAGGAAAAGCAGGGAAATAGAAGGAAGAGAAGAGAAGTTAGTCTATCAGTCAGAAAAGCTCCTAAGCTTTCATTAAAAAGCTCTTAAGCTTTTTGTAAATTACTTATAAGCTTTTGTCAGATTACTTATAAGCTTTTTATAGATTGCTTATAAGCTTTTCATAGAAAGCTCCTAATCTTTAAGCGCAAAGGCTGGTAGCTTTCCCCATCAGATTTGGAGTCGCCGCAGAAAAACTCTTATGTTCTGTATAAGAATGGTATGATTGCGGTAATGAGAAGAGGTGCCGGTTCTTTCCTTTTATCACATAGCAATTATTCTCTCGACAGTTCGATAGTTCGACAAATCGATATGTAGAACTATCGATAGATAGTTTTATCGATAGATTATTTTGACGATATATAGTTTTGACAACAGATAGTCATGACAACAAATTGTACAAACAACAGATTGTCCGTATTATCGTCAGTCCTATCTGTTGTTGGTTGTTACGCCTTGCGTCCAAAGAGCCTGAGTATGCCGTATTCTTGTCGTGCCTATACTCTCTACGGCAGCCCTGCCCTGCAAGGTTGGGAGAGATGAATACAACCGCATGGCTATTGAAAATGGCAATACCACCTTGAAAAAGAAAAATCCTGCGGTGGAGATTCTTCTCTCCATCCGCAGGACTTGACCTTGTCAGGGCAGACAGGCTGCCGTTGTACCTTTGCACGATAAGAAACGGCATCAGGGACTTTGCGTGCGCCTTTGCTTACAACGCCTTCGGGCTTGCTTCCTCTGTCAGTCTGATTGTTGGTAGGTTGTTGCTCTCGATGAGCAGCACTATTGTGCCTGTGAGTTCGGTGTAAAGACGGCCGTATTGCTCGTCAGAAGCCAATATGTCCGTCAAACCGAATTTGTCGAATGTGGCTTGAATAGCCTTGTTCGACAACAGTATAGGTACGAGTTTCTCTGGGAGCGGTGCAGGAAGTTTCCTTTCAAACTCGTTTTCCAACACGGATACAAGCGTATCATACTTGGAAAAGTGCAAGCCCTGATGCAAGACCTCACTTGCCATACTCTCCGCTTCAATGTGTGTAAAGCCTTGTGCTACAGCATCGCAGTAAACAGTGAGAGCCATATCTGCTCGTGCAGTGATAAACTCCGTATCTTGCAACTTTTCGGGGTGATGCTCACTCATGTAACTTCTTAACTTCAATCGAAAGTAGGAAAGTTCCTGTTTGTTGTTCTCTTTCATAACCGTTTGTTTTTCAATCGTGAATAATATATGTTTGGCAATTCCTTCCTTTTATGCTTGTTGCAGTGGCACTTTCTGCCGTGCTATCGACTCACAATATTCTTCAAAGGCTGAATGCTCTCTGTCAGTGAGTGCGGTCATATCTTCCCGTATCTTGTGGTTGGTTATCTTTCCGTAGATTTGTGTCGTACCGATATTGCTGTGCCCGAGCATCTTGCTGAGCGTCTCCATCGAAATACCATTGGAAAGACAAATCGTGGTCGAGAATGTGTGGCGAGCCATGTGAAAGGTCAAGCCTTTCTCTATCCGGCATATCTGCCCAATGTTCACACACGCAAAGGATGCTTTTCTTATTGTGAGATTAGGGAATATCAAGTCGTCCGCTTTCTTGTCTTTGATATAGAGCGAAAGGATTTGTTTGGCAATGGGCAGAAGTGGGATAATCGCCTCTACATCCGTTTTCTGCCTTTTGATGCGTATTTCCTCCGTGCCGTCAGCATTATGGATGATATGCTTCGGTTTGAGCCGTTGCATATCCACACGAGCCAAACCGGTGAAGGCGCAGAAAAGGAAGAGTTGCCTTGCTCGCTCAAACTGCCTGTCAATGATGGGTGTTAGCAATAGTCGTTGCAATTCTTCCGTTGTAAGATATCTGCGTGTTCGGTGTGGCAGTTCTACTTTGTAGTCTGCAAACGGATCGATGCGGATATATTTCTTCTGCTGGCCGATGCCGATGAGTTTCCTAAGGAAGATGACCGCTACCTGAATAGTGGCAAGAGATAGGTTGCGCTCTGATTTAAGGTAGAAGTCCATCCCTTCGATGAAACCATAGTCCAACAGAGAGTAGCGAATGTCCTCCAGCCCCAAGCGTTCACGCAGATATGCCTCTATGAGTTGTGTGGCATAGATGTAGTTGGCAAAGGTCGGCTTGGCAACCGTTATTCCCACACAAGGACGCTTTTCCTCAATAAATAGTCGGGCTTCCTCCAAAAGAAAACCTTTGGGCTTGTCTTCTTCCATGAGTTCACGTTTCAGCAACTCGGCGGTGATATAGCCACGTTGCCAGACTAATTCTTGGTACTTGCCTTTGGCTTGTTCCTCTTTGGTCTGCAGATAGCGGTTGATTTCTTTTGTTTCTTCGCCTGTTCCCTTGCATCGTCCCTTATGGCTATCCCAAAGTTCGGGAGCGATTTCCTTGCCTGTGCTGTATTGCACCTGCTCTCCGTCTATGGTGATACGTCCCATAATCGGGCATTTGCCGTTCTTTTTCTCTTTGGAGCAATTGATATAAAAGAGTGTCTTGAATGTGCTACGTGCCATGATGTCAAAGTTTTAAAGTGAATGTATCTTGTATTCGCTGCTGCACTATCTGCATATCCCGATGTATTCTCTCGGAGGAAACCGTTGCATATATCTGTGTTGTTCTCAGGTTGGTGTGTCCGAGCATACGGCTCACCGTTTCTATAGGTACACCTGCCGAAAGCGTGATAAGCGATGCAAAGGTGTGTCTTGCCATGTGAAAGGTCAGCGGAGTTTCCATACCGATATTTCGCTGTATATAGTGCATGCCATTGAGGATAACGTCAGTGGTTGGAACGTCAAAGACAAAGCCTGCCCTTATCCCTCTATAACGATTCATGATAGTCAGCGCAGGGGGAAGCACCTGTACACGATACGGAGTTTTGGTCTTCATTCGCCTGCCCTTGATGCAGAGTTCACCCTCTTCCAAGACGATATTTTCCTCCCGAAGATTACGGACATCGGAGATAGCCAGCCCTGAAAAGCAGGAGAACACGAACAAATCACGAACAACGCGGTAGTTCGTCCATTCAATCTCCAAGTCGATGATGCGCTCAAGTTCTTCCTTCGTGATGCTTCTCGGTTCACCCTTTGGTCGCTCGTAACTATAGCCCAAGAAAGGATAGAAGTCCAGCACACCTTTCTTCAGTGCCATGCGGACGATGGTCTGCAAGGTGGACAAGGCACTCGATATGCTGCTGCGTTTCAGTCTGCGGTCGATGGTGAGATAGTACTCAAAGCCAACGATAAAGGCTTTATCCAACTGTGAAAGGGGAATATCGCTTACTTTATGCTTTTTCTGCACATACTCACGGAGCAGGGAGAGCTGGTAGGTACGAAGTTTGAACGTCTTTAGGGCTCGGTCGATGCCTATGCGCTCCTTTGTCTGTGTGAGATACTCCCCAAAACTCTCCAAGAGCAGGGTTTGGCGGTGGATTTGCCCCTGATAGGCATCCCTCACGTCTGTGGCGGTAAAGCATTCTCCTCTTTCACTGAGTTCGTGAAAGCGCGCGTGGATGAGTGCGGTGCATTCACCGAGTTTCTGATTGACGGACACTGCCATTGCACTCTTGCCGACGAGCCTTTGCTTACGGCTGTCCCAAAGAGTGAGCGGAGTCTTACACTTGGTGGAGAATCCCGAATGGGTTCTGCCCACGGAGATGCGCCCGATGACAGGCACAAGTCCTTTCTTGTCGGTTCGTTTCGCCTGAACGAAGAACGATACTTTCAGTTTGTTTTCCTTCATTTTTCTGTCGTTTTTTTTCTAAATTTCCTTTGCTTGCAAAGGTACAGATGAACAAGTATTCCTGAGCGATGCAGAAAAATGAAAGACGAAGAATAAAAACCTATGGCACAGATGTTTATCTTCAATTCGTAACCCCTTTTTGCTTTTTCCCTGATGGGTTACGATTTGGTAACGGAACTCCTGCCGTTTGATGCTTCCTTTCGCCTAACTCGATAATGGCATAAAAATGCTAAATGATGATATTTCAAATAGTTACATTCCTTACATTTCCCTCTGTTTCCCTTCATTCTTAATGACTGATTATGCCAGAAAGATGAGCCTTGATTTACGCATGATTGATGAAAATGCGTACTCAGATCATATTGACAACAAGGCAAGCCATTGTGCCAAGCTGCTCAATGACTATTACCAAAAGTACGATGCACAGAAAGGTACACAATTTGTTTTCTCTGACTTAGGTACTTACAAGCCTGGCGAATGGAACGTCTATTCGGAAATCAAGAAAAAGCTGGTGGAGGACTATCATATCCCCGCATACGAGATACGCTTCATTCAGGAATGTAAGAACGAGAAGGCAAAGAAAGCGATGGTCGATGCTATGAATCGTGGAGACATCCGTATTATCTTCGGTTCTACCTCTATGTTGGGTACTGGTGTGAATGCCCAGCAACGTGCCGTGGCGGTCCATCATTTGGATACGCCCTGGCGACCATCTGACTTGGAGCAGCGCAATGGACGAGCTGTGCGCAAGGGAAATCTTATTGCCAAGGAGTTTGCGGACAACAAGGTCGATGTGATTATCTATGCCGTCGAACGGTCACTGGATAGTTACAAGTTCAACCTGCTGCATAACAAGCAGCTCTTCATTAATCAGCTAAAGACAAACACGCTTGGTAGTCGTACCATTGATGAGGGTTCGATGGATGAGGACAGCGGCATGAACTTTTCAGAATATGTAGCAGTGCTTTCAGGCAATACCGACCTTTTGGAGAAAGCGAGACTTGACAAGAAGATTACCACCTTAGAATCAGAGCGCAAGAATTTCCTCCGTGAACGTGATGCAGCAAACGGCAAGTTGGCAGAGATAGATAGTTCCGTGTCTTTCCATTCGGACAAAATCAAAGAGGCACAGTCAGACTTAGCTCTATTTGAGCAGCGTGTAGAACGTGATACCGATGGGCAGCCCATTAACAAACTGACTATCAAGGGCGTGGAAGACAGTACGGACATCAAGGTCATTGCCGCACGCCTGCAAGAAATTAACGACAAGGCACGTACCAAAGGCGAGTACAATAAAATCGGTGAGATTTATGGTTTTTCCATCATGGTGAAGACGGAGAGTACCTCAAAAGATCTGTTTGACTGCTCCGTGAACCGTTTCTTTGTTAAAGGGCATGAGAGTATTTACTACACCTATAATAATGGTAAGTTGGCTGCGGACCCGAAACTTGCGTGTGAGAACTTCTTGGGTGCGCTGGGGCGTATCCCCAAGGTGATAGAATCGCACGAGAAGGAGAAAGAAAAGGTTGCAACCAATAAGGAAATCTATACTGCTATTGCTAATGGAACGTGGAAGAAAGAGGACGAGCTTCGTTCGCTCAAAGGGCAGTCGGCAGAGCTGGACAGAAAGATTGCCCTTACACTTGCACCATCGGAAGAGGAAAAGGAAGAAACGGAGGGTATGAAACAAGAAGAGGCTTTATCCGGCAATAGTCATTCTGTCAAGGTAAGCAATGAGCCTTCTCCTGTTCAAAATAAAGAAGAGGATAGCCATTCACAGAGTTTCAGACCCAAATGGAGACACTAAATATGTATTGGTTATCCAAATGAAAGTCAAGCACTTGTTCTTGTGCTTGACTTTCTATTTTTGAAAAATTTTTATCTTTGCATTCTTATATTGTGTATGATAATTGGTTGAATTATCTCCATAAATTCATTATTGCCAGATAGGTTCTTTATTCCAATGGTTAGGGAAGCCAATCTTGTAAATTGGAATATCCGGACGTTCTTCTATCAATGAGATAACTTTCTTTTTGTAAGTGTCTCCGGCATTGATAGCATTGCACAGGTACAACATAGAGGTAATTATCAGATATGGCTTTTTCTTGGCAAACTCCGAAAGAGGATTTCTCAGCCATATACCTTTGGGATTGTTGATGTCCATAGGTCGTTTTACCATATTCCGACTCCAAACTCTGGAATGATGGGCTACAATATTCCTCAAATAGGATATAGCTTCGAGCCAGCTTGAGAGTTCCGTGTGTATGTTAAGCCCGAAGTCATTGGCAATTCTCGCCTTTTCCGGTAACTGATGACAGAGATTCTTGTATATCTTTGAAAGGGTACCGAAAGTTGCCACCTCAAAAATCACCCACGCATCAGGCTGCTGGGTAAATGATGTACATTTCCCGTCTCGCCACACTCCGTATTTGCGTTTGTATTCTTTTATAAAGACTTCACCACTGCGCATAAATTCGCTCATCAAATCCTCTATATGCTGTTGATGGAAAGATTCATTTACAAAGAGTTTTTTGTCTGTATAGAATAGCCCGCCAAAAGATTGTGAGAGATGATAAATCATTTTTGTTCGCAACGCTATCTCTATCGTTTCAATGGCATCAAACAGTATCAGGCGTAATTCCTTGTCGAAGAAATAACGTGAGATAACATCCTCAAATCTGGACTCCTCCATAAATATATGCCGGTCTTTGTCCTTTTGCATATCCCACCAGTACCCCTTTAATCGGTAGTAGCTGACATGATTCAAGTGAAGACGGGCAAACTCCTCGTCTTCTATAATCATGCCCCTATCTTTCAGTAAATCGATTTGTTCCTGAATGGAACGTGATTTTTTATTTGCCATAGTATATATAAAAAAATGACTCGCCGGCAGATCTTACGGTATGCCAAGCGAGTACTGTTATCTTCATGTGCGGTAAAGCCGCAACCAACTTTCTGCTTGCAAAGGTAAGTATTATTTTTGTTCCAGCAAAATAATTGCGGATAAAAAAATATAAGCAACAATAATTACCATCCCTCCCGCTTTCGGAGCATCTCATCTATCTCTTCTCTGAGAAAGAGTAATCGTCCATTGGCTTTGAGATAAGGGATTTTTCCTGCCCAAACCCAGTTATAGATGGTCTTCTGCTCCACTTTGAGTATCTTGGAAACGTCGATAATGTCCAAGTATTCAGGTTTCAATGGAGGGTGTACGGTCGTGTCGATGGATTGTTCCTGTAAAACCAGCAAGCGATCAAGTTTGTCCTCGACATTCATTAGCTTGTCAAACAGGCGTTTTTGCCAAATATCTTCAGTTTTATAATCTATGTACGGCATAGTTCTCCTTTTTGATAGTTACCATTGGTATCTTGTGCCAAGATACGTTGTTCTTTCATATAGGCGATGTATTTCTTTGCGGTTCTGCCCTTGATTTCCATCTCTCGCATCAGAACCTCACAAAGCTCTTGGTAAGTGAGCTTGAAAGAACTTCGGAAAGCTTCCTTGACAACGCCAATCAGTTCATCGGTCTTGCGCTTTTCCTTGTCCTCCTTTGACTTCTCACCACGGTAGACGTGCATGTCCTCAGCCTTATCCCAGCCGAAAAGCATCATCGGAACGTCCAACGGACTTCCGTCACGGACTTTCAAAGCCTTGACGACCGAGTATTCTGGATTGTCATCTTTCTCGATGGAGAGAATGCCCGCAGCCTTGCGTTGCAGTTCCGACCCGATGTGTCCCCTTAGTTTGATACCATTAGGTACAAAATGGAGTACACAAATGATACAAGTATTGTAAATGCCTGCCAAGCGGTAGAGTTCATCCACAATGGCTATACTCTCCGTTTCGTCGTTGGCGGAGCGTATTAAGTCTGCTATACCATCAATGACCACAAGGTGTATTCCCCCGTGCTTGTGATGGAACAAGTCCATACTTTCACGAATAATCTTCAGTCTGTCCTTGCGTGATAGCGATGCCAGATAGAGGGAATGATAAAACTCTGGCACGGACTTGACACCAGCCCTGCGAAGTGTCTTCTCCAAGTTCTTATAGAGTTGTGCCTCCGATTGCTCTGTATCGTAGTGAAGAACTGCCAAACCTTTGGAGTTGGCGGTTACCTCCAATCCCAAGGTTTGCTCTGCCTGTAATCTTTCTGAACCAAGTGTGCCAGCAAGGATAGCAGCAATATAGTTACTCTTTCCTGTTCCTTCTCCACCTGTGATACAAAACAGATTGTCCTGCGTACCGAGCGGAACACCATTTACTGCCACCACCGACTTTGAAGCGTCTGGCGGATTATCGTAGTCGATTTCACAAGATTGCAATATCATCATCGTCTGTGCATACATATTGGTGAACATATCATTAAGAAGCACTTTCAAGTCCTTTGCTTCATTGCCCAAGGCAAAGAAGTCCGATATATCCTTCTCCGACTTACCCCCTTGCAATGGTAAGGTTAGACTCAACACCTTGTATTGAGCAAGTGCATCTGTCTGCCGTTTAGCTTCTCTTATGCCTGTCTCATCAGAGTCGTACAATATAATAATGTGGCGAAAGCGGAGCTGTAACCCTTCGATGATATTCTCAGGAATCTGTGCCGTCTCGCTGTTGAAACAGATGGCGTTGAAACCATGAGCCGAAAGTGAAAGCACGTCTTTCTCCCCACCTGTGATGAAAACAACATCCCCTTTGCTGGGCAGCTGCTGGAAGCCAAAGACATAGTCGTTCACTTTCTCACCCCCATAAAGAAAGCGCAGCTTACTCTTAGGGCGATAGACTTTTACAAACTTCCCCATACTGTATGCAAACATCGGATCTTCATGTGTTGAACCAAGTGTAAACGGCTTACCCTGATTGGAGACAGACTCATAGCGAGCAAGCGACTTTACATGAAAACGTTGCAGAGTCTTAGTATCAATACCATATTGCTCCCAATAGTCTAGTTCTTTGACATTGAAAGATTGCTCAATTAGCTTGTACCACTTTTTACCTTCCATCTTCTTGAGCTGGTTAGGTGGTTGTACTAAGGTTGGTTTGCAAGGCTTCATCATCATTGTGTGGGGATTACTATGTTCTTTCCTTTCAATGCAAATATTCAGCTGCAAGTCCCGATTTATGGTTTCAAGCACATTAACAAAGTCTTTCCTCACGTCCAGTCCGAGCATTGTGGCTGCAAACCAAAAGCAGTCGCCGGAGTAGGCATCGTTGCCAAAGTCCTTCATTCGGTAGCAGCCGGACTTGTTGTCAAGATAGATATTGCACGATGCACGCCTGTCGTCATACAACGGATTTCGGAAATTGCGCTTTGGCACAAAGTCGATGGGCATATAGAAGCAGAACACATCTAGTCCTTTGTTGGTTCGGCTCAGTATTTCTTCTTTGATGTTCATAGCTTCTCAAATAAAGTTTGACCATCACCCATATATCCTTTAAGGACACCATCCTTGTAGGCGTTGAGCCGTTGTAGGGCTTCCACTCGTCTGAAACCCTTGAATGAGGCACGTCCGCTCTTGACGGCGACGTAAAGTCCCTTGAACGGATAGGCAACGTGGTTGCATGACACATATCTGAACGGGATTGCGTTGGTGTCCCTCCATCGGGCAAGGGATGCCCGCGAAATGCCCAAGAGTCTGATGACGTCGGAGGAACTGAGTTCCATCTTATCCTCCAAAACGGAATAGTCGCGTCTCATTTCCACGATAAAGCCGGCTATCCGCTCCATGTCGTTCCTTAGTGAGCGTAACTCTGCAATTACCGTCTTTTGCAAATTGTCTTCTTCTGTCATATGTCACTTCTCTTTTCAGTTTAGGATTGAATTGTTGCTCTCCGTGGATTATCATCCGTCTGGAAATTCAGAGTCCTTCCCAAATTGGTGCAATAACTGCATAAGATGCTGCTTAAATCTTCTACTGTCTAGCTTGCACAGCCGATTGAGAATGACGATGAGATCTTCCTGCTCCATTGTGGAGAAGCGAAGGCTTTTATGGGGCGTGGTTGTTATCATGGACTCAATCATACCCTTGGGGAGATGTATCAGGAGCACGTCCATATCGAAGGCTGCCGCACATCTAGCATAGGTGTTGATGCGAAGGTCAGTCTGCATCTTACAATGTTTCATAAAGTTGGAATATTCCATGCCGGCATGATCTGCCCTAAGCTTGCAGTTGTTGCAGGCGGAGAGCAAACTCTCAAGTGTTGGAAGTACAATGTAGAATTTTGCGTTACTTCCGGAGTTTCGTTTGTTTGTCTTCATATGTATCCGTCTTTTTATTGGAAATAATGTCGCAAGGTTCCTAACAAATAAGGCTTTAGAAAGAATATTAAATTGCCAATGTTGGCATTATATTGCCATTTTGCTTTTTTTACATTATGCATTATTTGTGTAACTATTCAGCAATCGTCAGCATTGAACATCAGTAACTTACAATTGGGATATTAGCGAAAAACTCTTCTGAATGCCAGAATTTGTCTAAATTCACAGAGGTAGAAGACTGTAACTTATTGAAAACCAATGATGCTTGTTTTTCAGTATTGCAGAGTAGTTACTTATTTGTTGCCTTGATGCTCATTGCATAGACGAAAATATTGAGCCTGCCATATCAATCAATCACACCTTTGGGACTGTCAGTGCATGGTGCAAGGTCTATCTATATATATAGACTTGCACCATGCACTGAAAATTGTAGCCAAAAGATTTCTAAAACATTTTCCCACAATAATTTGGAGAATGTTCTACTTTTTTGTACTTTTGAACCCAAGAAATGCAAGTGCGCATTTCGGGTAGCAGTATCTGCGTGTACTCTCAAAATACTCTGTTGTGGCTACAATATGGCTACAATTTAAAAGGATAAAAAAATAAAAGACTATGATACAAGGAGTTGCAGCGGAATGGTCATTTCCCTCTCTTTCCGCAAAATCAAGCAGTTACAAACCTTTTTACAGCCTTTTAAAAGTCGAAAAACAACGATTATTTGCACAATAACGCACAATATTAAACAATAATACTTAAAAATGCATGCAAATAACACGCAATAAAGTATACGGTGACAATAAAGCTCTATCTTGATACACGTGCATGTAAAGTTGACGAGCCTGCACCTCTAAAGGTTTCGTTTGTTTATCAACGTGCAACAGCTCTGCTTCCTCTTGGTATAAAGCTATTTCCATGCGAGTTTCATCTGCTCATAAAACTTGCTATCCTCGTTATAGAGCATAGAGGAGAAGTTGTCAATCACGGAGAAGTAATACTTAGCGAAGAATGCAAAGAGCTTCTATTGGTGCGAGCCCTTTTATAAGCCTCCTAACTCTTCCATCTTATCCATCATTCGTCGCATTATCTGCGCATGTTCCTCTGGGTATGCCTGATCCATGAGGTTCCACAGCACGGACTTCTCTCCGTTCCATACAGGTGTGCCGTCATCGTATGTATCGTGATACTCTACCCAGTAGGGCTTCTTTATCAATCCTTGGTTAATGACCGTGAAGATAGTATCGAGGTCATCTTGTCTGAATTGCCACATAAATTAATACCCACCCCTCCCCTCCCCAAGGGAGGGGGATTTGGTTAGGGGATTTTGTTAATATTGTTGTTTGTTACTACTCATATAATACCCACCCCCTCCCTAAGGGAGGGGGGACTTAGTTACTCCTGTTGCTATTGTCCTACTTTTGATATTCATACGTTACGAGTTATATGGTTATATGCTCTACTTTTCGACCCATACGGGTTAGACTTCTGACCCGTACACCTCACGCGTGCGACCCGTACGGGTCATATTTTAGCCCTTTAGCCCTATCATTCACCTAACTTACGCACCCTAACACACGCTCCTCAAGACTAATCACATCCCCCTCCCTTTCTCAAAGACAATCTTCTTGTCCGTATGTGTAACCAGCCCGTCAGGGCTTACATAGATAACGGAGTACAGTTCCCCTATGGGTAAGGGGCTTCTTCATCTTGGTCACATAGCATACTCCCTCTCTGTAAGTCGCTGGAAATGTGCATAATCAATGTATGCTCTGTCCATTGTAAGAGTAGCATCCTTGGGAAGATGCACTTCTTTAAGTAGATAGTGATCATGCGTAGCGGCAGCGGTAAGCTGTACAAGCGTAGGAACACTTTAGGGTGTTTCAAAGCTAATTTGCCTGATTTTTTGCTTATCGATTAATTTTATTACCTGATTATAGACTGGCTATCCGGTAAAATGTGTACTTTTACCCATGTTATTGAACATTCTGTGGAGAAAACAAAAGTAACAAAAAGGGCTGAAATACAAGAGAGGATTTTAGCCCTTAACTTTTATATGTGGAAAAGGTTTACCAGACAGCAATATTTGTTGATAGAAGTATTCATTCACCTTTCTGTTGGAAGAGATGCTGAAAGTGAGGCTTCTTTTGGCGGGTAGATGAGAGCGTTTGTCCCTACAGATTCCCTATTTTTTCAAATAGAGCTAATAACTTGCCTACTTGTCAACTCGTGCCTTAATCAACTCGAAGTAATCATAATTTTGAATTGTGAATTATGAATTTTGAATTACAATAAGTGCTACCTTAGCTTCTTCGACATCCTTCCGTTAGGCGTAATTCGCAGTTCAACGACATACGTGGTGGAGGCATCTGGAATGCCAATGAGGGCATCGTAATAGAGAGCCTTTGCGTCGGCATGTGTGAAATAGAGCTTACGAAGAATACTCTTATTGAGGAAGTCTCTTGCAATTAAGGGTTGGAACTCCTGCTTACGGAAGTCATGTGCAAAGACTGGAGTACCATGGTTGAGGAGACGCAAGGATGCCACGTTGTCAAGATACATGTTATCTACCTCCACACCATTATCGTTGTAGGTTGATTTAATTACCTTTTCAGATGTCGTCTGCACGTGTACTTTACTTTGGAAATAGCCTAAGTCAGTACGAATCGTGGTATCTTGTGTCTGCTCATCAAAGGTGTTCATCGCATAAACATGATAACTGAAAGATGGGTAAAGAGCCTTATCACTACTCTTGACGAGCTTCACCTCTTCTCCATTCTGATTGATAAACTTAAACACATGAGGTGCTTGTTTCTCAATCTTATAGCCGTTTACGTTCTGACCTTGTAGGTAGAGAGTGTCTTGATAAACCCAAAATCGCACGGGCATACTAGCCGAATCGGGATAGAAAATGCTATCCCCTTTGACCAACGCAGCAGGGTCTCCACTGTCACCATTAGTCCATAAGCCCTGCAACATCTCCTTTGCTTGCTTGTCTTCGTGCGTCTTCTGATAGTCAGCCCCTCGGTTTTTACAAGCAGAGAATATTAGTAGTGACGTTAATACGGCACATGCGATTATTGTTTGTTTCATCTTTGTTATTTGGGTAAAAAGACGTTTATTCAAATTTTTCAGCAGCCTCCCAGGATAGCGACTTGGCGTTATCTTTCTCTGAAAGGAGAACCTCTTTTGGGTCGATCGCCCACTTGATACCTACGTGTTCATCGTTCCATCGAATGCTGGCTTCGCTTTGTGGCGCATAAACATTGTCCACCTTATAAGTAAAGATAGCCTCATCAGACAATACGAGGAAGCCATGTGCGAAGCCACGAGGGATGAAGAACTGACGCTTGTTGTCCTCTGATAGCTCAACAGCAACGTACTTTCCGAATGTTGGAGAGCTTTTACGGAGGTCGACAGCGACATCAATTACTTTCCCTTTGATGACTCTTACCAACTTAGCTTGCGAATGCTCGCCCTTTTGATAATGCAGTCCTCGCAGCACACCAAAGCTCGATTTAGACTCATTGTCTTGTATGAACTCAACGTGATGACCGATGTGTTCGTCAAATTCAGCCTGTTTGAAAGCCTCGAAAAAGTAGCCTCTTTGATCGTTAAACACCTTAGGTTCGATCACCCATACACCTTCGATCTCTGTCTTTATATATTCCATTTCGTTCGTTGTTATATACTCTTAGCAATTAAAGATAGTTTTCTCTCGCAAAGATAAAGATAATTATTGATAAGGAGAAGGATAACTAACTTTTTCCTTTATGATGGTATTTTTTAATTGAAGAGACTTGCTACTTCAGAATAAAATAGCTAATTTTGCAAACGTGACAAAACTCGACCGACATATAGAAATACTTCTCTTGGATAATGACTGTGTTATTGTTCCAGGGTTAGGAGGCTTTGTTGCTCATCATGTATCAGCCCGATACGATGAGCAGGACGGCTTGTTTCTGCCGCCATATCGCACTCTTGGCTTCAATGCACAGCTCACTATGAATGACTCCTTGTTGGCTCAGTCGTATGTAGATGCGTATGATATGAGTTATCCAGAGGCACTCCGTCAGATAGAGAATGAGGTGAATGAGATCTATCACACACTGGAGAATGAAGGCTTGGTAGAGCTTTATGACCTTGGAAGATTGGCTCGGAACAGCGAAGGGAAACTTGAGTTTGAACCTTTCGAGAGCGGTATATTGACACCAATGTACTATGGTTTGAGTAGCTTCGAGGCACCACAAATTAATGAGGTGAGCGAGAGTAATCATGCAACCTTAGCCCTTTCTGATGCACAGGAACGTAAGTCCAGAATTATATACATTGATAATTCAGACAAAGAGAATAAACGATTGAGCATTAGTTTACATGCTGTTCGCAGTGCTGCAGTAGCTGCCGTGTTCCTTACGGCAGTGTTCTTAGTGGGCTTCCCGAGCTCTACAAGGAATGGAACTTCCGAACATCAGATTAAGAGCGGCATGCTTTATAACCTCTTCGACTCCAGTGATACATCTAATACTTCCGTACATTTCAAACCTTTAAGAGCTATTGCAACTTCGGTGAATGCGCCTGTCAAGGAGGAAGCCGCACATCATTCGCATTACTGGGCGATTGTTGTTGCAAGTCATGTAACCGAATCGAATGCACGTACCTATGTAAAGCGTATGCAGAAGAAAGGGCTTGATGACGCCCGTGTCTATGAAGGGACTGAGAGCATCAAGGTGCTTTACGGCTATTATGCAAGCCAACGCGAGGCACGTGAGAAACTGAATGCTATGCACGGAAAGACTTTCTTTAAGAATGCTTGGATCATCGAGATTGATAAGTGATAACCGATCTTTAGTATTCCAAACAAAACTTTCTTATATCCTTATTAGATATGAAACGAGTAAGATGTCCTAAGTGTGATAACTTTATCACATTCGATGAGACGAAGTATAAGTCAGGGCAACGTCTGGTCTTCCAGTGCCCTCAATGCGGTAAAGAGTTTGGTATTAGAATAGGCATGTCGAAGTTACGTAAGACGCAAAAAGAGGAGAATAACACCCCAACTGACAGTGACCAACCTTGCGAGTATGGCTCTTTGCATGTCATTGAGAACGTTTTTCACTATTGGCAAGTGATACCTTTACAGATGGGAGAGAACGTTATTGGACGATATATGAAGGGTAATCCGATCAACTGTCCGATAGAGACTGTGGATCCAAGTGTCGATATGACGCATTGTGTCATTACTGTTAAGCGTGACAAGAAAGGGCAGTTACAATATGTTCTACGCGATGGCCCGTCATACACGGGGACGTTCGTTGACAACGTGATACTTGGTGATCGAGAGCGTAGAGTGATAGAGGATGGAACGCTATTCACCATCGGTGCAACAAGTATTATCCTACATGCAGGTGAAGAAGAGTAGGTTTTTATGATATAGGACTATCGTTTGATAGTCCTTTTTTATTTGTTCCGTATGCCTTAGTCGTTTGACCCGTACGCCTCATTTAATTGACCCGTACGCCTCACTTGATTGACCCGTACGCCTCATTTAATTATCCCGTACGCCTCACTTATTCATTCCATACACCTTATTTATTTGTTCCAAAAACGGGAGGTAATGTCTTCAAAGCTGTTATCGGGGCGTCTGCGTAACATGCGCTGATTGGTTTTTGGTGAATTAAGAGCGCCTAAGTGGCGAAGATAAGGACCCACTTTTATATAATCGAAGTATTCCTTGTGGATGTCAGGAGATATAGCGGTACGACCTGTGTACCAGCCTGTTTTGAGCGTAGGGTAGTGCTGTTTTACGTAGAAAGCGAGGTTATCAACGGTCTTTGGATCAGCATCTCCCCCCATAAACCCTATACAGGTAATCGGCTCGCCAGCCTCTTCAATGAGAGAGGTTAGCGAGTCGATTGATAGTTCATCACCCTTATCAGCCCATAAGAAAGGGCTATGGCATCCCGGGCAGTGGCATGGACAGCCCGAGATGTTGATAGCCAGTGTTACTTCATCTGGGTACTCTTGGAATACGATGTCTGTGTTACAGTATCGGAGCATGTGTCTGTGTGGATGTAAAAACGGCGGTGCGCTTCCTCTTGACGAGGTGCAGAGAAGTTACTAACACGCTTCATGTAGCCTATAATACGTGTGAGATAATCAACGTTCTTAGAGTGACAATGAGGGCATTCATGCAGGTATCTCTTATCGATGTGACCGCAGTCATTACAGATGGTGTTCGGTATGTTGAATGTGAAGTAATTGCATCCTTCTTGCGCAGCAACGCGTAGAAGCTGTCGATACTGCGGTTCGGAAAGATGTTCCTCAAGGTTCATGTGAAGTGCAGAACCGCCCGTTAGGTGCTCAATATACGGCTTCCCGTGTAGTTTAAACTTGTCCAAAATGGTGAGGGAATCGTCTTCTACACGATAGAAGTAGCTGTTGTAGCAGTCACGAGGCACAAAGTAACCATCTTCCTTATCCCATTTTGCATGCTTAACACCCACGTTCTCAGCTGGAATCATCTCACAATTAAACATTGCCTCCTTAGTTCTAAATGCCTTATTCTGCGTTTCGATCAATCCTAACACACCTTGCACGAACTTCTTGTAATCGTCATTAGGATTGATATCAAGCCCCATGAACTCCGCAGCCTCTACTAATCCGTTGATTCCGATAGTAAGATATTGACGGTCAATGTTGATATATCCAGCATCAAAAAGCGGCAACATGTGGTTGTGCAAGAGCTCTTTAAGATTCTCATTGTAGGCTAATTGCACCTTGTGGCACAACTCTATGATGTGAGTTAGGTATTCCTTGTAATCCAAGTCATGGTTCACAGCGTACTGGATACAGCGGTTTAAGTTGATGGTAAGCACACTCTTCGATCCTGTTGACACTCCGCCGGCTCCTAAAGTATATGAGAAACCATTGTCTTGTATCTCATTTCTCAATCGACAACACGAGCTCAACGAGTCGGCGTTATCGCTCATATAAGTGAAGAAGCTATGCCCTTGCGCATACATCTGTGCCGTGAAGTCGCCCCATTCCTTGTCTTTACAATCGCCATTCTCGGCTAATAACGCCATAGTCTCTACTGGGAACGTGAGGACAGTCTTAAGTCTTTCCTGATTAAACCACGTCATGAAGCGCTTTTGCAACCATGACAGACTTTCCCAATCGGGCTGCGATCCATCTGGAAAATAGAAGTTCCCGAAGAGCGATTCGAAGTAGGGACGATCGTAGTAAGATATGTTCCAGAACACAGCCTGATAGTTCCTTGCCCCCGTGGGTTGGTTCAGTGAGTAGACAATCTGCTCGAAGTCGTCCGTAATTATCTTATCTATTGTACGGCGTTTAACGCTTAGATCCACCACTTCGTCCGCTCTCTTCCAATAGTCCTTGCCGTATTCTTTCTGAATAAAGTAGTTCATGTACATCAGAAACTCTGGTGTGGCGCAGGCTCCGGCAAGCATAGAAGAGACCATGAAGACCATATTTATAAAGCCACCACAGAAACTCTTTAGATTCGTTGGCGCTGTAGAATTACCGCCGATAGACGTTGTTCCACCGATTAACCATGGGTACATCGTGATGGAAGCACAATAGTTTGCAAGGTTCGTCTCGTCGTTCTTATATATAAAGTGGTGTGTCAAGAGGTCGATGTATTCGTCAGCAAGCGGCTTACCATACATCTTCTTAATGCGATCCACTAACAAACGACGATTCAAACGGATGAACCCTTGCTTTGGTAACTCACCTATCAACGTTGCAATATTCTTATGTTCTACATTCGCATTAGCATCGAACTTCGATCCAGTAGCAGCATTCTTCGCCTCGCAGTAATCGGAGAGAAACTTCATCTTCTCTAACGTCTCGCGGTCTTCCGTGTGCTGTTGGCGATAGACGATGAAGCTCTTTGCAACCTTATAGTAGCCTTCCTTCATCAAAGCAAACTCTACTTGGTTCTGTATGTCTTCGACTTTTATATCGTTGTGAATGTCTAAGTCCGACAAGATACGCGATACAATGCCTATATCCGTTGGTTCGTTCACACTCTGGAAAGCCTTTACAATAGCGTTCATGATCTTGTCAAGGGAGAAAGGGACTTTGTCTCCATTGCGCTTAGTGATGGTGAAGTTCTTCATTACAATTACTTAGTTCTTTCGTTTTTAGATAATTTCGTCTAACTTTATTGAGTATCTGTTGATTGGTATCTAAGCGTATTATATATTACTTATATCGCTTATAACCAGTGCAATAGCTTATTTTATTTGTTGTTAAAAGCTATGCTCAAAGTTATTAGTTTTGGACAACTTTAAATTCAAATGAGCCTTAAAAGTTTCCCAATTTGTATAACTCTTCGCTTGCAAAGATAGCCAAAAGTATTCTTAAAAGCAAACTTTTCACGGTTTAAAAATACCTAATTTTTGTGCTTTTCAGTGTCTCTTTAAATGCAAATATCAGTAAGCTAAATGATTAAGATTACCAGTTGCAGTTATTCTTTATCATCTGGTAATTCGTTCCTAACAATCTATTGTATAGAAGGAAATGCCCCTCTTCATTTAAAGAGGGCGTTTCTTCACATCAAAGGAGGCGTTTCTTTATGATGAAGAGAGCCTTTCCTTGCATCGAAGAAAGCCTCTCTTGGAAATGAAGAAACGCCTCCTTCAAATCGAAGAAACGCCCTCTTGTTTACGAAGCAATACTTATATGGATCAAAAGTAATTATAACTTTGAATCGTAAAGTCTGCATTTTGAATTACGCAAGAGTAGCTACTTCTGTGCATTCTCTTGTTTCGTAAGGAATCTTATGTCGCTTTGTAGCTCTGAAAAAACACGTATATCCTGTAATAAAATATGTATGTCCAAGTCCTATTCCTTGTGTTTCTTCTGTCTAAGAGCATGTCATTAAGACTATATGACAATCTGTCATTCTGTATTAAAACCTGTCTCTTTGTATTTTGTTAGGTTGTATCCCCGTCCTTTGTAGGAGTTTCGGGAGGTTGTATCACACCAATCTTTCGGTTAGAATTATCAGCTAATACATCATTAACAATGTTGTTAATCTGTTCTTTTAGTTCGTTGACAAACTGTGCAGGATCATATTTCTTTGCTTCGATGTCACGTAATTTCTTCTCCCAAATACCCGTCAGCTCAGCTGATGTAAGGAGCTTTTCATGGATTGTATCGATGAGTGCAATGCCCGTTTGAGTAGCCTCAATATTCTTCCGTTTACGCTGAATATAATGCCTACGAAACAGCGTTTCGATGATTCCTGCACGTGAAGAAGGTCGCCCAATACCATTTTCTTTTATCGCAGCACGCAATGTTTCATCCTCAACTAACTTACCAGCTGTCTCCATGGCACGCAATAGTGACGCTTCAGTATAGTGCTTCGGCGGTGTCGTCTGCTTCTCTGTTAGGGTAGGCGTATGCGTCCCTGACTCTCCTTTCACAAATGTTGGAAGATAAGAAGTACCCTCTTGAGCATCCTTGCCCAGCGTATCTCGCTGTCCAGTCTCCCCTCCCTTGGGGAGGGGTTCAGGGGTGGGTGCTCCCATCACCACACGCCATCCCTTATCCAATATCTCCTTTCCTGAAACCTTAAATTCTATCTCGTCCACCTTACCTAATACGGTTGTCGTAGCAAACTTACAGTCAGGATAGAAAGCAGCGATGAATCTTCTCGCAATGAGATCATACACATTGTGTTCCACATCAGTCAGTCCCTTCGGCGGAATACCAGTTGGAATAATAGCGTGGTGATCGGTCACCTTTGAAGAATCAAACACTCGTTTTGATTTCGGAAGAGGCTTACCACTCAGCGTCTTTACCAATTCTGCATAAGGACGTTTGCCTGCGAAAGTTGTCTGAAAAAGCCCGTTCATTGTTTGTGGGCACTTTGGATAGATGTCATCCGATAGATATTGAGTATCAACACGAGGGTAAGTTGTGAACTTCCTCTCGTATAAACTCTGGATAGTATTGAGCGTCATTTCAGCCGAGTAACCATACTTTCGGTTGCAATCCACCTGTAATGACGTGAGATCATAGAGCTGCTTGGGCTGTTCAGAACCCTTCTTTTTCGTTACGCTCGTGATAGTGAAGGGCTTACCCTCAATGGTTGAGAAAGCCTTTTCGCCCTCCTCTTTAGACGTAAACTTTCCCTTTGTCGCTGTAAACTGCGTGTCGCGATAGATCGTCGCGAGTACCCAATAAGGCTCAGGCTTGAAGTTGTCGATCTCTTTCTGGCGTTGCACGATGAGCGCGAGAGTAGGAGTTTGCACGCGCCCGATGGACAATACCTGTCCTTTCCCGTATGAATTCCTGCCATATTTGAGCGTGTAAAGACGTGTAGCGTTTATCCCCAGCAGCCAATCACCTATCGCTCTTGACAGGCCGGCGAGGTAGAGCGGCTTGTATTGGGCCTCATCTCTAAGATTGGCAAAGCCTTCGCGGATAGCTTCATCCGTCATGGACGAGATCCAAAGACGCCTAACAGGGCATTTCACACCGGCTTTCTGCATAACCCAACGCTGTATCAACTCACCCTCCTGACCCGCATCACCACAATTGATAATCTCATCCGCAGCTTGAAAAAGTTCCTTTATAATATCAAATTGTCGCTTGATACCTTCATCATCAATTAGTTTGATACCAAAACGAGGAGGTATCATCGGAAGCGAACCAAGGCTCCAATATTTCCAGTTGAGGGTATAGTCGTGGGGTTCCTTTAGCTCACAAAGGTGGCCAAAAGTCCATGTTACCTGATATCCATTGCCTTCCATATACCCGTTATGCGCACTATTCGCACCGAGGATACGGGCAATGTCTTTGGCAACACTTGGTTTCTCTGCTATGCAAACTTTCATGTTTTTTCTTTACTCTACGCCTCCGAACTTCCTCTTTCACCCCTGCAAAGATAAGAAAAATATTCTACAGGAGGATTAAACAAGCCTTTTTCCCCATGCTTTTTTGCGTTTTTCTTTCTCCATCTAAGTTATTTTATCTAAATTTGTAGCATAGAAACGAACAAGAGAAGATATATTTATGAGAGTTGGGCTCTTTATTCCATGTTACGTCGATGCGCTCTTTCCGCAGGTTGGCGTAGCAACTTATAAGCTTTTGCGAAAGCTTCATTTAGATGTAGTCTATCCCGATCGGCAGACCTGCTGTGGGCAACCAATGGCAAACGGTGGCTTTCAGCGCATGTCAAGTCACCTTGCAAAGCGGTTTGAGGATAAGTTTAATGAATTTGATTATGTGATAACACCAAGTGTATCTTGCGCTGCCTTTGTGCGTGTTAATTACCCACAAATACTTGATCATGAGTGTAAGACCCCTAAAAAAACAATGGAGCTGGTAGAATTCCTACATGATATTTTGAAAGTAAAGGAACTTCCTGGGAGTTTCCCTCACGTTGTTTCTGTCCATAACTCCTGCCATGGTGTTCGTGAGTTAGGGCTTAGTGCACCTTCAGAAATACAAGAGAAGCCTTTCAATAAGATTATTGATTTGCTGAAGCTCAAGGAAGGTATTACGGTAAAAGAGCCTAATCGCAAGGATGAATGTTGTGGCTTTGGTGGTATGTTTGCAATAGAAGAGCCACGTGTCAGTGCTGCTATGGGTAATGACAAGGTGAAACGTCACATGGAGACAGGTGCTGAAATTATCACAGGTTCTGATAGCTCTTGCTTAATGCACATGCAAGGTGTGGCGGCAAAGAGGCATTATCCTATAAAGTTCATGCATGTAGCTGAGATCTTAGCTGCTGGTTTTTGATATATATAATAAGGTGATAGAAGAGCAAAAGAGTTATGTCAACATATCATTCAAAGAAAGCAAAAGAGTTTCTGAAAGACCCTAAGAAGGTGGCACAACACGACCGCACATTCTGGTCGGTGCGTCAGAAGCGAGATGCGGCAGCAGCAGAATTACCTGAATGGGAGGACTTACGCGAGCATGCAAGCCGCATTAAAGCGCATACAGCGACCCATTTAGCAGATTATTTAGAGCAATTCTCTAATAGTTTGGAGCGCAATGGTGTCATCGTACATTTTGCTAAAGACGCACAAGAGTTCAATGAGATGGTCTATGGAATACTTGAGTCTCATAAAGTAAGGAAGCTTGTTAAGTCAAAATCAATGCTTACCGAGGAATGTGAGATGAATCCTTATCTTATCAAACGAGGTATCAACGTGATTGAATCCGACCTTGGCGAGCGTATCTTGCAACTCATGCATTTAAGGCCAGCACACATTGTTATGCCTGCAATCCACCTGACGCGCGATGAGGTGGGGGAGATGTTTGAGGAAAAAGGAATATCTCATGAGAAAGGAAACCATGACCCTGCTTATCTCACACGATGTGCACGTGAGGATTTGCGTGAGGACTTCATGGATGCTGATGCTGGTCTGACGGGGTGTAACTTTGGGGTTGCAGCAACGGGCGATTGTGTAGTTTGCACCAATGAAGGTAATGCTGATATGTCTACCTCAGTGCCTAAATTGCATATCGTAGCCATGGGCATTGAGAAAGTTATCCCTGATTATGATGCCTTGGCAGTATTTCAGAGACTCCTTGCCCGTAGTGGTACAGGACAGCCCGCAACGTCTTTCACCTCTCAATTCCGCAAACCTCGTCCGGGTGGAGAGATGCATGTTATCTTGGTAGATAATGGTCGCTCGGATATCATAGCCAACCCAGAACACTGGGAGACATTAAAGTGTATTCGTTGTGGAGCATGTATGAATACCTGTCCAGTCTATCGTCGTTCGGGTGGTTATTCATATAGTTATTTCATTCCAGGACCTATTGGTGTCAACCTCGGTATGCTAAAGAGTCCAAAGAAACACAGCGGTAACGTGTCAGCATGCTCATTGTGTTTGAGTTGTGATTGTGTGTGCCCTGCAAAGGTTTCTCCAGGTAGTCAGATCTATCGTTGGCGCCAGAGTTTAGAGAAATATGGTACAGAGAATAAGGAAAAGAAGGTGATGGCAGAGGGTATGAAGGCTGTTTATGAGAACTATCATATATATGATGCTTTGCTTAGAAATTCGTCAGTTGCCAACCACATACCTAAGTCATTGATGGATATAAAGCTAAATCCTTGGAGCATTGGACATACTATGCCACAATTTGCCAAGAAGCCTTTCCACGTTATCTTTAAGCAAGCAATGGAGGAATTGAAGCATGAATAAGGAAGAACTATTAGGCAAACTGCGTCGTAATACCATGCATCAGTTTGACATGCCAGAGGCTTCTATTGATGGTATCAAGTATGAAAATACCATCGAACAATTCATAGAGACGAGTCACAAAGTAGGGAGTGAAGTCATTGAAGCAAAGGCTGGAGAAGACCTCAACGAACTAATCCGAAAAGCTTATCCAGAAGCTCAAGTATTAGCGTCAAACGTAAAGGGTATTAAGGTAGACCTTAATCCTGACATGGTTTCAGAAGCGCAGGATCTCAACGGAACAGACGTCGGTATCGTTGAAGGAGACATTGCTGTGGCAGAGAATGGATGTGTTTGGGTACCACAAACAATGAAAGAAAGAGTTGTTTGTTTTGTTTCCGAGAACCTCGTAATACTTGTTCATCGTGACAAAATTGTTAATAATATGCATGAAGCCTATAGGAGAATCCACATGACCGAATATGGTTATGGATGCTTCATATCAGGTCCGAGCAAGACAGCAGATATAGAACAAGCACTCGTCATGGGTGCTCAGGCAGCAAGAGGAGTTACTGTCATAATTGTGGATTAAACGTTAATTATGTCAAAAACATAAATATAAAAGGTTGGTACAATATGTTTCCAACTTTTTTTATTAACTTTGCATACCGTAGAGAAGGATATAAAATATAACAGATTTAATAAACAAAATAAGTTATGAAGATTGAAAAAGTACATGCTCGCGAGATTCTTGATTCACGTGGCAATCCTACAGTTGAGGTTGAGGTAACCCTCGAAAATGGTGTAATGGGTCGTGCAAGTGTTCCATCTGGTGCTTCTACTGGTGAGAATGAGGCTCTTGAGCTTCGTGATGGCGACAAGAATCGTTTCTTGGGTAAGGGCGTCCTCAAGGCTGTTGAAAACGTAAACAACCTTATCGCTCCAGCATTGAAAGGTGATTGCGTACTCAATCAGCGTGCTATCGACTACAAGATGCTCGAACTCGACGGTACTCCAACTAAGAGCAAGCTCGGTGCTAACGCCATCCTTGGTGTTTCTTTGGCAGTAGCTCACACAGCTGCTAAGGCATTGAACATCCCATTGTATCGTTACATTGGTGGTGCTAATACTTATGTATTGCCAGTACCTATGATGAATATCATCAATGGTGGTGCTCACTCTGATGCACCTATCGCTTTCCAGGAGTTCATGATTCGTCCAGTTGGTGCTCCTACTGAGAAAGAAGGTATCCGTATGGGTGCTGAGGTATTCCACGCACTTGCTAAGTTATTGAAGAAGCGTGGTCTCTCTACTGCAGTAGGTGATGAAGGTGGTTTCGCTCCTAAGTTCGATGGTATCGAGGATGCACTCGATTCAATCATTCAGGCTATCAAGGACGCAGGTTACGAGCCAGGTAAGGATGTTAAGATTGCTATGGACTGTGCTGCTTCAGAGTTCGCTGTATGCGAGGGTGGCAAGTGGTTCTATGACTATCGTCAGCTCAAGAACGGTATGCCAAAGGATCCAAATGGTAAGAAGTTAACCGCAGATGAGCAGATTGCTTATCTAGAGCATTTGATCACAAAGTACCCTATTGACTCTATTGAGGATGGTCTCGATGAGAACGACTGGGAGAACTGGGTTAAGCTAACATCAGCTATCGGCGACCGTTGCCAGCTTGTTGGTGATGACTTGTTCGTTACTAACGTTAAGTTCCTTGAGAAGGGTATCAAGATGGGTGCAGCTAACTCTATCCTTATTAAGGTTAACCAGATTGGTTCATTGACAGAGACACTTGAGGCTATCGAGATGGCTCACCGTCATGGTTATACAACTGTAACTTCACACCGTTCAGGTGAGACAGAGGATACAACTATTGCTGACATCGCAGTTGCTACAAACTCTGGTCAGATCAAGACTGGTTCTATGTCTCGTACAGACCGTATGGCTAAGTACAACCAGCTCATCCGCATTGAGGAAGAACTCGGTGCTTGTGCAAAGTATGGTTATACAAAGTTGAAGTAAGTTCTCGCTCCTGTTAAGGGAGGGACTACATTATAATTAAGGACTATCCCACAGGGGGTAGTCCTTTTTTCTATCGCTTTTTCCATCATAAGATATTATTGCTGTCCGGTAAAACTTTTTGGGGTCTTTCGTGTTAGATAAAATATACTTAAGCTTATTATTTGTTAGAATTATCGGTTATTATAGGTCTTTTCTTTCCAAAGTAAGCGTATTGGGGTAGTGTCTTAAAAAGTGTGTGATATCTCTCTTCTTTACTTGCTTTTTTCTCATTACTTCATTGATTAAAACCGTTGTTATTTCGTTCTTAGGTTGCTCTAAATCGAGTTCGCAAAAGGGCATAAAAAAGCGAACAAAGGAAACTCCTAAAAGTCCTTTGTTTACAGGGGGTACGGCACGCTTCGCGCGCGTATGCGAGAAGAAAAAATATTTTAGTAGACGCTAGGTGCGAATGTGTGTTAGCAAATTATTTGGATTGACCAAAGATAAAGTGCAAAAAGATGCAAAGAATTGGATAATTCTTTGCAGTACTTCGTTCACTTGATATGTCATTGCTAATTCTTTCACGGCGGCAAAGGTAAGAAGAATAAATTAAAGGAGCAAGGAAAAGAAGAAAAAAAAGCCTCAACAATCGCCCCAACCAGCCTCACCACCAACCCCTCTCTGAACCAACGGTCACTGACCAACGGGAAGTAATGGAGAGGGGGAGTAAAATGTACTGTTTGCTGGGGAGGGGGCTACTTTTCCCTCGCCTTACGGGCATATTCAAACAGAGCCTGCGGTAGATGGCAATAGCCGGAGGGGTGTTTGTCAAGGTAATCTTGGTGATATTCCTCCGCTTTATAGAAGTTCTTGAGGGGCTCCAATTCAACTGCTATTTTGCCATTTACGTGCTTCTGCTGTTCGGCAAATACCTTTTTGATTACCTCCTTGTCCTTTGGATCAACATAATAAACGCCCGTTCGATACTGAGTACCACGATCGTTGCCCTGCTTGTTGACACTAGTTGGATCAATAGACTTAAAGTATAGATCCAGTAGGAACGGCAGACTGATAACCTTTGGGTCGTAAGTTATATGCACAGCTTCGGCAAATTGGGTCCCATCAGTGCATACCTCTTCATACGTGGGGTTCTTTGTTCGTCCATTGGCATAGCCTACTTCCGTTGCAACTACACCTTCTATCTGCTTGAGGTAATGCTCTGTTCCCCAGAAACAACCACCTGCTAAGTATATTTCTTTCATCGGTCTTAATAGTTTAATGTACTCCCCATAGCCTTTCGCCTTCATCTCTTCTATTGGAATAAAGCGCAGGGAAGCACTGTTAATACAATATCGTTTGCCGCCAGTTGGCGCTGGTCCGTCATCAAAGACATGCCCTAAATGAGCGTTGCCTGTTTTGCTCTTCACCTCAATACGCGTCATTCCGTGTGAGTGGTCGGCGTGATTTGTGATGAGCTTATCGCTGATTGGCTTTGAAAAAGCAGGCCATCCGCAACCAGAATCATACTTATCTGTGGAGGAGAAGAGCGGTTCGCCCGTTGTAACATCAACGTATATACCCTCTCGGAACTCGTGGTCATACTCATTGGTAAAGGGTCGCTCGGTAGCTGCATGCTGTGTGACGGCATATTGCTCGGCGGTTAGTGTGCGGCGCAAGGTGGCATCGTCGGGTTTAGCATACTTCTTTTTGGGAAAGAGAGTAGAGTCGGATTGTGCCATAGAAGTCTTTGTTTTATTCGTACATGATGATGAGCCCGTCACAAGAAAACCACAAGTTGCGGCGTTGACAAGCAATGGAAATAACAGAGTAGATAGAGTAGAAAGAAGTTTACACATGGTTGGGATGAGATTAAGTGAGTATATGGAAACTTGATTAAAAGCTGGGTGTATTAGATTGCCAACAATCAGTTAGCCTATCTGATACACCCTTATTAATCTATGAATACTTTATTGTTTCTGTAAGAAACGGTCTACCTCAATAGCAGCCATTGCACCTGTTGCAGCAGCAACAACGCCCTGACGGTAGGTTGGATCAGCCACATCACCAGCCGCATAGACGCCTTCTACACTGGTCGCAGTCGACTTCGGCTTAGTGAGAATAAAGCCATGATCGTCTAAATCGAGCTGCCCCTTGAATAGTTCAGTATTAGGTGTATGACCGATAGCAAGGAAGAATCCATCAATAGCAACATCATATTTCTCTTCGTTCTCTTCGCCTTTGAAGCGTACAAGATGCGCCCCCTCAACACCGTTCTCACCATAGAGTCCGAGGGTATTAGTATTGTAGAGGATCTCAATGTTGTCCTTTTCTGTAACGCGCTTATGCATGATCTCCGCTGCACGAAGGTAGGGTTTGCGAACGATCATATAGACCTTCTTTGCCAGACCTGACAAATACATCGCCTCCTCACAAGCTGTATCACCACCGCCAACTACGGCTACTACACGCTTACGATAGAAGAATCCGTCACATGTGGCACATGCACTTACACCCTGACCACGGTACTTTTCTTCATCAGGAAGACCAAGATACTTCGCACTGGCACCTGTAGCAATGATCAAAGTGTCGGCTTCTATCACGTTACCACGCTCATCCTCGATATGAAAAGGACGCTTGCTAAGATCCGCCTTAACGATAGATCCGTCTCGAACATCAGCCCCGTAAGCCTCCGCCTGTTGGCGCATTTCCATCATCAACTGGTTTGCGTCAATGCCTTCATGGAACCCCGGGAAGTTCTCAACGATAGTTGTGGTGGTTAACTGACCGCCTGGCTGCATACCAGAATATAGTACTGGTCGTAGATTAGCGCGCCCTGCGTAGATAGCAGCTGTATAACCTGCTGGACCGCTTCCGATTATTAGTGTCTTTACTTTTTCCATACTTCTTATTATCATGAAAAGAGTCTTCTGCATTGGACCAAAGTCTTACGAAGACTCAAGTTAATACTTTGTAATGATTACAACATCAAATAGTATGCCAAAAGCAAACGCCTGTTTATTCCATAGGAAACAAGCCAAAAAGTCGGTCATCAATCATATCTGTGACACGTTTGAAGTCTTGTTTGCTTTCAAGGAAGTTAGTTGTATCACCGTCAACTATCATCAGGTGCCCCTTATAAGTCTTTATCCAGTCCTCGTAACGTTGGTTAAGTCCACGCAAATAATCAATTCGCATGGTTTGTTCATAGTCCCTTCCGCGTTGCTGGATATGATCAATCAAGCGTGGAATGGAGCACCTTATATATATAAGGAGATCGGGCAGCTTGACCAGAGATAACATCAGTTCGAACAAGTCAGTATAGTTCTTGAAGTCTCGTTCAGACATCAGTCCCATGTCGAAAAGATTAGGAGCAAAGATGCGCGCATCCTCGAATATGGTTCGATCCTGTATGATGGTGTCATCCGAACGAGAGATTTCTACGACGTCACGAAACCTCTTGTTAAGGAAATACACTTGTAGATTGAATGACCAACGAGCCATATTTGCATAGTAATCTTCCAAGTATGGATTGTTATCAACAGGCTCGAAGTGGGCTTTCCAGCCGTACCGTTTAGCGAGCATCTTGGTTAGTGTGGTCTTACCAGCACCTATGTTTCCAGCGATTGCAATATGCATAATGATGTACAAAACCCTTGGCAGGACTCCACATATATGGATTTTCGTGCCTTGAAGGGCGTTTTTTATATTTCAGTTAATTAATTAAATGTTTATGTAAACTTGTCCTCTTAAAACAGACCAAACAAATCTCTATCTATCTTATCAGTAATCAGTCCGAAGTCTTTCGGCTTGTGTTGATAGTCGAGGTGATCGACATCAACAACCAGAACGCGACCTTTATACTTATCCGAAATGAAGTCATCATACCTTTTATTAAGGTTCTCTAAGTAGTCTAAAGGCATCTTTTGTTCATATTCACGACCCCTCTTTTCGATGTTAGAAACTAAGTGGCTGACCGAAGAACGCAAATAGATCATAAGATCGGGGAACTTAACTGCATCAGTCATATCCTCGAATAACTCCATATAAGTCTCATAGTCGCGGTCGTCAAGATTGCCCATTGCATAGTTATTCTCCGTGAATACATATACACCCTCGTATATCGAGCGGTCTTGAACGACAGACTCTCCACTACGACTAATCTCTAATAAGTCTCTAAAACGCTCTTTTAAGAAGAACACCTCCATAGCGAATGACCACCGTTTGATGTTCTTGTAGTAATCTTCTAAGTACGGGTTGTAATCAACGGACTCGAATCTTGGCTTCCAACCATAGCGTTTGGCAAGCATAGTAGTGAGTGTTGTCTTACCACTCCCGATGTTTCCTGCGATTGCGATGTGCATAACTTAATATCCACATACTGGTTTTCTCCATTCCTCCTAACCATCAAATGGAATCCAAACAAGTATGTGAATGTGATTTCTTTGTTTATATTGTCATTAAAAGAAAACGGCTTCTTAATATCGAGCCGTTCCCACACAACCATTCGGCATTTGTATATGTAACATGGCACAAATGGTCGGTGCGATATCCACGATATGTGCTTCTACATTTGAAGAACCATGCTTTACGTTCCAACCAAAGAGTAGGAAAGGAATGTGCGTATCGTATGGGAAGGGTTGACCATGCTGTGTTCCACGGAACTGGGGAGACTCCGATCCACCAAAGAACTGCGGTCTTGTCACTACTCCAATCTCACCTGAACGACCACGGAAGTAGCCATTCTCCATGCGTTCCTTTATCCATTCAGGCATGGTGACATTGGTTACTTTTTCCTCATCAAACACATATAAGAATTGTGGATCTTGCTTTAGATAATCAATAGAAGCGTCTATCACGTCCTGTTTCTTTAGACCAGCTGCATTGATAGTAGAGTCGTTTAAGAACAGTTGATAGTTATCTTCTCCCATCACAGGAGTTATGCCGAACTTCTGCTGCAAGTGGTCGTTTAAACTCTTAACTGTCTCCTTGTAGTTCCAAGCACCAGCTGGTATGCGATGCTCCCGCATATAGTTGTAGTTATGAGCAGCACCATGGTCAGCTGTCAAGAAAAGCAAGTAGTTGCCCCTACCAACCTCCTTGTCAAGCATGTTAAGGAACTCTGCTAAATCCTTATCAAGCTGCATGTAGACTGCATGATTCTCCTTTCCACGAGTAGAGAACTTATGTCCGATGATGTCAGTTGGCGATATACTCACAGTGAGCATATCGGTTTCCTTGCCCTTACCTAACCGCTCATTTCGCACTGCAGCAGCCGCCATCTTGAAAGTCATCGTTACACCTTCCAGGGTGCTTTTAATGTCGAAGTTCGGTGCAGTATGGTTCTCCTTGTTGAAGTCCTCCACCCACTTTGGTAGACTATTCATGTAGAAGCTCGATGTGACAAAATGCCCTGCCGAGGTGTCCCACCAGTATGCTCCGTCTGCCGCGTGACCTGCTGGAAGGATGGAAGCGCGGTCTTTCAATGCCACTCCTATTACTTTCGAGCGGAAGTCAGTAGCAATTTGTAACTCATCACCGATGGTAGATGCCAACATACGATGCGGACTCATCTGCCCCTCTTTACTATCAGAACCAACGCTCTTCACCGATGGGTCAGCACAACAATAGACACTCTTATCATTCTGATAGAAGTAGTTTCCCGCGATACCAGTGATAGCTGGAACCGAACCAGTATATATAGAACTGTGTCCGATAGCCGTTACTGTGGGGGCATAGTTTATATGAGTATTCTCAA
Source organism: Prevotella veroralis DSM 19559 = JCM 6290 (assembly GCF_000377625.1). Classification (GTDB taxonomy): domain Bacteria; phylum Bacteroidota; class Bacteroidia; order Bacteroidales; family Bacteroidaceae; genus Prevotella; species Prevotella veroralis. Next base: position 239,150 of record NZ_KB898326.1, on the reverse strand, counting down.
AGGAGAAGCCCTCGTTGAGTAGTCGGCGTAGACCACCAGTGCCGTATTCATTATAATAATAGTAGAGGTAATCCCACCTCATTTGGTCGACAACAAGCCCTACCACCAACTTAGGTCGTTGAATCTGTGCATTCGAAGAGACCGCTATGAGCAGTCCAACCATTAGTGTAATGAGTTTCTTCATGTTAGGTTATACGCTTAATGATGATGCAAACTTACGATAAAATTTTCGATTAATCAACTTTTTTATATACTTTTGTACGCTTGCAATTGATAATCAATTCGTATGGAGAAAACAAAGAATATCATTGTTGCGGATAATCAAGATATAACGCGCGTAGGCATGCTTTACATCCTTGCTGACATGCAACTGGAATCGATCTCATCGGTTGAGACGAAGGCAGAACTTATGTTTCTGTTGAGGCAAAAGCCTGAATCTATTGTTATACTGGACTATACGTTGTTTGATATCAACAGCTCTTCTGACTTGCTAATCATTGCTCAACGTTATCCGAAATCGTATTTCATCTTATGGAGCGAAGACCTTAGTGTGGACTTCATACGTAACTTGGTGAACACAGAGAGTCGAATAAGTGTACTCTTAAAGGATACTAAACTATCAGAGATAAAGCAGTGTATTGAATATAATCTGCACGGTAATCACTATCTCTGCCAACATGCCGCTAACATGCTCTTAGCACCTGTTGCAATACCAGAAAAGGAGAGAGTCCGATTGACGAAGACGGAAATTGAAGTGCTAAAGGATATTGCTTTGGGAATGAAAACACGTGAGATTGCCGAAAAGCGTATATCCTCTTTCCATACAGTAAACACTCACAGAAAGAATATCTTTCGCAAGATTGGGGTCAACAATGCCCACGAAGCCACTCGTTACGCTATACGTACAGGATTGGTGGATGCGGCAGAGTATTATATTTAAACAGTCTAACTCTTATTGATGATATAGATTCCCAGTGCCGCAAGGAAGCCTGCCACCACATATTTTATATAGAAGGTCTCATGCAGACATAGGCATGAGGTGACAGCACCAACGACAGGGATTAGTGAGTTATAGATGGCTACCTTTCCCACAGGGTTGCATGTGAGTAGCTTGTTATAAAGCGTAAATCCCAACGTACTAATTGCTATTAAGAGTAAGAGATAAATCCCACCTAAGACAGAGACGTTCGGTAAGGTTGCCCCCATGAGTAGCCCCGGTATGACCAATAAAGTGCCACCTAAAGCCAGACTATAGCCTGTCCCAACAAACACATCGACTCTTTTTCCCAGTCCCCGAATCATCAATGAGGCAGAAGCACCGCATAGGGCGTTGAGGATAATCATGCCATCTCCCAGCCAAGTAAAGCTCCCGCTCTCGGCACCTCCTATGTTTAACGATAAGATACCAGCGAAACCAACAACGCAACCAATAATCTTCTTAATGGTCATGTGGTCACTTTTGAAGAAGATACAAGCGAAGATAACGACAGAGAAAACGCTCAACGAGTTGAGAATGGCAGCCCTTGAGCCTTCACTATGGGATAATCCAAAGTAGAAGAAAGCGTAATGTAAAGTTGTATTCAACAAACAGAACACGAGGATATACCACCAGTCTGCAGACTTCCTAACCGCAAAGTTGCGTTGCTTTCCACCAGCTATTGCCAAAATGATAAGCCCCGATAAGCAGAAACGAATCCCAGCAAAGAGCATCTTCGAACCTGTCATATCGGGCGTAATAGCGAACTCCTGCATCCCTAACTTTATCAGTGGATAGGCCCAGCCCCACGCTATTGCAGCCGTTAAAGCGAATATTGTCACCCATAAGGGACGCTGAAATATACTGGTTTTATTTGTCATCTCTTACCTTAAATATTGTCTATTACACGTTACGTGAATCTCTTTTCGCCTGCAAAGGTACGTAATTTTTTATGAGAAGTGATTAATGGAAGCTAACAAGAAGAGGCTTTCTTCATTTCCAACTACAACTAACCTCGTGTCGAAGCAACGCCACAGCGTAGGGACAGACGTCCTCGTCTGGAAACCCCACCCAGCCTCCCCCAAGGGGAGGGGAGCCAAACGGGAGCGAGTTAGGATGGTTCTTTCTATCCAAAAAGATGCCTCAAAGTAGGGACAGACGCCCTCGTCTGTCCGCCTTTCCATCCATCAGTAACACTCCATTAGGCAACATCCCTTCCCTAAAGAGGAGTGTGGGGAGGCTTTTATTGCTTGCGTTCTGGCGGACAGACGAGGGCGTCTGTCCCTACAGGTTTGTATCTTTTCCATTTAAGGAGGGCGTTTCTTTGTATCAAAGAGAGGCTTTCTTCATTTCCAACTACAACTAACCTCGTGTCGAAGCAACGCCACAGCGTAGGGACAGGCGTCCTCATCTGGAAACCCCACCCAGCCTCCCCCAAGGGGAGGAGATCCAAACGGGAGCAAGTCGGGATGGTTCTTTCTATCCAAAAAGATGCCTCAAAGTAGGGACAGACGCCCTCGTCTGTCCGCCTTTCCATCCATCAGTAACACTCCATTAGGCAACATCCCTTCCCTAAAGAGGAGTGTGGGGAGGCTTTTATTGCTTGCGTTCTGGCGGACAGACGAGGGCGTCTGTCCCTACAGGTTTGTATCTTTTCCATTTAAGGAGGGCGTTTCTTTGTATCAAAGAGAGGCTCTCTTCATGGCAAGGAGACGCCCTCTTCAAAGTGAAAAGGGCGTCTCTTCACATCGAAGAAACGCCCTCTTTGTTAGCAGATGGTACTATTCACGCCCCTCTCCATTCGGAGAGGGGGCGGGGGTGAGGCCTCTCCTCCTTACTTAAACGTGCGCTTCCCCTCGTGAGTAACAGGCTTGACGATGATTTCACGTTGCTTAGCTTGTGTGAAAATCTTCGTTGCAACCTTCGCAATATCTTGTTCTGTGAGGGTCTTGAAGATAGGTTCTGAACTAGAGCTATCCGATGGTGACAACTCCTCACCAGTCTCTGCATAGACATTCAGAAGTCCCATCCACAATGAAGGATCAGCTGTGTTCTGTTGTGCATTAGCATCTTCCTCTTGTACAGCTAATGGTACCATCGCTGCCTTGAAATCGTCAGCACTTATGCGACCTGCCTTGACATCCTCAATAAACTGATATACTAACGTGAGGACACGATCGATATGCTCCGCTGCAGTAGAGAGGTGGATGCTTAGGTTCTCACTTGCTTCTGGCTGCGAATTATAAGTACTTTGCACACCAATCGTATAAGTGAGATGTTCCTTCTCACGCAACACATCGAAGTAACGACGCTCCAACAACGCACGCAACACCTCTAATGCAGCCTGCTCACGATCGCTTAGTTTCTGTTTATTCGAGTATGAGATTTCAATTTCAGCCATGCCTCCGTCGGTCTCAGTCTCAAAGGTATGCTTGATGACAGGGGCACTCGCTGCAAAGTCAAGTGGCGTCACTGACGTTACAGCTGGCTTACCCGAACCCTTGAGCGAAGCGATATATCGTGTGATTAACTCCCTTGCTTTCGCCTCTGGAATATCGCCCATCAGACAATAAGTGAAGCCTGATGCATCGCCTAAATGCTTTTGGAACTGCTCTGCAAGTTGGTTATATTGCATTGAATGGAAGAACTTTTCATCCTGACGAGGGTTCAACGCGCTTACTGGATAGAGCAACTGACGGATAGAATCCTGCACTGCCTCCATACCACTCAATGGTCGGTTGTCATAGAGATAAACGCTGCGTTGGATGTACTTATCGAATGCTGCCTTTGAAAAGTTCTGTTTCGACAGAACGAGATGAAGGTATCCGAAGAAGTCATCAGCGTTTGCAACAGCTGCAGAACCACCTATTCCGTCACTGTAATCCTCGAGTGATAGGGATAGATTCAGGTCTTTCCCTTGTAGCCATTGGGCAAGTTGATTGCGGTTATAGTTATATACTCCCGACTGCATTAAGAGTGAGCGCATAGCCGTATAGTTGGCTAGCTCTGTTGCAGGAACAACCGATTTGCCACCGATGGAAGAGCCTGCAAAGAAGAAGCGACCCTTTGCTTCAGGTACATACTTATAGATGACTCGTGCGCCATTACTTAGTTTCCACACCTTCGATTGGAGCTTCTTTAATGTCGTCTCACTGGTTATCTTCCCTGGAACGAGATTATAATCAATGAGGTTCGTGATAGGTTTCACGTTAGCAGCCTGCGCCAAATCGTTGTTGGAAGAGGCATTCTTTAGAGCAGTATTAAACTCGTCTTCGGTGATATTCATCTCTTCCTTCGACTTTGAATAAGTAACGAAAGCAAGGTTCTTATCATCGAGTAAGTTCTTCAACCACGCATTGATATCGCTCACCTCAAGCTCTACTAAGGTCTCAAGGTTGCGACTAATCTGTGAACGGAAGTCTTTTACAGGAATACCATAGAGGTAGTTTTGGCGGAAGAGCATTAAGGCGTTATCAGGAGTTCCTAATCCCTTTGCCTCCAAAACATCCTTCATTCCGTTGTACATCGCCTCTTTCTCGGCATTAAACTCCGCCTCGGTAAAGCCCTTGTCACGAAGGTTAGCACGCACGGCAAGCAACTGCTGCAAAGCAGCTTGTGCCTCCCCCTGATACGGAACCATGTCCCATGCCATTTGTGAATAGTCTCTCACCAATGGAGAAAGGCTCAAGTCGGCAGCAATAAACTTCTCTTTATCCGCATTCTTCAGCATTGCGAACCGCTTAGGAGCAAGTGTATTGAAGAACTTAGTGAAGATGAATTGACGGGTGCGAGCCTCTTCCTGTGCATTACCTGGCATCTCATAGCGTTGGTAAAGACCAAAGGATGCACTCTTATTCTCGGGGTCGATGAATCGAAGATAGAGTGGCTTGTCATTCACGGGAATGTTCCGAACCTGCGTATCAACGGCTGGTGCGAGCTTATTCGGTAATGTTTTGAAGATCGACTGAATCTTTGCTTCAGTCTTATCAAGGTCGACATCGCCTATAACAGCTATGAATTGGAGGTTAGGACGATACCACTTATCATAGAAAGCCTTTACCTGCTTCTGCTGAAAAGACTGTAAGAAATCAAGCGAACCAATAACATTGTGCGTTGCATAACCCGACTGGTTATAAACGACAGGAGCAATGGCATCGGTCAAACGGCGGTTCACGCCAGCACGATGTCGCCACTCTTCAAGGATGATACCACGCTCCTTCTCCACATCTTGTGGCGTGATTTTAATACCATGACACCAGTCACGAAGAATCCACAATACCTTGTCATTGAGTTCGTCGTTAGTACTTGGTACGTTGTGAATAGCATACCTCGTATCATCAACCCCCGTAAAGGCTTCGAAGTCATTGAGGTTATTCTTGCGGAGAAAAGACATCACTCCTGTAGGGAAATGATCGGTTGTGTTGAAGGCTAAATGCTCCAAGACGTGTGCCAAACCCATCTCATCTTTATTCTCCATGATGGCTCCCACGTTTTGATAAAGATAATATTGAGCATCGCTACTTGCCGATCCGTCATTATATATATAATAGGTGAGACCATTCGGTAAGGTGCCCTTTCGCAAGCCTTTCATCTGTGCATGAGCAGGCGAAGAGACACCAAACAGAAAGCTCACGAGTAGGCACATAGCCACGCTCGTGAGGTTCTTTATGATGTTTCTAAACATATACATTCTTATTTTTCAAGTAGTTCGAGGGTAGAGAGCTTATGCTTAATTGCACTTTGCAACATCGCTTGTGGCATCTCCATATTCTGTAGTGTGAGGGTCTCAGCAAAGGCTTGGTTGTAATACTCGCGAGCCTTCGCATAGTTCTTCAACTCACGATATGAGTCGCCAATCATTACCATGTAATTGACGCGATCCATAACTGCATTCTCTTTTTCGAGGGCTTTCTCTGACCACTGAATAGCTACTTCATGGTGCTTAGGTTTCAACACCTTGCCTGCAGCCATGTATAGATTCTGGGCAGCCTTACCATAGTCAGCAGCCTGAACATTGCCTTTCATCTTGTCGAAGTAAGTCTGCATAGCCTTGATATAACCGTCGACATCCTTATTCTTATATAGGTTGAAGAGGGCATCATTATAGAGTTTTGTCTTCTCATAAGGCGTGATCTCAGTTAGACCAATTACACTGTAAGCCTTTGCATACTTGCCTTTTACATTTTCAACATAGTCCTTGTACTTAGCATTACCATCCTTTGCTAAGTCTTCCGCAAAGCCATCATTCGCCTCAACGATATAGTAGGCAGGAGCCTTACCAACCGCTTTTGTCCAATCGTCGAGATGGTCATTGATGAGATCAACTATGTATTGCTTGTGTTCCTTATCATCGTCTCCCTCAAGTGCAAGAATAATCTTGTAATCATTCTCATTGATAAGTTTTAAAGGTGCTTTAGCGGTGATGTAGTTCTTATACAACTTCTGCAAACGGGTAACCCACTTGTCGGCTTCCATTCCTTCTTGCGCTTGTAAGAAAGAAGGAGCTTTGAGAAGGAGTTGCTGCTGGACGTCGAGATCATTGTTATCAGCCTTATATTTCTCATAAAGAGCTTCAAAGCTAATACTCTGACCAGCGGCTATCTTCGCTGCATCCAATAGCTCATCTTTATTCATTGCACCCGTATTCACCGATATTGCCTTTCCTTCAGGTGAGATGAAAGCAACCGTTGGGTAGGCAACGACCTTATAGTTCTTTGCAATGTTGACATTGTCTCCCTTCTCTGCATCCAGCTGTATGCTAACGAAGTGTTCATTGAAGAACTTGCCCACTTCCTCTTGTGTGAATACAGTCTTAGCCATCTTCTTACAAGGTACACACCACACTGCATAAAAGTCGACAAAGAGCACTTTATTCTCTTGCTTAGCCTTTACAAGGGCATCATTAAAGGTTCCCTGAAAGAACTGAATACCCGTTGTTCCCTCTTGCGCAAAGCTTTGGAGGGTGAAAGCAATGAGTGTAACGAGCACTAAGAAATATCTTTTTATTCTCATAATATGTGCTATTTTAAATAATAAAACATTGATTTACGATTAGTAAATAGGTAACTCATCATCTGTCACAACGACCTTGAAGATGTCTTTCAACAATGCCTCGTGATCCTCGTTATAGACTTTCAAGGTGAGAAGATAATGTCCGTTGGTCAACTGCTTAGTTGCTTTTAAAGAGACAATGACCTTTCCGCCCACAACAGATATCTCTCCTTCTTTATATAACTTCATAAAGAGTTCGCCTGCTGCAGGCGTATCTGCCTTCACACTGGCCAGTTCGAAGTTAATAGGATTGGTACCTGCTACACCCTGAATACTCGTTGATACGAAGGGTTGTTGCTCTATATATCGATCAGAGGTAGGGTCGATATTATGGAAAACATTGATGGAGTCTGGTGCAAAAGAAGCCCCCGCAGTACGGAGATAACCCACTTTCATCTTGCTGCATGACATCATTAAGCCCACAGCAAGTAAAGTTAGACAAACTAACGCTATACTATTTTTTATTCTTTTCATACCTTAAAAGTCAGTTAAACTAAAGTTATAATCAAGTGAATGAACCACTCCTGTTTGTGTTTCTATATTACAAGAAGCAACGTGAGAGGTCTTGGTTGTGGTGGGAGAAACCAAATAGATCTGTAAAGGACCAGCGTTAGGTACACCATCGTAAGACTCCCGGAAGGTATAAATCCATAGTTTCTCACCTGATGCCATAGTGAATGTTTCACCGCCTTTACCTATTGGGTTAGAGGCATCAGAAGACTTAGTACCAGTCTTGAAGTCGTCTAACATGATATGTTTATGCGGTAAGAGGCAATTCAAAATAAACTTCTTACAATCACTAACAGGTATCTCTGATACGCTTGTCATACCATTCTTATAGAGGTAACGACGAATGCTATGATTCGTTGGACCAAAGAAGGTGAAGTCCTTACCATACTGACTTGTACCTTGAAAGAGGCTTACGAGCTGTGCACGTTCAGCCATTTCGCATAACATACTCCAGTTGTAAGAATCGGTTTTGAAGTAGTCCCACATGCTTGTCTCATGTTTGCCGTTAGCAAGACCAGTATCATCAAAATTATAATCGGTGCAACTTGACATCATTCCTAACGTCAAGCAGAGTACCACAATATATATTATCTTTTTCATTATTCAACCTTTTTAGAGTTCGTAATAGAACCTATTTACTTATAAGCCTGCCAATAAGGTTTCTGTCTCAACTTGTTGTTTATGATGTGACCATCCTTATCTTGCCATGCATCTGTAGGTAATGGCAAGAAGAGAGCACCACCTTGTATATCTTGATTGGTCAATAGTTTGAACTTACCATTGAGCTCTTCTTTGACATAACCATTGCGTATGATGTCAGCATAACGAGCATCATTCTCACCTATAAACTCTTTCTCTCTCTCAAGGAAGATAGCCTTCTTCAAGCCTTCAGTATCATAGGTTGAAGGATAGAGAAGAGCACCGGCACGAGCACGAATAACGTTCAGATCGGCAATAGCATGCGCATCGTCACCCAACTTCTGATAGCATTCTGCACGCAAGAGATATAAGTCTGCCAAACGCCAATAGACGTAGTCTGCATCAATGGTACGGTAGCTGTAACCACTTGGCGAGAACTGGTCAGGATCCATGATAGCCTTGCGGAACTTGTACATAATGGCATATTCTTGTCCATCAACCTCATGGCTTGTACCCCAATCATAGAAGAATGCGTGCAAACGCTTGTCTGTTGCATCAGGGAAGAGAGCCTCAACAGTAGACTTATAAAGCTGACATGGCGTCTCTGATGGTAGGTCGGCTAAGGTCTGATCGCTCCTCACTGGCCAACTAACAAAGTTACGTGCTATCTCATTAGGAGAGGCTACATTCTCTGAACGCGTCTTATCGAAATAGAGGCTAAAGATGGCTTCTGGGTTCGGACTCTTCTCATTGGAAAGATACTGGCAAAGCTCCTCTGGCGTGCTACACAACCGATAGACTCCATCCTTACCAGCTATGACATCGGAAGCATACTTGATAGCATTCTGATAGTCAGCCTGTGCATCGTTATTTAGATGATAAAGCCCTGTTATGCTCCCTCTCCAAGCATAGATTTGCGCTAACAAGGTTGCAGCAGTACCCTTAGAGGCTGTCTGACGCTCGGTGATAGCCACTCCGTTAATGTCTTTCAACTTATCCCATGTTGGCAAAAGGTCTAATGCTTTCTTTGCATGATCAATCGCTGTGTTGAGAACATCAGCTTGTGAAGACTGGTCATAAGCCTTAATAACAGAAGAGTTCTCTGTTATAATGGCATCCCCATAACGCTGTGCTAAAAGGAAATATGCCAATCCCAATGCAAATTCGGCTTGTCCCTTGTGATAGTTTGCACGCTCTTCTGGGAGGTCCTTTGTACGATGGATATTATCTAACAATAGGTTTGATTCAAAGATAAGATCGTACAATCCCTTCCAAGAATAGTCGTTTGAAAGAACCGTCCGAGGGTTCCATTCGCGCAACTGAGTGTTCGACTGCACATTATCAGCTAGGACTCCAGCCATTGACAAGACGAAGTTACTGCCAATAGTTGTGTTGATGTAATATTGTATGGAGGTCGTTGTCGCATTCAACTCCTTCTCTTTGTTGAAAGAGTTTACGTATGTCATACTATTCTCTGGCTCGATATTGAGGTTACATGAAGAGAGTAGAGAGCATGCAAGAATAGACCCAAATATGATTTTTCGCATTGTCTTTAGAATTTTAAATTAATGCCTAAAGTAACCTTTCTGTTCAATGGATATTCACGTCCATCGTCCTTTCCTGTATAAGGATCTATCACTTCAGGATCTACTCCTGAATAGTTAGTTAAGAGGAAGAGGTTCTCTCCACTAAGGTAGAGATTAGCCTCTTTTATAAAGGTCTTCTTCAACCAGTTCTGTGGGAACTTATACCCCAGTACAAGTTGCTTAAGGCGTAAGAAGCTGATAGTCTCTATGTTTGAATCAACGTTACCATCAAATTGTCCAATGTAATCCTTGTCTGCGAACTCCAAAGAAGGATATTTCGCATTACGGTTGTTGGTGGTCCAGAAGTCGTGAATATTAAACTTATTCATGACAACCCCAAACTCCTTTGTGAAGCTAAAGGCACTGTTCTTGACCATGTTCATTACCTTGCGACCAAGGGTGTAACTGAAGAGTAAGTCGAGACTAAAGCCGTTCCATTCCAAGTGACTATTGATACCACCATAAGCAGCAGGGAGTGTGCTACCAGCATAATAGAGGTCTTTATCATCAATGACACCATCATAGTTCTGGTCTTTAATCTTCCTTCCACCTACACGCAAAGGGTTATTTGCTGATTGGAAATACAATGGCATCAACTTACCCGTGGCGTTACGATACATTGGAATATCCTCTTCACGCTGTACAATTCCCTCATCCTTATAAGTATAAATACCATAGACTGGACGACCAAGAACCTTATCGTTCAAGTCTTCTCCATTATAGGTTTTACGCAACATGTTGCGGTTGTGTGAGAGATTGAAGCCCACCGTCCAGTTCCACTTCTTATTGCGGATGACATCATAAGAGGCTTCAAACTCAATTCCCTCATTAGAGATTGCAGAGGCATTATCCCACATGCGAGATGCAAGGAAGACGTTACCAGGGAGGTAAGACTGCATCAAGAGTTTGCTAGAATACTTATAATAATAATCGAGCTTGAGCTTCAAACGATAATCTAACATCTGAAGATCGAGACCAAGGTCATACTGATCACTCTCTTCCCAAGTCAACTTTGGATTCGCCATGTCTTGTGGTATCAATCCGAGAGAACCGTTATAGACATTACTTTCTGACATAATACCTAAGGCTAAGTAAGGCTCTTGGAACTTCTGTCCGGACTTACCCCATGAGGCGCGAATCTTACCAAAGCTCAACCACCAAAGCTTCTTCATAAAGCGTTCCTCACTGAATGCCCAGCCTAGACCTACCGATGGGAATGTACCCCAACGAACGTCCTTTCCGAATACACTTGACCCATCGGAACGAATGGACAATTCCGCCATGTAACGTTTCTTATAGCTATAGGCTGCACGTCCCAAGAAGCTCATCATGGCTTGTTCCTGTTTATCAGTTCTGAAACTCTGAGCGGCTCTTATCGTTCCATTATCATTGAAGAGTGAAGGCCATCCTTCGCCTGCATACTTAATAGAATTGGTTGGACCACCCTTTGCAGTACCATTCAAGTTCTGCAAGAGTTCGTAGTTATAAGTCATACCTGCCATCAACTCCAACTTTTGATCATGTGGGAGAAGGAGGTTGTAAGTCAATATATTCTCTGTCTGAATATTGGTCATTGCAATGTTTGCAGCCTGTATCGCCGACTTGAGGTCATAAGTCAGATAGTCTGGCGTAAAGCTGTAGACACGTGTGAAATAATGGTCGAGAGAATAAGTTGAAGAGAACTTCAAGTTCTTAAGAATATTGTAATTGAAACCTAAACTCAATCGAACATTATAGTTAGAGTTCTGTTTATCAATATCCCGTAACTGCCTTAATGCCACACGCTCTGCCGTACTTCCCTTACCAGGAAGCAATGTTGAGGTGCGCTTCGGATCGAAGGTCAATCCTTGAGCACGCCCCGCATCGGAGCCTGCCTGTTGGGTTGCATAAGAGAGATTAATACGTGTGAAGGCACTCAACTTGGTGGAGAGATTGAAGTCAAGATTACTCAACAAGCTATAACGACGGAAGTTGGAACTAATCATGATACCAGTTTCGTCATAGACACCACCATTCACCATATAACGGAGGTTATCGGTTCCACCTGCCAACTGAAGGTCGGCTTTGGTCACACGACCTAAACGGAAGGCATATTTCCACCAGTTTGTTCTATTATTATAAAAGGTGTTCAATGAGTCTTGAGCTATAGCTGGTAAACTGCGATCGCTATTGAGCACCTGACCATTGCGCCATAAGTAGTCATACGAACCATCGTATTCTGCATCCCAACCATAGGAGTCTTTGTAAGATCCCGGATTAATCAGTCGGTCGGTTGTATAGTCATAATGAGATGTACGTTGGTTCTTTGCCAACATCAAAGCAATATCGCGCTCCCCCTTACCAAGCGTCTGTAATGGTGTGCGTGGCAACCAAGAAAGCGACTGAGAAACATTCACGCTTACCTCTGTACGCCCTGACTTTCCTTTCTTTGTAGTAATCAGAATCACACCATTACCAGCACGCGAACCATAGAGGGAAGCCGAAGCTGCATCCTTCAACACCTGTACTGACTCGATACTTGAGGGGTCGAGGGCTGACAAAGGATTGATACCCCCCGTATTCGCATTACCTGTACTATTGACAGGAACACCATCGATAACGAATAACGGACTACCATCATTCACTCCTTGTTGATTCAAAGAACTAAAGCCACGAATCGTTATTCGAGAGCCACCACCGCCTGGCGAACCGGAAAGGTTGGTAACATCAACACCCGCCATACGACCTTGCAAAAGGTTCTCAAGGCTGGCTGTCGGAGCTTTCTGCAAGTCTTCCACCTTCACAGAGGTTATCGCACCCACTTGCTCACGCGTGTTACGCTTACCATAAGCAACCACTGTCACCTCGCCCATCGTATAGGCCGAAGAAGGCAAAACAACATTCATTGGTTTACCAGCGTGATACTTCAAGTTCTTACTCTCATATCCCACACTGGAGAAGCTAATCATGCCCTCCTCCTTCTCTACAGGCATTGAGAAATTGCCATCAATATCGGCAATAACGCCCTGTGACGTTCCTTTAATCTGCACAGTGGCGAATGGAATCCCCGCCCCATCCTTGTCTTTCACCGTACCACTCAATGTGAACTGTCCCTGAGTGGCGTTCTTCATCTTAAAGACATTGATGTCCTTCTCACTCACATTATAAGTGAAAGGAGTGTGGGAAAGCAGACTTTGAACGGCTCCCAACTCATCAACCTCATCAAAAGAAATGGTCAACAGCAATGAGTCGTTCCGTACATCATCCGTGTAATTAATCTTATAATCGCCCTTCGTAGCGATAAAGTCTAAGATTTCCGCTACCCCTTTATCCTTAAAAGAAATAGAGAACTTCTTGCCAACCACCTGTGAGAAGGCTGGAGAAGTCCACGAAATCATCAAGAAGAAGGTAGCAAGGAATAGCAAAGAAGGCAATTTCTTCCGTATTCCTGACATGTGTTGGTGATACTTCATTGAATCGTTTTATTGTTTTACTAAATTATGATATCTAAATCAGGCAAGGTCGAATACTTTACTTCAATATAAAATAATAACTCCAGTCCGCCTACTTATCATCGTTAGAGAATACCCATTAGAAAGATTCCAAAACAAATGACCTGCAAATATAAACATATATTTTCACTTATCAAGTAAATGTATGCAGTTTTTTTTCATTTATAACCTTATATATGAAAGGAAAGAACAAGCTGAAACAATAATTATAAATGATTAGAGAGGAGGTAGAGACTATCAAAATGACAATTTATATCCCATAGAATTGAATAAAACTTATTCCTTCTATGTGAAATATACTTTATAATCCATTTTCTCATTATAGACTTACTTTAAGACAAATATAACGTGAAATCAAGAAGAATACTACCTTTTTAGAAAAAAGTACTATCGTTTTAGTGAAAAGGTACTATCGTTTTGATGAAAAGGTACTATCGTTTTAGGCAAAAGGTACCTCCGTTTTAAGCAGAAAGTACCTACTTCCTATATAAAAATAGGCTTATTTTGACAGAATTTGTACACAATTCTCTATCGGAAGATAGCTCCATTACGCACAACTCATTATCTATCAATCTCTTACAGCAACCGTCTTTTCTTCCTCCATAATTCGTGTATTTACAGAGAAGGGCACAGCTTGCTGAAAAAAACGCCAAAATGAGTACTCCAATTAGCAGTATTTTATTACAAAACAGCTTATATCATTTCTATATTTCACCTATAATTTGTCAGTCATACCAGCACCTGAAAAATAAGAAATAACCCCGTTTAATAGCTTCATTATCCTTTGATTCCGTCTCAACCATTATCAACTAATTTCATCCTCAAACATAAGAACTTCAATTATTTTCAGTATCTTTGCAAACTAATAGACAATGATAGTAACATAAAAGACTAATTAATGAAGAAATCAATTCGCTTAGTTCTCTTTGTAATAACATTAGGTTGCAGTGCGTTAATCTCCTGCGGAAATGACAATAAGACCATAGAACCAGATAAACCGACTACTCCAACGGAGGTAAATCCTCTGAATGTATTTACAGGAGGGGTGCCACTTAGTTATGGTGAATATAATATTCTCAAGAATGTCAAGGGGCAGGTTTCAGCCATTCAAGCTAATAATGGTGATGAGAAAATCACCTTTGAATATATGGAATCGACGTCTAACAATGCTAATACACCTAATGTCGTTATGACGTTGGAGAGTAAAGAAGAACAGCTAATACTCTATCTTTTCCTTAACAAGGAAGGCTTTGTAAAACATTGCGACGAAACCGAATATCATCGAGATGATTTATCACAAAAAGAGACATGGGACTTCACCTATAACAATAATGGGCAACTGCTGACTATGTTCCGTTCGGAAGGAAACGAAAGAACAACGATCAAATATGAGCCGGGGAACATTGTGTCTACAACAGAGAAGGCTGTCAATGGAACCCGAAATAAGACTCACAAGGTTTATTATACTTCGCAGTCTGTCCCATCACCTATCGTAAACAAAGGGTGCATTATGCTGTTTGACACCACATTGGGGATCGATATGGACGAGATGCAATATGCCTATTTCGCAGGCTTATTAGGTAAAGCAACGAAACATCTACCTGTTCGATTAGTCGGTAACGAAGGGGAGGAAGAGAGTTTCGCATGGCATTTGAACGCCTCTGGTTATCCTACTTCCATGGTTAGAAGTCATGCTCCTAACTGGACAAATACATTTACTTGGTAAACAGAGAAGAGTTTTCTGGGGTATTACCTATGGATATAGAACAAGGAAAAGGTTGCCTGCATGTATAAAGTCATAACCTTCTTTTTATTATTCTTCACTTCTACTCTATATGCGCAAGAGCCTATCTTGGTTAGTGCATATATAGTAGACCGATATCCAGCACAGATATTGAAAGTTGCAGGAGACTATAAAAAGAAGCGTTACTTCTTTATTCGATCTATCAATGGGAAGTAAGATTAACAGGGAAGCCATAGAGTGTTTACTGATAAAAGAATGTGCCACAGATAAGTAATAATTATCCTTATCTGACGAAAGAATCATAATTTCCACCACGAAGTAACATTGGGAAGTGTCGTCGATAAGAGTAAAGAGGATAGCAGTCAGCCTCATCCGAAGCTGTAAAATCATACTGATGAGTGGCTTGATATTGTGCAGTTGAATTGTGTTCTTCTACATCCAAGTTCATTAAACAGGGCTGACCAAAAGACATTGCGATGAGTATATTGTAATAGTACTTATACCCTTGTCCTGCCATATAGCTTAATTCTAATCCTTCTTCTCCTGCTCTTAAATCTTCAAAACCGAACGAGTCTTCACACTCAGTGTTACGGATAACATTAGCATATACCCATCTCTTCCCTTTGTATTCAATGATAAGTAGGCGGTCGGTATAGACTGAATCTGTATTACTATCAGCACCTGCTATCATGGTGACTGGTGACAATATCGCAGCAGACATCCCCTGGAATGTAGCTTCCGAACACTTCACATAAAAGTTAGAAATCGTAAAACTTCTCCATTGATAATAGCCCTTGTAGTGTTTGGAGGCGGAGATTCTTAGTTGTATGGTGTCATTTTGAAAGGTCATAAGATGCTGAATAGGTTTATTCAAATAATTAGCAACGGTGTCAGCAGTCATATCATAACCATATTCATCTAATGTTTTCTGTGATTTACCATTATCTATTGCTAATGTATCAGGCTGGAATACTAATGCCAGACAGTTGCTTGTTAGCATCAAAAGGAACATTAATAGCTTATATCTCATCTCTATTTGACATTTAGGGTACCACTATCTATGCGCCAAAGATATAAAAAAAACAGATAAAACAAGCACTCGCTCCTCTTTTTCTCACTGATATATTCCAAAAGATATAGGAATTAGTAGCACACGAAAGGAAGATGTTATTAATATTTTACACAAATGTATTATCTTTGTAAAAGGCAATTCTGATTGTCCGATTGGAACTTAACATAATAGGAAACAATGAATAAGAAAAATTATTTTGCAGGTTCTGCTTACTTCAAAATGATTCCTTACGAAAAGGAATCTGACATCTATCTCGCCCTTGATGGAATTTTGAAGTAGGGACAGAAGGCTCTGCTTATAATTCACAATTCAAAGTTCACAATTCAAAATTGTGGTTAGGTAGAGTGGACGAATATACGAGTGGACAAGTAAACAAGTTATTAATTCTTTTGGGAAAGGTACCACAAAGTAGGGACAGACGCCCTCGTCTGTCCGCCCATTTACCCCGATTAGTTAACAAGCAGACATCTGTTTATCGGACAGACGAAGGCATCTGTCCCTACTGGTTTGTATCTTTTCCATCTAAGGAGGGCGTTCCTTTGTATCAAAGAGAGGCTTTCTTTGTATCAAAGAGAGGCTTTCTTCATGGCAAGGAAACGCCCCCGTTATAATGAAGAAAGTACCACAAAGTAGGATCAGGCTGAACATCTGTTCTACTTCTGGGTACTATATACAACTGAACAAATAACTTGTTTACCCGTCAACTTATCCACTCATCCACTCGAAGTAATCATCATTTTGAATTGTGAACTTTGAATTTTGAATTAGACCTAATAGTCTTCTTTATTCCTTCTAATCGAAAAATAATTCTACAAAAGTATTGCAGGAATGAAAGAAAAGACCTATATTTGTGCACGAAACCTAAATCATGAATAATTATGTCTAATTTTATGAAAATTGATAAAAGGCGTAAGAAGCACTCTACACTGACAGCTGGTAGTGTTGCTCTCTCATTCGTTGTTGGTTTGATGACATACTCACCTTCAACCGTTTCTGCAGCTGTTAATGGTAATACAAGCGTGCAACAGCAGAAGCAAAGTATCACTGGTGTTGTGAAAGACGCAAGTGGGTCACCTATCATTGGTGCTTCCGTATTGGTCAACGGTACCCCCGTTGCTGTTACCGATATGGATGGTCACTTCTCTGCATCGGTACCTCCTGGCACGGAACTAAAGATCAGTTACGTGGGATATGCTACCCAGCACGTCACGATCCGAAGTGGAGTTAGCAACTACACTGTGACCTTGCAGGACGATAACCAAGCCTTGAACGAGGTTGTGGTAGTAGGTTATGGTACGCAGAAGAAGGCTAACCTCTCCGGTTCTGTTGCTCAGCTTGATGGTAAGACACTTGAGAACCGACCGATCCCTAATGTCTCTTCTGGTCTGCAAGGGCTCTTGCCGGGTATCACCGTAACGGGTTCTGATGGTGCACCGGGGCTTGACAATGGAACAATCCTTGTGCGTGGTGTGGGAACACTGAACTCTGCTACACCTTACATCCTCATTGATGGAGTAGAAGCTGGTACTTTGAACTCGCTTGATCCAGATGATATTGCGAGTATCTCTGTACTTAAAGATGCCTCTTCGGCAGCCATCTATGGTTCAAAAGCATCGAATGGTGTTATCCTTGTGACGACCAAACGTGGACAACATGGTGCTCCGAAGGTTACTTACTCTGGCTACTTCGGTATGCAGAAAGCAACTGCTCTGATGGAAAGGATGAACTCGGCGGATGCTGCCTACTACTATAATAAAGCATTGGAACGCAGTGGGAAGGCTCCACGATTCAGCGAGGACGCCATTAAGAAGTTCCGTGATGGTTCGGATCCGTACAACTATCCGAACACAGACTGGTATGACCTTGCTTTTAAGACGGCTTGGCAAAACCGCCATAACGTGAGTGTTACGGGTGGTAATGAGTATGTGAAGTACTTGGCTTCGGCTGGTTATCTCAAGCAAAGTAGTATCTTGCCCAATGCAGGACGTGAGCAGTTCAATGCTCGAACCAACCTTGACATGGTGCTCTCAAAGCGTGTTACAGCTCATCTGAACCTCTCTTACATCCAGAATAACTATCGTGATGCAAGTAGTGCATACGCTGGTGGAAGTAGTGATCAGATCATTCGTCAACTCAATATCATCGCTCCTTGGATTCCTTATAAGAATGAGGATGGTAGCTACGGAACGGTATCGGATGGTAATCCAATTGCTTGGCTGGAGTCGGGAATGACGGTGAAACGTAATAACCGAAACTTCACGGGAGTATTAGGAATTGATTATCAGATCTGCAACGACTTGAAGTTGACCCTTCAAGGAGCGTATGTTGATAATTCTCAACGATACTCTTATTTCCAGAAGTTCATACAGTATAACCCTAATAAGGCATCGGAGCCTAACAAGTTGGAGATTGCTCATTACGATTGGCACCGTACCAACTTTGATGCTTTCTTGAACTATGATAAGTCGTTCCAAAAGCATAACTTCAAGGCAATGTTGGGTTGGCACACGGAGAGATTCAAGTATCTTCCTGACTGGATGTACCGTAAGAACTTCCCAAATAACGACCTCACTGATTTGAATGCGGGTGATGCTTCTACACAGCAGAACGCAGGTAACACTCGTGAACTGACGATGGTGTCTTACTTCGGACGCTTTAATTACGACTTCGCAGGGCGTTATCTCTTTGAAGCTAACTTCCGTTCGGATGCTTCTTCACGCTTTGCCAAAGGTCATCGTTGGGGTTTCTTCCCTTCATTCTCTGCAGCGTGGCGCATTTCAGAAGAGCCTTTCATGGTTAGTACGAAGTCATGGTTGAACAACTTGAAGGTGCGTGCTTCATGGGGACAGTTGGGTAATCAGGATGCGTTAAACGACTATTATCCATGGTTGAATACTTACAACTTGAATGCGTCTTATCCGTTTGGTGGACAGCTAACACCAGGTTATTACCAAGGAAGTTACCATCTTGAAACCATCTCATGGGAGAAGTCTACAACATGGGGGATCGGTGTTGACTTCACATTGTTTGGTGGTTTAACAGGTTCATTCGACTATTATAACCGCAAGACAACAGGTATCATCATGAATGTATCAGCACCTGCAGAGTTTGCTCTCGGTGCTTATAAGGATAATATCGGTTCGCTTCGCAATGAAGGAGTTGAGCTTTCTCTTGCTTATACAAAACAGTTCGGCAAGGACTGGACTATCAATGCTGGCGTTAACTTCGCATATAATAAGAACAAGATACTGGACCTCGGTGAAGGTGTTGAATACATAACTGACAGTAAAGATCAGCAAAAGAATGGCTATCGCCGAACGGCAGTTGGGCAGCAATACAATAGCTATTATATGTACAAGGCAACCGGTAAGTTCTTTAACTCGCAACAAGAGGCTGACGACTACACAGCGAAGTATGGCAATCCTTTCGGGCGTAAGTTCATGGCGGGCGACTTGATCTATGAGGATACAAACAAGGATGGTAAGCTTGATTCAAGAGACCGTGTTTATACGAAGCATACGGATATCCCAGCCATTACTTATAGCTTTAATATCGGTGCAACGTGGCGTAATATAGACCTATCAATGGTTTGGCAGGGTGTAGGATCAGTCTCTCACATCTATAATAGAGAGGTTCTTGGAGAGTTCTCAGGTGATGCCAGCCATCCTTCTACTCTATGGAAAGACTCGTGGACAGAGGATAACCACAATGCGAAACTACCGCGTGTTTTTGAGACAGGTAATAGTCCAAGCGACATGACAAGAGCCATGTCTACCTTCTGGTTATGGAACACTTCTTACCTAAGACTTAAGACTTTGCAGTTGGGTTACACGCTTCCTAAGAGTGCTCTGAAGGCTCTCAAGGTAGAGAAGATACGTATCTACTACGCTGGAGAAAACCTCCTCACCTTCGATCATCTACCATTTAATATTGATCCAGAGGTAACCAGTGAGCGCGGATCAAGCTATCCTTTGCTACGTTCTCACTCACTTGGTGTTAACATAACATTCTAACCATAAATACGAGATATACGTTATGAAAAATATAAAAACATATCTATTAGCAGGAGTGACAGCCCTTACGTTGTCTTCTTGTAATGACTTCCTAAGCACCTTACCAAAGGATGCGATGTCCCCTTCCACTACATGGAAAACAAGGCAAGATGCGGAGAAGTTCATCGTTGGATGCTATGATGGTTGGGAAAGCGGAGCGGCTTTGCTCTATTGGGATGCAGGTTCTGACTTTGCTTACAACAACTTCCCTTGGGAGGGATTCACCAACATTGGCAATGGTTCTCTGTCCCCTTCTGATCCCGGATGGTCATTCTATAACTTCGTTATCATTGGTCGTTGCAACACCGTTTTGGATAATATTGATAAGTGCAACATTAGTGATGAAGCTATAAAGAAAGACCTTATTGCACAGGTGAAAGCCATTCGTGCTTATAGTTACTTCCGTATGGGATTCCTTTATGGAGGCGTTCCTATCGTGAAGAAGTTTACGAGTGCGAAGGAGGCGCAAGTGCCTCGTAATACCGAACAGGAGGTGAAGGACTATGTCTTCAAAGACTTGGAAGAGGCTATTGCGGACATCAATGCTACACCAACTTCACGTGGTCACATTGCTAAGGGAGCTGCTTTAGCTATCAAGATGCGTGCTGCTCTCTATTGGGGCGAGTACCAGAAAGCCAAGGAGGCAGCGCAAGCTATCATTGACTTAGGGCAATATCAGCTTGAAAGCAATTATGCAGATCTGTTCAAGTTAACGGGTCGAAACTCAAATGAAATTATCCTTGCAGTACAGCATAAGTCGGGTACTTACCCATTAAGTACCATTGGTCAGTTGTATAACAATGGTGATGGAGGTTGGTCGTCAGTAGTTCCTACCCAGAAGTGTGTGGATAACTATGAGATGAGTAATGGCTTGACGATTGATGAGGCAGGCTCCGGTTATGATGCAGCACATCCTTTCCATGGTCGTGACCCACGTATGGCAATGACGATTCTGTTCCCCGGTTCTGACTGGGATGGCGGAGTCTTCAATACTCTGGATGAGAACTTGAATGGCAAGAAGAACCCTAATTACCCTTCAAATGCCGCTAACTCATCTAAGACAGCACTCACTTGGCGTAAGTATTTAGACCCGAAAGACCAATATGCAGACGTGTGGGATACGGAATGTAACCCAATTGTTTTCCGTTATGCAGAGGTACTTTTGACATGGGCTGAGGCTGAGAACGAGTTGAACGGACCATCGGCAGCTGTCTACGCAAAGATTAATATGGTAAGACATCGTGCTGGAATGCCTGACGTAGACCAGTCTAAGTATAACACAAAGGAGACCCTTCGTGAACTCATTCATCGTGAGCGTGGAGCAGAGTTTGCGGGTGAAGGACTTCGTCGTGCAGATATCTTGCGATGGAAGAAAGATGGGAAGATGTTAGCAGAAAACGTTTTGAATGGTGAATTGGTTCGAATCACTGGTACGGTAAACAATGCTGTTACTGATCCAACCATGCGTGCCACAGTGAATGGAACACGTAAGATTGAGGATCGAACATTCAAACCATACAACCGTTATCTGCCTATTCCTCAAAAGAATATATCGGATAATCCGAAACTAGAACAAAACCCAGGTTACGCAAAGTAAGATCATTTACTTACATATTAAGGCGGTTAGTAGATTTTGTATAGGCATCATGCGTAACGATGCCTATACTTTTTAGTTCTGGTAATGATGCTCGTTTACTTTGCTTATTGCGGTAATCTGTTACGCTTATTGTCGTATTTAGCTTTGGCAGTGGTGCTAATTTGCGCCATTAACAGTATTAGTTAAATCCGGAAAATACGATAGGTTATTTCAGAATCTTTGCTAAGAAAGGGGCTGTGTGACTCTCTTTATTCTTGGCAACTACCTCTGGTAGACCTGCTGCAAGGAGCCTTCCACCATTGCGACCACCCTCTGGTCCCATGTCAATGATGTAGTCGGCGAGCTTGATAACATCGAGGTTATGCTCAATGATGAGTACCGTATTGCCACGATCCACTAGCTTCTCAAGGACGTCCATAAGGATGCGGATGTCTTCAAAATGCAGTCCCGTAGTTGGTTCGTCGAGGATGAATAGCGTCTTACCCGTATCCCTCTTCGATAGTTCCGTAGCCAGTTTGACACGCTGACTCTCGCCTCCCGATAGCGTTGTTGAGCTTTGCCCGAGTTTGATATAACCCAATCCAACGTCCTGCAAAGCCTTTATCTTTGGTAGAATCTGCGGTACATTCTCGAAGAACTCCACGGCCATGTTGACCGTCATATCTAGTACATCTGCAATCGACTTACCCTTGAATCGCACCTCAAGAGTCTCCCGATTGTAACGCTTACCATGGCATATCTCACATGGAACCATTACATCCGGAAGGAAGTTCATCTCGATAGTCTTGTATCCATTACCACCACATGCTTCACATCGCCCACCCCTTACGTTGAAGGAAAAACGCCCTGGTTTGTAGCCTCGGATCTTAGCTTCTGGGAGGTTGACAAACAACTGTCGGATGTCAGAGAATACCCCCGTATAGGTTGCGGGGTTGCTGCGTGGGGTGCGCCCGATAGGACTTTGGTCCACATTCACCACCTTATCTATATTGTCAATACCCTCTATCTTCTTGTAAGGCATGGGTCGTTTCAATGAGCGATAGAAGTGTTGTGAGAGGATAGGTTGCAATGTCTCGTTGATAAGTGTACTCTTTCCAGAGCCCGAAACACCTGTTACAACAATCAATTCACCTAGTGGGAAGGTTACGTCAACACCCTTTAGATTATTGCCAGTGCAGCCTATCAACTTGATAGACTTCCCATTTCCTTTGCGTCTTTCAGTGGGTATCTCTATCTTACGTTCACCATTGAGATATTGTGCCGTGAGCGTGTGCTTCTTGAGCATATCTGCCGGTTTCCCTTGGAAGACGACCTCTCCTCCTTTTCTTCCAGCCTTTGGACCGATGTCAACAATCCAATCGGCAGCACGCATCATATCCTCATCATGTTCCACAACAATCACCGTGTTACCCATGTCGCGCAGCTCTTTTAGGGAATTGATAAGTCGCTCGTTGTCACGTTGATGCAGTCCGATCGAAGGTTCATCGAGGATATAAAGCACGTTGACAAGCTGCGATCCAATCTGAGTGGCTAGTCTGATACGTTGGCTTTCACCGCCTGATAGCGTTGCACTTTGTCTATTGAGAGCCAAGTAATCAAGTCCCACTTCCAATAGAAAGTTAATGCGTTTGCGTATCTCCTTCACGATCTCTGTGGCTATAACTCGCTGTTTTTCCGTCATGTGTTCCTCGACATGATCAATCCAATCCTTCAGTTCGCTGATATCCATGTTGGCAAGTTCAGCGATGTTCTTATCCCATATCTTATAGGATAAAGCCTCCCGATTGAGGCGCTGCCCATGGCATTCTGGGCAAGTAACCTCGGCTATGAACTGGTCAGCCCACTTCTTCCCGGCAGCCGAATCATCACTTTCCATGATCGTGCGGAGGTATTTGATGATGCCATCAAAGGATATGAAGTAATCCGAAGAGGTGTGAACAAGTTCCTTGGCAATCTTTAGTTTCTCCAAAGAACCATATAGAATCTCATCCATGCACTCCTTGGGAATGTCTTTAACGGGTGTTTTTAAGGTACAATCATACTTCTTCAACAGGGCTTCAATCTGCCAGAATATCATCTGATTCTTATACTTCCCTAATGGTACAATAGCCCCTTCATAGATATTCAAAGCGTCATCAGGAATCACTTTCTTTAGGTCGATTTCATCAATTACACCTAATCCTTTGCAATGCGGACAAGCTCCTTCTGGGGAATTGAAAGAGAAGATGTTGGGGGCAGGATCTTTATATGCAATACCCGTAACAGGGTCCATGAGACGTTTAGAGAAGTAATTTGCTGCATTGGTCTCATTATCCAGTATCATAATTAAACCATCGCCTTGTTTCATCGCAGTAGCGATAGTTTTCGATAGACGTTCACGTTGGGTGGTATCTTCCGTGTCGCTGAGTTTCATCTTATCAATGACCACTTCGATGTTATGGTTCTTGTATCTATCCACCTTCATACCGCGTGTGAGTTCCTCAATTTCACCATCTATACGGATGTAAAGATAGCCCTTTCGTCGCATTTGTTCAAATAGTTCGCGATAGTGACCCTTACGGTTTCGAACCAAAGGAGCCAATATGTAGATCTTACGTTCACGATAGTCTGCCATGATCATATCGACTACCTTCTCCTCAGTGTACTTCACCATCTTCTCCCCACTCATATATGAGAAGGCCTCGCCAGCACGTGCGTAAAGCAAGCGAAGATAGTCATATATCTCCGTAGTTGTGCCCACTGTGGAGCGAGGATTCTTATTCGTCGTCTTCTGTTCGATAGAGATTACAGGCGAGAGTCCCGTTATCTTGTCCACATCTGGGCGCTCCATATTACCGAGGAAGTTGCGAGCATAGGCGGAGAAGGTCTCTATGTATCTTCGTTGACCCTCTGCGAAGATGGTATCAAAGGCTAGAGAACTCTTTCCCGAACCCGATAGTCCAGTGAAGACAGTGAGTGAGTTGCGTGGAATAGTTATGTCTATGTTCTTCAAGTTGTGTACTCTTGCACCGAAGACTTCTATCTTTTCGTTCATATCTGTGTGTTGCTTATAAAATATATAATGGTGAGTTAGGAATGAGGGGTGATGAGTTAGGAATTATCCTAATGATGATTTATGAATGAGGAGTGGTGTGTTTAGGGTGTTAATTGGTTGTATCCCCTTAGCAGATTGACGTCGCGCCGAATATTAAAACGCCTTCCGTCAGCTCCTTTTGCCGTCACATTCACAAAGTAAGTGCCCTCAGCTACATCCTTACCTTTATACTTTCCATCCCATCCACCAGCAGGGTCTGTCCACTCATAGAGCTTCTGTCCCCATCGATTGAATATAACTGCTTTGAACTCAATGATACTCTTGTAGCCTGTTTTCGCTCGATAGATATCATTGATTCCATCGCCATTTGGAGTGAAAACATTAGGCATTTGCAAGCTGCTTTCACTAATAGATACGCTTATAGGATTATAACGAGTTGTGTCTCCATTGAGTATCTCGTAAAGCACAATCTGTGTATTACCTGCCTTCGTGAAAGTGTATTCTGTGTCTTCTTCATAACGTATCAGAAAAGCCTCACGAGGGCTTGTTTGTGCAAAGAAATGCCATTCATAATGCGTTGCAGGGTCATTCGTTGTAGGCGCATTAGCCTTCAGTTTCATCGTTAAAGGTGCCGATCCTGTATAATTATCACCTGCATTTATCGTCATGACTTCGCCATTCTCATCGTTATAAGAGCCTGTTGGCTGGCAATCCTGTGCCTTTGTATAGACCGTGACAAGCATTGACAAAACCAGTAATAAGAATCTTGTATATTTATCTCCCATCTCTTTTACCTTACAATTCAACGTCTCCAAAAGGATAATCGTGCAAATATAAGCATTTTTTCTCACACCTACAAGCAAAACAGAAAAGCGATGGTTGATATACAAGAAGCCATTATCTATTTTACGTTTTTTTGCTATCTACACCTGTTGATTACAGATTTCTTTTGTATATTTGCACATGTATTTGCATATAAGTAACAGTTTGTAATCTCAAAAGACATGTGCATAAAAAACAGTTTAAGATATCTCTTGTTGCTATTCACCATAATGATTAGTTGTAGTGTGATGGCTCAGAATGTTGTATGGCGTGATCAACATCAAGTGAAACGTAAGGAGACTATATTCGGAATAGCCAAAGAGTACGGTGTAACTATCCAACAGTTGATAGACTCCAATCCGATTATGAAGACCGCAGGATATGAGTTGAAAAAGGGTGAACTCATCCTTGTTCCGTTTGCAAAAGATGGTGATATCCGTCCTGATGGGTCGATTATGGGCAAGACTGTAAAGCCTTCCAAAGCCGATAAAGAGGCTAAGAAGAAAGGCGCAAATGCGGCTGCTCTCGCAAAACAAGAGAATGCTATTCATGTTGGAATCATGCTCCCTCTCCATAATCAAGATGGTGATGGCAAACGCATGATAGAGTTTTATCGCGGCGTGCTGTTAGCCCTCAACGAGATGAAGAGTGAAGGGATTACAACCGACGTACATGCTTGGAATGTTCCAAAGGACGCTGACATTCGTACTACTTTATTAGACCCTAATGCCTCAAAACTTGACCTCATCTTTGGCCCACTCTACTCTGATCAGGTGAAGCCATTGGCTGATTTCTGTCGAGCACATGGCACAAAGCTCGTTATCCCATTCTCTATAACAGGCAACGAAGTAGAAAATAACCCTAATATCTATCAAGTGTATCAAACCGATGAGAGCTTGAATAGCAAGGCTATTGCGTCTTTCTTAGAGCGTTTCCAGAAGTCTCATCACCCTGTATTCATTAATTGCAACGATGCAAACAGCCAAGTGGGCAACTTCACCTCATTGTTGCGTAAGCAGTTAAACATACTGAAGATTAAGTATGACCTTACTAGTCTGAAGTCTTCCGCAGCCGACTTTGCAAAGCACTTCGATAAGACTCGCCCTAATGTAGTTGTCCTTAACTCGGAGAAGAGTCCGCAGTTAAACGAAGTGTTTACTAAACTGGCACAACTCAAGAAGACTAATCCAGGTATTGCAATAGCCCTCTTTGGCTATAATCAATGGTTCGTTTATCAAGATTACGACTTGGACTTCTTCTTCAAATATAACACTTACATTCCTTCCACCTATTATTATAATAAGATGTCAGAGAAGACGAAGTCGCTCGAAGCTAAGTATAATGAACAGTACGGCGAGCCAATGGCTAAGCAATACATACCCCGTTTGGCACTCACAGGTTACGATCAGGCGCAATTCTTTGTACGTGGAATTAAAGCACAGGGAAAGGAGTTCAAGGGTGTATATAGCGAAGTGAAGTATCGCCCACTACAAACTCGTTATAACTTCGAACGTGTAGGGCAGGGAGGATATATCAATAACAACTTCCAGTTGATACACTTTACTACTGACCAGAAGATGGAGAATCTCGTTTATTAACCATCGTTGGTACAGCTGCTTATAATATGAGAAATAAGACATTAAGCATATTCCTTTTGCTCTTACTTGTGCTTCCGATGCGTGTTGCAGCACAAGTGGGAGAACATCGTGACGACCTTTCCATTGGTGTTAATGGCGGTTATGCCCTTTCTAATGTGGGCTTCAGTCCAAAAGTTTCACAGTCTCTTCATGGAGGAATAACAGGTGGTTTGAGTGTTAGATACGTATGTGAAAAGTATTTCAATACCATCTGTTCCATCTATGGAGAGGTCAATTACGCTTCTATCGGATGGCAGGAAAAGATACAAACAAGCACTGATCAACCTGTTATCAACGCCAACGGACAAGCGGAGAAGTACTCTCGAACAATTAACTACATACAAATTCCAGTCTTTGCACACCTTGCTTGGGGCAAAGAGCAGCGTGGTTTCAACTTCTTCGTACAAGCTGGTCCACAGATAGGAATCTATCTGAACGAGTCAACCAACATGAATTATACCACTCCAAACCTTGCTACTGACGGCACAGGACGTAGTAACGTCACCGTCGCACAAGAGTCGAAACCTGTGGAGAAAAAGTTCGATTATGGTATAGCAGCGGGCTTGGGAATGGAATGGAGCAGCCGTCATGTGGGGCATTTCCTACTTGAAGGACGTTATTACTATGGATTAGGAAACATCTACGGAAGCTCTAAGAAAGATTATTTCGGCAAGTCGAACTTTGGCAACATAGTAGTAAAAGCGACTTACCTATTCGATATCAAACGAACAAAGTAATATTAACCTAGATTTTTATCATTATGTTTGAAAACCAACCAAAAGCGCTTTATGCCTTGGCATTAGCCAATACTGGCGAGCGGTTCGGATACTACACAATGTTGGCAGTATTCGCTTTATTCTTGAGAGCAAACTTCGGATTAGAGGCCGGGACAGCGGGTCTAATCTATAGTATCTTCCTTGGTCTCGTCTACTTCCTACCGCTTATTGGAGGCGTCATGGCCGATAAGTTCGGGTACGGGAAGATGGTAACCATTGGTATTGCGATTATGTTTGTCGGTTATCTCTTCCTGTCTATTCCATTGGGCGGAGGCTCTGTTGCGTTCGTTGCTATGCTAGCAGCTCTGTTGCTGATCAGCTTTGGAACGGGTCTATTTAAGGGTAATCTGCAGGTTATGGTGGGTAATCTCTATGACACACCAGAGCTTGCTGGCAAGCGCGATTCAGCGTTCTCAATCTTCTACATGGCAATCAATATTGGTGCGCTCTTTGCTCCAACGGCTGCCGTAAAGATTCAGTCTTGGGCTGAGTCAACGCTCCATTGCAGTAGCAATGACGCTTACCACTTCTCATTTGCAGTAGCTTGCGTATCATTAATCGTGTCTATGGCAATCTATTATGGGTGCCGTCGTATGTTCAAACACGTTGAGGGTGGCAACGGAAAGACTGAGAAGAAGGAAACAACTGTTGCTGAAGAAGAACTCACTCCACAGCAAACAAAGGAGCGCATTGTGGCTCTCTGTCTTGTTTTTGCAGTCGTTATCTTCTTCTGGATGGCGTTCCATCAGAATGGTC
Source organism: Prevotella veroralis DSM 19559 = JCM 6290 (assembly GCF_000377625.1). GTDB lineage: Bacteria > Bacteroidota > Bacteroidia > Bacteroidales > Bacteroidaceae > Prevotella > Prevotella veroralis. Next base: position 210,407 of record NZ_KB898326.1, on the reverse strand, counting down.
TGACGCTTACTTACTTTGCTAATGAGTTTGTAAGTCCTGTTTCAACAGGCGTTCAGAGCATGGCATTTGATGTAGTCAATCTAGTCATGATTGTGCTTATGGTGTATAGTGGTATGACCTTCTTCCAGAGCAAAACAGCAAAGGCAAAGGCAATCTCAGGCGTTGTCTTCCTCGTAGCAGTATTAGTTTTAATGTCGAAATACAGAGATCTTTCTGGCTCAGTAGAGGTTAGTGCACCTATTTTCCAGCAGTTCAATCCATTCTATGTAGTAGCCCTCACACCAGTAAGTATGGCTATCTTCAGTTCGTTGGCAGCCAAAGGTAAGGAGCCTTCAGCACCTCGTAAGATTGCATACGGTATGATTGTTGCAGGTTGCGCCTACTTCCTTATGGTCATGGCATCGCAAGGTTTGCTCACACCTAACGAACAGGCAGCAGCAAAGGCAGCAGGTGGAGCAACCCCATTTGCGTCAGCCAACTGGCTAATTGGTACTTACCTCGTCCTCACCTTTGGTGAGTTATTGCTCAGTCCGATGGGTATCAGCTTCGTTAGTAAGGTAGCTCCTCCAAAGTACAAGGGCGCAATGATGGGCGGATGGTTTGTAGCCACAGCAATCGGAAACCTCCTTGTCAGCGTTGGAGGATACCTCTGGGGCGGCTTGTCACTCACCATTGTTTGGTCAGTATTCATCGTTCTCTGCCTCGTTTCCGCAGCCTTCATGTTCTTGATGATGAAGCGTTTGGAGAAAGTGGCATAGGCTTTCTTTAATTCAAAATTCAAAGTTCATAATTCAAAATTATGATTACTTCGAGTTGACGAGTGGACAGGTTGACAAGTTAACGAGTTGTTTGTTCTGTGGAAAACAATACTATCTACTCCCCTCTCCATTCGGAGAGGGGGTGGGGGTGAGGCTCCTTAAGTAGGGACAGAAGCCCTCGTCTGTCCGATACAAGATGATTTTTTCAGACAGCAAACATAAGGATATATTGTTCTAATAACATATTCCATTCGCCCCAAACACCCCATTTAGGCGGGCAGACGAGGGCATCTGTCCCTACTTTATAGCACTATCATTAATCAAAGAAGGGCTCTTCTGTCATCAACGGAGGCGTTTCCTTGATGCGAAGAGGGCGTTTCTTCATATTGAAGAAACGCCCTCTTTGTTTGTTGATTATTGCTGTCCAGTAAAACTTAAATAGCATAAGTAGGTCGTAAGAATTAATTTATACTAGGCTACATGGGTAAGTTAGTAAATGGCAACAAACAACGGCAGACACCCTATTCTTACAATCCCCCTTAGGTTCTGAATAACCATACCTACTTATATGTATTTTATAGATATAAACATATCCGAAGACTTTGTATTACGCTTTTTTTACCTAACTTTGACCCCGTAATTTAGTAATGCTTTGTCATTATGAACATTTACAAACTAATTCACTAAACGTTTTACATAATAACAAAACAGACAATTATGAAAAAAGCATGGAGAGGATTTACTGGTACAAAGTGGCTTGATGAGGTCAATATGCGTCAGTTTATACAAGACAATTACACTCGTTATGATGGTGATGCTTCTTTCCTTGAGAAACCAACCGAGGCTACTAATAAACTTTGGGGCATGCTCAAAGACCTTCAAAAGCAAGAGCGTGCTAAAGGGGGCGTATTGGATATGGAGACAGAAGTCGTTTCTAGTATGACCGCATACGGTCCTGGATATATTGGCGAAGGGACTAAAGATTTGGAAAAGGTCGTGGGTTTACAGACTGATAAGCCGCTTAAACGTGCCTTTATGCCTTATGGTGGTATAAAGATGGCCGAACAAGCCTGCACTACTTATGGCTATGAACCATCAGAGAAACTACACGAAATTTTCACAAAATACTGCAAGACACATAACGATGGCGTCTTTGATGCTTACACTGATGAGATGAAGCTCGTCAGACACAATCATATTCTTACAGGACTTCCTGATACTTATGGGCGTGGTCGTATCGTTGGAGACTATCGTCGTGTGGCATTGTATGGTATCGACTTCCTCATCAATGAAAAGGTAAAAGACCTACGCAATTGTGGCGATGGCACAATGACCGAAGAGGTGATTCGCCTTCGTGAAGAGATCTCTATGCAGATTAAGGCATTGAAGGAAATGAAAGAAATGGCAGCTATCTATGGTTATGACATCTCTGAACCAGCAAGCAATGCACATGAAGCTGTGCAGTGGTTATACTTTGGTTATCTTGCAGCTATTAAGACACAAAATGGTGCTGCAATGTCAGTGGGGCGTATTTCTACCTTCTTAGATATCTATATTCAGCGCGATTTGCAGGAAGGAACACTAACAGAGGTTGAGGCACAGGAACTTATCGACCACATAGTTATGAAGTTCCGCATGGTTAAGTTTGCTCGTATTCCATCATATAACCAATTGTTCTCTGGCGATCCAGTGTGGGCTACGTTGGAGGTTGCAGGATTAGGAATGGATGGTCGTTCAATGGTAACGAAGAACGATTTTCGCTTCTTGCACACACTTGAGAATATGGGTCCATCACCAGAACCTAACCTCACCGTATTATATAGTTCACGTTTGCCAAAGCCTTTCAAGGATTATGCAGCAAAGATATCCATCTCAACAAGTTCTATCCAATACGAGAATGATGACGTGATGCGCCCTATATGGGGAGATGATTATTCTATCTGCTGTTGCGTATCAGCTACACAGACAGGTAAGGAGATGCAGTTCTTTGGTGCACGTGCTAACCTTGCGAAGTGCCTCACCTATGCTATTAGTGGCGGTGTAGATAGCAAGACACGTGAGCAATGTGGTCCAGCTTATCGCCCTATTGAAGGCGATGTGGTAACCTACGAAGAGTTTATGCCACGCTTCATGGATATGATGGAATGGCTTTCGGGAATCTATGTAAACACACTGAATCTCATTCATTACATGCACGATAAGTATTTCTACGAAGCAGCAGAGTTAGCGCTTATCGATACAGATGTGCGTCGCACTTTTGCTACGGGTATTGCTGGTTTCAGCCATGTGGTCGACTCTATTTCAGCTATCAAGTATGCCAAAGTAAACATCATTCGCGATGAGACGGGATTCCCAATTGAGTTTAAGACAGAGGGTGACTTCCCACGCTATGGAAACGACGACGACCGTGCTGATGATATTGCTGTTTGGTTGTTAAAAACCTTCATGAACATGATTCGTAAGCATCACACCTACCGTAACTCTGAGCCTACAACAAGTATTCTTACCATCACTTCTAACGTCGTATATGGTAAGTTTACGGGTAATATGCCTGATGGTCGTCCTGCTGGTGCACCATTGGCTCCAGGTGCTAACCCATCTTATGGTGCTGAACAAAATGGTTTGTTGGCATCGTTAAACTCAACGGCTAAGCTCCCATACGAGTACGCTTTGGACGGAATATCTAACACTCAGACCATCAGTCCAGATGCTCTTGGGCATAACGATGAGGAACGTTTCAGCACACTTGTGGGTGTGATGGACGGCTATTTCAGTCGTGGTGCACATCACTTGAATGTCAATGTATTTGGTGTTGACAAACTAATCGATTGTATGGAGCACCCAGAGAAGGAGGAATATGCCAACTTCACCATTCGTGTAAGCGGTTATGCGGTGAAGTTCATCGACCTTACTCGTGAGCAGCAATTGGATGTTATCGCACGTCGTGCACATGGTTCAATGTAAAGTAAATAAATTGCAGACAGACAGTTCACAATTAACAACGCCCGAAACGATGCTCCGAGTGCACTCGGTTGAATCGTTTGGATCGGTTGACGGACCTGGTATTCGCTTTGTTATCTTTCTGAAAGGGTGCTCAATGCGGTGCCAGTATTGTCACAATCCGGATACTTGGGACAGAGCGGGGGGCAACCTCCGCCCTGTTGATGACGTTCTTTCGCAAGCATTACGCTATCGCACTTACTGGGGAGAGAAGGGCGGAATCACCGTGAGTGGTGGAGAAGCGTTGTTGCAAATACGTCCATTGACAGAGCTCTTCCGTAAGGCTAAAGGCATAGGGGTTAACACTTGCCTCGACACTTCGGCACAACCTTTTACTCGAAAGGGCAATTTTTTTGTAGCTTTTGAAGCGTTGATGCAATACACCGATTTAGTATTATTGGATATAAAGCACATTGATAACCAGGCGCATAAGCAGCTTACGGGTTGGGAGAATGAGCATATACTTGATTGTGCACGTTATCTTTCCGACATCAAAAAGCCTGTTTGGATAAGATATGTGTTGGTTCCTGGGATTAATGATGACGATGAATCCCTATACAAGTTACGTGCTTTTATTGGTACATTAGATAATATAGAACGCATAGAAGTCCTCCCCTATCACGACTTAGGCGTTTACAAATGGGAGCAATTAGAGATTCCCTATTCACTTTCTGACGTTAAACCACCTACGAAGAAAAGTGTGCTTCATGCACAGGAGATATTAATGAAGTAATCGAATAAAATTTTTCAAGAGTAGACGAGCCCAGTACCAATTCTTCAAGACACCCCCTATTTCCTATTCACAATCATAATATACTAAAGAAGGATTTCGCTGATTAATACTAAAAAAGGACGCAGATAGTTGCTTTGTAAAAGACAAAATACGATATCTGCACCGAAAGTTCTACTATTAAATCTGCGACTAAATAATCTGAAGATGGTAAGTAGATGTTGAAAAATAGTTTATATCATACTTTTTTCGTACCTTTGTGCGGACATATAAAAGAAGTACAACTATCGGAAAGATCAAGATTATAGAACTGACAGACAAAGAGCGTCTTCAGTTGGAGGAGAGCTTCCGGCTTGGTAAGAGCCATTCCTTCCGTATGCGTTGTCGTGCCATACTGTTGAAATCCAATGGTCTAACATCAAAAGAAGTCGGTATTCAAACAGAAATGACACACATATCAGTCAACTCATGGGTGAAACGGGTCGAGTGTGAAGGTGTCAAGGGCTGGATACACGTCTCGGGCGAGGTCGGAAACCGATATAATAGACAGTTCTGACGAGGAATTGGTACGCAGGACCATCGAGAATGACAGGCAGAGCATGAAGAAAGCGAAAGAAGCCTGGCAGCAGGCTTCCGGCAAGAAAGCGAGCGGAAAGTACCTTCCGGGCTTTTTTATCCGCATTGGTGCAAGATATAGACGTATAAGGAAACGTTCCAAGGGGAGCCCCTCGCCGCAGCTCTATGCTTACAATAGAGAGAAGCTGCAGGAACTCGTACAACAGGAAAAGGACGGTCTTATAGACCTTTACTATGGTGATGAGAGTCATATCTGTATGGATGGATATGTGCCATACGGATGGCAGTTCCGCAGTGAAGATGTCTACATCCCCTGTGAAAGAGGTCTCCGGCTCAATATATTCGGCATGATAGACCGCAGGAACAGATATGAGGGATTTCACTACGACAGAGAACATGACCGCAGACAAGGTCGCTGACTTTCTTGACCGTATGTCGCTCCGTATCAGCAGAAGGATCTTTGTAGTCCTTGACAACGCAAATGTACACAGATGCAGGCTTATGCGGGAACTTCTTCCCTATGAGAAAAGTGGTGGCTGTTCCTTTTCTTTCTCCCTCCTTATAGCCCACATCTTAATATTGCCGAGACTCTTTGGCGCATCCTCAAGGGGAAATGGCTCAGACCTGTGGATTATCTCTCAACAGATGCCCTGCTCTATGCCACAAACAGAGCCTTGGCGGCAATCGGGGCTGGAATCAAAATCAATTTTAACCATATAGCTTAGTATAAATTAATTCTTACGACCTACTTATGAAACTAAAAATAATACTTATAGCTGCGTTAAGCATGGCTGTAACGACTGTTTTCGCACAAAACGTAATGCGTAATCTAAGCCAGTGTGAACGCGTTGCATACAGTGATTTTAAGTCTGTCCACCCCTTCGAATACATCAAGAAGGATAACAACTGGCAATTACTTTACATGCTTCGCACACCGAGTACGGCTAAGGCTTTGCGCAAAGCGGGGCTTACTTTCAATGATGAGCAGCTCGCTTACTTAGAGAAAGCAGGGATGGTAAAGCAGGTGGAAAGTAATAAATGGCAAACCACCTTACCTATCTTTGACATCGAACAAACGGCTGCACTTCGTCAATTAAGCCGATCTATTGCAACAGACGTGATGGATAAGTCGGAGGGTGATTATCGACAGCTTGTTACTGAATTAGGCAAGAGTAATTTTGCTGATAACGCTTTTAGCATTGCTTTCTCCTATATGCTTGATGGCTTGGCATGGGATGCGATAGCACCAGATAGATATAAATTGGATAACAAAACAGACTGGAAAGGAGTGGTTTGGATACTTTGTGAACCAAGAAAGAAAACTCAGTTCGGCACCAACAGCTATGGTTCTATACAAGAAACATGGACAAGAACGAGCCTTAAAAATGCCCCGCAACATGCTGACTTAATGCCTTTAGCACAATGCCTACTCGATAATGAGGAGTTGAAAGATGCTACTGTTATCGACCACCTAAAGCCTTACGGCATTGTTAATGAGGCTGGGAAGTTACAGATACCAGTAATTGACAGGGAGAAACAAGATGCTGTCAACAATCTTTGTCATCGATTGTCTGCGAGCTTAGCTTCAGCCGTTAAGGATAATATCACACGTGCTCAAGCGATTACAAAGATTGATGATAAGCGCACTTCCATCGTCCTCTTTCATGAAATAATGTGGGATACTATCGACCTTTTACAGGCTCGCAACCTTGTAAAAGTCCCCGAGGTATTAACGAATGAAGCGGCTCCTAAGGAACAGTTCCGCAATGTTATGTTCGTAATTGAATAGACGATGAGGGATATATCACTGATTGCTTTCGATGCTGATGACACCCTTTGGGAATGTCAAACTTACTTTGCTTCAGTGGAGAAAGATTATTGTGACTTATTGAAAAACTATGCTCCTGCTGGGGACATATCGCAGGCTTTGTTCGCAACCGAGACCGCCAACATGGAGTTGTTGGGCTATGGTAGTAAGGCGTTCATCCTCTCCTTGCTCGAAAACGCCACACACGTGAGTGACGGGAAACTGACTTCTGCGGAAGTGGCAGCCATCATCAAGATGGGAAAATCGCTCTTGCAATTACCAGGCAAGCCGCTTGAAGGAGTAGAAGAAACCTTGCAGGAGCTACGCAAATCGGGCTTATATAAGATGGTAGTGTTTACTAAAGGCGAGCTATTAGACCAAGAGTCAAAGTTCAAACGATCGGGTTTGAGAGATTGTTTCGACGATATTGTCGTGGTGTCGGATAAGACTCCTGCAGCTTACGAAAGACTTTGTAAGCAATATGGAATCGGCATTGAGCAGCTCTTAATGGTGGGTAATTCGTTCAAGTCGGACGTTGAGCCAGTGTTAAAACTTGGTGGTTGGGCTGCCCATATACCCTTTCCTACTGTCTGGCAACACGAAGTTGTCGATGAATATGAGCATCCTCATCTTTTGAAGATGAAGTCATTTAGCGAACTGGAAACGCTCGTGAATGGATGAAATCAACATTAGAAAGAATACAGATAATAGATAACAGAGATTAAGAATATAACTAATCTACAGCCAAAATGAAAGAAGTTTTCATTGAAAATATCCTCAATTATGATCAACATGCCCTATTGGCAGTAAACAGCTTACACAATCCTTATTGGGACTTGTTCATGGTTTCCGTTAGTGGGAAGCTCATCTGGCTACCCTTGTATGTGTTGATTCTTGTGTTGCTCATACGTAATTTCACCTTCAAGGCAGTGTTTTTTAGTCTGCTGGCAATCGGTGTAATGATACTCATAACAGACACTCTGACAGCGCAGTGGATACGTCCGATGATAGGAAGAATGCGTCCAAGTAACCTTAATTGTCCGATTGGTCATTTGGTACATGTCGTTAATAATTATCGAGGTGGGGCTTACGGCTTCCCCTCCAATCATGCTGGTAATTGCTTCGGGTTGGCTTTCTTCATCTGTTTCCTGCTTCGGAAGCGATGGTTGTCGGTGTTTATGATAGTTTGGGCAACCATAGTTTGCTATTCAAGAATGTACCTTGGCGTGCATTACCCAGGTGATATTCTTGGCGGATTAACCTTTGCTTTGATTGGTTCTGCACTCGTTTATCGCACCTTATTATATGTAGAAGGCCCTTATCATAGCCGTCAGCTCAAGGGGACGCTCTTACCTGTTTGGGCGGGCTTAGGCATATTTGCTTATATTACTGTTGCCTCTTTGGTAATGTATATGATGGCTTAGACCATTCGAGCAAATCGTATGCTCGAATAGTCTTTATAGTTTCTTCCCTGATACCAAGACGATTATTAGAAGAATACCTATAATGAAGATAAAGGCAAAGGAACCAATACTTCCCATGTAGATACGTCCTGTATGCACCTCCAATGCCGCGTTCCAAAGTGACATGGGGCAGTCTTCTAAGTCGGAAGGTTGGGCTGGGAAAAGTGTACCAGTGAAGTAATCAGCCCAACAGAGATACCCTTTAAAATCAGAACTATAGCCCGAGATGGTTTGTCCTGTTGGTGCTGTGCCTGGGATGAGGACTCCTGCATACAAGGAGGCATCGCATGGTTCAATATAATTTGTTTGTCTATTCCATCGGTAGAGACCATCAAACGAACCCACAAGCCACGTTCCCGTCGATTCATGTTGCCATACGTTTTGCCCCATCACACTAACAGGTGGGGTAGTGGTGAGGGCTTTCGGCTGACTTATTAATGATGTCAAGGAATAGAAACCATCGGAGGTTGAAATCATCCAATCGTGTTTTTGGTCGTCATAACGTATCATCCTTAACTTGTCATACCATGCGTTATCACTGTTCAATACCGTTCCCGGCAGTGGACGAGTGCTGTTGGTGGCAAGGAGAATCATAAGAGGTGGACGTAATGCCCAGCCTGTTATTGCGATAAAGAGGGTGAGGAAGAAAGTGTAGATACCCACTTGTTTATGCCACTTAAACATCTTTACACTGCGAGGACGTGCCCACAACCATATTCCAGTGACGCTTAGAAGAATGAGAACAAGGGCTATTGCATCCATAAAGAGCTTTCCCCAAGTACCAAATAAGCCTCCGCAATGCAAAAGCCAAAGTTGTTTAAAGAGGCTAACCTTGCCATCGTAACCTGCAGGAGCATGTAGTTGAAGGCGTTGGAAATGGTTATATGGAGCGTTGGAGATGTATAGATACGATCTACTAAGCACTACCAAGGTATCACCACGCATACTTATATCCGATAAGAGTTCGTCATCATCTTCCTTCGGGAGGCTCACTTGCTGCCAAGTGTTGTGTTCCTTCAATCGGTATAAGCCCATGATACCTGCGGCAAAGAGTTCTCCTTGTGGAGTTTGCACTACTCCCCTTATCTGTCGATAGTCGGCTCCTGTGGGTAAGCCGTTGTTAAATTCGGTAATAGAAGAGGCGGTACTATCGGTTAAGAAACAGCCTGCGGCACCATAGATAAGCACTTTCTCGGTATTTGATTTTGGGTCTTTATAACGTAAAGTACCCCGTAATAAGCCATTGTTCCAACGCTTAAAAGAATAAGAGGAAGGCAAGAATTTCCTACTGACAGATAGGTTTGTAAATGTGCTGCGATGGTTGAGAATGATGCCAGAGAGGCTGAACATGATGACAAAAAAGCAAATGATTATTCCTAACCACTTATGGTACTTGTGCCATGTCTTGCGTTTCATTGATTACTATTGATTAGTGAGATGTAATTAAACAGAGTATATTCTTTAAGTCTGCAAACTTACATAAAAAAGAGGAATAATCGGTATTTTCCATTGCTAACTTTGCTTGTTATGATTGAAAAAGCGTACTTTTGCATTCATTGATAAACGTATATACTCAATGATAAAGAAATTAACAGCGGTTTCAATAATGGCTTCTTTTCTCCTTTGCGCTTGTGAGCACGGACAGAAGGAGGCTAAGTTTACGGAAATCGAAAAGACTATTGACACACTAAAAGAGAGTTTCGAGAAGGGTAACAAGAATGTTCAAGCAATCAATGCAAGTAATGCCGGCTTTAGAGAGGTGGGTGAGGTGAAAGTGAAAATTACCACCCCTTGCTTCGGAGTGCACAATGCTGACGACCTTGATATGCTCCCCCGACTTGACGAGGTGACGCATAAAGACTCCTCATTGATAGCTAAGCTCAATGCAGGAGACGTCTTTATCTTGCAAAGAGGGGAACAAGGAATCAAGGAGATGGAGACAGAAACGAAGGCACTTGTTAGTTTCCAAGTAGGAAAACTATGGATATGGAAGTCGGCAATCAAGTAACAGCTCCATTGCTATTAATGGTTTACTATCTTATAAAACAACGTCCTCTTTAATTAAATAAACCGATACTGAAGCCTACATTATATAGATTGGGATGCCCCGATGTGCTAGCAGATGAGAAGTCGCCGAAGACCTTTACAAACCACATGGAATGTGACTTTTTAATCGTCATAGGGAATTGGTACATCACTTGTAGGCTCCCATGGATGAGATTGGCATCGTAGAATGACTTGTCTTTAAGTATTACCTGCTGTGCAAGTAAGGCTGTTGGATCAGTGAGATGAAGCCTTGAACGACTGGTGAATGTACCCTATTGCCTGATAAGACTGTGTCTTCCAAGATACATTGAAATGCAAAGTTACATATAAAAAGGAGATTAGACAATACCTTGAAATAGGTATAGAAGGAGTATGAGAAGCCTCATCTCTGCCCCCTCACAGAATGGCGAGGGAGAGTAGATAGTACTAGTGGCATTGGAGGTAATGCTTCATAAAAGCAGAGGAAATTGCATGATACAATTTAAAGAAACGCCTCCTTCATATCGAAGAGGGCGTTTCTTTGATGTGAGAAGAGGCTCTCTTTAATGCAAAGAGACGCCCTCTTTATTTCGTTCGGAACATCCCCTCCAGTGGAGAGGATTGAAGAGACTTCCTTACTTCACGCTATTCTGCCGTTCACGAATTAGTTTTATCTGGCGCAGAATATCGTTGTAATGCAGGAGATTGAGGTCTGTGCTGATGGCAGCCTGCGCCTTGCAATACTTCTCAATAGTATCAAGCTGCTGTCCAAGATACAGCGATATATCTGACGGACGAGCGCGGTCTATAGCTATGGATTTATCTTTCTCCTCTTGATTAAGGAATGCATCGAGCTGCTTGATATAGGTACGCTCCAACAAACGACGTGTACGAACTTTCACGTCATTAGTCGATGATAAGGGTTGCCAAACAGCCTTGAATACATCGTTCAAATAGTCCTTGACCTGATAAGCACCAGCCGCAAATTGATCCTTGTAAATCTTATCTATCAACGAACCATTCAACAATACCTTCAAAACTCGCCCTTGTTGTGCAGCGATCTCATCGACAGCATTGACTCCAGAAACATCTGTCATCGTTGACGGATAGAGCCAGACTGGAGCGTCGAAGAGCTGTCGGGAGAGATAGTTAACAGCGTCTCTTCCCTTTTGTGCAGGTGCCACCTCGTAAGGTTTCTGCCCTGGCATGTTATTGATGTATCGCCCTCCAACGTTCTTAAGAACGTGGTTTGTGTATCGATTGAACTGACTGATAACACTCTTCCACATCTCTATCCTGTCCTCGTATCTATCGTTAGTTTGATGCGTCCATGTAGGTAAGGCGACTATGATGCGCTTAAGGTTCTTAATGCCATACTCACTCGCTTTCACATTGTCATCACCCAAGTCTTCAGTCTGCGCACGTGGGTCTTCGTTCTTACCCTCGCCTCCGAACCATAGGCGCGGATTGGTTGCTAAGACCTTAGAAGTCTCTGTTAACAACCCTTCCTTCTCGTCTATCTCGTCCTTAAACTCAGGTCTGTACTGATAGCCCCAGCGTATTGCCCACTTGTCATAGTCGTTTATTCGTGGGAAAAGACCACGTTCGGAAATATGGTCCTCGGGCTGAGCTACGTAATTGAAACGGGCATAGTCCATGATACTTGCAGTGTGTCCGTGCTCTTCAACCCACTTCTTATCACGCAACTTCTCCACTGGTGTGGCGTGACTGGCACCCATGTTGTGACGCAAACCGAGTGTATGTCCGACCTCATGGCTCGATACGAAGCGTATCAATTCACCCATGAGTCGGTCGTCCATGTGCATTGTCTGTGCTCGTTTGTCAAGTGGTCCGCATTGCGTCATGTACCACTTTGTCAATAGATTCATCACATTGTGATACCAACAAATATGACTTTCGATGGTCTCCCCACTGCGAGGATCGACAATGTGGGGGCCGTATGCGTTTTCAATCTCAGCTGGTAAGTAACGCAAAACATTGTAACGTGCATCGTCAACACTCATCGTTGAATCATCTTCCGGCCAATCCCTTGCTTGGATGGCATGCTTGAATCCAGCCGCTTCGAAGGCTACATTCCAATCCTCAATACCCTGTTTTAGATAAGAAACCCACTTCTTTGGCGTTGCAGGATCTATATAGAAAACGATGGGCTTAATCGGTTCTGTGAGTTTGCCTCGGGCGTAGGCTTTCTTGTCTTTAGGCTCTAAGCGAAAGCGAGAAATGAACTGTTCGCGGTCGGCGCGGGTCTGATCATCACTGAAGATAGTATATCGATTGGTGAAGTAACCAACCCTCGGATCCCATATACGCTTGCGCATTGGAGTCTTAGGAAGTAGTACTATACTCGTGTTCAGACCGATGGTCATGACCCCAGTTGATGATGCCGGAGCGGAAGAAGGAGTACTACTATAGGTGCGTGTTGTGGCTATTTCGGCATTGATCGGATAGACCTTCATCGTGTCAATAAAGGTTCTGTCGGACTGCAACGAACCGATTTTCAGTTGTTTAGCAGCATTCTGTGGAATACTGACGACACCATTATCCTTGATGAATAAAGGGGTCACTTCGATGAGCTGGTTATTAGTCTTCTTGTTGCGACCAATTACTTTGAACGAGGCGATGATAGGGTCGGCAGTGGAGGCTTTGAGCGTTCGGGATATGCGACTCTTTGGGTCTGCTTCCTGTGAAAGAACGTATGCGCGGAGGTTAATAGTCTTATTGTCGCGTTGCTCGAAATAGAGGGTCTGTTGGTTAATTGCCTCTCCCGAGAACTTGCCGAAGCTCTGTGGTACGGCGGTGAAACGCGTTACAGCCAATAGATAACGACCCAGAATGGAGTCTGGGAGTTCGAAGTACCACTTGTCTTCGATATGCCTTATCGTGAAGAGACCATCGTGTACACTACCGCCTTTCTTCATTAGTTGTTCGTAAGAAGAGGGCTTCTCCTTATCCTTGGCATCTTTCTTATCATTACTATCATTCGTCTTTGCTGCTACTGATTGTGTGTCCGTAGAATCGTTAACAGCATAATATATATACCTGCTGTGGGCTACTCCCGTGCCAGAAGCAAGTAGGAGAGCAACCAAGCAACCTATTAGTTTCTTATTGATTACCATTTTCTGTTTTACACCTTATTATATATAGGCAATGGCAAGGTACTTAAAACGACCTTACCATTACATCATCACTTTACTTCAAAACAATTGCCTTGCGAATACGGAGGTCTGTCGTTGGACGGTCGTTATCGTCTACGGGCTGTCGTTGTATTCGATCAACAACATCCAAGCCATCGACTACTTGACCGAAAACAGTATATTGTCCATCAAGATGAGGAGAGCCTCCCTCAGTCTTATATAACTGACGAACTGCAGGCGACATCTTCACTGTTCCACCTGTATGAGCATCCAGTCTCTCTTGCGCCCAATCGAGTTGCTTGTCCGTAAAACGTACACCCCAAACAATGTAGAATTGCGTAGATGACGACTTACGTTGTGGGTTTACATCATCGCTTTCACGCGCTGCTGCGACTGCACCTCGGCGGTGCAACAACTCGGGATAATGTATCTCTGCGGGTAGAGAATAGCGTTCGGGCGTATCGCCAAGAGCCTGTCCCGGCTTGGCATTCTTCGATCCCATGTCACCAGTCTGCACCATGAAGTCCTTGATAACACGGTGGAATAGCACCCCATCATAGGCTCCGCTGCGTACTAACTTGAGGAAGTTATCACGGTGCAGAGGCGTTTCGTTAAAGAGTTCGATACGTATATTACCGCTGTCAGTCTCTAAGAGCACCTCATGACGAGGGGCTTCTGTGCTTTCCTGTGCATAGCTTGTCACAATAGAAGCAACCATTAGTAATAATAAAAAAAGTCTTTTCATATATTCTTAGAAATAGTTTAGAAGGGCAGACCAATAGCCAGATGGAGGGTCTGAGCATCCTTGAATTTAGCTATGTTATATAGTCCTCTCTTGCCCGTGTTATAGGGTACATGCAGTCCAACTCCCCAATCGATACGTAGCATGAAGTAGCCTATATCATATCGAAGACCCACCCCTGTGCCTAATGCCATTTGCTTAAAAGTATTCTTAAAGACGAATTGTCCACCTTTACGAGCCGTGTCGTGATGTAGTGTCCACACGTTTCCTGCATCGAGGAAGACTGCCCCATAGAGTGAACCAAGCAGGTGGGGACGGTATTCGAGGTTCATTTGGAGCTTCAAGTCACCTGTTTGTTCAACGTAGGAACGGCGTCGGAAGGATGAACGATAGCTTCCGGGACCTATCTGTCGGGCGTTGAATGCACGAATACTATTGGCTCCTCCAACGAAAAACTGCTCTGTGTAAGGAGTTACCTTGCTATTACCATAAGCCCAAACAGCGCCTGTGTTGGCATGAAAAGCAATACTGCTCTTTTCTGCCAAAGCCCATATTTTAGTGAAGTTAAGCTCTACTTTAAAGAATTGAGCAAATGGATTCTTAAAGAGTTGTTTGTTCTTTTCACTCCAGCGATGCCCTGTTACAGCATAAGAAGCAGCTAAAAGGTTGGATGCCTCACTAACTGTTGCCCAGAACTTGATGGGGTTTCGATAGTTAAAAGGGCTCGTATGGGTATATTGGAACAGCATTTTTGGTATGAACTGATCCGCCATTGAGACTTCAAGATAGGGGAGGCTTGCTATTAAGGTGCGGTAACGAGTGGTTACCTTGTGCATATATTCGTATGTTAGAGAGAGCGGAGAATAAGAGAAACTATTGCGTTCATTAGGCTGCCATTGGTACGTTAGCTCTCCAGAAACTACATGTCTCTTAAAGTACTTAGCGCGGTTTAGCACATCAACTGATGCCTTTAGGGTTGTTGTTGGAGTAGTATAGTAAGTGCGGGGAGGCTTCGGAGTATATTCAATGCCCCTTGCTTCAGCCTCAGCAATCTTCTTCTGGATGCGTTCCCACTTCTTTCTTGGAGATAAGACAAAGGGATTTACGAGGCGAGGAATTTGTAGACTACCCTCAAGACCATAGTTATAATTGCTCACACCAAGCCTATCTTGCCCATTACCATCATTATTGAACGACCACTCATAAGAGCCATGTGCGCGCAAGTCGAGCTTCTCTCCATTTCGAAAAGCATTGCGCTTGATGAGTCCGATGTTCCCTTCTGGACCATACTGACCGCTTGTCTTGCCTTTCGCATACGCCTCGATATAAAAATCGTAAGGCTTATCAAAGGTGCAATCAACCGTCATGTCCAATATACTACAACTGTCCGTGCTGTCACGAGGAGTAAAGGTAAAGTTGGTGGCAGCGAACAATCCGCTACCATTCAACTGTTGTTGACTGCGCTCAACAAGCTCATTATTGTACAAAGAACCCGGCCATACCTTCAGATCATTAGCTATTGTGCGTAGGCGGAGAGGCGTTCGTTTACCATTGTAATTGACAGTTACATCTCGAAAAGACTGTTTATTGTGTAACTGCTCCATGAACTGTCGCTGCAAGTTAATCGTCACTTTCCCTATCTGCCAAGGTCTTAGTGCCTTCGAACTAATCGAGTCCGCCATTTGTAAACGGACGTTAGCTACACCATACACGTTGGTTGTGTCGGCCAGATAACTTGCATCGTTATTCTGGTAATAGTAGTATCCGTTGTTCCGAAAGAGGTCTGTTATGCGCTTTCGTTCTTGCTCTAATGTGGCCACATCGAACGCATCTCCCTTATGCAAGAGAGCCTTATCTAAGTTCTTCGTGATGAGACTGTCAGCCACAGGAGGGAAGTTCGTGTACCGCAAACTATCGATCGTCCATAGGTGACCCATGTCCACTGTGTATTGCAACTTACCCTTCTTTGGATTCTTCTGGGTTAGTTTCTCGTAGGTGATCTTACCATTGAAATAACCTCTCTTACGTAGTAGGTTCTGTCCCACAGTGACGCGTAGATCGGGCGTAGTATTGCTCATTAAGACAGGAGTAGACCCAAAGGTACGCACGATCCAACGGCTGAACTTCGTTGTATCTGGTGTAAAGGCATTCCATATCCAAAGCCCTATTGGGAATGGAGAACGATGACTGGGACTACCCAACAAAGCGGCATTTGGTGTTGTTGCAAGCACCAAATCAAGTTCTTCTTGAGTAGCTGCAAAGTGTTTATTTGACTGGTAATTCTTATACAGAGTAGGCTTCATTCCGATGTACAACTGCTCTCCATCGGGGATAGCAGAGGTTGTGCTACATGCCGAAAGGAGTAGTAGAAAGGCACTCATCACCGATAGACTTATGAGCGCGAAACGTCCTTTATGATTTTTATCTCTTCTCATTAACAAAATTAATTAAGCTATCCTTGCGTGGTTTCTCTACCTTCGGAACCACTACGGGATCATCGTTTTTAAAGCGGAAGATGTCTCTAAAGCTCTTTAACTTGCGTCTCCACATGAATCCGGCACCGTATTCACTGAGGTTACCTTCCAACCAGTCGTATGCTTCCCGTTCGTAGTAAAGCTTGAGATACTTGGTTTCCTTCTGGTTAAGACGGTACTCCAACGAGAAGTTATCGAAGTAGGCTCCATTCTCTTCAGAGAACTGTGAGCCTGTAGAAACGCGTCCGCCCATGATGATGCGAAGCCTGTTATTCCACAACCTCTTGCTGAACTTGAACGTATAGTCAGTGTGCAACGTTCCGTTAATGTCTGCTGCACTCTCCATGTTAGCCGATAGGTCGAGTCCCATAGAGTTGAGTGCTTTGCCTGTAATGGCGTTAACTTGGGTCTGTAAGAAGCCTGCTAAGGCACCACCCATCGCTGTATTGGCACTTGTGGAGTTACTTCCATCGAGGTACATACCTGATGCAAGCATTGTTACAGCAAGCTTTGAACGCTCTTCAACACTCTTAGTATTCAGTGTGTTCTGCATTTCTTGATCCTCTGGAGCACTAATGATAAACTGCACGCCAGGCTTTGGGAATTGCTTAGAAAGGCTCACTCCACATTTGAAGTCGACGATTCTTCCATCGTTACCATTCGATACACTCGTGCGCACATCTTCGGTTGCCACGATGCTAAGCGTTGGTTTCATGGGGTCTCCAGTGAACTCTACATAACTTCCATCTTGTATGTTGAACGTACGAAGCGGTATAATAGGAAGGGAGTACTTCATCTTTCCGTCATTCAGAGTATAGCGTCCCCTTAAGCGCACACCATTGGTTCGGTTATATTCTAATCGTAGATCACCTCCACCTGTAAAGGCTAAGTAGTTGGAGTTATCAGCATTGAGAGAGCACATCAGATGAGCCTGTTCGTCAACATTGACAAGCATCGACATCGTGAAACCAGTTATGTCCGGGCGTTTAACAACATCAACTGTTGAATCCTTGAAGTTCGTAAACTGCACAAGATCCTTCAGTTCCGTATCTGTTGCCAAGGTACCATCTCGCACTATATAAGTCATGTCGGAAGTCCCCAGAACATCCAGATTTCCAACCAAAGTAAGGTTGTTTAACGGTCCACTCATTCGACCTCCAAAGTCTACAAATGCCTTTCCGTAGACCTCTGAACGTGGGTTCTTTCTGGCATTGATAAGCTGGAAGTTCTTTGCTTGCATACGTGTATCAAGGCGCATATTATCCAACGATGAGAAGTCAAGATAGCCTGATATGTCTAACGGCGAACCGTTACTTGCGATCATTTCAAAGTTCTCGAACTCTATATGACTATTACGTATTGTGACTGGATCATCGGCAAATCGCATCTTAATTCCATAAGGGACACTAACCAAGTAAGTCGAATCCAAGTACACCTCCCCATTGATGTTTAACTTGTTCAAAGGTCCTTTTAACGTTAGAGAACCTTCTCCCACGCCATCGAGCCCCACGATCTGATCGGGTACAAAACCATTGATGTAATTCAGTGGGAAACGGTTCATTTCCAACGTAGCATCCAACTCTCCCTGTCCTTCTCCACGATAGACACCCGACAAGGAGCCCACTCCCTTGCCATCTTGTGTTATAATAGCATCAACGTAATGAGAGCCATCTTCCTTCGGCATATACACGAATTGCGTACCGACGTTACCCATCGGACAATTCTCATAGACCAGTTTATTGATGGTCATATCACTAGAGATTGTGAGGTCAGAGGTCGTTTGCACGATATGATAATCACCATTAAGAACACCGGACATGTTGGGTGAGAAGGGGAGAACCTTAAATAGACTGCCCAGCTCGAATTGGTTCATTGAGATCGTAACATTCTGTAACGAAGTTGTGTCCTCATCCTCTGTTGTTACCGTCATACCAGCTCCATCTGATGCCAAAAGGCGTAGATTAGCCGATAAACGATGATCACGTGCTATATAGATATAGTTCGAGTCGTTCGCTGTAAATGTCTTATAACCTAAGATGGCTTGTGGAGAAGTGATAGAAAGGCGTATGCCCCGACCCACCATTGCAGCCTGCAAAGCCAAGTCGAAACCTGTATCTCCCTTGTTATCAAGTATCGTTGCATGTGTTTGTAAGCCGTGTTCATAGAGTACGCCACGCAGATGTCCATGATAAGGATAGGTATTATCGGCTTTATTCAGTATGGCGGCATCATAATTCAACTGCCCATCTACACTGGAAAGGTTTACCCTTACGCTATCTAAATGCACATTGTCATAAACCAAGGAGTCAATGTTTATCTTACCATTTACGCCCTCATGCGGTGAAGATGATATGTTGATATCTGCCAAACTAAATGCGTATCCATCCTTCGCAAGCATATTGCTAAACAGATTTCCGCGTCCGCTACGCAACGTGAAATGCCCAGTTGGTAACAAGCGGATGATAGCGGGCTGGTCAATACGCCTATGATGAATCTGTTCCCGTAGTGTCTTTACAAGTTGATTTCCCGTCTTTGCCATCTGATCAACACTCCCATTGAATGCCGTATTGAGGTGGAAATCACCGCCATCGACGGCTACATGTACCGAATCACGCATACTCGTCAAATCCAGATTGACGTCTCCTGGTGCGTAGGTACGCTTGCTATCATTCACTTGTAAGTCTCCCAACTTACCATTGAAACGCATATTATCAGCACCATTCATGCCGAAGTCGGCATTAATAGCAAACTTGCTTGATAACGGCTTATCGATGACTCCGAGTTGATAGAAGTCCACTTGTGGGAAGAGTCCATTGATGGATCCATCTATCTTAGGACCTTTCTTCGTTAGATCAAGGTTGAAGCTGCCTCGTGCCAAGGCAACTCTTCCACCCTTCCGAACGTCATCCAGTGCCAAATCAGCTATGTGTCCATTCACAGCAAAGCTATTCTTAAGATCCGACCGAAGCTCCAGATCAGCCCCAGCAGCTACTATGTAGGGTTTATCAATCAGTCCTAAGGCTTTTAAGTTAGCTTCGGTAAGATTGCCATTAAGGTGAGATAACAAACGATTATTGCGTATATCAGCTTTCACATTGAAGTCGCCAGCAGCCAAGAGAGCACTCCGCTTGCGCCCTTCCTGTAATACTTTGAACTTACGAACAACACCTTGTACATGGTGATTAGCCTTCATATCTGAACGAACATCCATGTCTGTCCATGTCGAAACGACGTATCTTTCCGTCATAACGCCCAACGCATGGAGGTCAACACGGCTCAACCAGCCATGCAAATGACCATCAACTAACTTCTGGTTAGCACGTCCTTTATAAGTGAAGTCGCCTCCCAGCATCTTATTCACACTCTTTACGTGTGCCGAAAGTAGGTCTCCATGTTTAGAAATATCACCATTCAGTCCATCAAGCACATATTTCCCATAACTGAAACGACGAATACGAAGACTTAAATTAGTGGACGATTGCGGACTCATAAAGTCCGTTCCGCGTCCATGCGTACGCACACTTCCCGTGAAAGGCGACAATCCCATGTGTGGTAAGAAGCGTTGTATAGGAAAGTTCGTGGCATCCGCTGTGAGGCGATACAGGCTATTTGAAGGATTAAAAGCACCTTTGACACGAATCTTACCACCTCCCTGTGCCAATGACATAGAGCCAGAATAAAGGTTTTTCCGTACATGTATGTCTCCATCAACAGCCACAGCTTGAGGCAGCGCAATGGTTTTCCGAATACTTGCAGGCAATAGTTTCTGAACGAAACCAAGGTTTTGAGCCACACCTTTAAGGCGTAAGTCACTGCGTAAAGGCTTGTTCTTTGCCATCATATCAGCCACCCATCCCGTACCCGTAAGGTCGAAGTAGCCCGGCATAGCAAGTCTCAACCGTTGGAAGGAAGCCGAACGAAGATTGCCTGCAAGGGTTCCCTGTATGGTTAATCGCCCTCCCGGCATCGCCTGATAGATGTTTCGTGGAATGGAAGTAAGGAACGGATGCAAGTCAGTCTTGCTCACATAGCCATCCATGTGGGCGTTAAGTGTACCGGGATGAGCGTCATCAAAGGCATTCATATCCATTCGCAGGCGTCCTGATAACTCACTATTCGGCATGAGAAGATAAAGGGATGGCAATTGGATAGACGTTGCGTCCATCCTAAAGGGGCATCGCAAGTCACGCACCACAAATCCACTTCGCTCTTTGAAGTTGCCTGCACGCACACGAAGACTTATCTTTGGCGCAGCAAAAAAGAATGAGTCTATGCCCAAGTTAACGTCTCTCATAGCGATGTGAGCCGCATCAAAGCCCGCAACAGCACGTTTGACGAAAGGTTGGTCATAGTTGAATGCACCTCCATGCCAGTCTATGTCCGCCACTTTATATATGTTGTCATGCAAGAGAAGTTCTGTTCCTCGAGCCTTAGCATCGCCGAATAGCGCCCGAACAATCATCGTGTCGCCCGGCATGTGGAGCTTGAAATCAGTCTTGGCAAGGTTCAGCTGGTCTATATTTATGCGCCACAAGGGGTTCTGCTTATGTGGGTCTTCAGGCACAGTGTCGCCCAATGCAACATCAATCCAGCCTCCCTCAATGTCCGCCTTATTCACTCTTACGGAGTCACCAACGAGGTTTACGGCATGACTCACAATGTGTAAGCGTTGCAAGTTACCCTTAATTCGTAAGTCACCGATGAAGTTTGTGGTATTAGCCTTCAGTCCTGTGAATGTCAGTTCGTTTACTTCTACACGCTTCTCAAGCAATGGCCATAGTCCAATACTAGCCACTAAGCGGTGTACATCAGCAACAGTATCCTTCTGCGTAGGTATAGAGTCGTTTGCTTTTATCATCTTTAAACCATCCAACTGGAGGTCTAAAGGATAAGAAAGGTTCACTCGGTCAATACTAACCTGCATCCCCGTGTGATTTGAAACATAGGTAGCAACCTGCTTTACAGCCCAGTTTTGAACAGGAGGGCAGTAAAGTAGAACAACCAAGAGGAGGAATAGGACGACCGGAGTTGCTATAATAGCAACCAGCCACCTCATGCTCTTTTTTATATTCATCACGTTAGTCTTGCTAGCGTTCCGTCCATTATCAGTAGTGCTAATAGGCGTTAAGTCTTTTATTACTAATATCTAATTTAAGACTACAAAGTAACAGAAAAAAATTGAATTAACGATAGATAGTAGGCGAAAAATTACATACTTATATCTGAAACAATGCCACAAAGTAGGTACAGACGCCCTCGATTGGAAACCCCTCCCAGCCTCCCCCAAGGGGAGGAGAAGCCTCACGGAAGCTAATTAGGGAATAGTTTTGAGGTATAGAAAGAGCCACAAAGTAGGGACAGACGAGGGCGTCTGTACCTACTTTGGAGCTATGTTTGGGGAATATCCCTTCTCTTTTAGGGGATTGAGGGAGGCTTTAATCAAGCCCTCACAACCATCTTCTATTAAGTCCAAAGCCAACTCAAAGGCTTCTGCACCACCATAATAAGGATCCGGAACACAGGTTGCATTCTTATGACGAGTGAAGTAATCAGCCATGCAAACGACCTTTCCTCGAGCAGTCGCATCGGGAGCTTGCGACGTAATATACCGATAGTTATCTTCGTCCATGACCACGATTTGATCGAAATAAGCGAAATCCTTGCGTGCATCAAACTGCCTTGCATGGTGGTTCACATCGTATCCTCGCCTCTTTCCGTGCTCTCTCATGCGCTTGTCGGGGAGCTGTCCAACATGCCAATCGCCTATCCCTGCCGAGTCAATCTCATACTGATTGCTACATCCCCGTTTGTCTACTAAATGCTGCATAACGGCATGTGCCGCTGGAGAACGGCATATATTCCCTAGACAAATGAATAAGATTCGCTTCTTGTTGTTTGTTGTCTTGCACATAGTTGTTACTTTTCTTTATTGTTATATGATTTTCCGACGCATTGTGAATAGTATCTATTGTAACGCGTCTGACTAATACTTTTGAGTTGACAAAGTAACGAAAAAAAACTGAGATAAGCGTTATTTTTATTGAGATAATTACCTATTTATAATAGGTAAAGTTAATCGTGAATACTTTAAGTGTAAGTAGTTAATAATCAAAAAGAATACTCAAAGTGAGGACAGATGCCCTCGTCTTTCCGCTTCTCAACATGGTTTTAAGACAAAATGACATAAGGACATATTGTCCTAATGACATATTCTTTCTATCAAAAATATCCAACTTGGGCGGACAGACGAGGGCGTCTGTCCCTACTTTGGGGTATCCTCTTGATTTGAAGAGGGCGTTTCCTTGATTCAAAGAGAGGCTTTCTTCACATCGAAGAAACGCCCTCTTCAAATGGAGAAGGGCGTCTCTTTCTTTGTCACCTTTGGTTCGGTGCTATTAGATGAGTGCTTTTTACTCCCATTCCAATACATCTTTTCTTATCCTTTCATTAGCCTCTTTGCAATAAAATGAGTACTTTTGCAAGTGTAAACGATTATCTAAAACATACACAATAAGTAGTGAATACATCCTCAAACATCAAGGGTTACGGTTATGCCAGTCTGTCTGCTATCACCTTCGGAACTATCCCCCTGTTCTCCATTCCAGTGATGGAAGCAGGAATGGAGTTGCCTTCTGTACTCATTTATCGCTTCGCCTTCGGCTGTTTGTTTATGATGGGCTTCCTTCTTTGGAGGCGTCAGAACTTGCACTTGAGATGGGGAGATGGATTGCGATTAGCATTCCTTTCACTGATGTATTCAGTATCTGCTGTGGCACTGTTCAGTAGTTATGAGTATATGCCGGGAGGCGTTGCTACAACCTTACTGTTCTCTTATCCCGTTTGGACAGAGGTTCTTCTCATCCTCTTCTACCATGAGAAAGTGACGTTAAGGATCGTCTCTGCCATCGTTCTGGCTATCCTTGGCGTGTTCTTTCTGGGTGGTATTGGACAAACAGGAAATGTTAAGTCGATGTTAGGCGTTGTCCTTGCTATGTCGTCCGGATTGCTTTATGCCATCTACATGGTTATCTTTCCACACATGCGCGTTAGTAAGTTACCGGCGTTGAAGGTGAATTTTTACATCTTCTTCATCGCTATGCTCTTCTTGATGTTGTACTCATCTTTTACCACGGGAGGCGTGCAGAAGATAACAGATATCAGTTCGCTGCTTTCATTGATATTACTCGGTCTCGTACCAACTACTATCAGTAACGTTACTCTCGTTCGATCCTTAACCTTGATCGATTCGGCCAGTGTCGCCATACTTGGGGCTTTCGAGCCCTTGACAGCCATGACTATCGGCATCGCACTGATGGGCGAACCGCTCACTACAACAGTAGTGATAGGTTCCGTACTCATCATTAGTTCGGTGCTAATACTCATCACTAAAGGGCGCAAGATAGCCAATCCTTTACACAAATACTTCACCACGTAGACTATACATGATTATGAACCAGAAGCTTTTATGGCACTTAATAGCAGTGGGAGCGGTCGCTGTTTGGGGCACAACCTTTGTAAATACTAAGGTCTTGTATAATAGTGGTCTCACCCCTTCGGAGATATTCTTTCTGCGATTCCTTATCGCTTATGTCGCTATTTGGTTTATCTCTCCTCGAAAGCTATTCGCCGATAGCTGGCGCGATGAAGGGCTCATGCTCTTACTCGGAATAACGGGTGGTTCGCTCTTCTTTGTCGCTGAGAACTCTGCCGTCGGACTAACTTATGTGAACAACGTAAGCTTTATTACGTCTACTTCTCCACTAATAACTGTGATCCTCGGGATCGTCTTCGTGAAGAGCATTAAAGCAACTTGGACGTTGATAACGGGCTCGTTAATAGCCCTTCTGGGTGTAGGAATAGTGATCTTCAATGGTAGTTTTATCCTGCATCTGAACCCTTGGGGCGACCTCTTGGCACTGCTTACTGCGGTGTGTTGGGCGGTCTATTCGATATTGATGAAGGCTGTTTCAAGCAAGTATTCAGCCGTGTTCATCACCCGTAAAATATTCTTTTATGGACTCGTGACAGTGCTCCCGATGTTCCTAATCGATCCATGGACAGCAACGTTCTCTATGCTTATGACACCCAAAGTGGTGCTCAATCTCTTGTTCTTAGGACTAATTGCTTCGTTCTTATGCTTCGCTTTGTGGACGGTTGTCATTGCACGACTTGGAGTGATGACAGCGTCTAACTATCAATATCTGAACCCAATAACAACAGTCGTGGCAAGTGCTATCTTCCTAAGTGAACCTATGACGGCAATAGCCTACATGGGTAGTGCCTTGATCTTAATTGGGGTTGCGGTGTCAAACAAATAACCGATGATAACGTCTTAATAAACAAATATATGAAGAAAACAGTATTAGTAACTGGAGCAACAAGTGGTATCGGTGAGGCTTGTGCCCATCGGTTTGCTCAAGGTGGGTATAACGTGATTATCACAGGCAGAAGAGCACCTCTTCTTGCCGAACTAAGGAAGAAACTGGAGGCAGAAGGAGCAAAAGTTCTTGCCTTGGCATTTGATGTTAGGAACCGAGCAGCTGCCACGAAAGCTATTGAGAGTCTATCGGATGAATGGCAACAGATTGATGTCTTGATTAATAATGCGGGCTTGGCTCTTGGCTTGGAACCTGCTTATGAAGGGCGTTGGGACGATTGGGAGACTATGATTGATACGAATATTAAGGGCTTACTGACCATGACTCGCCTCGTTACCCCACGTATGGTGCAACGCAATAGCGGACACATTATTAATATAGGGTCGGTTGCTGGCGATGCAGCCTATGCTAACGGGAATGTCTATTGTGCAACGAAAGCAGCAGTGAAAACCTTCACTGATGGATTAAGGATAGACCTTGCTTCAACCAATATACGTGTTACGAATATCAAACCGGGACTTGTAGAGACCCACTTCTCAAATGTTCGTTTCCATGGAGATGACGCTCGTGCGGATGGAGTATATAGAGGTATTCAACCCCTAACAGGGGCTGATATTGCTGATGTGGCATACTATGCTGCATCGGCTCCAGCACATGTGCAAGTGGCAGAAGTATTAGTTCTTGCCACGCATCAAGGCAGTGGTAGTGTGATACATCGTGATTGATTCCGAAACAATCTTTCGTCTTATCGGCTAAAACAAAGAGCCGATAAGATGAATAAGCCACGTGGTCAGACTTACAAGAAGGACTATCATCGCAATGATCAAGACGATCATTAATACAATGAGAAGGACACTTTGTACAGCTTTGCGGTTCACATCGCGTATCACCTCTTTGTCTCCTTCAACGAAGCCACGCACAAGTTGCATGTTTTCTCGGTTCGCCTTATGGAAGAAGTCGATGACATCTCCGATATAAAAAGGTATCAGTCCGAGCAGAACATCACGCAAACTATTATTGATAATGGCTAAGGCAAGAGGAATACTACGTATCTTTACGAAGGCAAACCATACATAGAGTAGGGCGAAGAGAGCCGAAAGGATATCGCCAATACCATAGGGAAGAAGACCGAGAATACCGTCTAAGTAATAGTCATCCATAACTCTTTGCGTTTGCTCCATAGCCTTATAAACATTGCTATCATTCATCCGCTCTTGTGCTTTCAATCTATTTGCTTCTTTCATAAAATTACCCTTCTCTGTATTAAAAGATAATAAGTACAACCAGACTTGATTGTGGGCGCAAAGATACAACATATATATCATACATGAGAAAAGGGCTTTCATTAATAATTATTAAAAAGCCTCTTTCACGACTAATAATACTTATCTGTAATTTGTACAAATCCCTTTTGTATTGTATCTTTGCATTCGTTCAAACACATAGGCAAGTTAATTAAATTGTTTGTGGGGCTTGAACGATATAGTAATAACAAATAAAAGATTTATATGAAACGTATAACATTATCACTGATTGCAGTTTGCTTAATGTCATCAATGGCGTTATCTGCAAAGGATGTAAACGCTATCAATGCTAACGAAATAGCATGGGTTCAACAAAAAGGTGGCTGTTATAAGCACACTGCAACACCACAGCATGTAACAGATAAGATGGTTAGCAAGTTGGGACTTAACGCTAAGCAAGCTAAGAAACTATTGCAACTTAATGAGAAATATGCTGATCTTTTTGTAAAGAATAGCGGTTGTAATAATTCCGAGAGACAGTCTTGTGGGATGAAAGGTAGCTGTGAAAAGCCATGTGATACAGCTGAACAGAAATGCGAGAAAGCCGAGAATAAGAGTTGTTGCAGTGCTGCTGGAAAAGGAAATTGTACATCTGGTTGCAAGAAGGAGTGTACAAATGAGTGTAATAAGGAGGCTAAGTCTGATTGCAAGAGTGGTTCAACAGCATGTAAAAGAAACGATAAGCAATGTCAGTCAGGAGCGCAAGAATGTAAGAAAGATAAGCCTTGTGAGAAACGTACAGCATACAACGCTGAGTTGAAGAAGATTCTCACTAAGGCTCAGTTTGATAAATACATGAGACGTTAAAGATACACCCCTTTCATAATACTAGATTATTGGTGCGTTGGTCAGGACACTCGATTGTCCGAGCTTTCGCACCTTTTTCGTATGTAGGAAGTAGCTTTTAAAACTACTTCCGAACGTAATTTACAAATGAATAGGGTGGGGTTTCATCCGTAGCGGGATGCTCCTCACGGGATTCAACACGCCAAGTACCATCGTTATAAGGTGGAAAGAAGACATCAGCCTGTGCTGGGGTATCAGCAATCTCGGTAAGATATAAACGATTGGCAATGCCTAATGCCTCCTTATATAAGCTAGCGCCACCAATGATAAAGGCCTGTTCGTCAGCATGAATATGGCGCATTGCCTCATCTAAAGAAGGATAGACTTCACAACCCTTAAAGTCCTTCTCCGTCCGACTCAATACAATGTTTCTTCTGTTAGGGAGTGCTCCCTTGGGTAGAGAATGGAATGTTTTACGCCCCATGATAACGGTATGTCCCGTCGTTAACTGCTTGAATCTCTTTAGGTCCTCATGTATGAAGTAGACCATATTATTTCGATATCCAATAGCGCGATTAGCCGCTACTGCTGCTATAATATTTAGTTCCATAAGCGTTAGACAGCCACTTCTGCTGATATATGAGGGTATGGGTTATAATCTATGAGTTCGAAGTCTTCGTACTTAAAGGCGAACAGATCCTTCACATCAGGGTTGATCTTCATCTTCGGAAGAGGGCGAGGTGTACGCGTGAGTTGTAGTTTTGCCTGCTCGAGATGATTGCTGTATAGATGCGTATCACCCGTTGTGTGGATAAATTCCCCAGCCTCTAATCCTGTCACTTGAGCCATCATCTGCAAGAGAAGAGCATAAGAGGCAATATTAAACGGAACGCCGAGGAAAGTATCTGCCGATCGCTGATAAAGCTGCAAAGAAAGGCGTCCGTCAGCCACATAAAACTGAAAGAGACAATGGCAAGGGGGTAATGCCATCTCATCAACCTCGGCTGGGTTCCATGCCGTAACAAGCATGCGGCGAGAGTTAGGATTATGCTTTATCTGATCGAGAACATTGGCTATCTGGTCAATAGTTCCGCCTTTGTAATCAGGCCAAGAACGCCACTGATGACCGTAGACAGGTCCTAAGTCGCCATGCTCATCAGCCCATTCATTCCATATCCGAACGCCATGCTCTTGTAGATAATGTATATTGGTATCACCGCGAAGGAACCATAGTAACTCATAAATAATACTCTTCAAATGGAGCTTCTTAGTGGTTAGTAATGGGAAACCATCACGTAGATTGAAGCGCATCTGATTACCAAATACGGATAGAGTACCCGTCCCCGTGCGGTCGCCTTTATGCACTCCTTCATTGAGAATGCGGCTTAGTAAGTCTAAATACTGTTGCATGTTATGGATGTGTTATTGTTTATTTGTTTCTGTAATGACCTTTACCTCTTGGGGAATATATCCGCTTTTGATCCTCCACTCCTGTGGGTAAAGGTTGTTGGCGCGGTTCCCTAAGTTCTTTGCAAAGCCTAGTTTATGGTGCTTATAGGTAAGGAGGACAATGCCACGAGGCACTTCGCTTCCGAGTGTGATGGCTTCATGTCGAAGATAGCTAATGGCAGTGGGGCAGTCAACCTCTATATTGGGATAAATGGAAGTATCGCCTGTTATCGAAAGAGCCAATGTATGGTCTGGAATGATGGTCTTGCCCTTCTGTATTCCTGCCTTTACTCCGTAACTAAGGATGCGAAGCCGTTTTCTTGCTTCAGCAACGGCTTTTGAGGGGTCAAGAGCTACTTCTTTTTGTAAGTTTTCATCCTCTCCTCGTTTGCGAATGACCGCCATGAAGAGCCCTTCACCACGTGTTTTACCAGGGATGAAACGATAAACAGGGAAGTTAGAAGCCGTTTTTGAAGGATTACCAATCAGTGAACCGGTGATGTTCCAAGCCTCTTCTGTTGGCACAGGGAGCAACTCTGCACCATATTCTTCAAGTATCCACGCCACGTTCTCTTCGTCTTCATGGGCATTGAAAGTGCATGTGGAGTAAATGAGGAGACCGCCCGGTTTGAGGTTATCCCATATATCTGAGATAATACTACGCTGTAGTTTCCAACAGTTCTCAACGTTCGCCGCGCTCCATTCTGCAATAGCTTGCGGGTCTTTACGGAACATCCCTTCCCCCGAACAAGGCACATCTGCGATGATAACATCGAATGTTAGTTTCGTTTTCTGGTACTCCCTTGGGTAGTTGTTGGTGACTATTACATCCGAATGACCGTACTTCTGTACATTTTCAGCAAGTATCTGGGCACGTTTGGGGATAGGTTCATTGCTAAAGAGAAACGATCCTTGGGGTAGGGAAGAGCGTGCGCAAGTGGTCTTCCCACCAGGTGCTGCACAGAGATCAAGTGCCATTACGGGGTGTTTCACATAATGACGAAGTACGTGAGAGAGGAACATTGACGATGCATCCTGCACATAGTAAACACCTGCGTGGAGCATGGGATCAAAGGTAAAGTTTGGTCGTTCTGCCAGCCAAAAGCCCTCTTTGCACCATGGAATGGGTTCGGGATGAAGATTAGGG
Organism: Prevotella veroralis DSM 19559 = JCM 6290; assembly: GCF_000377625.1. Taxonomy (GTDB): domain Bacteria; phylum Bacteroidota; class Bacteroidia; order Bacteroidales; family Bacteroidaceae; genus Prevotella; species Prevotella veroralis. The sequence continues at coordinate 180,613 of NZ_KB898326.1, read as the reverse complement.
TTCACTTCCTCCATTGCAGATAGCTTATAGCTGTTCAGTCGAATACTGGTTGGTACAGGTTCGGTAAGCCCTTTGAGGAACACATCAAACAATTCCTCCCCAAAGAGTTTACGGGTATAGTCGACAAAAGCAGGGGGTAACGTGGGGGCATTCTCCACCTTATATATAATAGGGCGAGCGTCTATCTGTTCCACTGCCTGCCGTTGATTCTTATCTTTTACCATATCATTACACATCAAACTATCGGGCGATAAATAGCCTATTCGATGAATATTTCATATTCATCATCGCTCTTCTGCGTTGTTTTCGGCTTCGGTTTCTGTTTCAAATTGCCCTTTTCATCAAACATGCCATAGGTAGTTCGAAGAACAATAAACTCTGTTCTACGATTGAGTTGATTGCATATCTCTTGTTTATCCTTTGGTAGTTTCTTGATGAAGTCTTCGGTCAGAACATCGTTTTCCTTCAGCCAGTTGTACTTCTCCGTAAGCTTCTTTCTGATCTTTTTAGGGCGTTCCTTACCATAACCAACAGGTGTCAAGCGGTCTTGCGCAATCCCATGTGCGGTGAGATAAGCCACTACTGCATCCGCACGACGCTGTGACAAGCGTTTGTTGTAATCGGCAGATCCGATGCAATCAGTGTGTGCTGAGAGTTCAATCGTTACGTTTGGATTCTCGTTAAGGAGCTTAACGAGATCGTCCAAAGCCTTTTCGGACTCTGGTCGGAGCGTCGCTTTGTCAAAGTCATAGAAGATGTTATCAATCAAGACAGGTACGTTAATGCCGGCAAGAGGGAACTGGAGCGTGTACTCCTTAGACTCCCCAATAGGCGAAACGCGTATATCTTCCTTATGATTCAAATATCCTTTGCAGGTTGCAAGTAGCACGTAATTGACGCCCGGACGTATCTCCTGTTCAAAAGAACCATCTCCCTTGACAGCCAACTTCTTGTTAGTTCCATCGTCACCAACCATGAATACCTGTGCAGCAGGCAGTTCGTAACCATCCATCTCATATACCCATCCCTTGATAGTCTGTATCACTTCGGGGAGTTCAAAGCTATAAATATGATCCCAACCACGCCCATCGTTACGATTAGAAGAGAAGTATCCGCGGTTGTATCGACCCTCGAATGTCATACCAAAGTCGTCTCCCTGTGAATTAAGAGGGTACCCCGGATGCTCTAAATGATAGTGGTGGTCGTTGCCAACCTTTGCTATATAGATGTCTAAACCGCCCATTCCTCCATGTCCATTACTAGAGAAGTAGAGGTCACCATTGGGTCGGAAGGTTGGGAACTCTTCGTCTCCAGAGGTATTGATAGGCTCTCCGAGGTTCTCTACACCACCAGTGGTTCCTCCGCTAAGACGCACTCTCCAGATGTCAAGACCACCTTTTCCGCCTGGCATGTCACTGGTGAAATAAAGCCAATTACCATCTGGTGAGAGGGCAGGATGTGCAAAACTCGATAGCGAGTCACGACTGATTTCTAACTTAGTAGCCTTACTCCACGCAGCATCCGTGCGGTTACTCACGGCAATCTGGGCATAACGAGGATAAGTAGGATCCGTTAAGCATTGTGTAATATACATCTCTCTGCCATCCACAGAGAATGCTGGTGTACCTTCATCAGCGTCTGTGTTGAGTCCAGAAGCTATATCCTGAGGTACGCTCCACTTGCCTTTGTCGTCCTTTTCACTTATGAAGATGTCACCCGCCTTAGCACCAGTAATACCGCTGATATCGTCTCCTTGCGCATCATTACGGGTCGAGGTGAAATAGAGCTGATCGAACTTGTCGCCATAAAGCATTGGTGAGTAATCCTGCCGACGAGAGTTGAATACATCCATCCGCTTGACTATGTACTTCGAACCCAACTCTTTCGCTTGTGTTGCCAAAGTAGCAGCTTCAAGGCTCTGAATGATGAGTTGGTTGCCAGGTAACGAATCCAAAGCTATTTGATATTCCTTTATAGCATCCTTGTAACTACCATTCTTCATCAGATTGTCAGCCAGCTTCTTATGCGTTTCACCATTATCTAGTTTATAACGGATGATATTTCGGTAGGCAGCTATCGCACTTTGATAAGACGAAATGCGGTCATAACACGCTGCTAACTTTGTTGCGATGAGTCCACGTTGCCGTCTTTCCTTAGGTGGGGTGCGCTGATAAGCAGTCTTAAACTGTGTTGCGGCATTATAATACTCACCCATGGAAAGGTACTTATCACCCTTCTTTATATTGCGATCAGCGCCACATGAGCTAAGAATCAATAGAATACTGATTGCCAGGACAACGCTTTTTCGTCGTGTACCAAAGATATGTAAAAGTCTTAGATAACCCATATTATCATATAAACGTACATCTGTTTTTATTATTGCTTGGTACTCGGTGACATTGTGAATACCGATGAATTGTATTATTATATAAGGTGGACTGCACTGCTCTAAAGCTCTACCACGGTGATTCCTGCACCTCCGAATTGTACGTGTTCATCGCGATAATTCGTCACATTAGGCACTGTTTCGAGGTATTGACGTATGAGTTGACGCAAGATACCATTACCTTTTCCATGTAAGATACGCACTTGACTTGCCCCAACGAGGATAGCATCATCGATGAAATGTTGCACTTGATTCAATGCTTCGTCAGCCCTCATACCACGCACATCAAGCTCTTGGTGGAATTGATTACGGTGTTTATCGATGGTTTCACGGGTCTCCCTACTATAATTAAAAGCCTGAAATTGCTTCTGTTCCTGCTGTAGCGTCGCTCCATCCACACACTCTAATCGACTGATAGACATCTTTGTTCGCATACCACCAAAGATGACTGTCGCCTGTTTCCCATCGATTGCTTCAACCTTACCAACCGATGTCAAGCCTTTGATGCGCACATTATCACCAACCATGATAACGCCTCCGCTTTGCTGTTTACGCACTGCATTCTTCAGGGCTTCAGCGGCTGCTTGCTGCTTTTCAGCTTTCGTCTTGAGGTGTTGCTCATGCTTTTCTTTACGCTTCTTAATCTTATTTACTCTCTTTTGGAAGTCCTCATCAGAAAGCAAACCGCCATTTTTAAGATTATTCTTATTCGACTTGTCAGATGCTTTCGACCGATCTTCCTCTATCAAACCAGCCTCATATTGCGCCAGTTCCTGGCGTATCCTCTTTGTTTCCTCCTTCTCTGCTTGCTTCTCTCTTATCGCTTTGATCGCATTCTCAATACGCCTGTTACTCTCTTTGATAAGCTCTTCTGCTTGTCGTTTCGCACGGTTGAGAATATCCTTTCTACTCTGTTCCAAGGCATCAAGCTCACGCTCATATTGAGCAATACTCTTCGATAAGGACTTCTCCTGACTATGTATCATCTGCCTCTTAGCTTCCCAGTATCTTTTGTCCCTAACTATGTCCTGTAAGTACTTATCACTTCGAATGTAATCACTGCCAACGATCGATGAGGCATCCTCGATAACAGCCTCTGGAATACCCGTCTTGCGGGCTATCTCTATTGCAAACGAACTACCGGGTCTACCGATAGCAAGCTGGAATAAAGGTCGCATCTCATGTCTGTCGTAAAGCATGGCACCATTGACTGTACCTGGATGAGCCTCTGCGAAGTGCTTAAGGTTTTGGTAGTGTGTGGTGATAACAGCCCATGCGTGCTTCTCCCAAAACTGCTTTAACACAGCTTCTGCAATAGCCCCTCCAATCTGAGGCTCCGTCCCCGTGCCAAACTCATCAATAAGTATCAAGGTCTTATCAGAGGCCTGTCTCATCATCACCTTCATATTCATCAGGTGTGAAGAATACGTACTCAAGTCATTTTCAATGCTCTGTTCATCGCCTATATCTATCATTATATCGGAGAAGAGACCAGTAGTGGAACGATCGCTAACAGGTATTGATAAGCCACATTGAAGCATATATTGAAGCAAGCCAACTGTCTTCAAACACACTGACTTACCACCTGCGTTTGGGCCCGAGATAACCAACAGGTGCTTGTCTTCCGTTAGCTGAATATCAAGTGGAACAACGCTTGTTGGCACGTTTCCCGTTACATCTTCTTCCTCTGAGATAGTTGTTTCCTCTTCTGCTGATAACGAACGACTTAATCGCTCCTTGCCCTTTCTTTCCAATGAGAGTTGTAATAGTGGGTGTATCGCGCGAATCCAGTCTATATGCGGATCAGCCTTTACCTCTGGTTCAAAAGCCTTGAAGTAACGAGCCAACTCAGCCTTTGCTCTGATGAAGTCGATCGCTGCCATGAGACTATAGGAATCGATGATCTCACGCACATTAGGGCGCATTTTCTTAGCGAAGTCAGTGAGTATTCGGATCATTTCTCGCCGTTCCTCGCTCTCCAACTCACGTATTCTGTTATTCGCCTCAACGACTTCTGTTGGTTCAATATACACCGTTTTACCCGTCGCACTCTCATCATGAACAATGCCAGAGATCTTTCGCTTCAATCCAGGAGCTACTGGTATCACCAGACGACCATCACGTATTGCAGGTGTAACATCCCTTTCCACGAGTCCTTCTCCTTGTGCCGAACGCAAGATACTGTATAGTGTTCGAGATATACTTCCCTCTGTTCTTGCCAACTCCCGACGTATCTGGAGCAATTCAGGTGACGCATTGTCGCGCATCTTACCGAACTTATCTATGATTTGCGAAATGCGTTGTACCAATAGTGGAAAGGTCGCAATCCCATCCGCCAAGTCGTATAAAGCAGGATAAAAGTGCTTTATCTCTCCTTGCTCCGTTGCCTCACCGCGACTCAAAAAAGCAACGATTGCAATGATAGTCTCCAGTGATCTCTTTAGGTCGAAAAGCTCTTCTACCTCCATGTGCGTGCCCTCTAAACGGATGCGGGACACGCTCTCACGCACATCAAAGAAGTTATCAAGTGGGAAATCATCCTGTCCTTCCTGTACACGACGGAACTCCCTTATCTCTTCCAACCACCTGTTTACCTCGTTAACATCGGTTGAGAACGCCATTCCATCTACACGTTCTTTCCCCAAGGGGGACAGACAACGCGCACGAAGCAAGGCTCTCACCTCACTGAAACCAATCTTTTGTTCAAAGTTCTTAGGGTATATCATTGTTGCTTTTTACTTTCTTTTCCATCACAGAAGGCACTTTTCTCACCTTCCACACATTATTACCTGCAAAATTACTAAAATTTACTTGTAACAAAGACATAAATCTTTTGAAGAGCAAAAGGAATCCAATTTTATTTACTATATTTGTCCTGTCAACTACAAACAATGCGCTTGAATGATGAAAAAGATAATACTCTCATACCTTGCACTTCTATTCGCTCTGTCCTTATCAGCGCAGACGAGCAATGCGCTCTATGCCCCTTTCATCCATCAGGCGAATGTATTTCCACAAGAGAAAACCTACGTTTGCACGGATGCTAATTGTTATCAAGCAGGGCAACGAATCTCTTTACGTGTCTTCGTAGTGAATGCGATCACACATCAACCTACTGACATGAGCCAGTATGTATATGTTGAATTGATCAATCCAGAGCGTGTTACCATTCGACGCATCCGCCTTCTGCAAAACCAACAAACGTTTACAGGTTATATTGACATACCCGATAACGCTGCCAAAGGGCGTTATCTCTTGCGCGCCTACACCCGTAATATGACGAATGTAGAGGGCTATGAAAGTACGAAAAGTATTTTTATTGGTGGAACGGGAGAGCTCCTTTCTGCATTTGATGACAATCTCCAAGATAGTATAGAAGTAATTTCTGATAACTACATAACAATCAATAGGTTAAAAGATAAGGTTAGAGTATCAATAAAGGATAGCCTCCTTACTGCTAAAAGAGAACTTTGGTTGTTGGGACACTGCCGTTCCGTACCTTTCTACTTTGCAAAAGTAAGCCCCCATACCGCCCTTGTCTTCCCTCTAAAAGACTTCAATCAAGATGGAGTCCATTCGTTTTTACTATTGGATTCAGACCTTAATAAAATAGATGAGCAACAATGTTTTATTAATCAGAAGAGGGAGTTTTGCAATCTTAAAGTAAGTCTTGATAGTACTTCACAGGCAACGAATGGAACCCTCCCTTGCCTTATTACCGCTCCAGACCTCCATCCCGATGAGACGATGGACGTTGCTGTCCGCCTCGTGAAGAGCCTACCCAAGGAGAATAGGGATGGATATTCTAATATCCTGTCTCACCTCTTGATAGATGAAGACACACGTTACTCCTTAGAGCAACCAGCCTCTTTACTGAACGATCCAAGGCTTGACGGCTTCATAAGAAACCATCTCTGGCAGCGATATAACCTATCGGCTGTCTTGAAGAAACAGTATCAACAACCATTAGTAAAGGTAGAAACGACAGCACAGATACGTGGGAAAGTGGAGACACTCATAGGACACAGACCCATTAAAGGGGGCGTGGTCAATCTCATCTCGCCCAATCGTGGATTCTGCGCAGCCGTTAAAACCGACGAAAAAGGGCAATTCGTATTCGATGGAATGGACTATCCTGATGGCACGCAATACGTACTCAATGCTTTCACGAAGGCTGGTAAAGGATGGGTGAAGCTCTATTTGGATGAGGACAGCTATCCGTCTTTTGCATCTTCATTACCGCCTTTTAAATGGCTTAGCGATAATGATTCTCTTGCCACGGAAGCACCTTTGACGGTCACAGATGGGAGTATTAAGCTGGACGAAATACATGTATTCAGTCACCGACCGAGCTATGCTTCGCGTTCAGATGCATACGCCCGCACAGCCGATTATTCGTTTGGTCTGCGCGACATAGAGGACATTGGTGCCACATGTCTGCATGAGTTGTTGCGGAGAGTGCCCGGTGTAACGGTCGAGTTCGGCAAGTGTTACGTTCGTGGAGCTATGACTATCGAGGGCAGACATCCTGCGGCTATTGCCGTGGATGGTATCTTTGCGAATGAAGACTATGATTTAGACAATATCCAGATGGCTGATGTTGAACGCGTAGATGTGTTTAAGACGGGTTCAACAGTGCTATGGGGAACAGCCGGAGGGATGGGAGTTATCTCTATATCAACTAAGAAGGGGAACTATAATGTGACATCGGTTCCACTCACAAATACCAAGACTTTCACCACTCTTGGCTATCAAACTCCAACGTCTTATACGCCCAATTCGCATACAGCCTATTGGCAACCTGTCATGCGCGGAACGTCTTTTAAGATTGCTCTCCCTGCTCTTTTAGAATCGGGTTACCACCTTATTATAGAGGGAGTAACCAGTGAGGGACGTCTTATTTACTATGTTCGTTGATGATTAATAAGGTTTTGCTCGCCAGTTAAGAAGCCTTTCTATTAACACTTAGTCAATGCTCTACCTGTGTCCCAAAGCAATCGCTTTGCCCAACGGAGCACTACTATCGCACTCACAACGGCTACCAAGGAATCAATCCAAGTGATGTTCCAGAACATTGCACATAGTAAACCAATGATTGCACCAATCTCTGTTAAGGCATCAGAAAGCACGTGGAGATAGGCTGCCCGACTGTTATAATCAGTCGTACCATCGTGTCCGTGGAGCACAGAAGCACTGATGGTATTAGCAATCAAGCCCACGATTGCAGTGCCAAGAGCAAACTCGTAATTGAGTATTCCTACGTGGGAAGAGAGTCGTTCGACAGCTTCGACAATAATAAAAATAGCCATTAAGATAAGGAAGATACCGCTTGTAAAAGCCGATAAATTCAGTATCTTATCCGAGTCGTATAGCCTTGTTCCCTTGCTCTCAAGGTGCCTCACCAATACGTAGGCAGCCCAATTCAAACCGATGACAAGTACATGTGATCCCATGTGAACGCCATCTGCGAAGAGAGCCATCGAGTGGGAGAGGAGTCCAACGACCACTTCTGCCAACATCATAACGAAAGTGAAGACAACAACAAAGGCTGTTCTCTTCTCCTGCGAAGTACGTTCTATCTTATTTGACATTACTCTTCTATTATATTAAAGTGTATGAAGGCGTTGCGGACACCATCCTCATCAACGCTCGTTGTGATATAATCGGCGGCAGCCTGAACATCCTCATTTGCATTGCCCATAGCCACTCCAATGCCTGCTGCATGGAGTATGCTCATGTCGTTTCCACCATCTCCAAAAGCGATACACTCGCTCGGTTCAAGTCCGATATGTGCTGCCAACTTCAAGAGCGCACTCCCCTTATCGGCACCTTTGACGGTGATGTCAGTAAAAAGAGGGTTCCAACGGGCAGAGACACAATGCTTCATGGCGGGCAAAATGATGGCTTCGTCCTCCACACGGAAGAAAGGCGTTAATTGTAAAACAGGCTTATCAAGCATTGGCTCTATGGATTTATGCACATCAATATTCGTCACTTTCAAGCCCTTGACAAACACATCTTCGTAAATCTTAGAGTGGTTGTAGATACCAATATCATCCCTTCCGCACACCACAACAGCGTAATCTCGTTCCTTGGCATCGGCTATCATGAGTCGAACTTCAGCCTCCGGAATAGGCATCAAAGTAATATCTTCATCGCCAATGAACGTTCTTGCACCATTAAAAGTGATGTATCCGTCTATGAGATGACGGATTGCATCGATGTTATTGATGATGGCGACAGGTCGACCTGTTGATATGAAGATCTTTACGCCACGCTCCTTTGCCAGTTCAATAGCCCTTATAGTGGATGGAGGAATTTGGTGAGTAGTGAACGAGACCAACGTCCCGTCAATATCGAAGAATGCTGCTTTGATTGCCATATACCTATTACCTTTTGAACAGCAAAGGTACAAAAAATATTAGGAGATAGTACTATTTGCATGAGAAAACAATATCATAATGTAGGGACAGACACCCTCGTCTGTCCGTAAGTATCTACTCTTTTTGCGGACAGACGAGGGCGTCTGTCCCTACAGGTTTGTATCTTTTCCATTTAAGGAGGGCGTTCCTTTGTATCAAAGAGAGGCTTTCTTCATAGCAAAGAAACGCCCTCTTCGCTTTGAGGAGGGCGTTTCCTTGTTTCGTTTCAGTGGTTTCTACTAACGAGACCTTACCTCGTTATGTGTCATCCTGTCCTTTCCTGGCTACCTTCCGTGAGGCACTCCTCCCCTTAGGGGAGGCTGGGTGGGGGTTCCAACGAGGGCATCCGTCCCTACATCGTGGTACTCTATTGCACTGAACAAATAACCTGTCTACTTGTCAACCTATCCACTCGTCAACTCTACCTAATCATAATTTTGAATTGTGAACTTTGAATTTTGAATTAAAGAGGGGCTTGGGGAGGCTTCTATTTACATCTTCCTCATGTGATACCCCATACGCTTCAACTGCACAGCAGCACCCATATAATAAAGTTGATGGAGTGCAGCTACGTATGAGTGGAAGGCTTCTGGACTGCCAGGAGCTAATCCGAGGTGATGGAGAAGGTTGTTCGTTCGAGCTGCACACTCTCCCACGATGGTTGTTAGTTGCTGATGGTCTTCGGCAGAAAGGAGTAAGACTTTCTCACAAATATAGTCGTCCATGTGGTCATAATCAATACGATTACGAAGATGGGTGTAGAGGTTTTCCACCTTATTATATAGTTCCCAATCTTCATCCCAATACTTGGCAATCGCCATACCAACATACATCATCCAACCTAATGATACGGTGGGATAAGCCGAAAACTCCTTTATTCCATCAGGAAGATAGGCTTCGGCAATCCCCTGCCACTTCTCTTCAATATCTGGTGCATTGGGTAACATCTCATCCACAAGACCATGTTCTTGCAGATAGTTTACCAAATCACTCTTGAACTTCTCTTCGTTTGGATATTGCAAATCTGTCGTTTCCATTATTCTTATTGTTTGATGTGAAAGGTTGTCAATGGCTTTGACATGGGACTTATAAGGCTTTGTTTAATTGCCAAGCAGCTTCTTAGTGTAATAGCCCTTATCGGTTGTAACCTTTATAATATAGGCTGATGGAGCTAATGGGAAAGCGATTCTATTGCTTCCAGCAACCGCTTTATGAAGGAGAGGTAAGCCATTCATCGTGTAGATGTCAACGTATTTCAAGCCTGTTTGAATTATCTCCAACTGACCGTCCACATATCTCATTTGACTGGTTGTATGCAGTTCGTCAATAGCATTAGGCACATCATTATTAGGTCCATTGATGATTGAGACGAGTAGGGGAGTAGCCTTCCTTGGCAATAAATCCTGCTCTTCTCCATCAATATTGGCGATGAGTGCTAAGCGATATAGATGATGATTAATGAGTTTTATGTCGCTTGCTTTCAGCCATCCACTTGTAATGGTAACGCCATCGGAAGCCTTAGCAAGGTTGATTGTCTTCGGATAGCTGGGCAAGGAAATACGCTCATTTGTCTTGGTATCTACAAGCGTTAAGGTGATAGATCCATTGTAATCAACGTTTTTATTGGCGTAGATAACACATCCAACTTTGATGAGTCCCTCTCGTTTCACATCTATATTAAGCCCCTCGATAGACTCTTCTGCATTATTTTGGACGAATCCGACCACACCAGAAAGGAGTTCCTTGGGGCGTTCCACCTTTACAACTTCAACATAACAAGGCTCGTTCTGATTGGCATCACGTACCTGGCACGTTTCATCACTATAGTCGTTAATGATCGTTGCGCGCAGTCGGTAACGTCCAGAAGGGAGGTCATCTGGGAGGGAAAGGGTCAATGTCAAGCGGGTTGCGACAAAGTCTTCAAAGTCGACACTCTTAGTTGTATGCGTATAAACAGACTGGTTGTTAGCATCCAAGAAGTCTAATCGGATCTTACCATCGAAAGGCCTTGCAAAGAGCTTTTTGATGGCAAGATGGAGCTTAGCCTCACTACCTGTCTGTAGCTTATCATCGGTTGTTGGCATCGTAGCAAACTGGAAGGACGCATCCACGGAAGGCTTTTCACGATAGGTGATTTTACCTTCCTTGACCTCAAAAACATAGCGAGGTGCCTTCTTAATCTTTACCCATTTGCCCCATTCGCCATCGTCTTTTCGAGTGCAGGCGATAGGTGAGAGATTGTATAATCCATCGGTGAGTTGGGTTAAATCAATGGTGAAATTGATATCTTGGAAGACGAGTCCTCCGGAAACAATCTTGCCCTCGTTCGCCTTAAAATACTCCTTTGTATAGCCTCCCTTATCGTGAGTATCAGATGGAAAAACAGCTATACTCTTTCCTTTCTCATCGTAGATTCCAATACCAAAGTCGCCTTGGAACGGTGTTGTACTTTGGTTTGTAAAGTTCTTATAAGCTATTTGGCACTTCTCTAAAGCGGTTGGCTCATTACCAACAAAGTGCATATCTGCCTCGCTGTTAAAGGCTATGTTGGGGGCATCCTCACGTAGGTTATAATCAATCTTGGCAACTCCTTCCTTATTGGGGTGGGCTAATATAATGACTAACTGCTTGCCAAAACTCAAGGCTCTACCGCTAAATTCCTTGCCAGAGGTGGTCAGATTCAGTGCTTTCAACGAATAATAGCCATCAGCATTACCGCCCCAACCAAAGTTCATGTGTATCAAGTCGTCACGATCGAAGCCGTCAGCCACCCACGCATGACCGCTTCTGCCACCACCAGGACTACCTGATATGTACAGCGGAAAGCCGTTACGTAATTCGTTCTTAATTATCTCCGTGAAATGGTAAGGACCCTCATCAGCCTTGGTAATTATCGTTGCGTCATAGTTAAAATACTCACGGAGAGCATTCAAGGCATTGCCGTCTTGAGTTCCACTTCCATTAGGGGAATACTGCATGTTAACCGCTATTCCAACGTCACTCATTAGGTGTGCAACGGCATTGGCTTGCGTTTCGTTGTATTGACCATATCGATAGTCATTATCCATATTGAGCCACTGGTAGGTTGATTTGGAGAAGTCTGCAGAACGTTGCTGTTGGTCAATTCTCGTGGTATATGTATGCTGTCCTCTTCCCACGAGTGGCCATTTATGGTAGAACATCACTTGTGCCACAGCCGTAGCAACGCACCCCGTGTAATAACCAGTGTACTTATTATAAGGTTCTTCTTGGCTCCAATGCGAATGGAGGAGGGGCTTCACTTCATTCTTCGAAGCGATAGATTGGGGCACTGCTGCCGCTGTTGATAGCTTCTGATTGCTATTGAGCTCTTTGTAAACTTGGCGGTATTCATGAAGTAAATAAGCTACTTCAGGATTCAAACGGGTTGTATCTATCACTCCTTCATGGCTATAGGCTAACACTTGCCCCATGGCATCATTGCCTGCAACAATTACGAATCCGTTACCTTTGGAATCGTTATATATATAATAAGGTGTAGTTCCTTGCTTCTGAGAGAAGCTCGATTGGGACGCAGAAGAAGTTCTGGTAAGAATCTTCCTCTGTGTCTTTTTGTCTACACGAACATATCTTTTTGCAATCTGGAAAGCCTCTTTAGGAGTAATATTATTGGCATGCACCTCTGTACAAAGCGATAATATCACACAAAGGCAAATGGTAATCAACCTCATAGCTGAATGTCTGCTATCATTTTTATTAGCCTTCATTTGTAACGATAAGTTCATCATCTTGGTTTGTTGGAAAGTCTTTTTAATATTAATAAAATGTATCATCTTGATTCAAAAAAGTTCTATATTTACTTTTAAAGATATGTCATCACCATCTGACAAAAGTATTTTGTTTGCTTTTGAAGACATATTCCATCATCTGACAAAAGTATTTTGTTTGCTTTTGAAGACATGTTTTATCATCTGACAAAAGTATCCTGTTTACTTTTAATAAGATAGCTTTACCATCTGATAAAAGTATTTTGTTTACTTTTAATAAGATGGCTTTACCATCTGATAAAAGCATTTTGTTTACTTTTATAACATAGCTTCACGATCTGACCACAGTTTTTCGTCAGATGACAATAATCTATTTACTTCACTTGGCGGAAACCTTGTGTTAGATATAGAAACGTATCACCTCTGATCAATGGTATAATTAAATCAGCCGCAAAATTACATATTCTTTTTTAAAAAACAGCCCCTTATCCTCAACAATGATTATCCTAAAGTAATAAACAAGGACGTTTTCCACATCTATTTATCATAAGTCTCATTACTTATAAAAGTCTTTCTTTACTAGGAAAAGATTATTTTTTCTTATTGTGATAGTTATTAGGTGTGGATCTACTCCTACATTTAAAGAATTTACAAGAGTCTCTTTTTCATCTTAGAGATAAATCTTTTTTGTGAAAAAGTTTGGAGGTTTACGTTTTAGTCTATACTTTTGCAACCAATATGGAAGGGCTTAGTTCTGTGCAAATATACCCCCAAAAGCAAATTGAAAGAGTAATATATATATGAAGCAAAAAGGACAATCATTATCATTGAAGAATCTTACGAAGAGTAATGTTTGGGACATTCAGGAGAGCGATGTCTTCCGTCTTTGGGCGCAAGCAGAGCGTGATGCAGACCTTAAGGATAACGAGCACCACTACATTGACGTGCTTAAAAGTGCCTTTACAATCGAAGAAGTAAAGGTAGATAAGCCTGAAGTCATAAAGAAGTATGAGGATCGTGGATATCAAGTAGGTACTATTAGACTTGATGAAAGTACTGTTGTTAAGTGGGCATTGAAGAAGAAACCAATCCTCAGAATCACTGATTTAACATGGGAAAATATACATCATATCTCAGCCCAAAAGCTCATCGAAGTGCTGGAACGCAATTTCGGTGGTGGCTGGGAAAGCCTTCCTCAAAGTGTACAGGATATTATCCAGAGTGGTTTCGACATTAGTACAACTACCCTACCTACAGCTCGCCTCAAGAAGCCAGGAGGTTTGTATGACAAGAAGACTTCTGATGGTTTTGAAGTCTTAGAGATTTCAAAAGGTTCATGGACAGAGGCTATCTTTGCCAAAGAGAAGCCTATGGCAACTCTCAATCATATTAAGTTCTCTCAGCCAGAGGAACAAGATGATGATGATGACTTTGATAATTTAGATGATGAGGGGGACTTGCCGAAAGATGAAAAATCATCTGAAGAAGATGATGACGATGGCTTCGATGATGATAAGTTGACGGAGGAAAGTTATCGCACCACTTTCGACACAAATCCAGAAGAGCTAGAAATACAGGCGGAAGAGGTTGGTGATGATGATGACTTTTAGGTCATCTCTTCACCTTGATATATAATATTAAAATGAAAGGAAACCTTGTTGAAGTTAATTCAACAAGGTTTCCTTTCATTTTGCTTGTATGCTTTTTCTTTAATCTTGTTGGCGATCACATCAACTTCAAACCTGTTTCTGAGATGCCCAATGCGCACGTTACATTCTTTTAGTTACGCTTTGCCTTACGAGCAAGAGCCTCACGACGTGCATTCTGAATCTGTAGGAAACGAGCATCTATACTGCTATCGAATTCCTGGTTCATTGCAATTAACTTGTCCATAATCATTTGTTATCTTAAACACAACTTGTTGCAAAGATACACCCTTCCTATTAATTAAGCCAGAAGAAAGTTCTATTTTTTATCCACTTAGATTATATTTTTGATGATAATCAACCTATTTGATTAAAGTCAAGAATACGGCTAAGAATTTAATATTTATACTTTATGGCTTAAAAGTATTATACAATTATCGTACCTTTGCAATGAGTTTCAAGTAGAATTAAGTAATAACCGCAGAGCCAAAGGGGCTTCGCACAAAAGAAGAAAGGACAATATTATGTTGACATTTGGTATTGCAACAATCGTTGCAGCAGTACTTGCAGAGGTCTTGATTGTATCTAAGAAGATAGACCTTGATTAGTAAGAAGGAAAGGAGGAGGAAATTAGTATTCCATTAAGAGACTGTTTGGTAAAATCCAACAGACGGAGATAAATAATTTTAAAAGCCGGTACATTAATCAATGTATCGGCTCTTTCTATTTTTAAACAATATAGGGTTTCAAAGGAGATCAAGGTCGGACAGAGCTTTCTTTGCAATTATCTCCATCTCTTCACTTAATTCACAGAAGTTTAAGACACAGTTAAAAGCAGCATGCTTCAGTGCTAAATTATTACCAGCAAGCGTCGTATGTACCTGATCAAGAAACTCATTAATACCACGCTCGTTAGGTTCCATACCTTTGGCAAACAATCTTGCTAACAACTGATAACCACAAAGTTGATACATATCCTTATCAGATGCTATCCATTGATATGCCAATGAAGGAGCAAAATTAAGATGTTGAAGAAGATTAAAGGCCAATAGCTCTGCCATTTCTTGCGTGTGTAAACGCTCCATCCATACGTCCACAAGATCTTCCGACATTCGTTCAGCAGGCATAATCAGTGTTGCCAGCACTTGACACTCACGTATGTCTTCTTTCCAAAGTTCAATGGCTAAGTCATAATCTTTGCCATATTCTACCGCCATCTTTTGCAGTTCAGGCACAGGGACACCCCAATTTATCTTATAAGAAACCCCTTTCTCGCGCATTGACTGTGAAGCCACACCATTCATCAACAGGCGGAATGATTGTTTTATTTGCTTTAGTTTCTCGTGAATCTGATCAGTTATCATCGTCTTATTATATAATATGTATAGGATTAAACTTTTGTTTGCTTTATCGGAACCAACTTATCATCCCGACTTAAAGGTCTACAAATTTACAAGAAAAAAAACGATAATCATTATCCGACCTTCACATTTTTACACTTCTTCAAATACTTGAGCTATGAGAAGGTTTAGTATTTCCTCCATATTATTTCTTCATTTTTTACGATGTAAAAACAATACTCCCCCACCCCACAAATACATAATTAAGTTTTAAATAGAGTTGCCGTCACTTTTAACATTTGCGACAACTATTTAGTGATCAGCGAATTATAAGAGACGAAGAAGTGACAGGAGTGACAGCAAAAAAATAATTCATCATTATCAAGCCTATATCTCAATAGTGTCCACTAAGAACCATTAACAATCATTGTAATATATAGAACCACAAGTTCTTATACTGATAGACGGGGGATTATGCGTAGTTTCTGTATTCTGTGATAATACTTTACGCACAGAGATAACAACCAGACAATATCCCATTAAGGCACATCCTCTCCTTGGAAGAGGCTTGGAATGGTTTTATCCCTCCGAATGGAAAGAGAAAAGGATAACGTTGTTTACAAACGAAGAGGGCGTTTCCTTGAACTGAAGAAGGCGTCTCCTTGTGCCAAAGAAAGCATCTCTTGGAAATGAAGAAACGCCTTCTTCAAATTGAAAAGGGCGTTTCCTTAATTAAACGATGATGCTACAAAGTAGGGATAGATGCCTTCGTCTATCCGCCCAGATGGGATGTTTGGGGTGAATGGAATATGTTATTAGAATAATATATCCTTATGCTTGCTGTCTGAGAAAATCATCTTGTATCGGACAGATGAGGGCGTCTGTCCCTACTTAAGGAGCCTCACCCCCGCCCCCTCTCCGAATGGAGAGGGGAGTAGATAGTATTGTTTTCCACAGAACAAATAACTCGTTTACTTGTCAACCTGTCCACTCGTCAACTTAAAGTAATCATAATTTTGAATTATGAACTTTGACTTTTGAATTAAAAGATATGTCACTTAATGCCATCAGCATACCACTTTTTTTAGTAACTTTGCACTCACTGCGAAAGAAAGTAGTACAGATCAGACGAAACAAAACACATTTTTAAGAAATGAAAAAAATAACTATTGCCATTGACGGGCACTCCTCTTGTGGGAAAAGCACAATGGCTAAAGACCTCGCAAAGAGGATTGGTTACATCTATGTAGACACTGGAGCGATGTATCGTTCAGTAACTCTCTATGCCTTACGGAAGGGTTTATTCAATGCGAATGGCACCATCAAAGAAGAGGAGTTAAAGGCACAGATGGGGAATATAAAGATTAGTTTCAAGTTGAATAAGGCTACTGGACGCCCTGATACTTACCTTAATGGAGAGAATGTAGAGAACCAGATCCGTACCATGGAGGTGTCTTCACATGTCAGTGTCATCGCCGCATTGCCTTTTGTGCGTGCCGCCCTTGTTGAACAACAACAACAGATGGGAGCAGAGAAAGGAATTGTCATGGATGGAAGAGACATCGGAACGGTGGTCTTCCCCAATGCCGAACTAAAGGTATTTGTCACTGCTTCGCCCGAAGTTCGAGCCCAACGGCGTTACGATGAACTAAAGGCTAAGGGTATGGAGGCTAACTTCGACGATATATTAAAGAATGTTCAAGAACGTGACTACATCGATTCGCACCGTGCCACCTCACCTCTCCGTAAGGCTGAAGGAGCTATCGAATTAGACAACAGCAACATAACGATTGAGCAGCAACAACAATGGCTTTACGATCAATACAGTAAGGCTGCTGCATTGTAAAAAAGATTCTCCTGTGAATAAAGAGATCGACAAAGAAGAGAATAGAAGGGCTATGGAAAGAATGGTATTGATGGTCGGTTTTATTTTATCCATCGCTTAGGAGAAAAAAAGCCATTCGCTTGTAATTCTCGAAAAATAGTCGTATTTTTGCAGAAAAGTATAATTTATAATTGACTTCACGCTATTTTTGAATGAAAAAAATCATCTTATCTCTCATAGTAGTAGCTATGATTATGGCAATGACGGGATGTGGTTCTAGCAAGGGATTCACCTATGTTGAGAACATAGACTCCATTAGTCTTGCTGCTTCAAGAGGTCTATTTGATGCACGTATCATGCCTAAGGACGAATTAACCATCACTGTCAATACAACTAATCCAGAGGCTTCCGCACCCTTTAACTTACAAAGTGGTGAGAAAGCATCAACGGCTTTTAAGGGTTATCTCGTAGACAATTCGGGATTCATCAACTTCCCTGTTGTTGGCAAGGTACATGTTGTTGGCTTAACAAAGACCGAATGCGAGGACTTGATAAAGAGCAAGATTCAACCTTACCTTGCACGTACCGAGAACCCTGTTGTATCGGTTCGTATGAGTAGTTATCACATCACTGTCTTGGGTGAAGTAGGTAAGCCTGGTGTCATTCCAGTATCTACTGAGAAGATTAGCGTTCTAGAGGCTATCGCACAGGCAGGCGACTTGGGCGTATATGGCAAGCGTAATAACATATTGTTGATACGTGAGGATGCACATGGAGAAAAGCATGCCGTGCGTATGAATCTGAATGATGCTAACATCATCAACTCACCTTATTATTATCTACAACAGAATGATGTGCTATACGTTCAACCGAACTCTGTAAAGGCAAAGACGTCTAGTATTGGTAGTTCCACTACCATTTGGTTCTCTTTCATAGGTATCGTTACGTCAGTAGCTTCGCTATTGGTTAACGTGTTGAGAAAGTAAGATTCTATCCTTAAATGAGGACTGTTGTCTTCATTATAAAGGCAAATACATAAAATGAGAACATTCTTTGACATCCATATCTAGCCTAGTTTTGGGAGGAACTAGCTGAAAAGAAGTGGATGGGAGGGTGTTCTCATTTGTCATAAAAACAAAAGATTAAGGTAAAATGTGTGGTATTGTAGGATACATAGGGGCTAAGCGTGAGGCTTACCCAATATTGATAAAGGGCTTAAAACGCCTTGAATACAGAGGATATGATAGTGCAGGCGTAGCACTAATAGACGATAATGGCAACTTAGATGTTTATAAGACGAAAGGGAAAGTGGCTGACTTGGAAGAGTATTGTGCCGATAAGAACGTCACTGGTAACATTGGTATTGCTCACACGCGATGGGCAACTCATGGTGAGCCATCATCTGTGAATGCGCATCCGCATTATTCACAGTCGAAGAATCTGGCTATCATTCACAATGGAATCATTGAGAACTATGCAGAAATAAAGCATAACTTGATAGAGAAAGGAATACAATTTCAGTCAGAGACTGATACTGAAGTGTTAGTTCAACTGATTGACTATATACAGGAGAAGAAGGCAATTAGCCTCCTAGAAGCAGTGCAGCTGGCATTGCATCAAGTGATTGGTGCATACGCAATAGCCATCTTGGACAAGCGAAACCCCGATACTATCATTGCAGCAAGGAAGCAGAGTCCACTTGTAGTGGGCATTGGCGATGGTGAATTCTTCCTCGGTTCGGATGCAAGTCCAATAATCGAGTACACAGATAAAGTGGTCTATCTCGATGATGGGAACATTGCAGTAATGAAGCTAGGAGAGGAGTTGAAGGTCGTAAACATCCTCAACGAAGAGTTGTCACCAGAGGTTCGTACGGTTGATATCAACCTTGGACAGATTGAGAAGGGAGGCTACGACCACTTCATGCTAAAGGAGATCTTTGAGCAACCAGAGTGTTTAACGAACTGTATGCGTGGGCGAATTAATGTAGAACATGACCATGTTACGTTAAGTGCATTGATTGATTACCGTAGCAAACTACTTAATGCTAAGCGCATCATCATCGTTGCTTGTGGTACAAGTTGGCATGCAGGACTCATCGGAAAGCAGCTGATTGAGACATTCTGTAGGATTCCTGTAGAGGTTGAATACGCTAGTGAGTTCCGTTATCGCAACCCAGTAGTTAATGAGAATGACGTTGTTATCGCTATTTCTCAAAGTGGTGAGACAGCCGATACATTAGCAGCTGTGGAGCTGGCAAAGGCTAAGGGTGCTTTCATCTATGGTATTTGCAATGCCATCGGATCGAGCATCCCACGTGCAACAGATACAGGAACTTACATCCACGTAGGCCCTGAGATTGGTGTTGCTTCTACAAAGGCTTTTACAGGACAGGTCACTGTCTTGACCATGTTTGCACTCGCTTTAGCAAACGCCAAAGGCACTATTAAGCACGAAGAGTACGTGCAGACGGTGAAGGAACTGGCAGAGATTCCTAATATGATAAAGGAAGTGTTGAAGGCAAATGACCAAATCGCTGATATGGCACGCACCTTTACTTATGCTCGGAACTTCCTCTATTTGGGGCGTGGATTCAGTTATCCGGTAGCCTTGGAAGGGGCTTTAAAGCTCAAAGAGATATCTTACATTCATGCAGAAGGCTATCCCGCAGCAGAGATGAAACATGGACCTATTGCGTTGATAGACTCTGATATGCCTGTAGTAGCTATCGCAACGCAGAACGGGATGTATGAGAAAGTACGCAGCAACATACAAGAGATAAAGGCGAGACAAGGGCGAGTTATAGCCTTGGTAACCAAAGGTGACACTACTATCTCACATATTGCAGATGCTGTGATAGAGCTTCCTGAAACGATGGAATGCTTAGAGCCACTTGTAGCAACAATCCCACTGCAACTCTTAGCATACCATATTGCGGTTTGCAAAGGCAAAGATGTAGACCAACCTCGCAACTTGGCTAAGTCGGTTACAGTAGAATAGAACTCATCAAAATCACCATCATTAAGGATGCTCCACACAGCATCTAAGATGATGGGGATAGGCTAATAACAGGCGATGGGCATCTTAACAAGTTAGTTATCATTCAATAATTGCAAAAGAAAGACAATACATCTATATAATGGAAAAGAACATTCATGAAGATTGCGGAGTAGCAATGATAAGGTTGCTAAAGCCTTTAGAGTATTATCAGGAGAAGTATGGCACATGGATGTATGGGTTAAATAAACTCTATCTGATGATGGAGAAGCAGCATAACCGTGGGCAGGAAGGTGCTGGACTGTCGGCTGTTAAACTCGCATCAGAGCCTGGTAACGAATATATGTTTCGTGAGAGAGCAGAGGGAAAGAATGCTGTTACGGAGATATTCGCCGATGTTCACAAGCATTATAAAGGCTTATCACAGGAGCAATTAGCTGATGTCTCTTTTGCAAAAACAAGTCTTCCGTTCGCAGGAGAGCTTTATATGGGCCACCTCCGGTACTCAACTACTGGCAAGAGTGGTCTTTCTTATGTCCATCCCTTCCTACGTCGCAATAACTGGAAGGCTA
This sequence comes from Prevotella veroralis DSM 19559 = JCM 6290, assembly GCF_000377625.1. Classification (GTDB taxonomy): domain Bacteria; phylum Bacteroidota; class Bacteroidia; order Bacteroidales; family Bacteroidaceae; genus Prevotella; species Prevotella veroralis. The sequence goes on along the minus strand of NZ_KB898326.1, from coordinate 159,679 downwards.
AGAATCTTTGCATGTGTGGCAACTTCAATATGACAAACATTGAAGACATCTTTGAGAAACTGACTGATCAAGGACAGTGCCCACGCATCTATAGCGATACTTATCTTCTATTAGAACTCATGGGGCACAGGCTTGATCGTGAGGTTGAACGTAATTTCGTTGAAGCACAGAGACTTGGTCTGACAAAGCGAGACATCACAAATTATATTGAAGAAAATATACAAATAAGTAATGTCTTAAAGACTACCATGGAACATTTCGATGGTGGTTACGTCATTTGTGGACAAACGGGTTCGGGTGAGATGTTCGCTATCCGCGATCCTTGGGCTATACGTCCAGCGTTCTACTATAGGGACGATGAGATCGTAGCAGTAGCCAGTGAGCGACCCGTCTTACAGACTACTTTCGATCTAGAATGCGAAGACATACAAGAGTTGAAACCTGGTCAAGCAATCATAGTTAACAAACGGGGAGAATCCTTCCTACAACAGATTCTCGAGCCAAAGACCTATGCGGCTTGTTCATTTGAGCGCATTTACTTCTCCCGCGGATCGGACAGAGACATCTATAAAGAGCGTGAGAAACTTGGTCAACAACTGACTGAACGAGTTCTGGAAGCCGTCAATTATGATACCACTCATACGGTTCTCTCTTTCATTCCTAACACTGCCGAAGTAGCTTTCTATGGGCTTACTCATGGTATCAAAGAATGGATGGACAATCGAAAGGTTGAACAGATAGCAGCCTTAGGAAGCAACCCTTCAAAGGAAGATGTTCGACAGATTCTTAAGCAAGGAATACGTGCTGAGAAGGTAGCATGGAAGGATATCAAACTAAGAACATTCATTGCCGAGGGCAATTCACGTAATGATCTCGCCTCTCATGTGTACGATATTACATACGAGAGTATCGAACCCAACAAGGACAACTTGGTAATCATTGACGACTCAATCGTTCGAGGGACAACCCTCAAGGAGAGCATTCTTCACATCCTTGATCGCCTACACCCGAAGAAGATTGTCATAGTCTCCAGTGCCCCACAGATACGCTTCCCCGACTATTACGGCATAGACATGCCACGTCCAGAAGAGTTCTGTGTCTTCCGTGCAACGATTGAGTTAATACTGGAGCGAAAGATGGAGTATCTTCTTAATGAAGTCTACGAGGCTTGTAAGAAAGAGGTTGCTAAACCTAAGGGGGAAGTTATTAAGAATGCAGTAAAGGCTATCTACAAGCCTTTCACCATTGAGGAAATCAACCAGAAGATTGTTGAAATACTGCGTCCAGAGGGTATGACGACGCCCGTTGAACTGGTTTTCCAAAGTATAGAAGGGCTGCATAACGCCATTCCTAACCACCCCGGCGACTGGTATTTCACGGGTGACTACCCCACTCCAGGTGGTATGAGACTGGTCAACCAGAACTTCATCAACTATTATGAACACGAACATCTTAATCATCACATGAGCTAGACTCCAATAGATAGGGACGTACGGCTTGTGCGTCCAAGGCTTCTTTATGAATCGGTCGCACAACCCATAGGTCCCTATTTCATTGTTATAACACAGAAAAGAAACAAATAAAAACAATCAACCCAACAACACTAAGTAATAATGAGGAACGTAACTTTAGTCCTGAGTGACGGAACAAAATTCCATGGCAAGTCGTTTGGCTACGATGCACCAGTAGCCGGAGAGGTAGTCTTCAACACGGCTATGATGGGTTATCCAGAGAGCCTTACCGACCCTTCCTATGCTGGTCAACTGCTTACCATGACCTTTCCTTTGGTGGGAAACTATGGTGTGCCACCCTTCTCAATAGAGGCTAATGGCATCCCAACCTTTATGGAGAGCGACAAGATTTATGCGTCTGCTATCATCGTATCAGACTACACCGAGCAGTACTCCCATTGGAATGCTGTGGAGAGCCTAGGCGATTGGTTAAAGCGTGAACATGTACCTGGTATCACGGACATAGATACTCGTGAGTTAACCAAAGTACTGCGTGAACATGGCGTGATGATGGGTAAGATCCTCTTTGACGATGAACCTGATAACATCCCAGAAGCCAACTATGAAGGCGTAAACTTCGTTGACCTCGTATCCACGAAAGAGATTATTCACTATAACGAGGGTGCTGGCAAGAAGGTTATCCTTGTAGACTGTGGGGTCAAAGCAAACATCATTCGATCACTTGTCAATAGAGGAGTTGAGGTCATTCGAGTACCTTGGAACTATGATTACACATCGATGGACTACGATGGACTCTTCCTAGCGAATGGACCTGGAGACCCCGACATGTGCATCGAAGCCGTTAGTGTGATTCGTAAGCAGATGAGTATTAGTAAGAAGCCTATCTGTGGTATTTGCATGGGCAACCAATTGTTATCTAAGGCTGCCGGAGCAACTATCTATAAGTTGAAATATGGTCATCGTGGACACAACCAACCAGTTCGCATGGTTGGTACCAATAAGTGTTATATCACCTCCCAGAACCATGGTTACGCTGTTGATGCGTCTACTCTCGACAAGGATTGGACTGAACTTTTCGTCAACATGAACGATGGCAGCAATGAAGGCATACGTCACGTTGAGAATCCATGGTTTACTTCTCAATTCCATCCAGAGGCTTGCTCTGGTCCAGTGGATACATACTTTATGTTTGATAAATTCGTAGAAACACTAAGATAATGAAAGACGATTCAATTAAAAAAGTACTGCTTCTCGGATCGGGAGCATTGAAGATAGGCGAGGCTGGAGAGTTCGATTACTCTGGTTCGCAGGCGTTAAAAGCATTGCGAGAAGAAGGTGTTTCTACCGTTCTCATCAATCCGAACATTGCTACAGTGCAAACTTCTGAAGGCGTAGCAGACCAGATCTATTTCCTTCCTGTACAACCTTATTTTGTTGAAAGGGTGATTGAGAAGGAGCGCCCTGATGGCATTCTCTTGTCCTTCGGTGGGCAGACTGCATTAAACTGTGGTGTAGAATTAGAGCGAACGGGCGTACTAAAGAAATATAATGTACGAGTTCTTGGCACCCCCGTTGCAGCCATCATGAATACAGAAGACCGCGAACTCTTCGTCGAAAGACTTGATGAAATCGATGTAAAGACCATCAAGAGTGAGGCTTGCGAGGGTATAGTTCAAGCACGGAAAGCTGCTAAGACGCTTGGTTATCCAGTCATTGTGCGTGCAGCCTATGCACTCGGTGGACTTGGCAGTGGCTTTGCTGACAATGAAGAAGAGCTTAACACCTTATGCGAGAAAGCCTTTTCTTTCTCTCCACAAGTACTTGTTGAGAAGAGTCTCAAGGGCTGGAAAGAAATCGAATATGAGGTTGTTCGTGACCAATATGACAACTGTATCACAGTTTGTAACATGGAGAATTTCGATCCATTAGGCATCCACACGGGTGAATCTATCGTAATTGCTCCATCACAGACATTGACTAATAGCGAGTATCACAAGCTCCGCGAATTATCAATAAAGATAGTTCGTCACATCGGAATCATCGGTGAGTGTAACGTTCAATATGCCTTCGACCCACAGAGCGAGGATTATCGTGTCATCGAGGTAAACGCCCGTTTGTCTCGTTCGTCAGCTCTCGCAAGTAAGGCAACAGGCTATCCTTTGGCGTTCGTGGCAGCTAAATTGGGTATGGGCTATGGTCTCTTTGAATTGAAGAACTCTGTTACAAAAACGACATCTGCCTTCTTTGAGCCTGCACTCGACTATGTTGTCTGCAAGATACCACGCTGGGATTTAAGCAAATTCCGTGGTGTCGACAAGGAGTTGGGGTCAAGTATGAAGTCCGTCGGAGAGGTTATGGCGATTGGTCGTAACTTCGAGGAGGCTATCCAGAAGGGCTTACGAATGATAGGACAAGGCATGCACGGCTTTGTAGAAAACAAGGAGTTGCAGATTGAAGATATAGATGCTGCATTGCGCGAACCAACCGACAAGCGTGTATTCATCATCTCAAAGGCTATGCACAAGGGCTATACTGTTGATCAGATACACGATTTGACGAAGATTGACAAATGGTTCTTGAACAAGTTAAAGCATATCATTGACATTGACGAAGAGCTGAAACGCAAGAATATCAACACCCTCGACAAGCAGTTACTACGTGAGGCTAAGGTCTATGGATTCACTGATTTCCAAATAGCTCGTGCAGTAGGACTGGAAGAAGAGTGCCCTAATATGCACAAAGCAATGATGCTTGTAAGAAGATTGCGTAAGGGTTTTGGCATCCTTCCAGTCGTCAAACAGATTGACACACTGGCTGCCGAATATCCTGCACAGACCAACTACTTATACGTTACCTATGCAGGAGTAGCATCGGACGTAACGTTCTCCAACGATCGAAAGTCAGTCATTGTTCTGGGTTCAGGAGCCTATCGTATTGGTAGTTCTGTAGAGTTCGACTGGTGTGGAGTACAGGCATTGAACACCATTCGAAGACATGGGTATCGATCCGTCATGATCAATTACAACCCAGAGACGGTATCGACTGACTATGACATGTGCGACCGTCTTTACTTTGATGAACTGACGTTCGAACGTGTCATGGATATCATCGATGCCGAGACTCCTCATGGTGTTATCGTCTCAACGGGAGGTCAGATTCCGAACAACTTAGCTATGTATCTCGATGAAGAGAACGTGCCAATTCTGGGTACGGCAGCTAAGGACATCGACAATGCGGAAGACCGTGCTAAGTTCTCATCTATGCTTACCGAGAACGGAATTAACCAACCGGAATGGAGCGCACTAACGAGTATGGAGGATATAGACAAGTTCGTTGACCGTGTCGGATTCCCTGTTCTTGTACGCCCATCTTACGTTCTCTCGGGTGCAGCCATGAATGTTTGTTCTAACAAGGATGAGCTGACTCGATTCCTCCAGTTGGCTGCCAACGTCAGTGAAGACCATCCCGTTGTGGTGAGTAAGTTCATTGAGAACGCGAAAGAGATCGAAATGGATGCTGTCGCAAAGGATGGAGAAATCATGGCGTATGCCATCTCTGAGCACATAGAATTTGCTGGCGTCCACTCCGGGGACGCAACGATTCAGTTCCCACCGCAGAAGCTTTACGTTGAAACCGTGCGTCGTATCAAACGCATTAGCCGCCAGATTGCGAAGAAGCTACATATCAACGGACCATTCAACATACAGTATATGGCACGCGAGAACGATATCCTTGTCATCGAATGTAACCTACGCGCAAGTCGCTCATTCCCGTTCGTTAGTAAAGTGCTAAAGCTCAACTTCATCGATCTCGCTACTAAGATCATGCTCGGCGTACCTGTTGAAAAGCCTAACAAGAACCTCTTTGACCTTGATTATGTGGGCATAAAGGCTTCGCAGTTCTCCTTCAATCGATTGCAGAAAGCTGACCCTGTGCTCGGTGTTGACATGAGTTCAACGGGTGAAGTGGGCTGTCTTGGTGACGATTCTGCCACTGCCTTGCTGAAAAGTATGCTGTCTGTTGGACAGAGAATACCGAAGAAGACCATCCTTCTCTCTACAGGAGGTGCGAAGCAGAAAGCCGAGATGTTGGATGCAGCAAAGACCTTGAAGCAACACGGCTATGAGCTTTTTGCAACCGTGGGAACGTCTAAGTACCTCACAGAGAATGGTATTGAGAACACACTTGTGTACATGCCGTCTGATAAGGAACATTCGCCTCAAGCCTTGGACTTGCTCCATGAGAAGAAAATCGACATGGTTGTCAACATGCCGAAAGACTTAACTCCGCGCGAGCTAACCAATGGTTATAAGATCAGACGTGCCGCCATCGACCTCAATATACCATTGATTACGAACAGCCGATTGGCAAGTGCGTTCATCAATGCCTTCTGTAATGTCTCGCTTGACGACATCGACATCAAGGCGTGGGGTGAGTATTAGAATCAATAACAATGAGATTACAATCAATGATGCTGTTACCAGTTGCCTTTCTGACGCTGGTAACAGCAACAACTCTTACTTCCTGCACCTCGTGTTCATCGCGTGGTGTGGGGCATTATGATACCACTTTGGTTGACACAATGGTTGCTGTTAACCTTGACAGTACTAAGGGTGACGATGGCACATACGTGTCGGCTTGGACTTACCTGAACGATTCGGCACTGGCAACCATACAAAGTGCTCCGAACAAGAAGTCGCAGATTACGACCACTAACCGCATGACTATCCGAGTGAGGAGACTTGGGCGTCTGGGCTTGGAAGCCTGTATGATTCTCGGAGATGGCGAACAGTTCGCTGGTAATAGCTATGACAGTACGAACTATGTACGTGTTTATGCGCAAGGAGATGAGGTCGGGCGATTCACTTACAAATCCGGTATTAGCAAACAAACAGATTCTGCCTTTGTTCAAAACCCCGTCGCTTTCGTCAGTTACCTACGCAAGTATCGCTCGCTGAAGATTGAGACTACCACCTTTACCAGTGGTACAATGGTCTATTCCTTCGATGCTCTTGATGTATTAAAGAGCAGGAAATAACATTATGAAACGCAAAGTTATCTATACAGTTACAGCCCTTTTGGTCATCGTTGTAGCAATTATTGCAACGTGTAACATCATTGTTAATAACAATGCGAAGGGTCGTGTCTTCGATAATCCAGCGGAAGTACCTGCGATGAAAACGGCTGTCTTGCTCGGAACAAGTCCCAAGAGCCGTTACTCGGAAGGACCTAATCTGTTCTTCCAAGCACGTATCAATGCTGCTGTTGAGCTTTACAAGAATCATAAATACAAGCAGTTAATCATCAGCGGAGAGAAGCGCAAGGGATATGATGAGCCTTCCGCCATGAAGAAGAACCTCATTGTTAGAGGCATACCAGCCAACATTATCCACATGGATGGTAGTGGTCATCGCACCTTCTTATCGATGCGTAACATACAAGAAGAGTATCATGCAGACTCGATTATCATCATCTCTCAGAAGTGGCATAACCAACGATCAATTTACTTGGCAGACCATTTAGGCATATACGCAGTGGGCTATAACGCTGAAGATGTACATGACTTCTTTGCCCAACTGACGCATATCAGGGAACTACTTGCCCGTGTGAAGCTCTTTAAGGATGTGTTATTCTAAATGCCCAAGCCTTCCCTACTCGCCCTCCATGCGTGCAGGAATTTTACAGAAAATAGTTAAGGCTTAATGAAGAGAGGCTTTCTTCGATGCAAGGAAAGGCTCTCTTCATCATAAAGAAACGCCTCCGTTGATGTGAAGAAACGCCCTCTTTAAATGAGGAGAGGCATTTCCTTCTATATAATAGATTGTTAGGAACGAATTACCAGATGATAAAGAACAACTGCAACTGGCAATCTTAATCATTTAGCTTACTGATATTTGCATTTAAACTAACTATAAATATCATAATAATAAAAGAGGATATGCCCATAGACATATCCTCTTCTTTGGTATATTAGTATATTACCTATTAAAGAAGATGCTTATTCTTGCTCTTCTTCTGCAGGCTTCATATTAGTGTACACATTCTGTACATCGTCAAACTCTTCAAGTCTTTCAACCATCTTATCTATAGTTTCACGCTGTTCAGGAGTAACATCTTTCAAGTCGTTTGGTATACGTGTAAACTCTGCTGAAGTTATCTCGAAACCATTATCCTCTAAATGTTTCTGAATGTCACCGAAGCTAGTTGGCTCACCATAGATGGTAATCTCATTCTCTTCTTCATCCTCATCAAACTCATCATCAACTCCATAGTCAATCAAGTCGAGAATCAATTCTTCCATATCTAAGCCGTCCTTCTTTTTGAATGAGAAGACTGCTTTGTGATCGAAGAGGAAGCTCAAAGAACCTTGAGTACCCAAGTTACCATTGAACTTGTTGAATACTGAACGAACATCGGCAACGGTACGTGTGGTATTGTCGGTCAATGTGTCAACAAATACTGCAATACCATGAGGACCATAACCCTCGTATGGTACCTCCTTATAATCGCTTTGATCCTTACCCATTGCGTTCTTGATAGCTCGCTGGATATTATCCTTTGGCATATTCTCACGCTTACATGTAGCAATAATTGCACGAAGGCGAGGATTGTTTTCAGGCTCTGGTCCACCTGCCTTTACAGCAATAGCGATTTCCTTACCTAACTTTGTAAATGTGCGAGCCATGTGGCCCCATCTCTTGAGCTTAGTAGCTTTGCGATATTCAAATGCTCTACCCATTGGATTTTCTTATTAACGGAGTTCTGCTCCTAGTTTATTTGTTAAATTCTTAATTAATTTCTGCATGATAGCATCGATAGCCTTATCATTTAGCGTCTTTGTCTCGTCCTGAAGAATGAAGTTTACAGCATAGCTCTTCTTGCCTTCTGGCAAGTTCCTACCCTGATAAACATCAAAGAGTTCCACACGCTTCAACTGTTTCTTATCTGTCTGACGTGCTATCTCTTCTATCTGAGCAAACTCTACATTATTATCAACCAATAATGCAAGGTCGCGACTTACTGCAGGGTACTTAGAAATCTCGTGGAACTGCAACTTATTCTTGCGAGTTGCTTTCATCAAGCCAGTCCAATCAAGTTCTGCATAATAAACCTTCTGCTCTATATCAAAACTCTTCAGAACCTTATGATTAACGATTCCCATTTCTACCAATGCCTTGCCTGCACGTGTCTTCAAGACAAGTGCCTTATCGAAAGCATTATTGTCCGAATTAGTACAAACCAATAAACCTTGTGGTACACCTATACGGCGAAGGATATTTTCAACGTATGCCTTCAACTCATAGAAAGAACTATCCTCGTCTGGATGTGCCCATGATCCTTGAATATGTTTACCTGTTACCCATAAGGCAATGTGATGATCTTGTACGTAAGCCTTTACAGGGCTTTCTTCTGACCATTTCTCCTTAACGTACTTATAGACATTGCCCACCTCAAAGAAGCGGAGGTTCTGTGCCTTACGATTAACGTTACGAACAATGCTCTCCAAACCACCAAAGAGTAAGGTCTGACGCATTACCCCCAAGTCAGCTGATAGTGGATTCATCACCTTTACTGTTTCTTCCCAAGGATAAGCATTAAAACCAGTCTCCTCATAGTAAGAAGCCTTAGTCAAAGAGTTGTTCATAATCTCTAAGAAGCCCTCACCTACAAGCTGCTCACCAATGATATTCTCTTTATGGTACTCTTTATCAGCATCCTCTGCTATCGTCAATGAAGACTTCAATGTGGTTGGAATCTCTACATTATTGTATCCATAGATACGAAGTATATCCTCGACAACATCACAAGGACGCTGAACATCCACACGATAGGCTGGAACCAATAAATCTAAACCTTCTGCATCTTCCTTCACTAACTTCATCTCAAGACTTTCGGCAATTCGCTTAATAACATCATTGCCAAGTTTCTTACCAATGAGGCGATCACAATACTCGTAATTTAAACGAACTGGGAAGTCGGACATCTTTGTAGGATACTCATCACGAATCTCCATACTTATCTTACCTCCTGCCAATTCTTTACAAAGAATAGCAGCTTGCTTGAGTGCATAGATAACGCCATTTGGATCAATACCACGCTCGAAACGGAAGCTAGCATCAGTAGATAATCCATGACGTCGAGCACTCTTACGTATCCATGTTGGATGGAAGTAAGCACTCTCTAGTACCACATTACGAGTGGTCTCATAAGTACCACTACCCTTTCCGCCAAAGACACCTGCAATACACATCGGTTCTTCCTCATTACAAATGGCAAGGTCATGCTCACCTAGAATGTGCTCTTCACCATCAAGTGTAACGAACTTCTTTCCCTCGTTATTGTCTTTTACTATGATATGGTGACCCTTCACCATGTCTGCATCAAAGCAGTGCATTGGCTGACCATAGGCCATCATAATATAATTAGTAATGTCTACGATGTTATTGATGGGGCGCAGACCAATGACATTCAACTTATCTTTCAACCATTGTGGGCTTTCCTTAACCTCGCAATCAGTAATACTCAAACAAGCATAGCGACGGCATGCCTCGGGATTCTCAATAGTTACCTCAATTGGAAGATCATGATTATCAACTACAAAAGCATCACAATTAGGACGATGAAGCGATGTCTTATAGCCGTTCTGTGTGAGCCAAGCATAAAGATCACGAGCCACACCATAATGACTAAGAGCATCGGCACGGTTGGCAGTGATATCTATATCAATTAGCCAGTCGCTGTCCAAATGATAATACTCTGCAGCGGGCTGACCTACTGGTGCATCTTCTGGTAAAACTATTATTCCATCATGAGCTGTACCGACACCTATTTCATCTTCCGCACAGATCATGCCAAGACTTTCAACACCACGCAACTTACTCTTCTTAATTGTAAATTCCTTGTCGTCATCATAGAGCACGCAACCAAGATCAGCTACAATAACCTTCTGCCCTGCAGCTACATTTGGAGCACCACAAACAATTTGCTGTGGTTCCCCTTTGCCTAAGTCTACGGTTGTAACGTGAAGATGATCTGAATTAGGGTGCGCCTCACAAGTCAACACTTTACCAACAAAGAGACCCTTGAGTCCGCCACGTATCGTTTCAACCTCTTCCAATGCGTCAACTTCCAAACCAGTAGATGTCAGCGCGTCCGCCGTCTCCTGTGGAGTAAGGTCAAAGTCAACGTATTCCTTTAGCCATTTGTATGAAATCTTCATTATCTAGATATATTGTTTATTCCAAAAATACATGCAAAATTACTAAAAAATTAAGATATGGCAAAGGGATGACTGAAAAAAGCCACCAAAGTAAGAGGATCCTACCTGTGAGCAACATTCCTATTTAATAAGCAGAAGCATCATCACCTATTTACTCTTCCACTTTTACCCATGCAATGACTCAACCTATTCGAAGATATTAGTGATAGTTATTGAAATTGTATAATAAATAATGAACAATTACACATTTAAATTGGAGGTGAATTATCCCAAAACTAAAGAGTTTATATAACTCTAATAACATAAAAAGGTAGTTAGAAAAACCTAACTACCTTTTGCATATTGAATTACAAATTACAAAGTATGTCCATCTAAGAAATCTTGTAATCTAACCTTATAACTATCTGATATCGGAAGGATCGCGCCACCGATGACAATCCGAAAACGATCAATTCCATCCACTTTTTTCATGTGTATGATATAAGATCTATGAACACGCATAAATTCTGGTTTAGGAAGAGCCTCTTCTATCTTCTTCATGTTCATCAAACTCATAATAGGTTTATGACCATCTTCCAGATATATCTTTACATAATCTTTCACTCCTTCGATGTAAAGTATATCATCAAACATGATTTTGACTAGCTTATACTCACTCTTCACAAAGATAAAACGATCATTTGAAGCATTCTCTGATTGACGTACACTCTTAAACCACTCTAAAGCCCTATTTGCTCCTGCTAAGAAATCGTCATAGCTGATAGGCTTCATCAAGTAATCTATAGCATTAGCCTTGTAACCCTCAACAGCATACTGACTAAATGCCGTTGTAAAAATTATCTTTGTCTCTTTGGGAAGTATCTTCGCAAATTCCAATCCACTTAATTCGGGCATCTGAATATCTAAGAAAATAAGATCTACTCTATTCCCTCGAATGGCTCTAATACCTTCTACGGCACTATTGAACACTCCTATCAGATTCAAAAAAAGAGTTTTCTTTGCATAGCTAGCAAGTAAATCTGCCGCTAATGGCTCATCATCAATGATTATGCAATTTAGTGTCATAGATTATTATTTTAGACGAATATATGTTCATTTTACTATCATATTTCTTTTCCCATCGGTATTTACCAGAATAGGCGAGCTCTAAGCGGCGTTCGACTTGCTTTAGTCCAATACCATGTCCACTCCTTTCTTCCTTTGTTTTCGGATAATTACTATTTTCTATAGCAAACATTATGCGTTCATCGTTCGCATCCAATAGAATGTGAATAAAGTTCTTATGGTTAGGACTTATACCATGCTTGAAAGAGTTTTCAAGCAGTGAGATAAATATCATCGGAGCAACTTGAATATTGCATGGTTCTGGTATATTACATTCTCGTTTAATTTCAATATTATCGGGAATACGAATCATCATCAACTCAATATAGTTATTCAAGAACTCAACTTCTTCTTTTAAACTTACATACGGCTGCTGATAATCATACAAAATATGGCGCAACATCTTTGAGAGATCAATGATAGCCTTTTGCGCTTTCTCAGTATCAAAAGCTGTAAGAGCATAAATATTATTCATCGTATTGAGCATGAAGTGTGGATTCACTTGCTGACGAAGATTAATCAATTCTGCTTTTGTCATAGCAGTTTCAGCTTCTCGCTTCTCTTCTTCAGCTTTCGACCAACGTTGTGCCATCAATACAGAGGTTGCAGCTCCCGCACAGATACTCAAATTAAAGATATTACGAGTAATGAAGAAAAGATGTGGATTTATATTCTCTTCCACATTCTGCAACAACAACTGGTAAGAAAACGAAATAATATATCGTTCAGTCCCCGTATAATACAACCATTCATGTTGTGCTATAGACAAAAATAAGATTAGAACAATATTATATATCCAAAATTCTTTCTCATTACCTTTAAGTAGCTTTGGTGCAAAAACGAAATAATTAATGTAGGCAACTATCATCATTGACAAAGGAACTATATACTGGGATAAGCTCTCTTGCCATGAAAATAAACCAAAAGGGGAGTATATGATAGGAACGAGGAACAAAGGAAGCCAAAGTACTATTTGACTCCAAAATACCTTTGATGTATAAATTTGTTTCCTCATTATTACTCTTTATTTATCGTATCTGTCACAATTCACAAACAAAGATAATAAAACTTTCTGTAAAAGAAATGTATTATCAAAATATGTGAGTTATTTTTACATTTACCATATAGAAAATATATACTAAAGCCATGTAATTAACTAATTTTTATAATACAAACCCATATTTATACGAAAAGAAGGCGTATCAAAATACAAATACATTAATTAAAGTCTTTTGCTTTTTGATACAGGTAGAAAGCATACAAACATATTTTTCAATGACAGATTATATAAGGTGCTTTTAAAGAGACAGAAGGTACACAATGAAAACAAATATAGAATGTACATATCCTTTTAATCAAAATAACGCTTATCCTAACTAGCTTCCGTTAGGCACATCCCCTCCCTTGGAGGGGCTTGTGAAGGCTTTTATCCTACCACTGGATCAGAGTACCCTTCACTCCCCTCTCCGAATGGAGAGGGGAGTGAATAGTACTGTTTGCTGAGGTTTTACAAAGTCTGTCGCTAATGAGAGGGACTGCCTTTTCATTATAACATGACGATGATTATACCTTATGATAGAGGCGTGCAATGTATTTACCGATTATGTCAAACTCAATATTCACAGTAGAACCAAGCCGAATATCGGCGAAGTTTGTATTCTCTTTGGTGTACGGAATAATAGCTACCTTAAAGCTATTATCTGTAGGCTCGCAAACGGTAAGAGATACACCATTGACAGTTATCGAACCTTTATCAACAGCCAAATAACCTCTTTGAGCCATTTCTGGGTTAAGAGGATATTCAAAAGTATAATAAGTACTGCCATCAGCATCTTCCATATTAATGCACTTAGCCGTTTGATCAACGTGCCCTTGAACTATATGCCCGTCTAAACGAGCATTCATCAGCATTGAACGTTCAACATTAACTCGGTCTCCTACTTTAAGTAAGCCAAGATTTGAATGTTCGAGCGTCTCTTTCATCGCTGTTACAGTATAGGTGTCGCCTTCAAACTTAACAACCGTCAAGCAAACACCATTGTGAGCTACGCTCTGGTCTATCTTCAATTCTTTTGTAAATGAACAACGGAAAGTAAAATGGATATTTTCTTGCTCGTGCTCTATACGGACTAAAGTTGCCATTTCTTCTACAATACCTGAGAACATATAATTAATTCCTTTCTTTTCTCCTTTGAAAGCTAGCTGTAGCAGTGGGATACTAATACCCTTTACCATATAATATAAGGATAGCTATTTTCCGTATGGAGAGTTTAAGATTTAGTTAATAATCTATAGATATATAAAAGGTGAGACTCCCATTTAGGAATCTCACCGCAATTCCCTCATCTTGTGTGGGTGGAATATGGAAAGTCGTATCGATGATGTGATGAAAAGTCCGAGTATCAATGATAAGAGAGCTCCTCGTCTTTGTAATCCACTGACCTTGCGGCTCAGTCGCTAAATGCAATTTATGTGGCCCGCCATTAACAAAAGAAGTCTTCTCGGGTTTTCTAATTTATTTGATGACTATCCCAATCGAATCGATACGACTAAATCTGTATCCTTTCGGCATGCAAAGTTAGTGTAAAGTTCTTTATCATCCAAACATTTTGCAATTTAAATATCTCTCTTCAGAGAGACAAAACATATTACATTGATACTTTTACCCTATTAATGTATCTTGTAATATCTCACTAAGCGTTGGATGAATATGAATGATATCACATATTTCTTCTAACTTTATATCACGATTCATGAGTGCGGAAAGCTCTTGAATGAGATCAGCTGAATGGCTTCCATACGCATGTCCTCCAAGGATTAATCCATCTTCACCTATCAGGATTTTAATCATTCCTTCTGTTTCATTCATGCTTAAAGCCTTACCATTTGAACGATAAAAGCCTTTTCGTGTAGTATACGGAATCCCAGCTTCTTTACATTGATCTTCCGTCTTACCAACACTGGCTGCTTCTGGATAAGTAAAGATCGCTGATGGCATAATGTCAAGACGAATATTATCTTGTTTGCCTATAATGTGATTAACAGCACGGAATCCTTGGAAGGTAGCAGCATGCGCTAACATTTGACGAGCATTTACATCACCTATGGCATAAATACCCTTGATGTTCGTCTCCATATTATCATTAACAGGGATACCTTTTGGTGAAAACTCAATATTTGTTGAGTCTAATCCCACATCCATTACATTCGGCTGTCTACCCGTAGCAATAAGAACTATATCTGCTTCTATCTTAAATTCCTTATCTTTTTTACGGAATACAACCATTGTTCCGAGATTATCTCCCTCTGTCGGATATATAATTTCTTCAACAGCACTTTGCATATAGAATGTCACACCTCTCTTTTCAAGTGTTTTTCTTAAGCGTTTTGCAATATCACTATCAATAGGAGGTAGACACTCCTTCATAAACTCAACAACAGTTACTTGACTTCCGAAAGCAGCGAAAGCAGAAGCGAACTCCATTCCGATAACTCCAGCACCAATTATAACAAGCTTTTCTGGTAATTTCTCAATAGAAAGAAGTTCTGTAGAAGTAACAACCGTGCGCTTAGACTTTGGATTATTTAAATAATCTTCCCTATTAATAAAAGGTGGGAGCTTTGCTTGAGATCCAGTTGCTATAATAATATTCTTTGCTTCTATTTTCCTGTCATCAACTTCAACTATATGATCAGACACAAAATGTGCTTCACCTTTTATCAAAGTGATATTGTGCTGATCTAATAAGGAGCCAATCCCTTCTCTAAGTTGGTTAAGTACGCCTTCTTTTCTCTCTATCACCTTCTTGAAATCAAGTGAAGGAAGCGAACCAATGGACGAAAGAGCAGTAAGGCGAACCTCAGCATCATGTGCAAGACATTTCGTAGGAATACATCCCGCATTGAGACAAGTTCCGCCTAGTTGTCCTTTCTCTATAATAGTTACTTGAAGACCATTTTTAGCTGCATAAGAAGCGGTTCGGTAACCACCAGGTCCCGAACCAATAATCAATAAATCTGTTTTATCCATATAAATCCTTTTAAATAGATTTATTATATTCAATATAGACTTTTCACAAACACAAATTAAGATTCTTCCCCCTTATCATTAACAAGTTGTTGATAGGTCAAGATAGGATGTTTTGCAGCAAGGACATCATCCACACGTCCAATAGGAGTATTGTGTGGAGCCTCTCTTAATAGATCTGGAGTATCTATAGCTTCCTTAGCAATAAGATGCATTGTCTTAATGAATCCATCTATGGTTTCTTTACTTTCATTCTCTGTTGGTTCAATCATCATAGCCTCATGGAACAAAAGTGGAAAGTAAATTGTTGGAGCATGATATCCATAATCAAGGAGACGCTTAGCCACATCCATTGTAGTAATACCAGTACTTTTGTCTTTTAATCCATCGAATACAAATTCATGTTTGCACAATATATCAATAGGAAGTTCATAATCATCTTTCAGACATTCCTTTATGTAATTAGCGTTCAATGTCGCTAACAAACCTACCTCTTTAAAATGATCCTTACCCATTGTAAGTATATATGTATAGGCACGAAGAATCACGAGGAAATTACCCAAATAACCTCCAACATGAATATCTCCAACACTATTTTCTTCCTTCTTTCCAGCTCTCTCTATATAAAAACCATTCTCATTCTTGCATACGTGAGGTTTAGGAAGGAATGGGATTAACTTCTCACAGACTCCAACAGGACCAGAACCTGGACCACCGCCACCATGAGGAGTTGAGAAGGTTTTGTGCAGATTAAGATGGATCACATCAAATCCCATATCGCCAGGACGAGCAATTCCTAATAAAGGATTAAGATTAGCACCATCATAATATAGTAATCCGCCACAATCATGCACTAAACGTGCTATTTTGGGAATATCCTTTTCAAACAATCCAAGAGTATTAGGATTGGTCATCATCATACCCGCAATATCATCTCCTAATAATTTCTTTAGGTCATTGACATCTACAAGCCCATCTTCTGTACTTTTCACTTCAACGATTTCAAGTCCACATACCGCTGCAGAAGCAGGATTTGTACCATGGGCAGAATCTGGTACGATAACTTTTTTGCGCTTAGTATCTCCACGTTGGAGATGATATGAAGAAATGATCATCAGACCCGTCAACTCTCCATGCGCACCTGCATAAGGATTGAGCGTGACATCAGCCATACCCGTAATTGATGCTAATGCATGTTGAATATTATATTCAACTTCCAAAGCACCTTGCACCGTTTCTATCGGTTGGCGAGGATGAAGCCCAATGAAAGAAGGCATTGAAGCGATTTCTTCATTAATCGTTGGATTGTACTTCATGGTACATGAACCAAGAGGATAAAAGCCATTATCAACTCCGAAGTTATTTCCACTATGATTTGTATAATGCCTTACAACCGTAAACTCATCACATTCTGGTAATTCTGCATCCTTTGCTCGTTTACATGATGATGGTAGAGTATGATTTCCAAAACTATTTTCTGGTAAGCTATAAGCACGTCTGCCAGGATGGGATAATTCAAATATCAGATTTCCATATAACTTGTTATTCATCGCAACTTATAATTTAAGACATTGTATAATTAGAATAATTCAATAAAGGAATCAACCTCATCCTTGGTGCGCTTTTCAGTAACAGCAATAAGAAGCTTATTATCATCAACTTTAATACCCGGAAGGAAGCCTTTCTTTATCGCCTTTTCAAAGAAATCATCTCGATTTTCCATTTCTATAAGGAACTCATTAAAGAACTCTCTATTGTAAACTAACTTAGCTTTACCTGTACTAACAAGTTTTTCACATAGATAATGAGCTGCATCGTAACTTAATTGTGCAGCTTCTTTAATCCCCTCTTTACCCATAAGTCCCATGTAAATCGTAGCATACAATGCCATTAAACTTTGATTTGAACAGATATTTGATGTTGCTTTCTGGCGACGAATATGCTGTTCGCGTGCTTGTAAGGTAAGCACAAATACACGCTGTCCACGATTATCACGTGTCTGACCAACAATACGTCCTGGGAGTTTACGCATAAGCTTCTGAGTAGAACACATATAACCAGCATAAGGACCACCAAAGCTCATTGGCAAACCAAGGCTTTGAATATCGCCGACAGCAATATCTGCCCCCCATTCACCTGGAGTCTTTAACAAAGCAAGGTCAGCGGCTACACTATTAATAATAAACATAGTCTTCTTTTCATGGCAAGCATCAGCAAAACCTGTAAAATCTTCTATAATTCCATAGCGATTAGGCTGTTGAACGATAACGCCAGCAATACCACCTTCACCTAATCCCTTCTTTACTTCGTCTAAAGTGGTAGCACCTTCTGCTGTTTCAATAGCTTTCAATTTAACACCATGGAAGAACGCATAAGTCTTTAGCACCGCAATGATATTCTCATTCAATGCTCCGGAATAAAGAATAGTATCAGCCTTTTTACTATTATTAAAAGCTACCATCATTGCTTCAGCCGTAGCGGTTGTGCCCTCATACATTGAAGCATTGGCGATATCCATACCTGTTAACTCTGCCATCATACTTTGGAATTCGAAGATATAATGGAGGGTTCCCTGAGAAATCTCTGCTTGATAGGGGGTATAAGATGTGAGAAATTCCGAGCGACTTACGATATTTGCGATTGCACTTGGGCTATAATGATCATAAACTCCACCACCAGCAAAGCAGGTAAGCATATCATTTTTTTTACCGAGTTTATCAAAAAAAGCACGAATCTCTAATTCGCTCATTGCATTCAGAATATCATATTCACCTTTAAAGCGGATCTCTTCTGGTATTTCCGAATAAAGCTTATCAAGATCCTTGAAGCCGATTCGATCAAGCATTTGCCGAATTTCTTCATTTGTATGAGGTAAAAACTTATGGTTCATTTTCGTATAGAGTTGTTTAGATATATGATAAAGAGAAAACAAATAGCAGGGAGTATAATAAATAAGGATGTAATAGGACAAACAAACCTTATTTTACCCCCTTTTATTGCTTTTAAGATTCTGAACAGAACTCCTCGTAACCTTGAGCATCCATAAGATCTTTCAATTCTGAAGTATCAGAAAACTCAACCTTGATAATCCAATTCTCGAAAGCGTCCTTATTAAGCAATCCCGGTTCATCCTCTAATGCCTCATTTATCTCTAAGACTTTTCCAGACACAGGAGCTTTTAGGTCGGAAGCTGCTTTGACGCTCTCAATTGCTCCAAAGTCTTCACCAACTTCGATATCATCATCCACTTCAGGCATATCTACATAAACAATATTACCTAATGCGTGCTGTGCATAATCTGTGATACCGATATAGCCAACATTACCACTTACTTTCACAAACTCGTGTGACTCTGAATAATAGAGTCCCTCAATTACTTTAGCCATAATAAATTATTTTTAGGTTTTTAATTCGAATAATATGTTATAACAGCACTACTTTTTGTAATGCTTATCATAGAATTTCTTTTTGACGACTATTCCCAGGAACGACTTCTTACGGATCTGAATCTCAAGTTTATCACCCATCTGAACAGAAGCATCAACCAATGCAACCGCACAGCTCTTTGGTGTTGAGATTAGACGATAGCCAGTTGTGACAACTCCTACCTCTTTTCCAGCTTTCATCACCTTATATCCATGACGTGGAATAGCATTTCCTTCAAGAACAATACCACGAAGACGCTGACTAACACCTTCTGCTTTTTGCTTTTGAAGGGCATCTTTTCCGATAAATTCTTCCTTGTCCAGCTTAACGAACATAGATAAACCTGCCATTACTGGAGATATTTTATCGGATAATTCATTACCATATAAAGGTAAACCAACCTCAAATCTCAATGTATCACGACATCCAAGACCACAAGGAGTAATACCTGCTGCGATGAGTTTATCCCACGCTTCATTAATATACTTAGGAGAACCATAGATCTCAAAGCCATCTTCTCCCGTGTAACCTGTGCGAGAAACGATGATTACCTCGCCATCCGTCTTGACTTGCCGTACTTCATAGAAGTTCAAATCCTTGGTACTTATCCCTAAAACGCTTTCTATTTTTGCCTCTGCTTCGGGACCTTGTAGAGCAAGTTGACCATAGTTTTCACTCTTATTCTTAATAACTACGTCGAATCCGGCAGCATTTTTTTCTATCCACGCTATATCCTTATCTATATTAGAAGCATTGATTGTCATCAAAAACACCTGATCTTCCAGTTTACAGATACAAGTATCATCAACAACTCCACCATCAGGATAACACATCATGCCATATAAAACCTTGCCAGCAGGTAGCCCCCTCACATCATTTGTAAAGATGTGATTGATATATTTCTCGGCTTCCGACCCAGTAACGAGTACTTCTCCCATGTGAGAAACATCAAAGACTCCACAATGCCCGCGTACAGCATTATGCTCTTCCGTAATGCCCGAATACTGAATTGGCATGTCAAAACCAGCAAATGGTGCGATGAGTGCGCCTAACGCAACATGTTTGTCATATAGACAGGTCCTTTTGTTATTCATATTTGTTTAGGTTTAATTTGTTCTTCTAAATGATAAATTGCGGATTTAGGTTCCACCTTATGGACTGCGCAAATATACGAATTAATTAAATTATCCACAAAACTTGCTTATTAAAACTATGTTAACAAAGCTAAAGTATAAATAAGTGACGTTATATCTCCTTGAGAATAAAGATAGTCTATTATTAATTTGTACTTTTGCACCTCACATTTTTGAAGTTTAGGATAGGCTTATGAAGAAATTACAGCAAACATTTATACTAATTACGTGTATCATTGTGATTGCAGTTGCAGCTGCACAACGTGATGGCAAAATATGGGGTGAACAATTATCTAATAACAAAAAAACGACAACGACCAATCAAATTGATACGCTTCGCACATTGGATGATGGTACGATTATTATCAATACAACTTATCTTGCAAAAGATGTAAAAGGATTTGGCGGTACAGTTCCACTGAATATATATATAAAGAATGGTAAAATTGAGAAGGTTGAGGCATTAAAGAACTCTGAATCTCCCGATTTCTTCCAAGAGGCCAGTGCATTACTAACTCGCTGGAATGGTAAAACTACCGAACAAGCTCTCGCAATGAAAGTAGACGGTGTGAGCGGAGCAACTTTCTCTTCCCGTGGAATCATAGGTAATATGAAAGCAGGCTTAGTATATGCTTCCAAGAAAGCGCAGCAGCCTTCAATTTTTGAAAAGATGGATTTGCGTGCTAAGTCGCTTATCGGTCTGTTAGTCGTCCTAATGGCTGCTATAATCCCTCTATTCGTAAAGAAGAAACGCTATCGCATTTTCCAACTTTCATTGAATGTTGTCGTTCTGGGACTATGGGGCGGAACCTTTATTTCATGGTCAGTTCTTGTTGGATTCATGTCAGGCGGCATCAACTTTTGGATATCATTCGTTCCAATAGTTATGCTCATTACAGCTTTCATCTACCCTCTTTTCGGTAAGAAAAATTATTACTGTTCGAATGTTTGCCCCTACGGAGCAGCCCAAGAGTTAGTTGGAATGACCAATCATCATAAATGGAAGATGAGCAAACGATTAGTGCAGAACTTAGAACACTTCCGTAAAATATTATTCTGGGTTCTAATGATTCTGATGTTAGCAGGCGTATGGTCGAAGTGGATGGACTATGAATTGTTCGTAGCCTTCATATTCCAATCAACAAGTTGGGTGGTGATTCTCATCGCAATCCTATTCCTCGTATTGGCAATCTTCATACCGCGTCCTTATTGCCGCTTTGTATGTCCGATGGGAAGCCTATTCAAACTTTCGTCAACAACATCAGTAAAGAAGCTGATTTAATCTATCAATCTCGGCTGGCAAGTGGTAAGAATTGTCAGTCGAGTTCTATCAGATCTTATCACCACGTAGGAGGATTTTCTCGAAAGTATATTCTAATCTTTTGTAATAGAATATTGCTAATTGCAAGCTTCTAATTGCGTTTTTTTCAATCAAACCCTTATTCTCACCCAAATACGCGAATTTTGAGCGGTTTTTGATGTGTGATTTTAATTGCTTGATATATAGAAAGTTATAAAAACCACGCTTACTTTTGAAAGAAAAATACTAGCGTTTTAGGCAAAAAGTACCATCATTTTGACCAAAAAGTACTATCGTTTTAGTAAAAACGTAGGTACATTTTACTAAAAACGTATATACATTTCATCAAAAACGTATATACGTTTCACCAAAAACCAATATACGTTTCTAAAAAGCTCTATAAATGCTTTCTAAAAACTCTAGATTGAAAAAAGCGAATGTAAAATATATTTCCATTAAATGATCCTATGAAAAACGAGAAAAAGGGTGTTAATTTCCACATCATTCTATACGTCTGTAAAAACCGATTATTATTCGGTATCCGCCTTTACAATGGAGGAAATACAAAACTTGGGGGTAGAAATAGCAAGAAATATTGCAATAGCTAACGATTTTCTCGATATATTTACCTAATTTTGCGTCAAAAATAAAGCTATATGACAGAGGAATTTCAGATACGCGTCTTACCGCAAGTGGCATATAACGAGGCTAATTTGAAGGCATACATTGCTCAAGAGAAGGGATTGGATCAGCGAACAATCTATCGAGTGAGGGTTCTGAAGCGATCAATTGATGCGCGCCATCGTGATATTTATGTGAATCTGAAGGTGCGTATTTATGTGAATGAGTTTCCACAGGACGATGCATATACGAAGACCGACTATCAAGATGTTAGCAATAAGCCTTCTGTTATTGTTGTAGGAGAGGGACCTGGCGGCTTGTTTGCTTCTTTAAAACTCATTGAATTAGGCTTGCGTCCTGTCATTCTTGAACGAGGAAAGAATGTGCGCGATCGTAAATTGGATATAGCTTTAATTAAGAAATCACAGGAAGTAGATTCTGAATCTAACTATTGTTTTGGTGAAGGTGGTGCTGGTGCTTATTCGGATGGTAAGTTATATACACGCAGTAAGAAGCGCGGTCCCGTTGATAAGATTCTGAATGTATTTTGCCAACATGGTGCGTCAACGTCTATCCTTGCTGATGCTCACCCACATATCGGAACAGATAAGCTCCCACGTGTGATTGAGAATATGCGAAATACTATTCTTAATTGTGGTGGCGAGGTGCATTTCCAAACGAAAATGACTTCTCTTATATTAGATGGCGACGAGGTTATCGGTGTAAAAGCTATTGATAATCATCGCAGTGCTTTAAGTGTTACTCGCGAGTTTTATGGTCCTGTTATCCTTGCTACTGGGCATTCTGCCCGCGATATTTATCGTTATCTTGCGGAAGCTAATATTGAAATGGAGGCAAAAGGTATTGCCGTTGGCGTTCGTCTTGAACATCCGTCTCATCTGATTGACCAGATCCAGTATCATAATAAGAATGGTAAAGGGAAATATCTCCCAACAGCCGAGTATTCTTTCGTTACACAAGCACAGGGGCGTGGGGTTTATTCTTTCTGTATGTGTCCCGGTGGCTTCGTTATTCCTTCAGCAACTGGTCCTGAACAGATGGTAACGAATGGTATGAGTCCAGCCAATCGCGGTACACAATGGTCTAATTCTGGTATGGTCGTTCAGCTTAATCCAGAAGATGTTGAAGGTGACGACTTACTACGTATCATGCACTATCAAGAGAAACTTGAGCGTGATACATGGCAACAGGGTAATCGAAAGCAAACAGCTCCTGCACAGCGCATGGCTGATTTTGTGAATAATCGCTTATCATACGATCTTCCCAAATCGAGTTATGCGCCTGGACTTATCTCTAGTCCGCTCCATTTCTGGATGCCATCATTCATTACCAAACGACTCCAAGAAGCCTTCAAAGCATTTGGAAAGCAGGCACATGGCTTCTTAACAAATGAAGCAGTAATGATTGCTTCCGAAAC
This sequence comes from Prevotella veroralis DSM 19559 = JCM 6290, assembly GCF_000377625.1. GTDB lineage: Bacteria > Bacteroidota > Bacteroidia > Bacteroidales > Bacteroidaceae > Prevotella > Prevotella veroralis. The sequence goes on along the minus strand of NZ_KB898326.1, from coordinate 135,938 downwards.
ACGAACCAGTTCACCCGTTCGCATTTTACGTGATCGTGAAAAGCTCATGCACATTCGACTCACAGGTCTCTTCCCTTGTGCTGAGGGTGCAGGATATGCTGGGGGTATTGTTAGTGCAGGTATTGATGGCGAACGTTGTGCAGAAATGACAGCCGCCTATCTTGAACAGATATAGAAAGAACATCTACTTACATTAACCGTCCTTTCCTTTTGAGGAGGCTGGGTGGAATCTACGGAGATACCTATAAATAAGGGATGGGAACATTATCTGTTTCCATCCCTAACTTTTTCTATAACGTTTGATATTCTCTTGAATAACGGAGCATCTGCTCTGTATAACCTTCAGAATAGTCTACAACGATGTCAATGGTATTACCTTTTTCATCAAGAACAGGCTTCAAAACGGGATTGATAAAGCCTTTATACGGGGCAATATTCAATCGCTTGTATCGTCGGAGTACCTCCTCATGGAGGTTAGCATCCAATTGGATGGCATAACGCTCAACCAGCTTTCGAGCCGATTCAAAGTCGCCTTCACTCTTAATACGCTGTATCTCGGCTAATTCGTGTGCGAAGATACGGCGCAAAGCAGCATAGTCATTGATTTGAACATAGGTCTTCTCCTCACCAGTAGTTGCATCTTTGCGTGTGACCAGTTCGATTACCTTATCCGCTTTACCTAGTTCCATTGCCCATTGAGCAATGAGTGCTCGGTTCTGCATGTGGGACTCCTCAATCTGTTTACCAGGCTTAATGCGTACCTGCTGAGTAAGTAGTCCGTTCATCATATAGCCATAATACTGGGCTTTGTAGGCCTCTTTGTCATCGAGTAAACCAAGTTCAATGAGCTTATCATCGGCTATATAATAGAGTCCGAAGAGGTCGGCACGAGCTTCCTCAATGGTGTTTCCGTAATTCTTCAGCGCATCTGGATCGGTTCCAGGGAGCAGTCTACCACTTCCGTGACCAAGACATTCATGCAAATCGGTGTGTAAGTTGTCCGTCTTATCAGCATATTTATCCATCAATTTGCGGGTGTCTTCATCGATAACGAATTCCTCTCTGAATCCGTTACCCTTAGCTGCCATATCATAAGCATGCGTCAGATTGGAGATAGTAACACTCTTAGAACCATACTCCGCACGTATCCAATCGGCATTGGGAAGATTGATTCCAATAGCTGAAGCAGGGTACTCGTCGCCACCAAGCATAGCTGCACAAATGACGTTCGCAGTGACTCCCTTCACCTTTACCTTGCGGAAAATAGGATTAACGGGGGAATGATCTTCAAACCACTGAGCATTTGTTGAGATTGTTTGTGTGCGATGCGTTGCTTTAAGATCCTTGTATTCTACAATGCCTTCCCATGATCCTTTTAGTCCCATGGGGTCTCCATACACTTCAATAAAACCGTTGATAAAATCAATACGACCGTCTTGCTCTTTAAGCCACTCTATCGAGTAAGCATCAAAGTCACGCAGGTCTCCTGTAATATAATAATGTATAAGCAGACTTATGACACGGCATTGTTGATCATTCTCAGCATAAGTCTTTGCACGTTCCAACCAATAGACGATCTTCTCAATGGCTGCTCCATACTTGCCAGATAGCTTCCATGCGTCTTCACGAATGACACCATTCTCCTTTATAAGGGTCGAATTTAGACCATAGGAGGGCGCACCATACAGGTGTGGAGAGGTCTGTTCAACTGACAAACTATCGCTAACAGACATCTTATTATTAACATCATCCAACTTCATTTGGGCATAGAACGCCTCTACTTCATGCTGATTTACACCTTCATAGAAGTTACATGCAGATGCTTGAACTATATCAATACCATCCGACTTATCCACCCGCTTGGGCAAAACCGTAGGGTCAAAGATAATCGGGCAAAGCTCATCAAGCATGGCTTCAACGCTTTCGCCTTCTTTAAGTGGAAGCAACTTTGCATCAACACTCAATGTAGCTTCACGCAAAAAGTCCTCAGAGAATAAAGGAACAAACTTGTCACAAGCATAATGATGGTATATACCATTGGCAAACCACACCTGCTTCAAATATTGTTCTAAGCCTTGAAATTCATCCTCAAGTTTGTTTCTTTGCTTAAAAAATCTATCACTCTGACCATCAAAATTACCTTTCCAACCAGAGAGTTTATCCTTTTGAGCATATACGAAAATAGTCTCCAACATCTTTCGGATGCGGAGATTATACTTTCCAAACTGGTCAAACGTAATGTCACGTCCAAATAGTGTAGCCTTAGAAAGGCAATAAATGAGTTGCTTCTGATTGAGTGTCAGTGTTCTAAACTCGGGTAGCCGATACCTTAACATTTGTATATCGGCAAAATGTTCACCTAGATAATTAAATTCTTCTTCTGCTGTTTCAATCATAGACTTAATGATATACTTGCCACCGATTACTTTCTTAGTGGCTTCTTTAATCGCATCTCTTCTGAAGGATGTTGTGCTAGATGACGCATCTTATAGTCACGTGGGGTCACACCATTAATACGATAGAATGATGCATAGAAAGACTGTCTATTAGAGAAGCCAACCATGTCACTGATATCCTCCATATTGAGATCCTGATAGCGTTTGTCAACTAGTAAGGCCATTGCTTCCTCGATTCGGAACTTGTTAACGAACGATGTATAGTTCATGTGAAACCTTACATTTACTACTGCAGAGATGTAACGCGTGTTAGTTCCTAAGTCCTCAGCCAGTTGTTTCGCAGAATAATTCTTATCTTTGTAACGCTGCTGGATTAGAATGATATTCAGAATTTTCTCCTTAAGTTCATCCATCAATTGCGGACTTACCAAACTACGGTACGCGGCCATCTTCTCCTTTTTTTCAGTTAAATTATACTTAGCCATAACCGTGGATTTTTAGTTACCAATATGTTATTACAATGCAAATATAGCATAATAAATTAATATTGTCAAGTGCTATGTATAATTTTTAATATCTGTTAGTTGTTGTTTTTCCGATTACCATAATTGTCCCTTCATTTGTAAAGAGCTAAATATTTACATGCACATAACTCATACCTTTGTATAATAGGGACTTTATCTTTATCCTTGTTAATGTTCTTTTTTACACTTAACAAGTCTTATACAGGGTATTAGGGACGATTAATATTTAATATACTTTAACCTTGCAAAGTCACAAATGTTACCTTATAGCCATGATTTAGTCTATATTTTTGCAACCGAAAACGAAATTAAAACATTACATAGAAATAATTTAAAATGGCAGAGAACAAGATGTTTTGTTTCCAATGTCAGGAAACAGCAAAAGGCACAGGATGTACTATTCAAGGTGTATGTGGTAAAAAGGCAGATACAAGTCGTTGGCAAGATTTATTACTCGCAGTGACTCGTGGTATTGGAACTATCGCTGATTCACTTCGCAAAGCAGGTGTTGAGACAAGTCAGGAAGTAGGTGACTATATCGTTGACTCACTCTTCGTTACCATCACCAATGCTAACTTCGATGACCAAGCAATATTAGCTAAAGTGGATAAGGGTGTACAATTGAAACGTGAGTTACTCGATCTTGCGGCTTCAAAGAATGTTACCCTCCCTGATTACCAAGAGATTATGTGGGGTGGAGAAAAGGCTGATTATGAAGCCGAAGGAAATCGAGAAGGAGTGTTACGTACCGAGAATGAAGACTTTCGTTCACTAAAGGAATTGACCGTATTAGGCTTGAAAGGTATGGCTGCATATTATGAGCATGCATCACGCCTCGACGAACGCAACGATGAGATCATCGCCTTTATGGAGAAGGCATTAGGCATTGTTTCCAACCCAAACGCTGATATGGAAACCTTGCTCGCAACCGTTATGGAGACTGGTAAATATGGTGTTGATGCGATGGCTCTACTCGATAAGGCAAACACACAGGCATATGGTAATCCAGAGTTGACCAAGGTTAACATCGGTACTGGTAATCGTCCTGGAATCCTCATTTCTGGTCACGACTTGAAGGATATTGAGCAATTGTTGGAGCAGACAGAGGGTACTGGTATCGACGTTTACACCCATGGTGAAATGTTGCCAGCACACTATTATCCACAGTTGAAGAAGTACAAGCATCTTGTTGGTAACTATGGTAACGCATGGTGGAAACAGAAGGAAGAATTCGAGACCTTCAATGGTCCTATTGTCTTCACAACGAACTGTATCGTTCCTCCTTCACCAAAGGCAAGCTACAAGGATCGCGTCTTCACAACCAATGCAACAGGTTATCCAGGTTGGAAACACATCACTGCTGATGCAAACGGACACAAAGACTTCTCTGAAGTAATTGAGATTGCTAAGACCTGCAAAGCACCAACTGCTATCGAGCAAGGCGAGATTATTGGTGGATTCGCACATGCACAAGTATTCGCACTTGCCGATAAGGTTGTTGATGCTGTAAAGTCTGGTGCTATTCGCAAGTTCATTGTTATGAGTGGTTGTGATGGTCGTATGAAGAGCCGCGACTACTATCGTGACTTCGCAAGTCGCCTTCCAAAGGACACAGTTATCTTAACCAGTGGTTGCGCAAAGTTCAAGTATAACAAACTAAACCTTGGTGATATCAATGGTATTCCACGTGTATTGGATGCTGGTCAATGTAATGACTCTTACTCATGGGCAGTCGTAGCTATGAAGCTAAAAGAGATTTTTGGTGCTAACGATATCAATGATCTTCCAATCGAATTCAATATTGCATGGTATGAGCAGAAGGCTGTTATCGTTCTCTTAGCCTTACTCCATCTCGGTATAAAGAACATCCATATAGGACCAACGTTGCCAGCTTTCGTTTCACCAAACGTACTGAAAGTATTGGTAGAGAACTTCGGTCTCGGTGGTATTACAACTGTTGATGAAGATCTCAAGAGCATGGTTGGATAATTTTTCTACCTAATTTAATTAGATAACGACATGCCTTCTCTGTTACAGGAGAAGGCTTTTTGTTTTAAAGGAAAGCCTTACTTGCAATCAAAGGAAGCCTCTTCTCACACTCAAGAAAGGCTTTCTTCCATTTAAGGAAAGCACATATTTGTTTTGAGGGAGATCGTAGACTATATAAAACTAACATATACGAATAATTCTTCGATAGATAAATTTAGGAAGAACTAAATCCTAATTGTAAAGTTAAAAACAAAAGGATGTAGAAGAGTGTTAGACTATATAAAAAAGAGAAGATGCTGGTTACTGTCACTCCTATCATTCCTTTATAGCTCTTAATCTACTGAAGAACAAGCCATTACCATAAATGTTAAAAATGACAGCAACTATAATTAAAACTAAATTAGAGATTTTGTGTGCTTGATATACGAATGATTTTCCATGGATTAAGTAAATTAAAAGTACTTTTAGAGCTATATACTGTATAGTTCGATCACATGGCTCTTTACACCCAAATATGGGTTAAATCCAAAACAGTTAACGCATAATTCTAAAGAATATACCCATTGAAAACTTTGATTATTAATAATAATTTGTATCTTTGTGCATTCGTAAGTAATGACATAACGGCTTACAACAAAATAACAGATAAAACTTAAAAACAATGCAAAAAACAGCTCTTATCACTGGTATCACGGGACAAGATGGTTCCTATTTGGCTGAGTTATTACTCGAGAAAGGATATGATGTTCATGGTACTATACGCCGTTCATCAGTAGACTTCCGTGAGCGCATTGCTCACTTAGAGGGTCTTCCACATTTCCACTTACACTATGCTGATCTTGGAGACTCTATGAGTATCCTTGGCGTTATAGGTAAGGTTCGCCCCAATGAGATATACAATCTCGCCGCACAAAGCCATGTTCAAGTGAGCTTCGACTCGCCTGAGTTCACTGCAGATGTTGATGCTGTCGGTGTGTTGCGAATATTAGAAGCAGTTCGCCAGTTGGATTTGACAGATACATGTCGTATCTATCAAGCTTCAACTTCAGAGTTATATGGTAAGGTTGAGGAGGTTCCACAGAACGAGAATACGCCTTTCCACCCTTATAGTCCATACGCTGTTGCAAAGCAATACGGCTTCTGGATTGTAAAAGAATATCGAGAGGCTTATAACATGTACTGCTGCTCTGGCATTCTTTTCAACCATGAGAGTGAACGTCGCGGAGAGACCTTTGTGACTCGAAAGATTACTCTCGCAGCAGCAAGAATAAAGCAAGGTAAACAAGAGAAACTCTATTTGGGCAACCTGAGTTCATTACGTGACTGGGGGTATGCAAAGGACTATGTCGAGTGTATGTGGCTTATCTTGCAACAGGAACAACCAGAGGACTTTGTTATCGCAACAGGCGTTCAACACAGTGTTCGTGAGTTCTGTTATCATGCTTTTAAACGTGTTGGTATTGAATTGGAGTTTAAGGGTGAAGGTATGAATGAGAAAGGTATTGACAAGGCAACAGGCAATGTCTTGATCGAAGTTAGCCCTGACTTCTATCGTCCAACAGACGTTGTTAACCTCTGGGGTGACCCTACCAAGGCGAAAGCTAAGCTGGGATGGAATCCTAATAGTACGAGCTTTGAAGAACTTGTCAATATCATGGTTGATCACGATATGGCTAAGGTTGCATCGGATGGTGCGGCTGAGAAGGTTAGAACAAACTTAGCAGAATATCTTGAGAAGGGTATTGTGAAATAAGGTAATAACACGAAAGAATGAATAAAGATAGTAAGATCTATGTAGCTGGACACCATGGTTTGGTGGGTTCAGCTATATGGAATAACCTTGAAAAAAGAGGTTATAAGAATCTTGTGGGTAGGTCACATAAGGAGTTGGACTTAACCGATCAGCTTGCTGTAAAGCGATTCTTTGATGAAGAGAAACCCGATGCTGTTGTATTGGCTGCAGCCTTCGTTGGTGGTATCATGGCGAACTCTTTGTATCGTGCAGACTTCATTATGCAGAACATGAAGATGCAATGCAATGTCATAGAACAGAGCTATCTCCATGGTGTGGAGAAGTTACTTTTCTTAGGAAGTACTTGTATCTATCCTAAGAATGCACCACAACCAATGAAGGAGGATGCGCTTCTCACTTCTCCTCTTGAATATACAAATGAGGAATACGCCATTGCTAAGATAGCAGGACTAAAGATGTGCGAGAGCTACAACCTACAATATGGAACGAATTACATAGCCGTTATGCCAACCAATCTCTATGGTCCTAACGACAACTTCCACTTAGAAAACTCGCATGTAATGCCAGCCATGATGCGTAAGATTTACTTGTCTAAACTCATCCACGAGGGCAACTGGAATGCTATACGCAACGACATGGATAAACGCCCCATCAACCCAACTGACCAGTTGAGGGCACTCATTGGCGAAGGAAATGTTGATGGAAAGAACGCTAAGGAACGCATTTTAAAGGCATTATCATTCTATGGAATCGAGAACAATAAAGTGACACTCTGGGGTGATGGTAGTCCACTTCGTGAGTTCCTTTGGAGCGAAGATATGGCTGATGCCAGCGTGCATGTCCTCCTGAATGTAGACTTCAAAGATATCATCGGGATCGATAAGTATTCAAGTGTTTTCTATGGTGCTAAGATTGATGGAGCCGTCGATCGCAACAATTCAGAGGGTCGTGGAGGTGCTATCCCATCGTTAGGTGAGATCCGAAACTGCCACATTAATGTTGGTACTGGCAAAGAATTGACCATTAAAGAACTGGCGGAACTCGTAAAGAAAACAGTTCATTTCGAGGGAGAAATTGTCTGGGATGCTGATAAACCCAATGGTACTCCACGCAAACTCATCGATGTTGAGAAACTCCATAGACTTGGTTGGACACATAAAGTAGAGATAGATCAAGGTGTAGAGAAGCTCTATGAGTGGTATCAAGAAAGCCTAAGATAATTCATTTTAACCTTTTACCACATGAAGAAGCAAGTATTATTAACAGCGGCAGTAATGTCCGTAACGAGTGTAATGGCACAGAAGATTAACTATCCGCAAGCGCCTAAAGACAACACAGTTGACACCTATTTCGGTGTGCAAGTGGCTGACCCTTATCGCCCATTAGAGAATGATAGCTCTAAAGCAACAGCCGAGTGGGTGAAGAAGGAGAATGAGGTAACACAACAGTACCTTGCTCGCATTCCTTTCCGAAGCAAACTCTTCCAACGCATGAAAGAGTTAGCTAATTACGAGAAGTTATCTGCACCTTCTTATAATAAGGCTATCGGGAAGTGGTTGTTCTATAAGAACAATGGTCTACAGAACCAAAGCGTCCTTTATGTAATGGACCATCTTGGTGATGAGAAGAACGCTCGCATCCTCCTTAACCCTAATAAGTTATCAGAGGACGGAACGGTTGCTTTAAAAAGTATTAGCTTCTCTCATAATGGTAAATACGCGGCTTATGCCATATCACGTAGTGGCAGTGACTGGGAGGAATTCTATGTTATGAATCCTCAAACAGGCGAACTCCTTGATGATCATATCATGTGGGCTAAGTTCTCAGGTGCCGCTTGGCAGGGGGATGGATTCTACTATAGTGCCTACGACGCACCCGTCAAAGGACATGAATATAGTAATGTGAATGCAGTGCAGAAGATCTATTATCACAAGATTGGAACACCGCAGTCTGAAGACCAGTTGTTCTATCAGAACCCAGCCAATCCCATGCGTTTTTACTTCGTATCTACCAACGAGGACGAGACAATGATGTTCCTTTACGAAAGCGGTGCAGGCTCTGGTAATTGTGTATATGTACGTGATTTACGCAAACCCAATAGTCAGTTCATTCAGATGACATCCAATCTTGACTTGCAATATAGCCTTGTACAGACTATAGGTGACAAGATGTACTTCCTCACGAATGATGGTGCCCCTAAGAACCGATTGATGGTTACGGATATAGAACACCCTGGATTCAATGAGTGGAAAACGCTTGTTCCTGAAAGTAAAGATATGTTGGAAGACGTGACCTTCGTAGATGGTAAGATGATACTAAACTATATGAAGGATGCGTCGAATCATGCTTTTGTCTATGACTTAGATGGTAAGCAACTGGCTGAAATCAAGTTACCAACAGTGGGAAGTGCCGCTTTCTATGGTAAAAAAGACCGCAAGGAAGTGTTCTATTCATTCTCTTCCTTCACCATTCCAAACTCTATTTATCAGTACGATATAGCGTCAAATGAAAGCAAAGTGTACGCTACTCCGAAGGTTAAGTTTCGGTCTTCTGACTACGTAACAGAGCAAGTCTTCTATCCAAGTAAGGATGGTACACGTGTCCCACTGTTCATTACTTATAAGAAAGGACTCAAACGCAACGGCAAGAATCCGGTGTATCTTTATGGTTACGGAGGCTTTAACATTGCCATGCCACCCTACTTCGCATCTAACAGAATACCGTTCCTTGAGAATGGAGGTATCTATGCACAAGCATGCTTGAGAGGCGGTAGTGAGTATGGAGAAGAGTGGCATCTCGCTGGTACGAAACTGCATAAACAGAACGTGTTTGACGACTTTATCTCTGCTGGGGAATGGTTGATTACAAACAAATATACCAGTAAGGACTATCTCGCCATAGTGGGTGGTTCAAACGGCGGACTGCTTGTTGGCGCTTGTATGACGCAACGCCCCGACCTCTTTAAGGTATGTATTCCACAGGTGGGAGTAATGGATATGTTGCGTTACCACAAGTTTACTATTGGTTGGAACTGGGCTCCTGACTATGGAACAAGTGCCGATTCAAAGGAGATGTTTGAGTATCTTCGTTCGTATTCTCCGCTTCATAACCTTCGTCCTGGCACTCATTATCCAGCCACACTCATAACAACTGCCGACCATGATGACCGTGTTGTACCTGCACACTCATTCAAGTTTGCTGCCACTTTACAAGCTTGTAATGCTGGCGACACACCTGTTTTGATTCGTATTGATACTAAGGCAGGACATGGAAGTGGTAAGCCTCTATCTAAACAACTAGAGGAACAAGCCGATATCTATGGTTTCATCCTTTATAATATGGGGTTGAAGTATTAGGAAATAGACTTCTATAGGAGTGAAAGAAGTGAAGGAGTGAATGGAGTTAAGACATCCCTTCTGTTGCTTGTAGTCGTATGAAAGCAATGCAATCAATGGCAGTATTGTCTTTACTTCATTAACTCCTATAACCTCATTAACTCCTGCAAAGCCCCCAATAAGCACTAAATATGCAAATGCTACTTGCTTCGGCAAAGATAATGAATAGCACCACTTCGGTGCAAGTACCCCTCACGCACGAGCCACACTTCGGTAAGGAAGTGGGGAGAATGGCGTTAGAACTGGGCGAGATGTCCGTTGATATCCTATCCAAGGAACTACATTGCAATGAGAAAATAGCCCTGGAAAACAAGCTACGTTATCAAGACTTCTTCAATCGGGAGGCACTTCTTCCAGCTCTCCTAGCCTATTATGGACAGGCTTATAAGTGCTTGAAAGCACAGCAATATAGTCCCGATGACTTCCGTTTTGCCGATGATCATCTATGGATAACGAGCTTTCTTTATGGACTCTTGCGCCCCTTGGATCTCATTCACCCTTATCGTCTTGAGGGCAAGGCAAAGCTCATGCAGAATGATGGAAAGAATATGTTTGCATATTGGAAGCCCTTACTAACCGATATACTCATCAATGTGGTGCAAGATGATGACGGCGTGCTTGTACACTTGGCAACGGCAGAGTTTCAGCAACTCTTCGACTGGAAGCGACTGCAAAAGGCTGTTCGTATTATCCAACCGCAGTTTATGGTAGATCAAGGTAGCCGTCTGAAGGCTGTGAGTGTATATGCCAAGAGCTGTCGAGGAGCGATGACGAGCTATATTCTTCGCAATCGTCTCACAAAACCAAGCGACCTCCTTTCATTTGAATATGAGGGCTTTACTTATCAAGCCAACTATGGCGATGAGGCGCACCCACACTTTATTTTAATGCAAAACGTATAACTCTTTTACTCCAAACAATAACCTATTAGTATTATGTCAATCGAAGAATTCCGCAAAGAAATACTATCAGCTCTACTCGCAAAGACCAACACAAAGGGTGAACCACGCTTTGATGAGGCATCCGCAAAAGAGCTTCTTAATCAGTTATCAGATAATGAGTTGGAGGAAGGTATCCTATTCAATACACCCGAAGATGTGGCTGATGTACTATCAGAAATCGGTCGGTTATAATTCAATAGTAGCCTCCCCAAAATCCCTCTAAAAGCCCCACTCTACCTCTCCGAAAGGCGAAAAATACTTAGCGAAATGTGTGTTTACATGGTAGCTGAGTGCTGGGAGATGTGTAACGAGACTTGGTCTCGTTAGCAACAAACAAGAGGTTGCAAAGAAAGAGACGCCCTTCTCGCATTCAAGAGAGCCTTTCTTTGAAGCAAGGAAACGCCCTCGTTGATATAAAGAAACGCCCTCGTCAATTGGAGTAGATGTCACAAAGTAGGGACAGACGGGGAGAGATTTAGAGACATCCCCCTCCTCTCTCAAGACATGGAGAGGCTTCTGATACAAAAAGCTCATACTTGGCAGACTGAGAGCAATTTCATTTTTACTGTCATTCCTGTCAGTTAATTGTATGTCATAAAGTACTGTAAACCAATAAACTACGCAAAGTGTTAAAAGTGACAGCAAACTAAATTAAAATTAAATTCGTGTTTTTATGGTGAATTGAATAGCTTAATAACGACCTTAAAACAGCAAGGAAAGGACATATTCCAGATGGAGCCAATCGAAGAGAAAAGCATTTTAATATATTTTCAAACCATCTTTCATTGATTCTTAATATATAATTACTACCTTTGCAAAGATTATTTCGGAATAAACAGATTCTGCCCTTTTCCCATGCTGATAAGCGGTAGATTGTAAATACTAATCACACAAATGAAACAATTCAGATTGGTGGACAACATCGTAGGATGGGTGGCTTTCTTAGTCGCCGCATTCGTCTATTGTTCCACAATTGAGCCGACAGCCAGCTTTTGGGACTGTCCAGAGTTCATTACAACAGGCTATAAGTTAGAGATAGGTCACCCTCCCGGGGCACCGTTCTTCATGCTTACTGCTAATCTATTCTCACACTTTGCGAGTGATCCAACACAAGTTGCAAAGATGGTCAACACGATGAGTGCATTGCTGTCGGCTACTTGTATCATGTTCTTGTTTTGGACTATTACTCATCTTTCACGCCGTCTTATCGTTCGTGATGGTGATGCTCCGTCACTTGCAAAGACCATTGCTATCGAGGGAGCAGGTCTTGTCGGTGCATTGATCTACACCTTCAGCGATACGTTCTGGTTCTCTGCTGTTGAGGGTGAAGTGTATGCTTACTCATCAGCCTTCACTGCTGTTGTGTTCTGGCTGATACTCAAGTGGGAAGATGCAGCAGACAAACCACATTCCGACAGATGGTTGGTATTAATCTTCTATATGACTGGTCTTTCTATCGGTGTACACCTGTTGAACCTCCTCTGTATCCCTGCCATCGTTCTAATTTACTATTATAAAAAGGTACCAGATGCCAACTTGAAAGGTTCATTGTTAGCTCTGCTCGTGTCTGTCATACTAGTTGCAGCCGTGCTTTATGGCGTTGTTCCTGGTATTATCACCGTAGGTGGATGGTTTGAATTGTTCTTTACTAACACCTTAGGCATGCCATTCAACACGGGTACCATTATATATATAGTACTGCTTGTATCCGCTTTTGTGTGGGGCATTTATGAGACTTATCAGGATAAGAGTCAGGCTCGCCAAAACATTGCATTCCTATTGGCTTTTGCCTTAATTGGTATTCCTTTCTATGGTTATGGATGGAGTGCTTTCTTCATCGGAATCGTTGTTTTAGCCATTGTTTTCTTCCTTTTGCGCTGGCGCAGACCAGTTAACAAGGATGGTAAGAAGCAACCAGTAATGTTAGTATCTGCACGTGTCAAGAACACAGCTTTACTATGTATGCTGATGCTGATAATCGGTTACTCATCTTATGCTGTAATAGTTATTCGCTCTACAGCTAACCCTCCGATGGATCAGAACTCACCAGAGGATATTTTCACATTGGGTAGTTATCTGAGTCGTAATCAGTATGGTGATTGGCCCCTACTCTACGGTCAGGCTTATACGAGTCAACCGGCAGTGGCAGAGGATGGTATGCACTATAAATTCAAGGAGGGAGCGCCTGTCTATGAGCGTAAAGAGAAGGCTTCTAAGGATGAGAAAGACTCTTACTTCCTCGTTAGAAACAAGGCTACGCAGGTGTTCCAACAGAACATGTTCTTCCCACGAATGTATGATGATGCTCACGCTGCACAGTATGAACAATGGATGGGAGGCGTTACAGGGCATGATGTTGATGGTGTGAAGATGCCTACACAATGGGAGAATCTAAAGTTCTTCTTCTCTTATCAATGTAATTTCATGTACTGGCGTTACTTCATGTGGAACTTTGCTGGACGTCAAAATGACCTACAAGGCAATGGTGAACCAGAGCATGGTAACTGGATAACAGGTATATCGTTCATTGATAACGCACTCTATGGAGACCAGAGTAAATTGCCAGATGAGCTGAAAGCAAACAAAGGTCACAACGTCTTCTATTGTCTTCCATTATTGCTCGGACTACTTGGGTTGTTCTGGCAAGCATGGCGTGGTAAGCGTGGAATACAGCAGTTCTGGGTGGTATTCTTCCTGTTCTTTATGACAGGTTTGGCTATTGTCATCTATTTGAATCAGACTCCTAGCCAGCCACGTGAGCGTGATTATGCCTATGCGGGATCATTCTATGCTTACGCAATATGGTGTGGTTTGGGTGTTTTGGCACTCTATGATTGGGCAAGAAAACTGAAGATTGCACCCGTATTATCGGCATCTGTGATTTCAATAGCTTGTTTGCTCGTGCCAATTCAGATGGCATCACAGACTTGGGATGACCATGATCGTTCTGGTCGTTATACATGTCGTGACTTCGGACAGAACTATTTGATGTCACTTCAAGATAAGGGAGCTCCTATCATCTTCACCAATGGTGACAATGATACCTTCCCACTCTGGTACAATCAAGAGGTTGAAGGTGTAAGGACAGACACACGTGTTTGTAACCTTTCTTACCTACAAACTGACTGGTATATAGACCAGATGCGTCGCCCTGCTTACAACTCTCCGAGTGTGCCAATATCATGGCCACGACTTGATTATGTGAGTGGTACGAATGAGATTATACCTATTCAACCAGAGTTCAAACAGCAAGTTTTGGACTTCTATAAGCAGAATCCCGCCGCAGCAAAAGCTCAGTTTGGTGACGAACCATTCGAATTGAAGAATATACTAAAGTACTGGGTACGCTCAAAGAATCAAGACACTCACCTCATTCCAACCGATACCATCTACATGACTATTGATAAGGAAGCGGTGAAACGAAGTGGTATGATGCGTCCAGGTGACTCTATTCCTGATCGTATGGTTATCTCTTTGGCAGGGAAGCAGGCATTATACAAGAATGACTTGATGATGCTTGAGATGATTGCTAATTGTAATTGGACTCGCCCACTCTATGTAGCTGTTACCGTAGGAAGTGAGAACTTCATGAATCTCGGTGATAACTTCATTCAAGAGGGATTAGTAAATCGTATCACACCATTCAATACGACACAAGGTGGAAACAATCCGTTGGGAATCAATCTACGTAATTTCGATACAGAAAAGACATATAATGTCGTGATGAATCGATTCAAGTGGGGAGGATTAAGTAAGCCTGGCTTGTATATTGATGAGACTGTTGCACGTATGTGTTATACGCATCGTCGGGAGATGGCAAACCTTGCGCTCCACCTTATTGCTAAGGGTGAGAAAGCGAAAGCACTGAAGGTTCTGCAGAAGGCAGAGAAAGAGATACCTTATTATAATGTACCAATAAGTTATATGAGTGGCTCTGGTGACATGGCGCAGGCTTATGCCATGTTGGGACAGAAGGCAAAGGCTCGTCAGTTATATGACGCTCTTTGGAAGATTTCAATGCAGTACGCTAATTACTACATGTCGCTTCCTTCACGTTACTTCGATATGTCGCAAAGTTCATGCAAGATGCACTTCCAAATTATGATGAATCTTGTTAATGCTAATGATCATACTGACAGGGCATGGGCTAACAAGCATGCTGGACAGTTGAACGGGCTTATGAACAGGTTTGCAAGCCTAGGAGGTACATGGAAGCAGGGAGAATAATCCAACTTTAAAAGTATCTATGTCTTGATAAAGACGGAATAAATAAAACTGGAGCGTGGTCTACCTTATGTAGGTGGCTACACTCCAGTTTCTTCTTATATCATACATTATCACTTATTAAAATTAGCTATAAGTATCAATGTTAATAGAACAACCAGCACGATGGCTACGCCTCTTTTATCCGCACGCATTATGGCGCATGGATAAGAATGACCATTCTGTATACCTTACCTTTGATGATGGTCCCATCCCAGAAGCCACTCCTTTCATCCTTGATGTGTTGGATGAATTCGGTGCGAAGGCTATGTTTTTTATGGTGGCAGATAATGTAAGGAAACATCCAGACCTATATAAAGAGGTGATAAGGAGAGGGCATAAAGTGGGAAATCACACTTATCACCACCTCGGATCATTTAGACATTGGACGTTAACTTACGCTGTTGATGTCACAAAAGCTGATAACTTGCTTAATACTCCCTACTTCCGTCCACCTCACGGATGGCTTCGACACACTGTTTACTGGTGGGTGAAACAAAATTACAGAGTCGTGATGTGGGATCTTGTCACACGTGATTATTCTAAGTTATTGACTGCAAAAGACGTGGTAGAGAACGTAAAACGATATGCAAGAAATGGTTCTATCATCACCTTCCATGACTCTTTAAAGAGTATAGACAAGCTCCGTACTGCACTTCCAGAGTCACTTCAATGGCTCAAGGAACAAGGATATGAGTTTAAGACATTCCCTGATAATCCCGAAGAAACAAGATGATTAGTATCAACGCAACATGGATAAAGGAAGAAGCAAAGCGTCTTGGATTCTTCTCTTATGGGGTTGCAAAGGCAGAACCAGTTGATGAAGAGGTTGCAAAAGGGTATCGGAAATGGCTGGAGAATGGTGAGGAAGCAACCATGGCATATATGTCGAATTATTTAGAGAAGCGTCTCGATCCTCGTAAACTGGTTCCAGGTGTGCGAAGTATAATATCTCTTGCCCTCAATTATGCCCCTTCTCAACACCTACACAAAGGTGAATATCAGTTTGCAGCATACGCTCTAGGACAGGATTACCACGACTTAATGAAGGCAAAGATGCGGGAGTTGGCTAATAAAATAAGGGAATCAGAACCTTATCTTAATGCTTCTCAAGAAAACAAGGAAGGACAAGAGGAGGAATTAGAGATACGTTGTTTCTGTGATACAGCACCTGTTCTTGAACGTTATTGGGCACAAAAAGCAGGCTTAGGATGGGTTGGGCGAAATCATCAACTTATCATACCTCATGCTGGTTCGATGTTCTTTCTCGGGGAGATATTTCTTCCTTTCGACGTTGATAAATATGACGAACCTATGGAGAGTAGGTGCGGTAACTGCCGTAGATGTATAGATGCTTGCCCTACGAAAGCCATCATCCCGAATGAAGACTTTCATACAGATAGATGCTTATCGTACCAACTGATTGAGAATAGAGGGGACTTGTCAGAGGATGCAAAGGCAGCTATGGGCGATACAATCTATGGTTGCGACAGATGCCAAACAGCCTGTCCTTGGAATCGTTTTGCCACTCCTAACACCGAACCAAGTCTACAACCGAAAGCCGAACTACTCTCAATGAGTAGGGAAGCATGGCACAATCTTTCTATTGAAGATTATCGACGATTATTTAAAGGGTCAGCTGTTAAGCGTGTAAAGTTCGAAGGCTTGAAACGAAATATAGCTGCAACACAGCATAAAGAGAACGAGTAACATTTGTTACCAAGGCTTTCTGTGGCATTCTTATTGCTTGTTAGGAGATAGTAAACAGTTATAAACAATTTAATTATAAAGATATGGCAAAACTAGAGAAAGGTACTATCTTTTCAGCAAACAAGGTAATTGATTACGCTGATGGTGGTGTAATTAGCAAGGAATTAATACATAGCAACGCAGGAAGTGTGACACTCTTCAGCTTCGATGTAGGACAAAGTTTATCAGAACACTCCACTCCTTTTGATGCTCTCATACAGGTGATTGAGGGTAAGATGGAGCTAACCGTCGAAGGCACAAAGCACGTTATTAGTGCAGGCGAAAGCTTCATCATCCCTAGCGGTGCCCATCATTCAGTAAATGCAGCAGAGCGTTTCAAGATGATAATTACAATGATTAGAGGTTAAAAATACTTTTACGAGACAAAGGTAAAAGTCTCATAAACAAATTTCTGAGGTATCCTAGATTGCTAATAACATCTATGATACCTCGAGAAATTATATCTTACCAAACTTCAAACTACTTATTTCTCACTTTATAATTGCTTGATAGTCTTTATCGAAAGGACGAGGATGACGACCAATGAGGACTGTATTAAGCAGACAATTAGCCACTAACTCCTCATCCGTTAGGTCTACTTTCGGTTCTTTCTTCACTTCCTTGCCTAATAACACATCCCATGGACCATTGAAATCGTGGTCGTCAGCACCGAAGAACATCTCATTTGTTTCGGGATCTTCCATCAGTTGATACCGGATTTGCTTCTTTGATAACACAGGATTAATGCTCAATAACAAGTCGTATGCATTACGGAACTCATTCCGCAAATGACGACCTTTAGGAAACATAAGTCCTATTTGTGGATAAATCTCATCAAACTCGTAGGCTTGAAACAACTCTTTAAGTTTCATAATATATTGTTGTTTAATTATCAGAACAAATCTTTTATTCGTCAGAAGATTATCCTTACTAATCAAGAGAATAAGAGATTGTGCCTGCAAAGGTACATTATTTTTTTGATACGTTTGCATGTTAGAACATTAATTCGTATATTTGCGACATATTACTAACCCCGAGTTCGTCTAGAAAAACACGGACTCCTTTAAAACTTTCAATACACATGAGAAGAGATCAAGAAATTTTCGACCTCATTGAGATGGAGCACAAGCGCCAGCTCAAAGGTATGGAGCTGATTGCATCTGAGAACTTTGTTAGCGATGAAGTAATGCAGGCTATGGGTTCTTACCTCACTAACAAGTACGCAGAGGGTTATCCCGGCAAACGCTATTATGGTGGATGTCAAGTGGTTGACCAGGTTGAAACGCTTGCTATTGAGCGTGTAAAACAACTCTTCGGAGCAGAGTATGCCAACGTTCAACCACACTCTGGCGCACAAGCAAACCAAGCTGTTTTGCTCGCAGTACTAAAACCTGGTGACACATTTATGGGTTTAGACCTTGACCAAGGAGGGCATCTCTCTCATGGTAGTGAGGTGAATACTTCTGGAATCCTTTATCACCACGTTGGTTACACACTGAATCGTGAGACGGGAAGAGTGGATTATGATGAGATGGAAAGGCTCGCTCTTGAACATAAGCCAAAGCTAATTATTGGTGGAGGATCAGCTTATAGCCGTGAATGGGACTATAAGCGTATGCGCAAAATAGCTGACGAAGTAGGTGCTTTATTGATGATTGACATGGCACATCCTGCTGGTCTCATTGCTGCTGGATTGTTGGATAACCCCGTAAAGTATGCTCATATTGTTACAACAACAACCCATAAGACACTTCGTGGACCACGTGGTGGTGTTATTCTAATGGGTAAAGACTTTGAGAATCCATGGGGACTTACTACAAAGAAAGGCGTTGTAAAACCAATGTCAATGCTCTTCAATTCTGCAGTATTCCCTGGTAACCAGGGTGGACCATTAGAGCATGTCATTGCAGCAAAGGCAGTTGGCTTCGGTGAGAACCTTCTCCCAAGTTGGAAGGAATATGCTATGCAGGTAAAGAAGAATGCTTCTGTTCTTGCACAAGCACTCGTTGATAAGGGCTTCAGCATTGTTAGTGGTGGTACAGATAACCATTCTATGTTGCTCGATCTACGTCAGAAATATCCAGACCTTACTGGAAAGGTGGCAGAGACGGCACTTGTTGCTGCTGATATCACAGCCAATAAGAATAAGGTTCCATACGATGAGCGTTCAGCATTCCAGACAAGTGGTTTGCGTCTTGGTACTGCCGCAATGACAACACGTGGCTGTAAAGAAGACATGATGTTGCTCTGTGCTGACCTTATTGATGAGGTTCTCGCTGATCCAGAGAACGAACAGGTAATCAAGAGAGTACGTGAGAAAGTAAACGAGACAATGGCTGCTTATCCTCTCTTCGCTTACTAATAGTAAGGCTTACTAGCATTTAAAAGATTACAAGAAGGGAGCTATTAAAAGTAAGAATATAATAGTCTATGTCCGACGGATGGCAATCCATTAGTACTAGCGAGGCTAGATAACTAAATAAGATTGAATAATCCATACTTTTAATATCGCCCCCTTTTTGTATATGATAATCTTATTACATTCTTTAAAGTTACACACTAAAAGAAGACAATCACCTTAATTGATACCTTACATACTTCGCCCTTTGAATCTCATCACTACAGAGTATATTATATCTATCGGGAATATACAATGCACCATCAAGTATTATGTATGGTTCAGGAGCATTCCACTCTATCCTATAGACCAATCCCATTTTATTATCCACCAACTTTATAAAGGCTATCCAAGGTCCCACTATTGTAGCTACATCCTCTAACGAATACCTCAAACTATCTATAGAATCAACCACAAGAAGTG
Organism: Prevotella veroralis DSM 19559 = JCM 6290; assembly: GCF_000377625.1. Classification (GTDB taxonomy): domain Bacteria; phylum Bacteroidota; class Bacteroidia; order Bacteroidales; family Bacteroidaceae; genus Prevotella; species Prevotella veroralis. The sequence goes on along the minus strand of NZ_KB898326.1, from coordinate 116,107 downwards.
CTCCCGTTGAAGGGTCGCAAGGCTTAATTGATGACAAGTAAAGCCTTACTTCCTTTGGTAATTCTTGATAGGAAAGTTCTTTACTTGGTAGCGATGATACTTTATAGTCATAAGAGCTACAACCACAAAGAACTAACAAAACATTCAAAAGAAAATATTTCATCGTAATGATGTTATCTTTATCTAATCATTATACAAGCATACATCACTATAGAATATATGTTTAATAAGGAAGTATAAACTTACATAAAATAATTGAGTACAGCATAAATTACAAAAGAAATATACGCCCTATCTAACCCACAAATACCTTAATTTATTTTTAATTATAGTTGCTGTCACTTTTAACACTTCGCATGACAGGCTGTAAACCAGAATCTTATAACACCAAACTGAATGACAGGAGTGACAGCAAAATTGGTTTTCATTTTATCAGATCAATCTCTCATCATTTCATCTCCATCATTTCTACGCTTTCATTGGAGGCTGCGCACCACATGTGTCAACCATCGACACTTACCAAGGAAACGCCTAAACGCATAAAAGAACTCTATGAATAAGGTTAAAAGAAAGAAATGTCTCAAATTATTTGGTACGCTCAGAAAAACTTAGTACCTTTGCAACCGCAATTGACAAGAGCAATGGAGATCCGCTAGCTCAGCTGGTAGAGCACAACACTTTTAATGTTGGGGTCATGGGTTCGAGCCCCATGCGGATCACAGAAGAGTATGTCTAATGACATACTCTTTTTCCTTTTAAATACAAACCTACAAACTATAATCTTGTTAGAAACTTTGAATAAGCTATGGCTCAGTAGAAAAAAGTAGGAGAATCTATCTACCGTAATTACCCTTAAAACTCTCTCCACGAATACGACCACGCACAGTATCTGACTTGGTCTGTCTGTCATTCATTGTCTTTCCTCATTATAATTACGACTTTGGAGTAATTCTTTCCCCTTTCAGGACAAGGATCTTTGTGGTATAAACTGCGGTTTGTATCACAAAGACACACCAACATCAAGAGCTGATGCAATAGAAGTTTCCCCTTTTAGGGTGTTTACTTCAAGGAGGTTAACTCCACTTTTCTATCCACCTGCAAAGTTACGACGTTAATAGTCCCAGACCTTTGCTGCGAGCTTTACATACTCCACCTTCCCATCAATATAATCGGCAAAGTATTCTACAGCAGGTACACCATCTGGCAAAGCACACGAACCACATCGCCCACAAGAAGGGGCTTTACAATGATAACGGTCTTGTATGAACTCGAGTCGTTCCTCTCTATCAGAATATTCTATTTGTGGTGCCATCATCTTATTTCAAAAGTTTAGTTTCAATATAAATTATTCCATAATAACGGGTACAAAGTTACTATTTTCTGCTGATACCAACAAACATCCATAGTTGCAAACACACCCTTGTATTCCATTAGCTTAGTCTTTCCTCCTTGCAAGAAAGCCTTTCTTCAAATGTAAACAAGCCTCTCTTCCCATCGAAGAAAGCCTTTCCTTGCATCAAAGAAACGCCTCCTTCATTTACAGGCAATGCTCCCCTCGATCCTCGCCATTCGGAGAGGGGTTGGAGGAAAGGCTTTTCATTGCCAATAGCTGAAGGTTTGTGCTATAAGTGGCAACCGATTAAGAGCGATGGAAAGAAGAATTTACTCGAACTGACATAACATTCTTTATTTTTGTTGTAACTTTGCAGCATGAGTAAAGGTAAACTACAGAAATTTGCAGAGATGGAGACGTTTAAGAACGTCTTTCAGTATCCCTTCGGTGTGATCAGTGAGGTTCCTTTTGATATGAAAGGGCATTGGAGGGAGCAATACTTCCATAACGACAACCCCATTGTACTTGAGTTAGGATGCGGAAAAGGTGAGTACACCGTCGGACTAGCGCGTGTTTATCCCGACATCAACTTCATTGGTGTTGACATCAAGGGTGCTCGTATCTATACAGGAGCTAAGCAGGCGCTGGAGGATGGGCTATCGAATGTAGCGTTCCTACGCACGAGTATCGAGATAATCGACCGCTTCTTTGGTGCAAATGAGGTGCAAGAAATATGGTTAACCTTCTCTGATCCACAGATGAAGAACTATCACAAGCGTTTGACATCTACGTTCTTTATGAACCGATACCGCCACTTCTTGGTGGATGGAGGTATCGTTCACTTAAAGACGGACTCGAACTTCTTATTCACATATACCACTTACATGGTGAATGTGAATAGCCTCCCTGTACTCTTCCGAACGGAAGATCTCTATGGAAATGAGTTGAAGGAAGGTGCGAAAACGGCTGAGAATGAGATGGACGAGAACACTCGTGAGATCCTTGGAATCCATACTTATTATGAGAACCAATGGATTGAACGAGGCTTGAATATTAAGTATATGAAGTTCCAACTACCGTCAGAAGGTGAACTGAAAGAGCCTGAGGTGGAAATAGAACTTGATGATTACCGCTCTTACAAACGCCCGAAACGTAGCGGATTGACTACGAGCAAGTAAGAAAGAGAAGCCTTTTTCTAATTCAAAATTATAATTAGGTAGAGTTGATGAGTTGATAGTTGACAAGTAAACGAGTTGTTTGTACTGCTGGAGCTATATCCACAAAGTAGGGACAGACACCCTCGTCTGTCCGCCTCACAACATGGTTTAAAAACAAGATGTATAAGGACATATCGTTCTAATAACATATTCCTTTTATCCCAAATATAGTATTTATGCGGACTGACAAGGGCGTCTGTTCCCTATTTTGTGATACTATCTTCGTATGCAAAAGAATGCTTTTATCTCCTCCAAATGCTCTGTGGCAACCTCTCTTCCATGGTCGTATGTAGCCTGCATGTCGTCTGGATTGTGCGAAATATGCCCTATGATCAGAGGCTTTTTAGGTCGTATGACGAGTGTGTTGGGCTTTTTCTCTTCTTGACGAACATACTCTAACTGATTGTTATACATGATATGTCGCTGTTCTAAAGCACGTATGATGCGAGGGTGGCGACGCAACCAAAGGCGCATAAGAGGCATGAGTTTGTTTGGTTTCTTTACGTAATTAGCTGGTTGAGTGAGCACAACTAGGTTACGATTATAGCCTTGCTCTTGGAAAAAACGCAATGGGATGGAGTCGGCAATACCACCGTCTAGTAGCTTCTTACCCTCTATTGTGACAATGCGAGCGGCTATCGGCATCGAAGCCGAGGCTCGGATGTATTCGAGACAAGCGTCGTTGACCTCCATTAAACGCTTATATACCGCCTTGCCAGTGCCTACGTTCGTACAAACAACCCAAAACTCCATAGGGTTATTACGGAATGTTTCGACATCAAAATAGTCTAATTTGCGAGGCATGTAATGGTAGGCATACTCGCCACCGAAGTAGTCGCCAGTCGTAAGAAGCGAACGGAAAGAGGCATAACGCCAGTCATGTGCTAACTTCTTATTATACCTTATGACACGTCCCGGCTGTTTCGACTTCATATTGCAACCAAAGGCTGCACCCGCAGAAACACCTATAACGCCATCTGGCGATAGGTTGTTTTCCATGAGAACATCTATTACACCAGCGGAAAAAAGCCCACGCATGGCGCCTCCTTCAAGTACTAGTCCCTTCTTCATTGCCATTATCTTTAGTTCATCTTACACTTTCCCAAAAAGGTTGTGAGCCCTGCAAAGATACATAAAAAATGATGAATAGTACACAGAGGACGCTCAATATCGTTATTCCCTTTATCTTTAAGGGGAAAAAACAAGGTGGAAGAAATACCTTATTATCGGTATTCTCTCCCACCTCTGATGGTTATTTGTATATAAAAAATACGTTTACTTCTTAATAAGCATGGTCATCCTCTGTTATTTCCTGTCGGTCGATAGCTTTCTTATCAATGGCTCTCCAAGCATAAACAATGTATGCCAAGACGAATGGAACGAGGAAACTTACGTAGAACATAGCCTTGAGTGTGAACTCACTTGATGAGCTGTTTTGAATGGTCAAAGAGCTCTGTAAGTCGGCAGTAGAGGGATAGTAAGCTGTGTTGTTCCATCCTGCAATGAGGAAGAGAACCAATACCACACATACAACTCCTATACCTGCAGGCCATATACCACGCACATAATTGGGTTTAAAGATGGTCTTGATGATTCCAAAAAGAAGTAGGACAACACCCACAAGTAGGATAATAGCCAATGGCCACATCGTTAGTAGGTTGTTAAAATACTTCATAGGCTCCATGACGATAGTACCTGCTTCATTTACCGCATAGCCCTCGCTGAACAAAGTAACAATGAGGAAAGGTAAGAAGAAGAGCAAGAAAAGGATGGTATTAACCAATAACTGCTTGCGAACACGGGTACGGATTGTATCGTCGTTTACATTATTATTAATGTAGAGCGTACCCAGGATGCGTGCTAAGAACACCACTGCAATACCAAAGATGACTACCCAAGGATTGAGTAAGACGTCAAGTCCACGTGAACCATTAGCCCAATGAGAGATAACGGGTTGCATGCTATTGGTGATGTTAGCCTTTTCTACGATGAAATTAGAGCCTGTGAAGAAGGTTGCAACAGCTCCGCCTAAGAGCAACGGACCAAGAATACCATTGATGATAAGGCATGTTTGGAATGTACGAACACCAAAGATGTTACCCGCCTTGTTCTGAAATTCATAGCTAACAGCCTGTATGATGAATGTAAACAAGATCAATAACCATATCCAATAAGCACTTCCAAAGCTCGTACTATAGAACAATGGGAATGAAGCAAAGAATGCCCCGCCGAATGTAACAAGTGTTGTAAAGGTGAACTCCCACTTTCTTCCAGTGGAGTTAATCAACATTCTGCGGTCGTCGGGAGTCTTTCCTAACTGGAAGATCATCGAGTTTGCGCCTTGTACGAATAGTAAGAAAACGAGCAACGCGCCCAATAGTGAGATGATAAACCACCAATAGTTTTGTAGGAAATAGTATGTCATAGAGCTGGTCCTTTCTTTATTTGCTTACACATAATACTAATCTCTACGGTTAACATAGCCGTAAATAACACAAGAAAGAGGAAGAAGGTGAAGGCGATACCACCGCTTGACAGGTCGCTAACAGCAGCCCAAGTAGGTAGCATGTCTTGTATTGTCCAAGGTTGACGACCAAACTCGGCAACAAGCCAACCACTCTCACTTGCAATGTAAGCGAGCGGTATCAACGCTATTCCTAAATACTGTAACCAACGTGGACGAGTAATGTCTTTCTTATAGAGAAGGAATAACATTACAGCGAAGACAAGGATGAATAAGCCGCCAAGACCTACCATTATACGGAACGCCCAGAAGTTAATTGGAATGAAAGGTACCAGTTGATTGGCATCCTTGATATAGCCATATCCGAAGTATTTCATATCATGGTCAAGGATCTTCTCATTGCTTTCTTTGTCCTTTCCTGCACGATAGTCTTTGAGTGCTTGAATGGCTCTCTTGCCTCGTTCCTGCTTCTCTTTCAAGGAAGGCTCTTTGGTTCCATCTGCCTTAGTATAGCCCTTGATGATGTCTCGAACACCAGGAACATAGCCAGTAGTAGACTTTGTTGCGAGGATTGATAACATATTTGGAACAGCCACACGCATAGGTGGTTCAGACTCGTTCATATAGTCTGGTTGCTTGAAGGGATTGACCATTGCAATACCTGTAAGGCTCTGGCTGTTTCCTCCCTCATACAATGCTTCCATCGCAGCGAGCTTCATTGGCTGTGTTTGAGCGACCATATAAGCTGAGTCGTGACCCGTAAATGCAGTTAAGAAAGAGGCTACCAAACCAACGATAGAACCTATCTTAATACTCTGCTTAGCGAGTTCCACGTGGCGTTTACGCAATAGATACCAGCAGCTTACACCGACAGTGAAGGCTGCACCAAGTACCCAAGCAGAGGTGACTGTATGGGTGAATTTGTCAATAGCAAATGGACTTAAAGCTACGTCCAAGAATGAGGTCATCTCGTTACGCATCGTCTCTGGGTTGAAAGTACAGCCTATTGGATATTGCATCCAAGCGTTAGCAACAAGAATCCACCACGCTGATAGCGTTGCGCCTAAGCCTGTTAACCATGTCGAAGCAAGGTGAAAACCAGCAGAGACCTTCGACCATCCGAAGAACATAACAGCAACGAATGTGGACTCCATAAAGAACGCGAGGATTCCTTCTATTGCCAGTGGAGCACCGAAGATGTCGCCAACAAACCAAGAGTAATTACTCCAATTGGTACCAAACTCGAACTCAAGTATGATGCCAGTAGCCACTCCCATGGCAAAGTTAATACCAAAGAGTCGCTGCCAGAACTGGGCTGCTGAACGCCAAAACTCCTTACGCGTCCGGTAATAGCAAGTTTCCATAATACCCATAATAACCGCTAATCCAAGCGTTAATGGGACGAATAACCAGTGATAGATGGCTGTTAGTGCGAACTGCGCACGCGACCAGTCAACTGTTCCTGGGTCAATGGTTAAGAGTAGGTTTTCCATTGTTTCTCTGTTAATTATTAATTGTTATGAATTGATGTAACTATCATTTAGATTAGGAGCAAACTATTTGTGCCCTCTTATCAGCTATCTTTTCAAGAGCTGCTGTTCAACAAATTCGCTTTCTTTACCTGGTTTCGTCCGTTGCTTCAAATAGTTCGGAAAGAAGAAAACTTTAAGCACAAGGAAGATAATGATTAGCTTAACTATAATCACCATCCATAATGTCTTGCCCAAAGTCATGTGCTTGAAGCCATCGTAATAGAGGTCGAAAGCACGATAAAAAAAACTCTTCTTTGTCACAGTGAAATGTTTTCTTACTTTGTATTTAATACAGATTGCGGTTGCAAAGATAGTTATTTATTTCTAAAGTTGTTCTATATTTCCTTAAAAATAGGCTCTTTTTTTAAATTTAAGGATTAGTGACCTCTATTTGAGTAATAAGTCATTTAAAAAGGTTATATTTGCATCTATTAATTTAATAGCGTAACTATCGTAAATGAGAAGACTATTTACTTTTGTGATATTGTTCTGTTCTCTCCATGGCATACAGGCGCAAGGTGTGTTGTCACTAACGCAGTGTCGGGAGCTTGCTTTACGGAACAATCGACAGTTAAAGATATCTAAGATGACTGCTGATGTTGCAGAGAACGCACATAAGGCAGCTAAGACAAAGTACTTACCAAGGGTAGATGGACTTGCAGGATACCAACATTTCTCACGTGAAGTATCGATCTTGAATGGTAAACAGAAGTCTGCCCTTACCAATTTAGGGACGAATTCTGTGGGACAGTTGGGTAATCAATTGGGACAGAATCTGACCACCCTTGCACAACAAGGGATTATTAGTCCACAAACAGCACAGCAATTGGGACAGGTGTTGAACAATATCGCCTCTCCCCTTACACAGGCTGCCAACAACATCGGAACGACTATCAAAGACGCTTTCCGAACCAACACGAAGAACGTATATGCAGGTGGGATTCTCGTGAGTCAACCGATCTACATGGGTGGAGCTATTAAAGCGGCTAATGACATGGCAGCCCTCGGTGAGCAAGTAGCACAGAACAACATCGACCTGAAAAGACAGCTTGTTCTATATGGTGTGGATAATGCTTACTGGTTGGCAGTATCGCTCAAGAAGAAGGAAACACTTGCTCTTCAATATCGCAACTTAGCACAGAAACTGGACGACGATGTCAAAAAGATGATCCGCGAAGGAGTAGCTACAAGGGCTGACGGATTGAAGGTTGACGTCGTAGTTAACACTGCCGACTTACAGATAGCACGTATCCAGAGTGGTGTTTCACTTGCTAAGATGGCATTGTGCGAATTATGTGGTATTAGTTTAGATGGGGATATTCTATTAGCTGACGAAGGGGATGCAGACATTCAGGCAACGCCTTCTTCCCAACTTGATAATCGTATAAAAGCAGCATCAGACAGTGCCACTATCAGCGAAGCACGCCCCGAACTGCGTTTGTTACAGAATGCAGTTGAGATCAGCGAGCAGAACACCAAGCTCATTACTGCACTCTATCGCCCCCACATCTTACTAACTGGTGGCTATACAGTAATGAACCCTAACGTCTTTAATGGGTTCCAAAACCGATTCTCCGGACTATGGAATATCGGTGTAACAGTGCAAATGCCGCTATGGACATGGGGGGAGAATAAATATAAGATACGTGCCAGTAAGACCGCAACCAGTATAGCTCGAATGGAGCTGAATGACGCTCAAAAGAAAATAGAACTTGATATTGAACAGAGCCGTCTACGCCTCAGAGATGCCAACAAACAGCTCACTACAGCGCATAAAAATATGTCGGCTGCAGAGGAAAACCTACGTTGTGCGAACGTTGGTTTTCGAGAGGGAGTGATGACAGTAACCGACGTCATGACCGCTCAAACGGCTTGGCAGACAGCCCGCACAGCGATTATTGATGCAGAGATTGCCGTTAAGTTGGCACAAAGCAGTGTTCAGAAAGCAATCGGAGAGCTATAATATAATAAGGTGGAAATAGATCATTAAAAGTAAAAACAACAATACTTATGTCAGCAAAATCACAACATAACAATATTCTTCTGGCTGTTTTAGGCTTCGTCGCAGTAGTTGTCATCGTTGCAGTCATTGGTTACTTCACCATCGACCGCACGCCAGAAATCATCCAAGGGCAGGTCGAAGTGAGTGAATATCGTGTGGCTTGCAAGTTACCGGGACGTGTAACTGAACTCTTAGTAAAGGAAGGTGACCATGTTCATAAGGGTGATATCCTTGCAAAACTGGCTATTCCTGAAGCCAACGCACAGGAGAAAGTGGCTGAAGCAACTGCTGGGGCGACTGAAGCCATCAGTGCTTTAACAGAGGCACCAACCCGCCGTGAGGCTGTTGAAAGTGCTTATCAAGTGTATCAACAGGCTATTGCTGCGAACGGAATAGCCGAGAAAACCTACGGACGTATGCAACGACTCTTTGACGAGGGAGTGATGAGTGCGCAGAAGCGGGACGAGGCAAAGGCTGCCTTTGAAGCAACTCAAGCAGGTGTGCAAGTCGCTAAGTCGCAATGGGAACTGGCGAAGAGTGGAGCGCGCAAAGAGGCTAAAGAGGCTGCAAGAAAGCAGGCGCAAGCAGCTACTTCGGCTATTGATGTTGTCCGTTCAGTACTGAAAGAGACTGTTCAACGTGCAACAGCTGATGGCGAAGTAGAGACCATCTATCCTAAAGTGGGCGAACTCGTTGGATTTGGTAGTCCTATCATGAGCATCTCAATGGTTGATGATATATGGGGAACCTTTAATGTTCGTGAGGATCAACTAAAGGACATGAAGATTGGAACAAAGCTCAAGGTCTATGTCCCAGCACTTGACAAACAGATCGAAATGCGGGTTACCTCACTCAAAGACCAAGGTTCATACGCTGTTTGGAAAGCAACGAAAAGCAACGGACAATACGACTTAAAGACTTTCCAAGTAAAGGCTCGTCCAGTGCAGAAAGTAGATGGTTTAAAGCCCGGTATGTCATTGATTATTAAATAAGGGAGGCGGTTTTTCTTTTTATAATGAAGTTATCATTCAACATAAAGTCGGTTTTCAACTCCCTTGGAGACGGATTGAAAAGAGTCTTTGCACTCTCTTCACGAGAGGTTGGACTGATGGTTCACAACCCAATATACATCTGTTGTATGGTTGTCTTCCCATTAGTTATCGTCTTCTTCTTCACTTCCTTGATGCATGAAGGGCAACCGGAAAAGTTGCCATGTGGCGTTGTTGACAATGATAACACATCCACCACACGTGCTTTAATACGTCAGTTAGATGCCTTCCAAAGCACCCGTGTGGCTGATCATTACAATAGTGTTGCCGAGGCGAGACAAGCTATTCAACGCAACGAGATATATGGTTTCCTTTATATTCCAGAAGGTACTACAGCCGAACTCTTCGCTCAACGCCAGCCACATGTATCTTTCTATTATAGTAATGTGACGCTTGTTGCAGGCGGAATGTTATATAAAGACCTCAAGACAGTGACGACTCTTGGCTCTGCAGCTATGGGTGCCGCAAAGCTCCAAATGCTTGGTAAAACACCCAAGGAGATTAAGGAGTTCATACAGCCCATAGGCTTGGATGTACACATGGTGGGCAATCCGTGGATGAATTATAACATCTATCTGACGAGTATTATGGTGCCCGGTATCCTCGTACTATTTATGCTTCTTATCACCGTCTATTCGATTGGAACTGAACTAAAGTTCGGTCGTTCACAACAATGGATGCGGTTAGCTAACAACAATATATGGCTTGCTATCACTGGAAAACTCCTACCTCAAACCCTCATCTTCTTGGCAGTTTTCCTCGGATATGAGTGGTATATCTATGGCTACCTGAACTTCCCTCACCCCGGAGGATTGCACATGATCCTCTTTCTTGGCATCCTCACGGTTCTGTCCTCACAAGGGTTTGGAGTCTTTGTTTTCGGTCTCATCCCCTCGTTACGCATGTCGATGAGCGTCTGTTCGTTATGGGCTGTCGTTGGATTCTCCGCTTGTGGAGCCACGTTCCCAGTCTTTGCTATGGACGGGATGATCGAAGCTCTGGCACAGATCATACCGCTTCGTCATTACTACATGATTTATCAGCTCTGCGTCTTCAATGGCTTTCCTCTTATTGATGCGTGGGTCAATGTGATGGCACTTGTTGCCTTCGCTGCCTCGCCGATACTTGTTCTTTGGAACTTGAAACGTGCTATGCTGGAATATGTTTACATACCATAAGTTGTTAAAACAGACCTCTTTTAGAAAGAAAATAACGCTGATAACTGTCTATGTCGAATAATAATAAAAAGAGTTCCACACTAAAGGATGCGCTCAAGAAACCGCTCGACTTTCTTTCATCCGTCTGCTACATCTGGTGGTTGGAGTTGAAGAGTACGGTGAAAGATGAGGGTGTATTGATATTTTTCATACTTGTTCCTCTCGCCTACCCTTTGCTTTATTCGTGGATATATAACAATGAAGTGGTGCGGGATGTACCTGTTGCTATTGTCGACCTATCGCATACAACCTCGTCAAGGGAGTTCATTCGCGACTTTGATGCAGCACCAGATGTGAAGGCAGCATACTATTGTAACAACTTAGAAGAGGCGAAGGAACTCATTGGGAAACAGGCAGTTCATGGCATCCTATACTTTCCTTCCGACTTTGATGAGACTTTGAATCGAGGCGAACAGGCGCATGTTGGAGTCTATTGTGACATGAGTTTGATGCTAACCTACAAGGCGATCTATCAAACGGCACAAGCAGTAGCACTTGAGATGGGTGCTGACAGGCTGAAGGCTCACTCTTTCTCGTTCACAGAAAGGGATGAGGAGCTGAACACGGAACCAATGGTTGTTGACGCTGAACCGATTTTTAACACCACAGGAGGCTATGGTAACGCCATTCTCCCAGGTGTCTTGATTCTCATCTTACAGCAAACTCTACTCTTAGGAATTGGTCTCTCGGCTGGTACAGCACGTGAGAACAACCGCTTCCAAGACCTTGTTCCAATCGGAAAACACTATGATGGAATCATGAAAATAGTCCTCGGCAAGTCGTCCTGTTACTTTATGGTCTATTGCGTCATGGCTGCTTACATCACAATGGCAGTCCCTCGCTTCTTTAACTTCACGATGTTAGCACATTCATCGGACCTCTTTTGGCTCTTACTCCCCTACTTGCTTGCTGTGATCTTCTTTGGTATGACAGTCTCATGCCTCGTTCGCTATCGTGAAAATGTCATGCTTTTGGTGGTCTTTACATCTGTTCCACTTCTGTTCCTAACAGGTGTCTCTTGGCCTCAAAGCAACATTCCAGGGATATGGCAGGGCTTGGGTTGGATCATTCCATCGACCTTTGGCGTGCGTGGATTCCTACGAATATCCTCTATGGGAGGCACCCTCAACGACATTCTCCCTGAAGTGAGAGCACTGTGGATACAGGTAGTTATCTATTTTACAACTACTTGTTTCGTCTATAGATTCCAGATTATCAACGCTCGTAGACATGCCATTTCGCACTATCAAATGATTCAAGATAAGATCAAGAATGAGCGTCAGAAGAAGCGTCAAAATATATCTTCTGGACAAGAGTAAATCCTCTTTCCAATTTAAAGAAGGCGTTTCCTCAATTTAAAGAGAGTGTATTCTCAATTTAAGGGAAGCCTCTCCTCGACGTGAGAAGAGGCTTTCTTCGACTTGAAGGAAGCCTCTCTTCATAATGAAGAAACGCCCTTCTCCAATGGAGAAGGGCGTTTCTTTATTTGCAAATCAGTGACTCGTGCTAACAGGACACAGCCTCGTTACACAGAACTATATGGTACAGAGCATCTTAGCAGACCATCACTTCAAACAGAAGTAATCATAATTTTGAATTGTGAACTTTGCATTTTGAATTGCACAAGAGCATCAGCTTCTGTGGATTCCCATGTTCCTTTAGGAACTCTGTGTAGCCTTTAGGCTTCGTGCCATCCGTGTATTCCGTGTGAAGAGAAGCCTCACCCCCGCCCCCTCTCCGAATGGAGAGGGGCGTAGATAGTGCTATTTTCCACAGAACAAGCAACTTGTTTACTCGTCAACCAGTCAACTCGTCAACTCTACCTAATCATAATTTTGAATTGTGAATTTTGCATTTTGAATTATACAAGGGTATTCGTAAAATCGTGGCGATTGGTTAAAACTTTATGAAGAATCGGTTAGTAGATTCAGAAAATATGCTTATCTTTGTCCTTACAACTAAAATATAAGTATAAAACTATGAAATCAGACATTCAGATTGCACGCTCATGTAACATGAAGCGAATCGAAGAGGTGGCAGCTAAAATAGGTATTCCTGCTGACGAGTTAGAGCTTTATGGGAAGTATATGGCTAAGGTTCCTCTTACCTTAATAGACGAAGAACGCGTTGCTAAAAACCGCTTGGTTCTTGTTAGTTCAATATCTCCTACCCGTGCAGGTATTGGTAAAACGACTGTGAGTATAGGGCTTTCTATGGCATTGAATCGCATTGGCAAACGTTCTGTATTAGCTTTACGCGAACCGAGTTTAGGCCCTTGTTTCGGTATGAAAGGTGGTGCTGCTGGTGGAGGATACGCCCAGGTGGTACCGATGGAGAAGATAAATCTGCACTTCACAGGCGACTTTCATGCCATAACAAGCGCACATAACATGATTGCAGCACTGTTGGATAACTACATCTATCAGCATCGTAGCGAGGGATTTACGCTTAAACAGATTCTATGGAAGCGTGTTCTTGATGTGAATGATCGCAGTCTTCGTAACGTAGTAACGGGCTTGGGAGCTGTAACTGATGGTCTGCCGACACAGTCGGGGTTTGATATTACACCTGCAAGTGAGATCATGGCAGCTCTATGTTTAGCCTCTAATGAAAGCGATCTACGCCGTCGTATAGAGAATATGGTGCTTGGTATCACCTTTGATAACAAACCGTTCAAGGTGAAAGACCTTGGTATAGCAGGTGCTATCACCGTTTTGTTGCTTGATGCAATCAAACCGAACCTTGTTCAAACACTTGAGGGTACACCTGCATTGGTGCATGGTGGACCTTTTGCAAACATCGCCCATGGTTGCAATAGTTTGTTGGCAACGAAGATGGCAATGTCCTTGAGCGATTATGCCATTACCGAATCGGGCTTCGGAGCAGACCTTGGTGCAGAGAAGTTCCTCGATATCAAGTGTCGCAAGGGAGAGATTCATCCACGCGTCACGGTGCTTGTTGCAACCTTGCGAGGGCTCAAACTACATGGCGGACTCACGGAAGGTTGCACTCGTGAACAGGAACTACAAGCCCTTGTTGAAGGCTTTGCTAACCTTGACAAGCATGTTAAGAACATGCAAAACTTCGGTCAGCCGGTCATCGTAACACTAAATAGATATGGTGACGATACCGATGAGGAGGTTCAGATGTTGGCTGATCATTGCAAGCTATTGGGCGTTGGCTTTGCCGAAAACAATGTGTTTATGAAGGGCGGAGAAGGCGCAGAAGACTTGGCAAGGCTCGTTGTTGAGACCATAGATAAGCATGGGGCAAAGGATATCAACATGGTCTACAATGATGATGATAGTATAGAGGAAAAGGTCGAGAAGGTGGCTAAAAAGATCTATGGTGCTCGATCGGTTGTCTTCAAGCCAGCAGCTAAAAAGAAGTTAGAACGCATACAGGCTTGGGGCATGGAAAGGTTCCCTATTTGTATAGCAAAGACTCAATTCTCATTCAGCGAAGACCCGAAGCAAGTGGGCGTGGCGAAGAACTTCGACCTTACCATTCGTGACTTCGTCATCAATGGTGGCTCTGAAATGATTGTTGCTATCGCTGGTGACATGATGAGAATGCCTGGTTTACCAAAGGTTCCACAGGCTGAGAAGATTGATATTGTGCGTGGTCAGATAGAAGGATTAGCCTAATTTCTGACTCAATAAATTGTTGTGTGCTGCTTGCAAGAGCCTTATTAGATAGGCAACCTATCGAAAAGCTCTTACCGAGGTAAGTGTTAATAGCACTTGCAGGCAGCACCAACTATAAACCTGAAACACTAACCTTTACAATGAGAAAACCGCATGAAACGAAAGACCCTACTACTAACGATCTTTACAATCGTCCTTTCCGTTGCCATCATCCTATGTATCAGAATCCCTTATAAAGAGGTCAACATCACTGATAACTTACAATCAATACAAAGGCAAAATACTTGCATCTCGGTTCATTCTCTATATAAGGACAAGGATTGGGACATGATGGTTGTAGTCAAACCATACAATAGTTCGACCGCAGCTAACGAGAGTATCGACATGGGATATGGTGGAGATAGAGACGTCATCATCGATAACACCATGTATGATAATATGTGTACTCTCTTGTTTGTAAGGGATAAGAAGCTCGTTGCCTTTACCAGTGTCTATCGCAACATCATAGACTTTAGCCAACTGGGAAAGGATGTTTATAAGGCTAATGAGTCCATTCGCATTATGAATAAGATTGCAGGTGACTGCCAATAAAGGCTGTTCTGTTAGCTTTACTTCGGCATTTTAAAGTCGTCAACACTGACTCCTTCACGTAATTGATCTATGTCTACGTGGGTCCAAATACCCTTTACTCTGCCCCTTTTACTCGATTGCCAGATATCATATTTGGCATTTCCTAAGGTTGGCGGGAGGTTATAATTGGCTATAAACAAGTGGTAATGATTGAAGTCGGGATAGAGGTGTAAGTGGTAATAAGACTCATTGGTATAGATCATCGGGGCGTGTCCTGTGCGCTCTTTAACTAATTGAATGAATCGTGATAAGTTCTTCTTTATTAGCTGACTATCCCATCCTCTTGTTCCATCATCCTCTATGTCGACCAGAAGAAGCAAGTCCTGTTGCTGTAGGTCAATGTTAGAAAGGAAGTTGTCAACCTGCCTTTCCATTGAAGTACGACGTGTGAGAAAATGATACGAACCCACTAGTAGGTTTCGTTTCTTAGTCTCTTTGAGGTTCTTCTGATAAAAGGGATCAACCACAGAGCTGCCTTCTGTAGCTTTAAGATACACGAACTTGAGTTGCGGATTCTCATCAACTAGCTCGTCCCAGTGTATCTTTCCTTGATGACGAGATAGATCCAAACCATCGAAATCTTTGGTATATTCTCCCTTTGTTAGGTCATGGTAAGGCCATTCATCACTAACAGTTACATGCTTGTGACGCCATGGTTTAAGGTCGACCATAAGGATAACAACGAGTGTAAACAGAGCCACACAGCCCCATATCCATAGTTTCCTATTATTGTTTTTACGCTTACTGCGCCTCCTTCTACGCCTTACCATGATATGAAATAATCAAGAGTACCTTCAAATTTAAGCTATTCAAACACCCCAAAGGAATGTTTGCACAAAGGTAATTAATCTTTTTGAATGCCACAAATTGTGATTAGATAGAGTTGACGAGTACACGAGTTACAAGTGGACAAGTTACTTGCTACATTGAATAGAGAGCCCCAAAGTAGGGACAGACGCCCTCGTCTGTCCGCCCCAAAATCCTTACTTCTTTGTGAAATACGCCCTCTTATGCGGACAGACGAGGGCGTCTGTCCCTACTTTGAGGTATCCTTTCTAATTGACGAAGGCACTTCCTTGATACAAGGAAACGCCTTCTTTGATGCAAAGAAACGCCCTCTTCATAGCAAGGAAACGCCCCCTTTGAATGGAGAAGAGCCTTTCCTTCTTTCTACCCCTTTGATTCTTGTAAACAAGGCACAGCCTCACAACACATCAACCAGCCTCCAACAGCCATGCAAATACCTATCCCGTGAGGCACTCCTCCTCCTTCGGTGAGGCTGATTGGGGCTTTATCTCGCCCCTTCCCATTCGAGTAACTCTATTCGTAATAAATGCTAATTATTTGGTTATCAGCAATATTTTTTGTACCTTTGCAAGCGTTAATATGGAACTAAGGTGCGGTGGTAACTCATTCTCACATAGGAACGCACCATAGAAGGTAACTCTCTTGAGCAACTTATCTAAGGTTCCGGAAAGTTTTAAATGATGAGATTTTTTAAAGTAGTAATTGTTAGTTTCTTAATGATTTTGGCTTCATCTGTTGAAGCAAATGCTCAAAGTAGCAAGTTTAACTGGGGTCCTGTAATGGACGCAATCATCCAACTTGAAAGCAAGGGGAATGCTTTAGCGGTTAATGGGTCGTATGTTGGAGTTCTTCAAATATCCCCTGTTCTGGTCAAGGAATGTAATAACATCCTTAAAAGTAGAGGCAGTTCAAAGCGTTACACACTATCTGATCGATTTAACGCAACGAAGTCTAAGGAGATGTTTGTTGTCATCCAATCCTTTCACAATCCGCTTAATAGCATTGAGAAGGGTATCCGCTTATGGAGTGGAGGTATCAAGTATGACATCAAAAAGACCCAGAAGTACCTCACAAGAGTATTGAAACTCATGCGCTAACAGGCATACAGAAGATTTAAGAAATCCCTTTTTAAAAAGTCTGGTTATCTACTCCCTTTAGGACAGATAACCAGACTTTTTCTCTTTATTCTCCATCTTTTTCCTTACTTTTGTGGGTGTTTAACATAATAAAATGACACATTCTATACAAGTAAACATAAGGCAGTTCGCTCTGTCCGCACTATTCCTTCTATCCTTAGGCAACCTCTCCGTACAAGGTCAACGTCCCGTTTATCATGGTTCAAAACACTATTCTATAAAGGTGAAAGAGTTTAAACAAGAGGGCAAACTACCCTCCAATGTTATCGTAATGTATGGTGATAGCCATTCAGAATATGGTGGCGACTGGAGCAGACACTTCCCCGGTGCAGGGAAGATTATCAATCGGGGAATCATTGGAGACGATAGTCAAGGGATGTACAACAGGCTTGACTTGGTGCTTCCTTACCATCCCAAAAAGATCTTCTTTGAGTGTGGTGCGAACGATCTAAGCCATGGCTGGACTGTTGAACGGGTCTTTCAAGGTATCACTCGTGTGTTGGCAACAATAAGGGAGCGGTCTCCAAAGACGGAGCTATACGTTCAGAGCGTCTTACCACTTAATGAGGAAGTGGGTACGTGGAAGTATCTTAAAGGGAAGGACGACCTGATTATCCAACTAAACAACAAACTGAAGGAGTATTGTGCGAGCCACGCTCTCACTTACATCGACCTCTATACGCCTCTTCTTGGTGCACACCCCAAGACGATGAAAGCTGAATATTGCCGTGACGGATTGCACTTAACCGAGAAAGGGTATGATGTTTGGGCAAAGATTATACGCCCTTATATCTATAAGTAAAGCTTTAACTGAAAGCTAATTAGGTATTATCTTTAACTTTAGAGATATTATATAATCACCTAATATACTGCATTTTGTATATAAAAAGGATATTGGCAGAAACAGTAATAACGCTTGTTTCTGCCAATATTTATATATAAGGATGGACTATCCAAACAATATCCTCAAAGCCTCTTCAACCTTCCTTACAGGGTGAAGTTGTATTGCATACTTTCCAGTAAGCCCTGACATATTATACTTCGGGATGATAATATGACTGAAGCCGAGCTTCTCTGCTTCTGCAATACGTTGTTCGATACGACTTACGGGACGTACTTCACCGCTCAAGCCAACCTCTCCGCACATACACCAACCAGCCTCGATTGGAGTGTCAACATTGGATGATAACACTGCAGCAATCACACTCAAGTCCATCGCCATATCGGTTACTCGCAGTCCACCAGCTATGTTCAAGAACACATCCTTCTGCATGAGTTTAAAGCCAACACGCTTCTCCAATACTGCAAGTAACATGTTTAAGCGACGCTGATCAAAGCCTGTTGCTGAACGTTGAGGCGTTCCGTAGGCAGCAGAAGACACCAGTGCTTGTGTCTCAACGAGGAAGGGTCGAACGCCTTCGATGGTACTTGAGATCGCAACTCCTGATAGTCCGTCATGGTCTTCAGTAAGTAGTAACTCCGAAGGATTGCTTACCTGCCGCAGACCTTGCTGTTCCATCTCATAGATACCCAGCTCTGATGTGGATCCAAAGCGGTTCTTTATGCTTCGAAGAATGCGATACATATAATGTTGATCGCCCTCAAATTGAATCACAGTATCGACTATGTGCTCTAGAATCTTCGGTCCGGCAATGCTTCCCTCCTTGTTAATATGACCGATAAGAACCACTGGTACGCCGCTAGTCTTCGCAAATCGCAATAGAGCAGAGGCGCATTCACGCACTTGAGTGACGCTTCCAGGACTGCTGTCAACGTCCTCTGTAGATATAGTCTGTATCGAATCGACCACAACGAGTTCGGGTTTTACATCCTTGATGTGCTCGAATATGTGTTCAAGAGAGGTCTCCGATAGGATGATAACATTCTCTGGTATATCCTTAGTAATGCGTTCCGCACGCATACGAATCTGATGCGGACTCTCTTCACCACTAACATATAAGATGCGTTGGGATAGGTGAAGAATGGTCTGCAAGGTTAATGTACTCTTACCGATACCAGGCTCTCCTCCTAACAAAACAATGCTCCCTGACACCAGACCACCACCTAACACACGATTCAATTCACCGTCGTGCATGTCCATACGAGGCTCATCCTTCGCAGAGACATCACGCAGTCTTTGAGGCTTATTAGCCAATCCCGACACAGCCCCGACAGCTACTCCATGACGCAAAGAGGTGGCTGCCTGACGTGCAGCATGTGTACCTGTATCGGCAGAGATACGTATCTCCTTGAACGTATTCCACTGTCCGCAATTAGGGCACTTACCTATCCACTTTGCACTTTCCTGCCCACAGTTGCTGCAGACATAAGCAATTTTATCCTTTGACATAGTGGGACAAAAGTACTAAGAATTTGCCTAGTTACAAAATTAATTATTACTTTTGCAGGACATGAAACGTACTTATTACATACTCATACTATCGATGTTCTTGATTGCTGGTTGTGGGAAGTCTGCAAAGCAACTAAAGGCTGAACAAAAGGCAAAAGAGCATGCGGAGATAGAAAGCTATCAGCGAGCTTACAAGGTTGCAGTTATGCCAACGCTCGACTGTTTACCTGCTTATCTATTGAAAGATAGCATGTTATACGATACTGCTAAAGTTGATATCCGACTGAAAGAGTACACTGCTCAGATGGATTGTGACACTGCTATGGCTGGAGGAAGCGTCCAGGCAGCCTTCAGCGATTTGGTCAGGACTGAGCGTTTGAAGCATAGACAGAAAGTGTTAATGCACTATCTAACGGACACAAACCTCAACTGGCAGCTCATAGCCGATAGGTCATCTAAACTAAAGAAACTATCCGATTTAAGTGATAAGATTATAGCCAAAACACGCTTCTCAGGCACTGACTTGTTGAGTAACAAGGTCGTAAAGAAGGCGAAACCGAAGTATCAAGTGTTCCAAGTGCAGGTCAATGACGTTCTAATTAGGCTCAAGATGTTACAGAACCATGAGATAGATGCCTACTGGTTTACCGAACCGCAGGCTACGAAAGCACTGCAAGGTGACAACAACCCTCTATTTAATTCAGCTGATGCAGGTGTACATCTAGGGGTTGTTGCGATTATGGATAAGCACCGCAGACCATCGGATGAGACAGAGTTTGCGAAGGCTTATGACAAGGCCGTCGAATTGATTAATAAGAATGGTGTTAAGTATTACGCAGCCTTGATAAAGAAGTATATGCAGGCGGATGATGCCACTATTCGTGCCTTGCCTGACATCAAATACACAAAGGTGGGACCACCTCGTAGAGCCGACCTAATAATGGCAAGGGATTTCCTTAACCATAACAAGTGAGACAGATCATAGTTAGTAACTTAAAAGAAACAGCACGGTGAACGTAGAAGAAATACTTAGTAAGACTATAAATGAGCTGATGGATAAGCGATTGGACAATGCTATTGAAGTATTAAATCAGCTCTTCTTACAACGTCCATCACTGATGGGTAGCGATGATTTTGAGGCTGTCAAGCGTGATTATCAACTGATGGTTGACTACATGGGAAGGGGACTTATCGACAGTCAACGCGCCTCGCTCTACGCCTCATTACTCCAACGTCTCTATCGTGTAACCACTAATTTGGAGATTGGTTGGCGTTGCAAGCATGTCCCTGCATATATCGATGCCTTTCGAATTAGCAACCATCTCAATACCAGCCATGACTTCATTCGCACCGTCTTAGAGTCCTTTGTCTCCGATTTGGCTATGTTATCTTTGCAGTCAGAGACCACCCCCAAAGACAAAGAAAACGAACTCTACGATCGTCATCAATTGTTCATAAACAGGCTTTTCAATGCTTTATTCACATCGTGCCAATGGACAGAAGAGGATTATCAGTTCTATTCCCAACTACTGACCTCACCTACTGTTATCTCCACTGATCAGCAACTCCTCGTCAGTGCCATCACGTTGAGTGCGATGAACCAATTCGATATCAACAAGTTCAAAACACTCACAACAGTCTATCAGCAAACTAACGATAGCCATGTTCGTCAGCGTGCGCTCGTGGGTTGGATATTATCAGTCTTTGAAGGAATGGATATATTCCCAGAACAGGACAACATCATCAAACAGCTTTGTACTGATGCTAACGTGACACGCGACCTACTCTCTTTACAAATCCAACTGTTCTATAGTCAGGACACAGAAAAGGACAACGACAAGATTCAAAGGGATATTATGCTAGGCATCATACGCAACTCTAACCTTACTGTTGGGCGTCTTGGCATTGTCGAGAAAGAGGAGGATCAACTCGAGAACATCCTCCATCAAGATGCAGAAGACAAACGCATGGAACAGATGGAGGAGCAGGTTAAGAAGATGATGGACATGCAGAAGCAAGGATCAGACATCTACTTTGGTGGGTTCCGACAGATGAAAAGCTTCCCTTTCTTCGGTGATCTGGTCAACTGGTTCACACCATTTTATATTGAAAACCCAGCTCTTCGCCCTGCCTTAAAGGCGTTAGGTGATTCGAAGTTCCTCGATGTTCTCGTGAATAAGGGGAGCCTATGTGACTCCGACAAGTACTCTCTTGTGATCGCTATGGAGCGAGTAATAAACCAGTTACCAAGTAACATTAAAGAGATGATGGGGACTGATTCTGCATTCGGTCCGCTCGGTTCCTTCGATGAGAAAGAGGATGCTGCTAACATTCGCCGAGCATACATTCAGGATCTATATCGCTTCTTTCGGCTCTACAAAACAGCCCAGGATCTCATCAACCCATTCGAAGATAACGGCAAAGGAGACTTCGTTGCCGATACCTTCTTCTTTATCTATAAGTCCTTTATGGGTACTGGACTCGATGCGATGAAGCTGCGTTTAGCATTGCACCTCTATAATCATCACCAATACAGGAAACTAATCGAATTGCTCAGTACCTTCTATAGTGACGACCCGAGATACAATATTCTTGTGGGCTACACAAACATCCATTTGGGCAGACCGGACACTGCTTACGAGTTCTTCAGTAAGGCTTTAGAGAATGATCCAACCAATGAATGGGCATTGAAAGGACTGGCTCGTGCAGCACTGGACTGCGAAGACTACAAGACAGCAGAGCAGACTTATGCTCAATTACTACGATTGGATGCCGAGAATAAAAGCTTTGCTTTGAATCGTAGTGTCGCTCTTTTGAAACTGGGGAAATCATCTGAAGTGCGAGAAGAGTTATTCCGATTGGATTATCAATACCCCGACGACATGAACGTGAAGCGCGTTTTTGCATGGGCAATGCTTATGGAGAAGAGCCTTGATAAGGCCGAACAACTCTATAACACATTATTGGAAGCATCGCCAACAACGGAGGATTACCTCAATGCGGG
This sequence comes from Prevotella veroralis DSM 19559 = JCM 6290, assembly GCF_000377625.1. Taxonomy (GTDB): domain Bacteria; phylum Bacteroidota; class Bacteroidia; order Bacteroidales; family Bacteroidaceae; genus Prevotella; species Prevotella veroralis. The sequence continues at coordinate 93,719 of NZ_KB898326.1, read as the reverse complement.
CTATTGTCAATGGGCAAAAGGAAATGTTCAACAGGCTGCCGAGTTGTTCCGTAATTGGATAACAAAGGGCAACAAAGATCGTGACCAGTTATTGGATGAGTTCAAGAATGATGCAGAGCTATTAGAAAAATACAACATCCAAGAGACCGACTGGCTATTGATGTTGACATTGGCAAAGCCACTTTAGGGAAAAGGTAGCCCCTCCCTGCTTCTCTGGAGAAGCCCAGCAAGCTCTCTCCAGCTCCCCCCCAATAGGGGGAGAATGCCTAACGGAAGCTAATTAGGGGATGTTGTTTGGTGTGTAACGAGGCGATGCTTCGTTAGCAGGAACAGCAGGAATGAAAACAAGGAAACGCCCTTCTTCATTTGAAGAGGGCGTTTCCTTGCAATGAAAAGGGCGTCTCTTCGATGTGAAGAAACGCCCCCTTTGTTTGCAAATAATACTATCTACTCCCCTCTCCATTCGGAGAGGGGGACGGGGGTGAGCTCCTTAAGTAGGAACAGACACCATCGTCTGTCCACCCGTTTACACTTACATGACATCCCGTTAGGCAACATCCCCCTCCTTCAAGAGGGGCTTGGGGAGGCTTTAAACAGCGTGAAATTGACGCTGCCATAGCTTCGGTGCTCCACAAAATGGGGGTGCGAAGAGAAGTCGTTGTGCTTGCCATGCTCGAAAACGAAGAGCCCATCGGGCGCAAGGAGGTCTTGCGAGAAGATGAGATCGGGAATGGTTGGCAGTTCGGGGAGGGCATAAGGAGGATCAGCAAAGATGAAATCGAACTGCTGATGACAGCTCTTTATGAATCGGAAGACGTCGCCCTTGATCAATACATGTTCATCGGCACCTATCTTCTCCATGCACTGTGAGATGAAACGAGCATGATCCCTGTCCTTTTCCACACTAACAACTTCCTTGCAGCCACGCGATAGCAATTCCAGAGAAATGCTCCCCGTACCCGCAAAGAGATCGAGTGCCACGGTCTCTTCCCAGTCCAGATAGGCATTGATGACATTAAAGATATTCTCCTTAGCAAAGTCCGTTGTGGGTCGTGCCTTGAATGTGCGAGGGATGTCAAAGTGCCTTCCCTTATATTTTCCCGTTATGATTCTCATTCGTTGTGAAGTATTGTTATTTTGTGATGTTGCTGTTTGTTCAATCCAGATAGATGGCTTTGATGTCGTAAGGAATATCCTTTCTTTCTGCCAAGACATGGTGTTGTGCGAAATCATCTGCCTGATTTACGACCTTATAGAAGCGCAAGTACTTAGCCAGTTCATCGGTGAGCAGTTTTGCTTGTGGCATATCCCCGATGAGCAAAAGTTCGTCTTGTTGCGCATCCATCCCCGTCAGTTTCCATATATATAATAGGTAATAGAGGGCATCGTGGGCGTTGACAATCTTGTAAGTATTGGCAAATCGGAACCTATTCTGCTGAAAACTAAACACTTCCATACGCTTTTCATGGAAATAAGCATATAACTTTCGGCGCACACCAGCGTATGTTCTTCGATAGAGATGCGTCCAGACAGGACACATCAAAGGCTGTATGCGAATGTCTTCGAAGTGGTCATCGATAACGAGTTTCAGGTCTTTATTTATCGAGAAAACCACCATCACGTTGAGTTCCATCAGTTGATGAGCCAAGACCTCCTCGTTTCCTTTGTGGTGAAAGGTGTGATAATAGAGCGTTTCCACATCCTGAGTCTTATACTCATCCACGGGCATGAGCATTACAGGAGAGTCCATTTGAACCAACACGCGTTTGTATCCACTCTGCAAGAGTTCTGATGTTTTGAGGGCTTCCCGTAGGTTAGCAGCCATGGAGATACCCATATTCATTTCATAAGGTTCGTATGCCAACACACCATTCTCTTGTGGGTCTCCAACCGAGAACGTCATATTACTACGACCAAATCTGACGATTAGTCGCAGCTTCTTATCCGTTATATTATTCTCAATCTCACTCATCCTGAGGTCTACATAATCATTATTAATTTACTTGCAAACTTACACAAATTATTTGATTAACGCCGTTTAGTTCTTGATAAATATCATCTATTCTCCCTTTATAGGCTTCTTTACGAACGATGGAGAGGACTGATTGGTTAAAAAAGTATAACTTTGCAGCCACTTTTCTGCACTCAAACGGATTATAAATCAGCATTAATGCTGTCACAGAAAATACATCTTTTCTAAATGGCAATACAATTCTTTGTGATCTTCGGATGCTTGGCATTGGGAGAAATTATCGTATGGGCGACTGGAATAAAGCTGCCGTCCAGTATCATCGGTATGTTATTTCTTACCTTATTCCTTAAGTTGGGATGGGTAAAACTTAGTTGGGTGGAGCACTTATCGGAGCTGCTTATCGCCAACTTGGGCTTCTTCTTCGTTCCACCTGGGGTGGCGTTGATTCTTTATTTGGACCTGATTGAGAAGGAGTGGTTCCCTATTGTGACAGCGACTATCGTCAGTACGGTGCTCGTTCTGGTGGTTACTGGACACATGCACCAGCTTGTTATCAAGTTAGAACGTCGAATGATAGCACTCGACCTGTTGCATCATCGGGCGCACAGAAGGCAGGCGGAAGAGATGAAGCAGATACTCAAAGAATATGCAGAATACACCGAGGAGGAACAGATCCTCACGACTGAAGCCTTGCAAGGAAAGGATATTATGGATGAAAAGGAGGCTAAGTTATGATTTCAATTGACCAAACCATCGATCAGACGGTGAACCTCATTCAGGACGGACGAGACATCTTCTCTAATCAATATGTCATCCTGACGCTCACCTGCGGGACGTTCTTTTTGATTAAGAGGTTACAAAAGAAGACAGGCTGGATGCTGTTAAATCCCATCCTTATAGCTATCATTCTTATCATTATATACTTAAAGGTGACGGGTGTTCCCTTTCGAGTGTATAAGCAAGACGCGCAGCTCATTGACTTCTGGCTGAAGCCTGCGGTCGTAGCCTTAGGGGTTCCACTTTATTTGCAGTTAGACGCTATCAAACGTCTTTGGTTACCCATTGTTCTGTCGCAGTTAGTGGGCTGTTTGGTTGGAATTGTGAGTGTTGTCACAGTTGCCAAACTATGTGGTGCATCGGATGTTGTCGTGTTGTCAATGGCAAGTAAGTCGGTCACAACCCCTATAGCAATGGAGGTTACGCAGAGCTTGGGAGGTATTCCTTCACTCACAGCTGCCGTTGTTGTCATCACAGGTATTATAGGAGCTTTGGTTGGATTCAAGGCTTTGGCGATAGGACATGTGCGTAGTCCGATAGCCCAGGGACTATCTATGGGCGCTGCTTCTCACGCTGTTGGCGCATCCACGGCGATGGCTTATAGCAGTAAATATGGCGCATTTGCCAGTCTTGGTATTACATTAAATGGTATCTTCACTGCGCTCTTCACCCCTTCTATCTTGCATTTCATCGGGGTTTCGTAAGGGCTGAACAAAATAAAAGAAAGTCTCACTAAGATTTCTATATACGATAGATTTCTTAGTGAGACTTTCTTTTTTTAATGCCTCAAAGGCGTTATCTCGCCTTAATTCTTCACCTCAACAATCTTCGTTGGGGCTTGTTCTTTATTCCGTCTGTTGACTACTGTCACCACAGACTGCGCCAGACTCAAGAACGCCTGACCGGTTATGGTGTCTACTTGAGAGGCTGCTGGTGTACCTTTATCGCCGTTTTCACAAATGCTCTGAACGATTGGTATCTGTGCAAGTAACGGACAGTTGAGTTCTTTCGCTAGGTTCTTACAGCCGTCCTTACCAAAGATATAATACTTATTCTGCGGTAGTTCGGCTGGAGTAAACCATGCCATGTTCTCTACCAAACCTAAGATTGGAATGTTAACCTTGTCGTTTCGGTACATATCAATGCCTTTTCTCGCGTCGGCAAGGGCTACACTTTGTGGCGTGGAAACAATCACTGCACCTGTAATTGACAGTGTTTGCATCAGTGTCAAGTGGATATCACTGGTCCCAGGAGGCGTGTCGAGGATGAAATAATCAAGCTCTCCCCAATCGGCATCAGCGATGAGTTGTTTCAAAGCAGACGTCGCCATGCCTCCTCGCCACAGCGTTGCTGTATCGGGATTAACGAAGAATCCGATGGAAAGAAGCCGCACGCCATACTTCTCAACAGGCTCTATTAGCTGTCTACCATCCTTCTCAACGCCATACGGACGGACGTCTTCTACACCGAACATCTTAGGCATACTCGGACCGAAGATATCGGTATCGAGCAATCCAACCTTATACCCCAAGCGGGCTAAAGCGATAGCGAGATTGGCAGAGACGGTGCTCTTGCCAACGCCACCCTTACCCGAACTGACGGCGATAATATTCTTCACTTGCGGCAGCAACTTGCCCACCTCTGGGCGAGGAGCACTCTTGAACTCGGTCTCGATGGTCACTTCTACGTCCTTCCCCACCGAGTAGTGAATCTGCGCCTCGGCTGCTTTAAGGGTCGACTTGAGGAACGGGTCGGTCTCACGAGGGAATATCAACGTGATCTTCACCTTGTTTCCATTAATACTCGGAGTATCTGCCAGCATCTCACTCTCTATGAGATTCTTCTTTGTCCCGGGGTAGATTACCTTCTCCAGGGCGTCTGTTATCAATTTTGGATATAGTGTCATAATCAATTAAATGTCTATTTCAAGATTCCCATTCAGGCTATTGAAAGCCTCCCCAAGCCCCTCCGAAGGAGGGGATGTTGCCTAACGGGAGCGAATTAGGGATAGCCTTTTCCAAATCTTGTTAGTGATGGATTACCGCCTAATTGGGACTCATGAGGATTGTTATTTACTTGTTCTTATATTATTGAAGACTTCATTCAAAGCCTCCCCAAGCCCCTCCAAAGGAGGGGATGTCGCCTAACGGAGTGTTAGGAAGGGATGAACAGGGGGACAGACGAGGGTGTCTGGCCCTACTCGGTGGCGTTATTTTGATAGGAAACAACTATCTAACTGATTTCCGCTAGGCACATCCCCTCCTTCGGAGGGGCTTGGGGAGGCCTCCCATTCAGCCATCGCTTTCCTCCAATCAGTCATCTCGCCAGCCTCAATCGCACGTCGTTCAGCCTCCGCCTTATCGCGTTCCTTATCTCGAGCACGCTTCGCCTTCATGTCCGCAATAGTAGCGTCATCAAGTATCTGGATGGCTCCGCGGTCGATAGCCTCATAGAGTTCGGCTTCACCGAAAGCCTTTCCCGGAACGTTGAAGTCGGATATATTAAACTCAAACAACGTCCTGAGGTCATGCCGAATGAGCTTTTGTTTGGCTCTATTACCCGCATTCTTCAGCCGAAGTAGCTTCGCTATGTCTTTTATCTCAGCGTCTGAAAACTTATTCCTACCCATTGTTACGATTACTCTTTGACTTGCGAAGATACTAAAAAGATTATGAAATCGCAAGTTTTCTGCCATGTTTAACGACAGAAAAGGGGCCTCACCCACAGCCACAACCAGCCTCACTACGTCCCTCTACAGCCTCACCCCCGTCCCCCTCTCCGAATGGAGAGGGGAGTAGATAGTATTGTTTGCAAACAAAGAGGGCGTTTCTTCACATCGAAGAGACGCCCTTTTCATGGCAAGGAAACGCCTTCTTCAAAGCGAAGGAGGCGTCTCTTTGTTTTTAGTTCTGCTATTCCAGCTAACGAGGGACAGCTTTGCAACACTGAAACTATATGATACATAGCATTTAGCAAACCCTTACTTCAAACAGAAGTAATCACAATTTTGAATTGTAAATTATGAATTTTGAATTGCACTTGGGCGTCTGCCTCTGTGGAATCCCATGTTCCTTTAGGAACTCTGTGTCGCTTCGCAGCTTCGTGCTATCCGTGTATTCCGTGTTAAAAATGTCCCAGCAAAGAACTTATTGATGCTTTTCAACAACAGAACTAATCATAATTTTGAATTATGAATTATGAATTTTGAATTGCACTTGGGAGTCTGCCTCTGTGGAATCTCGTGTTCCTTTAGGAACTCTGTGTCGCCTTGCGGCTTTGTGTCATCCGTGTATTCCGTGTTAAAAATGCCACAGCAAAGAACTTATTGATGCTTTTCAACAACAGAACTAATCATAATTTTGAATTATGAATTATGAATTTTGAATTTCAATGAGCCCTTTCCTTCCTCAATATCGTCTGCATTTTAAACACTTCCTCGGGCTGTTCAGCAGCGCAGTTGTGCGTTTCGTACTTCTCTGCCTGCATATCATAAAGCTGGGGAACAGGCGCATTGCCTGTCTCAATCTTCGGTCCCCATTGAATCATCGGACTACCATCGTTCGGTTCAATATACCGCCATCTGTGGGTGAGGACGGACAGGACATGATTGCTGGAAAGCCCAATGACATAATCGCGCCCCTGCTTATTGCGACCGAGCAAGGTAGAGAGATAATCCTTACTGTCCGGTGCGCTCCCCTTTGGAAGGGTGGCATGAATGAGCGAACCGAGCGATGAAAGGAAATCAATCTGGCTCACCAAGGCATCCGAAACCTCGCCTCCTTCCACCTGTTTAGACCATGACACGATCAGAGGAATAGCCGTCCCGCCCTCGAAAGCACTGTATTTATTCCCACGGAAAGGACCTGCCGGGCTATGACCATGCAGCAGTTCCTCGGCTCGGTCGGCATATCCATCATCCACAACGGGACCGTTGTCGCTCGTAAGAATCACTAAGGTGTTATCGTCAAGGCGCAGTTCTTTGAGCTTGCGGAGCAACTCTCCGACCGTCCAATCAAACTGTTCGATGGCGTCGCCACGCACTCCCATGATGTTATGCCCCCTGAATCGGGGATGAGGAAAGCGTGGGACGTGTACATCGTTGGTAGCGAAATACATGAAAAAAGGCTCCGTCTTGTGCTGTTCTATGAATCGCGTGGCATGCACAAGGATAGAGTCTGCGATGTTCTCATCCTTCCATAACGCCTTACCACCGCCTTTCATGTAACCGATCCGACCGATTCCATTGACGATAGACATATCATGTCCGTGGCTTGCATGCTGATTGTAAAGGAGTTCGGGATGGTCTCGTCCAGTCGGCTCACCGTCGAAGTTCTTTCGATAAGACACCTCAATCGGATGCTCGGGATCATAGTTTGCCACCTTCCCATTCTCTATGAACACACAAGGAACACGATCCGCCGTAGCCGCCATGATGTAGTGATAATCGAAACCAATGTCCCCCAACGCCTGTGGCAAGGGTGCGTTCCAATCCTGCTCACCGGTCTTATCACCCAGTCCGAGGTGCCATTTGCCGATGGCGCAAGTGGTATATCCCTGACTCTTAAACATATCTGCCATTGTAAACTGGCTCGGTTTGATAATCATCCCAGCGTTACCCGGTGCCACATCTGTCCCCTCTCGTCGCCAAGCATACTCCCCCGTGAGGAGCGAGTAACGTGAGGGCGTACTCGTGGCAGCCACAGCATGCCCATTAGTAAAGCGTATGCCCGACTGTGCCAAACGGTTGATATTCGGCGTGTGAACGTTCTTTGCCCCATAACACTCTATGTCTCCATAGCCCAAGTCATCGGCTAAGATGATGATAACATTTGGTTTGTTAAGATGTTTCCCAGCTTTTTGTGCCATAGTCGGAATGCTTGCTCCCATGGCAGAAGAGAGCAACGCCAGTGTGATAAGTCTTTGTTCCATATAGGTTTTAATTGTCTTCAACGTGTCATTAAAGGCTCCCTTATGGGAGAGTTTGTCTATCTTCTCGGATGGATTTAGGCATACAAAGAAAGTAAAAAAATATGGAGTAATCAAATAAATAAGCACTTTTTTTCTATAATAAAATATATGATTTGAAGCAAAGATGATAATATAAAAAATGTGAAAACGAGCCTTTCTGTTTGAAAAATACGGGTTTTTATACTTGAATATAAGTATAACCTCGTATCTTTGCATTGAAAGATTGAATAAGGGAGGAGGCTTCAATGAAACGGAAAGGACAATCAGTAGCATCTTAAACCTTTTACCTAATGTCTCGAGGAGATGCCTATCTCCGTCGCAGATTATTCAAGTTTACAGTATAACAACTAATAGGTTTGGGCTTATGAGACGGATTTCACTTCTGGCATTCGACGCTGATGACACCCTATGGGGCAGTCAGACGTACTTCAATTCAGTAGAACATGTGTACTGCGAGATACTTGCTTCGTATGCAGATGCGGCTGAAATCACCAAGTCATTATTGTCTACTGAATATCATAATAGGGTTCTCTTTGGTTGTGGAAGTAAGGCATTCATACTGTCCTTGGTAGAGAATGCGGTTTATGTAAGCCAAGGTAAGGTTACAGGAGACGAAATAGAACAGATTATAGGGATAGGGAAAGAGTTGCTGCGATTGCCTGGTAGACCCTTTGATAGGGTTCGGGCGACTTTGGAGCAACTGCAAGCTACGGGCTTATATCACATGGTTGTATTCACACGAGGCGAACTGCTCGATCAGGAAAAGAAGATGGATCGATCGGGATTAAGACCTTTCTTTGATGATGTCATCATCGTTTCGGACAAGACACAAGATGCTTATCACCGCTTATGCAAGCGTTATAACATCACAGCAGACCAGCTGCTGATGGTGGGTAATTCGTTTTCTGCGGACATCGAACCCGTTTTGAATTTTGGAGGATGGGGTGCCTATATTCCTATTGAGGGTTTGGAACAGGAAAACACAACCGTTGATTATGTTCATCCTAGGCTCCTGCGCTTGTCAAAGATTACGGATCTTGAACCGTACCTAAACTCTCCATCAATGCTTATTGACACCTCGAAACTCTCGTGAAAAAGCCTCACCTGAAGCCTCCCCAAGCCCCTCCGAAGGAGGGGATGTTCCAGTGGGAGCTAGTTGGGAGAGGCTCTTCTTTAATTCAAAATTCAAAGTTCATAATTCAAAATTATGATTAGGTAGAGTTGACGAGAGGACTGGTTAACAAGTAGACAGGTTATTTGCTCTGTGCAATAAAGCACCAAAAGTAGGGACAGACGCCCTCGTCTGTCCGCTCCAACATTCCACCTTACATGACAAGCAGCCTCCCCCTATGCGGACAGACGAGGGCGTCTGTCCCTACAAGTTGGCATGTTCTCTAAATAAAGGAACGCTCTCTTCAATATGAAGAGGGCGTTTCCTTGCCATGAAAAGGGCGTCTCTTCACATCGAGGAAACGCCCTCTTTGTTTGCTAATAGTAGTATTTACTCCCCTCTCCATTCGGAGAGGAGTTGGGGGTGAGGCTTCTTCTTTTCCTTTCGGGGAGGCTGCGTGGGATCTTCCCCATCGATAAATTACAATGGAGATAATCAATCTATAAAAAAGCATAAAAGTGCTTGAATCAATACAGCTATATTTTGTTTTTCACATAATTATATGTACCTTTGCACGCCGTATCAAATTAGGATAACGGAAATCAACTATTTTTTTAGGAGAAATTAATAGGTTCTTAAAGGAGGAGATAGCAATTATTCATGAGACAACTTAAGATTTCTAAGAGCATCACAAACCGTTCTAGCGAGGCGTTAGATAAGTATCTTGTTGAGATAGGACGCGAACCGATGATTACAGTTGATGAGGAGATTGAACTCGCACAGGAGATCCATAAGGGCGGACGAAAGGGTGAACGCGCTAAGGAGAAACTGATTAAAGCCAACCTCCGATTCGTCGTTTCTGTTGCTAAACAGTATCAGCACCAAGGTTTGTCACTAACCGATCTTATTGACGAGGGCAACATTGGTTTAGTAAAAGCAGCTGAGAAGTTCGACGAAACGCGTGGTTTTAAGTTCATTTCATACGCTGTGTGGTGGATTCGTCAGAGCATTCTGCAGGCTATTGCAGAGCAGAGTCGTATCGTGAGGTTGCCTCTTAATCAGGTTGGTGCTATATCGAAAATTAACCAGGTAACCAATGAGTTTGTGCAGAAACACAACCGTCGTCCATCTATCCATGAGCTTGCTGAGCTCACGGGGATCGAAGAGTCGCGCATCAGACAGAGCCAGAGTGCGGATAACCACCACATGAGTATCGATGCACCTTTCAGTGACGATGATGACAATTCAATGAGTGATATGCTCTCTTCTGGTGATGATTCTCGTACGGACAAGGGCGTTGACTTCGAGTCAATGTCGGATGATTTGCGTGCCGTTCTACAGAATACTCTGAAGGATCGAGAGATTAAGATCGTCACAGAATGCTTCGGTATCGGGTGCCAAGAGAAAGGTCTTGAGGAGATCGGAACCGAGATGGGGCTTACTCGTGAGCGTGTTCGACAGATTCGAGAAAAGGCTATAGAGAAGATACGTGAGAGTGGTAACGCCCGCGTGTTGATGAAGTATCTGGGCTAAAATACGACTTCTTTCAATCAAAGGGCAGCCTCACTCCCAGCCAACTACAGCCTCACCCCCAACCTCTCTCCGAATGTTAAAACCTCCCCCAGCCCCTCCCAAGGAGGGGAGTGCCTAACGGGAGTTAGTTAGAAAAAGGTTTCTTTAATTCAAAGAGGGCGTTTCCTTGATGTAAGGAGAGCCTCTCTTCGATGCGACGGAACGCCCTCTTCAAAGCGAAGAAGGCGTCTCTTTGTTTTTTGTCCTGCTGTTCCAGCTGACGAGGTATAGCCTCGTTACACGGAAACTATAATACACGGGCATTTCAGCAAACCCTTATTTCAAACAGAACTAATCATAATTTTGAATTATGAACTTTGAATTTTGAATTAAAGGAGGGCGTTCCTTCCTACTGAAACACATACCTCAAGGACATGTATAGCTGGATGGCAAGAACGTAAGTGGGGACATAGCGGGAGGAAAGAAGTAACCCGTAGGTGAGCATGTCGTGCATGGTAGTAATGCTGTTGATGGTTTTGCTCGCTATACCATAGGATAGTGACATGACAAGAAGGATGAAAGATAGAGCAGGAATGAGGCTTGCGGAGAAGCTACTGGGATAGAGTTGACCCGTCACACTCAGTAAGATTGCATGCGGAACAAGCGTCAGCAGCACCATTACCACTATAAAGGCTATGAACTCAACAAGGGCTATGCGCAGTCCTATTCGCTCTGGATAAGTCAGGGGAAAACGCTGTCGTTGCTGTCGGGAGAACCTCCGCTGTAAGGCTTTCAAGAACCTTGTGCGCACGAAAGCACCCACCGCTATACTCGCAACCATGAGATATACAAGCCATGACGTTAGTTGATTGCTGACGAAAGAACCGAAGAACCAGCGTATTCCCTCACTGCTCAACAATGAGTGAAGAGCCCAATCTGGATTGGCAGCGGTTATCAACCATGACAGTAGGATGACGGCTATCTGCGTCAAGGAAAGCACTATGACAACATAACCTAACTTATTCTTCATCAGCACGGAGATTATCTATATCGATGATGCGAAGCTCCAATGCGCGCACAACAAGGCGTGTGGCATTGACGCTCATACCCTTATTACCATCTGGAAAGAGCTTTTGCACGAGTTCATTCTGGCGTTTTTCAAGGCTCTTCACACCGAATGGCATGCCTCGAAGATTGGTTATTTGCTCCTTCGTGTAACCGAGTGCAAGGTGTCGAAGGAAGCGTTCGTCGTACTCGTCGATCTCGTATCCTACCATCGCTTCTTGGTGCATTAGCATGCTATTCACGCTCTGTTTGAACCGCGAAACAATCTTTTCTAAGATCGGCTGATTGAATACTAAGCGTTTACCAGACATCACACTCGACACGTCACCACGGGTAAGTAACTCCCCACTCTTTAGGCATATTCCATCGGTACCAGCGTCTAATACGTCCACCCAAAGCTTCTCATTGAGTATCTCACCAGTAAAGATTAAGACCTTAACGTTGGGATATACCTCCTTAGTCTGCCTACAGATCTCTACACCAACAGTAGTTGATCCACCCAAACCAAGGTCTAAGAGCACCAGATCCGGTAGTTGTTGCTTAATCAACTTCCAGTATGCTACTTCGTTTTCAGCCGTTCCGATGATTTCAGCCTCGGGTATTTCGTTGCGGAAAATACCCTCCGTACCTTTTAATTCGAGTGGCACATCTTCCACTATTACTACTTTGAACTTCTCCATTTTATATATCTTTTTCTATTTAATTCGGTATTTTCTTCATTCCTCCTATTAGGCTTTTGAGAGGATAATATCTATCTCTGTCCCCTCGTCTGCGGGCTTAGCTGTAATGCCACAACCGCGCTTGTTGGTTGCTTCTCCATTGTCTCTCACGATCTGCCTACATATAAAGAACATCATTCCCTGCGCTTGTGGCGAGAAGAGTTCGTGGCATACTTCGGTCGAGAGGTGCAACGATGAGAGCTGAACATGCAGTGCGACATATCGCTGTTGATACTCTTCTGCACTGACAACGAGCGGTTGGTTCTGGTTTTCAGAGTAGAGTATATCGAAGAGGTAAGCAATCATTACAGGGTCGCCAGCCACCAATGGGATTGGTGCTAACGGCTGTCTCAACTTATTTTCGGGTACGATTGCTGCAATATCAACACTCTTTGCTACCAGTTTCACAGCCCTTAACTGGTGCATCGCCTGCTGACTTAGCAAACTGTAAAGCTCCTTGTAATAGACAGCCAACTCATCAATAGCCTCCAAAGGTCTGTCTGTGTCGGACTCAACCAACTGTCGGATGCGTGACGGGTAATACATTGTTTCGTGCTTGAGTGTCGATAGGCAGTTGTCGAGAATACTGTTACTAATATGCAAGCGTTCGTTCTCGTATTCCACACAATGCACCTCGTCTTCCAGTGCCTCAATGTCGGCTCTACTCTTCTGGCTTGCTTCCTGTGATGCTACCAAGGCTTCTCTGATTTGCTGAACAATGTTCCGTAGACGCTCAGGGAAGCGGTCGCTGTTTACACGATCAACCTCCTTGAGTTTCTCTTCGACGCTTACATCACTCAAGAGAACGGCATTGATATGCTTTACTCGTTCTATGCTGAATTGATAAGTGAGCCTATGACGATAGTACATCACGTAATACACGGGGAAAATAGACAGTAGTAAGAGCACCAAGAGGGCGATAGCTACGTTCTTATTGGTCTCCGACTTCATCATCATTCGGCAATACTCGCCCAGCGAACTATCGGCCGATTGCTCCTTGAAGAGGTGTGTGTAAACACTATTATTGTACTTATAGATGTCCCATTGATGCAGAGCTAAGGCAGCAACAGCACTCTCGTTGCGTATATCCAGAATCACCCTGTAATCAATGGGGACGTTGGCATGAAACCACTTAATCTCTGCCGGCACATTAGAAAGGCTTCCGATGCGTTGCATGAGGAGCTTCCCATGAGGATTGAACCTAAGGTATTGCTGGTTAAGATAGTATCGGCACGTGTCTGCAAAGCGTAGGGTCTGCTCGTACTGACCGTTGATATTACTGAAGTAAGCCGAGTCGGCATAGATACCCGCTAATGTCTTGTAGTCCTTTCGGGCTATGGCTGCAGCCTTATCGTCGTTCCGCTGGGGTCGTGCCTGTGCCGAACAGAGGGACGAAGTGGCGATGAGTAGGAACAAGAGGATGCGACTCACGCCCTTAGGAAGGCGGAAGAAGAAGCGTGAACCCTTGTTTTCTTCGCTCTTAACTCCTATCTGGCAGACTGAAAATATCTGACTGATCTTGCGGTATTTATTGATGATTCCATTGCAGTTCATTAGTCCGAAACCATGCGAAGTACTGTCTTTTTGATCGTGAATAGGCTTCCGGTCGAATAGATGTTGCTGTGTTTCTTCATTGATGCCACAGCCTGTATCCTCCACAGAAAGCTCCACATAGTCGGCTTCCTCCACTGCCTTGACACATACCTCGCCCCCTGCTGGCGTGAACTTACGCGCATTGTCGGCAAGAGTGTTCACCATGAAGAGTGTGAGGATGCGGTCGGCTTTGACGATAGCAGGCGTATCCTCCACATTCAGCTCCACTCCCTTTAATTGGAAACCCATGCGTCCTTTCTTCACAATGTCGAACACCTGCTGTACAGGGAAGCTCTCAATATGTAAGGAGAGACGCCCTTGTCGGAGTTGAATCCACTCTGTCAGCGTCGAATTAAGGTCGTTGATCATGTCCGTGAGTTCCCTGATATAAGTGAAGCGTTCGCTTCTCACTGCCTCAGACTCGCCTCCCGTCTTTAGTTTGTTGACCTCATGTAGCATTCGATTGATAAGTGGCATGATGCTGTTAACCAACGATACCTTCGCACGTTGCTCCAGGTAGCGCCGCTTGTTATCGACAAGATGAATGTTACTAATGGTCAACTGCTCTGAAATCTCCGCATATTCATCGCCGAGTTGAGCCATATAAGCGATGTTATATTGCTTCCATTCTTCTAAAGGTAAGAGTAGATTGTCCAGTTCTGATTGGTTTCCTGTGCGCCTGCGAAGGTAATGGAAGATGATTAACAAGGACAGAATTGCAACAATGATGAACCCGATTGCGAAGATCATGATGTTCAACTGCTGCGAAGTAGAGTCCAGTTGATCGGCACGCGCTTCGTAGTATCGGTCCTGACGGGTCTGTTCCTGCAAGTCAAGATATATGTTCCTGTTATAGTCACTCGCCTGTTTATTGTCTATCGCAGAGTACACCACGCTTAGTTGTTCACGAATAGAAGCCACCAAGTCGGGGGCTTGGTTGATGGCAGGATTCTGTTTTAAGGCATTCTGAAGACAGATAAGTGCGGAGCGATAGTCCTTTATCTGCCAATAACAAGACGCCAGAGTACGGTAAGAACCAGCTGTTTGATAGACATCCCCATACTTCTTGAAGATACTTAAAGAGCGTTCGGCGAGGTTGCCCGCGATAAGACTATCGGGCAAGTTCGTGACATTTAAGTATTGAAAAGAGGGCAGGTTATCACGGATAAGTTTCTCTCTACTCTCGTTATTCACCAAGTGCTCACTCAGAGCCTGCAATGAGTTTGCCTCCCAATAAGGGTAGTTATTATGGATAGCAAGCATGTAACAGCGAATGAGATAATCGAACTCCTTCTGGTTAATCTCCTCTTGTTTTCCTTTCGTAAAGACACCTCCTGCACCCACATTATATAAGTACGCGAGCAGTTGAGGCATGTCTGTTTGAATCTCACCATCGGGGTTGATGGCTTCAAGAGCACGTACCGACGGTTGCTCCAAACCGACATAATAGTAATAAGTAGAGCTCACTATGGCATATTCCGAACGGGCATATACCATGCGACGTCGCTGTCTTTCGGTCAGGAGTCGGTTATCCTCATAGATACGATGAAAGCGTTTGTTGGCTTTCTCGTTATAATCGTAAAACTCCTTATTGTTCGATTCGCGCTGGCAAAGACGCATCATTTGTATGTCGGCAACAAGCAGTTCTACCTGGTCATCAGTGCTTTGGATCACCTTATTGAGCTTAGTATAAGCCTTGTCAAAGTGCATTTGCATCAAGTCGACAAACGCCAGATTGTTCAGCGCCTCAGCCTTACCTGCGCTGTAACCATCCGACAAGGCGAGGGCTTGCTTCGCATAGATTCGTACCGAGTCAAGATTCCTATAATGGGCAGCATACGCCTTTTCATTATAGTCATCTGCCTGTTGTCTATGTGGAGCCGTACATGCCGAGAAGAACAGGAGTAGGCAGCTTGCCACCAATGTCACAATTATCTCTTTTGTTCTACTCGTCTTCATCTATTGTATTGAGTCGCTACCATCCATCGAAATGATTTGAGAGACAAATATACGAAACTTTTTTTAAACAGATAGTAAACGGTCTCTTTTAATTCAAAATTCAAAGTTCAAAATTCAAAATTATGATTAGTTAGAGTGGACGAGTGGAGAGTTAACAAGTTGATGAATGATTAGTTCTGTTGTTGAAAAGCGTCAATAAGTTCTTTGCTGGGCATTTTTAACACAGAATACACGGATAGCACGAAGCCGCAAGGCGACACAGAGTTCCTTACGGAACACGAGATTCCACAGAAGCGGACGCCCACGCGTAATTCAAAATTCAAAGTTCACAATTCAAAATTATGATTACTTCTGTTTGAAATAAGGGTTTGCTGAAATGCCCGTGTATTATAGTTTCCGTGTAACGAGGCTGTCCCTCGTTAGCTGGAATAGCAGGACAAAAAACAAAGAGACGCCTTCTTCGCTTTGAAGAGGGCGTTTCCTTGCAATGAAAAGGGCGTCTCTTCACATCGAAGAAACGCCCTCTTTGTTTGTAAATAATACTATCTACTCCCCTCTCCATTCGGAGAATGGGTTGGGGGAGAGACTTCAAAGTAGGGACAGACGCCATCGTCTGTCCACCCGTTTACACTTACATGACATCCCGGTAGGCAACATCCCCTCCTTTGGAGGGGCTTGGGGAGGCTTTCATTGGTGATGATTATGCGGACAGACGAGGGCATCTGTCCCTACAAATTCCCTATCACTTCAAATAGAACTAATAACTTGTTTACTTGTCAACCAGTCAACTCGTCAACTCAAACTAATCATAATTTTGAATTGTGAATTATGAATTTTGAATTAAAGAACATCTGTTGCTCTGTCTTAAACAAGCCTAAAAACGATAGCCGAAACCGATGTTTAGATAGATTGGATATAGCTTGAAACTAATGGTATTAAAGTCCTTTTTGAAGATACCATTCGCTGCCCATGTCATATCGGCATTGACCGTAAAGTGACTAAAGGCACGCCACGTTGCACCCACTTGGGCACCATAATGAAGGGAGCGAAGCGATGAAGAGAAATCGTAAAAGGCTGTCTTACCCTCTTCGAAACTAAGCTTTTGCCCAACAGGAGTACTCTCTCTGAGGTAACCATTACTAACATGTCCAGAGAAATTACCATCCAGTTTGATGGAAGAATAGACTCCCGCACGCACTTTCCACCTATCGCTAATGCGGTAATTAGCCATAACTGGGATGGTGAGGAGCGTTGAGTGATAGTCAGTCTGAACATCCCCCGTCCAATAACCAGCAACATGACTACCCTCATTAACGATCTCTGTCTTGTAATTCTTTACTCTCGCATCCGTCAGCATACCCTTTTCTTCAAACTTCAAACCCACTGACACGCCCCAACGATGGTCTTTCCCCAACCATTTAGTGGCTGTTCCTTCAATCGTCCCATTGAATCGTGGGTTGTAACTAGTTATCTTTCTTATCTCAACGGGCATAGGGAGTGGAGCAGAGCCACCAATGTTTACACCTGTTTTCAACTCATATTCCCACCCGTTCTGATCGGCTGATTCTAATGCTTCTGTGCGGTCGGTCTGTGCGAAAAGACTGATACTACAGCCCAAGCTAACGACTGCTATTGCTATTACACGTATATTCATTTTAATGCTAAACACTGTTAAGTTTATCCTTTATTATTATCTTGTAAGTATCTATATAACAACTTATTTAGAGTATAACTCCAACTCGTCCACATAGAGCGTACTACCAACAGCACCTTCAAACTTTGCTCCGTCTTTACTTGATGACATAATGATTGCAAGACTGTATTTGCCTGCCTTCAACTTATCAGCATCTATCGTCCTACCATCAACAGCCTTGAAAGGAATGGTAAAACGTGTCCATTCGTCCGTTTCTTTACGATCACCAAGCTCGGCTTTAAGCACTATGCGATCACTTGTCAGTGAGTTATGACCATCCAAATACTCCACTCCGTCGCCCGTTTCAAACAGCACGGCATAAAGCGCGAAGTCGTCTTTTCTGTCCTTAATCTCTTTCTGCTTCTTATCAGTAAACTTCGTTCCAGCTTTATACTTATAGTATCCTACAAGTGCAAGAGGCGTTTTGTGGAATGGAACACCAAAGTGGGTGGACTTGCCAGTGTCGCCGAAATTAAGTTCAAAGGAGCCTGTGAACAAGTTACCAGCAGCTATTGGCGAACCAAACATAGCCCCCAACGCTCCTGTACTGATGGTTGTCAGCTTGAGACACTTCCCTTTATAACCATCATCGGATTGGCATGTTGGATAGTCTTTAGCCCCTTTTCCCGACAGAACAAACGATACTCCACTATTGCCACTCGCCCACTCGAAGGTATTACCATCAGGTGTTTTGTCGACAAAGGTGTCATAACTAACGGTGTTATCTACCTTTAGGGATTCAAAATGATAGGCTGTTGCAATGTCGTCGTTAGCAATAAAAGAGACGGTGTAAGTCTTCTTCCATTGCCCATCCTGCGATGTCACGACATATTGCTGGGGCTGTGTGAAGTCGCGAACCGTACTATCCTTTGGTTCAATTGTTGCACCTTCTGTCAGGTTAAACACGGGTGCAAGATGCGTAACATCAGCCCATCCGTTGACATAGAGTTGGATGGCATTATTCGTTATAACCGGTTTACGGATCAGTTCCACACCATCGACTGTAATATTATTAATGTCTGCCTCTGCGTTTAAAGCCTCTTCTTTAATACAAGAAGAGAGAACAACTCCAGCCGACATAATGAGGAATAATAATTTTATCTGCTTCATCTTTATTACTTAATAATGTATCTGTAATAGTTTAATCAGTTGACAAAGGTAAGCAAAAAAGCGTATATGACAAAGAATTAAGGTACACAATAACAGACTACTAAGGCAATAATAGTAGTATAAGAAGCCAAAGGGAGGAATCGAGGAATCCCACCTTATTATATATAAAGGGCGGTGTCTTGTCGAATTAGAACCTTCCAATCGCTTGCCAAAGATTGTCGTTAGGGAGAGGAGACTCCACCTTTATGAGTTCTTTAGACACTGGATGAATAAATTCCACACGATGACTTAGCAAACAGATACCGCCATCTGGATTGGAACGAGGCGCCCCATACTTCAAGTCACCCTTGATAGGACAATCCATATTTGACAGTTGGCAACGTATCTGATGATGCCTTCCTGTCATAAGGTTAACCTCCAAGAGCGTGTAATGATCCGTCTGATTGATCACCTTGTAATGTAAGATTGACTTCTTGGAAGTGGGCACTTGATGGTTATAAGCGTAACTCTTATTCTGCTTCTCATTACGCACAAGCCAGTCGGTTAACGTCGCTTCGGGTTCAAAAGGAGGACGAGTAACGATTGCCCAATAGGTCTTATGCACTTCACCATTGCGGAACATGTTATTCAAACGAGTAAGTGCTTTGGACGTCTTAGCAAAGATAACTAAACCAGAAACAGGTCGATCGAGCCGGTGAACAATACCTAAGAAAACATTACCAGGCTTTTGATATTTTTCTTTCAACCATTGTTTGACAATCTCTGACAATGGTATATCACCCGACTTATCGCCTTGCACAATCTCACCAGCCTCTTTATAGACAATTATGACATGGTTATCTTCGTAAAGTACTTGCATAGTATATAGTTTTTCCAAGCCTCATTTAAAAGAGAGCTTGTGGTTCGGTGTATATTTCCTTTTAGTGATTTATGATTTTCAAGAGTATTGCTAACGCAAGTTTGAAGCCTTAGCAAGAATGCCTCCCTTCCCCTTGTTGGGGAATAGGGAGGCTTTTAATTACATATTCATACCGCCATCTACCTGGATAACCTGACCAGATACATAGCTTGAAAGGTCTGAACCGAGGTAAACAGCAGTGTTAGCAATATCCTCAACAGTACCACCACGACGGAGAGGAATCTTATCGATCCACTGCTTACGGATCTCTTGTGAGAGTGCTTGAGTCATTGCTGTATCAATGAATCCAGGTGCAATAGCATTAGCACGGATGCCCTTTGGACCCATTTCCTGACCTACACTCTTTGCCAAAGCGATAAGTCCTGCCTTTGAAGCAGCATAGTTTGCCTGACCAGCATTACCATGTACTCCAACGACACTAGCCATGTTGATAATGCTACCACTGCGCTGACGCATCATGACTGGTACGCAAGCATGAATGAAGTTAAAGGCACTCTTCAAGTTAACTGCTATAACGGCATCCCACTGCTGTTCGGTCATACGGAGCATAAGACCATCTTTCGTGATACCTGCGTTATTAACTAAGATATCGATAGAACCAAACTCTTCTTTTACCTTAGCAACGACTTCTTCTGTTTGAGCGAAGTCTGCGGCATTACTTGCATAACCCTTTGCTTTAACGCCTTTAGCAGCTATCTCTGCTTCAGTAGCCTTACCATTTTCATCGATAACAAGGTCAGTGAAAGCAATGTTAGCGCCTTCCTCTGCAAATTTCAATGCGATAGCTTTACCAATACCACGTGCAGCTCCTGTGATAAGGGCTGTCTTACCTTCCAATAATTTCATATTGCCTTAATCTATATTGTTAGTTATTACTTTATAATACTCTTACCTAATGCACCATACACAACCTTTGCCACTAACGGACGGGAAGACTCTTCGGTTAGTCCATGACCTAACCGACCATAGATAAATGGTACTTCCAAGCCCTTGATACAATAGTGTGTGATGTCTGCAACTAGCTCTACATTGTCAATATCAAATTCGCCATCTTCTTTCGCTTCTGCATATACTTTGCGAAAGAGCTCGATCTCGTCTTCATCAAAATTCTTGCGTACCTTCTCTACCATCCATATATTTCTAAAGAACTCAGCACGTAAGTTTCCATTGCGCATAACCGTTTCTTTAATCATACTTAGATGGGTGTAAATCAGTTCGATAATCTTATCTTGCGGTCTAATACGCCTTGCTGCAACCTCATCTAACTTATCTGATAGACGTTCCAACTCTGATTCTATCACCGCATAATATACATCATCTTTACTCTTGAAGTAGGTATAGAGCGTGCGTCTTCCTTTACCCGACGACTTCGCAATATCGTTCATTGTCGTATTGGCTATACCATTCTTCGCAAAAAGTTGCCGTGCGACATCAACGAGTTTCTGCCTTGTTTTTGATATTGACATACCTTTTTACTCCTCTAATCACTGATTTGCACGTTGCAAATCTTATGTGCAAAAGTATATATTATATCCCACATGGGCAAATTTAAGGCTACAAAACTTTATGATTTACCTATAGTTAAGAAAGAAACAAAGTATAGGAAACATCCTTACTAATCTAATGCAAGTATTCCTTATCTTATATAGCCAGTAACCCGCCCAAGCCCCTCTCATCCCTCTAAAACACATAGTTTATTTTAGATTTAAGTTGCTGTCACTTTTAACATTTCAGCTAATTATCTATATTCCAACGACTTATAATCATCAAAGGTGTGACAGGAGTGACAGCAAAATTATTTTTCTTCTTTCACAGTAGATTCTTACTTTCCTTTAACCACTTCAGTTTGATTATTCCCCGTGATACCTTATAGAATCTGTGCTGATGGTTAGCACAAGTCGTGGTTGTCATCAACACAATTATTCCAAGACCCTCTCTCCACTATCAGATAGGCTTTGATAAGTAAGAAGAAACTAACAAAGGGTATAGCTTCAAGTGCTATACCCTTTGCCAATTCACGCTTTAGTGAATGTTTGAGCTTGATTTTTGGGTTCTCGCCTCACGGCGTTTACCCAATCATCTTGCATCATTGTTATCCTTTAATCAATCTTATTTATAACCTTAACTAAACCTATTTAATTGGAACCTGAACAATCTCTTTTGCTCTACCTTAAACTAAATAACTAAAAACCTAAATCTATTACTACTAACCTAAACAATCTATTTGTCTTTTGACAATGCAAAGGTATTACTGTTTTCGCACACACCAAAACATTTGGGGGCTATTTTCTATATGATTCTTCATTTATTGACTTATATCAACGAAACTTGTCTTAAAAGCACAAAAAAGGGATGGAACTCTTCATTCCATCCCTTATTATGTGTCTAATCACAAGTTCCGATCTATCTAATCTATCAATTAGATAAGATATTGACTAGAGATACTTTCATTATTCAAAACGCGCTTGATCGTCTCTGCAAACATATCAGCAACAGAGATCTGCTTAACCTTTGAGCAGCGAGCAGTATATGGAATAGAATCTGTGAAGACCATCTCTTCCAAGGCAGAAGCCTCTACGCGCTCGGTTGCAGGACCACTCATAACACAGTGAGAAGCAATAGCACGAACACTCTTTGCACCTGCTTCTTTCATAATATCAGCTGCCTTGGTAATGGTGCCGGCTGTATCAACCATATCATCAACGATGATGACGTTCTTACCTTTTACATCACCAATGATCTGCATCGTATCTACTACATTGGCACGAGCACGTGTCTTATTGCAAAGAACGAGCGGACAACCCAAATACTTAGCGTATGTGTTAGCACGTTTTGAGCCTCCGACGTCAGGACTGGCAATAACTAAATCCTCCAAGTGGAGACTCTGTACATAAGGAAGAAGAACACCGCTAGCATAGAGGTGGTCA
This sequence comes from Prevotella veroralis DSM 19559 = JCM 6290, assembly GCF_000377625.1. Taxonomy (GTDB): domain Bacteria; phylum Bacteroidota; class Bacteroidia; order Bacteroidales; family Bacteroidaceae; genus Prevotella; species Prevotella veroralis. Next base: position 71,394 of record NZ_KB898326.1, on the reverse strand, counting down.
ACAGGAACGTTGAAGAAACCTTGAATCTGATCAGCATGGAGATCCATTGTCATTAGGCGATCAATACCAGCAACACTTAACAAGTCGGCTACTAGCTTTGCACCAATGCTGACACGTGGTTTGTCCTTACGGTCTTGACGAGCCCAACCAAAGTAAGGCACAACAGCAATAATCTGTCGGGCAGATGCACGCTTGGCTGCATCAATCATCAAGAGAAGCTCCATGAGATTATCAGAGTTAGGGAAAGTGCTCTGTACAAGATAGACATCTTTGCCACGAATACTCTGCTCATAAGAAACGACAAACTCACCATCAGAGAAGCGAGTCATCACTAAGTTGCCAAGAGGACAGCCTAAACTAGCACAGATTTTCTCAGCAAGATATCTCGTCTTAGTACCTGAGAAGACCAAAAAAGAGTTGTTTTCACTCATTTCTTTCTATTGTTTATATTGATAAGGTATAAATCAACTGTTATCTATCCAAAGTCCTTAACAAATTGTACGGAGCTTGTGGAAGTATTTAATTATAGGATTGAAGTTCTGCTCACTATGGATACAAAACTGATCCCAAAGGTCGTTTCGCACCACTACTCCACCAAAGTCGAGGTCATGCAAACGTGGGAAATCTTCCACCGTAATGCCTCCCATGGCATAAACATGCTTTCCTAAGAGTCCTTGCCGACTGGCTTCTTCCAACTCAATATCCGATAGGATGTGTTCAGTTGCAGCCGATTGCTCACGTGGCTGATGGATGTTTTTAAGAAAAACATAGTCTGATTGTTTCTTAATCGCCTTTAGTTTCATCACGTCATCACAGCTTCTACTGATGTGACCTTTATATCCCCGAGGGGCAGAAATTGTGGGGTTATCCAAGTGAATACCACCCAAACCATATTCACCTTTCGTCTGAAAGTGCTGATGTACAACTATCTTGCTATGATAATGGGATGGAATAAGGGATAAGAGGCGTTCCAAATAAAGTGGAGATGGATCCACCTTCGAGATGTGTAGGCAGTCAAGTCCTTCCTCGAAGAGCATACTTATTATTTTATCCTCCTCTACAAAGAAGGTGGATTTAGTCATAATAACCAGCTTCATGCTCATACTTTATTTGTATTGCAAAGGTAGATATTATTTCTGATAACCGCAAATTTTTCCTTATATTTGCACCATGAAAGTAAATCCAAAGACTTACAACGAACTCTCCCGACCGATGTACATATTGGAAGAAGAGCGTTTACGAAAGAACCTCCAACTGATCGCCAGTGTTGCTAAGGAGGCTGATGTTGAGATTATTCTAGCCTTTAAAGCCTACGCTCTATGGCGTACCTTTCCTATTTTCCGTGAGTATATCCATGCCACAACGGCATCTTCTCTGTATGAGGCACGCCTTGGTTTTGAGGAATTTGGTGCTCCCACGCATACCTTCTCACCCGGTTATACGGATTACGAGATCGATGATATTGCTCGATGCTCGTCTCATCTCGTGTTCAACTCATTGTCGCAATTTGAGCGATACCACGTTAGAGCAAAGCTAGAAAACACTCGCTTGAGTTTCGGTCTACGTGTGAATCCGGAGTACTCAGAGGTAGAAACACTCATATATAACCCTTGCGCGCCTGGAACTAGGTTCGGTGTCGCATCTTCAAAACTCCCTGCTACACTGCCAGAGGGCGTTGATGGCTTCCATATTCATTGTCATTGCGAGAGTGGTAGCGATGTTTTCGAACGCACATTGGAGCATATTGAGGCGAAGTTCGCCAACTGGTTCCCTCAACTGAAGTGGGTTAACTTCGGTGGCGGACACCTGATGACACGCAAAGACTACGATGTTCCGCGTCTTATTCGTGCCTTGAAAGAGTTTAAGAAACGCTATCCTTGGTTAAAGGTGATACTCGAACCAGGTAGTGCCTTCGCTTGGCAGACGGGACCACTGGTCGCTCAAGTGCTCGATGTGGTGGAGGATCATGGCATAAAAACGGCTATCTTAAATGTAAGTTTCACCTGTCACATGCCTGACTGTTTAGAGATGCCTTACCACCCAGCCGTTCGCAATGCGGAATTAGTTGATGAGGACGGTTCTGCAAAGGGTGAGAATACGTACCGACTGGGTGCTAACAGCTGCTTGAGTGGCGACTGGATGGGGGCATGGAGGTTTGATCATCCATTGCAGATAGGCGAGAATATCATCTTTGAAGACATGCTTCATTACACGACAGTGAAGACTAATATGTTCAATGGAATCAGTCATCCGGCTATCGCCCTACTCCATCCTGACAACGAACTAGAGGTCTTGCGAGAGTTTACCTATGAGGATTATCGAGACCGAATGGACTAATGGCACGCTCTTTGCTACCCTCTTTAAAGAAAGAATTAACTATATATAAGGAGGTAAAATATGGCATTTATAGATTATTATAAGATTCTAGGTGTTGACCGAAACATCCCTCAGAAGGATGTGCGGGCAGCCTATAGGAAACGTGCAAAGCAGTTTCATCCAGACCTACATCCTAACGATCCGAAGGCAAAAGCCAAGTTCCAAGCATTGAGCGAAGCCTTTGAAGTGATTGGAGACCCCGACAAACGCGCTAAATATGACAAGTATGGCGAGCAATGGAGGAATGCTGATGCCTACGAGCAAGCGGGTGGCTTCGGTGGTTTTAATGGTAGTCAAGGGGATGCAAACTCGTTTGGAGGATTCGATTTCAGCAGCTTTGGCAGTGGAGGTGGCGGCTTCAGTAGCTTCTTCCAAGACCTTTTCGGAGGTGCAGGGAGGCGGCGTTCATCGGCAGGAAGCACTGGTAGAGCTTACGGTCGACCCAGTCCTGGACAAATGGAAGCCACTGTTGGCATTGATCTCTACACTGCCCTATTGGGTGGAGAAGTGATTATTCAGCTCTCTAGTGGTACCAAGGTGAAACTGAAAGTAAAGCCTTTAACACAAGGCGGGACGAAGGTTCGGCTACGTGGAAAGGGTTACGACCGTGGTGACGGTACCTTCGGTGACCTCATCATTACCTATAACGTGAAACTTCCTGACCATCTGACGGAGCATCAAAAGGAGCTTATCGAACAGATGAGACGCGAAGGCTAACCCCAAGAAAAGGCTCATTCATGGCTCTTCCAACATGCTTTAGAAGCTATCTTGTAACCTTTCTGATTATCAAGTAGACATCTCTTTTAATTCAAAATTCAAAGTTCAAAATTCAAAATTATGATTAGTTCTGTTTGATGTAAGGCTTTACTTTAATTCAAAATTCAAAGTTCAAAATTCAAAATTATGATTAGTTCTGTTTGATGTAAGGCTTTGCTGGAATGCCCGTGTAACATAGTTTCAGTGTAGCGAGGTAGTACCTCGTTAGCTGGAACAGCAGAACTAAAAACAAGGAAACGCCTTCTTCAAAGCGAAGAAGGCGTTTCCTTGCAATGAAAAGGGCGTCTCCTCACATCGAAGAAACGCCCTCTTCAATAGAACAAACAACTCGTCTACTTATCAACCCATCCACTCGTCCACTCATACCAACCACACTTTAGAAGTTAAGCAAAACCTTGGGGGAGGACATCCCCTCCTTCGGAGGGGCTTGGGGAGGCTTTAATTTTGAATTGTGAACTTTGAATTTTGAATTAAAAGAGGGTGTTTAGTGCTCCTTAATGCACCACCACTACCCTACCAGCCAACACTGCGATGAACCCCAAAGCGAGGGAGACAAGGATGTAAAGAACGGATGTTGTGAAGCCATCACCACCTTTTATCAAACCGACATTCTCATTCATAAAGGTGGAGAAAGTCGTGAATCCACCACAGAAACCAGTAGTTAGTAGGAGGCGAGTAGACGTACTGATACCTCCATTCTCACCTGATAAAGAGGAGAAAACACCAATCAGAAAACAGCCCAAAACATTTACCACCATCGTTCCTAAGGGGAACGACCCTGCAATGGCAAGCTGAATATACTTTGAGATAACCATTCGCAGGCTTCCTCCTACAAAACTTCCAATACCTACTAAGATAATATCCTTCAACATAATCTGTACTTATATCAACTTTTTAAAGAACTCATCTACCTCCCAGATAACGCTACACCGTAGGGACAGACGCCCTCGTCTGTCCGCCTCGCAACGTGGTTTAAAGACAAAATGACTAAAGACATATTGTTCTAATGACATATCCCTTTTATCTCATATATTGTATTTATGCGGACAGACGAGGGCGTCTGTCCCTACTTTGTGATACTGACTTCGTATGCAAAAAGCACTATTTACTCCTCTCCCCATACGTAGAGGGGTTGGGGGTGAGGCTTTTCCTCAACGGAATAAACAACTTGTTAACCCGTCAACCAGTTAATTCGTCCACTCTACCTAATCATAATTTTGAATTGTGAATTATGAATTTTGAATTACAAGAGAGCCCTAGAACACAAGATTAAAACCGAATCTTATACCATTCTTAGAGATCCCCGGCGCATGAGTATAGGTCAGTCTGCGCACATAATCGACCTCCAAACACTTGAAGATATTATGCACTCCGACCACAAACTCTAGATAAGGATCATTCGTCATAACGCCTGTTCCATCTGGAAACTTATATAGAACTCGATCGTTAGAGTTCTGTGGTAAGAAGGGATTGTTCTTATCTGTTAGGTGTCCCCACATGCCCTTGAAGGCTACATACTCACGCCATTTCAACTTCTTCAACAATGGAACTCGATTGAAAACCTTGCCTTCCAAGTCCCAAGCAAGGTTGAATTTGGCATACCGATCATTAAGGAATTCGAGTGGTTGCATCAAGTTAAACGTACCAAGGTGTTCGAAGTACGAGGTGTTGACAGGCGGTGTGATGAGGAAAGGGAAAGGCACCTTATTCCACTGCGCACCCCCTTCTACACGTGTATCAACGTGTCCCCAGCTCCCTAACCAGAATCGCTTATAGATGGAGAGTTCGGTGAAATTGGTCGTGAAGTGCCCTCCGAGGAAGTTCTTCAAGCCCATGATGTGCTTTAACTTGAACTCTGGTGCATCGAGATTAACCTCCATTCGTCTCTGCTTCGAGTTCACATAGGTTTGTCCGGGACGGAAGTCTAAACTCAAAGAAAGCTCCGTCATACGAATACGATCTACCAAGGAGCCATCCATCCGTTCGTATATCAACTTTCCAGTTGGGCGATTGCTCTCTGTGCGAAGACCAATACCTGTTTTCAAGCCATAGCTTGTTTCCCACTCAAAGGTTATCTTCTGGCGATTATAGAAGTAGAGTTTCTCCACCTTAACTGGGCGAAAGGTCATAAAGATGTTATCCTTATTATGCTTCAAATACTTATCCGATGGCGACTCTATATCTTTATTGGATTCGATGGAGATAGTACGTATCGGGAACTCAATCGGTTGGTATTCTGGCTTATTGAAAGAGTATGTTACCTTCGCATCATAGTAATGGTCATGCGACTTGGTACCGTATGCGTAATAGCCTTCAAAGAACCAGTGTGGATTGAACTTAGCCGTTGTTCGGGCTGAAGCACGCAAACGGATGCCATCGACGAAGTTCTTTGAAATGAAGGTGTTAACCGGTCCGAGGTCCACCTTACTGGGCTTATCTTCATTGCCAGTCTCGATGAAGTTCTCCACAAGAGCTTTCGTTGCGAACAGCACCCACTTGAAGTGCTTGGTCTTAGACATGCGTTTCACGAACGAGTCCATACCGGCTTCGCTCTTCGTTAACTGCGTTGTTCTGTGTTCTGCCCAGAACTCATTATCACGCATCTTAGCGTTGGCATCATACGTAACCTTTGCTTTCCCCTTAAAGAGTTTGTCGTCAATAGGATTGAAGGCATAGTGATTCATGCCCGTTGTACGTATCACAATGGCACGCTGGAGAAAGTCGGTGAGTTTCAACTCAGCCACCATGTTATCCGTTGTCAACGCCCATTCGCCATTGTCCAACTTAGTAAACTCCTGTTCAAACTTCATCGCATCGACAAAGTTAACACCTGTGTTTGCAGGCAACTGCATGTCACACTTCTTCACATGCAGCGTACTGTCGTTCAGCACATAAAGCTCACCACGGAAGCCAAAGTCCTGTTGGTTAGCTGGCATAAACTGTAGTCTGATGCATTGATCTTGGTTCACATAGACCGTATCATCTATATAGAAATGATAGAAGGAGATGGCAGTTGAGCCTATTGGAGAGGGGAATCTCTTTTGCAGGAGGTCGATTTGATCATCATAGATGTTGATATCTTTGAAGAGATCCTTTACTATTGTGTTCACCGCCTCACCTGTCTGAATGAGCTTAGAGATACCCTTTGTGGTCTGACCCAACACGATGTCTTTCTCATCGCGAGGCTCTTTGCGATAGATGTGTTGCGTGAGTGTCTCATCAACGGAGATAGGAAGTATGAGCTTATTGTTATATGGGCACACCTCCACCTGATCGATTAGCCAAGGTGCTCTCTTAAACATCTTGCCCTCAAGATCATCGGGAGTTAGGTTGTTAACAGCCATCGTTACCTTCTGATACTTATCATATTGATAGTAGCTGTGGTTCGATAGTAACGACTGTTTCTTGGCTGCTATTACACGCCTCATAAGCTCTACTGCGGGGTTATCCTTGCGAGAGTAACGATGCCGGCGTTTGGCTTTTACCACCACACCTTGCAGTTGTCTCGAGTCGGCAATAAGCGTTATATGCAGTGTATTAGGCGTGTCATCCGTCACTTTAATTCGACGAGGTTTATAGCCAACAGCCGTTACGGTGAGTTGTTCGCCAGCCTTCCTCTTAATTGTGAAATGACCGTCAGCATCGCCCGAAGTCCCTATCTTCAGTGCTTTATAGATGGCATTAGCATAAGGAATACTGTCTCCTGTCTGCGAGTCAACCACATAACACTGTAATAAAGTACTATCGACTGCAGGTGCAGGCTTGCTTACCTCCTTTGCAAGAGAGTCCATCATCTGAATGAGGGAATCAGTGGCAAGCGACATAGAGTCAGTGCTTAATAACAACGAATCAGTCTTAACTGGTAGGGAATCTACCTTTAAGACTGAAGGAAGTGGTTGTTGCGCATGAGCCATCAATGTGCCTACTATAAACAATAGGCACATCAACAGCACTATTCTCAGTCGGTCTCGAAACACGGAGAACACGGACTTCTGGGATTTTCTTAATCTATCTAATACAATCATTTTATAACTCTTTTAAGACCCAAAGTCTTATTTACTCAGACAGAGACAACTAATCTATCTCTTCATCCGGCTCGTAGCCTCCCATCTCACGGATGGCATTCTTAAGCATTGTGTACTGCTCAAAGAGGTTGTTCACAGGCTCTTCACCTTGCGTGAAGTCATGCATTGGACTCTTTAAGAAGAAACTCAAGAAGCATTGAATACCATATCTTCCAGCCCTAACAGCCACATCTGACAACAAAACAAGGTCTAATAACAAGGGTGCGGCAAGGATGGAATCACGGCAAAGGAAGTTTATCTTGATCTGCATTGGGTATCCCATCCACCCGAAGATATCAATATTATCCCACCCTTCTTTATTGTCGTTGCGTGGAGGATAGTAGTTGATACGCACCTTGTGATAGATGTTTCCATATAAGTCGGGCTGCTCGTCTGGCTTACAAATGGTCTCTAAGGTGGACAGCTTACTAACTTCTTTGGTGTGGAAGTTGGCTGGCTCGTCCAGAACAAGCCCATCCCTATTACCGAGGATATTGGTTGAGAACCATCCTGCCAAGCCCAAATTACGGGTCTTAATGATAGGTGCGAAGCCTGATTTCACCAGTGTTTGACCTGTCTTGAAGTCCTTTCCTGCAATCGGCATGTGCGTCTTCTCTGCTAATTCCCACATCGCGGGAATGTCGACAGTAGTGTTAGGAGCACCCATGATAAACGGGCATCTCTCTTCCAAAGCAGCGTAAGCATAACACATGGAAGGGGCTATGTGCTCTCTGTCGTCAGCCTTCATCGCAGCTTGTAGTTGGTCGAGTGTCTTGTGATAAGCCGCATCGTAAGGTACAAATATCTCTGTGGAAGCAGCCCAGATAACCACTACTCTATCGCATTGCTCACGCTCTTTAAAGTCGCGGATATCGGCTCTTAACGCCTCAACCATATCCCATCTCGTCCTGCAATCCTTAACATTATCGCCATCAAGACGCTTGGCGTAATTCTTGTCGAAGGCTGCTTTCATAGGCTTAATAGCCATCAGCTCGTCCCGAACAGGTTCAATGTCTTTAGCCTTCAAGACCTCTGCATAGACCGCAGCTTGATATGCGTTTTGAGGGTAGACATCCCATGTCCCGAAGACAAGATCACGAAGGTCTGCCATCGAAACAATGTCCTTGTAGTGCAGATACTGCTTATCGGCTCCATGCCCAACACGTATCTTGTCATATTGTGTCATCGACCCGATAGGCTTTGCAAGCCCCTTACGTGCCATCAATACACCCGTTATGAATGTTGTAGCAACAGCTCCACATCCAACGACCAACACTCCGAGTCTACCCTCTGCAGGCTTTACATTTATTTCTTTCATACGCCTTTTATATTATAAACCAAACGCTCTTACTTTACTAATATTGCTTTCTTCTAATTATTTTTCAGCTTATTTAAACTTCAAATAGTACTTATTCGTAGGATAAAAGTACCTTTAACTCATGAATAATAAGGTCGGCAACAGGTGCTTGCGGCTCTTCCTTGTCCCATCCCTCACCCTTGATCCAACAGGTACGGCAGCCTATCTCATGGGCAGGAAGAATGTCCTTCGTATAGCTATCACCCACTACTAACACCCTGTCAGGCTGCACTTGCATAGCGGCAACGGCTTTTCTGAATATCTCTGGGGATGGTTTACGAACGCCAACAACGGCGCTCTCGGTCACAGTCTCAAAGAGATTGGACAGCTGGAACTCCTTGAGAACAACGGACATATTGCCATAGAAGTTGGTTACTAAGCCCAATCTGTATCGCTTCCGAAGCTGTTCAAGAACGTTCTTACTGCTTCCGATTGTCGTTTCCACCTTATTATATATATGGTTTTCAAGCTCTGTTTGCATCTTCCTCGCACTTTGCTCATCAACAGTCAACCATCCTTTCTCTAAGAGGTAATCGAACTCTAAGCTGAGTTTCACCGATAACATCCTACGGAAAGTGTCGTTGGCATGAATCAAAGGTTCGCTCCCTAACTTTCGTTCAGCATATACGTAGGCTTCCCGAAACTGCTCTTCTGTCACGGGAACACCCATCGCTTCATATCCATGCCAAAGCATTTTGCCCCAGTGACAGCCCTGTGTATCGAGCGTTCCGCCGAAGTCGAAGAGGATAACGGACGACTTTGTCAGCCCCCCCTCACCGATGTTCTGCATCAAAGATGCACACAGTTTCTCGTGTTTCTGGTGCATATATACATACATGAGGTTATATATCGTGACTTCAAAAAGGAGGTAGATCCAAGGGCAATTCAGTAAGCAGGTGATGTAAAGGAGGATAGCTCTACTGTTAAAAGTAAGCAGGTTTGTGAAGGGCATGAGCGGTCGGCTCCCTTTCAAAAAACGTTCTTTCAGTTCTTGCGGAACCTGCTCTATGCTGCCATACTGTGCCATCAACGCTTTGTGGAAACGCTGGAAAGCAGGTGTGCGACGCTCCTGACTCTGGCAATAATGCTGATAATTGGAGTGGAAAGCACGCTCCCAAAAGACATTCGGTTTGCCTTTCAGCGATTCAACTATCGCTTGTTCCTGTGCATAAGAGCCTAATTCTGAACCTTTCCTACCCATCAGGAAGTAAAGATGTATCTGACGATAATAGTCGCTCAAGGAGCTTTGTGGCGAGTGAGACAATAGACCTGCAACGGCTGCCAAGACCAATCCTCCAATGCCCCAAGGCACTGTCGTGAAGGGTATAGGCTCGTTCCAAAGGCGCAAGACAAGGGCTAGATAGATCGTAAAAAACCATGTATCACCAGCGAAACCATCCAAACAACGCCCCTTCATCGACCGCTGGTTGGTGAGACGAGCTAGTTGTCCGTCGGTGGAATCACAAAAGTTTGCAAGCATCAAGAGCACTACGCCCACTACATTATATAATGTGTCTGTGAAAGAGAACATCACTCCTGCCGCCACACCAAGGAATATGGAGAGGATTGTAATGCTGTTAGGAGTGACGCCAAAGCGGTGCCAGAGCAAGGCAAAAGCAAGTCCGATGGGACGTGTGAAATGCACATCTAGCCACTCTTCGGTGTCTTCCGACTTCATAGAAGCACGTAGTAATGTGCGGAATTTATCTATTTTCTCTCTTATTATCATGTATCTTTCAAGACTTTCATTATCGTTTGTTAATAGTCAAAAGGGGATGACTTTCACAGCTGACGCACTCTTTCAACAATCGATTGAGCTGCCTCTTGACGACAACGGGAGTAACTCGGCCAATCATTGAAGTCGATGATGACATAAGTTCCATCGGCTCGAATGATAGCATCGCCACCATAGATAGGGGTTTGCAAAAGCCTCGACAACTGTTCTGCATCGTATTGCAACTGCCCTTTGGAGTAGCTGAAATGATGAGAAATACCGTTCCGCTGCTCTGCACCAAACTTCGTTTCACCATCGTCACAAGGATAGAAACAACGAAAGAAATTCGTTCCTTCAACGCCATAAAACTTGATTAAATCGCCTTCCACATGCGCTTGTACAATGAAATCGACGATTCCTCGCTGTTGAAGACGCTCTTTGGCAAGCTCCAGTTCAGCCCGATTCGCACAATAGCAAACGTCCTCTTGGGTCTCTGCACTTTGGTCGCCACGCTTCAGCCAATAGCCTTTTTCTCCTTCTGATGGTGGCAATGGAAGATGATTTTCACGCATTACTCGTTCTATATTACTACGTTGGCAGGCTCGCACACCAGCTGTGGGATTAAGCACACAGACACCTTTTTCCTCCAATGTGGATAGAGAATCTAAGGTCTGCGGAGCACGCCCCATGGAGAGAACGAGACGTCGCTCGGTGGGCACTCCGGCTTTTGATAGACTCTCCCCTACCCTCTCATGCGATTGTAAAAAGGTTTCCAACGCTTCTTCACCCACGATGTCTACCTTGCCTAACAGCCTACCCACTGCCTCCAAGATAGCCAAATCTTTCTCTTCAGAATGGGGCGAATAACGCTTTGCCCGTTGTATGAGTAACATGGTTAGAGCCTTTTATTCAAATATTCTTCAGCCTTTGTTATATCAGAAGCATGGTCTATGTCAAAGACTTTCGACAATGGATAAGCCTCAACGTGAAGCCCATTTTCCACCAAAGCACGCTGAAAGTTACGCATGCGATGTTGCCCTTTTGCAATGCAATCATTCAGTATGGAGAGGGTCAGAGGGGTAAGTCCATAGATGCCCGCAGAGATATATTGCGTATCAGGGTGTGCATGGTCATAATAGCCCGTAACGTGTAGTTGCGAATCAGTCGACACGTAGAGCGGTTTCTCATCATCGATATAATCGGTTACACCCATCAGTGCATCCACCCCCTGATGCAGCCTTTTTCGGAAAGTAGAGACATACGAACTGAACGCTTGCTCATCGAAGATTGTATCTACAGTCGTCAGTATGAAGGGTTCGTCAAGTAGGTATTTTCGCAGCTCATAGAGGCTGTGCATGGAACTAAGAGTCGTCTTGATCAGGAATTGCAGAGGGACATGATGCCCATTCAAACCCTGTTCCTCCACCTCAACGAGGTGCCTTGCAACATCCGTCATGTGCTCATTGCAGATAACGAGAATATCGGTTGCATCATTCGCAACAAACACTCTTATCAACCGGTCAATAAGCCGTTCTCCATTCACCTTAACCAATGGCTTGGAATCAGTAACACCTTCTTGTGCCAGTCGGGAGCCGTCTCCAGCGGCTATGATTGCATACTTCATCCATGCAAAGATACACATTTATCTATTCAAAACACACAATTCATAATGTAAAGTTATGAATAGTTTTGTCAGAAGCTGTAGTAACAAGCAGGGGGGAATGCCCTTGCCTACCCACTTTGCAACATAGTTTTAAGACAGAAGGACATAATGACATGTTGTTTTAATGACATATTATTTTAATCAAAATGATGCCGCAAAGTAGGGACAGATGCCCTTGTCTATCCACCCATCTACCCTTTCATGACATTCTGATAGACAACATCCCCTCCTTTGGAGGGGCTTGGGGAGGCTTTTATTTGCTGTGTTTTGGCGGACAGACGAGGGCGTCTGTCCCTACAAGTTGGTATTATCATTAATTAAAGGAACGCCCTTCTCCAATCAAGGAGGGCGTTTCCTTGCAATGAAAAGGGCGTCTCTTCATATCGAAGAAAGCCTCTCTTGGCAATGAAGAAACGCCCCCGTCGTTTTCAGATGACACTATCTACTCCCCTTTCCATTCGGAGAGAGGTTAGGGAATAAGGTACTAAAGTAGGGACAGACGCCCTCGTCTGGAAACCCCACCCAGCCTCCCCTAAGGGGAGGAGTGCCTAACGGAAGTCAATTTAGATGGTTCTTCCCAATCAAAATAACACCCCAAAGTAGGGACAGACGCCCTCGTCTGTCCGCTAAACAGTTGACCCTTTATTGATTAATTGAGGTAGACGGGTTTCTAGCCGAGGGCTCCTGTCCTTACTTTTAGTGTTTTTCCTTATTGTTACTGGACAATCGTTTGTATTTTCTCCACCCTCTTTGCCAATGCTATAGACTTAGGACTTAGCTTGCCTTTAAGGTACTTCTCCATGATAAGACCAGCTATCGGGGCAGCCACATCAGCACCGAAACCAGCATGTTCAACGTACACGGCGATGGCTATCTTCGGATGATTCATTGGTGCAAAACCAATGAATGCAGAGTGATCTTTGCCTGCGTTCTCCGCAGTACCCGTCTTTCCACAAACCGGATAGGTTGTTCCATTCAATATTGTAGCCGTTCCCTTCGTCACAGCCTGACGCATTCCTTCTATCACAGGACCGTAAGCTGCAGCCGACACTTTGGTTGGACGCGGTGTAAGGAAGCGTGAAGGGAGGGGCGCATAATCGGTGTTTTTGTGAATATGAGGGGTGAAGAAGAACCCACGATTGGCTATTGTGGCTGCGAGGTTACACAGTTGAAGAGGCGTAACAGTGATGTCTCCTTGCCCCATACCAGCCCACATAATGGTCTTGGGAGTCCAACCTGTCTTGTAACGACGCGTTAGGTAGTTCACATTCGCTACCAGTCCGCCTCGTTCGCCAGGCATATCTATACCCAAAGGACCGCCTAATCCCATGCTAACCAAGTAATCGCGCCACACCGTGACAGCCTCTTCTTTAGAGCCATACTTATGTGTGTTGCCTATCATGGCGAGGTAGGACTTGAGGAACCAAGTGTTACATGAGACAGCCAAAGCACCTATTAAAGGCTCTGGGGAGTAATGGTGATGACACTTCACCCTTATGTTTCCGTCACGAAAACCATCGTGACAAGCAATCTTGGTATCGCTCTTTACCAATCCTTCCGACAAGTAAATCAAGGCTTGCGCAGGCTTAATTGTGGAGCCCGGAGGGTAAGCTGTGGCTATAGCTAAGCCGTCATTCGGTCCATCGGGCGAGTTCGTTACCATGCAAAGAACCTCTCCCGTGGCTGGATCAAGTGCCACGATACTCCCTTTCTTACCCTTCATCAGATTCGTTCCAAGCTCTTGCAGCAATGGACGGAATGTGAGGGGGGCTTGCTCATGGAACTCTTGTGCGTGCAAGCTACCGATACTTAGGAATGGTAATGATAACATTGCTATCTTGAAAGAAGCAATCATCTTGCTACTAAATAACTTATACATCTATTATTAAATTTTATCTTAAACAATTATTTCTGTGCCTATCTATCATATTGGAAAGCAAAATTACAAATAAAAATGACGCCCATTAGCAACTTTCGGATAGTTTATAATTTATTTAGAAAGGGCTCAATAAATGTCAATCAAACTAAAGGCGAATATCGCTAAGGGACGTTCCTGACATGAAACGATCTAAGTCCACGAAGCCTCGAATGCCGTTTACTCTACCTCGTTCGCTAAACTGCCAGATGTTATGTCGGCCTACTCCCTTAATCGAAGGACGCTCCGCACTATACTTACCAAGGAACAGGAAGTTCTGATTAAAGCGTGGCGCAAGGTGCGAGTTATAGAAGTTTGCCTGCGAGTAAATCAATGGTCTCTTACCAAAATACTTCTTTATTAACCCCGCAAAGACGGCTACGCTGTCCTGAACCTGCTTGCGTGTCCACCCCCGAACACCCTCTCGTTCAACGTCAATCATCGGTATGAGGTCTTGAGAATAGCGTTTGATAGTTCGATAGAAATGGCGGAATTGCGCACGAATGGGCGTCTTTGAGGATAGATAATGATAGGAGCCGCACCGCAACCCATGCTTACGAGCCTCGCAAATATTGCGTTTGTAATATTCATCTGTTATAGTAGTTCCTTGCGTCGCCTTGATATATACGAATTGAATCTGGCGGTTTTTTGCCACTTCCGACCAGTTGATTTTACCCTGATGGTGCGATACGTCGATACCATCAAAGCGTCGTTTCTCTTGCTTAGAAGACTTACCAAGAGCCGATTGAACACTTGTCAGGAGGAAAAAAGACAACAAGAAGATGATACTGAAAGGTCTAATAAAAGATGAGTTCACCATTGATTCTAATCTAAAAAAGGATAATCTACGCCTTAAAAGTACATTCGTTTTATCCAAAACAACAACTAATATTAACTGCAAAATTACCATATTTTTCCCAAACAAACACATAAAAATCCGATAATAATAACTATCTTTGCAACGTAAATACATATTGTTACATCTGTCAAATGAGTAGTCAAGACATCACTCAACAGCTCATTCTCACCATCAATGAGCTCTCGAAGCCTCAAGCCTTGCAAGGTCTCTTCCACGAACATCGTGATGGTGACCCTTTGCCATCGGCTTCTGAACTGGAAGAAATTATCGGTCTGTCTCGGTCCATACTCTTTCCTGGGTTCTTCGGGAGGTCTTCGGTGAACACAGATACTATAAAGTATCAAATCGGAGTGAACGTTGAAAAGCTGCATAAGCTACTAAGTCGTCAGATCATGGCAGGGCTTTGCTTTAATGAAGATTGCCATTGCCCCAATGCTGCCGATAAGCGAGTATGTATGAAGGAGGAGGCTGACAAGATCGCAGGACGCGTCATTGAGAAGTTCCCAACACTACGTAAGACGCTCTCAACAGACATTCAGGCAGCTTTTGATGGAGACCCTGCTGCAAGTAACCAAGGCGAGGTGATTTCGTGTTACCCAGCCGTTAAGGCTATCATCAACTATCGTTTAGCACATGAATTAGTGCTTGAGAACGTTCCACTCATCCCTCGTATGATTACGGAAATGGCGCATTCTGAGACGGGAATAGACATCCATCCTGCTGCAAGCATTGGTTCTTACTTTACGATAGACCATGGAACTGGTGTCGTGATAGGGGCTACTTGTATCATAGGAAACCATGTTAAACTGTATCAAGGAGTGACACTTGGAGCCAAAAGTTTCCCTCTTGATAAGGATGGAAAGCCTATCAAGGGTATTCCAAGACATCCAATACTCGGAGACAATGTGGTTGTCTATGCCAATGCAACCGTTCTTGGGCGCATCACGATAGGGCGAGATTGCGTCATAGGAGCCAACGTTTGGGTGACAAGAGACATGCGCCCGAAGTCGAAGAAGTATAAACAAACAAAAGTAGACATCCTTAACACCGACTTTGATAATGGTGGAGGAATATAAGAGAGAACCCTTATCAGCACTTTAATTGTATATAATTTATATCACACATAATGCAAGAATTTGAACTTATCGCTAAGACCTTCATGGGCTTGGAACAAGTGTTAGCACAGGAGTTAACCGATCTCGGGGCTAACAATGTACAAATTGGTCGACGCATGGTAGCGTTTACGGGCAATAAAGAAACTATGTATCGTGCCAACTTCCAGTTGCACACTGCGATCCGAATACTTAAGCCCATCGCACACTTCAAAGCACGTAGTGCGGAGGACATGTACGATGAAGTGCGTAAGATCGAATGGAGTCAATACATTCAAGAAGGCAAGACTTTCTCTGTCGATTCAGTAGTTTATTCGGAAGAGTTCACCAATTCTCGCTTCGTTACTTATAAGGTGAAAGATGCCATCGTAGACCAGTTTAGAGAGCGTACAGGTACACGTCCAAACATCTCGGTAAGCAATCCGGACATTCGTTTGAACATACATATAGCAGAAGACAATGCCACACTTTCACTTGATTCCAGTGGTGAGTCTCTACACCGCCGAGGCTATCGGCAAGAGAGCGTTGAGGCTCCTTTAAATGAGGTGTTAGCGGCTGGTATGATTCTAATGACTGGTTGGAAGGGAGAGACCGACTTTATAGATCCAATGTGTGGATCAGGCACTTTGCCTATCGAGGCAGCGTTAATTGCACGCAACATATCGCCTGGTGTGTTCCGAAAAGAGTTCGCTTTTGAGAAGTGGGCAGACTTTGATCAGGAGCTATTCGATATGATTTACAACGATGACTCACAAGAGCGTGAGTTCAAACATCACATCTTTGGATATGATACAGACATGAAGGCGGTCAATACGGCACGCATGAATGTAGCTGCAGCAGGCCTCTCTCGTGATATAACTATCGAACAGCAAGACTTCAAGGACTTCTCTCAACCAAAGGAGAAGAGCATCATTGTGATGAATCCCCCGTATGGCGAGCGCATATCAACACCTAATCTTTTGGGCACATATAAGATGATTGGAGAGCGACTCAAGCACCAGTTTATGGGCAATGAGGCGTGGATATTGTCTTACAGAGAGGAGTGCTTCCGTCAAATAGGGCTCAAACCAAGTATTAAGATACCTGTATATAATGGCTCGTTAGAGTGTGAGTTCCGTCGTTATCAGCTCTTTGATGGTAAGATGAGCACCTTCCGTCATGACGGAGGAATCATCAAAACCGAAGAAGAAAAGCGTGAGATGGCACAGAAACACCGCTTCAAAAAGGAGCGAGAGTTTAAGAAGAGACTTGAAGAGAACGATGAGAACGCTGAGGCGGACATACGTTCTTTCACATTCCACAGCCTTGACAAGGGTCGTTTCGCAGGTGGTAAGTTCCGCGACGAACGCCCAACTCGTCGTCCAAAGTTCGATGGTGAAGACCGCAATAGGAAACGTCCTTTCAAGCAGAACGACGATCGGAAGTTTGGTGGGAAACGCTTTGATAAATCTAACAAGCGCGGTGGTTACCGTGGCAAAAACACGTATAAACATGAAGATTAAATCATTACTTAGTCTCGTGGGGCTCGTTGCTCTCACGGGACTTTTACGTCCTACTCCAAGTATGGCACAGCGTCAGTTCACCTTAGAAGACCTTAACTTCGGTGGTACCAATTATCGTAACATGCGTCCAGAAGCACGTTATCTAACGTGGTGGGGAGGCAAGTTAGTAAGACAAGACCTCAACTCTTGCTCTCTTGTTGATAGTAAGACTGGTAAGGAGACAAGCCTTTTCAGCCTCGATGACATCAATCATTGGGCAGGCTTGGAGAAGTCGAATGAGGTTGTACGACACCTCTATTCAGCTGAATTTCCATACCCTGATCGCCCCGTGGTGATGGTTAAGAATGGTACAGAGGATATATATGTAAACTTCAAGACCCATAAACTGGAGAAGCGCATCACACGCCCTTCTAACACACAGGCAAGCGATCGGAACGAACAAGATATGACCGCTTTCGTGCGCAATCATCAGTTGTTTGTCACCGAGAAGAGCGGTAAGGAGCATCAGTTAACGACTGATGGTTCGAGCGATATAGTATATGGTCAGAGTGTTCACAGGGATGAGTTTGGAATCAACGGGGGACTCTTCTGGAGTCCAAAAGGTAATCGTCTTGCCTTCTATCGCATGGATCAGAGCATGGTTAGTGCATATCCTCTTGTTGACATTCCAGAGCTTGATTGGACACCAGAAAAGGGTGAATCACGTGCTGCAAAGGCTGCTCCTATTAGATACCCTATGGCTGGTGAAACCTCACATAAGGTGACTGTCGGTGTCTATAACGCCTCTACTGGCAAGGTTCTGTACCTTCAAGCAGGTGATCCAACCGACCGTTACTTTACGAATATAGCATGGAGTCCTGACGAGAAAACCATCTATATGTTTGAAGTCAATCGTGATCAGAACGATTGCCGACTTGTTTCTTATGACGCAACAACGGGTAAGAAGCTCAAAGAACTGTATCGAGAGACAGATGCGAAGTACGTAGAACCAACGCACCCAATCGTCTTCTTGCCTTGGAATGACAATGAGTTCATCCTTCAAAGTCAAAAGGATGGATACAACCACATATACCTATTTAATAAGGATGGACAACAGATTAAGCAACTCACAAGCGGTAAGTGGATTGTAATAGACGTACTCGGCTTTAACACGAAACAAAAGAGTATCGTCTACGTATCGAATGAGTGCAACCCTATTCAGCGTAACACGTGGCTTGTGAACGTATCTACTGGTAAACGAACACTGCTTGACAATGGTCGTGGTTACCACTTCGCAACATTAAGCAAAGATGGTGGTATGTTGCTGGATAACTACAGTGAGCCAACAGTTCCACGTAAGTATGACATCATCGCAGTAGGTGCTAACCCACAGCGAACCAATTATTTCACCGCACCCAACCCTTGGAAGGGATACAATGTACCGGAATACTCCAATGGAACTATCAAAGCGGCGGATGGCAAGACAGACCTCTATTGGCGTATGGTAAAGCCTGTTAACTTTGATCCTAATAAGCAATATCCAACCGTGATATACGTCTATGGAGGTCCACATGCGCACAACGTGGATGCTTCATGGAACTGGGGTTCACGAGGATGGGAGACTTACATGGCTCAAAAAGGCTATCTCCTCTTTATATTAGACAACCGTGGTAGTGAGCACCGAGGCAAAGACTTCGAGCAAGCAACATTTCGTCACCTTGGTCAAGAAGAGATGAAAGACCAAATGGAGGGCGTTAAGTATCTTCAATCATTACCTTATGTCGATAAGAACCGCATAGGAGTTCATGGTTGGTCATTCGGTGGTTTCATGACGATCTCACTGCTTACTAACTATCCGGAGGTGTTTAAAGTGGGTGTTGCCGGTGGTCCTGTCATTGATTGGAAATGGTATGAAGTGATGTACGGAGAGCGTTATATGGACACACCACAGGCTAATCCAGAGGGTTACGAACAGACTTCTCTCCTGCAGAAAGCTAAGGATCTCAAGGGCAAACTACAGATCATCATCGGTCTAAATGACCCTGTCGTTGTCCCTCAACACGCATATTCTTTCTTGAAAGCATGTATCGCTGCAGGTACTCAACCAGACTTCTTTGTCTATCCAGGAGAGCCTCACAATATGCGAGGACACCAGAGTGTACACTTACACGAACGTATTACACAATACTTTGAGGATAATCTCAAGCAAAAGTAAAAGGCTTTATGAGGATATTACTATTAGGCAGTGGAGGGCGTGAACACGCCTTAGCTTGGAAGATTGCGCATAGTAAGCAATGTAGCAAACTATTTATTGCTCCAGGCAACGCAGGCACTGGCGCAGTTGGAGAAAACGTCTCCATCGGTGTAAACGACTTTGAACGTCTCAAGGAGTTTACCATCGAACAAAAGGTTGATATGGTCGTTGTTGGACCAGAAGACCCACTGGTTAATGGCATTTATGACGCTTTCAAAGATGATAAACGTACTGTCCATATCCCTGTCATAGGCCCTTCTAAAGCTGGAGCAGTGCTTGAAGGCTCTAAAGACTTTGCAAAGGCTTTCATGAAGCGGCACAACATTCCAACCGCAGCTTACGCCACTTTCGATGGTACAAGTATTGAGGAAGGATTGCAATTCCTCGATACGCTCAAGCCACCTTACGTACTGAAAGCTGACGGACTGGCAGCTGGTAAAGGCGTACTGATCATTCCTACACTTGCAGAAGCAAAGGAGGAACTGCGCAAAATGCTTGATGGTATGTTCGGAAATGCCTCCGCTAAGGTTGTTATTGAGGAGTTCCTCTCTGGTATCGAATGCTCTGTATTTGTCTTAACAGATGGTTCTCACTATCAAATACTACCTGAAGCGAAGGATTACAAACGTATTGGTGAACACGACACAGGGCTCAATACGGGTGGTATGGGTAGTGTTTCGCCTGTTCCTTTCGCAACGAAAGAGTGGATGGAAAAGGTTGAAACACGTATTATTCGCCCTACTGTTGAGGGCTTGAAGGCTGAAAATATAGATTACAAGGGCTTTATCTTCTTCGGACTTATCAATGTTGATGGTGAGCCAATGGTAATTGAATACAACTGCCGAATGGGTGATCCAGAGACTGAAAGCGTCATGCTACGATTGAAGACGGATATTGTCGACCTCTTCAAAGGCGTTGCCGAGGGGAATCTTGACCAATACAAGGTAGAGTTCGACAGCCGTTCAGCTGTCTGTGTAATGCTTGTTAGCGGTGGATACCCCGAAGAGTACGTGAAGGGTTATCCAATTACTGGACTCGACAAAGTGGCTGATTCTGTTGTATTCCATAGTGGAACGGCTCTCAAAGACGGACAGATTGTAACGAACGGAGGGCGCGTCATTGCCGTATCATCGTATGGTAAGAACAAGGAAGAGGCGTTACAAAAGAGCTTCGAAGAGGCTAATAAGATTGAATTTAAGGATAAATACTTTAGAAGAGATATAGGACAGGACTTGTAACCTATGCAGAAGAAGCGTATTCAAAACCGAATAGCAGAGAGCCGCTGGACCCAAGCGTGGGTGGTTTCAGCGGCTATGCTTGTATGGATAGTGGCTGGTTTACACAACCTAACAGTGGTTGCGCCGGGTATTTGTTTGCTATTAGCTACCTATTTAATGATGGAACTTAACAATGCAAATGCACTCATTCGCATCTATAGCAGAATGGTGTCTTGCTCGTTCATCGTACTTGCAACCATGGCTGTCTTTATGTTTCCATCTATCCGTTCATCGATTGTCATGCTAGGAATGGTGGGCTTTTACAGCCTGTCTTTCCGCTGTTATCAAGACACAAATGCGCCTGGATGGACCTTTTATGCGTACTTCTGTATTGGTATGGCAAGCGTGGTATGGGTACAGATGCTCTACTTCTTGCCCATACTTTGGGTTATCTCACGCACCAACCTACTCTCTTTAAGCGGAAAAAGTTTCGTTTCTTCTCTGCTTGGTATCACTCTCCCCTATTGGTTCTATGCGCCTTATCTTGCTGCAAAGGGCGAGATCTCTTTGCTAGCTAAGCATTTCTTGCAATTAGGTGTATTTGAGAAACCACTCGATTTCACGTCCTTAACCACAAGTAACATAGCCGTCTTGGCTTATGTCTTGTTATGTGCTATCATTGGAATCATACACTTTACGAATCAAAAACGCAATGACAGCATCCGCATACGATTGTTTTTTCAAGTCTTTATCACCATTGATATTGCAACAATCGTATTCCTCTTCTTACAGCCGCAACACTTCGAAGCATTGCTAAGTGTGCTCATTGTGACCACATCACCGCTCATTGCTCACTTCTTTGCATTGACCCACACACGTATAACTAACTGGGTGTTTATCCTCTTGTCGGCTGCTGCACTCATCATAACTATCCTCAACTTATGGACGCTATCACCCACTTTCTAATCGACTACGGCTATTGGGGCATGTTTATCTCAGCCTTTCTCGCTGGTAGTGTACTCCCTTTTAGTAGTGAAGCAGTGATGCTTGGGCTCCTTGCAGCAGGTGTTGATCCAGTGCCATTACTTATTTATGGCAGCATAGGAAACGTCATGGGCGGTATGGTCAACTATGGGTTAGGACGATTAGGAAAGCTCGAATGGCTTAAAAAATACTTCCATCTCAAACAGAGTTCCATAGATCGTGCCTATCAATTCATGGGCGGTCATAGTGCATGGATGGGCTTTTTTGCCTTCCTCCCCATCCTCGGTAGTGCCATAACAGTAGTTCTCGGACTTACCCGTGCGAACCTTCCTTTATCAGTGTTCAGTATTACCTTGGGGAAGGTAATGCGTTATTCCTTACTCATCTGGGGTGCTAATTTGTTTATGTAAAGCCTCTCTTAAGGAGAGGGACACCTAAAGGAAAGTAGCAAGAATATATTTTTCTATATTAGAGAAGAAGCCTCACTCCCAGCCCCTCTTCGAATGGAATAACCCCACCCAGCCTCCCCCAAGGGGAGGCTGGGTGGGGTTTCCAGACGAGGGCGTCTGTCCCTACTTTAGTACCTTATTCCCTAACCTCTCTCCGAATGGGAAGGGGAGTAGATAGTGTCATCTGAAAACGACGGGGGCGTTTCTTCATTGCCAAGAGAGGCTTTCTTCGATATGAAGAAACGCCCTCTTCATATTGAAGAAAGCGTCTCTTTGTTTTTAGTCCTACTGTTCCAGCTAACGAGGCACTGCCTCATTACACACCAACCGACCATACCTTAGCTGACTCCCGTTAGGTACTCCTCCCCCTCTGGGAGGCTGGATGGGGTTATCGGGGAGGCAGGGAAAGATTCCAACAACCCTTAGAAATATTCCTCCTGTATGCCATTTACATTGATAGTATCAGTAGCTTGACATGGATTGAAGTGCGCCGGAATAGGGAATTTAGCGTCCTTGCTGTATCCAAGACGCTTATCGGCATAAACGCTCTGCATGAAGTATGCCCATACAGGAAGCGCCATTGAAGCCCCTTGCCCCATGCTGGTATTATCGAAGTGGATGTCTCTATCTTCGCCACCTACCCAACAACCGCTTACGAGGTTAGGCGTTACAGCCATAAACCAACCATCTGCGTTGTTATTAGTTGTACCTGTTTTGCCTCCCATGTCAACATTAATATTATACGCAAAACGTAACCGATTGGCTGTACCACCTTGTACAACGGCACGCAACATATCTATCATTTGATAAGAGCTAACCTCTGATATAACTTCAGTCATCAGTGGTTGGAATTTCGCAATGACGTTTCCATGGCTGTCTTCTATCTTTGTTACGAAGAGTGGTGCACAACGAATACCACCATTGGCAAAGGTTGTGTAGGCACTTGTCATCTCACCCACTGACACCTCACAAGGACCTAAGCAGAGTACGGGACTTGCTGTTCTCTCAATGTCTGGGTTGTTTAAACCGAAGTCATGGAGGATATTCACGAATTGAGTAGGGCCTAAGAGATTGATGAGATAAGCTGATATCCAGTTGTTAGACTGCTGCAATCCCCATTTCAAAGTAACCTCTTGACCATAGCGTGCATGCGATCCGTTGCGGGGAGTCCAGCCTCCATAAGTGCGCTGAACATTAGGCGCGAGCGAGCAAGGAGTCATACCATTTTGCATTGCAAGGGCGTAGAGGAAAGGCTTGATAGTCGAACCAACCTGTCGTCGACCACCCATTACGACATCGTATTTGAAGTGCTGATAATCAATCCCACCCACGTAGGCTTTCACGGCTCCGGTGTGTGGATCCATGCTCATAAAGGCTGAACGGAGGAACGACTTGTAGTATCTAATAGAGTCGATAGGCGTCATTACCGTGTCTACATCACCATGATAAGTGAAGATAGTCATCTCATGCGGTGTGCGGAAACTACGCTTTATTTCTTCTGGAGTAGCACCTTGCTCTTTCAATTTACGGTAACGCATGCTAAGGCGACAAGACCTATTAATGATCTCTTTGATGGTCTTTCGAGAGATATTAGATGAGAAAGGGGCATTCTTCTTGTACTTACTTGCAGCGTTAAACTGCGCTTGCAAGTAGCCACCCACATGTTTACGGATAGCTTCTTCAGCATAGGTTTGCATGCGGGTGTCAATCGTTGTGTAAATACGCAAACCATCGGTGTTTACATTATAAGGCTCACCATTACGCTTGAGGTTCTTGTTACACCATCCATAGAGAGGGTCTTGTTCCCATGCAATAGAGTCGAGAACGAATTGACGATTCTGCCATGTCTGATAGTTCTCACGCTCTGGTTTATTCGCCATCATATACTGTCTGAGGAATGCCTGGAAGTAGTCTGCGGCTCCATCAACCGGTTTCGCCTTTGTGAAATGAATGCCTAATGGACGTTGAGAAAGCTCTTCGTATTCATCTTTCGTTACATAACCAGACTTCACCATCTGCATGAGTACGACGTTACGACGCTGTCGGCAACGCTCTGGATAACGAAGAGGATTAAACATGGAAGGGTTCTTGCACAATCCAACTAACAATGCCGCCTCGGTGACGTTGAGGTTACGCGGTTCCTTATTAAAGTACACGTTGGCTGCTCGTTTTATACCCACAGCATTGTGCAAGAAGTCGAAGTAATTGAAATACATTGCTAGAATCTCCTCCTTAGTGAAGTGTCGTTCTAGCTTAACAGCGATGATCCACTCGATAGGCTTTTGTAGCAAGCGTTCCATGGTACTATGTGCTTTCTCTGAAAAAAGCTGTTTGGCTAACTGTTGAGTGATGGTTGATCCACCTCCAGCACTAGCCTGTCTCATCACGCCGCGTTTGACGATTGCACGCCCCAAAGCAATGAAGTCAATTCCAGAATGCTCATAGAAGCGTTCGTCTTCAGTGGCAACCAGTGCATGAACAAGATGTGGAGAAAGCCCGTTATAGTCGATCGCTATACGGTTATTATTATCTTGATTCCATGTGCCGATAAGCTTTTGATCGGAAGAATAAACCTGTGAAGCAAACTTATCAATAGGGTTTGATAGCTCTTCCATATTAGGCATATAGCCTACCCAACCATTCCATACAGCGATGAAGAAAAGGCTTGTGAATCCTAAAATAGCTATCAATGTTCCCCAGAGGAAATGTACAAAGTGTCTTCTCATATACCGTGAAAATATTGTGCAAAGATAATGTAAATCAATGGATAAGCAAAATAATTAAAACTTTTTTTAGCGTCTGTCTATATTTCTATTCATACCCTTTGACAGAAAAGAAAATAATGATTACCTTTACAAACAGAAATCAATCAAATCATCACAGGATAGAGATGGGAAGACAGAACTTTGTGAATATCGAAGGATTGGATCGTCAACAACTGCTTTACCTCATTGATATGGCGAAGGAGTTTGAGGCTCATCCTAATCGTGAATTACTAAAAGGTAAGGTAGTTGCAACCCTTTTTTATGAACCTTCTACACGTACCCGACTAAGTTTTGAGACGGCTGCTAATCGCCTTGGAGCACGTGTTATTGGCTTTACCGATGCGAAAGTTTCAAGCGTAAGTAAGGGAGAGACACTGAAAGATACCATCCTCATGGTTTCTAATTATGCGGATGCTATCGTCATGCGACACTATATTGAAGGGGCTGCGCAATATGCTTCAGAAGTAGCACCTGTACCTATCATTAATGCAGGAGATGGCGCACACCAACATCCCTCACAGTGTTTGCTGGACTTATACACCATCTATCAGACGCAGGGAACGCTTGAGAACCTCAATATCTACCTCGTTGGAGACTTGAAGTATGGGCGTACTGTACATTCGCTTATCATGGCTATGCGCCATTTTAACCCTACTTTCCACTTCATTGCACCAAAGGAACTGGCTATGCCGGACGAATATAAGCTCTATTGCAAAGAGCATGGTATCCGCTTTGAAGAGCATGAGGAGTTTACTCCGGATGTAATAGCTCATGCAGACATATTATATATGACACGCGTACAAAAGGAACGCTTCTCTGACTTGATGGAGTATGAACGGGTGAAGAATGTCTATATTCTCCATCGTGATATGCTCTCACAAGCACGTCCAAACATGAAGATTTTACATCCTCTCCCACGTGTGAATGAGATTGCATACGATGTTGATGATAGCGAACATGCTTATTACATTCAGCAAGCACGCAATGGTCTTTTCGCTCGAGAAGCCATCTTCTGCCATTGTCTGGGTATATCGTTAGAGGAGGTGAAAGCCGATAAGACGATATTATAATAGACCTATATCAAATGAAATCTAACATATAAAGCTTATGAAATGGGTAAATAGAATTACGTTGGCAGCATTGTTCTTAGTTATTTTCACGACTCTGGTTAGTTGTAGCAACGAAGAAATAGAAGGCAGTTGGGAACCTATGAAATGGGAAGCGAACTATTCTGGTGATCCAAAGAGTATTACTGCTCCTGCTGAAGGTGGCACCTATACTTTGACATGTAAGAACTATCAGCGACCATGGTTGTCACATGCTTCAACTGGTGAAAAAATTATTTATGCTGGTGTAAAGCCCCAGAACTTCCGTCAGATATCACATGATTGGTTTGACATCAAGGTAGTTGAAAATACATATCATATCCTTATCAAAGCAAATAAAACAGGGAAAGCTCGCAAACTCAGGATAGAAGTGACAGCTGGTGATGTCTTCGACCATATTGAAGTAACGCAAGCAAAATAATAAGGAATCTATTATGTCAAAGAAAGAACGCTTAGTTGCCGCTATTGAAAACGGTACTGTTATTGATCATATACCATCTGAGAAGACCTTTCAGGTGGTCAACCTCTTACAGCTCCAGAAGCTCTCTACGCCTGTTACTATCGGTTATAACTTCTCATCGAAGATGGTAGGCACAAAGGGAATCATCAAAGTTAGTGATAAATTCTTCACTGATGATGAGATCTCCCGTCTGTCGGTTGTAGCACCGAACGTGGTGTTGAACATCATTAATGACTATGAAGTGGTAGAGAAGAAGAAGGTAGTAACACCAGATGAGCTTCGGAGCATTGTAAGATGTAACAACCCTAAATGTATCACAAACAACGAACCAATGGACACCATCTTCCATGTTGTTGACAAAGAGAGAGGTATTCTCAAGTGTCATTATTGTGATAAGGAACAAGAGATGGATAAGGTGGAACTGGTTTAAGAGCTCATCTTTAATAGTGCAAAACATTATCAATAAGGATTATAAAACTGATATTTACTTGGGATAAAAGGCAAATATCAGTTTTTTTTTCGTACTTTTGCAACATAGTAAAGAGGATGTATTAGTAAGATTAGCATTGCTTGTTTAATCATTGGTAATTGCTTTTCCTATACATGGAAGTCGACTATTTCAGAAGTAAAAATTACCTATTTCTTTCAATAGAAATGGTTTAAAGGTATGTAATACCCCCCTGATGGATAATAAGAAAGCTACATTAGAGTTGGGCACAAAGCCTATTGGTAGATTGTTGGCACAGTATGCCTTGCCAGCAATAGTAGCTATGACGGCAGCCTCTTTGTATAACATCATTGACCGAGTCTTTATAGGTCAAGTGGTAGGTCCGATGGCTATTTCCGGACTTGCTATTACATTTCCTTTTATGAACTTAGGTGCCGCCTTTGGTGCTGGCGTTGGAATAGGATCATCCACAGCTATTAGTGTGAAGCTAGGTCAAAGAGACTATGCTGCAGCCGAGAACATCTTGGGGAACACGGTGACACTGAACCTAATTATAGGTATAGGGTTTAGTGTTATCTGCCTCATCTTCCTAGATCCTATCTTGCGATTCTTCGGTGCAAGCGATGCAACAATACCCTATGCTCGGAGCTTTATGCAAGTTATCTTGGCAGGAAATGTTATCTCTCACATGTACTTCGGGATGAATGCTGTGTTACGTGCAGCGTCTAAGCCACGTCAAGCAATGGCTGCAACCATCTTCACGGTGTTAATGAATATACTCCTAGACATCATCTTTATATGGTGGTGGCATTGGGGTATTAGGGGTGCAGCTTTTGCTACTGTTATCTCACAAGCATTGGCTCTTTGTTGGCAAATGAGGCTCTTTTCCAATCAGAAGGAACTATTACATCTGAAAAAGGGAATCTATAGATTGAAGCGTAACTTGGTAAACAATATTATCTCTATTGGCATCTCTCCGTTCTTAATGAATGTATGTGCTTGTGTCGTGGTCATATTCATCAACAACCAATTAGTTCGATATGGTGGTGACATTGCAGTGGGTGCCTATGGTATTGCCAATAGCATTGCCATGATCTTCGTGATGTTTGTTATCGGTTTAAATCAGGGTATGCAGCCTATTGCGGGCTACAACTATGGCTCACAGCAGACCGATCGACTCATGCGCGTAGTGAAGTATGCAGCCTTTGCAGCAACGGGAATTATGGTAACAGGATGGCTCATCGCTCACTTGGCACCATACTATTGTGCGCGTATGTTCACTAATGACCCGGAATTGATAAAACAGGCTATCAAAGCCATACAAATCAATATGATGATGTATCCTTTCATAGGTTATCAGATGGTAGTGACCAACTTCTTCCAGTGTATTGGCAAGGTGAAGGTTAGTATCTTCTTATCTCTTTCACGCCAGCTGTTGTTCCTCTTACCTCTACTTGCAGCCCTCCCCCACTTCTTCGGACTGGATGGCGTGTGGGCAGCATTGCCTTCGAGTGACTTTACAGCATCTTTCATTGCTGCCATTATCATGTTTATCTTTGTTCGTCGGATTAAACGACAGACAAAGACAGCATAATATTTTGCGTTATAAATAACAATCTAAAATATGAGAAAAAAGCTAATCATAAACATCGGTAGACAGATTGGAAGCGGTGGACGAATTATAGCCAAACTATTGGCAGAGGAGTTCGATTGCAAGTTTTATGACCGTGAGATTCTTAATCTGGCAGCCAAAGAGAGCGGCTTTTCAGAGAAGTTCTTTGAACAGAATGATGAACAGAAAGGTTTCTTGAAGACCCATTTTAACATCCGCCTCCCACTATTAGCTGATAGCGATTTCTATAAGAGTAACTTCTCGCAAGAGAGCCTTTATCAATTCCAAAGTGATGCTATACGTGATGTAGCTAAGCAGAATGATCGTTGTGTTTTTGTAGGTAGAACGGCAGATTACATACTTCGTGACAATCCAAACTGCGTGAATGTCTTTATCACCTCACCGATGCAAACTCGCATTGCTAACGTCTGTGCGCGTCGTGGATGTACGGAGGATGAAGCACGAAAACTCATTGAAAATGGTGAAAGTGAGCGTGCAAAGTATTACAACTATTACACCGCTAAGACATGGGGGCACGCAGAAAGCTATGATCTTTGTATAGATGCAAGCATTTTAGGATTGGAAGGTACGAAGGATCTAATAGCCGATTTTATAAGGAGAAGGGCGTGAAGAAGATTGGTATAATCTCTGATACTCATGGCTACTGGGACGATAAGTACGAGTATTACTTAGGTACTTGTGATGAGATATGGCATGCTGGTGACATTGGATCTATGGAGGTTGCAGATAAGTTCGAAGCAATGAAACCTATCTTCCGAGCCGTCTGTGGCAATATAGATGATTATGAGATGCGGGCGCGTTATCGCGATATTCTACGTTTCAAATGTGAGGATGTTGATGTCTTACTAAAGCATATTGGTGGTTATCCTGGTCGATATGATCGTTCGGTACAAAGCATGCTTTACGCTTCACCGCCTAATCTCTTCGTTGATGGACACTCACATATATTAAAGGTGCAATTCGATAAAACGCTTAACATGTTACATATCAATCCCGGTGCAGCAGGTATGCGCGGATGGCATAAAGAACGAACTTTAGTAAGACTTACTATCGATGGCAATAAATTCACGGATTGTGAAGTTATAACATTAAGTGATAAGAAATAAATAATAATAAATAATAGTTTTGAAGATGAAGACCTATCTTGTAACTGGTGCGGCAGGCTTTATTGGTGCAAATTACATTAAGTATCTGCTTCATAAGAAGTATGTTAATGAGGACATCAAGGTGATTATCCTTGATGCACTTACTTATGCTGGAAACCTCGGAACAATCAAAGATGACATCGATGAAAAGCGTTGTGTCTTTGTGAAAGGAGATATTCGCGACCGCGAATTGGTTGATCGTCTCTTCGCAGAGAATGATATTGATTACCTCGTAAACTTTGCTGCAGAGAGTCATGTAGACCGTTCCATTGAAGATCCCCAGTTGTTCCTTTCTGTGAATATCCTCGGTACACAGAACCTCATGGACGCAGCTCGTCGGGCATGGGTAACTGGTAAGGACGAACAGGGCTATCCTACATGGAAGGCTGGGAAACGCTATCATCAAGTATCAACTGATGAGGTTTATGGATCGCTCGGATCTGAAGGCTATTTCACAGAGAAAACTCCTCTTTGTCCTCACAGCCCCTATTCTGCCAGCAAGACAAGTGCTGACCATTTCGTAATGGCATATCGAGACACTTACCACATGCCTGTAAGTATCACGCGTTGTTCTAACAATTACGGTCCTTATCACTTCCCCGAGAAGCTCATCCCATTAATCATCAACAATATACTTGAGGGCAAGAAGCTCCCTGTCTATGGTGAGGGACTGAATGTAAGAGACTGGCTTTACGTTGAAGATCATTGCAAGGCAATAGATATGGTAGTACGTGAAGGACGTGAGGGAGAAGTCTATAACGTTGGTGGACACAATGAGATGAAGAATATCGACATTGTGAAACTTACTATCAAGACCATTCATGACATGATGGCCGAGGATAAGAACTTACGTACCATACTAAAGAAACAAGTGAAGGATGCCAATGGTGACAT
Source organism: Prevotella veroralis DSM 19559 = JCM 6290 (assembly GCF_000377625.1). Taxonomy (GTDB): domain Bacteria; phylum Bacteroidota; class Bacteroidia; order Bacteroidales; family Bacteroidaceae; genus Prevotella; species Prevotella veroralis. The sequence continues at coordinate 40,721 of NZ_KB898326.1, read as the reverse complement.
TGATATCAGTTGGATTAATAATGACTTGATAACGCATGTTCCAGATCGTCTCGGGCATGATGCACGTTATGCCATAGACCCAACAAAGATCAAGGAAGAGCTTGGCTGGTATCCAGAAACTAAGTTCGCTGATGGTATTGTGAAGACTATTCGTTGGAACTTAGAGCATCAGAACTGGATACAAGAGGTCACTTCTGGTGATTATCAGAAGTATTATGACATGATGTACACTAAGAAGGGAAGATAAAAGAGTGCAGTTCTTGCACTCCCCTTTACACCTTATTATATATAAGGACATCCTATTTTATAATTAACAATCCCCCAAACTACACATGAAAAAGATCCTGCTATTAGGTTCCGGAGAGCTGGGTAAGGAGTTTGCTATTGCTGCTAAGCGTGCTGGACAGTATGTTGTGGCTTGTGATAGTTACGATAACGCCCCTGCAATGCAAGTAGCCGATGAATCGGAAGTAATCGACATGCTTGATGGCACAGCACTTGATGCTGTTGTCGACTTCCATAGTCCCGATATCATCGTTCCAGAGATAGAAGCAATCCGAACAGAGCGTTTGTTCAACTATGAACAGCAAGGTATACAGATTGCCCCATCTGCTCGTGCAGTCAACTTCACGATGAATAGGCGTGCTATTCGTGATCTCGCAGCTCGTGAACTAGGCTTGCGAACAGCCAGATACTTCTATGCCAAGACTTATGAAGAGTTCAAGACAGCTGCCGATGAGATAGGTTTTCCATGTGTAGTAAAGCCTTTGATGAGTTCAAGTGGGCATGGTCAGAGCTATGTCCACAATGATGCAGAACTCGAAGAAGCTTTCAAGAACGCAATGGAAGGGGCTCGTGGCGACGTAAAAGAGGTAATCATCGAGGAGTTCATAGACTTTGATAGCGAGTTCACATTGCTTACTGTCACCCAAAAGAACGGTCCCACCCTCTTCTGTCCGCCTATCGGTCATATACAGAAAGGAGGCGATTATCGTGAAAGTTGGCAACCTTACGCTATCTCCGAAGACGCTTTACGACAGGCAGAACACATTGCTAAAAAGGTAACAAATGCTCTTACAGGTTATGGTATATGGGGAGTTGAGTTCTTCCTAACCAAACAAGGAGAGGTAATCTTCTCCGAGTTATCCCCAAGACCACATGATACTGGTATGGTAACATTGGCTCATACCACCAATTTCAACGAGTTCGAGCTTCACTTCCGGGCTGTGATGGGACTACCAATACCCGCTATTCACCTTGAACATGCAGGTTGTTCTGCTGTTATCTTATCTCCAATTGAATCTGGTAAACCGCTAACATACAATCTTTTAGATGCTTGTAAGGAAGATAGAACACGCTTGCGTATCTTCGGAAAGCCTATTGCTCATGTTGGAAGACGTATGGGAGTAGCTCTCTGTTATGGTGAGGTTGGAACCGATATGGACGAATTGCGTGATAAAACGAAGCGTGTGGCAGCAACCATTTTGGGCACTGATCCTTATATGAAAAAGCATTAATAAGGAGATTATGACATATTGAGTAATGAATGACAACGAGTTTTCATTAGGAAAGATAATATCATTGCAGAAGGTTGTTGACCCTCGTGGAAACCTGACTGTAGCCCAAGGTATGAAAGATATCCCCTTTCGGATGGCTCGTGCTTATTGGACTTATGATGTTCCATCGGGCACTTCTCGAGGTGGACATGCACATAAACACTGTCGCGAATTCATTATTGCGGTAAGTGGAGCATTCACTGTTACACTTGATAATGGGCACAGAAAGGAGTCTTTCCTACTGAATCATCCTTATCAAGGACTGCTTGTTGATACTGATATATGGCGCACACTCGATGATTTCTCATCGGGGGCTGTGTGCCTTGTGTTGGCTGAAGACCCTTTTGATGAGGCCGATTATATCCGTAACTATGATGAGTTTATAAACTATTTAAGCCATAAGTAGTTTAGAAATAATGCTTTTATTCCAAGAATGGCATACCTAATACAGCATGTTTGAAGTAAGGCAATATACTAGAGAGCAGGTACTTGAATGGAATAACTTCGTGCAGAGATCGAAGCAAGGAACATTCCTTTTCAATCGTGCTTACATGGATTACCATGCCGATAGATTCCTTGATTGCTCTTTAATGGTCTATCGGAAGGGACGACTCTATGCCCTTTTGCCTGCCAATAAGGTTGATACAACGCTTTACTCACACCAAGGACTAACCTACGGGGGGCTTCTTACAAACACTAAAGCATGTGCAGAGGATATTTGTGAGGTATTCCTTGCCATCAACGAATATCTTAACAAACAAGGATTTAAGCATGTAGTGTACAAGTCTATACCATGGATTTACCACAAATATCCTGCTGAAGAAGACTTATACGCACTTCTTAATGTATGCAAAGCACGTTTAACAATTCGTGATATATCCACAACTATTCCTCTTCTCCAGCATCTCAAGTTCATGGAAAGTCGTAAGAGTGGGATTAGAAAAGCCACTCACTCAGAACTTACCATTGCTGAAAGCGGGGACATGGAAGCCTTTTGGGGGATATTAAACGATAATCTTTCAAATAAATATAATACTCATCCTGTTCATTCTCTAGCTGAACTTAAATTGCTAAAGAGCCGTTTCCCTAAGTCTATCCGCCTTTTCATGGCATTTAATAAGGTTGGTATTCCACTTGGAGGAACCCTCATCTTCGAGACACCGCAAGTCATTCACACACAATATATATCTGCTTCTCCAGAGGGAAAGAGCCTAGGATCACTTGATCTTTTGTTCGATTATCTTATTAATAAGGTATATGCTGACCGACAAGGATACTTTGACTTTGGTAAAAGCACCGAAGAGAATGGGCAGAAACTCAATGCTCCTCTCATTTTCCAAAAGGAAGGCTTTGGTGGACGGGGTGTTTGTTACGATAGCTATGAGTGGGATGTTATACCCATGGACAAGCTGAATAATCCAGTAAGCAAGGGTAAGTAAAGATATAATTAACTGGTAAGAAAAATGATTAACTACCTTTCTCTCAAGGATATAACAGCCCTTCATGGTGATGAAATTACTAACGCTGTGGAACGTGTTGTGCGTTCTGGTTGGTACTTACAAGGGCAGGAAACAAAGCAATTTGAAGTCGATTACGCTAAATTCATTGGTTCGGAACATTGCGTAACATGCGGGAATGGACTTGATGCGCTATCCCTCATCCTTCGAGCCTACATGGAGTTAGGACGGTTGAAGGCTGGAGATGAAATCATCGTACCCGCTAACACTTACATTGCAACTATCCTTGCCATTACAGAAAACAATTTGACTCCCATCTTAGTAGAGCCTAATATTAATACACTGGAGCTTGACGACCAACTCATCGAAGCTGCCGTAACATCGAAGACACGGGCTATCATGCTCGTACACCTCTATGGGCGATGTGCTTACACACCGCTGATTGGCGAGTTATGTGCGCTTCATAATCTCCTTCTCATCGAAGACAATGCACAGGCGCATGGCTGTTTTTATGGCAAGAAACGCACTGGCTCGTTGGGAAATGCAGCTGCTCATAGTTTCTACCCAGGTAAGAATCTCGGCGCATTAGGTGATGCTGGGGCTGTGACAACAGATGATGTTACATTGGCAGAGACTATCCGCTGCATTGCCAACTATGGCTCGGCACGTAAATATGAGTTCTCTTTTAAGGGCGTAAATAGCCGTATGGACGAGATTCAAGCAGCTGTTTTAGATGTAAAACTCCGTTATCTTGATCAAGAAAATGCACAACGAAAAAAGATAGCTAAGGCTTATCAACAAGGTATTAAGAACCCACTAATCACAATGACTACCGATGGTGACCGTGATAATGTGTATCATATATTCCCTGTTTTATGTCCCTCTCGTGAAAGATTAAAGTCTTACTTGAATGATAAAGGAATATCAACAATGATCCACTACCCTATCCCACCACATCAACAAAAGGCTTATGCCGAATGGAATAAGCTCTCTTATCTCATTACAGAAAGCATACATCAACAAGAACTCTCCCTCCCTTGTAACCCAACAATGACTGATGATCAATGCCAGGAGGTCATTGCTTGCATAAATGAATATCAATAGAAACCTAATTTAAACATGTATGAATAAGAAAATCTTTATCGCCTCAGTATGCCTCACACTCATGGCATTTCATACACAATCTGCCGATGCCTTGGATACTGAAAAGGCTACAATCAATCATCTTATATGCCCGACTGATGCTGTGACGCTTGTTTCTAAGCGTCCTAAAGAGGCTAACCGACTCTTTAAATCGGATGCTGTTGAGAGAGAGATAAGGCTTATTGTGAGTAAACTAACTAATAAACGACTGGCATGGATGTTTGAGAATTGCTTCCCAAACACGCTTGATACCACCATACACTACACTGAAGAAGCTGACGGAACACCTGATACTTTCGTCTACACAGGCGACATTGCCGCCATGTGGTTGCGTGATTCGGGGGCTCAAGTATGGCCTTATGTGCAACTGGCAGGCAAAGATAAGAAGCTACGAAGGATGTTGGCAGGTGTTATCAACCGCCAGATAAAGTGCATAAACATCGATCCTTACGCCAATGCCTTCAATCAGGTACCTGATTCGAAAGGCCCTTGGATGAGTGACGAAACGGCTATGAAGCCCGAACTACACGAACGGAAGTATGAAATAGACTCTCTTTGCTACCCTATCCGACTTGCTTTTGAATACTGGAAAGCCACTGGTGACACCAGTGTCTTTGGTTCCGAGTGGCTCAAAGCAGTAGAGAATATCCTCAAGACATTCCGTGAACAACAGAAGAAAGAAGGCCGCGGCAGCTATAAGTTCTTGCGTGTTACGGATCGAGCATTGGACACTATGAACAATGCGGGATGGGGTGCTCCAGTGAAGCCAGTGGGTTTGATCGCCTCAGCCTTCCGTCCGTCGGACGATGCAACAACCTTTCTCTTCCTCATTCCATCGAACTTTATGGCGGTGTCATCGCTTCGTAAGGCTGCTGAAATCCTATTGAAGGTGAATAAAGTGGCTGGTCTTGCAAAGGAGTGTACGGCTTTGGCTGATGAAGTTAGCGAGGCATTGAAGAAGTATGCGGTGTATGATCACCCCAAGTATGGCAAGATTTACGCTTATGAAGTGGATGGTTTCGGCAATCATCTACTAATGGATGACGCCAATGTACCTAGTTTGCTTGCCATGGCTTACCTAGGAGATGTAAGCCAAGACGACCCTATCTATCAGAATACTCGCCGTTTCGTGTGGAGTGAAGACAATCCTTATTTCTTCCGAGGGAAGGTCGGTGAGGGTATTGGAGGGCCTCACATCGGTTATGAAATGGTGTGGCCTATGTCCATTATGATGCGTGCTTTCACTTCAAAAGACGATAATGAGATACGAAAGTGCATTGAGATGCTGATGAACACAGATGCTGGTACAGGCTTCATGCACGAGAGTTTTAACAAAGATGATGCTTATAAGTACACGAGGGATTGGTTTGCTTGGCAGAACACACTATTTGGTGAGCTCATCATCAAACTAGTGAATGAAGGCAAGATAGGCTTGTTGAATAGTATTAAGGGATAATCCATTAAATAGTAATCTATTTGCTTTCTTTAACTAAAAAAGTTTGGAGTGATAATGAATTAAGCATATCTTTGCAACGTGTTTTTCATGGTATTAGATTATTAAGGTTAGAAGATTAGTTGTCGTGAGACAGGTAATCTTTAGTCCCAGACCATTCGTCTGGGACTTTTTTATTCGGCAAGCCATAATACTGCCCTATCTTGTTTCATGGTTTAGTAGATATTTTATAGCTTTCTTTCATTCTGCTTAAAGATTATGTTACTACACAATGGTCATTTTAATGCCACTCTGTTTTAATTGTAGGTTAACTTTGTCTTAAACATCAATGACCATCCCCTCTTGTGATAAGATAGTATTCGGGAAGATAGCTTGAGATTCTTTTAATAGTAACTCCTCATTATTATATCGAGCGGAATAATGACCTAAAAGTAATTTACCGACCTTTGCATCATGTGCTACCTTCGCAGCTTGTTCTGACGTACTATGCCAATAGAGCTTAGCACGATCGGCATCCTTCGCAAGATATGTGCTTTCATGATAAAGTGTATTAACCCCTTGAACTTGCTTAGAAAGTGACTTGATATATCTCGTATCGGAACAATAAGCGTAACTACGGGCAGGAGTAGCAGGCGATGTAAGTCGGTCGTTCGGAATAATATCTCCATCTGGAGTGATCCAATCGGCACCATTCTTTATGTTATTAATCTGACTGATTGGGATATGATAGAAATCAATCATATCTCGACGAATATGCGGGAGCGTTTGTTTCTCTCTAAAAAGGAATCCACAACATTCTACTCTATGCTGCAAAGGAATCGTTTCAACTGTCAGGCTACGATCTTCATAAATTACTTTCTGTTGAGTTGTATCTAAGCTATGGAATATTACCTCAAACCCTAATCCCTGACAAAAGAAGTCGAGTGTTTGCTGAAGGATAGGCTCAAAAGAAGAAGGAGCATAGATATGTAGAGGTGCGGTGCGCCCTGTCATACCAAATGTAGACAACATTCCTGGTAATCCAAAACAATGATCGCCATGAAGATGACTAATGAATACAGCTATAATTCTAGAGAAATGGATGTGCAACCTACGTAATTGTATCTGCGTTCCTTCCCCACAATCAATCATAAATTGCTTTTCTCTCAGTTCAACAACCTGCGAAGAAGGATAATGTCTCAATGTAGGTAAGGCACTTCCACAGCCTAAAATACGTATAGTAAATGGTTCCATACAGCAATACGAACGAATATGAAAATGCTCGAATCGCTTAACTAAATCTCATTCAAAGAGCTATTACACGACACGAGCATTATAATGTTTTATCAGCTAAATCTTACTTTCCTCTTGTAAAGACAAAAATACCATTGTGATTTTCTAATGATAGTGAGTCAGCACCGAGGTTATCAACATCAAAGGTATCTTTTGATAATATCAACTTACCATTCCAAATCTTCCATGAAGTCCAAGGATTCTTCTCTGATTGAAGACTGGAACTAACCGTCCCGCCCTCTTTAATCTCGAAGTTGCGATCAAGACTTGCCCAATTTCCTAATAGAGAAGTTAAGTTAATGGCTGAACGCATGAAGTTATCACCATATTCCTTATACCCAATCACAGCAAAGCGATCGCCGTGAATCTTTCCACCTTTCACAACATCGACAGTGTCATCTGGATTTACTAAGAACTCAACCGTGTCACCTTTATCCGTAAGTAAGATTAAAGAATTCATACCTCCATCAACCATAGTACCATAAACAGTACTATCGCCCACCGTCAAAGAATCGGTACTATTACTTGCTTGAGCCAATGATGACTTTGCCTTATTATCCTTACAAGCGTAAACAGCAGCAAGGATAATCAATGAAATAACTAAATAAAAACTCCTTTTCATGTGCTTAATATCTTTAGTTCTTATAGTTTCTTTGCTTCTTCCCAATATTGATCCATCTCCGCGAGCGTCAAATCCTTTATAGAGACACCTTTCTCACGCGCTTTCTTTTCGATGTAATCAAATCGTTTTATAAACTTCTGATTCGTATGTTCGAGTGCATTATCGGGGTTAATATGATAGAGACGGGCTGCATTGATAAGCGAGAACATAAAGTCGCCAAACTCTTCGGTTGAACGTTCTTTATCTTCTTTCTGCAGTTCTGCCCTCAATTCGCCTAACTCTTCATAGACTTTGTCCCATACCTGCTCTTTTTCTTCCCAATCAAAACCCACATTACGAGCCTTGTCTTGTATGCGATAAGCCTTTATAAGACTTGGCAATGATTCTGGAACACCAGAGAGAACAGACTTATTTCCATCTCTTTCGCGCTGTTTTCGCTGTTCCCAAGTAGATTCAACTTGCGTTGCTGTATTAGGCGCTGCTTGCTGATTATCGCTTGATTGCTGTTTCAATTCATCTTTGTAAACCACCTGCCCATTAGCATTTACAGCCATATCCGAGCGAGAAACATCCCATCCTGTCCAGTCAATAAAATCATGTCTGAACATCAATTTATCTGATTGCGCATTGCAAACATCAGCAACATCAAACTCTTCTTTCTCCTGACCGAGCATTGAATAGAACACAACGTGCTCCATAACATCGCCCAATTCCTTACAGATATTCTTTGAATCGTTCTTGAGAAGTGCATCAGCTAACTCGAAAGTTTCTTCAATAGTATTAGGACGAAGACTCTCATTGGTTTGTTTTCTATCCCAAGGGCACTCCTTGCGAAGACGTTCCTGGACATCCAACAAACGTGCAAAGGCTTTTAATTTTTCTTCTTTTGTATGCAATGTCTTGATGTTTAAAGTTAAAGATAAACGTTAAAGTACTTGCTGACCTGTACTATTATCGCTGCAAAGATACACTATTTAAGCGGATTTTTTGTACTTTTGCACCGCATTTTATGATAATAAAGAATAAAAAAATATACGAAACAATGGAATTAGCAAGCAAGTATGATCCACAGGTTGTGGAATCAAAATGGTACCAGTATTGGCTGGACAATAAGCTATTTAGTTCTAAACCTGATGGGCGTGAGCCTTATACTGTGGTGATTCCGCCACCAAATGTTACTGGTGTACTCCACATGGGACACATGCTCAACAACACTATTCAGGACATTCTTGTAAGACGTGCGCGCATGGAGGGTAAGAATGCTTGCTGGGTTCCTGGTACTGACCATGCAAGTATTGCCACCGAAGCAAAGGTTGTAAACAAATTGGCGCAAGAAGGTATCAAAAAGACCGACCTCACCCGTGAACAATTCCTTGAGCATGCGTGGGATTGGACGCATGAGCATGGCGGTATTATCTTGAAACAGTTGCGCCGTTTGGGCTGCTCTTGCGATTGGGATCGTACTGCTTTCACCATGGACGACACCAGAAGTAAGAGTGTTATTAAGGTATTCTGCGACTTATATAATAAAGGTTATATCTATCGTGGCGTACGAATGGTCAATTGGGATCCACAGGCACAGACTGCTCTATCGGACGAGGAGGTGATTTATAAGGATGAACACTCTAAACTTTATCACCTTAAATATTATGTTGCTGCCGACGATCAGGCTAAAGTGGAGCGCAAAGACGAGGGCAATGTAATGCACAAAGATGAGAAAGGTTACTACGCTGTGGTTGCAACAACCCGCCCTGAAACGATTATGGGCGATTCGGCTATGTGCATTAATCCAGAAGATGTGAAGAACACATGGCTTAAAGGTTTGCATGTCATCGTACCATTGGTTAACCGCGTAATCCCGGTTATTGAGGATTCATACGTAGATATTCAGTTCGGAACAGGTTGTTTGAAGGTTACTCCTGCACACGATGTCAATGACCATGCGCTCGGTTTGAAGCATGGATTAGAGACAATCGACATCTTCAATGATAACGGAACCATCTCAGAGGCGGCTGGTTTGTATGTAGGTCAAGATAGAATGGACGTGCGCAAGCAGATATCTAAGGACTTAGAGGCGGCTGATTTGATGGAAAAGGTAGAAGACTATGACAATAAAGTAGGCTTCTCCGAGCGTACCAACGTGCCCATCGAGCCGAAACTCTCTACACAATGGTTCCTCAAAATGCAGCACTTTGCCGACATTGCGCTCGCTCCAGTGATGGACGATGAGATAGAGTTCTATCCAAAGAAATATAAAAACACCTATCGCCACTGGCTTGAAAACATCAAAGACTGGTGTATCAGTCGCCAACTTTGGTGGGGTCATCGCATCCCTGCTTACTATTTCAAGGACGCAGAAGGTAAGAACGCAACAGTCGTTGCAGAGACCGCAGACGAGGCATTGAAACTCGCAAAAGAGAAGAATCCTAACGTAACTGCAGCCGATTTAGAGCAGGAAAGCGACTGCATGGACACATGGTTCTCCAGTTGGTTATGGCCAATCTCTGTGTTTGATGGCATTAACAACCCCGATAATGAGGAAATAAACTACTACTACCCTACGAGCGATCTCGTGACGGGTCCAGACATTATCTTCTTCTGGGTGGCACGAATGATCATGGCAGGCTATGAATATCGTGGTAAATTCCCATTCAAGCATGTTTATTTCACGGGTATTGTGCGCGATAAGCTCGGGCGGAAGATGAGCAAAAGTCTTGGCAATTCGCCTGACCCGATTATGCTTATTGAGAAATATGGTGCCGATGGCGTCCGTATGGGTATGATGCTTTCAGCCCCAGCCGGCAATGATATTCTCTTCGATGAGACGCTCTGTGAGCAAGGACGTAACTTCAATAACAAGATTTGGAATGCCTTCCGCCTCGTACAAGGTTGGCAAACTGCCGATATTGAACAGCCACAAGCAAGCCGAATCGCCGTTGAATGGTTCGATGCCAAACTGAAAGCTGTAAACAAAGAGATGGACGAACAATTCAAGAGCTATCGTATTTCCGAGGCATTGATGACGGTCTATCGCCTCTTCTGGGACGAGTTTTCAAGCTGGTATCTTGAGATGATTAAGCCAGAATATGGCAAGCCTATCGACAAAGTGACCTACGAGGCAACGCTCCGTTTCTTCAATTCTTTATTAAAGATGCTCCACCCCTTCATGCCTTTCATCACCGAAGAGCTATGGCAGCACATCTATGACCGCAAAGACAGCGAGAGCATTATGCGCGATGAACTGAAACTTCCAGCTCCAACCAAGGACGAAGAGCGGTTAATCGAAGACATAGAACAGGTGAAAGCAATCGTCGGTGGTGTCAGAACGGTGCGCAATCAGAAGAATATCGCACCTAAGGTTGAACTCGAACTCAATGCCATTGGGCAAAATAACTACGAGGCATACAACAGCGTAATCCATAAGATGGCGAACTTAAAGACAATCGAAGTGGTGGCAGAGAAGCCCAGCGACGCATCAGGCTTCATGGTCGGAACGGACAGTTTTGCCGTACCTGTTGGCGATTTGATTGATGTTGCAGCCGAAATCGAAAAGCAAGAGAAAGAACTCAACCATCTGGAAGGCTTCCTCGCTGGCATCAAGAAGAAACTATCTAACGAGAATTTTGTTTCTCATGCCCCTGCGGCAGTCATCGAACGTGAGCGCAAAAAGCAAAGCGATTCCGAAGAAAAGATTGCAGCTCTCAAAGCAAGTTTGGAGGAATTGAGGAAAAAGTAAACTAATTTTACCTAACAATATCCGAGTAGGAATTAGGCTTATTAGCGAATAGCAGGCTTAATTCCTACTCTCTTTTTTTGTCATTCTGCACATGAAAATCACCCGTTTTTAGCCCCTTTTACGCACCTTCGTAAATCATTGATTATCAGAGCGATACAAAACCAATAATAAATCCGAAAAAAACGGAGGTACATTTTACCAAAAACGGAGGTACGTTTTCATCAAAACGGAGGTACGTTTTTACTAAAACGGAGGTACGATTTTTTAGAAAGCAATATACAATATTTACAAAAGTCAGATTGCTTATTGAAAATAAGGATATAAAAACAATCAAAAAAATAGCTTCGATTTATTGTTTTAATAAAATATTTTCATTATATTTGCGCCATACAATCTGAGTGTAAGTACTGTGAAGTGTGCAGATACCCCACTCTAATTTATTTAAAACACATTTAAAAACCATTTAGCTTATGGATTTTTCACTAACCAAGAGAACGGTCAACATGGGTAAATTAAAAGGCAAAGATGTCTTCATTGCTCACCCTGTTTGTCAGAAACATCACATCACTTTTGATGAACTATGTGATCGCATGGCGGACGATTCAACCGTTGGTCAAGCTGACATTGCGGCTGTATTCTATCGTTTCCGCAAAGTGTTAAACGAACTTTGTTCGAGAGGTTACATTGTCGACGGGGGACCAATCGGTACGTTCCGACCCACATTCACCTCAAAATCTGTGCTGAAAGAAGAAGATTTCAAGCCTTCGGAGTGCATCTCTCGAACGCAGATTCTCTTCACTCCTACACAGGAGTTCCGCCAACTCAAGGGTATTGAGTTCTTCCGAGTAGCTCCACAGGAGAAGGTGAAAGGCAAGAAAAAACCAAAAGAGAACAAGAAAGAGAATGAGGAGTCAGGACCTCAAGTTGGTTGAAAACCATTCAATCCAGAAAGACGAAAGCCACGAGCACTTGCCCGTGGCTTTCTGTTTTTATGCAATACATTATCATCGTATGACAATCGTGCGGAACCAATCTCTCAAAACTCCGCCATATTGATTCTGACTATCGGCACAAAGGATAAGGACTTGGCTTCCGTCAGACAGTTTTGGACCGAGGCACATCCCTTCATAGTTCGCTAAATCTTGTCGGAATAGCGTTAAGGAGGTCTTCCATTCTGCTATCAATGTCTTTGGAAGATAGGGAGAAGCAGCTTGAAGTGGGGCATTTGACAGAATAGAATCGGCGGAAAGAGGATCGACGCAATAGATCTTATTGCTCACAAACGACCCTAATTTACCCGATGTTACAAGGAACTCGCGCTCTAAGACTAATAGCTTTCCATCATCTAATGCGGTCAAAGCTGGTACGCCCATCGCATAATTGGAAGCACTCTTATGCGAGATTGGTTTGTCCATCAGGTAAGCAAATTGCGCTTGAGGCATGAAATTTTCATCGAAACTTTGTAGCCGCAAGCGATTATTAACCTGATTCTGAGCATTGGCTTGCACACCATCCTGCTTTAAAGTACTCTCAGAAGTTGTCCAGAACAGGTGCGTTTGCTTGTTATAAGTCAATGCTTCAAAGCCATATTGATGGGTAATATCTTTGAAAGTAGCGGGGATTTTTAATCTTTTCCCCGTCAGATGTCCGTCCATCGCATACTCTAAAATGGCATTATCGCCCTCACGGGAAATGAATATCGTACTGTCTTTGGGAAAGAATGCAATCCCCTCTTCATCCTGATTTGCGTCAGAAGAAGGGCGGAAACCATCTGAAATTATGTCCAGAATATCGCCCGTCTGATGGTCAATCTGTATATGAAACACGAAGAACCCACTCTTAGGAGCCTTGTCTGATACCACCGCATAAGTTTCATTTCCTAAAGAAGTCAAGCCACTGTAATTGCCCTTTGGCAGATTATGATGGAAATAATGTTGGGGATTCATCCTTACTAACTTCGGCGTTTGGGCGAAAGAAGTGAGGAAATGAACGCAACAAATGGAAAATATTATCTTAGAAAGAAACATCATAGGAACTTTGAAATACTAATATATCCACACATTACGTGAAGATAATATGTGGATATAAACAATCAATGGCTATCAAAAGGGGGAATGAGATTACCCTTCTCCCGTAAATTGCTTCAACCTTTGTTCTTCAGAGAGCTTACAAATAAGCAATTTCCCCCCTTGTTCCGCAACGATATAACCATCCAAGCCTTGAATAACGACCTTGCATTCTTCGGTGGTATGGACAATACAATTACGACTATCGAAGAGATGAATTTCATTACCTATAATTGCATTTCCATATAAATCTCGCTGGCTTTGTGCCATCAGTGAGCCCCATGTGCCAAGATCGCTCCAGCCAAAAGATGCAGGACAGACGAAAATCTCCTCTGCTCGTTCCATAATTGCATAGTCAACAGAGATATTTTCGCATTCAGGATATACCTCATCAATAACTCGTTGCTCCTCGGATGTTCCAAGAACATTCATTATCTGCTCAAAAATACGCGCAACGCTGGGTTGATAGATGCGGAAAGCATTTACGATTGTAGATGCACTCCAAATAAAAATACCTGCATTCCAGAAGAAATTATTCTGCCGAATATAGCGTTCTGCCGTCTCTAAATCGGGTTTCTCACGGAAATGATCAACACGATATATCTCCTTATTACGTGCAGAAGCCGTTGAAAGATCTGCCTGAATATAGCCATATCCAGTTTCTGGGCGCGTCGGTTTCATTCCTAATGTCACTATAGCATCCGTTTCCGCGGTAAATTTCATACAGTTTGTTACCACTCTTCGGAACTCGGTGTTGTCCATAACAACATGATCACTTGGAGAAACAACGATGTTTGCCTTGGGATTTTCCTTCTTAATACGCCAACTAACATACGCAATGCAGGGAGCTGTGTTACGGCGACAAGGCTCACTTAGGATATGATTCAATGGCATTTCAGGCAATTGTTCATGGACTAAATCCACATACTTCTGATTGGTTACTACCCAAACATTATCAGAAGGGACAACACCCGAAAAGCGATCATAAGTCAATTGTAATAGAGTTCGTCCTACGCCCAATACATCAATAAACTGTTTTGGATGTTCCGTTGTACTCATTGGCCAGAATCGACTACCAACTCCGCCAGCCATAATAACTAAATGATTATTTGATTGTGCCATAGATTGCAGCTTAAATTAATATAATTGCAAATATACAAATAAAAAACTTAATGCCCAGCTTTATCAAGGCTTTTTCTTGTTTATCTGGTAGATGATGGTAGAATATTCCTTAAATGGAGGGAGGGCTTATCTACTATCAAGGGGAGGCTTTACTCAAGTCGAGGGAGGCATCTATTCAAATGTAAAAACACTATTGTCGCAAAGTATAGCAATATAAAACATTTAAAACAGAGAAAGGCTTTGGTCTTTCTGGGGCTTTTCCTCTACATTATCCTCTTTCTCATCACGAAATTGAAGTATGAATTGCTGTGAAAAGCTATTGCTTGTATTGAGACGGTATGTTCCTTTTCTGATTCTCTCGATTAAGGAAGTTGGTAATTTACTATTCTTCAGAAGATAGCTTTGCACATACTTGCGGACATCTTCCTGTACGATCGGATGAAATAGAGAGTTACAAGCATTATAAACATGATGAGAGATTTTCCAAACAGAAAGTCCCTCGTCACCAGCTTCTACAAGCACTCGGATTATCTCTTTATCGTATTGCATATAAAAAAGGGAGTCAATACACTTTCATACGGCTCCCTTTCTATTCTATTGTTAATATGTCGGATTAGGCTAGTGTAACCTTATTCCCTTCATCCTTAACTTTTCCTTCTTTTAAAAGCCAACCAATTCCCAAATAAACTTCTTCAGTTGAGATCTTAGCTGCCTTTGCAATCTCTGCTACGCTTAAAGCTTTTGCCTCTGCTGCAAGAGTGTTATAAACATCACCTGCTCTGTAACCAACATTTACCTCGTTGATAGAAACTACAGTGGCTGTTGCCTTTGTAGCAGACTTCTTGGTAGTGGCTTTCTTTACTGCCTTAGTTGCAGCCTTAACTTCTTTCTTTTCAGTCATAATCTTATAAAATTAAAGTCTCAATTAAATTGACCAAATCACAATTTATTAGTATTTGCCTACAAAAATACATCAAATTTCTTGAAGTATCAAATACTTTTTACATAAACTAAGTTGGCTTAGAGAACATCACTTCATTTATTGCTATTTTATTGACTTAAATCAATGATTAAGCTATTCTTTGACATCAAGTTTCAGTTCCAATTCATCTAATTGCTTCTGATCAATAATAGACGGTGCATCTAACATTACGTCACGCCCACTATTGTTCTTAGGGAATGCTATGCAATCACGAATAGAATCAAGACCAGCAAGGATACTTACGAAACGATCAAGACCGAAAGCAAGACCTGCATGAGGTGGTGCTCCATACTTAAAGGCATTCATCAAGAAACCAAATTGTGCTTCTGCACGTTCTGGGGTAAAGCCAAGCACCTCAAACATCTTCTCTTGTAATTGGGTATCATGAATACGGAGTGAACCACCACCAACTTCAATTCCATTGCAAACAAAGTCGTAAGCCTTAGCACGTACTTGCTCTGGATGCTCGTCCAGCAATGGAATATCATCAGGATTAGGCATTGTAAATGGGTGGTGGGTTGCCATAAGTCGTTGCTCTTCATCGCTCCACTCAAACAATGGGAAATCAACAATCCAAAGACACTTAAATACATTCTTATCACGAAGACCTAAACGATCACCCATCTCAAGACGTAGAGAACAGAGCTGAACACGTGTCTTATTTGCATTATCACCTGATAATATCAAAACAAGATCACCATCTTTGGCACCCGTTGTTTCCTTTACTTTCTGTAATTGCTCGGGGGGGTAGAACTTATCAATAGAACTCTTAACTGTTCCATCTGTGTTATACTTGATAAATACAAGACCATGTGCTCCAACCTGTGGACGCTTAACGAAATCTGTAAGTTCATTGAGCTGTTTACGGCTGTAATCAGCACATCCAGGAACGACAATACCGCCAATATAATTAGCTTCATCGAATACAGAGAATGAACCAGTACCCTTCAACTCATCTATCAATTCAACGAACTCCATACCAAAGCGCAAGTCTGGTTTATCAGAACCAAAACGCTTCATAGCCTCATGCCATGTCATCTGTTCTAACTTAGGAAGTTCAACACCACGAATCTCACGGAAGAGATGACGAGCCATTTCCTCAAACAGATTGATAACATCATCTTGATCTACAAATGACATCTCACAATCAATCTGAGTAAACTCTGGCTGACGATCGGCACGCAAGTCCTCATCACGGAAACACTTTGCAATTTGGAAGTAACGATCGAAACCTGCTACCATCAATAATTGCTTCAAAGTTTGTGGACTCTGTGGTAAAGCATAGAATTGTCCGGGATTCATACGTGATGGTACAACGAAGTCACGAGCACCCTCTGGCGTAGAACCAATAAGGATAGGAGTCTCCACTTCCATAAACTTCTGTGAATCTAGGAAATTGCGGATAAGGATTGTCATTCTATGACGTAACTCAAGATTCTTACGTACAGCTTCACGACGAAGATCAAGATAACGATACTTCATTCGCAAATCATCACCGCCATCAGTATTATCCTCAATGGTGAAAGGAGGCGTCAAAGAAGGACTAAGAACATTCAGTTCCTTTGCTATTATCTCAATATCACCTGTAGGAATCTTGTTATTCTTACTCTGTCGCTCGCTAACAATACCTTTTACTTGAATACAATATTCACGTCCCAACTTGTTGGCTTCACCACACAGACTAGCATCATCAGCTTCATTAAATACCAACTGAGTAATACCATAGCGATCACGGAGGTCAATAAAGGTCATACCTCCCATTTTACGCGAGCGCTGTACCCAGCCAGCTAGGGTTACTTCCTTACCTGCATCCGAAAGGCGCAGCTCTCCACAAGTATTCGTTCTATACATAATTGATTATGTTGATTATATTTATCCTCTGAACTATAAAGTTATGCAAAGATACTAACTTTAAATGAGAAACAGGAGTTACCTTATAAAAATATAAGAATGCAAACAAAACTTTCAGTTCTAATGCTAATTTGATGACTAATATTTAATAATTCCGCCTTAATTATTGTAAAACACCATGGTAACTATAAACTTTCTGATTACTTTTGCATCATAATAATACGAAACAACTAAAAAGTTATACGATATGAAAAAGTTCTTATTAATAACACTGCTACTTGTTATGGGAGTAACTTTCGCAGTTGCACAGAATCAAGCAGAAATTAAATTCGATAAGGTAAGTTACGACTTTGGTACATTCAGTGAGAATGATCCAGTACACAAGACTACATTCACTTTTACAAACGTTGGTAATGCTCCATTGGTAATCAATCAAGTAATTGCTAGTTGTGGTTGCACCATCCCACGTTACGATAAACGTCCCATTGCTCCTGGTCAGAAAGGTAGCATTGAGGTAACCTATAATGGTACGGGAAAGTTCGCAGGGCACTTTAAGAAAAGCATTACTGTACGCACGAATGGTAAAAATGAAATGACTCGTCTTTATATAGAAGGTGTAATGGAAAGATAATAAGGATAGAATAAACCATTGGAAATAATACACAATTAGCGGCAGACAGTAATGTCTACCGCTAATTCTGTATATACCCTACTGGCAATTACTATCCCAATGTTGGTACAATAGCAAGATATACGACATCATGGTCTGTACAATTCTCAAACCAATGGAAGTGCCCCTCTGGACAATAATGTAACTGCCCCACCCTTGCAACCTCCGTACAATCATCATAGTGTATAGTCAACTCACCACTAATAACAAACATCGCTTCAAAAGTACCAACATGCTGATGCTTTCCACTACATGCACCTGGTCGCAATGTTGAATACATGATACGAGCCTTATCATCAACAAACGCACGTATATCAAGTTTCCCTTTCCCGCCTTTGAAACCTTCTATATGCTCTTCAGCAATCTTATCGAAATCAATAATCATAATGTTTGAGTTTTAATTATGATGCAAAGATAATTAAAAAAGCAGAGACTCAAACTTGGTCTCTGCTCTTTTTATATATATGCGTTATTAGAAGGTATAACGTAAGCCTAACTGACCACGCCAACGGCTATAATATGTATCATAGTTTCGTGCAACGTGTGTACCATCAAATTTGAATACTCCATTACCTTCATAATTGAAAGGACTAAAGTAACGACCGAATCCGTCACCGTATGTATGTCCCCAATCCTTGTTTAGGAGGTTTCCAACATTTATGATATCAAAGCTAAGCTCGAGAGAATTGGTTTGACCTGCAACCTTAAAGCTATACTTCTGTGCGAGGTGTACGTCAAAGTGATTCTCAAAAGCAAGGTTATCAGCATAACGCTTGAAATACTCGCCGCGATGACGACTCATATAAGGATCATCAGCAATCCACTGCTTCATCAAAGCACGCTGCTGTGCTTCTGTGAGAGTTCCATTGAAGCCAGAGCCAAGAACCTTCGTAATCAATGGGTAGATATCCTTACTATTATTAACCTTTACGCCACTTGCAAACTTCATTCGATCGATCTGTGCATCTGTAGGAATCCACATCAGGTCGTTACCATTTGCACCATCGCCATTCATGTCACCATAAACTTCGATTACGTAAGGGGAACCACTACGACCTTGATAAATCACTCCAATTGTTGATTCCCATTGCTTCCTTGCACCATACTTTACATGATAATAAGCACTTGCTTGAAGACGATGAGGAACGTTATATGCACTAAGACTGAGCTCTGGATCATTAACATCACGATAAGTTGCATTATACATCCAGTTACTACCAGCAACAGATGAAGTTCCGCTATTAACACTCATAGAACGAGTCCATGTGTAACTTGCCATAAGGTCGAGGCCGAAGTTAAAGTGCTTCTCACCCTTTAACGAAAGACTCGTTGTGTATCCCTTGCTTGTGTTGTAGAGTGCATAGACATAAGAATAAGGAGTGCCGTTGGTTGTACGCTCATACATTGGACGATTATCCCATTCGTAACCTGTAACCTGCGCAAATGTTTGTCCTGTCTTATCAACTGCAAGATTCTTATAATAGATATCGTTCAAAGTCTTTGAGTAAATGGCTTCTGCTGTCCAATCAATACCAAGGAGATGGAAGTCAAAACCTAAGTTAGCTTTCAGGGTCTGGGCAAACTTGAACTTATCTTCAAACACATTCACTTCCTGACTACCTGCAGCTCTCAATCGAGCAGCATTAGCTTCCTGTCCATTAGGATTAAGAATAAGCTCCAGTCCCTTAGGGGTATTTACAGAGTAGGTCTGCATCTGCAAACCAGTCTTTGCGAAGTTGTTACTAATCCATACGTATGGTATACGTCCTGTGAAGATACCTAATCCACCACGGAGAATAAACTGACGATCCTTATTAATATCCCAACGGAAGCCAACGCGTGGACTCCACAAAGGAGTACTAGAAAGTTTATGGTTTGTACGAACGTCCCAATTATGCTGTGCAGCATAAGTATTGAAAGGTTCATTAGCCGTTGGAGTCTTGAAGAAAAGAGGAATCTCCATACGCAAGCCATAAGTCAACTGGAATGATGGAGTTATATTCCACTTATCTTGTGCATAGAAGCCAAGCTGACCAGCAGAGAAAGGTGTCTTCCAACGTGGGTCACCAGTAACATCAACATTTGCTACACCATAACGATACTGACGGAAGTAGTTATAAGTTGGATCAATCGTACCAGCCATAAAGTCTGTATAATACTTATCGAAATGCGCCTTATCGGTGAAGTTATAAGAACCATACGCATCCTGAATAAAGAGATTAGCAAACTTATAGAACTCATTATGAGTACCGAAAGTAAAGGTGTGATTACCCTTATACCAAGTCAAGTTATCTTCTACAGTATAGATATCCTGGTCAAGAGAGTTAGCCATTGAAGAGCGTTCGTTACCAATATTTACTGATCCACCAGTTACTTGCAAAGAGATCATTGGGAATGCAGAAGCAACATTGCGCTTATCGCGAACGCGTACATAGCTTACACGTGCCTCATTACTTATTGTAGGAGAGATACGGCTCTGTAACTCGGCTGTGAAAGAGTTTGTCTTACTAGTAAATGGGAAGTAATAATGATCATCATTAAGAGAAGAAGATGAACTTACAACATTCAACTGCTTAGCATCAACATAACTCCAACGGAAAGAGAACTTATTGAAGTCATTGATATTCCAATCAATCTTTGCACCTAATTTATTACTCTTCGTGTAGATATCAGGGTTTGCGAAGGTACCATCATACGATAAACCTTGACGTTGAGCCATATCCTTAACCTTCTGAAGGACATCATCAGCTTCATCTGGATTTACACGTGAGCCTGCCTGACGATAGCCATTAAGATTTGGATAAGTCTTATTTGCATTCTCATAGTTTACAAAGAAGAACAACTTGTTCTTGATAATAGGGCCACCCAATGTTACACCCCATTGATACTGCTCCTGTTTCTGATATTTGGGCGCATAACCTGTTCCATCAGAGTAGGGATAATGATGACCAATAAGACTTTGGTTGTTACCAAAACCATAGACACTACCATGGAACTGGTTAGTACCAGACTTAGTAATAGCATTGATAGAACCACCTGTGAAACCACTCTGACGAACATCGAATGGAGCAACGTTTACTTGAATCTGCTCAATTGTTTCCATTGATACAGGTTGTGTTCCAGCCTGACCACCATTAGAACCATCAGCAGCTAAACCAAACACGTCATTATTCATTGCACCATCAATCATAAATGAATTATAACGATTGCTAGCACCTGCAAATGACATGGCACCATTACTTGATGTCGTAAGCTGAGGATTAAGACGAGCTACATCAGCAATACCATGAGTAATACTTGGCATGTCTGCAATTTGCTTAGACGAGATACTCTGTGCTGCTCCCGTCTTCGTCCCATTGACGCCCGCATTACCAGTTACAACAACTTCTTGAAGTTCCTTAGAATCATCTTGAAGCGAACAAGAGAAATCCTCCGTCTCACCAAGACGAAGCGTTACATTTTCAAATGTCTTAGTCTTTTGACCAATATAAGCCACTTGAATCTTGTAAGGTCCACCAACACGCATACCCTGAATAGTGTAGCGACCATCAATGTTGGTCACAGCTCTGTAAATAGTCCCTGATGGTAAGTGGGTAGCTGTAACGGTTGCACCAATCACGTCTTCACCTTGAGACGTCACCTTGCCACTGATTCCTGATGTCGTTATCTGCGCCATGACAGAAGTTGTCATTGCTAGTAACAACGTAACCAAGAAGAGTAATCTTTTCTGCATAATTAGCTAAGAGATTAAAATGAAATAATAACGTTATTTAAATGTATGTTGCAAATATAAATAAAATATTCGACTCCTACATGATGCAATGTGAAAATGTTTCTAAGCTCTTGTTCACAGAGAAGTATATCCTATCATCATATTCCGTATTAACGATGTTGGACATGTTTGTCCAGCCTTTTGGACACATCTGTCCAATTGATTGGACACGTTTGTCCAGCTTCTTGGACACGTTTGTCCAATTGATTGGACACGTCTGTCCAAAATCGTATGTCTTATATACCTCCAGTACATACTCTTCGTGCAAGCTGTGACATCATTACGGCACTAAGCCCTGCTGTCTCTGTACGTAACCGGCTGTTACCCAAAGTAACACTCTTGAAACCATGATCAATAGCATAGCGAACCTCATCAATAGAGAAATCACCTTCAGGACCAACTAATACGGTTATATCATTTCCAATAGAAGGCTTAATGTCTTGAGCATTATGAGCGAAGGTATCAATCAAAGTGAAGAAATCATCTCTATCTATTTCAGAGTAGCAATGACAAATATATTTCTGCCCATTGCATTTATGATTATCTATAAACTTACAGAATGAAGTCATATCATTTACAACAGGTTTCCAAGCCTTATGACTCTGTTTAACAGCTGATATAACAATCTTTTCGATACGATCAGTACGCAAGACCTTACGTTCAGAGAACTTGCAATTTAAGAAGGTAATCTCATCAAAACCTATTTCTGTAGCTTTCTCTACCATCCACTCCATACGCCCCATATCCTTAGTTGGAGCAATAGCCAAATGTATTTTCCCACACCAAGCAGGTTCCTGCTTTAATACTTGCTTGATAGTATAGAAACACTTTTTCGATGTAGCCAATGAAACTTCTGCTTGATAGAAAGATCCTTCACCATCCATCAGAAAGATTTCATCCCCTTCTTTCAATCGAAGAACACGCAAAGCATGAATAGCTTCCTCTGTTGGAAGTTCTTTCTCTACATTAGCATTAGGTACAAAGAAATATCTAACTTCTTTCATTATCTATATATTTCCCTCATAACAAGGGGCAATGCTTGTCATTCTGTTTCTGTCTTTCTATGCTTTAGTTCATCCCTCAATAAAGAAGCCAACTCATAATTTTCATCTTCGATTGCTTTGTCCAATGCTTTTTGCAGCATATCCAAAGTCAAAGTATTAATAGGTACAGCCAATTTATTCTTAGTAGAACCACAAACAACGCTTTGACGTTTAAATAAGTTCTCTTCCATAAAGATATTCAATTTAGCAATATGAGCTAAAAGGATAGCATCAGAAGCACGCATAGGGGTAAGACTCAAGTCATCCTTATTTACAAGTAAGGCTTTATATTGCCCATTCACAACTGAATTAAAGAGAATCTCATAATGCTCACTTGTCATAGATGGGTTGATACTGCAAAGCACTTCAGGTAATAATCGCTCCGTATTTACCTTTTTATCTGTTCTAAGTCCAAATTCATACTCCATGTGTTCATCACAGACGATAGCTATTTGCCGAGTCTCCGACATATCAGAAAGAACTAAAAGCCCAAACTCTGAACCTCCTACAATCTGAGAAACACCAACATGTATTAATTGAACTTTACCCATCTAATAGTATTCAATTCATTTAGCTTTCTTCGGACGGAATATCAATGCAAAGCAAACACCTACGACGAAGGCATAACCAGCAAAGATGAACCAACAGGATGACCAATCACCGACTGTCAATGTATCCGAACCAACTGCCTGTGGATGAGTATAGACATTGACAATCGCCTGAGCTGCCAGCGTTCCTATCGTTGCGCCAACGCCATTTGTCATCAACATGAATAGTCCTTGTGCAGAAGAACGGATAGAAGGTTCGGTACTATTATCAACGAATAATGACCCCGAGATATTAAAGAAGTCGAAAGCCACACCATAAACAATCATTGAAAGTACGAACAATAAGATTCCAGGGAAGCCTGGATTACCAACTCCGAATAATCCAAATCGGAGAACCCAAGCAAACATTGCGATTAACATCACATTCTTTATACCATAATGACGCATAAAGAAAGGAATAAGTAGTATGCAACAGGTTTCACTAATCTGCGAAAGACTTATCAATATATTAGCATGCTGCACGCCAAAGCTATCGACAAACTCCGGTTGAGCGCCAAAACTAAATAAAAATGGATTAGCAAAACTATTCGTAATCTGAAGACTTACACCCAATAGCATGGAGAAAATAAAGAAAATAGCCATCTTCTTTTGCTTAAAAAGAGAGAAGGCACGCAACCCGAAAGCATCAATAAAACTCTTCTGTTTCGTCCCTTTACTAACTTCGCAATTAGGTAATGTAAATGTATAGAAGAAAAGAATGATACTTACAACGCCTGATGTGATAAATTGGTTCTGATTGCTTTGGAATCCCATAATATCAACCAGCCACATTGTAAGGATAAAACCAATCGTTCCGAATACACGAATCGGAGGAAAGTCCTTCACTGTATCCATTCCCGCATTGGTTAAAGCACTATACGCAACGGAATTTGTTAATGCCAACGTAGGCATATAGAAAGCAACCGACAATGAATATAAGGTAAAGATCGTAGCAAAATTGGCATTTCCTCCGATGCTCAAACCATAACCAGCGGTGGCAAACATGAATACTCCAGCAAGTAAATGACAAAAACCTAATAGTCTTTGAGCTGGAACCCATCGGTCTGCTACAATTCCCATCAAGGCAG
The DNA here is from genome assembly GCF_000377625.1 of Prevotella veroralis DSM 19559 = JCM 6290. Taxonomy (GTDB): domain Bacteria; phylum Bacteroidota; class Bacteroidia; order Bacteroidales; family Bacteroidaceae; genus Prevotella; species Prevotella veroralis. The sequence continues at coordinate 16,301 of NZ_KB898326.1, read as the reverse complement.
GCATGAATATTGACACTATACCTTGCATAGAATAGAACCAACCTATTTCCGAACCAATACCAATATTCCCCAAATAACGCCCCATAGAAGTCAAATAGGCTCCCCAAACTGCGAACTCCAAGAAGTTCATTAAGGCCAAACGTACCTTCAAATTCATGTCTTCAGCTATTAATTTTGTGCCGACAAAAGTAGTAACTTTCTAAGAAACCACCAAATCTTCAATCATTTTTACTAACGAAAATCTTTTCCCGACCAATGCAAAATCACTGGTTTGCGATAGGCTTTCACTCTATTTCTCTCATCTATCGACAGAAGCGGATAGTCATAGCTTACAATTAAAGAGTTATCATCTGCATTAAAATGCAATTCTCTCAAGCAAGGAGTCATTAAAGATTTTATATCGTTAAACTTAGTTTCAGTTATTGTGTCTGGTTTTTCAATCGTTTCTTGAGGAAGAATTACCGTCCCCCGTGGTTGCCATTGCTGATTAAACAAGGTCAATTTACTCTCTGCGACAGGAGCATTCCAAGTCTGAATCAGCGCAATAGTCGAATTATCTAATAACTTTATCTCCATAGAGCTCGCATCGCTCAGCCTCACAAGCATATAATCTTTCGTTATTCGGTCTATCCGTGTCGTATCATCCAATAGATTCTTTACTGCAGGCTCAACGCCCATTTTCACATCATCGACTAACTCTGTCCGCAAATTCTTATTCAAATAAGGAGAGATTGTATCGGGCATATTAATCCAAACCTCACGAAGATTTTGAGCAGATGCACCCAGCCAACAAGTAAGGAAACAAATGATTATTAAATACTTCTTCATATCTATTTTCAGAATGATATCTATTAAATTCGATTGCAAAGGTACAAAAAAGAAAAGAACAAATGAATAAAAACCTAAATCGTTTTGGAATCTCTACCTTTTCGCTTACCTTTGTTGCCAAAATCAGAAGTACAATAGATATGAAAAGTCCAGAGAATCATACGGAAGAGCATGATAAAGAGCAGAATAACCCTAAGAATAGTGCGAACAATCAGCGTAAAGATTATGACGACGAACCGACCTTAGGGCGCGGAATGGTTATCTTTATCATCTTAGGCACTATATTTCTTGTGGCATTTGGATTCATCTATTATGGTCAGCACAAGAATGATCCGGAATATACCCAAACTTCGATTGAGCCAGATTCTAATTTAGCCGAGACCAATAAGGCTAAGTTTGATACCGTGCCTGTAGATACAACCAAGACGGATTCTACTGACAAACAGGAGGAACAGCAGGCTGAAAAGGTATATAATAGTATCCGCGGACGCAGTCACACTCGCCACAATCGCAGTCATAGCGAGGCTTCAAGCTCAACAAATGAGGGGAGCAACGAGCCGGAAACTCCTTCAAATTCTCCAAGTCCAACCCCTCCACCAGCCCCAACCAAGCCTCATGTCGAGTCAATCGAAATGGAATAAATGATAATTATTAGAACCAAATATCTCCCACCCAAGAATTATGAAGCCATCAATATTCTTGGGTTTCTTTTCGTTCATCCCGAAGTAATTCTCACCAAGGAGCTTATTAATCATGAACGCATCCATACCCACCAGATGATTGAAATGCTCATTATCCCGTTTTATCTATGGTATTTGCTCGAATGGCTTATCCGTTTGCCCCTTCCCGGTCGCGCTTATATGAATTTATCATTTGAAAAAGAGGCATATAAGAATATGGATAACCTCAATTACTTAGAACATCGCAAGCCATTTGCATGGTTCAAATATCTAATATCATAATAGGTTTAAGGGCATTTGATATAGCGAGAATTTTGTAATAGAATATTGTCATTTCCGACGCTGTAACTGCGTTTTTATTCACCAATCCCCTATTCTCGCTCAAATACGCGAATTTTGAGAGAGTTTTGCACCATCTTCGTAAACAACTGATATACAGGATCTTATAAAATCAGATAATTGTTTCCATCAAAAAGTACTATCATTTTTGGCAAAACGTACCTCCGTTTTAGGCAAAACGGAGGTACATTTTACTAAAAACGGAGGTACATTTCACCCAAAACGGAGGTACGTTTTACTAAAAACGGAGGTACGTTTCATCAAAAACGTATATACATTTTGGTAAAAACGTATATACGTTTCTGAAAAACATGATATTTGAACGATTTTACACCAATATTCTTACTTAGAAAACCCTAGATTGAAAAAACGCAATGTAAAGAATATTCCTAACCAATCTACTAATACATTACAACGATTTGTGCCCTTCTATTCGTCCAAACAATAGAAAAAAGAATAAATAGCAGTAGGTTCAAGTCCCATTAACGAAATATCCTTTTTCGATAAGTGGCTTACCGAATTTGCCTCTTTCAATATGACAAATTCCCGTTCGGATAGCATCTTTTTTAGAATAAACGAGAGCTTTTCATCGTCTTTTTTAGTACGAAATCGGTTGATTTTATAGAGGATCACATCACCCGAAAAGTAATAACAGGCAACAATCTTACGGCGATTGCGCTTCAAATAATAGAGCGCACCAGCAGAATCAACGAGCGTTCCATCATATCCATACTCAAGCGGCGATAAATACAAATCTCGTTTATAGATTTCTCTTTGGGCATCCAAAGCAAAATCCATATTGATAAACTCTTTCCATCCTAACGAATCTAATGGATTCGCCCATTTACGGATGGTACTGTTAGCTTCGATCCGCATATAAAATGGGTAGGTTTTACCATTTATTGATATCGTATGCCCCTTGCGATCATAGCATAATCCGCAGGAGGATAGCTCGTAATATCCTTTTATTATTCCTTTTTCCACGTGGAGAGACTGGAAAGTTATCTGAGCATGAAGCATCATTGAGGGTAAAAGGAATGAAATTATACAAAAGATGATACGTTTGTAGTGCATATTTTTAGCTTTTTGAATGTAAATATCCTATCTTAATGACTCACACGAACGACCTTTAATTGGTCATCAAATACGCGGAAATGTACTTCCTTCCCAGCGAAAGGCATAACGTAAATGCGCTCCGCATCGTGTTGATATTGCGGACGGGGGTCTTGTGCCAAGACTTCTTTCAAGGCTGCCAGCTCGTCTGATTTAAACAGAATTGCAATATCATCGGGAATAACCACCGAAAGTTTCTGCCATTCCTTCTTGTCAGTGAATCCTCCTTTAGCCTCTGGATGACTATCAACGTAGGGAATATAGGGTTTGATATCATAGATTGGCGTACCATCCATCAGGTCGGCGCCAACGACTTCTATCTCGCCTTCGGTTATCTGCTTTATAAAAACCGAAGATAAACCGAGTCCGTTAGGGCGGAAAGGTGAGCGGGTTGCGAAAACTCCTAAGCGTTTATTGCCTCCTAAGCGTGGTGGGCGAACGGTAAATTTAATCTCATCTGACGGAGGATTGGCTGAAAATCCCCATATTAACCATAAGTAATCGAAGTCTTCTAAGCCTCGTAACGCCTCTTCCCTCTGATATTTCTTCTCAAAGACAATGCGCCCTACGAGGTTATTGGCTAACCCGCTTTGTCGAGGAATACCAAACTTAGACGTAAGCGGTGAGCGGAAAAATGCTATCGGTTCTATTTCTTTCACGAATGCAAAGTTAATATTTTGCTTTTATTTGGTATCGAATAAACGATTTTTATTTATCTTTGCAACCAAATAATACTATTAAACAATGGAAAATAAAACAGAACAAAACATTGAAATCCCTGAAAATGCTTTCAGAGAATTAAGGGCTGACGAGGAATATGAGCCGATCATGTCGCCTAAAAGAACCTATCGAGAGGTGAGTCCGTGGTCTATAACTTGGGGTATTCTTATGACCGTCTTGTTTTCTGCAGCCGCAGCTTATCTGGGTTTGAAGGTTGGACAGGTCTTTGAAGCAGCTATCCCTATTGCTATTATTGCTATCGGATTGTCCTCAGCCACAAAGCGAAAAAACGCACTTGGAGAGAACATTATCATCCAAAGTATCGGTGCTTGTTCGGGAGCAGTAGTAGCGGGTGGCATATTTGTTATGCCAGCTATCTATATGTTGGACCTGCAAGCCGACTTTCTCAAGATATTTATTGCAGCAGCTTTGGGTGGCGTCTTGGGCATTTTATTCCTAATTCCTTTCCGAAAGTACTTTGTGAAGGACCAACATGGCAAGTATCCTTTCCCTGAAGCAACGGCTACGACACAGGTTCTTGTTAGTGGAGAGAAAGGAGGCAGCCAGGCAAAACCATTACTTCTTGCAGGACTTGTTGGTGGTTTATACGATTTCATTGTTGCAACTTTTGGTTTCTGGAATGAGAATGTAACAAGTAGAATGATTGGAATCGGCGAGACGATTGCCGATAAAGCTAAGCTGGTTTTCAAGGTAAATACGGGTGCAGCTGTGTTAGGTCTGGGTTATATCATCGGACTTAAATATGCTTTCATCATCTGCTTAGGCTCACTTGCTGTTTGGTGGCTTATAGTTCCTGGTATGGCTCTCCTATTCCCTGACACGGTTTTGAACCAATGGGATCCAACAATCACTACTGCCGTCGGGCAAATGGCACCTGAAGCAATCTTCAAAGCATACGCTCGCTCAATTGGTATTGGCGGTATCGCAATGTCAGGAATCATTGGAATTGTGAAGTCTTGGGGTATCATTAAGAGTGCAGTTGGCTTAGCCGCTCGGGAAATGAAGGGCAAAGGCGGCGATCAGGCAGAAGTGTTACGCACTCAAAGAGATATTTCCTTTAAGATTATAGCCTTTGGAAGTATCGCAACGCTTATTATTACCTTCTTATTCTTCTATTTCGGAGTAATGAATTTCAACCTACTCCACGCTGTTGTGGGTATTATTCTCGTAACAATCATTGCCTTCCTTTTCACAACAGTTGCAGCTAATGCGATTGCAATTGTCGGAAGTAATCCTGTATCTGGTATGACACTTATGACGCTTATCTTAGCATCTGTGGTCATGGTTGCCGTTGGATTGAAAGGGAATGCCGGTATGTTGGCAGCGTTACTTATGGGCGGAGTTGTTTGTACCGCGTTATCAATGGCTGGATCGTTTATTACTGACTTAAAGATTGGCTATTGGCTTGGAACGACTCCTAAGAAACAAGAGACATGGAAGTTCCTCGGAACCATCATTTCAGCCGCAACGGTAGCTGGTGTTATGATCGTATTAAATAAGACTTATGGCTTCACTTCGGGTAAATTAGCTGCTCCTCAAGCAAATGCTATGGCAGCAGTTATCAAACCTTTGATGAGCGGTCAAGGTGCGCCTTGGATTCTTTATGCTATTGGTGCAGTCATCGCTTTAGTATTAGACCGATGCAAAGTTCCTGCTCTTGCCTTCGCTTTAGGTATGTTCATCCCACTTGAATTGAATATTCCATTATTAGTTGGTGGAGCAATTAACTGGTATGTCACAAGTCGTTCTAAGGAAGAAACGATCAACAAGGCGAGAGGCGAGAGGGGAACACTAATAGCTTCAGGCTTTATTGCCGGTGGAGCATTGATGGGAGTTATCTCTGCCCTACTGAAGTTTGGCGGTATTGAGTTCCAATATGCTACTTGGTGGGAAAATCATCTATCTGAACTTCTGTCACTTGTTGCTTACATTGCGCTTATATTCTACTTTATTCTTGCAACAAAGCTTAGTAAAAAAGAGTTGGAATAGATTGTACAATGTAACGAAAGGGAGGTCAAGTAGGCTGTAAGGCACGATAAGGAGCAGCCCACTTGACCCATATCTATTAATGAAATGAATTATAGTCCAACACTTGCAAATATTACAATTTATGCGTACCTTTGCATTGTTTCAATAAGAGAAAAGACTGATAAGAATTTTATCAAACACTCATAACAATTATAATATTTAGGATACATGGCATTAAGAATCGCTTTCTTTGACGCAAAGTCATACGATATAGAGTCGTTCAACGCAGTTAACAAGGACTATAACTTCGATATTCGCTATTATCAGGAACGCCTGAGTATTAGCACAGTACCACTTGCTAAGGGTGCAGATGTCGTTTGTATCTTTGTGAATGCAGAGTGTGATGCAAAGGTGATAGAAGAGTTGGTCCACAATGGAGTCAAGTTAGTTGCATTGCGATGTGCAGGCTTTAACAACGTTGACCTTAAAGCAGCTGAGGGACGAATAAGGGTTACGCGCGTTCCTGCTTATTCACCACATGCAGTGGCTGAGTATGCTGTTTCGCTCATGCTAAGTCTAAATCGTAAGATCTACCGAGCCGTTAATCGCACCCGTGAAGGTAACTTTACTCTACACGGATTGTTGGGCTTTGACATGTATGGAAAAACTGCCGGTATCATCGGAATGGGGCGTATTGCAAAAGAACTCATCAAGATCCTGCATGGTTTCGGTATGAATGTGATGGCTTACGACTTGTATCCTGACCACGAGTTTGCTAAACAGTATGATGTGAAAGTGGTTGGTCTTGACGAGTTATATACCCATAGTGACATTATTTCTCTGCACTGTCCACTGACGCCAGACACAAAGTTCCTGATTAATAAGGATAGCATTACTAAGATGAAGAAAGGCGTTATGATTATCAATACCGGGCGTGGAAAACTGATCCACACAGAGGATCTTATTGAGGGACTTCGTAGCAAGCAAGTGGGTTCCGCAGGGCTTGATGTATATGAAGAAGAGCGTGACTACTTCTATGAAGATAGAAGTGATAAGATGATAGATGACGATGTATTGGCTCGCTTGTTGATGGTTCCTAACGTGGTTCTAACCTCTCATCAGGCTTTCTTCACAGCGGAGGCTTTGCACAACATAGCCATTTCTACACTCAACAGTGTGAAGGAGTTTGCTGATGGCAAAGACTTGACTTGTGAAGTAAAGAACGCATAAAGCATTGTAACTATCCGTTATAAACAAGTTTCAAAGTATATATATAATAAGGTGAGTGCTGGTTGATTGATCTCCAATACTCGCCTTTTTTATGATAAATGTTATCCAAATACCTTCTTTAACACTTATTAATTGGAAATAATTTGCCGTTTTCTTTATAAAACATAACTTTGCTCTCACTATTAGTAGGTAGTATTTTTAAAGAGAGAAGTTCGGTTAGAACCAATAGACCAAGTAATTAATAAGAAAGTAACAAAGTATAGATAACAATTTTACTTACAATTAATTCATAACGATTATGAAAAAGATTATGTTAGTAGCAGCCCTGATGTTATCATCAGTAGCTACATTCGCACAACACGCAGTAGGTTCTTTTAACATCCAGCCAAAGGTTGGTTTGAACATTGCAAATCTAACTGGTGACAACAAACCAGACGCTCGCATAGGTCTTGTTGCAGGTGCTGAAGGTGAGTACCAAGCAACCGACATCGTTTCAGTTAGTGCTGGTTTGCTCTACTCTATGCAAGGTGCAAAGGCAAAGACTCCACTTGCTACTATTACACAAAAGCTCGATTACATCAACGTTCCAATAACTGCTAACGTTTATGTTGTTAAGGGTCTTGCAGTGAAGTTAGGCCTCCAACCAGGCTTCAAGGTTAGTGATAAGGCTTCTGTAGATGCAACACATGGAGGTCAGATACCCGTTCCTGGCAAGGCAAAGTCATTTGACCTTTCTGTCCCAGTAGGTCTTTCTTATGAGTATAACAACTTCCAGTTGGATGCTCGTTACAACTGGGGTCTAACAAAGGTGTACGAAGGTAACAAGGCAAAGAACAGTGTATTCCAGATTACACTGGGCTATAAATTCGACTTGTAAACCCTTATTTACAAATGAAATAACAAAGAGGAAGCCTACAGGTTTCCTCTTTTTCGTACCTACCCCAGCCTATCTGGTATCGAGAGGATAGGTTTTGTTACAAAAATAAAAAGGTTCATTCAAACCAAGAAAAGCAACGGGAGGAAAACTTACAGTATTCCATTGGAAGAGAGAAGATTATTATAAAAGCGCATAACAATACGCTTTTATTTCGTACCTTTGCACCATTAATCATATAAAAGCAGGAAACAACAGTATGTCATATCAGTTTTCAAGATACGAAACACACTATCGCAACCTTACTTATTTAGGTGTACCTATCATCATCGGACAGTTAGGTAACCTCATTCTTAACTTCGCCGACACCCTGATGATTGGGCATCATAGCACCAAGGAGTTGGCTGCTGCGGCATTTGTCAACAATATGTTTACGTTGGTAATCATCTTTGCTGTAGGCTTCACTTACGCTATCACGGCTCTTGTCGGTACGCTTTACGGACAGGAAAAGACGCACCGTATTGGCGAACTCATGAAGAGTGCGGTGGCAGCTAACACCTGTATGGCGGTGTTCTTATCGGCTATCATGGGGTTATTATACGCTAATCTCGAACATTTGGGACAGCCCAAAGAGCTTCTTCCTCTTATACGTCCTTACTTCATCATACAGCTTGTTTCACTGCCTTTCGTATGTTGGTTTAACACCTTCCGACAGTTTACGGATGGCATTACAGACACCCGAGTGGCTATGTGGATACTGATCAGTGGCAACGTTATGAATATATTCGGTAACTGGGTTCTCATATATGGTCACCTTGGAATGAGTGAGTTAGGTCTGATCGGTGCAGGGCTTTCTACGATGATTTCTCGTATAGCGATGGCAATCGTGATGGTGGGTATCTTCTTCTTTAGTAAGAAGTACAAAGAATACAGAAAGGGCTGGAGTCAAGGCAACACGAACCGCCCTGACTTCAGAAAAATCACTGTTCTCGGATTGCCATTAGCCTTACAAATGGGTATGGAAACCGCCGCTTTCAGCTTATCGAGTATCATGGTTGGATGGTTCGGAACAACCGCCTTAGCTGCACATCAGGTCATGTTGACCATCTCCCAACTGGGTTATATGATTTATTATGGGCTTGCGGCAGCAGTAGCGGTACGCATCAGTAACTTCATGGGACAGCGTGATTACACTGCAGTTAGGCATACGGCGACAGCTGGCATACACCTTGTTTTCCTTCTTGCGATGACGACCTCTATCCCAGTCTTCCTCTTCCGCCATAGCATTGGAGGCTTATTTACTGACAATACAGATGTTATCTCGATGGTATCCATGACTATTGTCCCCTTTATGATCTACCAGTTTGGCGACGGAATGCAGAGTAATTACGCCAATGCCATGCGTGGAATCGCTGTTGTGAAACCGCTGATTTGGATTGCATTCATCGCCTTTTTCATCGTGTCATTGCCATTGGGTTACCTCTTCGGAGTGGTTATGAATTATCAACTTCTGGGTATTTGGTATGCCTTCCCATTTGGTTTAACGACCGCAGGAATACTTTATTACATTTATTACCAGAAGGGTTTGAAGCGCATAGAAGAGTCTGCTGAATAGGAAGATACTATTATTAGTAAACAAAGGGGGCGTTTCTTCAATACGAAGAAACGCCTTCTTCATTGTAAGGAAACGCCTCCTTCGTATCAAGAAAACGCCTTCGCCATTTTGAAAGGGGCGTTCCTTTGATTAAAAAACATGTCACAAAGTAGGGACAGATGCCCTCGTCTGTCCGCCAAATCACGACAAATAAAAGCCTCCCCAAGCCCCTCCAAAGGAGGGGATGTTGCCTAACGGAGTGTTATAAAAGGGTAAATGGGCGGACAGACGAGGGCGTCTGTCCCTACTTTGGTGTACTATTTTGATTGGAAATAACCATCTAATACACCTCACTCCTTATAATGTATCGCCTCCATAAAACGCTTGATTACCTCAGGCTTACCCGTATGCTTGCCCTTATCCTCCGATATCTTGCAGGTGTCATTATAGTATGGCCACGACTCAGTTATCTTAACAGCAACGAGCTTAATAACGATGTTCATGGGCTTTACATGTGGGAAGTCATTGGTGAAGTGAGTGCCTATCCCGAATGCAGGTTTTACCTTTCCTTCGGCGTAGCTTTGTAACTCTATCGCACGATCAGTATCGAGTGCATTGGAGAAAAGAATCTGTTTGTCACGGGCATCGATACCGAACGATTTATACTTAGCAATAATCTTATCCAACTGCTCATGATTGTCGCCTGAATCAATGCGAAGTCCCTTGAACTGATTAGCAAAGTCTTCCGAGAAGTTGTAAGAGAAGATGTCCCAACCGAAAGAATCGTACAAATAAGTACCAAGAGCACCCCTGTATGTTTTGCGCCAAGCCTCCATTGCCATGTAATTAGCCATCTGCGGACCAAACATACCACCTATTGCACAGATGAATTCATGCGCCATTGTACCCACTGGCATGAGGTCATACTTCATCGCAAGGTGTATATTGCTAGTACCCACAAACTTGCCCTTCCACACCTTACTCTCATAACAGTCTTTCATCGCGCGGACAGCTATCTCTTCTGCTTTCAAGCTGGCACGACGACGCGTACCGAAGTCGGAGAAGACACAACCAGCCTCTAATAAGCGTTCCGCCTTATGGTAAGTCTTATCGTAGAGGAGCTGATAATCGAAACTTTGTGCTTGCTCATTAAACATATAGAAAAGCTCTGATACGATGGCAAGAACCTTCACTTCGAGTAGGATAGTGTCTGCCCATAAGCCTTCAAACTCTATGTGTAAGTGCCCTTCCGAGGTCTGCCACACCTTCACCCAATCGCGTGAGAAGCGGAAACCACGTAGGTAAGTTAAGAACCATTCAGGCAAGTAATTGCACTTACGACGTAGGAAGTTTATCTCCTCTTGAGTGATGATAACCGACTCTAAAAGCTCTATCTGATGTTCCACTTCACGTGCAAATCCATCGGGATAAACCGTGTCATCACGATCAACAAACTGGTAACAAACATGTGCACGAGGGAAGTTATCGATGACAGCGCAGCACATTGTCAGCTTATAAAGGTCATCGTCAGTGAAATGATTGATGATTTGTCTCATTTATCTTGTAAGTCTTTTTCTGTCGTCAAAAGTATAAAAAAGAAACCGAAAAACAAAGTATTTTACAGGAAAACATACACATCAAATATTGCAGTTGGTACCATAGTAGGGACAGACGCCTTTCGTCTGGACACTCCTCCCAGCCTCTCTCAAGGGGAAAGAAGGAGCCTCACCCCCGCCCCTCTCCGAATGGAGAGGGGAGTAGATAGCATTGTTTGCAAACAAAGAGGGCGTTTCTTCGATGTGAAGAGACGCCCTTTTCATGGCAAGGAAACGCCCTCTTCGATTGAAAGAAGGCGTTTCTTTCATTTTAAAATACTATTACCTCTGTATCTGTCAGGTATTGGCGTACATGTAAATGGGAGTATTCACGCCCCTCTCCATTCGGAGAGGGGAAGGGGGGGTGAGGCTTCAAAGTAGGGACAGACGTCCTCGTCTGTCTGCTCATTTACCCTTATATGGCATCCCGTTAGGCAACATCCCCTCCTTTGGAGGGGCTTGGGGAGGCTTTTATTTGCCGTGATTTGGCGGACAGACGAGGGCGTCTGTCCCTACTATGTTGTATCCTCTTCATCTAAAGAAGGCGTTTCGTGATTGCAAAGAGGGCGTTTCGTCACATCGAAGGAACGCCTTCTTCAAATTAAGGAGAAGCTCTCTTCACATCAAGGGAACACCTCTTTCAAATGGAAGAAAATCTCAACTACGATACTGACGTATCTATCACGGCTTTCTCAAACACTACATTATTAATATGGAGGGTAGTAAAAGTAGTTGTATAATGGTATCATTGGTGAACAAAACAAGCAATCTTACTTAAAAAGTATCAGTACGTTCTGAATAGGATTCTACTCTTCAGAAGTAGACATAAGGAGCGAAGAAAGAGAAGAGATAAAGGTCAGGAACGAAAGACAGAAAATAATTTTGCTGTCACTTCTGTCACTCATTTACAACAAATAACACGCTGATTACCAACATCCTAACGCAAATGTTAAAAATGACAGCAACTAAAATTAAAAATAAAATAGGGTTTTGAGTGGTTTAGAAGGAATACTATCGTCTGCCCATCTTACATTCCAATAAGCTTAGACAATAACCATCAACTATATTAAACCATAATAGGCACTGTCATAGATAAGCCTCATCGTGGAGGAACTCACCATATATCAGTGCTCATAAGAGTTATAGTCATTCCGCAACCCTTTAACTTTTTTTTATTACCACATAATAGTTATATCATTAAAAAATACTAACTTTGTGCGAATTTAATCAGTTAGTTGTGACTAAAGACATAGTCAAGAAAAGAGTTCGAGATATTCTGGATGAGTACCTCGAAGCGAATAATCATCGCAAGACATCAGAGCGGTATGCCATTCTTGATGCGGTGTATGACATGAAAGGGCATTTCTCTTTAGAAGAGTTGGGTACAGAACTTGAGGCAAGGAACTTTCGTGTATCCCGTGCAACACTGTACAATACAATGCGCCTGTTCATAGAATTGCGCCTTGTTGTTCGACATCGTTTCATCGGACAAACCAAGTATGAGGCTTGTTACGATAATGAAGATCATATCCACCAGATATGTACTGTCTGTGGAACAGTGACTGAAGTTGAATCTCCAGAGATCACTGAGGCGATTAAGAACACTAAGTTTCATCGGTTCCGCAGAGATGGTTTCTCCTTATATATATATGGTATATGCTCTCGTTGCCAGGCTGTTCTGTCACGTCAGAAGAGCAAGTTCTTAACCCAAAAGCAAGGTAAAAACTCACATAAAAGCAAATGAACACAGGTAAAGTTGATGTCCTGTTGGGTCTCCAATGGGGTGATGAAGGTAAGGGAAAGGTCGTAGATGTGCTCACACCACATTATGATGTTATAGCCCGTTTTCAGGGTGGTCCTAATGCTGGACATACGCTTGAATTCGAGGGAGAGAAGTATGTTTTGCGTTCCATTCCATCGGGTATCTTCCAGGGAGGAAAGGTCAACATCATTGGCAATGGAGTGGTATTGGCTCCAGATCTCTTTATGGGAGAAGCAAAGGACTTAGAGCTTAGTGGGCACCCACTTAAGCAACGCTTGCGCATCTCAAAGAAGGCTCATCTCATCATGCCTACCCATCGCATCCTTGATAGAGCATACGAGGCTGCAAAGGGAAAGGATAAGGTTGGCACAACTGGAAAAGGTATTGGTCCTACCTACACAGATAAGGTTAGCCGTAATGGATTGCGTGTTGGTGATATCTTATGTGACTTTGAGCGCAAATATACGGAGCACAAGGAACGTCACATGAAGATGTTGGCAGCATTGGGCTGGACTGACTTTGAGGGTTTTGAAGAGACCGAGAAGCTGTGGATGGAAGGTATTGAGTACATGAAAGAGTTTGAGTTCATCGACTCAGAACATGTAATCAATCACCTATTGCGTGACGGTAAGAACATTCTTTGCGAAGGTGCTCAAGGAACGATGCTTGACGTCGACTTCGGTTCTTATCCATTTGTTACTTCATCCAATACTATATGTGCCGGAGCTTGCACGGGATTAGGTATTGGACCTAATAAGATAGGTAATGTCTATGGCATTATGAAGGCTTACTGCACTCGAGTTGGTGCTGGTCCATTCCCTACTGAGTTGTTTGATGAGACTGGAAAGAAGATCCGTGACCTTGGTCATGAGTATGGTGCTGTAACTGGAAGAGAGCGTCGTTGCGGTTGGATAGACCTTGTTCAGCTTCGTTACTCAGTAATGGTTGATGGTGTGACAGAGCTTATTATGATGAAGAGTGACGTACTTGATACCTTCGAAACCATCAAGGCTTGTGTTGCATACGAGCTTCCTGACGGTACACAAACACAGAATTTCCCATACGAGATAGACGATGTTAAGCCTGTCTATAAGGAGTTCCGTGGCTGGAAGAAGGATATGACTCAATGTCGCTCAGCAGCAGAGTTTCCACAGGAGTTCCGCGATTATGTTGCTTTCTTGGAGGAGTATCTTGAGACAAAAATCGGTATTATCTCTATCGGTCCTGACCGCGAGCAGACAATCGTTTTATAATCAATATAGGAACAAAAGAATTTTGAATAGTTAAGAGAATAAGGTTGTTAGGGAAGTAAAAGAACAAGGATATAAGGTCATTAGATGGTTCTCTCCTCTATTACTGACAATATCGTTTCTTTCACTTCTCTATCTCTTTTGACGCTCTTAACTCCTTTTTTATATTAAGAAGAATAACAATAACAGACAATGGCAAATAAACCTTCCATCCCAAAGGGCACCCGTGACTTCGGACCAGAGGAGATGGCAAAACGTAACTACATATTCGATACTATCAAAAGTGTCTATGCTTTGTATGGATTTCAGCAGATTGAGACACCTGCCATGGAGACTTTACACACCTTAATGGGCAAGTATGGCGATGAAGGAGACAAACTCCTCTTCAAGGTGTTGAACTCTGGTGACTATCTGAAGTCGGTTAGTAACGATGAATTAAAGGGGCGTAACACGTTGAAGATGCAAACGAAACTATGCGAGAAGGGACTTCGTTACGATCTTACTGTCCCCTTCGCACGCTATGTAGTCATGCATCGTGAAGAATTACAGTTACCTTTCAAGCGTTATCAAATACAACCGGTATGGCGTGCCGACCGCCCACAAAAGGGTCGTTATCGTGAGTTTTACCAGTGTGATGCCGATGTTGTAGGTTCTGACTCACTATTAAATGAGGTGGAACTAATGCAGATTGTGGACACAGTCTTCACCAAGTTAGGGGTGAGAGTACAGATAAAGATCAACAATAGAAAGATTCTCACGGGTATTGCCGAGGTGATTGGTGAGAAGGATAAGATTGTTGATATCACTGTTGCCATTGATAAGCTCGATAAGATAGGACTTGAGAATGTAAACGAAGAGTTGCGTGCGGATGGTATATCAGAGGATGCTATTGCTAAGTTGCAACCTATCATTAAGTTAGAAGGAACCAATGAAGAGAAGTTAGCAGTGATTGCGGAAGCCTTGAAGGAGAGTGAGACTGGACTAAAGGGAGTTGAGGAAACACGCTTTATCCTTGATATGTTGAAGACGTCCGGACTAAAGAATGAGATACAACTCGACCTTACCTTGGCACGAGGACTTAATTATTACACTGGCGCCATATTTGAGGTTAAGGCGTTAGATGTGCAGATTGGCTCTATTACTGGTGGTGGTCGATATGACAATCTCACGGGAATCTTCGGTATGCCAGGGCTCTCTGGCGTTGGTATCAGCTTTGGTGCTGACCGCATATATGACGTTTTGAACACCTTAGACCTTTATCCAAAAGAGAGTGTACAAGGCACTCAATTACTCTTTATCAACTTCGGTGAGCAGGAGACAGCATACTGTCTTCCAATCGTAGCAGCCGCTCGTCGTGCGGGTATTCGCACTGAGATGTTCCCCGATAAAGCAAAGATGAAGAAGCAGATGAGTTATGCGAATGCAAAGAACATCGGCTTCGTGGCTCTTGCTGGAGAGTCGGAAATGAAAGAGGGAAAGGTTACTTTGAAGAATATGACTACTGGTGAACAAACGCTTGTAACGCCAGAAGAGTTGATAGCGAGGGTAAAGTTATAAAGAGGAAAAGCCTCACCCCCGTCAACAACCAGCCTCACCCCCGCCCCCTCTCCGAATGGAATAACCCCACCCAGCCTCCCCCAAGGGGAGGAGTGCCTAATGGAAGCTGGTTAGAAAAAGATTTCCTTAAGACAAAGGAGGCGTTTCCTTGATGTAAGGAGAGCCTCTCTTCAATACGAAGAAACGCCCTCTTCAAAGCGAAGAAGGCGTTTCTTTGTTTTTAGTTCTGCGATTTCAGCTAACAAGGTATAGCCTCGATACACTGAAACTATATTACACGAGCATTACAGCAAACCCTTATTTCAAACAGAACTAATCATAATTTTGAATTGTGAATTATGAATTTTGAATTAGACAAGGGCGTCAGCTTCTGTGGATTCCCATGTTCCGTAAGGAACTCTGTGTCGCCTTCAGGCTTCGTGCCATCCGTGTATTCCGTGTTAAGAAAAGCCTCTCCCCCGCCCCCTCTTCGAATGGAGAGGGGAGTAAATAACGTGAGTTCGACGAATTCAGAACAATGCAAGCTGTGTGTCCATAGTCCTTTGTACATTATTAATACAAGGCTTCTTTGGAAACAGACAATAGGCGGCAATGGCTCCTAATAAGTTGACGATGAAATTGTCAAAGCATCTATGTCTGGAGTGCTCTACTTGTGCAATGTTCTTAAGTTCATCATTCACCGTTTCTATAATGGCTCTTTTTCTGAGTAAAAGTCTGTCTGAAACACTCATTAAACATCCTTTCATGTTACTTTTCAATTTGGTTATAAG
>NZ_KB898325.1 GCF_000377625.1 Prevotella veroralis DSM 19559 = JCM 6290 | reverse complement strand
CGCACCTAGCGTCTAATAACACATTTTTTCTTCTCGCATACGCGCGCGCGAAGCGTGCCGTAACCCCTGTAAACAAAGGACTTCTAAGAGTTTCCTTTGTTCGCTTTTTTATGCCCTTTTTGAAGACCGTTAAAACGCAAAATATAGAATTTAATTCACGTATAAAATCAAACTTACATAGTGTCACAGAGCATCAAGAGGAGGAGATAATTCATTGTTTTAACAACTCTTCTTATGCTTTCGTCTCTCTCTTGAACTCTGTGACACGAAGTAAAGCAAGTGAGAATCATTAATAATAACTATTTTTAAAATCAGGTAAATGGAGAAAACAAATGAAAGGAAAGCCTATTGTGCGCCTCAATGCACGTGGCTTGAACTAACAGAAGACGAATTAATGCGAGGCACATCGTTTGAGAGTACTGGAAGTGGTGGTGGTAGTGGTCACGCTTCAGCAGGCGATAGCGGTGGCTTAAGCGCAAAGTCAAACCCTTTCTTTGAGGAAGAGGATGAGAATGAAGAAACAGGATGGGAATAATAAACAAAGATTTCTTTCCAATTTACAACTAAATTAAAACAGAATGATAATGACTAAGAAAAGTATTTATTTCGGCACACTCTTGTTGACTGCACTTGCCTTTGGCAGTTGCGCCAGCGATGACACTGCCACTGATAAGACAGCAGGCAAAGACACACCAAAGACAGGTACTGTGTTCTCATCAGAGGATGAACCTTCAACCCGAACATCAGCCACTTACACTGGTAGCGGTCTCGATTTCTATTGGACAGCAAACGATAAGATTTGGGTAAAAGATGACAACAATACTTATCACCAAAGCTCAGAAGATGATATTGCTGCCCGCATTGCAGCAGTTCCTGGCAGCACAACAACAGCCAAGGCAAAGTTCTGGGTAAACGGTACTTATACTGGTTCTACACATAAGGTACGTTACACAGGTAATAGCGGAGCCAGTGACAAGGTGATTATCAAGGCTTCGCAAACCCAAAGCACTCCTAATGATGCTGCCCATATTGCAGACGATGGCGACTTTGGCGTAGCTGATGCAACAGGTAGCGGAAAGTACAGCTTCACCTTGAATCATAAGGCAGCGTATGTAACCTTTATGCCTTATACAGCACAAGGAGTAATTGCAGGAGCAAAGCTACAAAAGATTCGCATTTATACCAATAATACATCTGATCAGCTTGCAGGTAAATTCGACTTAGCTGATAATGGAACGTTAAGCAATGGTACAACTACCTCAAACAGCGTAGAACTGAACGTAAACAACTTCTCAATTCCTAATGTTTCAACCTATGCCACCAATGGTGCTACAATGGTTGTAAAGCCTGGCACATATACAAACCTAACGATAGAATACACCTTGCATGATGCTGTAACCAATGTTACGGGAGTTATTACAAAAAACTATCCTTCTGTAACTTTTGATGCTGGTAAGAATACGCCTGTGAAAGCTGACTTAAAAGTTAAGATATATCCTGCTGATCAATATTATATGTGGGATGCACAACAGCATTATTGGGCAGGCTTTGAATGGGATAATCCTAATCCTGCTAAAAGAACCCAACCAACATTAGCCGGACAGCAGAATACAACAGATGCACCACAAAGTACTGCAAATGATTCAGGTCATACCCCACGCGACTTTAATGATATTTGGGGTTGGGATTCTTACTCAGGTGTGATTAGACAGCCAAGTAATTCAGCCGTAGGATTAGTTAACGTTAATGAAATTGTCTGGTATGCAAAGCATGGTGATCCACATTATGACAATAAAACTCTTTGGGGACTAATGGGGCACTTATATGTTGGTGGTATGTGGTTTAAAAAGCAAACAGTGATTGCTGCTGATAATGGAAAACTTCCACAAGATCTGAAAGATAAAGCTCCAGATGGAATCGATTATACACGAACTACAGGAATATATGTTAGTCCTGATTGGATATCTACTCCTTCTGGGATTCCTAATAATTTGACGGACTATTTTTATCTTCCATTTTTAGGGATTTATACTAAAGGTAAGTTTACTATGGATGTTGGTGCTTTTCTAACTTGTTCCCCCACTTTGGATAATTCTCTGGGAATGTATGACTTGGAAGTCATGCCTAATTTAATATTATTATCATCGCATAACAGGTATAGTGGTTCATCCCTTTTCAGAAGTTCTAATGAGGATGAGTATCGCCCATTCTAAATATTAAGGTGGTTGTCTTTCTTATATCAAGGCAACGGTCTTTATATAATGAAGTGTGAGGTCTTGGTCTAAGGAATAGAAATGGGTTGATTAAATGAAAGCTAGTTGGATGATAAAAGTAAGTAAATCTTATGGTATTAAGCTATCCATGCTGTGTGGACAGAAGAGAGTATCTGTCCATACAAAAGTGGTAGGCTTGCGGATACTTATTGATTACTTTTTGTACCCAGCGAACAACTACAATCGTACCCAGCGAATGGGTAGGGGGGCTACCCAACGGGCAGGGTACGATGCTACCCAGCAGCTGGGTACAAGACGACCCAACCGCTGGGTATAAAACACATGAAAAAAGACATCAAAATGATGTTGATATATTAATCTAATGTTTAATTAAAAACCAAATCAAAATGATTGAATTCAAAGTTGCGCCTCGTAAGGCGACAATGGGAAAAATGAAGGGCAAGACGGTGTATATCGCTGTACCGAAAGGTCAACAGAAGATTTCTCCCGAAATGGTGTTGGAACGCATTGTTCGTGAAACGTCATTGACAGAGGGTGATGCTCGTAATGTGATTATCACATTGCGTAACCTAATCCTTGAATGTGCACGCATGGGAACAGGATTAGACCTCGGTGACATCTTCTCTTTGCGTGTGAACGTTCCCTCGAAGATGGAAGAAAACGAGAAGGATGTATGCGCCAAGAGCCTCAAGGCTCCGAGGCTAACATTGACCTGGAAGAGTTCGGTGCGCAAGGCATTAAAGGAGCTGCAGGTGGATGTGGATAATCCTGCGCGGAAGAAAGGAAAGAAACCGGAAAACCCCGACCCTTCTCCGAAAGAAAAGGAGAATAAAGAAGAGAATGGACCAGTAGCAGGTTAGGAAAGAAAGCCTCCCCAAGCCCCTCTTAGGGGATGTTCTTATTGGATATAGTTTGAAACAACTAGAGATATGTGAGCGGATTAAGGACATCCCCTCCTTCGGAGGGGCTTGGGGAGGCTTCTTTAGGGTCGGCTTTCTTTTTTACCACGGGAGCATTTTAGATTGATTCAGGGTATCAATCGTTCTGTAATAAGACAATCGATTATATTAATTGTGAAATTAATGTCTTTCAAAACTAGTGTATTAATTTGGTTCTCTCGCTTCCGTGGCACGGCCTCACCCCCAGCCCCTCTACAGAGAGGGGGCGTCTAACGGGGTGGGGCTTTTGTGTGAGACAGAAGAACATGGGATTTAGAGACATAATGACAAAGAGACATATTTTTCAATGACATAAGTTTTGGAGACAGAGTAACATATTAAGGCAATATGTTCGTGTGTTACTCTGTCTTTAAAGTATGATATTCTGTCTAAGGATATTGTGTTTATTTTGTTTCGAGCTGCTTTTGCAGTCGGATAATCTCATCACGATATTGTGCAGCTTGTAAGAAGTCGAGGTCTTTCGCAGCTTGTTTCATAAGGGATGTTGTATTGGCAATACTCTTCTCTAATTGCTCTTTCGTCATCCGCATAACGATAGGATCGGCTGCAAATGCCATTGATTGTGTAGGTTCGGTATATATGCCTTTCGCTCCTTTAGCAAAGGGTATTGTTTGTGCCGTTGTAGAGCGTCCAGTTGTTGGCAAAGTATCCTTAATCGCCTTGACAATTTGCTTTGGTGTGATGTGATGTTCCTCGTTGTATTTGAGCTGTTTTATGCGTCTCCGCATTGTCTCATCAATGGTTCGCTGCATACTTTCGGTTATGTTATCCGCATACATGATAACCTTTCCGTTTACGTTGCGGGCTGCACGTCCGGCTGTCTGCGTTAGACTTCTATGACTACGGAGGAATCCTTCTTTATCCGCATCAAGTATGGCGACAAGCGATACTTCCGGGAGATCAAGTCCTTCACGCAGTAGGTTCACACCAACAAGGACATCATATAGTCCTGCTCGCAAATCATTGATGATTTTGACGCGATCAAGACTGGCAATGTCACTATGGATATAGGCTGTTCGGATATCATGATTGAGTAAGTATTCCGTCAATTCCTCCGCCATTCGCTTTGTTAAGGTTGTTACCAATACTCGTTCCTCCTTTTCTGCACGAATAACAATCTCGTTCATTAAATCATCAATCTGATTCTCTGAAGGACGAACCTCAATCTCTGGATCAAGTAATCCTGTCGGTCGAATCACTTGTTCAACAACAACTCCTTCTGATTCTTTCAACTCATAGTCAGCAGGTGTTGCAGACACATAGATAATTTGATGAATCAGGTTATGGAACTCTTCAAACTTTAATGGTCGGTTGTCAAAAGCCGCAGGTAAACGGAATCCATATTCTACAAGGTTTGTCTTACGCGCTCGGTCACCACCGTACATTGCCGAAATCTGAGGTACACTTACATGGCTCTCATCAATGACCATCAGGTAATCTTTAGGGAAGAAATCAAGTAGGCAATAAGGTCGCTGTCCAGCCTTTCTACCATCGAAGTAACGCGAATAGTTCTCAATACCGGAACAATGACCAAGTTCCTTAATCATTTCAATGTCATATTCAACCCGCTCCTTTATGCGTTGTGCCTTGATATTGTCCCCCAGTTGAGTAAAGAAGTCAACTTGCTTTACCATATCATCCTGTATCTGACGAATGGCACCTTCTGTCTGTTCTTTTGATGTAACAAAGAGATTTGCAGGATATAACTCATAATCATCAAAGGTGGCAATTCTATGGAATGCTATTGGGTCAACTTCTTCGATAGTGTCAATCTCATCGTCCCACCAAGTAATGCGCAAGATATTGTCATTATAAGCCATTGCAATATCGACAGTGTCTCCTTTTACTCGGAAGTTTCCGCGTTGTAAATCAATATCATTTCGCGTGTATAAGGAATCAACGAGGCGTCGTAAAAACTCATTTCGATCGATGATTTGCCCTTTCTTGATATGGATGACATTCTCCTTCATTGCGATTGGAGCACCCATACCATATATACATGAAACAGATGAGACAACAATTACATCCTTGCGACCTGATAATAGAGAAGAAACAGCAGAAAGTCTTAGCTTGTCTATTTCGTCATTTATAGCAAGATCTTTCTCAATGTAAACATCGGTTGTTGGTAAGTAAGCTTCAGGCTGGTAATAATCATAATACGAGACATAATATTCCACAGCATTCTCTGGGAAAAACGCTTTCATTTCCTCGTAAAGTTGGGCTGCTAGAGTCTTGTTATGTGATAAGATAAGCGTTGGCTTATTCACGTTTGCAATCACATTGGCTACAGTAAACGTCTTACCTGATCCCGTTACTCCTAATAAAACTTGGCTTTTATCTCCACGTTCTAAACCCTCGGTCAATTCCTTAATGGCCTCAGGCTGATCACCCGTAGGGTTATATTTTGATGTTAATTTGAAGTTCATTATATCTGTAAAAAGGAGAACAATCTTTGGATGCAAAGGTACGAAAATCAAGTGATAGTATCTCGTTAATAGTGATTTTTTGCTAAAAAAGCAAAGTGCCTTTGTGTATTTATAGAATAATATGTAACTTTGCATTTCAAAATTAATATATGAAGAAGAGTTTTTTAATAGGCATTTGTGTTGCTTTGCTCTTAACAAGTTGTGCTCATGAATATAATCAGGTCTACAAGACAACTGATAGCAATTATAAGTATGAGTTCGCTAAAGAGTGTTTCGCAAAGGGTAAATACGGCTTTGCTGTACCCTTGTTACAGGATCTTGTAACAATAGAAAAGGGTACTGATAATGCAGAGGAATGCCTTTATATGTTGGCAATGGGTGAATATGGATTGAAGGACTATGAAGCAGCTTCAGAGACTTTCAAGAAGTATTACCAAACTTATCCACGTGGAAGGTATGCCGAAATGGCATCCTTTTATATTGGTCAGAGCCTTTTTGAGGGTACACCAGAATCACGTCTTGATCAAACTCCTACAATTGCTGCAATTGCTGCTTTCCAAGATTATTTAGATATTTTTCCAGAAGGGAAGATGAAGAGTACAGCTCAACAACGCCTCTTCGATTTGCAGGATAAACTTATTCGTAAGGAGTATCTGAATGCAAAGCTTTATTATAACCTCGGTTCATATTTTGGTAATTGTACCAGTGGTGGCAATAATTATGAGGCATGTATCATTACAGCTCAAAACGCTTTGAATGATTATCCTTATAGTAATCTTCGTGAAGACTTTTCTATCCTAATCATGAAGAGTAAATATGAGTTAGCACAGATGAGTGTTGAGTCAAAGAAGTTACAGCGTTATCAAGATGCGGAAGATGAATGTTATGGTTTCATCAATGAATACCCTAATTCGAAAGAGCGCAAAACTGCCGAGGATTACATAAAGAAATGTAAGCAGATAACAAAAGACTAGAAATAAAGACTTAAAAATATAATAATTAGAATGGATTACAAGAAGTCAAAAGCACCGTCAAATACGGTAACCCGTGATGTTCAAGAACTTTGGAAGGGTACAGGTAATATTTATGAGAGTGTTGCAATTATTTCTAAAAGAGCGAATCAGATTTCTGCTGAGATAAAGCAAGACTTGAGTAAGAAACTTGCAGAGTTTGCTTCTTATAACGACTCTCTCGAAGAGGTTTTTGAGAATCGTGAGCAGATAGAAATTAGCCGCTATTATGAGAAGTTGCCTAAACCAACATTGTTGGCTACGCAAGAGTTCTTAGATGGTAATGTTTATTGGCGTGATCCTTCTAAGGAGGCACAAGAAGAGGAAGAATTGTAATCATGATACAAAGGAAACAAACAATCTTCTTGTTTCTGGCATTGATAGTAACGCTTGCCTGTCTTTGCCTACCGATTGGTAGTTTTGAACCGCAAGGAATGGGGGCTGATAATCAGTTGATGAATCTTTGGCTTACTGATGCAAACGGAGGAAGGAACTTTAATGTTTGGGCATTGTTCGCTATACTTTTAGTTACTTGCCCAATAGATTTGTTTGCAATTTTCGACTATCACAATCGTAAGCGTCAAGCTCGTTTCTGCTTGTTTTCTATGTTGATGATTATTGGGTGGTATGTTGTATATGGCGTATTCAGCCAGGTGTTAATGACTGGGTTTACTTTCCATATAGAATTTGCAGCATGTTTACCACTGATTGCATTTATACTTTTATGGTTGGCTCGTCATGCTATTCTTGCTGATGAGGCTTTGGTAAGAGCAGCTGATAGAATAAGATAATAGCATTTTATCATAATATAATATGGTATCAAAGGCATACTTTAAGTAGCTTTTGATACCATATTTTTTATTTGATTCTTTGCAAGCAAGTCTAAGAAGCTAATAACTCTGTCAGGGATACAACGCCTATACCTATGTGGAACAGATATACCTACATTGCAGTGATAGTATTAAAAGCAAAGCGATACTTGTGTTTCAAGCAATTTGTATATCTTTGCAATATAACCGAAACTTTTAACGAGATGAAGGATATTAGTATCGAAAAGGGAATAAATAAAGACAATGCCTTGCTTTTATGTGAATGGTCCAATAAACAAGGAAAAGAGTTCCAGGAGCAATGGATGGGTTCCAAAATCTCTTACCCGTTGAACTATGGCAAAATACAGGGGTTGGAGAATGTATTTTCGATATTCAACAAAGGGGAATTTATCGGAATGATACAAGAAGTACGAATTGATAAGGAGAACATACACATAGGTAGATTTATAATAGCCCCCCGGAAAACAGGATTGGGTTTGGGCACAGCGGCACTAAAAAGATTTATAGATTTCCTTTTTGAGGATGATAATATTAAAAGTATTTCCCTTACAGTCTTTGATTTCAACCAAACAGCAAAGAGGATTTATGAGAAACTCGGGTTTGAAATCAATGAAGTAATTGAGACTCCAAGGCTGAAATACATTATGAAGAAATACAGGTAATTCCGAGTTTATCTAACGCCATACAACAAAGTAGTTTAAGAAAGAATCAATCAATTTATCCGATAAACAACGGCACTTGA
The DNA here is from genome assembly GCF_000377625.1 of Prevotella veroralis DSM 19559 = JCM 6290. Taxonomy (GTDB): domain Bacteria; phylum Bacteroidota; class Bacteroidia; order Bacteroidales; family Bacteroidaceae; genus Prevotella; species Prevotella veroralis. The sequence continues at coordinate 546,803 of NZ_KB898325.1, read as the reverse complement.
AACAGACTAAACAGAAAGAACTTGCTCTGTATTTAATGGAGCAAGTTCTTTATACCTCACGACTTTTTCTCAATAGTCATGCCTTTTCTTTCTTGTTAAATGTTCCTTCATCTTGGAGGTTTTATGGCAACAACAGAAAACAGTATTGGTATCTCGCCACTCTTTTCTGCAATTTTGAACGTTCCGTTCTTTTCAGCAATCATATTACCGAATAAGTTGAAAGGCGAGTAATCATACTCTCCGAAGGACTTTATCTGCAAACCATTACTGAGCAAACCATTCAGCACTACAGCCAGCCCGTGATTCCACGTAACGGTCTTTTGCCGATTGTCATTTTCCGAATCTGTGTAGGTCTCTTCTTCCACAACGTAAGGTTCTTTGCGCGAATAAGCATATCGGACTTGAGAAAAATCTTCATTGAACATCCATAATACGGGGTGAAATTCCACGATAATGAACCTTCCACAGTCTTTCAGCATTTGTGAAATCACCTGCCCCCATTGGGTTAAGTCGGGCAACCAATTAATAACACCGTAAGATGTATATACAACATCAAACTGTTGCCCTTGCAGCACGGCAGGAGCATCGTAGATGTTGCAGCAGTGGAATTGCGCATTCAGACCTAATTCCTCGTTCAACGACTTTGCCGTTTGTATAGCCTCTTCCGAGAAATCTATTCCCACAACATTGGCTCCCAACTTCGATAAGGAAAGTGTATCCATGCCGAAATGGCATTGTAGATGCAGAATGGACTTACCCCGAATATCGCCCAGTAAAGATAAATCCAAGTCAGGAATGGACTTTACCTCTCTTTTAAACTTGTCCAAGTTGTAAAATGAAGAATGCAAATGAATTTTTGTTCTTGCATTCCACGCTCCTTTGTTTATCTTATAATAATCTTCTATCATTTATTTCCTATTGATTTGTTATTTATTACCTTTTCCTCGACGTTGAAATCTATCCATAAAGAAGAATGTGGAAAACAAACTTAGTACGGTTAGAACAGTGTCAATGGCTACCCATAGAACCATTTGCGAAAGGGATAAAACTATTACCTTAGTATTATATAGTTCTTCCGTTTTAGTTTGTACAACATTATATAAGCCAAATATTTGATTTCCAGCTGTAAAGATACAAAAATACAACGAGGTTACCAACTTTTTACAGACTTCTCTTATCCCGAGTTCGAGTTAATACGCTTTGACGAAAGTATATATTGTGAGGCACAATAGTACATTTCGTGGGGCACAAAAGTATATATTGTCACGGACACGCAATGCGTATTTAGTTGAAGAATGAAGGCTTGAAAGATTATTGAAAACGAATAGTAAGAAAGGTGCAATAAGAAACGCAAAAAAGAGTTCGCGAACTTTGTAAAAAGTCCTTTGTGAATCGGTTGAATGGTCGTGATAAGCAACAAGTTATGTTGAATGAAAAAGAGGAGTTTTCTCTATCATAGAGAAACTCCTCTTTTAAAGTGTTATATAGTGTAATTAACTCTATATCTTCATTTTTCAAAGAAGGTTTTATGCCTCCTCGCTCCAGTCTTCCTTGGTCTTGCGAACATAGCTCTTGTAACGGAGCTTAGCCATATCCTCACAAGCCTTGAAGAGTTCTTGACCCTCGTTTGGATAAGCTTTGAGGACAGAGAGGAAGCGAACCTCACTGTGAAGGAACTCTTGGAACTTGTCCCAATCTGGAGCCTTAGAGTCGAGAGAGAATGGGTTCTTGCCTTCTTCTGCCAACTGTGGGTTATAACGCCAGAGATGCCAGTAACCACAAGCAACAGCGTTAGCCTCCTGAGCCTGGCTGCGACCCATACCACCCTTAATCTTCAAACCATGGTTGATACATGGAGAATAAGCGATGATGAGGGATGGACCCGGATAAGCCTCTGCCTCACGAATAGCCTTTAAGGTCTGTGCGTTGTCAGCACCCATAGCAACCTGAGCTACGTAAACATAACCGTATGTAGTTGCCATCAGACCGAGATCCTTCTTGCGGACACGCTTACCCTTAGCTGCGAACTGAGCGATAGCACCGAGTGGGGTAGACTTAGAACTCTGACCACCAGTGTTTGAGTAAACCTCAGTATCGAGTACTAAGATATTAACGTCTTCACCAGAAGCGATAACGTGGTCGAGACCACCATAACCGATATCGTAAGAAGCACCGTCACCACCAATAATCCACTGGCTGCGCTTAACGAGATAGTGGTCGAGAGTCTTCAACTCTGCACATACAGGGCAACCCTTTGCTGCACCAGCCTCGATTAATGGCTTCAACTTAGCTGCTGCAACCTTAGAAGCATCAGCGTCGTTCATGTTGTTAAGCCATTCTTGAGCTGCTTCCTTGAACTCTGCAGATACATGATCGTCTGCCATAGCACCATTAAGGAGCACTACGATGCGCTCACGCATCTTCTTGTTACCCATTGCCATACCCATACCGAACTCGCAGAAGTCCTCGAACAATGAGTTGTTGAATGCAGGACCATGACCTTCCTCATTAGTTGTGTAAGGAGTAGAAGGTACTGACGCAGAGTAGATAGAAGAACAACCTGTTGCGTTAGCAATCATCTCACGATCACCGAAGAGCTGTGAAACGAGCTTAACGTATGGTGTCTCACCACAACCAGCACATGCACCAGAGAACTCGAACAAAGGTTGAGCGAACTGAGAGTTCTTAGCGTTTGACTTGATGTCTACCAAGTTCTGCTTGCTCTTAACGTTCTTAACAAGATAATTCCAGTCAGCTGCACGACGTGTTGCTTCCTCTTCACCTGCAACAAACTGTGTCATTGACAATGCCTTGTTACCCTTCTTACCTGGGCAAACATCAGCACAGTTGCCACAACCTGTACAGTCGAGAACTGATACCTCGATGCGGAATTGCATACCTTTGAGCTGCTTTGGAGCAAGGATGTCAAGTGTTGGCTCATTGAAGCCAGCCTTCTCTGCCTCATCCAAAACGAATGGACGGATACAAGCGTGAGGACAAACGAATGCACACTTGTTACACTGAATACAATTCTCAGCATCCCATGCAGGAACGAAAGCAGCTACACCGCGCTTGTCGTAGGCTGCAGTACCAACTGACCATGTACCATCTACGGTGCCATGATTAACGAAGTCAGAAACCTTCAAGAGGTCACCTGCCTGTGCATTCATTGGACGAACGAGTTCCTTAACGAATGCTGGAGCGTCGTCAACCTTAGCTTCATCGTCTGGAAGGTTAGCCCATGCTGGGTCAACGGTCAATTGTTTGTACTCGTTACCACGGTCAACAGCAGCGAAGTTCTTGTCTACAACATCCTGACCCTTCTTGCTATAACTCTTAACGATGAACTTCTTCATCTGGTCTACAGCAAGGTCGAGAGGGATAACCTCTGTGATGCGGAAGAATGCAGACTGTAGGATGGTGTTTGTACGATTACCAAGTCCAATCTCCTGAGCAATCTTTGTTGCGTTGATATAGTAAACGGTAATATTGTTCTTAGCGAAGTAACGCTTTACCTTATTAGGAATAAAGTGTACGAGTTCCTCACCCTCAAAGATAGTATTCAGCAAGAATGTACCGTTCTTACGTAAACCACGTGTTACGTCATACATGTTCAAGTAAGCTTGAACGTGGCAAGCAACGAAGTTAGGAGTATTTACCTGATAGGTAGAACGGATTGGGCTATCACCGAAACGGAGGTGAGAACAGGTGAAACCACCTGACTTCTTAGAGTCGTAAGAGAAATAAGCCTGGCAGTGCTTATCTGTGTTGTCACCGATAATCTTTACTGAGTTCTTGTTAGCACCAACTGTACCGTCAGCACCCAAACCATAGAACTTAGCCTCGAACATGCCTTCACCACCCAATGGAATCTCTTCAACCTCTGGAAGAGAAGTGAAGGTTACGTCATCAACGATACCTACTGTGAAATGATCCTTTGGCTCTGGCAACTCTAAGTTGTTGTAAACAGCGATAATCTTAGCCGGTGTTGTATCAGCAGAACCAAGACCATAACGACCACCAACGATCAGTGGCTTGTTCTCAACATCATAGAATGCACTCTTAACATCGAGGTACAATGGCTCACCCTCTGCACCAGGTTCCTTTGTACGATCAAGTACTGCAATACGCTTAACAGACTTTGGAACTGCAGCGAGCAAGTGCTTAACAGAGAATGGACGATAGAGGTGTACAGCAATCATACCAACCTTCTTACCCTGAGACATCAAGTAGTCGATAGCCTCACGAGCTGCCTCTGTAGCTGAACCCATCAAGATGATAATGTTCTCTGCATCCTTAGCACCATAGTAATCGAAGAGGTGATGCTCACGACCAGTAATCTTGGTCAATTCGTTGAGATAGTGCTCAACAACCTCTGGAACGTTCTCGTATGCGCTGTTAGATGCCTCACGATGTGTGAAGAAAGTCTCTGGGTTCTCAGCTGTACCACGTACAACTGGGCGCTCTGGAGTCATTGCACGGTCGCGGAAACGCTTAACGTCTTCCTCGTCAACCAATGGGCGGATATCCTCCTGATCAAGGCACTCAATCTTATGATACTCGTGTGATGTTCGGAAACCGTCGAAGAAATTGATGAAAGGTACTGATGTCTTCAATGAAGCAAGGTGAGGAACAGCAGAGAGATCCATTACTTCCTGTACAGAACCAGAACAGAACATAGCGAAGCCTGTCTGACGGCAAGCCATTACATCCTGGTGGTCACCGAAGATACAAAGAGCGTGACTTGCGAGTGTACGTGCTGAAACATTGAATACACATGGCAAAAGTTCACCGGCAATCTTGTACATGTTAGGAATCATCAAGAGAAGACCCTGTGATGCGGTGAAGGTTGTCGTGAGAGCACCAGACTGCAGCGAACCGTGTACGGCACCAGCTGCGCCACCCTCTGACTGCATCTCCTGTACACTAACAGTCTGACCCCAAAGGTTCTTACGACCACGTGCTGACCACTCATCAACGTGTTCAGCCATAGGAGATGATGGAGTGATAGGATAGATAGCAGCTACCTCTGAGAACATGTAGCTCACGTGAGCAGCGGCCTCGTTACCATCACAAGTGATAAACTTCTTTTCTTTAGCCATTTTGAAATTTATTAAATGAAAATTGTTTTATAATGTTTTTGGTCTTTTTCTAATAAAGAAATCCCATTAACCAAAGTGGTACTTGGTTACCTTTCCCAACTTCAGTATTATATTTTGCGTAGATAGTGTCATTGCTGAATCGAATCTTGTTATTCTCAGCATCACACACTTTAAATTTATGCTTTTGATTGACAATGTAAGTTCCTTGCTTGCCTCCTTCATTGATAACACAAGTTTCTTGCATTGTATTAACAAAGAAAGTCTCCATAAGTTGTTGCTGTTCCACCTGGATAGGATAGATTGCATACATCAGATTTGGATTCTGTAGCATCACCTTCGATGGTTTCTTGGGGAACTCCTGCCCAACAGGATAAACCAAATTAATAAGTCTAGCATCAGTAAGATTTTTGATGTAATTCATCACAGTTGCACGACTTGTGTTTATTTCTTTTGCAAGGTTACTGATGTTGGGAGCTTTTGTTCCTTCAAGTGCCAAGAGGTAAAAGAGCTTCTTTATCTTAGTCAGATACTTTAACTCTATTTGCTTGATGAGTAAGATATCAACCTCAGTCATCATATTCATCGTCTTCAGCAGGTTCTCTGAAAAGTTGCGATGTTCTAAAAAGAAAGGGTAAAAACCATGATGAAGATAGTCAAGAAAATACTTTGTCGGACTAACTTTAGATAAGATTTGATTGGTAATCTCCTCGTGGTTATTTAGAATCTCTTCTAATGAGTAAGGCTTAAGTTGTAATCCTGTTTGTAAATTTAAAAACTCTCGAAAGGAGAAGCCACGTAGATTATAGCTTTTAACGATACTATTTAGTTCTGGATTCTCTTCTTTTAGTCTCATTACGCTTGACCCTGTAAAGACAATCTGTAAATTGGGGTAATTATCATAACATCGCCGTAGTTCACGACTCCAATCAGGCTGCTTAAATACTTGATCAATCAACAGAACCTTTCCTCCATTACGATAAAACTCTCCAGCGAAGTCCGCAATTCCTCTACTTTGAAAATAGAAGTTATTCATATTAACATAGAGACATTGCCTGTCTGTAGAACTATAACGCTCCTTTGCATATTGTAGCAAGAATGTTGTCTTTCCCACGCCTCTTGTTCCTTTGATACCTATTAGTTTGTCGTTCCAATCTATCTCATCCATGAGGCAACGACGAACAGGGGCATTTGTATGCTCCACTAGGTATGAGTGAGTACGAAAGAATGCGTCCATCTTGTTCCTGTTGTGTATCTATTATAATGTACATGCAAAGTTACAATTATTTCTTTGATTTGCAAACTCTATATAGCAAAAAATGTTATTTAAAGGCATTTATTTTGTATTACATTTGGTTTAATGTAACTTTGCATGACGTAAAAATAAAGTACGATGACACTACATATATTCAATCCAGAACACGATATTGCATTAGCTTATGATAATAAGTACTTTACAGCCCCCCATGCAGGTAGGCAAATGAGGCATGATTTGGATTATTTGCCAGTTCTATGGGCTAAAGATGGAGATTATATTTTAGTAGAGAATGTCAATTCTGCCCGAATCCATGCTCGACGCTTTATGAGTTATGGTCAGCAAGTTCATTTTATAGATAGTGATAATATAGAACAGATTATTGATGAAGTGAAAGAAGTAATGCCATGGGGTTGGGATTCTGCAATCAAGTTCCAGTTGGAGCAATTAGGGATTAAAGCTAACGTATTACCCACGGATGAGAAACTATCAGCAATTAGAGAACTTAGTAATCGGGAGTATGCTTCACACGTTTTGCGTGAATTGCGAGAGTTGTTAGATGAGGATATATTAATAGGTGAATCGTTTTGTGCAAGGAATGTAGCAGAACTTACTTCTCTCTTAGAGAAAATTGATAAGGCTGTTATAAAAGCTCCATGGAGTAGTAGTGGGAGGGGTGTTCGTTATATTGATACAATGATCGAACCTGCAATACTTAATTGGGCAAACAACGTTATCAAGCAGCAAGGAAGTATTATGGTTGAGCCTTATTATAACAAGGTGAAAGACTTTGGGATGGAGTTTATTGCGGATAAAGATGGTGTTCATTATGTAGGCTTATCAGTGTTCCATACAATGAATGGGGCATATATAGGCAATAGTCTTGAGAAAGAAGAAGTTAAACAAGAACTCCTCTCTGCCTATATTCCAATACCAGTGCTAAATAATATAGCACAGGCGTTAGAAACTCTACTGTCGAAACAGCTAACAGGCATTTATTATGGAGCATTAGGTGTTGATATGATGATTGTAGCTAATGGGAGTAGGGAAGACGTTGGTTTTAAGTTACATCCTTTAGTTGAGATTAATTTGCGTCGCACAATGGGGCATGTAGCCTTATCTCTTTCGAATAAAAAGAGCTTCCAACATAAGATGATGCGCATTGATAATGACGGCTCGCACTATCATCTTCATATCGTACATAAAGAAAGGTAATGTGATCTAAGGTTTCTAATTGTTGTATATCCACCACACAAGGTATAATATCCCAATAGCGGCGATTGTTCCTATGAACTTCATTATCTGGTTGAACTTGTGTCTACGGCGTGCAGCTTTCGAAGATCCATTATTGTGAAAGCCTGCTCTATGATTAGAATGTTGGTGATGGTGTTCAGTTGTCATCTTTTCTGGTTCTCTTTTTAATGTGTATTCCTTATAGTATCCACTTTAGTCATTATGGATAGATTGCAAAGGTATGATAAAATACGGACATGTACGAACATATCCGTATTTTATTGTCTATCAGAAGCGGAAACTTAATTCCACATCAAACATAGAATAATTAGGATTAGCCTGTAGTGCGTGTTGTGATCTATCATGTACATAAGAATAGATGCCACTCAAAGCTAAGTTCTTTGTAAATTCATAATCAAGACCAATATCATATTGAGTACGCTGCTTTTGTGCGCCATCCGAAGGCTGATACATATCATATCTTGCCTTTGCATGCAACTTGTTAGGGATGATAGGAGCGATAACCAGTGCATATACACCTTGTGCCTTATTACCATCTGCACTGAGGCTGCAATCCTTTGCAGCTGCATCATCCGTGTTACTTAAAGACTTAGCAAAGGCATAACCCGTAGAATGGATATACTCAGAACGCAATGTCCAATCATTCGCTTTATATTCAGCTGAGAAAGCATAACGACGTTGCTGCAATTTACGTACACCGCTTTGTGCGATACCCGCATTATCAGTCCATGTGCCTTTTCTTGCGTATGAGCCCGTCCAACCGAACCATCCTAAGCGTAAACCATTAACGGGCATAACCCATACACCACCGATGATATTCTTCTGTTGGTCAACATCCTTAGTATTAATACCTTGACCATTGAATACGCCTACCTGATAGTGAACAAGGTTGCGCCCCGCGTTATTCTTTAGGAAGTCACCTTGCACTTGAATACCAATATCACGCCCATTTGAAGGGTGCGCACCTGCTCTGTCAGAGAAACTAGCTAACTTCAATACACTTTGTGCAACACTCATGAAGCCCTGATCGATAGGGTGAATAGGGTTATCGAATGTAAATGGATTCTTGAATTGTCCCAACTTTACTCGGAAATAATCGTACTTCTGCCACTCGGCAAAGAGATCAACTACACGAGGTGAAGCACCCAAGGTAGAAGTATTGCCGTTTACTTGTAATTGTGCTTTCCAATACCAATCGTCTAATATGCGACCGTCTAAAGACACACGACCTAATCGAAGATTAAAGCTGTTCGACTTGCTCGTCTTACCGTTGTGCATACCATTGTATTGATATTGAACGATTCCGAAGCCAGATAACTTTACATTGTTTATCCACTTCTGCCCTTGCGCATAACTTATGATGCTACTAAACATCAATGCTGCTAAGATAATTGTTTTTCTCATAAATTGTATATTTTAGGTGAGATAAGAGCTGATGTAATGATACTTAGAGTATTAATGCTGCAAAGATAGTGCTTTATCGGGTAAGTGCAAAATAATATCCTGGTTTTCTCTCTATGTCATTGTCTAATCATTCCCTACCTTATTCTATATACTGCAAAGCTGATAAGCTTTGTACAACAAGATTGGTATAATCTGATGTTATATTATCTATCAGACCCCATCATAAGTATATATCCTATCAATGATAACTAATCAATAGTCTTTTATACAAGCGTGTATAATCAATTATACAGACGTGTATAACTAATTATACAAACGTGTATAATATCGTACTCTAACTTAGAGTATGACAGGATATATACTATCTATGCGACAGGACTTGTATTATCAGTTGATGATGCTTCCTAGTTTGGCGAGATTCCTCCTTATTATATTAGCAGAATCCATAGACACTCTTTGTGTAAGTCTACTGGATAATTAAACGCAAATGGAGATTCTGTGCTGGAAAGATATACACTGAATCTTTATTGGATATGCCGAGCTTGTGACAACGTGATAAGCTCATTAATCACGACGTTAGATTAGGCAAAGAGAAAGAGAGTGTATCGCACAGGTTAAGTCCTGCGATACACTCTCTTATATTGATAAATTAATTCGTAGTTGTTGTTGGTATGCTATTTACTTTAAATTAATAACGGATGATAATGCTGTGGAATATTTAAAGTAGAAGTCTTTGTAGACGGTGGCATCCGATAGGGGATTACCATTGCGATTGATTTCCTGCTTCTTTAAGATAATGTGATACTTATTGGGTACTAAGTTGGAGATCGTGTATTGTATGTCGTATTTGCAAGTACAATTTGTGTCTTCTGTAGATTGTTCTATCAATATTATAGTGCTACTCCCGTCAGTATTCATTTGGGTTTTGATTAGGGCATCGCATGCCAGTGTTGCATTATGGTGTTCGAGAGTCATCTTTCCTTCACCTAATGCTTTTAAAGCAAGATACTCTTTCCCTTCTCCACCTGATAGATTGTTTGCTCTAGCTAAAGTGGGGCTTGTTTTACATCCTGTATTCGTAGAGTTGGTTAAAGTAGGAATAGGACTTTGAATCTCTGAATGATTGCTACATGCTAGCATTGTTGCTAAGGAAAGTGTTGCCATCAGATAGTTAATGATTTTCATAATGAATAACAGCTTAGTTAATAATAATAGTTTATGTGTTTTGCAAATATAGTTTTTTTATTTAAACTAATTGATGTTTTGTTTTTATTTAACAAGATAAGATACCTCTTAACATACGAGAAGAGCCTCCATTCGGAAAGAAAGGAGGCTCTTCTATATTCGAGTATAATTATCGCTTTTCTAATAGCACAACATTTTCAACGTGTGGCGTGTGTGGGAACATATCAACGGGTTGAACGGCGGCTACCTTATAATCTGCATCAAGCAAAGCTAAATCTCGTGCTTGTGTTGCAGGATTACAACTGACGTAAACAATGCGTTTAGGACTTGCTCCGAGGATGACGTTAACAACGTCAGGGTGCATACCAGCACGTGGTGGGTCAGTGATGATAACATCAGGGCGACCATGCTTCTGGATAAACTCTTCGGTGAGAATATCTTTCATATCGCCAGCATAGAAGAGCGTATTATCAATGTTATTGACGTTGGAATTGACCTTTGCATCTTCAATCGCTTCGGGTACATACTCGATACCAATCACCTTACGAGCTTTCTTAGCAATGAAGTTGGCTATTGTTCCCGTCCCTGTGTAGAGATCGTAAACAAGCTCATCTCCCGTAAGATTGGCAAATTCTCTAGCAACAGAATAGAGATGATAAGCCTGTTCGGTGTTCGTTTGATAGAAACTCTTTGGACCCACCTTGAACTTCAGGTCTTCCATCGTTTCAAAGATATGGTCATTACCCTTATAAAGCGTTAGTTTTAAGTCGTTGAAGGTATCGTTCCCCTTCTGATTATCGACATAGAAAAGAGAGGTTATTTGTGGGAATTTCTCAGCAATATGCTGCATGAGAGCTTTTGCTCGCTCGTCATCTCCCTCTTCATCGTAATGGAATTGTACGAGCAACATCCACTCACCAGTATTAGAGTTACGAAGCATGAGGTCGCGTAATAAACCATGTTGAGCGCGAATGTCATAGAATGTCATCCCCGTTTCTAAAGCATAGTCGCGAATATCATTGCGTATCTCATTACAAAGATTATCCATGAGCCAGCACTTCTCGATAGGGTAAATCTTATCGAAGCTGCCCGTTATATGGAATCCAATGGCACCACCTGAAAGCCCGACACCTTCAGGTAATGCAGCTAATTCTTCGGCGGTGTACCAACGTTTATTAGCACAACCAAACTCTAGTTTATTGCGATATTCCTTTGTGTGGACAGAACCCATGATAGGGCGGAACTCGGGAAGTTCAACCTTTCCAATGCGGCTCAGTTGATCATAAACCTGCTGCTGCTTTGCCTTTAATTGTTCGCTATAAGGTAAGTTCTGCCATTTACATCCGCCACAGATACCAAAGTGTTCGCACATAGGTTCTTCGCGCACATTGCTCTTGCTGATAAATTGAATGACCGTAGCCTCACAATAACTACGTTTCTTCTTCCGAACTTGTAAGTCGACAACGTCACCAGGAACAACAAATGGAACAAAGACAACCTTGTCTTCAACGTGTGCAACACACTTTCCTTCGGCAGCAACTGCCTCTATTGTGACATTCTCAAATATAGGAAATGGCTTTCTCTTTCTACTCATAAATTGTTTTGTATTTGGCTGCAAAGTTACTAAAAAAATCTAGTATGCGTCGTTGTGCCTATCTTTATTGTGGTATGTGTGTCCGCTAACAAGATGAAAATGTAAGGTAGAGATTACATTATTCATAGAAAAGTTTGTCACTTTACCTAATTATTGGTATATTTGCACGTAGAGATAAATAACTAAAATACATTATCAATTATAATTATGAGCGAAAAAAGAGTTTATACCTTCGGTAATGGTAAGGCAGAAGGTAAGGCTGACATGAGAAATCTCCTCGGTGGTAAAGGAGCTAATCTTGCAGAAATGAATCTTATCGGTGTTCCTGTTCCTCCAGGTTTCACCATTACTACCGATGTATGTAACGAGTATTTTGAGAAAGGTAAAGAGACTGTAGTAGGCTTATTGAAAGCAGAAGTTGAGAGTAGCGTTAAGCATATCGAAGCTCTTATGAACTCTAAGTTCGGCGATCCTTCTAATCCTCTTTTAGTCAGTGTACGTTCTGGTGCACGTGCATCAATGCCTGGTATGATGGATACAATCCTTAATCTTGGTCTGAACGATGTTGTTGTAGAGGGATTGGCAAAGAAGACGGGCAATGAGCGTTTCGCTTACGATAGCTATCGTCGCTTCGTACAGATGTATGGTGATGTCGTATTAGGCATGAAACCAGTAAATAAGGAAGACATTGACCCATTTGAGGCTATTATTCAGCAAGTAAAGGCACAGCGTGGTATCAAACTTGATAACGAAATGACAGTTGAAGAGTTGAAGCAACTGGTGACTTTATTTAAGAATGCTATTAAAGAACAGACAGGGCAGAACTTCCCTGACGATCCAATGGAGCAGCTTTGGGGTGCAGTATGTGCCGTGTTTGATTCTTGGATGAATGAGCGTGCTATTCTTTATCGTAAGATGGAGGGCATTCCACAAGAATGGGGTACAGCCGTTACGGTTATGGCAATGGTCTTTGGAAACATGGGTGAAACATCAGCTACAGGTGTTTGCTTCTCTCGTGATGCAGCTACTGGTGAAAATTGTTTCAATGGTGAGTATCTTATCAATGCACAGGGCGAAGATGTTGTAGCTGGTATCCGTACACCACAACAGATTACAAAGGAAGGTTCATTGCGTTGGGCAAAGCAACAGAATGTTGATGAAGAAACTCGTCGTAAGAAGTTCCCTTCAATGGAAGAAGCTATGCCAGAGTTATATGCTCAGTTGTATGCTCTTCAAGATAAGTTGGAGAAACATTACCACGATATGCAGGATATGGAGTTCACCGTACAAGAGGGTAAACTCTGGTTCCTACAGACTCGTAATGGTAAGCGCACAGGTACTGCAATGGTGAAGATAGCCATGGACTTGCTTCACGAAGGTGAGATTGACGAAAAGACAGCTCTTTTGCGTTGTGAACCAAATAAACTTGATGAACTTCTCCACCCAGTATTCGATAAGGAAGCACGCGCTCAAGCACATGTATTGACACGTGGCTTGCCAGCTTCACCAGGTGCTGCTTGCGGTCAGGTTGTATTCTTTGCTGATGATGCAACAAAGTGGCATGAGGATGGTCACCAAGTAATTATGGTGCGTATTGAGACATCTCCAGAGGATCTCGCAGGTATGTCAGCAGCTGAAGGAATCTTAACAGCTCGTGGCGGTATGACTTCACACGCAGCAGTTGTTGCCCGTGGTATGGGTAAGTGCTGTGTCAGTGGTGCAGGTGCAATTATGGTTGATTACAAGGCTCGTACTGTTGAGATTGATGGAACAATCATTCGTGAAGGTGATTACATCTCATTAAATGGTTCTACTGGTGAGGTTTATGCAGGTGAAGTGAAGACACGCCCAGCAGAGGTAACTGGCGACTTTGCCGAGTTAATGGATCTCTGTAAGAAGTATAGTAAATTGGTTGTACGCACCAATGCTGATACTCCACACGATGCAGAGGTTGCAAGCAACTTTGGTGCTGTTGGTATCGGTCTTTGTCGTACAGAGCACATGTTCTTCGAGAATGAGAAGATAAAGGCTATGCGTGAGATGATTCTCGCAGATAGCACAGAGGATCGTGAGAAGGCTCTCGATAAACTATTGCCTTATCAGAAACAAGACTTCTATGGTATCTTGAAGTGTATGGATGGTATGCCAGTGAACATTCGTTTGCTTGACCCACCATTGCACGAGTTCGTTCCTCATGATCTAAAGGGTCAAGAGATTATGGCTCAAGAGATGGGTGTAAGCGTTCAGTTCATCCAGAGCCGTGTAAGTTCTCTGTCAGAGCATAATCCAATGTTAGGACTTCGTGGTTGTCGTTTGGGCAATACATTCCCTGAGATTACAGCCATGCAGACAAAGGCTATCCTCGGTGCTGCTATCCAGTTGAAGAAGGAAGGCTTTAACCCAATGCCAGAGATTATGGTTCCATTGGTTGGTATCGTAAATGAGCTTGATATACAGGAGCACATCATTCGTAAGACAGCTGATAAGCTCTTCAAGAAAGAAGGTGTAGAGGTTCCATTCAAGGTGGGTACGATGATTGAGATTCCTCGTGCTGCTCTAACTGCCGACCTCATCGCGCAGAAAGCAGAATACTTCAGCTTTGGAACAAACGACTTGACTCAGATGACCTTCGGTTATAGCCGTGACGACATTGCTAGCTTCTTGCCAAGCTACTTGGAAAAGAAGATTCTTGATGTTGACCCATTCCAGGTTCTTGATCAGAAGGGTGTTGGTCAACTTATCCAGATGGCTGTTGAGAAGGGGCGTAAGACACGCAAGAACCTCAAGTGTGGCATCTGCGGTGAGCATGGCGGTGAGCCAAGTTCTGTCAAGTTCTGCCATCATGTAGGACTCAATTACGTTAGCTGCTCTCCATTCCGTGTGCCAATTGCAAGACTCGCAGCGGCACAAGCAGCGGTGGAAGAAATGTAGTAATTTGCTAAAATTCAATATGTTAGGCGGTATACCACGTATTTACGTAGGTATCCCGCCTATTTTTTATAAAAAAGGGAGCGTATCAATAAGACACACTTCCTCTGATATTAGTTTCTAAATACTAAGCCCTCGCCAAAGCAATCGATGATGACTGGCTTGTCACGATTGACAGTACCTGCAAGCAATGACTTACTGAGGTCGTTCAATACGTAACGTTGGATAGCACGTTTAACAGGTCGTGCACCAAACTCTGGATTGTAGCCAACATCTGAAAGATAGTTGATGGCTGGGTCGGTCCATTCGAGATTGATACCCTGTGGTTCCAACATCTCCTTAACTCTTTCGAGTTGCAGACGAACAACACCACCAATCTGCTCTTTTGTCAATGGCAAGAACATGATAGTCTCGTCGATACGGTTGAGGAACTCAGGACGAATAGTCTTCTTCAGCATATCCATTACTGCAACCTTTGCCTTGTCGATTACTTCCTCACGATTCGTATCGTTAAGATGTTCAAACTGTTGCTGGATATATTGCGAACCAAGGTTAGACGTCATGATGATGATTGTATTCTTGAAGTTCACCGTGCGACCCTTATTATCTGTCAATCGACCATCGTCCAATACCTGTAAAAGAATATTGAATACGTCTGGATGTGCCTTCTCTATCTCATCAAAGAGTACAACAGAGTAAGGTTTGCGACGTACAGCCTCGGTCAACTGACCACCCTCATCATAGCCTACATATCCTGGAGGCGCACCGATGAGTCGAGTTACACTGAACTTCTCTTGATACTCACTCATATCAATTCGTGTCATCATAGACTCGTCATTGAAGAGATAATCTGCCAACGCCTTTGCCAACTCCGTCTTACCGGTACCTGTTGTACCCAAGAAGATAAACGAAGCAATTGGCTTTTTCGGGTCTTGTAAGCCAGCACGTGAACGACGAACAGCATCTGCCACGGCTGTGATAGCCTCATCTTGACCAATGACACGCTTGTGTAGTTCATCCTCCAAGTGGAGCAGTTTATCTTTCTCACTCTGTAACATTCGTGTGACAGGAATCCCCGTCCAGCGACTTACCACCTCGGCAATATCATCCGCTGTAACCTCCTCGCGCACCATTGCTTGCCCATCTTGTGTAGCTTGCAACTGCTGTTGAATATTCTTGATATCATCCTCCAGTTGTTTCAAACGAGAGTAACGAATCTCTGCAACACGTTCGTAATTACCCTCACGCTCGGCACGATCAGCCTCATACTTGAGCTGCTCAATCTCTTGCTTGTCCTGCTGAATTTTATTCACCAGCCCACGTTCTCCTTCCCACTTAGCACGGAAACTATGTTCCTGCTCTTTGAGTTCAGCGATTTCCTTGTCGAGTTGTGCAATCTTTTCTGTATCGTTCTCGCGCTTGATAGCCTCACGCTCAATCTCAAGTTGTTTCAAGCGACGAGTAATCTCATCTAATTCCTCTGGAACAGAATCACGCTCCATACGCAGTTTTGCAGCAGCCTCATCCATCAAGTCGATAGCCTTATCAGGTAAGAAACGGTCTGATATATACCGTTCAGAAAGCTTTACAGCTGCGATACAAGCATCGTCCTGAATACGTACCTTGTGATGGTTCTCGTATCGTTCCTTCAATCCACGAAGAATGGAGATAGCGTCCAATTCGTCTGGTTCATCTACCATAACTGTTTGGAAACGACGCTCAAGAGCCTTATCTTTCTCAAAATATTTCTGGTATTCATTCAATGTCGTTGCACCAATAGCTCTCAACTCGCCACGTGCCAAAGCTGGTTTCAAAATGTTTGCAGCATCCATGGCACCTTCGCCACCACCAGCACCAACAAGTGTGTGAATCTCATCAATGAAGAGAATGATATTACCATCAGCCTGCATCACTTCCTTAACAACACTCTTCAATCGCTCCTCGAACTCACCTTTATATTTAGCACCAGCCAACATCGCACCCATATCCAATGAGTAGAGTTGCTTGTCCTTTAAGTTTTCTGGTACATCACCACGAACGATTCTCTCTGCTAAGCCCTCAACAATAGCCGTCTTACCAGTACCTGGCTCACCAATGAGAATAGGGTTATTCTTTGTACGACGAGATAGAATCTGCAATACTCTTCGAATCTCCTCATCACGACCAATCACAGGGTCGAGTTTTCCTGCACGAGCATCTTCTATAAGGTTGCGTGCATATTTCTGCAGCGACTGATAATTCTCATCACCACTTTGCGACTGCACCTTCTGACCTTGTCTAAGATCATTAATTGCAGCTGTCATTTCTTTCTCTGTGCAACCTGCATCTTTCAATATCCGACTTGCTGTGGAATTTACAGCCAACAGAGCGAGCAACATCGGTTCAATGCTTACAAACTCATCGCCCATCTTCTGCGAAATATCCATCGTGCGCTGCATTACCTGATTGGTTTCAGAAGAGAGGTAAGGTTCACCACCAGACACTTTCGGTAAGTGGCTCATCTCATTCTGAATGGCACTCTGAACAGCTTGTGCGTTCACACCTAATTTCTGGAAGACGTAATTAATCACGTCCTTTCCCTTTTCCATCACACCAGCCAAAATATGCACTGGCTCAATGGTTTGCTGCCCATTTCGCTGTGCAATATTTATCGCACTCTGAACAGCCTCTTGCGCTTTAATTGTAAATTTATCAAATGTCATTCTTCAAATCTCCTTTCTTATTTTCTTATCGTTCCTCTAATCATTCCTAATCAGGCGTTTTCAATCACCTAATTATTTATAATCAGCCTCCCGATTATTCTTACTTTTTTTACTAATTCTGTAACCCATTATCTCAAATGATATGCCTATGAAAACAAAGTGACAGAATGGCGGAAATAAACGATAGAATGACAGTGTCGTTGGTGGGGGTATCTCACTAATCACTCCCCTCTCCACTCGGAGAGGGGTTGGGGGTGAGGCTGTAGGGGTTGGGGGTGAGGCTACTTCACCGTCACAAACACCCTTTCTCCTTTCGCTATTGCCTCCGTCATCATCTTAACGAGTGTCAGCACGCAGCGGGTAGAGTCGAGCACATAGCCTTTGCGGCGGTTGAAACCGAGGAGGATACAGCCTTTCGTATCTTCTGGCTTATTCCCCGGATGAATTCTTATCCCCTCAAATCCCTTCACGTTCATCAGCAGCGGCAGCCATCGTCCGAACCGTCGGCTGCGTGTGATGAGGATGCGGTAACGCCCCGTGGGGATAGCTGTTTTCCCAATTATTTTATGCCTGCGGATGAGTGTCAGCGGCATCTGAGAAGTCAGCTTTCTCGCTGTTGGCTCCATCGTATTGCAGAACCATTCGGGCATAGCCTTTTCTTCATTAACTATTTTTTTAGGCACATCTATTTCTTTATCGTTAGCTGGTGTAGGCATACTTTTCTTTTCATTTCCAGCCTGTTCGGGCAGAATATAGAGGTTTCCTATTGTGTACCCTTCTTTAAAGGCGGTACGTCTGATGATTATTTCCATTGCAGTAGTGATTATATGGTTAGACCTTAATGTAATATGTAATTGTAATAATGTAATTTCTTCGGGTTATACAGTCACAGTCTTCTTCCATTCGCCTTCCTTCACCTTCTCAATCCATCCGTCCGTCTTCCATCGATGAATCATAACGCGCAGCGTTCCGATGTTCGTATTCTCAGGTTTCAGTCGGTTAAGGTCGTCGAGCGTGAATGTCTGTGGCAATTCTTCAAGGATATTCTTGTTTCTGCTTCTTCTCTCGTTTCCCTCCATTGTCTTACCCATTTGTGCAAGCAGTGGATTTCCGAAGATTTGCATTTGTGCTTGTAAGACATATTCAGCCATAGCTGCTGCAAAGTCAAGGCAGGCGTTCGACTCTTTCTCGACGATCAGTCTATAGACAACGCCACAGCGAAAGCCTATGACGGCAGCACGTTTGCGATAGGTGTCTTTGACAATGTCCCAGGTGCGTGATGCCTCAAGACGTTTTTCTTCCACCCAATTAGCAATTCGTTTGCGCAATCGGGGGTGTCAAGGAATCCGTTGGCAGCACACAGCTTTTCTACGGCTTCACGAATGGCAGCAGAATCCCTGTCAATCATTCCTCGGAAGCGGGGCATAGGAGCAAAAGCGTTGTCGGGCATTTCGGAGAAGATGATGCGTGAGGAAAGTCCGTTCTCCACGTTGTCGCCTTGGAAGCATTTTGCCAGCGCACCGTATGTGCCGAGTATGGTCCAATTATAGGCAACGTCAACAACTCCGCTCTCTGCCTGATCAGAGTTATAATCTTGTCCCCACCGTCCGTTATCGAAGGCGAGGCGATAGATGTCATACTTCTGCGACCACGAGCCTGCACCGTTTGTCTTTCGTAGCGTGTCGAGTTCCTCACCAAAGGAGAAGAGCGTGTGACCCTGTGCATATTTCATACGTTTCAGTAGGGTAGAACACGAGATGGTAACTGGCACGTTGCGTATCATCACTCTTGGGTCTTCGGGAGCCTTCTCGTTAGCCTTTCGGTTACGGCGTTTCTCCTTCCATTCGTCTTCCTGCTTTCGTGCCTTTTCGTCGCCCTCGTTCATTTTTCGAGCCATGTGTCGAGGGCTTCCTTACACTCACTTTTGCCCGATACTTGCGGACCGACGATGACCGACATAAGTCCCAGCTGCATTCGCTTTCCGTCGCAGTATTCCACCGTTACGCTGTCGGCGTATGCGGCTGCCAGAGGCATGACAGCACAGAGAACGGGTATCTTCATCCCTTCTGGAACGCCTGCCAAGGTTGCTTTTAGTGCAGGCAGACGTAAGATGGCGTTCTCGATGTCTGCAACATATTGGGGCTTTGCCTTCGGTGTGGGTATGGAGAAGGTCTGGTTGCCCATTAAGCCACTCGTTACGGCTGTTTCAAGATTAGAGACACCTTCACCTGCCTCCTGTTCAGCAAGGGCATTGATACGTTGAACGGTTGCGTTGAAAATCTTTGAGTCGTCGTGATATTTCGCATAGAAATCGTGGATAAGCTGACGGCAATCCTGCTCTTTAGCATATTCAGGCATGCGCTGCTGCACCACTGCCAAGAGTTCTTCCTCGCTCATCAGTCGGCTGGCTGCAATGGAGAGGATAGCCTGCAGAGAGGTGTGGCGTGAGCCTATGCGGTTGATATCTACATCCTTTAAGCCTGCAGCTTCACGACTGAGGTCGAAGATGCGCAACTGCTTTTCGGTGCAGGTCGTAGGCTGCGTGTGCGTGCGTTCCTCTTTCGGTGTGTGTGTAGCTTCTGCCGTTGACATTTGATAGGCAAGCGTACGCCCATCGTCCGTAAGTCCACGCCCTCGGAAAGCAGCTACATACATCTCATGGTCGTCATCATCGAGGGGTTGATACCATTCTTTCGAGCGATAGATTTCGTCGTCAATGGATGTGACATAAATAAAGCGTTCGGGTGTGATGCAGGATTTGTCATACGGCACACCGATAGCCTCGCCATAAGCTTTTTGCGCCTCCTCTATAGTTATACCGAGTGGAAGACGGAAGTCAATATGCAGTTTCTTGCGTGCAGAATATTCCATGTGCAACAGATTACCGCTCCAACGTCCGGGCTTACTATCAAGTTCGCGTGCTGCAGTGATAGCTTTCTCTACGACCGATGCGTCATCTACATCGAAAGTTGTCTGAAAGGTGAACGCTTCAGGCAGTAGATTTGCTTGCCTACGGTGATTATCCTTGAAGGCGGTGTAATGCGGGCATCGCCACGGCAGTTGTGCCTTCAGTTTGTCAGCCTGTTTGTCGCCAGCTGATAGCGCACGAATGTCGTTTATCAGTTCCTTCAGCCACGGCTCTCTAATGAGTCTGTCGTAGTCTTCGATAGTCATCGTTCTGACTACTCCCTTATTGCCGTTGCGTGAAGTGTTGAGTGCAATGTTTTGTGTCATAGTTTTTTGTATAAAAGTTTAATAGGAGCCCCATCAAAACCTCCCCCGAACAGCCTCATCCCCAACCCCTCTCCGAATGGAGAGGGGAGTGAAAACCGAGATACCCCGATATATTAGATAAGTAATGAGAAAAGATATGGTAAAAAAGATATCCTAAGTGTAGGGAAATCTCGCTAATCACTCCCCTCTCCATTCGGAGAGGGGGCGGGGGTGAGGCCGTTTTTACATCCCCCTACAAATGCTGTCACGGCTACAAATATCTCGCTCATCATCGTGACGATGCGGCGTATGCCGAGTTTTCGGGGCAATCGGATATTGACGATAAGGTCATGAGAAGTCTGTTTGACACAAGCGTAAGGAATCTCAAAGAGTTTCTCATAGCGGCTACCCGTACCCTTGCGGTAAGGACGGATAAACGTCTCACCATCTTTGCGCACACAGACCGATGCCTGGAGTTTCTTCTCACTGCCTGCCACGACTGCAGAGTCTTCCCAAGGACAGGGCTTGGACTTGATACGCCCATCTGTATAAAAGAGAGTCTGTGTGTCTATACAGATATTGTCATAAAATACTTCATTAATGTTCTTAATAGAAGCAGTCTCGTTGTTAATCTTTTTCTCCATTTTTTTTCTTCGTTAAGTGAGGAAGAAGCGTCTGAAAAAACGTGGCCACGTTTACTCTCCGGAGACTTTTCTTCAGCTCACTTCACTCAGATGAATAGTTCTTTTCTTATTCCTCCCGATGGCTATACCCTCTCAAACTTAATGATACGGATGTCGTTGAACCAGCGGTCTTGCCACTGACGGACGCCATAATGCAGGCTCACCTTCAGGCGGTCGCCCTCTTGAAGGGTAAACTTCTCAATCATACTGCCGTGTAGCGTGGCTACTAATGCGTCAGGGTAGACAACATTCTCTTCTGCCTCCAGCACCACGTCACGACGTTGCCAAGCTTGTCCATCACGCTGGCTGATTCCTTTTACTACTGGCTGTAAAGCCTTCACCTTGAAAACTACGTTTTCTAAATCTTCCATAAATTCTTTGCTTACCGAGGATAGTGCGCAGCGACATTGCTACGGGGCTTCCTTTCGTTAGCTGATGCAAAGATAGCGCATAAAAAAGCCCCTTGCACGAAAAAACGTACAAGGGGAATAGTATTGGGAAAAAGGGAATTAAAAGGGGAATAAACCTATTGCAGATTTAGCCTTTTCAGTAGGAATTCGGCAACCATACACTGCTGTGCGTAGGCGGGAGTCTTACTCTTATAAGTCTCCCACTTGCTCACCTTAGCACGCAAGTTGGTCAAATCGTTAGGTACTTTCTTGATAGAGTCGTAACTGCAGGCAGGTTCTGCTCCCTTGAAGCCCATTTTGTTGTTGATATCCTTTGCAAAGTCGGTCATTTTGCAGGGATAGTTGCAGTATTCGCTCAGCACTCTGAAGACGGCATACCACTGTTTTTGCGTCTTCATCAGCTTCTCCCCCTCGTCAGTCTTAGCTTCGAGAAGTTCCGTCAGTGCCTGCTTTATCTCCTCATCGTCAGGAGCAAGACGTGGCTCATCGTGGCTGCTGCCATAGTAGTTCTGCGTGCAATCGCCCATAATAAGGTTCTCAATCGTCTGTGTGCTGTCGCCAACGACCAGCTGGTGAATATTCACGTTAGCCCCCTGCAATAGCTGCTGCAAAGCCTCTTTATGCTCGTTGTTCATATATTATTCCGCTCTTGTTGCCATGTTGGCGTTAGTAATATTCTGTGTTCCGTTGCCTATTACAAGCTGGGCGGCTGATATATTGGTTTGTCCTTGTCGTGCTTGAATTTCCTTTAAGTTCCTGTTGATTTCTCTTGCAAGGGAGAGGATTCTCTTTACACAAGGCGTATCTCCTAATACATAAATGCCAAGCTTCTCTATGAAGGACAGTTTTTCTTTTGTGTCAGGAAGATTGCCCAACCCCTTTATAAGGACATCAATGTTAATGTATTTTTGCCCCTGCTCCTCTATTATCCTTTGTATCTTAGCCTCCAACTCTTTGTTTTTATTCTCCAACTCATCAATTTTTTTGATATTGTCGTCATAGAATACTTCTTCGTAGACAGCGTCATCGAAATGGGCTACAAAGGCTTCCTTTTCCTCTTCTGTCATTTCATATTCTATCTGTGGAGTTGTAGATTGCGTCAGTAATATCTTGCCGCAGCTGCGTTATCGTCTCCTCTTGTGTGCTGTTGATTTTCTTTAGGTTCTCAATTTCCTGCAGGTGTTTCTTATTCTCCTTCAGCATTTGAGCGTCCTTTTTCTTTAGTTTTTTTATTTGCTTTTTAAGTAGGGCATTAGATTGCTTGAGTTTCCCCGCTTCTTCTCTCAGCTGTACGATGGTGGCATGTCGTTCCTCGCTGATAGCCTTCTCTGCGATGTTTTCAGCCCATAACCTCCCCGTTTGTCCGTCAAGTTTCTTGTCTGATGGCAGAAAGTTTGGCGATAAAGGAGCAACAGATTTTTTTCGGTCTTCCTCATTGTAGAATATACTAAAGAAAGATGCAGCTTTTTCGCGTTCCTCTTTTTCATTCTGCAAGGCTTCTTTTATTTCTTTCCGATGTGTTATGAAGTCATTGATGAGTTCCTCAAAACATGCATCGTATACGCATATCCCCCGACCACTAACATAATCTTTTTTCCTTGAGATTGCTTCTATCTTGCCTTGCTTTACCAATCGTAAGTATTCTGATTTTATTATCCTTACGATAGCATCAAGCATTGCGTCATCCTCTATCCCGTTGATAATTCGTTCAATCGTATCAAGGTCGAAGCCTCCTGTCAGTTTTTGCCAACTTTCATGTACGTAGCTGGCATCGCCGTGGTTAAGGCGGCTGATGAGAACGTCTACGTCATCCTTCTGGTTGCTATTGTCAACCAGTATTCCTAAATTACCTGAGAAAGCATTCAGAGTTGGCTGTGCTTCTCTTGAGTCCAGAATTTTTTTGAAACTATAAGTTTTCATTAATCAATAATCTTTTATATTGGTATGAAGATTATCCTTTGCTCCGTGTCCTTCTTTTTGATAGAAACGACAGCCCTTTATGAGCTCCTGCCTCTCTATATGCTCCCATGCGGTTAACAAAGTTGCTTAGAGGTAGTGATTAAAGTTTCGTCTTCTATTTATGTCTCGTTTTTATGATAAGACCTTACAAAGGTATAAAATTTTTTGCGTATTTCCAAGAGTTTTGCTTGTCTTTTTTTATATTTCTTTTGCATCCTTGATGGGCATAGTTGTAGAGTAAATTCTAACTGCTGATGATTGAGAGGATTCTATATGATGAGATTAAGATAATCACTATTTTCAGTTTCATCCTTGATTACAAAATTACAAATTACAAATCACATTAAGGTCGTGGGGGAATGTTGGGGAAGGGGAGGAGAGAATAGTGAGTAATAAATTGATAGTATAATAATAAAAATAATTATAAATTATTATCTATAAATTTTTATTATAATATAATTATATTATATATTATAATAAACTATCAGAACTCATCCTCTCTCCGCACCCTGCGTGGACCTTAATGTAATTTGTAATTTGTAATTTTGTAATTCGTGTCAAAAATGGGTTCCAGTACTTCGGTGCAGAAATCTTAAACACAGAGTGCACAGACGTTTACTGCCAGGAGATTACACAGAGTTACCTAAAGGTACAAGAGAACACACAGAACCATCTTTGCTGACAGCTCGTCCACTCTACCACTCGAAGTAATCATAATTTTGAACTTTTAATTCCTGTTATATAAGCTGGTTAGCTTTTTGTAACACATTGTATATTAGTTGGTTATAATGCGTTTTGCATATTTTAACAGTACATTTATTTGCTTTTCCTCTTTTTGTTGCTTACCTTTGCAAACAGAAAAAGAAAAGCCCATCTCCCTCTACAGCCACCCGACCTACAACCTCACCCCCAACCCCTCTCCAAAAGGAGAGGGGAGTGAATAAAAAGATAAGCCCCAAGAAGTTTAGATGTTAGTGCTCTTATGCTTAGAGATTAGTGTTCTTAGAGTTAAAGATTAGCGTTAGTAAGGTCAAACATAATTCTAAGTCTAAAATTCAAACCTCAAAGTTCAAAGTTAATAGTTCAAATCATAAAGTTTAAAGCTCAAAAGATAAAGCGTTCGTGTAATTAGAGAAATTCGTAGTTGTTAATAGTTCAATTCAAAACTTTAAACCAAAACTCAATATTATGATTCATTACAAAGTTTATCAAGACAAGCGCAAGACCAGTAAGCATAAGGGATATTGGTATGCGCGTGCGGTGGTCACTCAGACCTACGATTTGGAGAAGTTGGCGGAGTATATGTCTGCCCATAACACGCCTTATTCTAAGGGTGCTATTGCTGGTGTGCTGACCGATATGGTGGCTTGCATCCGTGAGTTGGTACTGGAGGGTGTGGCAGTGAAAATCCCCGACTTGGCTATCTTCTCGGCAGGCATCCGCAGTCAGGGTGCAGAGAAGTTGGCGGACTTCAATCCTGCGAAGCATATTTACAAACCTCACTTGCGTGCAAGGGCGTCTGGTTCGTTGACGACGGCTCGTTTGAAGCAATCTGTTCACCTGCGTGAGTACGATAAGTACGATAAGTCTATCAAGGAGAGTAAGAAGGGGGAGAAGGAGAAAACGCAGCCAGAGGGTGGTGGTCATTCCGAGGAACCTGTGGTTGGAGGGTAGAAAAAGCCTCACAACCAGCACAGCCCCAACCAGCCTCACCCCCAACCCCTCTCCGAGTGGAGAGGGGAGTGATTAGCGGGATACCCCTAAAGTTCAAAATTCAAAGTTCATAATTCAAAGTTCATAATTCAAAGTTCATAATTCAAAGTTAAAAGTTAAAAAATTAATAAATTCAAAAAATCAAAAAGTATGAAAAACGAAAAGTGGAAAACAATCCTTAATGTGATTATCTCTGTGCTCACTGCCATTGCTACAACGCTGGGTATGTCGAGCTGTATGTAGAAGAGAAGCCTCACCAGCCTCACCCCCAGCCCCTCTCCGAGTGGAGTAAGCGCCGAGATACCCCTGCTTTTTTGCTTGTTCTGTGTGTTTATTACTGCGAAGCATTATCTGACATATAGGGATAACACGCTGTTCACTCCCCTCTCCACTGGGAGAGGGGTTGGGGGTGAGGCTGGTTCTTGTTTGTTCTTCTATTTTTCAAAATATAAGTAAAAACGCTTGGATAATCGGTTGGAAAATAGTAACTTTGCACGCGTTTAGCGAATTTAAACACTTTAAAATAGTTGAATGAAGAATGACAAAATGAAAATGAAGTACCGCGTGAATGAGCAGATTCGCGTTCGGGAAGTACGTGTGGTAAGTGATAATGGAGCTGAGGTTATGCCTACGCGAAAAGCGTTGGAACTGGCTCAGAGAGAGGGAGTTGACCTTGTGGAGATTTCTCCTAACGCACAGCCACCGGTTTGTCGTATCATCGACTATTCTAAGTTCCTCTACCAGCAGAAGAAGCATCAGAAGGAGATGAAGCAGAAGCAGGTGAAGCAGGAGGTGAAGGAGATTCGTTTTGGTCCTCAGACGGATGAGCATGACTATAAGTTTAAGCTCAAGCATGCGCAGGAGTTCCTCAATGCAGGTAATAAGGTACGCGCATACGTGTTCTTCCGTGGTCGTTCGATTTTGTTTAAGGAGCAGGGCGAGGTGTTGTTGCTTCGTTTCGCTAACGATCTTGAGGAGCTTGCAAAGGTAGAGCAGCTTCCGAAGCTGGAGGGCAAGAAGATGTTCCTCTATCTTGCACCTAAGAAGGCAGGTGTTGCCAAGAAGAGTCAGCAGAAGCGCGACCGTGAGGAGGCAGAGGCTGGTGCGAAGGCAAGTGCTGAAGCTGTCAGCGAGGAGCCAAAGACGGATGGCGGCTTGTTTGCCAACGCTAAGAATGGTGCTGATGCATTGAAGAAATTGAATATTGACTAACGCCCGTTGGGCTGTCTCCTCGGTAAGAGGGGGGCGAAATGGGCACCCTGTGCGTAACGTCCTGGTATATACGTTGCCACAGATGAATATAAATAACAATTTTAAAATTTAAAAAAATGCCAAAACAGAAGACAAATTCCGGCGCGAAGAAGAGATTCACGTTCACCGGTACTGGTAAGATTAAACGTCATCACGCTTACCACAGTCACATTCTGACTAAGAAGACAAAGAAACAGAAGAGAAATCTTGTTCACCAGACGCTCGTGGATGGTACAAACTTGAAGCAGGTACGCGACTTGCTCAATCTCCGTTAATTCATTAGTCAAACAAATTAAAAGGAAAGAAAAACTATGCCAAGATCAGTCAATCATGTTGCTTCAAAAGCAAAGAGAACAAGAATTCTGAAGCAGACTAAGGGTTACTATGGTGCCCGTAAAAATGTTTGGACGGTAGCAAAGAATACCTATGAGAAGGGTTTGACTTATGCTTATCGTGACCGTCGTAACAAGAAGCGTAACTTCCGCGCATTGTGGATTCAGCGTATCAATGCTGCTGCTCGTCTTTATGATATGAGCTACAGCCAGTTGATGGGTGCATTGCACAAGGCTGGTATCGAGATCAACCGTAAGGTGCTCGCTGACCTCGCTGTTAACAATCAGGAAGCTTTCAAGGCTATTGTTGACAAGGTAAAGTAAGACCCACCTCCAGCTCCTCCCGAAGGGAGGAGGGCTAGATACTGAAGTGGGAGAGTTATTGCTTACTCCTATTTATTTGTCTGGCTTTTTCAAGGAGGGAAAGAATAGAGTCCGCCTCTAAGTCTTTGCTAAGGCAGGGACTGGGTAGGGAGGTTGGTGACTTCTAACGATTATGAGGATTCTTCTGCGGAGGAATCCTCTTTTTGGATACCCACCTCCAGCTCCTCCCGAAGGGAGGAGGGCTAGATAGATACATTTTGTGTAGTTCTTTGATGTGTCTTAGGGTTTGGGTTGGAATAATGGTAAGTTACATATATGAAATAAAAGCTTAGTAAATTAGACCTATTCGCCAAAGAGCTTTTATTGCTAAAATGGTTATAAGAAGGCAAAAGATGCCCGCAATTATATAGGGTACTTTGCGTTGTTCCCAATAGTAGGTATTATTATTAACGAGTGTAATGGGTCTTGATTTCATTTTTATTGTGAGATTTTGATAGCTTAGGTTATCTTCCTTGTCACCATTTTGTAGGTTGAAAATGAAGTAGTTTCCATCAGCCTCTTTTCCTATGACAGAGTCTCCAACCACTTGTATATGTGTAATCTCATCAATGAGATTTTCTTTCAACGGATCGTTTCTACTATTGATGTTAGCATACTCGGGTGTATCAACGGAGGTAAGTTCATAACCATTCTTTAGTGGGATAGATCAGCTATCACCGATACCAATGTCAGAACCAAGAATGATAGCAATGATAATCATACACACAAAACTACTTACAGCGTATATCCCAATAAATACTCCTGGTGTGAGGAATGATAGAACCATCTTCCTCTTCCTTTGTCTTTTGCAAAGGAAGTAAGAGAAAGGTAACGTTATCAGTCCTAATATGAGGGATAGGATTATAAGAACGATTGCCCAGCAAATAAGAACAAAAAACATTCCCATAGATTTCATTGATTATTTTAAAGGGAGGAGATATATCTTCCCTTGATATACTTAAAAATGAGGTGTATTGCTGTTGACAGCATGTATATGAGGTTAAGCACAAGAAGATAAAACCACCATGTGAGACCTGCCCCATATTCTGAACGAAAGAAGAAGAGATAATAGAGTGGGAGAGAGTAACCTAATAATACAATAGCTGATAAGATACCTGCTCTTTTCTGGCGATTGAATATCTGATAGATCGTGAGGAGTACACAGATAATAGAGCTGATATAAAGTAAGAGATTGTCGCTCATATTCTTTTGAGTTAGATGTAGTGAATGATGAGGATTAATATGATAAGGAAGCATAAGCCAATGATACCATCAAGGACACGATTGGAGAAGTACTCGGGATTACGAGGGTAAATGTCAATATCTATTAGCTTTAATTCGCCAGTTTCAATCATACCTTGTATTATCTCTTTCTTACTTCTACCTTCTTTGAGTAACATTTCGAGTGTTTGTTGTTGTTCCTCATTCAGGTCTATATCGTATGCTTGATTACGTTGAATTTGTCTCTGTTTCCATTTCTCAAATTGTTCTTTGTATGATTTTTTGGAGCAATCAAACACTGGCGATTCTGTTATCAGAGAATGATAACTATATTTGTCTCTGATAATAAAGCGATGATAGATGAAGCGAAGTGCAGCACCTATATGAACCAATGTTAAGCCTATAAAACTTCTTATAATGTCATGCATAGCTGATACCCACCTCCAGCTCCTCCCAAAGGGAGGAGGGCTTGAAATAGTGTTATTTGTTATATTATTTATGTTTTTTAACTTCTGTTTGCATAATGCAAGTGCTTCTTCAGCTTGTCCATCCAGCATATAGGCAGGGAAGGAGTAGAGGGCGTTGATAGTCTTGAGGTTATACTCCATAGTCTTACGTTTTATCCATGAAGATTCGTTTGCGATAACCTTTTCAGAGTCTTTCATCTGGATGGTTATCAACCTGTTACCTTTAAAACGTATTAGGGAGAAGTCGGCAATCTCGTTCCATAATATTTCCTCAGCTCCGCAGATAGAGATACCTCTATCGGTAAATTCTATTTCTTTCTTATGGTTTATGAGAAGTTTTACCTTTTTATAAGCCATAAACAAACCGCCGCCACCAAAGAAGATGATGGAGAGGATGCCAGCAACTCTTATTGTCCATAGTGGATAAGTTGTGGTGGGGTTTTCTATGGTAAGAAGCCATACGCCCAAGATGGTAAACGCGATACAACCTAAGTAGGCAAGGATTTTCTTTGTCTGATTCATATTCTATTTGTTTAATATTCTTCATGCTCAATCCCACGCATTTGCGACGCTTATCGAGTTCGATGACACAGAATTACTGATGGAGGTGGTTGAGGGAGACTTTTACATCCCCCTTGCCTTCAATAAAGCCTTTGTGTTAGGTGCTTTCAGACCTGTGAAATCGGAGAAGATTGTCATTAGATCTCGAGTGTTTCCACGTGAGAGAATCTTCTGTCGGAAGTCATCACCCACCTTGCGTGTCAATGCTCCATGTTCAGCAAAATAGTCAGCAATATTTACTGCTAAGACCTCACTCCATAGATAGCTATAATAACCAGCCGCATAGCCTCCACCCCAGATATGGTTGAAGTAAGAAGTGGAATAGCGTGGTGGGATTTGATTGTTCAGTAGACCAATTTCTGACAATACCTTCTTTTCAAATTCTGGTGCTTCTTGAGCCGTTGGAACATCAGAAGGTGAGAGGCAATGCCACGCCATGTCTAAGCAAGTAGCTGCAAGATTTTCACCCAATGAATAAGCTGAAAGGAAATTGAGCGAACCGAGCATCTTCTCACGCAAAGCATCAGGCATTGGTTCGTTGGTTTTGTAATGGCGTGCATAGTGATTGAATACTTCTGGAATGCTGGCGAACGACTCATTGAATTGTGATGGCATTTCAACGAAATCACGTGACACGGCCGTGCCACTCAATGTATTATATTTACAATTAGAAAGCATACCATGCAAAGCGTGTCCAAATTCGTGGAACATTGTTTGAGTCTCATCCCACGTTAAAAGCGTTGGTTGACCCTCAGGTGCTTTGGCAAAGTTACATACATTATATATTAATGGTATTTGATTTCTATCTGAACTTTGTTTGAGGAAAGCACTCATCCATGCACCACCTCGTTTTGTTGGACGACGGAAGTAATCGCAATAGAATAAAGCTAATTGCTTGCCATCAGCATCAAGCACGTCAAACACTTTCATATCCTTGTTATAAGTAGGGATATCCTTGCGTTCACGGAAGCTAAGACCATAGACACGATGAGCGGCATAGAAGATACCATTCACAAGGACTGAATCAAGGTTGAAGTAAGGCTTCACGTCATCATCTGAAAAGCTATACTGGTCCTTCTTCATCTTTGCCGAATAATAGAAGCGATCATAAGGTTGGAGAGAAATTGACGAGTTGATAGGTTTAATAGTTGACGAGTTACTTGCATTAACTTGTCCACTTGTTGACTTGTTTACTTGCTCACTTGTCAACTTGTCTACTTGTTCACCTGTCAACTTGTTCACTTGTCTATTCATATACTCTTCAATCGCCTTTGTTTGCGCCTCTGACTTTGGTTGATAAGCCTCAATCATCTGACGAAGAAAAGCATATACATTGTCTGTATTTTTCGCCATCGTATTCTCCAACGAATAAGACGCATAATTCTTATAACCCATCAGTTGAGCCTTCTCTGCACGCAAGCGAGCAATCTTTACAATGATAGGGAATGTGTTGTAAGCCCCTGTGCCATCCGTGCGATGGATAGACGCATTATAAACACGCTCACGCAGATTACGATTATCAAGACTAGCAAGGATTGGTTGTTGGGTGGTATTTGTAATTACAATACAATAAGGCGCTTTTCCTCCACGACTCTCTGCATCCTTCTTGCATTGGGCTATATCAGCCTCGCTCAATCCTGATAGTTCTTTGATATCGTTGACCCATACAGTGGCTTCGTTTCCAGCTTTGGGTAACATATCACCAAACTCTTGTTGGAGTGTGGCTAACTCCTTATTAATCTCCTGCATACGAGCCATCTTCTCTTTTGGAAGTAAAGCCCCCGCATGAGTAAAACTTTTATAAACCACTTCCAGTAGTTTCTTATCTTCTCCCGTGAGCTTTGTGTACTCATGGTCGTAAACATATTTCACACGTTGAAAGAACTTCTGATTAAATTTAATCTCATTCTCAAAGTCGGTCATCAGTGGAACGATGGTTCCTTGCGCCTTCTCAATTTCTGGTGTCTTATCAGCTGATACCAACGCATAGAAAATATTTGATATACGCTCTAGGTTCTTTCCACTTCGTTCATAAGCCAATATGGTGTTAGTGAAGGTTGGCTTTTGCTTATTATCTGTAATTTTTTTTATCTCTTCCCTCTGTTCATCAATCGCCATGCGAATGGCTGGAAGATAATCATTCCCCTTGATTTTACTGAAATCAGGGGCATTGAAAGGTAATGTACTCTGTTTCATAAGTGAATTACTAACAATCTGTGCACTATGCCCCTTCGACGTTTGTGCTTGCCCTGTAAGAGTCGTACAAACAAGCCCTGCGGCAATCATTACATTCTTTAAGTTCTGTTTCATTTTACATAGGTGTTAGGTGTTTATATCCGCAAAGATACGATTAATAATGTAAGTAAGCAAGTATTCGAGTTGACAAGTTGATAAGTTGATAAGTTGACAAGTTGACGGGTTTACGAGTTATTACTATGATTTGCCCACTGATGCGTTTACTTGTCCACCCGTTCACTTGTTAACTCATTTACTTGTTAACCCATTCACTTGTCCACTCGTTTACTTATTCACCCGTTTACTTGTTATTTTCAAATAAAATATTTATATTTGTGCAGTCATCAAAATAAACGTAATTATGAACGCAAAATTATTTAGAAAAGTATTCTTCATGGTATCCTTCTGTTTGTTATCATTAAGCGCAATGGCTCAGATACCATCTATTCCGAGACGCACAACAACCTATCGTAATTATCAACCAGGTGTTGTGTGGGGAACGCAATACGATTATTTGTCTTTGCGTTATGTTACTTATAATGACATTGCGTATCTTGATTGTGGTCAGATAAGAGTATTGAAGAACTCTATTTATGCGCGTCATGGTCGTCGATTCCAAGACGCTCGTCTTCGTAGATATTTCCTTTCTCAATCATGGTATCGCCCAACGAAGAATGAGGTTAGTCCACGAGAATTGAATAAGTTTGAGAAGGCTAACATCGCATATCTATTGAAATACGAGCAATAGACCATTGAGCTTTTTGACCTTTTAATCATTGAACTTGGAACATTGCTTTTAAAGCATTATATCAATTACCTTTGCATTTGTATCATTGACCTTTAAAGTTCAATGCTTCAAGTTTTGTGTTTCAAAATCTGTTATAAAATATGTTCTTTTGTCATTCTGTCTAAAATTATAATCTGTCAATAAACAATATGTTCTTTTGTCATTCTGTCTAAAAACGTCATTCTTTCTTCGTATTCCAACATTGAAATTTTATTTACTCAAATAACCATAAGATGAGAAAGATTATAAGTTTATTGATTCCCCTTTTGATGTTCTTTTCTCTCGGTCTAAGAGCACAGAAGATTGAACAAATGTGGGATAATGCGCAAAGTATTGCACAAAGTAAACCACAGGATGCAATACGAGCGTATGACGATCTAATGCTAAAAGCTGAACAAGAAAAACGATATGACATCCTTCTGAATGCTGGCGTTGAACGCCGTATGGTGACGATGAATTGGGCTCCAGATAGTCTCTTGCCTTATGCTGAACGATTGAAAAAACGTGAAGCATTTGTGCGTAAGAATGAGCCCGTACTCTCCTCCATTTATAGTACATTACTTTGTGCATTGGGGCAAAGTGATAGTCCTGATGGGCAAGCGTATGCTCAACTTGCTTTGGCTCACCCTGAACTCTTGGCGCACACACGTGTGAAAACAAAGGGGAACACGATTGACAAGTATTTTCATTATGATCTCTTGCATATAATAGGCTATACTTTGGGTGATTTCTCCACGCTCAATTCTTATTATTCGCGTGTGGGTAATCGACCAGCCACCTTTTTTACAGCCCTAGAGAGATTAAAACAAAATGCACCAACGGATAAAGCCAGTCTTTTAAAGTCAAATTATCTTCATCAGTTAGATTCTCTTGCACAGGCTTTTCATGACATTAAGGAGGGGGCTGAGGCGTCAATCCTTTTTTGTCAGCTCCAGCGAGAATACGCGCTTGTGAATGATAGTGTTTTACTGGCTAATGCCGAGCGAGCCATTTGTCAGTGGACTTCTTATCCTCGTGTCAATATTCTTCGACAAATGGTGTCTGATATGACACGTTCCTCTCTATCTCTTTCCCAAGAACGCTCACTTTGGTCAACTGATGAAGAGATTAGTCTTACGTTGGCGTATAAGAATGTAAACAATGTAAAAGTAATTGTACGAAAAATTAAAGAGAAAAATCTTAATTGGGAAGACAATGATATAGACGATATGGTGGAGCACGAAACGATACATAGTAGGAAATGCTTTTCACAGACATATAATTTAACAAATACCAATCGTTTACGCCAGTATCGAGATGAAATTAAATTACCAAAATTCAAGGCTGGTATGTATCTTCTTGAATTGAAGACTTATCCTAAGACGATAGGTGAGCGAACAATGTTTTTCGTTAGTGACATTCGATTAATGAGCCTTCCACAAGCTGGTGATACACTTCGTTTGGCAATCGTGCGAGCAAAAGACAGTCAACCCATTCGCAATGCTTCTATCCAGTTGGATAAGGGTAAACCGATAGCTGTGAATGATCAGGGCGAATTACGTCTCTATGATTATGAAGATTCCACCTCCTTATATGTTATTACGCCAGAGGGCGCTCATCTTCCTCCCATTGATGTGAACCAGTTGAGTGATTATAATCTTGACAAAGCAGATACCACACGCATGAATATTTTTCTTGACAGAGGAGTCTATCGTCCTGGTCAGATTGTCCACGTGGGGGTTATTCGTCATCAAATAAATCATACAAAAACAAAGGCTTGGAGTAATGCACTTACAAAACTATACTTGCGTAATCCACAAGGAGAAATTCTCGATTCTGTCAGTATTTTTACGGATGATTATGGCACGGCACACACCTCCTTTACCTTACCTAATAAAACGCTCAATGGCGCTTATACGATAGGAGTAGGGTGGAATGTGGCTTACTTCCGTGTGGAAGAATACAAACGCCCCACATTCACCATTGAGATTTCCAAACCAACAATGCGCTATGCTTTAGGCGATAGTATCACGCTAGAAGGTAAGGCTCAAAATCTGATGGGCGAACCTGTAAGACGTGCGAGGGTGGTCATAAATAGAACCTATCTGTCTGATACAAAGCCAGATACACTCTTTACTGATAACAGAGGGCAATTCTTGATTCCAATGAAACTCGATAGTTCGGTAAGGACAGGTGTGTCACGTAATTTCTTCTCAATCAATGGTACGCTTACTGATGGTACTGGTGAACAACAGACGTTTAATTATACTGTCTATGCCGATGACAAACGGGCTCATCTAACGATTCAATCAGATGGCGATTATCGAGTAGAACTTCATCACTTGCCCCAACTCTGTTTCTTGCTTACAAACAGGTGTGGAGTATTACAGAAAGGTCGAGTTAAGTATTGGTTGAAAGGCTATGAAAGTGAGGTTCAATCTTGTGAGACCAGTGAGAAAACTTCAGACAAACCAGAAAACCATTCTGTCGGTGTTATCACCCTACCTTTGCCTACAAATGTAAAGAAAGGTTGGAATGAGCTCATAGCGACTTGTGAGGGTGATACGGCTCGTTATTCGTTCATTCTCTTCGATGAAAATGATAAGCATCCGTGTGAAGAGATGAATGGGTGGTTCTATGCCACAGGCTCTGATTTTGGAGAAGGTGATAACTCCTCTGTAAAAGTTTATTTCGGCACGAGCAAGAGAAATATCCACGTGCTTTATTCCATTTTTACCTCTGAAAAAACATTAGAAAATGGAACGTTAGAATTGAGCGATACCATCGTCAATCGCACATTTACTTATCGTCCAGAATATGGGGATGGTATTACCATTTGTTATGCTTACTATGTAGATGGGCAATTCCTTAGTTTTTATCAAACGATTAATCGTCGGCTCGATGATAAAAATTTGAATCTCTCATGGACCACTTTCCGTGATAGACTCGTGCCAGGAGATAAAGAAACATGGAGGTTGAAGGTTTCTACCCCCGATGGTCATCCTGTGCGTGCCCAGTTAATGGCGACACTCTATGACAGGGCTTTAGATGGGATTGCCGAGAATCAATGGAAGTTTTCATTGGGCGATCGACTGACCGAGGTTCGTGCCGAATGGTTAGGGATGGACAAGCTATTACACCATTACATGAGCATTTATTCTCACTCACCCTCAATCACTTACGATTATCCTTCCTTAGATATGGGGCTAGCTGGAGGCGCAAAACTTATCGTTGAAGGTAAGGTTGTTGGTGAAGATGGAGAACCCATCATAGGGGCGAATGTCATGTCATGCGAGAGAAGTGGATTAGGAACAGTGACCGACATTGACGGGCATTACCGATTGAAGGTGCACTATGGCGAGACGCTCCAGTTCTCATACATTGGCATGCAGAGTGTTGTGCGTAAGGTCTATGGTTCACGATTGGATATGACCATGAAAGAAAACAGTGATCAACTCCAGGAGGTAGTCGTTACAGGTTATGGCTCTGTGAAGAAAGAATCTTTGACAGGAAGTGTGATCGTTGTAAAGAATGTTTCTTCCCTTTATGGCTCACGTGCCCCTACTTCTCCTATGTATATCCCAGAAGAAAAGACAAGTTCCTCTTTGACACTTTCCCCTGAAGAATTACAACATTTGACCAACCTTCCGATAAGAAAGAATTTTACGGAACTAGCCTTCTTCTATCCTAATCTGCTGAGTGATACAGAGGGGAATGTTACGCTCAATTTCACCTTACCAGAGAGCGTAACCTCTTGGCAATTCATGGGTTTGGCGCATACCCAAGACATGAAATTTGGATTGATTCGCTCATCGATATTGGCTCGTAAACACCTGATGGTTCAAACGAACCTCCCTCGATTCATTCGATTAGGAGATAAGGCGAGTATGAGTGCGAAAATATTTAACGTGACGGATAAAAATATAGATGGAAAGGCCACACTTATCCTCCTCGATGCAGAGAATGAGAAAATCATCCATACAGAGACACAAGCCTTCCAACTGAAGAGTGATAGTACGCAGGTGGTAAAATTTTCTTATACCCCAGCAATGAATAATACGCCCTCCTTGCTCGTATGCAAAGTCATAGTGACAGATGGAAAAGTGAGTGATGGCGAACAGCATTATCTCCCTGTGTTAGATAATAAAGAACTCATTACACAAGCAATTCCTTTTACACTTGTCGGTAATGAAAAACTGACATTCCATCCCCATCAGCTTTTCCCGACAAATGGTGAGCATAGGGGTATCTATCCTTGCCTGCGGGTGGAATATACGAAACACCCCGAGACAATGATTATTGATGCCTTACACGCTTATACTCATCCTGTGGATGGATGTGCGATCTGTCAGGCTATGGCGTATTATACCACAAGGCTGGGGCATGAATTGGCAAAGGCTCATCCAAGTTTGTTTGAGGTGAGAGATAGTATGGAAAGAAAACATCTTACATCAAATCTTGAAAAAAATGAAGAATTAAAATCCCTGTCTTTACAAGAAACACCATGGACTTTGACGGCAAAAAAAGAAACCGAACAGAAGTTGGCTTTAGTTGATTTCCTAAACGAAGCAAAGATGTCGGAATATGAGAAAGACTTGACAGAACGATTGCGTGAACTCCAACAAGCAGATGGCTCATGGGCTTGGTTTAAGGGAATGTCGGGCAATCGGTGGGTCACTGAGACCGT
The DNA here is from genome assembly GCF_000377625.1 of Prevotella veroralis DSM 19559 = JCM 6290. GTDB lineage: Bacteria > Bacteroidota > Bacteroidia > Bacteroidales > Bacteroidaceae > Prevotella > Prevotella veroralis. The sequence continues at coordinate 509,521 of NZ_KB898325.1, read as the reverse complement.
CATGGAACTCCTTATTCGCCTTAACGCTATGATTGGGCACCAGCGAGCTATTGATGAGATGATGGAGAAAGGTTTTCATTATTTAGCACAGGGAAAGACCGACTTAGAGGAACTTTACCTACGCGCATTAGATGGGCGAGGCGCAAAGGAGACGCTCACAAAACATGGTAAAGAACTTATACGAAGTTTAAAGAAAAACGCCTCCACGTATGATATCTATTCGTTGGCACAATCAGCCATCCTTCTTTATCACTATGGTGAACAAAAAGAAGCCCGCCAGCTCGTAGAGACGTTGAAGCAATACACGGTTTATGACCAACTCAAAGGGCGTTATTATGATAGTCAGCGTGCTGGGTATTCATGGCTTGATTACAAGATTCCATCCCACGTGTCGGCTCTTGAAGCCCTACAAATGATAACGCCAGAAGATCGTCTTACGATTGCCCAAATGAAACAATGGCTCTTGCAGGAGAAGCGAACACAATACTGGTTGACGACCATAAATAGTGCGAATGCAATCTACGCTTTCTTGAATGGAAAATATCTTACAGATGCTCATACATTTAGAGATACAGAAACTCATATTTTCAGTGCTGATAAATTGAAAGGAATAAGAGATGTGTCTTTGTCAGGTGAGGGACGATTGTGGTTGAATGATAAATATAATGAAACAAAATTAACGTCTGATTCTCAATCTTTTTCACCTACTCATATCAGCTTTGGAGCCCTTTATTTTCAATCCATTCAATCCGTCAAGGATCTAAAAGCCCAGAAGGGCGAATTGCAGGTCAAGCGAGAAATCATCCCCTTACAAGCTGGGGCTTTACAGGTGGGGAGTCATGTGAAAGTGCGCATAACGCTTACTAGTACGCGTGATCTCGATTTTGTACAAATTATTGATAAGCGTGCCGCTTGTATGGAACCTGTTGATAAGACGAGTGGGTATCGTTATGGTAGAGATTGTTCTTATTATTTGGATGTCAAAGATAATCGCACTAACTTGTTTATCGGAATGTTACCAAAGGGCGTGCATGTGATAGAACAGGAGTATTATCTTGATCGTTCAGGAACTTATACCACGGGCACTGTCACGGCTCAATGTGCATACGCCCCAGAGTTTATCAGTACGGAGAAAGGGACATCGTTCAGCGTTCGCTTAAATGGGAGTAAAGTGCGATAATATTAGAAAGGAGCTGGTTGGGTAATTGCCATTATATTCTATCTTGTTTCTGAGATAATCGGTTACTTAGTATCAGAGAAACGCATTCACCAATTGGAAGTGCGTTCGAAAAGTAGGACAGACGCCTCCGTCTGTCCTACCTTTTATGTTCAACTTTCTATATAGAAGAATGGAGTTTCGTATTACATCCGAATTGTGAGGCGGACAGACGAGGGCGTCTGTCCCTACATTGAGGCATTGTATCTGATGGGATAGATGATAGGAGGAAATAAAGGGTGTCTTTTGTAGTCGTATGATATAAGCGAATAACACCTATGTGTCAACACTCCCTAACACGCATGTATTTCCGTGACCTATACGTTCTATTCTAGTTTTACCCTAATGGAACTCTAGTATCATCCTAATGATACTCCAGTATCACCCCAATGATATTCCAGTATCACCCTAATGATATTCCAGTATCACCCTGATGATACTGCTTGATACGATAAGAGGCAGAGGAGATATATTCCCCTCCAAGGCATCCCCTTCCCTTTATCAAATCATGGCTTCTCATATTGGGATAAGTGCTTTCACTAAGAACGTACCTCTGTTTTAACCGAAACGGAGGTACGTTTTTGCTAAAACGTACCTCCGTATTTATTGATATTCACGAGCTGTTTAGTATCGGACAAGCCTTCGCTCCATCAACTTGCCCCCTTCCTTAGAACCGATAACTAAGGTCAACACCTAACTGGAATGGCGTTCCGCGCTGAGCAAAGGTGAGTTTATTACCCGTAGCAGCACTTTGTACAGCAAACGTGTTATACTTCGTATCCGTTAGATTGCGTACCCATAAATTGATATGTAATTGCCCGAAGTCGGCATCAGCATGTGCGCCCAAGACGGCATAGAAGTTCTGACTAATAGTATTCTGCTCATCCCAGTAGGTCTTACCTTGTGCAGAAAGGTTCAAACCAAGAGTCACACTACGCAAATGGAAGTTGTTAGAAGGATCTAGCAAGGCGGCTGGGTCAACGTCAATACGATAGTCAGCACTTGCGCCCAATGTATGTTGTGGGACGAAAGGCACTTTCTTATCTTTGTAATTCACCTTATTGGTACCAGCGATAGAATCGGAATACTCGTCGAACTGGGCACTTGTAAAGCCATAACTAAGGGCATAAGACAAACGATTATCAAGTGCTCCACCTCGAAGTGTCGCCTCTAAGCCGCACGAATGACTACGACCTGCGTTTGTCATTACACGTCCGAAACCATAATTACCAGCCATTACAGAGAGTTGTTGATTACGGATTTGCATATAATAAGCAGCTAGGTCAAGATGAATTTGATGACCCAAGAGGTTGAGGTGAGCACCTATCTCATAGTTCCAGCTAGTCTCAGGCTTATATTCTATCGTCTTAGCGATTCGCTTATAATAAGCCTCATCATGTTGAATATCCACATTGGCACGTGCCTTTTGTGCGGCTTGTGATGTCTCAGCCTGTAATATATCAGAGAACATTTGGAAATTATATCCGCCAGCACGATAGCCCTTAGACCATGTGGCATATAGGTTACTCCCGTCATCGAAACGATAAGTAAGACCAACCTTTGGTAGTAATTGTTTGAAGTGATTGCCTTCATGGTGCTTCAACGTTGATGTGATTACAGGATTAATATTCACGCCTAACACGTGCTCTTGCAATACGACACGAGCTGAAGTCGCATAGTCTATCGCCACATGCGAATAGTCATAGCGCAAGCCGAGTGTCGCTCTTAGGCGATTGGTGAGGTCGATATTACTCTCATGATAGACACCAAAGTTAAATGTTGGTGTACGGAAAAGTCCTGGGACAGGTTCCATTGTCATATTAATGGAAACACCTCCTGCACGTGCAATATTCGCAGCTACGAGTGTGCGAGCCGCTTTTAGAGCCGCTTCCTCAGACATACCACGTGCCACGAAGCTCGGAACCATACCACGCGCCATAGCATTCAACATCCCGTTATAAGCATAGTCCGTTATCTTCTTTGACAGGGCTGTATTCATATCCTTATCGAAGTAGATAGGCGCCATTGTCTTCAGCCACTGATATGACCCAAAGACACCGAAAGTCCATTGCCATCTGCCTGATCTGTTACTCTTAACTGATAGTTCCTCCGTGAGTGTGTTACCATGCTGACGCTGGGTAAGATGGAGGAAATCTTGTGGGAGATAATCAATATCCATTAGCATATTGTCATGGAGGAATTGCCAGGAAGTCATGCTATTCACGTCAAATCCATTGCCAGCATACTTGATTCCCATTCCTGTATTCAATATGTTACGTCGATAATAACTCTGTCTGTTCTGATTGGGCATTTGTGTGCCAGCTTTCAGAGCATATAAGGGCGAGGTAAGGGGTGCAGATGCAATTTCCTCCTTAGTCACGAGTTGTCCGTAAGGGAACCCATTCTGGTGCGTGTATTGATAGTCGGCTATCCAATCAAACATCCATCTGTCTGATGCTTTCCACATGAAGTGCCCCTTGCCTCCGAACTCATTGATAAGGTCGGCACGACTTCCGTCAAATTGGTTTCGGAAAAGCCCATTCTGTCCACCATAGAAAGCTGATAAAGAGAAGGCACGCTTGTCATCGAGCTTCTGATAATGGCTCAGTTCCACCTTGCGCAATAGCCTTGTGCCAAGCGAGAGCTTAACATCTGTGCCCTGATACTGGAATGGGTTACGACTGTACATACGAATGAGTCCGCCTTCGGTATTCATTCCGTAAAGCGTTCCTTGAGAACCATGCAATACGTCGACACGATCAATATCATAAGTGTGGAAGTTAAAAGCACTCTTATTCAATATTGGCATTCCATCAACATAAATACCCACAGCTGGCGAGTTCACCCGTGAGCCGATACCACGCATATAAATAGAGGAAGTGTAACGACTTCCATATTCTGGCATAATGAATGACGGAACAAAGGTAGATAGATGGCGGGTGTCCTGCACATTTAATTGCTGGAGTTGGCTTCCATCGAAAGACGTACTACTCAAAGGCTGTTGGCGGAGTCGATAAATCTCTTTGGGCTGATTGATTACCAATACCTCATCAATATCATAAACCCGAGAGGTATCACCTATTGCTATGATATTATCAGCATGGACTCCTACTGACAAGCCTGTTGCCATCAACAAAGCTAAGCTAAACTGGCATTTAAACATATCTTTTCGTTTTCTTATGTTTAAGTATTATTTCACTCTGCAAAGGTAGATAGAATATACATACCACGCAATCCTAATTTATTAGGATAACCTATTCATTCATCGCACCACAATGCGGACAACGCCCCTTACGGTGTAAGCGCGTCCCGCAATTCCCACAATAATAAGTCTCACTACTCTTTCGTAAATACGTCCAAAAGGCATAATAGATATAAACGACAAATAGGAAATAGCCTATATAATATAAGGTGAGAACGGAGAAGATGATATAATTAACGGCACATACGGCGGCTAATCCACTAAGATAGAGTATGGTATCGCTCGACTTCAATAAACGGCGCACATCATCTATAGTAGCTATGGCGATGATCAACATTGCCCATACTAAACATAAGAAGATATTGAGCAATAGGGGTTGAGAGAAGGGATTGAGAGAAGGATGGAAATAGAACTCCTTCCACGTTTCTGGCGTGAAAAGTTGTATGCTTGCATAGAATGCCGCTGATAATGCCACTACTACTGCTAACAATGTTGGATAGAATGAATTGATGTCATTGAAGTGAACAATATGCGCATTACGCTTTAATATCTTACGTGCCAAATAGCCCACGCCTATGATAGAAATAATAATCATAAAGATGAGTAAGTGGATGTTGGAGAAGGTGGAGATGAACTGGGAAATAGGATCATCAGGTATCACCTGCTTCAACAAACGTCCTTCGTGAATCCAACCAAAGGCATAATCTTCAGTCGCTATCTGTACCCATACAGAATCATTTTTATCATCAGGAAGAATACGAATATCTACCACGACAATACCCTTTCCCTCATGCACGGAAAACGAATCAGTCTTCAAACGATGGCTCACGGCTTCTTCTGGTTGTTGGCGTATAAGCATAAGTGAATCAGAGCTAACCACAAAGTTAAAGCCTTGTGAATAGTGGTGCTTTACACGGAAAGAAAGCGAGTCAGCCCCACTTATAGAGCCTTGCCAATCATCCTGCGTACTATCTTTCTGCTTTGAAAGAGAGTCGCCTCCTGCTTCTAGCTTACGCGTAATCTGTGCCTCTTGAATACTATCTGGTAATCGGAAGGAAGAGGGTGTCTTCTTATGATAACAGCCTGTTATCATGAGTGTCACACTAAACAGAAAGACGATCAATATCGGATAATATCTTTGCATATTGTGAGAATGTTTGGGGTTAAAGGTTAGATGAAACACACTTACTCTACGTCAGGATGAATATTCATTTGGCAATCCTTGCAATCAAACTCTAAACGGAATCTACGCTTATCGGGTAATTCTAAATATAGAGGTTCACGCCATGTGGGTTTCTTTCCTCCACGTTTCACACAATAGCCTAATGAATAACGAATACAATGACGGCATTGCATGAGTAAGGCATCCTCCACTTGTCCACGTTTCACTTGTACGCCTTGTGGGTGTTGATTCTCGAAAGCCTCATCGGGTTTCATTATTCCTTGTTGTTCGTAAAACTTACGGGCGACATCGTTAGAGATATTATAAAGATAAGGGAATGCCTGATATTGACTAGGGTTAGCCTCTCTCACAAACTTATAGGATTGCGCCTTATCGCTATCCAATCTTGTAGTCCTGTGAATGGTGATACGCTTTCTTTCCTGTATCTTCTTGTCTAATTCTGTTATCAATGCACGACGTAAATCAGCAAGTACACTACTAGGAATAAAGCATTGCTCCACCCCATCTTCAAGTCTAACATCCGAGCATTCATAAGCCGTATTTCCGAGTTTTGTCAACTGACGGACGATATTATCATGTTGAGGTTTCTGGGCTTGTTGATGATCGAAACTAATAAGTGTTTCGGCACTTAATGTATCTTCCATCACATCACCAGATACGAGCTTCCCCCTTAATATAAAGCCATTATCCGTAAGCCCGAAAGTCATTACAATAGGGATTTTACGGATAGCCGTAGTACCACTCAATTCCTTATCAAAGGCTTGATCTTGATTACGATACAATGCCATACCAGGCTTTAAGCCATGTGGCATCTTATAGGGATAAAGGCGATTACCCACGGCTCGATTCACACGAAAACCACCCCCCAAGAAACACAACCCATCACCATTAGCGAAACTTGACGTACCAGCCACATTGAAACTATCACGTCTTATCTCTTTCACCGTACCTACAAACTCGCCTAAGGCTTTTGGCGTATCAGGGGAGAAAATATCAGCCTGTCTACCATTTAAGAAATAGCTCGTATATCCACGATTAAAAGTTTTCTTTAGGTTAGGCGTAAACGAATAAGCCACACGCCCTAAAGAGGCACGATGGAACTCACTAGGATATTGACGGATGATCTCATCAAGGCGTTGGCTATAAGCCGAGACCACATTCTTTACGTAATTAATATCTTTCAGTCTTCCCTCTATCTTAAAAGCACAAGCCCCAGAACGCATTAGTGCCTCAAGATTATCTATCTGACTCATATCCTTTAGTGAGAGAAGATGACGCTGGTGTTCTATGGTTTTCCCGTCTGAATCCTTCAAGTCAAACGCTAAACGACAGAACTGAGAACATGCTCCACGATTGGCTGAACGCCCAAAACAATATTGTGAGGCATAACAGATTCCACTATAACTCACGCACAATGCGCCATGCACAAAGGCCTCTAACTCCAGATTAGGCAAACGTTTATGTATCTCACTGATTTCTTCAACTGATAATTCTCGAGCCAAAACGACACGATCGAACCCCTGCTCGCTCAACCATTGGGCTTTCTCCCATGTACGCGTGTCACATTGTGTACTGGCGTGGAGAGCCACTGTATCTGGCACGATTTCCCTCACCTTACTCATCAACCCCATATCCTGTAAAAGAAAGGCATCAACGCCAACATTCACCAACTCACGTACTAAGGCAAGTGTCTCTTCAAACTCTTCATTATAGATAATCGTATTGATGGTCACGTGAACCGTGACACCATAACGATGAGCATATTCGCATAACTTGCCAATATCCTCAACACTATTACCAGCCGATTGGCGTGCCCCAAATCGGGAAGCGCCAATATATATGGCATCTGCTCCATGGTCAATAGCGGCTATTCCACATTCGAGGTTCTTGGCTGGGGCAAGGAGTTCAATCGTTCTCATTTATCAATCTCTTCTATACTAATCAGATACAAAGATAGTGATTAAATACTGATAGAACAAATACTTCAGACAAATAAGGGAAACACGAGAGATTAAATAATATAAAACCACGAATAAAATAGGAAGCAAACGTCCTTATTTATTCATATATCACAAAAGCCTTCATTAAGTAAAAAAGTCCCCTCTGATTGGAGGGGACTAAATCTATTACGTTTAATGTGAGCAACATTACGTAAACTTATATCATAAGTTTCGTTTACCAAAGTTTCAGACGTTCGTTCTCTGGGATGAAGAGCTTATCGCCCTTCTTCACGCCGAACGCCTTATACCAAGCATTAATATGAGGCAGAGCACCATTCACACGCCACTCGCCAAGAGAGTGAGGATCACTCTTCACACGACTACGAATCTCGGCCTCTGTAATATTGTTTGCCCATACACCAGCATAAGCGATGAAGAAACGCTGTTCTGGAGTAAAGCCCATGATAACCTTGCCTTTCTTGGCTTCTGGCGTCTTCTCGAAAGCATTGAAAGCCACCTCAAGACCACCATGGTCAGCAAGATTCTCACCTAATGTGAGCTTACCGTTCGCATTAAGATCAGGCAAAACCTTGATAGCACTGAAGAAGTCAGCATACTTACCTGTACGAGCCTCAAAGTTCTTTCCATCTTCTTTTGTCCACCAGTCTGTCATATTACCATCCTTATCATAATGGCGTCCTTGATCATCAAATCCGTGCGTCATCTCATGTCCAATCACCACACCAATAGCTCCATAATTGAAGGCATCATCGGCCTTAGGATCGAAGAATGGATACTGAAGAATACCTGCTGGGAAGCAAATCTCATTTGTCGTAGGATTATAATAAGCATTCACCGTTTGTGGGGTCATCAACCATTCATCCTTATCAACAGGCTTACCAGCTTTCTCTTGAATAGTTACGTTAGCCCAGAACTTACGACATGCCTGAACATTATCATAAAAAGACTTTGAGGGATCTATTGTAAGTTTACTCAAATCTTTCCACTTGTTAGGATAACCCACCTTCACATAGAAGGTAGAGAGTTTTTCAAGAGCAGCTTTCTTGGTTGGTTCACTCATCCAATCTTGTGCTTTAATACGCTCGGCAAGGCTCACCTGCAAGTTTTTAACTAATTCCTCCATACGTTTCTTACTTGACGCTGGGAAATAACGCTCACAATAAATACGTCCGAGTGGCTCGCCCATTTGTTCTTCCACTTGTCGTGTGGCACGTTTCCAACGAGGATAATCCTCCTTAGTTCCACGCATGGTCTTACTAAAGAAGTTGAAATATTCAGCACGTACATTATCACTCAAACAATTAGCTGACGACAAGATTGCATCCCATTCCATTCGAGCACGAAGTTCATCTGAATTACCAGTAGATGCCAGTTTGTCAACGCCTGCGAAGAATGAGGGTTGACCAACCACCATTGTTTGAATATCCTTACTCTGTATACCTTCAGCATTCGCCAATGATTCCAGTGGAAGATTAGGATATTTCTCCTTGAACTCATCAAGCGTCATCTTATTATAATTGGCCTCAACATCACGTAATTCTGTATTACTTTTTGAAATCAAAGCTAACATTGTTTCATAACGCATAATAGCATCACGACGTGCCTGAGCCTGTGTGTCAGAGAATCCAAAGAGTCGGAACATATTGACAATAAACTGGCGATAAGCATTACGAATCTCGCTCGTGGCTTTATCATTATCCAGATAATATTCCTTCTGACCAAGTGTTAACCCACCTTGACCAAGATTTAATATGTTCTGTTTAGCATTCTTCTGGTCGGCATCAAAACCATATCCAAAAGGTACACCATATCCAAAAGTGGCATACTTAATCTGAAGATTACGAAGATCGGTCAAGGTTTTTGCATTCTCCATCTCGTCCAACAAGGGTTTAACAGGACTTACGCCTTCCTTATTACGACGAACCGAGTCCATAGCGAGCTTATAGAAGTCGCCCAACTTCTTCTCTACAGAACCCTCCTTGCCCTGCTTTTTAAGCAAGTCTGTAAGGATGGTGTTAATCCGCTTGTTATTGTTCTCCTGTAACTGGTCGAACGAGCCAAAACGTGAGAAAGCGCCAGGAAGGGGATTGAGCTTCTGCCATCCACCTGTGGCAAACGTAAAGAAATCGTCAGCCGGACGTACCGACTTGTCGAGATTCTCTGCCTTGATTCCTGCCTGACCCTGTGCCATAGCAATAAAGGGGAGAGATGCAAGGAACATCATTGGTAAAAGTTTTTTGATACGCATAGTAAAAAAGTTTGGTTTAATTCAAAATTCATAATTCATAATTATGATTACCGATGTGGGTAATGTTAAACATCAAAGTTCAAAGTTTCAAAGTTTCAGGCTTTTTCAAAGTTTCAGAGTTTCCAACTCTTCCGACAGTATGAGCCATCTATCGTTTTCCTCATCAAGTTCACGCTGGAGGTTGGTATATTCCGTCACGAGCTCCATATTCGAGGCATTCTCGGGTGTCATCAATAGATCATCCAATTCTTTCTTACGTGTCTCCAACTTGGCTATCTTGCTTTCGGATTCCTCCACGGCACGTTGAGCCTTACGAATCTTCTTCTGTATCTCTTTGCGTTCAGCGTAGGATAAGGCCCCCTCCGACTCCCCCGACAGGGGGAGAGACAAGTTTGCAAGTTCTTTGTTGAGATGTGGAGGAAGTTTTAAAGCACCCTTATCCTCTCGTGTGCGCATAGGCACTCCCCTCCTTTCGGAGGGGTTGGGGGAGGCTGCACTCCCTCTCTCTGTAGGAGAGGGGTTTAGCTGGGTGAGACTTTTCAACCAATCATAGATTCCACCTAAATGCTCTCTCACCTTACCACCACCAAACTCATAGACCTTACTTACCAATCCATCGAGGAACTCACGATCGTGACTCACGATAATTGCCGTACCATCAAAGGCTTTGATGGCTTCCTTCAACACTTCCTTTGAGGCGATATCGAGGTGATTGGTAGGCTCATCAAGGATAAGAAGATTCACGGGCTCAAGCAAGAGTTTGATCATCGCTAAGCGTGAACGCTCGCCTCCTGAAAGTACCTTGACGTATTTCTCCGACGTCTCTCCACCGAACATGAACGCACCTAGCAAATCATTGATTTTCAATCGCATATCACCTGTGGCGACCCTATCAATCGTCTCATAGATCGTAAGGTTCTCATCTAACAATTGTGCCTGATTCTGTGCGAAATAACCTATCTGTACGTTATGACCTATCTTCAGCGTACCATCAAAAGGAATCTCGCCCATGATACACTTCACGAAAGTAGACTTTCCTTCACCATTCTTACCGACGAACGCCACTTTCTCGCCTCGTTTGATAATCAGGTCCACCCCCTCAAACACCGTCTGACCCGGTCCATCACTATGCAATCTATTGGGATAGGTCTTCCCTAAGCCTTCAGCAATGATCGGATAATCTCCACTTCTCAGACATGGAGGAAACTTCAGACGCATAGCTGAATTATCCACCTCGTCCACTTCTATTGGCACAATCTTCTCCAACTGACGAATGCGTTGTTGAACCTGTACGGCTTTGGTGGCTTGATAACGGAAACGCTCAATAAACGCCTTTGTATCGGCAATCTCCTTCTGTTGGTTCTCATACGCACGAAGCTGTTGTTCACGACGCTCTTTTCGAAGAACGAGATACTCGTCATACTTCACACGATAGTCTTCCACATGCCCACAGGTTATCTCCAGTGTACGATTCGTGACATTATTGACAAATGCTCGGTCATGGCTCACAAGCACAACGGCCTTGGCACTCTGTGCAAGAAATTGTTCCAGCCATTGGATGGACTCAATATCAAGGTGGTTCGTTGGCTCATCCAATAGGAGTACGTCTGGACGACGGAGAAGAATCTTCGCCAATTCAATACGCATACGCCATCCACCAGAGAACTCACGTGTAGGACGATCAAAATCATCACGCGTAAAACCTAAACCTGTCAAAGTTCGTTCAATCTCGGCCTCATAATTCTCGCCTCCCATCATGATATAACGTTCGTGCTCGGTCGTAAAACGCTCAACGAGTTCGGAATAGCTATCACTCTCATAATCAGTACGCTCGGCCATCTCCTGCTCCATCCTCTTGAGCTTCTCCTCCATCTTTGTCTTGTCAGCGAAAGCCTTACGCGTCTCCTCCTTCACGGTCGTATCGTCAGAAAGTTTCATCACCTGTGGCAGGTATCCAATCGTCAAATCATTGGGTACTGAGACAGTACCACTTGTTGGTTTCTGAAGACCACACAAGATTTTCAACATCGTTGATTTTCCAGCTCCATTCTTACCCACTAAGGCTATCCTATCTCGTTCATTGACGACGAATGAAACATCCTTAAACAATGGCTTCACGCCGAATTCCACCGTCAGTCCGTCTATTGATATCATTTCTTAATACTTATTCTAATCTTTACCTTTGCAAAGGTAATATTAATTTCTGATAACTACACATCCGAAGAAATAAAACATGGTATTTAAGAAGAGCATTATTTCATACCAAGAAAGGTGTTTCTTCAGACTCTAAGTAGATGTATTTGCGTGTCATCTATGCATAAGCCTCTCCCTTAATATTGCAAAATAACACTCTGTTAAGTGCTTCCTTTCTGAAATAGAGGAGAGGATGAGACCTTTTATCTCTCTATAATCTAACTGGCATTGAGATTTGTAACTCCGTAAAATCGGCTTTTGTAGCATGAGCATTTACACTGAATCCGAGCGTTAATCTTTTCAGTTTGGGGAAACTATAGAAGACACCCACTTGCTCGTGATAAGGATATTCAAGTCCGTGATTGGCACTATATCCCATGTGTCGGTAAAGATAATAACCGAGTGTGACGCGAACGGAAACATTCCCATAGTAAACCTCGTGACGAGCCTCGATGCTTGCCGACCACGGACTATGTTTCTCGTCAGTATGTCCGTTTTCTTTATCCATTCTTGCTATCCGATGCGCATATTCGCCGTAGAATAGTCCGACGCCTATCCCCGACGCCCAACGACGAGCGTAGCGATAGAGGATATGTGTGTGAAAGGAGTAAGCTCCGTAATAAGTAAAATGTTCTTTACGATAATCAGGCTGTCCTTGAGGAGTATTGAACTGAGTTTGTAGCCATTCCTCAAGTAATGTCTTTCCACCTAGCCCGAGGGTAAACTCGGTGAACCAATATTTCTGAAAGGGTTTAGTTTCATTAGTATTACGTTTCGCAATGTGGTTTGTGGCTTGTTGAGGCTCGTAAACAAGCCCTAAGAACGGACCTAAGTAATTTGCGCCTTTGTTGGGTCGCGCCATAGCTCCATTGCTGTGATGTGCGAAGTCTAATCCGCCCTTTACACTCCATTCTTTCGCTATCTTAACTTGTCCGTACAAGCCAGCGTTGAAATAAATATTCAGGTGTGAGCCGATATATTCATTATCTATATCGTTCTTCTGATTATATTTAAGGCTTGTGTAGGCAATACCTGTTCCTAGATAATAGCCCCATTGCCAGTGCTTGCTTCGATAGAGTGGTCGGTTGAAGGTGCCGTATAAGGTGAGGAAGTTCCCCAGCTTACTGGTATAGTTTACAGGCTGTGCTTCGCCCCATGGATCATCCCTGTGCATGGTTGTTCCATGGTTGAGATGATAGCGGAGACCGAATGAGAAAGTGGGATAGTTATAGTCGTGTGCATACGCATTCTTGGTAGGCGTAATGTTTATTTGTGCGGCCCAAGAATGCGTGTCTTTCGTCTTAGTCCAAATGCGTGGTTCCTTATCTAGAGTGAGCGTTTGTGCAGGGATATAACGGAACTCTATCCCCATCTTCGCAATGGAGAGCGAGTCATTCTCCTCTGCTGACATATTGATCGAAAGGGTAGAGAGAAGTATGAGGATAGCAGTTCTCACCTTATTATATTATAGCACTTTAATCCTGTAGCCCAATGTTACCTCAAACATATTATTGCGGGCATTCCTCATGAGCTCTTGAGCTTCAGCATCGCGCGCTAGCTTCCTAAAGTAGAGATTATAGCGTGCTTCAATCTGCCATTGGCTCCATTCGTAGCTAACACCCAATGAAATCGCTACATCACCTTTATATATATGGTCTTTTAGGTTATGCTTCGTGCCATCATCCAGTTTCGCTTTAGCACTGATTATATAGCTAGTGTGCAAACCTGTTGTGAAACTCCATGGGAGGTCTATCCAAGGATACCAACGCACAATATAATTGGTGTTGAGATAATCTAACTTAAAGTCGTATGAACCATATTCGCGTGTTGTTGTTATGCCCGATACATCGGTAGTAGTAAGGGTGCGGTGGACGCCTGATGAACCTTGATGGCTGTATTGCGTCTCTACATCTATGGCAATATTCTTAGTTAAGAACATTTCCATATAGACTCCACCAATAAGACCTATCTTGACCTTCCCATCAATACCTGGGAGATTAGATAAATTTAGTCCAATCTTAGGTACAGCATAGATATCCCACTGCTCGTGCTCGCCTGTAGGCTTAGTATCTTGTACGATAGCATCTTTTACTTCCTTGATGCCCCCCTTAACTGCCTGCCCAATCTGCTTCGTGTTATCTTTGTTCAGCACTTGTGCCTGCCCGTTTGTTAATGCCATAAACAATATGGCTGTAATCAATAGAATCCTTTTCATTCCTTAGTGTAACTGATTTGTATGCAAAGTTAGTTATTTTTCTCTAAATAGCTGATTTGTATGCACTTTATTCTATCTCAAACAGGGAATATCATTTGTACTCCCCATAATTTTCACTTGCAAATAAGATTATTCTATTGGTATTTTTTCTCTTTTCGAAGATTTTATATAATTTTGCAGTGAAAATAAAAGGAATTAGAACTATTAACAAAAGAGATTCTGCGAATGAAATCCATCTACTGAATTGACCAGCACAGTTTTAATTGTTTGAGTTAACGATTGTTACTGTATCCTGTCTATATGTTTTTGCATTTTCGTTCTTATGCGGAGAAATCATGATAGTTGTCAGCCTGCAAACGAATCATCGTTTGTAGGGAGGATATGATATCTCCTCTTTTTAACCTTAATAGGTTATCTACATCTTCTTTGTTTTGTTCCCCTTCCTTTATTCATCTAAGTATATTTAATATTATGATTAACCAATGGTAACAAACGAATCATTGTTCTTAGAAACTTTCCCTAAGAGTTATGAAGCCTGCTTTTTGGAATCTTGTTCTGTTAAAGAGAACTGCTTGCATCATTTATATTTCAAACTACAGCCATCTACCAATACATGGGGTGGAGCTATTTATCCTTCCGCTCTCTTACCAGAGAACCTTGTGAATGGTTGTTGTAAGAAATTTCAAGATAAAAGGTTAGTTACTTGTTATGCAGGCTTCACCCATTTCTTTGGCGAGGTGCGCCGTAAAGATTTACCCGATCTTCGCAATGAGATATATTCCTATTTTCGTGAACGCAGTAATTTCTATCGTTATGGCAATGCTGAGATTGGTTATCTCTTTACATGTCGGATGGCAGAAGACGTTAAAGGTATATTCAAAAAATATGGTTACGAAGCACCCCGATACGAAAGGACATTTGCGTCTTTATCTTTTCACGAATAAAAATAGACTCGGTTAAACTATAAAAGTCTTTTAATTCATTCATAATAAATCATCATTTATCTCTGTCCGACAGTTCCATACACTCTTTCCGAAGGTTTCGGACAATGTGTCCGTTTACTTAGGAAAGTATATAAAGAGTGCTTTAGGGAAGTATAAATATAGCCTTTATAACTTGTATAAAGTTTTATTCTTAAAAGATACGTGGGAAGTTATATTTACATAAAAAGAGAGATTTAAAAGTGTTTTTATAATTGAATGACAGGTTTAAGAAGCCTTTCTTATACTTAAGTATTTCTTACTATATGTCAGAAACAATATCTTCAAATAAAACAATAGCAAAAAACACATTGCTTACGTATATAAGATTGCTGTTTAATCTTATAGTATCTCTTTATACTTCGCGTGTAATACTTCAGGTATTGGGTGTTGATGACCTTGGAACATATCAGGTTGTTGGTGGCATTGTTTCTATATTTACTTTTATTGGGGTGGCAATGGCTGGTGCTACTTCTCGTTTTCTTGCATACGAAATACCATTAGGCAATATAGAACGTTTAAAAAAGACATTTTCGGCTTCTTTAAATGTTAGTATAATTTCTGCAATTCTATTAGTTCTTGTAGCAGAAACTATTGGAATATGGTTAGTTATTAATGTCTTGTCGATTCCGCCTGGTCGGGAGAATGCAGCAATGATAGTCTATCAATTTTCCATTCTTTCAACAGTTTTTACTTTTTTGCAAACACCATATAATGCAACGCTTATAGCACATGAGAAAATCTCAGTTTTTGCATATATAGGAATTCTTGATACAATTTTAAAATTGTTGATTTGTTATTTTGTTTTAGTACTTCCTATGGATAAGTTGATTGCTTATGCAGTTTTAATAGCATTAACAGGAGCTACTATACAGCTTATATATTGGATATATTGTAAACGTCATTTTGAAGAGTGTGTTTTCTCATGGAAGGTTGATAAAGAAGTAATGAAACCATTACTTACATTTTCAGGGTGGGACTTGTTTAATAATTTTTGTTTTGGTGCAAAACAACAAGGATTAAACATCTTGCTTAATACGTTTTTCTCTGTCGCTATAAATGCTGCTTGTGGATTCTCAAATACAATTTATGCTGCAATAAGAGGATTTGCAAATAACTTCATGATTTCAGTAAGGCCAGTTATGACAAAGTGTTATTCTATCAAGGATTATGGAAGAATGCAAGAACTAATTATAGATAGTTCAAAGTTCTCTTTTTCCTTAATGCTTTTGTTATCAATGCCTTTCTTCCTTGAAGGCGATTTTATAGTAACGTTATGGCTTAAAAACCCGCCTAATTGGACCGTTATTTTTTGTCAGTTACAATTGGCTACTTGTATCATTTCTGTTTTATTTTCTCCTGTATATTACGGCATTGTTGCTACAGGTAAAAATAAACTCTATGCGTTACAGGATAGTTTCTTAATGTTATTATCATTACCTATAACTTTTTTTTTCCTTAAAGCTGGATATAGTCCGTTAGTGCCTTTTATTGTTTTAATTGTTATAGAGTTGATTAAGTCTAACCTATACGTATATATATTAAAAAAGAATATTCCTAACTACAAGATAACAGTTTTTTATCGTAGAAGTGTTCTTCCATGTTCTTTTATAGCAATTTTTTGTGTATCTTTAGTATTAGTGTGTAGTCTGTTGTTTAAACAAAGTGGATGGTTAAGATTCATAATTGTTTGCTTATTATCAACGTTTTCTATAATCTTTATGTCTTATTTTTTTTTATTGCGTACGTCTTATAAGCAAATATGTTTAAATAAAATACGTTCTATTTTCAAGCTAATGTAGAACAATTTTAAAATAGCTTTTTTACTTTAAAAAGTAGTACATAATGTGCTATATTATCTTTTCTAATGTAAAAATAGATATCCTATTATATAATTAAAATTTTATTTTATGATTAAAAGACTTTTTAAAAGCTTATATTGGCGTTTATATTACCGTCCTTTTGGTACTTATAGGCTTAATCAATGGAAAAAACCAGAAATAGATGATATATACGTATCATTAGAGAAGTTAATACAGACTGATAAGTCTTTAGCTCGGTTTGGTAATGGAGAGTTTGATATTATATGGGGACTTTCTGAAGGCTTTCAAAAACCGAGTGAGAGTTTAGGTACTCGTTTAAAAGAAATACTACATTCTCAAAGTGATAACTTGTTGATTGGTATTACTGATTTTTATCATCATATACCTAACTTGCAACCACATGAGCAAACTTTTGCATATACTTGGACAAGAAGAAATGCCAATCGCATTATTAAACTTTTAGGACAAGGAGGACACTATGTTAATACATATGTTTCACGTCCTTATTCTTCTTATACAGATGTTGATGTTGCTGCTTATATTGAGAAGTTTAAAACTATTTGGCATGGCAAACCACTCTATGTAATTGAAGGTGAAAAATGTAGAGTAGGTGTAGGAAATAATTTATTCGATAACGCTTTATATGTAAAGCGTATTGAGGCACCAGCTGAGAATGCATGGGATAAATATGATGATATTTTAGACGCAGCTAAGAAACTAATACCTAAAGGCTCTATAATATTCATGGCATTGGGAGCTACAGCAACGGTTTTAGCTTATGATTTAGCAGCTTTAGGTTATAAAGCTATGGACTTAGGTCATCTTGATATTGAATATGAATATTATCGTTACAAAGCTACTGGCAAAATGAAGATACCAGGAAAGTATGTAAACGAGGTGGAAGGTGGAAGTGAAGTTGATGATTTGATTTTGGATGACGACTTCAAGAAGTCTATTCTTTGTGTAATTAAATGAGTAGAATTAATTTATAGATAAGATCCCTTTGTAACATGAAAAAAAATTCTGTAGTGATCTATTTTAGAGTTATAGCAATGCTTATGATAGTCATATTTCATTGTTATTGTTATAATTTAGGAGTATGGCCATTTCTTATAGATTCTCCTCCTCCTTATGGTTATTCTTTTTCTCCCCTTATATTTAGTACTTTAGGTCTGTCTATTTTTGTGGTTATTTCAGGTTATTTATATGGATTTGGATTCTTTCACTTACTTAAATACAAAAATAATTCAGAATTCCTTAAGAAGAAATTTTCACGATTAATAGTTCCTTATATATTTTGGGCACTAATAACGTATGTCTCTTTTCCCACATCTGTTTATTGGAAACAATTATTTGGGGGAATAGCTCACCTTTGGTTTCTATTAATGCTATTTAATTGTTTTTTTATAGCAACAATGACAAGAAACCTTTGGAAAAATCTTGGGAGGCTTTGCTCAGTGTGCTTGATTATCTTTTTATATCTTATAACTTTTTTACAAAAAAATGCTTTCTTAAATCATTTGTGGCCTTTAGCTATTAATAAAAGTATACCTTGGCTTTATCTTTTCTTTTTAGGAATTTTCTTGGGGAAATATATGTTTCTCCAAAAGATATCTGCACATCTAAAACAAGACCCTCCACGTTGGATTTTATTTATGGATCGTAATTCTATGGGCGTATATATTCTTCATCATACATTTATTTGGCTTGCGATATATTATACAACACCTATCAGAGAGTTTATGATTAATAATCCTGTATTTGGTCCTTGGTGGTTATTTTTAATCGTATTACCATTAAGTTTATTATGCTCAGAATATATTAGTAAATTAAAATATTCAAAATATATATTTGGTTAAATATAAATGAACATTGATTTTGTAATTTATTGGGTTGATGGTTCTGATGTTGAATGGCAGAAGAAGAAAGCACTTTATAAAGGTACTCCTTTCCAGAATGCTGATGCAAGATATAGAGATTGGAATATCCTGAAATATTGGTTTAGAGCTATAGAAGAGTTTACCCCATGGGTACATCATATTTATTTTGTGGCAGATAATCAAAAGCCTAAATGGTTAAATTGGGATAATCCAAAGTTGACTTATGTTGATCATAAAGATTTTATTCCTCATGAGTTTCTTCCAACTTTTCAGGCCAATACTATAGAGAATAATCTTTATCGTATTCCGAGGTTAAGTGAGCATTTTGTGGTATTCAACGATGATATGTTTATTAATACGCCTATTGCTCCTGAATATTATTTTAAGAATGGTTTACCATGTGATGCTCCGTTTGAACATGTGTTCACTCCGCGGTGTTATTTTCCAGAGATTGATGGTTGGGGAATAAATATTATGGAGTTTTGTGATACGCAGGTTGTTAATGCACATTTTAATAGAAAAGAAGTAACTAAAACCAATCCTAAAGGGTGGTATGGAAGCTATTTGGGATGGAAATATCGTTTACAAGCCTATCTGATACGTCTTTTTAGACGAACAGAATTTCAGCATTTCTATACCCCTCACAATGAAAAAGCATTTTTAAAATCAGTATATGAGGAGGCATGGAGCAAAGAAGGGGATATGTTGGCTAAAAGTTGTACTAAATTTCGTGAGGAGGTTAGTTTGAATAATTATTTCTTCCGTTATTGGCAGCTTGCATCAAATAAGTTCTATCCAGAGAATAATATCATGCAGAAGCAGGTTGTGCAGCTAGCAACATTTTCCTTATCTCTCTTAGAGAGTAAATTAAATGACACTAATATAAAGTCGCTCTGTGTAAATGACTCTTCATTTTGTGATTATGAAGATTATATGCGGGCAAAACCGTTAGTTATAAGTCTGTTTGAGAAGAAATTTCCACGTAAGTCTTTATTTGAATTATAATATGAACGAACGTTTTTTCTCAAAAGATAATACTTCTGCATTAAAGGGTGTGGCAATTCTTTTCATGGTATTTGCCCATCTATTTAATAGGATAGAGTTTTGCGATCTTAGTAATCCACTTTTATATATTCAAGGTGAGCCGTTGGTTCATTATATGATTTTTGCAATGAATCCTGTTGACTTTTTTATGGTATTGAGTGGTTATGGACTTTATTATACTTTTAGCCACGGTAGAAGAAATAATTTAAAAAGGATTCTCAAGCTTTATATTCATTATTGGATAACATTGATAATCTTTGTAAGTATAGGTTTCTTTGTTTTAGGTAGAGATAAATATCCAGGCTCCTTTTTAGATATAATTTATAATTATATAGGGTGGAAGAATAGTTATAATCATGAGACATGGTTTTTATTACCCTATGTTTTATTAACATTGTCAAGTACAAAGATATTTGCAGTTTGCGACAAGTTTAATCCAATAAAGGTTTTTCTTTTTTCATTTTGTACTTATATCTTAGTTAGACTATCTTCTCGGTATAGTTCAGGTTTGACAGAGTCCTATAAGGTGTTTAAGTGGGTTGACTCTTACCTTACCTTGCAGTTTCCTTTCATTCTTGGTATGTTATTGTCTAAGTGTTGGAATTATTCTGATTTCAAGAAGAGATTATCATTTAAATTTAATAAGAACTATATTTTAATATTTGTTTTGATAATATTATTTGTTGGTATTATCTTGGTAAGATATAAGTATCAGTCAATATTTTACCCTTTCTATACAGTTTTATTTATTATGTTTTTTTCTTTGCTTCACAGGTTCTCTTGGGTAGATAAAATCCTTATGGAGTTGGGAAAGCGTTCAACAAGTATATGGCTTATCCATACCTATTTCTGTTATTATCTCTTTCAAAATTTTATATATAGTTTTAAATATCCGATTATTATTTTTATAGTACTTATGACTATAAGCTGGATGTGTGCTATTGTTATAGATAAACTAAACTTAATAATTCAGAAAGCATTAATTAGCTGACACAAGTTTAGTTGGAGGTGAAATGTAAATAAATATTAAAATGGAATATTCAATAGTAGTAAATACATGTGATTCGTATTCAGATTGTTGGGAACCTTTCTTTAAGTTGTTTTCAGAGTTCTGGAAAGACTGTAAAGGAGAAATATTTTTGAATACAGAGTATAAGGATTATTTTTTCCCTGGTTTAGATATAACACCAACAAAGGTCTGTGAGAAGCGTAATTTTCCAAAGGATAAGAGAATGCCTTGGTCCTTATGTCTGAAAGATGCTATTATGCAGACTGATACCGATATTGTGTTGTATATGCAAGAGGATTACTTCTTAAAGGCTCCAGTACAGAATCAATTGGTTGAAGAGTTTGTACAATTTATGGAGGAGCACCCAGAAGTAAAATGCCTTCATATATTGAATTGGCAGGGATATGGTACAGAGGAGTCACCCTATAAAGGATTCAAACAAATTCCTGTTGGACATCCCTATCGTATGAGTTGTCAGGCTGCATTATGGAGAAGAGAAGAACTTTTAGAGATTCTTGCTGATAATGAAAGTGGTTGGGATACTGAAAAGTTCGCTTCTCGTCGTTCATCAATATTAGGGCATATATACTTAGCAGTTGATCCAACTTGGATAATTGAGGATTGCTATGAGGTTATCCCTTATATCTATACAGGTATAGAAGGGGGAAAATGGGATCGTAGAAACATTTACAAGATGGATTGTCTGTTTAAGAAATATGGTATAGATGTAGATTTTCAACAGAGAGGTATTTCCAAGCCTGTTCCTTTTTTTAAGCGTGTAAAGAATCGACTGCGTATTTGGAGGCGTGAATTTAATATCAGAAATGCATAAAAGTTTTTATTCATGGGTATTTATCTTTTAGTATTTATAATTGGTTTGTTATATTTCCTTTTTGTAGGAGGAAATAAAAATTTGGCTAAAGATGGACGTCTCTTGGCTATTTACTTTATCTATTTAGCTTTGTTTGTAGGATTGGGCGATATGATTGGAGGCTATGATCGATATATTTATAGTGAATCTTTTGATTTTATTGCAGATATTACGTGGGGAGATAGAAATTATGCCAATGCGATTTATCTTGTAAATGGAAATGAATTTGGATATTTTATTTGGCAGATATTGTTGAGTTTTATAACGACTAATCGGTATATTTTTATACTATTTACAACAATCTTGATTTATGCTCTATTTTATAGATCATTTGTCAAGTATATAGATAACTATCCCTTTGCCTGTATCATATTCTTAGGACTGATGTTTTTCTTTACGATGACATATCTGAGGCAAATGATATCTATTGGTATTGTCTGGCAGGGAATAGAACATATTTGGAAACGTAATGCTATAAGGTTTTTCCTCTATGTTGCTCTTGCATCAACATTCCATACAGCTGTTCTTATATTTGGAATAATCTATTTTATACCATTGAGAAAGTATTCAAAAAAAAGTATTATGCGGGTATTGATTACTTGTCTTCTAATAGGTCTTACTCCAATTCCTAATATGCTACTTGCTGGTGCTGAAGATACAACAGGAAAAACAGCTGGCTATACAGATCAAGATCAAGGATTTAGAATTGAGTATGTTTTAGAGGTAATATTCTTTATCTTTATTATCTTTAAAAATTATAGGTATATCAATGAGGATAAAAAGACATTGACTTTCCTAAATATGTGCTATGCTTTATGTGCAATTCTTTTTGTCTTCATGCGTTTCGGACAAGGTGGACGTTTTGCATGGTCATTCTTCTTGGGTATTTTCTATGTGATGTCAAAGTTACTATGTCAGAGAAGAATCTCTTCTGTGAATAGAGGTCTTGTTATTATAGTGTTCTTTGCATTGTTTGTACGTATTAACAATGCATGGGTTCCAATGCAAGTTCCTTATAAAACATTTTTGACAAACGGAGTTCCTGCAGGTAATGGTATTCTATATAATAAGTTTGAATACGATGATAATTATACTATCAATAAATTATATAGACCTGCATTCACATTTACAAAATAGATAATTCTATGCGTAAGAAAATTTTATTCATAATTGGAATATTAGATACGGGGGGGGTCTCAAAGAGCATGTTAAGCATATTGAATGTTATTGATAAGAAGAAGTATGAGGTATCGCTCTTTATGATGAACACATCAGGAACTTTTAGTGATCAAATTCCTACAGGAGTAAGGAATCTCTCTGATAGCAGACTTACAGCATTAACATCTGGCTTTAGTGGGGTTAAAGATTTAATTAGTTTTCGAAACGGAATTGGTTTTCATCCCTTGTTAGCAATTTTATCGTTAATTAGATTTGTTTTATCGTTTATTGATAAATCCTTAGCAGGAATTTTTCTTGCTCGCATATCTCCAAAGATTACTGAAGAAAGCTTTGATCTAATAGTTGATTATAATGGTCAACAGGATTTATATTATATGGTTGATAAATTAAAAGGGAAACAGAAAATAACATTCTTCCATAGTGATTACCGTAAATGGAGATACTATGAGAAAGCTGACAGAAAGTACTTTGGAAAGGTTGATGGAATATATACTATATCAGAAGAATGTGTGTCTGCATTGAAAGAGGTCTTTCCTGAGTATACTGATAAGTTTCATCTTATGGAGAATATAACAAGTCCTTCCCTTATTAATAAGTTAGCAGATAAACATATAGAACCTACTTCAATGAAGCAACATCATGATTTTATAATAGCTTCTTTGGGATATGTAAGTGTTGGGAAAGGAAGTGAACTCGCAGTACAGGTGGCAAAGGAGCTAAAAGAATCAGGAATTAGTTTTGAATGGTGGTTTATAGGCGGTGTTACGAATGACTGGGATTATCAAGGGTTCATAAAGAAAAATGGATTGGAAGATAATGTAAAATTCTTAGGAGTGAAAGCTAATCCTTACCCATATTTAAAACGTGCAGACCTTTATGTTCATTTATCAAAGTTTGAGGGTAAGTCTATTGCACTCGATGAAGTCAAAGTTCTCTGTAAACCTGTTGTGGTTACGAACTTTTCTACCGTTCATGATCAATTCAAGGATAGGGTTAACGCAAGTATATGTGAAATGACGGTTGAGGATGCAACTGACAAGGTTACTGAGTTGATACATAATACGAACTTACGACAATCGTATATAGATTATCTCAAACAACATATAATTGATAATAGTAATGAAATAGAAAAAATATACTCTTTACTATCATAAATAATACGTATATGCCATTTATATCTATTCTAACTCCAACATATAATAGAGGAAAACTACTTTTACCTCTTTATGACAGCTTGAAAAATCTCACGTTTAAAGATTTCGAATGGTTAATAGTTGATGATGGTTCTGAAGATGATACGGAGCAATATGCATTATCATGGATAGCACATAACACTGAGAATGCAGATTTCTCTATTCGTTATATAAAAAAATGTAATGGAGGAAAGCATACAGCAATCAATAGAGGTGTACGAGAAGCAAGTGGCAAGTTAATTTTAATACTCGATAGTGATGATACTTTACCATCAGACTCCTTGGCAACAATTGCTCAGTATTATGAGCAGTGTAAAGGTTATAAGGATTGTGCTGGAGTATGTGGATTGATGGCGCACCATGATGGGCAATTAATCGGTTCAGGTTTTCCTAAAGAACCTATGTATGAAAGTGCATTGCAGTTTCGCTATGCAGAGAATGGTAATGTTACTGGTGATTTATTAGAGGTTTATAAAACCTCTGTTATGAGAGAGTTTCCTTTCCCAGAGATTGCTAATGAAAAGTTCTGCCCAGAATCTTTGGTGTGGAATAGGATAGCTAAAAAGTATAAGCTGTTTTGTTTTAATAAAGTAATTTATTACAGAGATTATTTGGAAGGTGGACTTACAAGTAAAATTGTAAGAATAAGGATGAAAAGCCCTATTGCTTCTACAATGACTTATGCAGAGATGTTAGATTATGATATTTCTTTGAAGTGGAAGATTCGATCAGCTATCAACTATTGGCGATTTAAATATTGTATTACGAATAAATCCTTAAACGTACCTAAAGTAAAATGGTATTGGAAGGTGTTCCAGATAATCGGCTTATTGATGCATCTGAAAGATAATAAATGGTAGGTATGAAACAGATTATCATAGATCCACGGTTGAAGTATAATTACGCCTCTTGGTACTTGTTAGGAGTTAAAAGGCTTTTAAAGGGATGGAAGATAGTTTATGATGTAAGTCCCTTCAAAGGTATTAAGTATGAGAATACTGCTGATTATAATAGTGGATTTGCTTTTATTATTAGAAGTAAAGGTCAAGAAAAGAAGGTTTTTGTTGATACCGAAGATGTAGCCAAGAT
The DNA here is from genome assembly GCF_000377625.1 of Prevotella veroralis DSM 19559 = JCM 6290. GTDB lineage: Bacteria > Bacteroidota > Bacteroidia > Bacteroidales > Bacteroidaceae > Prevotella > Prevotella veroralis. The sequence continues at coordinate 484,235 of NZ_KB898325.1, read as the reverse complement.
TTTTAAAGACAGATATGAGTGGTGTAATCTCTATGGAATGGTAAACCCAACTACGGAACAGATTACGGAGTATGATAAGTTGATAGCGATTGGACCAGAGTTTGGTGTAACACTCGGTAGCCGTTTCGCAACTATTATTCGTTGTCTAAGACTATTTCTCAACGGGCGTAAGAACTCAAGTATTTCCTTCAAAGGCTATCTCCGTGATTATCTTTATACGAATATTCGTCGTCGCCCTATAGAGGCTTATGAGCGTGAAACGGAAGTTCTTCACAATTATATCTTCCATGCCTCTACATTATGGTATAATAAGTTTGCAGCAATGGATACCAATATGTATCGCGGCGAGTTTTTGAAAGCTTGTAAGAAAGCTGGAATTAATATAGAAGGCGGATTATTTTATGTAAATAGTGACTCTGTGCTACAAGAAATGCCTGATTATCCAAAATATAAGGAGGAATATAAAGACTTTATTTATGAAAGTCGACTCTCCATGGATGATTATATTAGAAAGACAAAAGAGAGTGTTGTTGTTTTCAACACACCAAGTGTATGCGAATGTCATGGATGGAAACTTGCAGAATATCTTTGCATGGGGAAAGCAATTATCTCCACACCTTTAACACGAGAGATGCCTGCCCCTTTGGAACATGGTAAGCATGTACATTTTGTAAATTCAGTAGATGAGATATATGATGCTGTGGTAAAGATTAATTCTGATGAAGATTACCGTAAGCAGTTAGAAGAAGGAGCAAGAAAATATTATGATCAGTGGATTGCTCCAGAGGTTGTTATTCAAAGGTTATTAGAAAAAGTTGGTGAGCAGGCTTGAAATAGAATCGCTATTTCAATATTGCTGTCATTCTTGTCATTCGAAAAGAGAGTATAATCTGTTAAATATCATTTGTTTATGATTAAATGTTAAAAGTGACAGCAAATGATTTTTAAGTTTCTTGTTTTATTCTTATTTAGAATACGAGTTAAACAGATTTGTACATTGTAGATTAAAAGAAACAGAATAATGAGAATATTACAAGTCATAACATCTTTGGATATGGGTGGGGCTGAAACGTTGGTAGTTAATTTGATACCAAGGTTACAAGCTTTGGGGAATACGGTGGATTTATGTATCTTTAATGGTACAGAAACACCATTAAGTCAGAAACTGAAGAGAGAAAGTCCACAGACAAAAATATATGCATTAGGGCATGGAGTTTATAATCCACTCTATATATTAAAGCTGGCAAAAATAATGAAGAATTATGATATTGTTCATACTCATAATTCATCACCACAGCTATTTGTCTCAATTGCTAACTTATTTTGTTCTCAAAAGCTTGTTTCTACAGAACATACGACTTCTAATCGTAAACGTGAATGGAAATGGTATGCGCCAATTGAAAGCTGGATGTATGGGCAGTATAATCATGTGATTTGTATCAGTCAGATTGCAGAGGAGAAGTTGCGAGAGTATATGGGAGGTGCTTGGTTAGATAAGGTTACTCCAAAATATAAGCAAATCTCAACGATTAATAATGGTGTAGATGTTAAGGCTATCAGTGATGCTACTCCTAATAATGACTTGTTGGCATTGAAAGGACGAAGGAAGACCGTTTTAATGGTTGCTGGATTCCGAGATGCGAAAGATCAGGATACTGTTGTAAAAGCTTTAGCGTTACTAAACAGTAATGATTTTGAGGTTTGGTTTGCAGGTGTTGGTGTACGGCAAGATATTGTTAGGCAGTTAGCTGACTCACTTGGCGTTAGTGAAAGGGTGAGATTCTTAGGCTTACGTACTGATATTCCGAATGTGCTGAGAGCAGCAGATGTTATTGTGATGTCTTCTCATTGGGAAGGATTGAGCCTTAGCAATGTAGAGGGAATGAGTGCACATAAGCCTTTTATTGCATCTGATGTAAATGGTTTGAAAGAGGTTACTAAGGGATATGGTATACTTTCCCCACATGAGGATGCAAAAGCATTGGCTGAAGAAATCAACCGATTGGCAAGTGATGAAGCTTATTATAACGAGATTGCAGAACGCTGTTATAATAGAGCCTTAGAGTTTGATATTTCAAAAACGGTCAATGGATATAATAAGGTTTATAATGATGTAATTTCTAATGGGTAAAGATAGAATAGCATATTTAGATTTTGTAAAGTTCGTAGCAATACTTCTTGTATGTGTTGGGCATTGTTATGTAATGACACCAAACTTAGATAGCATTGTTCGACCAATTATCTATTCTTTTCACATGCCTTTGTTTATGTTGGTGTGTGGTTATTTTTCTAGTCGCAGTTTAGATATTCCTATGAAAACGCTCATTATGAAAAAGGGAAAACAGTTATTAATTCCTGTTGTATGCTGTACGATTATAACTATTATCTTATTTGGAGGAGTATTTCGTGAGGAGATAATTGGTTGTGTCTGGTTTTTAAAAACTCTCTTTGTATGCTATTTTATTGCAAGGCTTGCTAAATATATTAAAATACCAATAGAGATAATGTTTCCACTTTCGTGGGTGATACTTTTAATTATTCCTTTTGGTGGAACATTGATGATTAATTTTCTCTATTTCTTTTTTTGTGTTGGCTATTTAATCCATAAATATCAAGATTATATTCAAACTTATAGAGTTCCCCTATTTGGTATTTCGCTTGTTTTTTTCATCGTTGCAGTTTGTCAGAACTGGACAAATCCTTCAGAAAAAGTTGATATAAATTTACTTATGTTTAGTCCTTTCAAGTTTCTTGTACAAGTTTTTTTAGGATTTTCTGGTTCAATAGTTATTATAGGCATCTGTGAGTTTATATATAAGTTGTTCGAAAAGCAAAAGAGGGCAGAGATGGTGCTTTCATATTTTTGTACTATTGGAAGATATACTTTGGGAATATATATTATACAAACTTTTATAATAGAGCGGTCAATAACTGCACTTGTAAAGTTTAATGAGGTTGTCATTTCACCAGCTTTTACAGATTTTATTTTTATCCCATTGATTGGTAGTGCCTTATGCCTTGTTTGCTATTATGTTGTTCGTTTAACACAACCAATTAAAATAATAAATATTCTTTTTTATGGGGGTCAGAAATAACGAAGTATAAGTTCTTATTTTGGGGGGCTAAATCTTATAATATATGGATGAGAAAGTTATCGATTTATAGAGCCGTTGTTTCAATATCTTCTTGGTTTCCTGAATATGCTATAGTTATATTTTAGAAGGGTAATTTGAGATTTGAATGTTAATCTATGATAAGGGAGAATAAATTATTTAAGCTTATAGATTGCTGTTATTGTGAACCTCTGATGAAGTTTAGGATAATGAAGAAGAAAGTGTTCTCTTTATATATGACAGGTGAAAGCTATCCATATATTTTATGGTAGATGGCAGAAATTATTATTTAATCAGTGGTGCACAAAATGTCTATAGCTTATGGCATGAAGGAATGTGGAAGAGTGCATTTCCTGAGTATGCTGCAAGAATTGGAAATGTGAATTTTGAACGTGTTGAGTTCTAAAGCATGAAGAAGTTAATTCGCGTTACAACTGCAGATATATCCTTAAATAGTTTGCTGAAAGGGCAATTGCAGTTTTTGAACCAATATTTTGAGGTTGTTGGTGTCGCAAAAGATACAGGTGTACTGAAGGAGGTTAAGGAGAGAGAGAGAATCCGTGTTGTGGATGCTCCGTTAGAACGTCCTATTAGTTTAGTAAAAGATATAAAGGGTTTGTGGTTCTTGTATCGTCTGTTCTGTAAAGAGAAACCATGGTGTGTACATGCTAATACCCCTAAGGGAAGTCTGTTGGCAATGATAGCCGCGTGGTTTGCATGTGTGCCACATAGAGTTTATACAGTTACTGGTCTGCGTTATCAAGGAGCTCATGGTTTTTTGAGAACGATTCTTAAGACGATGGAGCGTCTTTCATGCCTTTTTGCTACGAATGTTATTCCTGAAGGACAAGGGGTTTTACATGTCTTGCAAGAGGATAGTATTACAAAGAAACCGTTACGAGTGATTTGGAATGGAAATATTAATGGCATCGATACTAAGTTCTTTCAGCCTGTAGAGGATACTGTTGAGAAGTCAGATACTTTTACTTTCGTCTTCATAGGAAGAATAGTAAAAGATAAGGGTATGCATGAACTCACGGAATGTATGAGACAGTTGAACTGTCGGTTAATATTGGTTGGTACATTTGAGGAGGAGGATACCGTCTCTACTTCTGATAAAAAGTTTTTGACAACTTCTGAGAAGGTAAAGTTTGTTGGCTGGCAAAGTGATGTACGTCCTTTCTTGGCTCAGGCTGATGCACTTGTCTTCCCAAGTTATCGTGAAGGATTTCCTAATGTGCCAATGCAGGCAGGTGCTATGGGATTGCCTTGTATTGTTACAAATATCAATGGTTGTAATGAAATCATTAAAGATGGGCTGAATGGCAAAATTATTGTAGCTCCTCTCAAAGAGGGGTCTGAGGTTATGCAGCAGGCTTTGCTCAATACCATGAAATGGTTTATTGAGCATCCAGAAGAGGCTAAGCGTATGGGACGTAATGCTCGTCCAATGATACAGGAAAGGTATGAACAGAAGGATATTTGGAAGGCTTTAAAAGAGTTTTACGATGCTTTATAAAATAGCACATATCTTACGTGACAAGCTACCTTGGATTTGGGATATCATAGGTATCATCAATTCTTTCCTTTTTGGACTAAGGTATGGTGGTAAAATGAAGAATATTCAGAATATTCTTTCTCATTTTACTAAGGTAACAGAAGAAGAGGGTAATGTGCTTTCCTATAAGATAGAGGTTCTTGATAAGGGTAATCTTTCTTTGTTGGCAAAGATGTTTGTAGAACAGCCTGCATCAGTATTCCACTTCTTTAAGCCTCATGGTTTTGACGAACAGTCATTGAAAAAGTTGGTAAAGGATAAAAGCTTTCTGGCTTATATAGTTGTTGCAGAAGAAACTAATCTGCAAAAAATATGTGTTGGATATTTCTTCCAACGTAGCTTCTTTTGGGGTAAATCCTTTCGAGGATATATGACAGATTATCGTTGGCAACGTCGTGGAGTCAATAAGATGATGAATCTATGTGCAACCGATATTTCTTCTCTGTTAGGTTTTCGGGTGTTTGGAACAATCGCACCTGATAATATTGCTTCTATGAAATCTGCTCAGACTGCTAATGATATTCAGATTGTAAAAACTCTATCTAATGGAGATTACTATGTAGAGTATAGACCTAAAAGGGTTGAACAATAAGATTGTTTTTTTGAGATAAGGAAAAATCATTCTTAAATATTGTTGTATAATTATGTTTTTTAAATGGTTGTTTGATAAACTTGCATCTTTGTTTGGATTGCTATTCCTTAGTCCTGTATTGTTGGTTGTAGCGATTCTAATCAAGGTGAAGATGCCTGGTTCTATTTTGTTTTGTCAGAAGCGAGTAGGGCAATATGGTAAACTGTTTACTGTATATAAGTTCAGATCAATGACTGTTAAGGCAGAGGCTTCTGTGGCAAGTAGGGATTCAGAAGCAACTTCTATTGCTTCAACCGAACAGTGCCGTATTACACCACTTGGTGAGAAACTCAGGCGTTATAAGTTAGATGAGTTGCCTGAACTTTGGAATGTCCTTAAAGGTGACATGAGCTTTGTTGGCCCACGCCCAGATGTTCCTGGTTATGCGGATCAATTGCAAGGTGAAGAAAGAGATATTTTGAAGTTAAAGCCTGGAATAACAGGACCAGCCAGTTTGAAGTATAGAAATGAGGAAGAACTCTTAGCTTCTGTTGAGAACCCTGCTCAGTATAATGATGAGGTTATCTTTCCAGACAAGGTTAAGTTAAATCTCTATTATCTAAAGCACTATTCATTTATAAAAGATATTCAAATGATTGTCTGTACGGTTCTTGGTAAGAAGATGGACTATGCAGGTGAAAAAATATAGTTAGTAAAATGGAAAGAAATCGTGTTTTACTTTGTCTCGCTCACATGAGTGGTAACGAGATGAAATACATCCAAGAGGCGTTTGATACAAATTGGGTGGTGCCATTGGGACCAAATGTCAATGGTTTTGAAGATGATCTGAAGAGATTTGTTACCTCTGTGGTTAATTCTAAAGAGAAAGAATCGTCTTTTATAGATGAAGGTTATCCACAATCAATTCTTCCACATGAGGATAATCCCGATAACTTATGGAAAGATTCATTACCAAACTTAGAAGATAAGCGTGTTGTTGCATTGTGTTCCGGAACTGCAGCTGTTCATCTTTCTTTGATAGCATTAGGTGTTAAGGCTGGCGATGAGGTCATTTGCCAATCATTTACTTTCTGTGCAAGTTCACATCCTGTTACTTATCTGGGTGCAACTCCTGTTTTTGTTGATTCAGAGAAGGAAACATGGAATATGGATCCATTATTATTGGAAGAAGCTATTAAAGATAGAATCTCGAAGAATGGTAAAAAACCAAAGGCAATCATTGTTGTTTACCTTTATGGAATGCCTGCTAAAATTAAAGAGATACTTGCTGTTGCTGATAAGTATAATATTCCTGTCGTTGAAGATGCAGCCGAAGGTTTAGGTTCACGCTATAACGGACAAGTTTGTGGAACGTTTGGCGAGTATGGTGTGTTGTCTTTTAATGGTAATAAGATGATAACAACCTCTGGTGGCGGTGCTCTTATTTGTCCAAATGAGGCAGCTTGCACAGAAGTAATGTTCTATGCTACGCAAGCTCGTGAAGGATATCCTTATTATCAGCATGAGAAGATTGGTTATAACTATCGTTTGAGCAATGTCTGTGCTGGTATTGGTCGTGGTCAGATGACAGTACTTGATGAGCACATAGCCCACCATCGTCATATAGCCCATTTATATGAAGAAGCCTTTAGCAAGATTGACGGTATAGCCTTCCATGCCAATCCTTCTCCTATGTTCGATTCTAATTATTGGTTGAATACAATGACAATTGATCCTTCTGTGAAAGTGAAGGGTCAGGAGAATGCTTATCAATCGACAGTCAAAGGTGCTGTAGGCGGTGCTGCTGGTGTCATTCACTCTGTTGCAGAAGCACATACCGATTGTGAGCCGAATGCAAATATTGAAGCTATGCGCATTTATCTTGATAAGGCAAATATAGAGAGTCGCCCTTTGTGGAAGCCAATGCATAAGCAACCTTGTTATCAAAACTGTCCGGCTTATATAACTGGGGTGAGTGAGAGTCTTTTCAAGATAGGAATGTGTTTGCCTAGTGGTCCATTAGTGACAGATGATGATGTAAACTATATTGTAGAAACTATAAAGAGTGCAATAGAATAACTAGATGCTTCTCTTCAAAGTAATTTAAGGGCTGACACCGTAGATCATAGTCTTCGTTGCCAGCCCTTGTTGTGTTTTTAATCATAAATACCAGATTATATCAATATCTATTAGTCCTAACTAAGTTAAACCCAAATAACCCTGTGAATAATTGAATTGTAATACTTTATAATTCCTATTATGTGCAAGTTTGTTTGTAGGTTGCTTAGAGTAGATTCTTATTTCTTTATTGATACGTTTAAATATCGAACGCAACAAAAGTACGAAAAAAAAATTAATAGACGAAGAAATTATAGAAAAAGTAATAATTGTTTTGGTGTTTTTTCGGTACATTTTTTTATGGTTTAATCAAACATTTATATATTGTAAATACTTGATTCTTAATAAGTATCACGTTTCTGTTTGTTGTCGATATATTGACGGTAAATGTAGATAGAATTACAAAAGTTTTACCTAATTGTTATTGTTTGTCAGGGAATCCTTGGGTAAACTCTGTACATAATTGTTCCAGCATGCTTTTGCCATTCTTTTTGTTTGAGCAATCCTTACTTTTACGATTTCTTCTTCTTTATAAGGATTATATGCTTCTTCCGCTTTCATATAATTGTCATAAGCCAATTTCCATTGTTGTAAGAACATGTGGCACATCGCTATGCGATAATATGCGTCCGGTTTCTCTCTTTTATAACAAAGCGTGACAGTCTTCTCATAATATGGTATTGCCTTTTCGTATTGTTTCATATTAAAATGGCTTTCTCCTGCTGTATAATAATACACCGAACGTTCATGAGGAGCAAAGGTGTCAAGCTTTGGAATGGCATTATCTAGGTATTTTGCAGCCATTTCATAATCCCATTCACTAAAATAGCACAATCCAATATATGCTTTAAACCGAGGATTTAGCTGATAAGTCTTATCTAATCTCTGAAAAATGAGCAATGCTTCATGATATTTTTGTGAAGTGAAATAATCTAAAGCCTTACCTAAATCCTCTGAATCTTTACTTTTTTGTGCCGATAAGGATAGGACAGACATACAAAGCATGCCACAAGTTATTATGATTTTGTCCATAAATCTCATAGCCAAATAACCTCCCTTATAGTTTTATTGCCGTATTTAATTAAGTCAAGGTCTATTAGCACCAGCCCCTTTTTATGATTCTCGTGTGAATCTCCAAATTCTGTTTCAATTTGTTTGAGATAATGTTCTATTACATTTTGGGGATAAAATGTCTCAAAAGTACCGATACAATTTAAGAATTTATCAGAAACAATTCCGATAGCATCAGTCCATTTCGGTTCAGAGAATAGGATATTTCCGAAGATTTCCCTTAGTCGTTTTTGAGCTTTACTAATATTCTCTTCTTGATTCTGGTTTGATCCCAATGTAATAATAACTTTCATAGAACGCAAAGTTAATGATTAGTTTTGTAATGTTTGAGAGAATTTAAGATAATTCATTTTGGATTGTATCAAAATTCGTGTATTTTTGCATTCATATAATCCAAAAGAACTTCTTATGAAACGATATATCCTTCTTTTAATCACCCTTTTTAGCTTTTTATCCACGATGGTAGGTGCCCCTATTAAGTGGAATCAAGTCTATCAAAACTATATTAATCAATACAAAGATGTGGCTATTGAGGGGATGTTGAAGTATGGTATTCCTGCCAGTATCACACTTGCCCAAGGCTTGTTAGAGAGCAGTGCTGGGCGTAGCGACCTTGTCATTCAGGGCAATAACCACTTTGGAATTAAGTGTCACGGTTGGACTGGTCGCACAATTTATCATGACGATGATGCACGCGGAGAATGTTTCCGTGCCTATAAGAATGCTTTGGAAAGCTATGAAGACCATTGCAAATTCCTTCGCGAGCGCCCTCGTTATCGTAGTTTGTTCGATTTAGATCGGACAGATTATCGTAGTTGGGCGTATGGTTTGAAGCGTGCTGGCTATGCGACGAACCCTTCTTATGCGCAAATGCTCATTAACATTATTGAACTTTATAAGCTATATGAGTTCGATAAGGCAAAGCATTACGATCGATTCATGGTGAAACACAGCGGAGAAGAACCACCAGTCCTCACACCAGATAATGGACTTCCTGCTTACACTCCTATAGCGGGACCACACCCGATACATAAATATAATGAAAACTACTATATCATTGTAAGACAGGGAGATACCTTTAAGTCGTTAAGTAAGGAGTTAGACATCAGCGCACATAAGCTAGCTAGATATAATGAGCGTAATAAGAAGGATAAACTCATTCCTGGTGAGTATATTTGGTTAAAGAAGAAGCGTAAAAAGGCACCAAAGAATTTTAAGAATCGCCCTTATTATGTGCGAAAGTCAGAGAGCATGTATGATATTGCACAGAAGTATGGTATCCGTTTGAAGAGTCTTATTAAGAAAAACAAAGCGATTGCTGAGCGTGGACTCCGTATCGGAGATGAAGTTCAGTTATACTAATACACAAATTTCGTAGAGCGAAATACCCTCGCCCGTCCTTAAGAAATTATCAAAAGGATAGGCGAGGGCATTTGTTTTTATCTATCGAATCATCAGAATTATCATCTCACTTTTGTAATAGAATATTGCTAATTTCGATACTTATATTTGCGTTATTTTCATCCGAGCTTAGGTTCGTGTCCAAATACGCGAGTTTTACGGCTATTTTGTTCTGATTTGTAATATCTTGATTAATAGATAGTTGCGATTAATCATGCAACTTTAGTGCGATAAAGTATATACTTTCTGCCCCTAATAATGGTACTTTTCGCTCAAAATGATAGTTTTTTTCACCTAAAATGATAGTACTTTTTATCCAAAACGATAGTACTTTTTTTCAAAAAGGTATATACCTTTTGCCTAAAACCTATATACATTCCTAAAAGAAGCTATTTTTGATTCTATTTTATGCTATAATTAAAAAAATAAATGTAAATAATATTTTGTGTTTAACGGGATATAATGATGATATAAAACGGGTATTATTCCTTCTTATTTCATCCTTTATTCAACGTAAAATGTAATGGGATTGATTGTGAATAAATAGGAATTTTCGAGAGGGCGATAGGGAAAAGGGAGGTGATAAAGACTAAAAACTTCAGATATTCCGGTACTATCTCTAATCTTTTGATTAACTTTGTGGCATGAAAAGGTTAGTCAATTGGAAAGAATTTATAGTGCTCTTCATTGTGATCGGAGGCTTGTATTATATAACAAAGTCACTGTGGATAACGAGCGGCATACTTGTTATTTTGTTATTAATTGATGGTCTCTTGCGGCAATATGACAATAAAAAGAAAGGGGAGAAGCAGGCGGAGGAGATAAGAAAGAAGCTGGAAGAATAGTTTCCGCTAACGAATTGAAGGGCATGAAAGAATTATTAGAACTATACAAGACTTGGAGAGGTGCAGAACCAGCGAATGTTGAGAAACTTACTGGTGCTGGTAGTAATCGTGAGTACTATCGATTGATGGATGAAGAGGGGACGACCGTTATCGGTGTGATTGGTACGAGTCGTGACGAGAACCATGCTTTCGTTTATCTGGCGAAACATTTTGAGAAACGCCAGTTGCCCGTGCCACATGTATTGGCAGTTGCGACTGATGAAACCTGCTATCTCCAGTCTGATTTGGGTTCAATCTCTCTCTTTGATGCTATACGAGGTGGTCGTGAAGCGGGTGGACGATATAATCTTGCAGAACAGGAATTGCTTCGAAGGACTATTCGGGAGTTGCCTAATATACAGCTTCGTGGTGCGCGCGGATTAGATTTCTGTCAGTGTTATCCGCAAGCGGAGTTTGATCAAGAGAGCGTTCTTTTCGATTTGAATTACTTTAAATACTGCTTTCTCAAAGCGACAGAACTTGATTTTCATGAGTTGAAACTTGAGGCGAACTTCCGAATGTTTGCTAAAGATCTAACATTTGAGAAGATGGATTCGTTCCTTTATCGTGACTTTCAGGCTCGGAATGTCATGTTAGATACTGATGGTAATCCTTATTTTATAGACTTCCAAGGTGGGCGTAAGGGTCCATTTTATTACGATTTAGCTTCATTCTTGTGGCAAGCAAGTGCGAAGTATTCCTTTAAGTTGCGTCGTGAACTTGTGTTTGAATACTATCAAAGTTTGAAGAATTATACCGAAGTACCCTCAAAACGTCACTTTGTCAATCGCCTTTCTCTCTTCGTATTGTTTCGAACGTTGCAGGTGCTTGGAGCTTATGGATTCCGTGGTTACTTTGAACGTAAGAAGCATTTTATTGATTCTATTCCTCCAGCAATACAGAATCTGCGTGACATATTGGCATTAGGCGAAGAGGTTTTCCCTTATCCTTATATGCTTGATATGCTGAAACGACTCACGCAATTACCACAATTTGCGCACATTGAGAAGTCGGCGGCTAATAGAACTGATGGATTTAAAACGGCAGAGAAGGATGTCTATAAGGCGAATCCGTTGGATGGTCCCGCTACATTCTCTAAATATGATGGGAAAGGACCATTGGTAGTTCGCGTGTTTAGTTTCTCCTTTAAGAAAGGTATTCCTGAGGATACAACTGGTAATGGGGGCGGTTATGTGTTCGATTGTCGGAGCACGCATAATCCGGGTCGGTATGAACCTTATAAGAAGATCACAGGTTTGGATGAACCCGTTATTCGTTTCTTAGAGGATGATGGTGAGATACTTGAGTTCTTGAAACCCGTTTATCAGTTGGCTGATCATCATGTAGAACGTTATATGCAACGTGGTTTTACGGATTTAATGTTCAGTTTTGGCTGTACAGGTGGGCAGCATCGTTCCGTCTATAGTGCGCAACATCTTGCCGAACATCTCAATAAGAAATATGGAATTGAGGTGTGGATAACGCATAAAGAACAGGGTATTGAGCAGGTGTTGGCGGCTAAGTAAAAGTCTAATCTTCTCCTCTCTGCCAGAGAGGGGGAGTGATTACCAGTGATGTTGGCTATTTTAGCATATTTCAGAAGTTGAGGATCCACCTTATATTATTATAGAGATATGAAAGAACTAATAAGGTACGTGGGAGGACATTAGGCTTGTGTTCCCTTTGTCAACTGAAATAAAAGCCGTAATTTTGCAGGCATAAAAGGAAAGCTAATGCAATCAATGATTTTTGCAGCCGGTCTCGGCACTCGTTTGAAACCGATTACTGACACAATGCCAAAGGCGTTAGTAAGGGTAGGGGGTGCGCCGCTGCTTGAACATGTAATAAATAGATTGATAGACGCAGGATGTAAGCGTATGGTTGTTAATGTCCATCACTTCGCCAATCAGATTATTGACTATCTGAATATGTATGATTATGGGGTGGATATTCAAGTGTCTGACGAAACGAAGCAGCTCCTTGATACCGGTGGTGGTATCAAGCGAGCTGCTTCGCTTTTTGATGATAGCCTGCCTGTACTCATTCATAATGTAGACATTCTTAGTAATGTTGATTTGAAGGCGTTCTATCAGCATGCCATGGATAGTAAAACGGATGCACTTCTGTTGGTAAGCCGTCGTATCACGCAACGTTATCTTGTCTTTAATTCAGATATGCGACTTGTTGGTTGGACGAATGTTGCTACAGGAGAGGTGAAATCGCCGTATGAGGATGTGCGACAATTACATTTTGTACAGCCAACCGATGATACTACTTCTTATCATCAGAATGGTCATTATCTCGATGCTTTCTCGGGTATTCATGTCTTAGCTCCCACTGCTATACAGGCGGTTGAGGCTGTTGATGAGGATAAGTTCCCCATAATGAACTTCTATCTTAGTAATTGTGATAAGTTGAATATCTATGGGGAATTGAAGAGCGACTTGCAACTTCTTGATGTAGGTAAGCTCGATACACTGCAAGCAGCAGAAGACTTTATTGTAAATTTAGGTTATCAAAGCCCCAAAGCGGAGCAATGATACTTTTTAAAACATATCATCACTAATATGCAACAGAAGATAATCATTTTGGATTTCGGTTCGCAGACAACACAGTTGATAGGTCGACGTGTACGCGAGTTGGATACCTTCTGCGAAATCCTACCTTACAACAAGTTCCCAAAAGATGATCCGTCCGTGATAGGTGTAATCCTTTCTGGTTCGCCTTATTCGGTACATGATGCAGAAGCCTTTAAGGTTGATCTTAGTCAATTCATCGGAAAGGTACCTGTACTGGGTATCTGTTATGGCGCACAATTCATCTCTTATTCTAATGGAGGTAAGGTAGAACAGACAGGTACGCGTGAGTATGGTCGTGCGAATCTAGAGACAATCAATCTTGATAACCGCCTCTTCGCAGATTTTGAAAAGGGCTCTCAAGTATGGATGAGCCATGGTGATACCATTACGGCTATTCCTTCAGATTATGAGATCATCGCTTCTACAGGCGATGTTAAGTATGCAGCCTTTGCTTCAAAGACACAACCTGTATGGGCTGTTCAGTTCCATCCTGAAGTTTATCACTCATTACAAGGTAAACAGCTTCTGAAGAACTTTGTTGTAGATATCTGCGGTAGTAAACAGGAGTGGAGTGCAGCCTCATTCGTAGAGAGCGCAGTGCAAGAGATTCGAGATCAAGTTGGTAATGATCGTGTTATCCTTGGGCTTTCTGGTGGTGTAGATTCATCCGTTTGTGCTACCTTATTGAATAAAGCTATTGGCAAGAATCTTACTTGTATCTTCGTTGATCATGGTATGTTGCGTAAGAATGAGTTCCAAAAGGTGATGGATGCTTATAAGGGACTTGGATTGAATGTTATTGGTGTTGATGCTTCCGAAAAGTTCTTTAAAGATCTTGAGGGAGTAAGTGACCCAGAGGAGAAACGCAAGATAATAGGTCGTAACTTTGTTGAGGTATTCAATGCAGAGGCGAAGAAGATTACTGATGCCAAGTGGCTCGCACAAGGAACAATCTATCCTGATCGCATTGAGAGCTTGAGCATAACGGGTATGGTTATTAAGAGTCACCATAATGTTGGCGGATTGCCAAAAGAGATGCACTTGCAGCTCTGCGAGCCACTCCGTTGGTTGTTTAAAGATGAAGTGCGTCGTGTAGGGCATGAGATGGGAATGCCAGAACGTCTTATTAAGCGTCATCCGTTCCCTGGTCCTGGACTAGCTGTTCGTATTTTAGGTGATATTACTCGTGAGAAAGTCCGTATTCTTCAAGATGCGGATGATATCTATATCGAGAAGATGCACGATTATACATTGCCAGATGGTTCGAGCCTTTATGATCATGTTTGGCAGGCTGGAACGGTGTTGCTTTCTACGATCCGTTCGGTAGGAGTGATGGGCGATGAGCGCACCTATGAGCATCCAGTTGCTCTGCGTGCTGTTACATCAATGGACGCAATGACAGCTGACTGGGCACATCTTCCATACGACTTTATGGCAGATGTCTCTAATGAGATTATTCGCAAGGTGAAGGGAGTTAATCGTGTATGTTACGATATCTCCTCAAAACCACCTTCGACCATTGAGTGGGAGTAAATCCTCATGTTAGATACGTATAATTGCTTTTGGATGATGAAATTATATTATAGCTGGTTATCAGTGAGTTATAATCAATATTTAAAGGAAGCATTATTAATGTTTTAGCGAAGACTTACTTCAAAAGAAGGAAAGGCTCTCTTGGGAATAAGAAAGTGCTTTCCTGTTATGGAAGATAAAGTTAAATAAATCTGTAAAGATAAAAAGTCCGAGACTATTATAGCCTCGGACTTCTTTTTTGTTGTGAGTTATTACTTGTCCTTTAGTAAATCACGTATCTCTGAAAGGAGTTTTTCTTCTGCTGTCGGCTCTGGAGCAGGAGCTGGTGCAGCTGGTTCTTCAGTCTTCTTCTTTGAAAGTTTGTTGATACCCTTTACTAAAAGGAAGACACAGAAAGCAATGATGATGAAGTCTAATGTAGTTTGTAAGAAGTTACCATAGTTAATGGTAGCAGCTTCCACCTTTTCTACTCCTGGAATTTGAACAGCAGGGAGGGTGTACTTAAGATCTGTGAACTTTGCACCACCAATCAACCAGCCAATAGGTGGCATGATAATGTCATCAACGATAGACGAAACAATCTTGCCGAATGCGCCACCAATGATTACACCGACAGCCATGTCAACTGCGTTACCCTTTACCGCAAAGTCTTTAAACTCTTGAATGAATTTACCCATGATTCTAAATGTTATTAATTTGTTCTTTTATTGATTATATATTCTTTCTATGCGCTTTGCTACATAGATATTACAAACACGGTTTATCGCGTTATCGTTGATTCTCTTGTGCAATTGAAACGAGCCATTTTTTATAATATTTAAACGCAAAGCGACTGCAAAAATAAAAAAAATATTGTATCTTTGCAATCGTAACATAGAAGAATGTTTAATTAGGAGGTAAAAAGACAATTGGTTTTATAAACTTTTATAAATAAATTAAAGTAAAAATGGTAAATGTAGCTATTAACGGCTTTGGCCGTATTGGTCGTCTCGCATTCCGTCAGATGTTTGAGGCTGAAGGTTATGAGGTTGTTGCAATCAACGACTTGACAAGTCCTAAGATGCTTGCTCATCTGTTGAAGTATGATACCGCTCAGGGTGGTTTCGCTGGCAAGTTCGGCGAGGGTAAGCACACTGTAGAGGCTACCGAGGACTCAATTATCGTTGACGGTAAGGAGATTAAGATTTCTGCTGAGAAGGACGCTGCAAACTGCCCATGGGCTGCTAATAAGGTAGACGTTGTACTCGAGTGTACAGGTTTCTATACATCAAAGGAGAAGGCTTCTGCTCACTTGAAGGCTGGTGCAAAGAAGGTAGTTATCTCTGCTCCTGCAGGTAACGATCTTCCTACTATCGTTTTCAATACAAACCACAAGACTTTGACTGCAGCTGATACTGTTATTTCTGCAGCTTCTTGTACAACAAACTGTTTGGCTCCAATGGCAGCTGCTTTGAATGCATACGCTCCAATCCAGTCAGGTATCATGTCAACAATCCACGCTTACACTGGTGATCAGATGATTCTTGATGGTCCACAGCGTAAGGGCGACCTCCGTCGTTCACGTGCAGGTGCTTGCAACATCGTTCCTAACTCAACTGGTGCAGCTAAGGCTATCGGTCTTGTTATCCCAGAGTTGAATGGTAAGTTGATTGGTTCTGCACAGCGCGTTCCAACTCCAACAGGTTCAACAACTATCCTTGTTGCTGTTGTTAAGGGTAAGGACGTAACTGTTGAAGGTATCAACGCTGCAATGAAGGCTGCTGCAACAGAGAGCTTCGGTTACAACGAGGATCAGATCGTATCTTCTGATATCATCGGTATGCGTTTCGGTTCTTTGTTCGATGCAACTCAGACTATGGTAAGCAAGATCAGCGATGATTGCTATCAGGTACAGGTTGTTTCTTGGTACGACAATGAGAACTCTTATACTTCTCAGATGGTTCGTACAATCAAGTACTTCGCAGAGTTGAAGTAATACCAACCGAAAGGTCATCTGCAATTCTCTCTTGCGTAGAGAGTTATTGACGGATAAAATATTAGTCCCTGTCAGCTTGCTGGCAGGGATTTTTTTGTTATCTTTGTGACATGAATCATGAACAAGCAAGTGAATTAATGTTTTCGAAAGATAGTCCAGCAAGGCGTATGATAACAATATTAGGTCCTACGGCTTCGGGTAAGACTGATCTTGCAACGCATTTAGCAGCTCGCCTCAACGCTGAAATTATCAGTGCTGATAGTCGCCAGGTGTATCGCGGCATGGATATTGGTACGGGTAAGGACTTGGCTGATTACATGGTTGATGGTCATGTTGTACCTTATCATTTGATAGATATTTGTGAGCCTGGTACGAAATATAATCTCTTCCGCTATCAACAAGATTTCCTTGATTGTTATGAGGATATACGAAGTAGAGGAGCATTGCCTATTCTCTGTGGTGGTACGGGGCTCTATATAGAGGCTGTGTTAAAAGGTTATAGCCTCTCGCCAGTACCTCAGAATCCAGAACTACGAGCAAAGTTAGAAGAAAAGAGCCTTGAAGAACTAACTCACCTATTAGCTGATTTGAAGGAAAAGAATCATTCTGTTATGCACAATAAGACTGATGTTGATTCCTGTCAGCGTGCTATTCGTGCGATAGAGATAGAAACCTATAACCTCACAAAGTCGACAGAAGAACGCCTGTGCCCATCGATCGATTCATTAATAATAGGTGTAAATATAGATCGTGAAGAACGACGGAGAAAGATAACGAAGCGTTTAAAAGAACGTTTAAAGGCTGGTATGATTGATGAAGTTGATGGTTTATTAAAATGTGGTATACCAGCTGATGATCTTATTTATTATGGTCTCGAATACAAGTTTGTAACGGAATATCTTATAGGAAAATTGTCTTATGATGAAATGTTCCGACAGTTAGAGATTGCCATTCATCAGTTTGCTAAACGACAAATGACATGGTTCCGCGGTATGGAGCGACGTGGATTTACAATACATTGGATTGATGCAATGCAACCGATGAAAGATAAAGTGGAGAAAATATTAAGCTTATGGTAGACGAGAATAGATGGGGTATTATCTATTGCCCTAAGAATGGATTGCTAAGTAATCCTGTAAAGAAGTGGGAACAAGCTGAACATTGTTTAGAGGCTCACCATATACAATATGATATGGTGCAGAGCGAACACCCTCGTAGTGTTGAACGCCTTACAATGATGATGATTAATAATGGGTATAAAACAATTATCATCTTTGGCGGTGATTCTGCACTGAATGATGCAGTTAATTGCTTAATGTCTTTGGAGCCAGCAATTCGTGAGAGTATTTCATTAGGAGTAATCCCGAATGGTGTAATTAATGATTTTGCTCATTTTTGGGGATTTGATGAATATAAACTTGAGCAGACCATTGAATGGCTTAGCAAGCGGAGAGTCAGAAAGGTAGACCTTGGTTGTATACGCTATCGCAATAGAAAAGAAGAAAGTTGTCATCGCTATTTTTTGAATTGTGTGAATGCTGGCTTGGTCGCAACTATCATGGGACTTCGCCGTCGTACACGCCATCTTTTTGTTTCTCGCACATTGTCATTCATCTTTTCTAGTCTTCTTTTACTCTTCCAGAGAGTTGATTTCTTAATGCACCTTCATATCGATACAGAAGATATTAAACGCCGATTAATGACGGTTTGCATCGGTAACGCTTTAGGTTATGGACAGACTCCTAGTGCAGTTCCGTATAATGGTTTGTTAGATGTCTCTGTTGTTTCTCAACCTAAAACCTTACAGACAATAGAAGGATTATATCTTTTGTTACGAGGTAGAATACTAAACCATAAGGGTGTACGAGCTTATCGCACAAAGGAACTAGAATTGCAAGTTGACGAACATACACCAGTTAGTGTTGATGGAAGATTACTTAATGGTACGCCTGTAGGAGTATGCAAATTAAGCGTAAAGAAAGAGGTTCTCAATTTTTTAATACCTGACCTATTATAAATAATAGGTGGATTAGGTCTGGAACTCTTGAAATTCTTTTTACGATGCAGAATCTTACTTTTACACCCTCATGTGGAAAATAATAAGCTCTATCTAGTGCCATTTCAAAAAAAAAGTGTATCTTTGGACTCCGTATAGGGTAGTCGTTGAAGACTACTATTTAATTAGAAGAAACCAAACAATATACATAAAACCTTAAAAGACATGAGCTACTTAAAATTAGAAAAGGGGCTAATGAGTAACCTGCAAGATTCGCTTCCTAGAGAGTTATTACGCACCAATCGATCTGGGGCTTATTCTTGTTCGACAATCGTTGACTGTAATACACGTAAGTATCATGGCTTACTTGTTGTACCAGTTCCAGAGCTGGATGATGAGAACCATGTATTACTGAGTTCGCTTGATCCAACGGTCATTCAGCATGGTGCAGCATTTAACCTAGGATTACATAAGTATCAAGGTGGGAGCTTTAGTCCACAAGGACATAAGTATATCCGTGAGTTCGACTGTGACATAGTGCCTACCACTATTTATCGAGTGGGCGGTGTATTATTAAAGAAAGAAGTTGTTTTCCAGCACTATGAGGATCGCATCTTAATTCGTTATACATTATTAGAAGCTCATTCTCAAACTACTTTACAATTTCGTCCATTTCTTGCTTTTCGTAGTGTTAGACAGTTTACACATGAGAATTCGGCTGTAAATCGTTCTTATCAACCAGTAGACAATGGTATTAGTACTTGCATGTACACTGGTTATCCAATACTTTTTATGCAATTCTCGAAGCATAATGAGTTCCATTTTGAACCTTATTGGTATCGTGGTTTAGAATATCCAAAAGAGCAGGAACGGGGTTATGATTCTAATGAAGATTTATATGTTCCAGGCTACTTTGAGATGAACATTAGTAAAGGGGAAAGTATCGTTTTTGCGGCGTCAACAGCAGAATGTGACACGTCAACTTTACAAGATTTATTTGATAAAGAAGTTGAGTCAAGAAGTCCGCGAGACAATTTCTTCCATTGTCTTGTCAATGCAGCTCATCAATTCCATAATCGTACAAAGAATGATGAACGCTATATCCTTGCAGGTTATCCTTGGTTTAAGTGCCGTGCTCGTGATCAATTTATTTCATTGCCAGGATTAACATTGAGTATAGAAGAACAGGACTACTTTGAACTTGTTATGCAGACTGCAGAGAAAGGTTTACGCGAGTTTATGAATGACAAACCTGTTAGTGTAGATATCTATGAGATGGATAAACCAGATGTCCCTCTTTGGTGTGTTTGGGCAATACAACAATATGCAAAGAAGGCTGGTAAAGCCCGTTGTAAAGAACTTTATGGAACTTTCTTGCATGACATTATAGACTATCTTGCCACAGACAAACATCCTAATCTTATTCTAGATGAGAACGGTTTGCTCTATGCAGACGCTAAAGGAGAGGCTATTACATGGATGAACTCTATGAATAATGGTCAGCCTGTTGTTCCCCGTTCTGGATATATTGTTGAGTTCAATGCCCTTTGGTATAATGCGTTACGCTTTGTAGCAACAATAGAGCGGGAATCAGGTAATGAAGAATATGCCGATAAGCTGGAAGTATTAGCAGATAAGTGTAAAGCCTCCTTCATTGATACCTTCTTAAATGAATATGGTTATCTTTACGACTTTGTTGATGGTAAGATGATTGATTGGAGCGTTCGCCCTAATATGGTTTTCGCCGTAGCCCTTGATTATTCGCCACTTGATCAAAAGCAAAAACGAGGAGTATTGGATGTTTGTACACGTGAGTTACTAACGCCTAAGGGACTTCGCTCACTTTCTCCCAAAAGCGGAGGTTATAATCCAATGTATACTGGACCACAAGCACAACGTGATCAGGCATATCATCAGGGAACAGCTTGGCCTTGGTTGGAAGGCTTCTATTTGGAGGCTTGTTTAAAACTCTATAAGCAAACCCGATTAAGTTTTGTGGAACGCCAGTTGGTTGGCTATGAGGATGAAATGTTTAATCATTGTCTTAGCACATTACCAGAGCTATTCGATGGCAATCCTCCATTCAGTGGTCGTGGGGCAATCTCTTTTGCTATGAATGTGGCCGAAGTCCTGCGTACATTAGAGTTGCTAGAGAAGTATAAATATTAAAAGGCAGAACAAGTATGAAAGTTTTAATGTTTGGATGGGAGTATCCTCCCCACGTATATGGTGGTCTTGCAACTGCGAACTTCGGTATTTCTGAGGGACTCCATGCACAAGGTGATATTGAGACAATCCTTTGTTTGCCTCATCCTTTCGGTGATGAAGACCGGAATTATGCTGATATTGTAGCAATGAATCACGTGCCTATTGCTTATCGTGAGCTTAGTTATGATTATGTGAAGAATCGCTTAGGCAATGTAATGTCCCCAGAACTTTATTTCAAGTTGCGTGAGCATATCTATGCCGACTTCAATTATATGCATGTTAACGAGCTTGGCGCAATGGACTTTGCTGGTGGTTATCCTTCAAATTTGCACGAGGAGATTAATAATTATTCGATTATAGCAGGTGTTGTTGCACGTACATACGATTTCGATATTATTCATGCACATGATTGGTTGACTTATCCTGCTGGTATACATGCGAAACGTGTTAGTGGTAAGCCCTTGTGTATTCACGTACACGCAACTGACTTCGACCGTTCGCGTGGTAAAGTAAATCCTATCGTGTATGGTATAGAGAAAGATGGTATGGATAATGCGGATTGTATCATGTGTGTATCTGAATTGACACGCCAGACAGTTATACATCAGTATCATCAAGATTCCCGAAAGGTATTTACAGTACACAATGCTGTTTATCCATTGGATAAGGAGATTGCAGACATACCACGCCCAGACCATAAAGGTAAGGAGAAGGTTGTTACTTTCCTCGGTCGAATAACGATGCAGAAAGGACCAGAATATTTTGTTGAAGCTGCTAATATGGTTCTCCATCGCACGCGCAATGTCCGTTTCTGTATGGCAGGCTCGGGAGATATGATGGAACAAATGATAACTCTAGCAGCTGAACGTGGTATTGCGGATCGGTTTCATTTCCCTGGCTTTATGCGTGGTAAACAAGTCTATGAGTGCTTAAAGGCTTCGGATGTTTACGTTATGCCATCAGTCAGCGAACCCTTTGGAATCTCTCCCTTAGAGGCTATGCAGTGCGGAACACCAACGATTATATCAAAGCAAAGTGGATGCGCGGAGATTCTTGATAATTGTATAAAGGTAGATTATTGGGATATTAATGCACTGTCAGATGCCATATATTCTATTTGCCATAACGAGAGTCTCTTCGATTATTTATCAGAAGAGGGCAAACGAGAAGTCGACCAGATTACGTGGGAGAAAGTTGGTGCATGGATTCGTGAGCTCTATCTCCGCACATTAGGTTGGCAATAAATGTAACGTTAAAAACCATAATCTTTTAAAAACCAAAATAATTAGCAATGAAGACAATTTGTTTATATTTCGAGATACATCAGGTCATTCACTTAAAGCGTTATCGCTTCTTTGATATTGGAACTGACCATTATTATTATGATAGTTTTGAGAATGAACGTTCGGTAACAGAGATAGCTGAAAAGAGTTATATGCCTGCATTGGAGGCAATGTTACAGATGATTCATGAACATGGAAAAGCTTTTAAAGTGGCTTTCTCATTATCGGGTGTAGGAATAGAGGAAGTTGAAATGCACGCCCCACAAGTTCTTGAGAAGTTGCAGGAGCTAAATAATACGGGTTGTGTAGAGTTCTTGGCAGAACCTTATTCACATGGTCTTGCTTCTCTGGCTAATGAGGATAGTTTTAAGGCGGAGGTAAAGCGTCAGGCAAAGAAGATCAAAGAGTATTTCGGTCAGACGCCAAAGGTTCTCCGCAACTCATCCCTTATCTATAGTGATGAGATCGGTTTACTTGCTTCGCAAATGGGCTTTAAAGCTATGTTGACCGAAGGCGCAAAGCACGTATTAGGCTGGAAGAGTCCACATTATGTATATAATTGTGCATTGGATCCTAACCTTAAACTGTTATTACGTGACATAAAGTTGAGCGATGATATATCCCTTCGCTTCAACAATTCAGACTGGGAAGGCTATCCTTTGTTTGCTGATACTTATATGGATGAGATTGCGGCACTACCCAAAGAGGAACAGGTTATTGGTATCTTTATGAATCTTTCTGCTTTGGGAATAGAACAACCATTATCAAGTAATATCTTAGAATTCCTCAAGGCATTGCCTGCGTGTGCGAAACAACGTGGCATAACATTCTCTACCCCGACAGAGATTTGCATAAAACTAAAGAGCGTGGATAGTCTCTCTGTACCAGATACGTTAAGTTGGATGGATGAGGAGCGTGATGTTAGCACGTGGTTAGGTAATGCAATGCAGCGTGAAGCTTTCAACAAACTTTATGGTATTGCCGATCGTGTACGAATTGCCAACGACCCACGTATCAATCAGGACTGGGACTATCTGCAGGCTAGTGATAACTTCCGATTTATGTCAACCAAACCTTCGCGTGTTGGTATGAATCGAGGAATATATACGAGTCCTTTTGATGCCTTTACCAATTATATGAATATTCTTGGCGACTTCATCAGTCGTGTCAATAGCCTTTATCCAGCCGAGATTGATAATGAGGAACTGAATGGTTTGCTCACTACTATACGCAATCAAGGTGAGGAGATTGAGATTAAGACGAAGGAAATCTCTCATCTTCAAGCTAAGGTTGAGAAGCTAGAAGCACAGGAAGAAGAGTTGAGGGCAGAGCTTGCAAAGAAAGCTCCTGCTAAGAAGGCTTCAACTAAAAAGACTGTTACAAAGAAAGCAAAGACAGCATCTAAGTAGAAATCAAAGGCTTACTTAAATTTAATGATAGGTACGAAAACATTCATCTGTACCTATCATTTTTTGTATCGAAACATATTTAATTTTGTTTTGCTATTCCTTACAATCTCGGTCTCTTCCCTTTAATTGTACTGCGATGTGACAAACTTATGTTTGAGGAATATAGAGATAATAGTATAGAACTCGAACCATGAACAAGTAGAAGAGCATCGGTCATATACTTAATGAACGAACACTGTCATACTTAATGAATAACTTTATACACGTTTGTATAGTCTATTATACAGACGTGTATAACTAATTATACAGGCGTGTATAACCAATTATACAAACGTGTATAATCAATTATACAAGCGTGTATAACATCGTACTCTAACTTAAAGTATGATTGTAGTCTAAGTATAAGTATGATTGACGTTTAAGTATAAGTTCAACTGATGATTAAATTAGAGTATAAATGACGACTAAGTTATATTCTTATCGTACTTGTAATTATTTGTCTATGCGAGTGCTTTAATAAGTGATAGTTATAACAGCAAATAAAGTGAAATTTACATTAGGGCTACGATAGGAATCAATCAAACTTGACTAAACTTATAGAAGCAATAAGAAGAGAAATCCTCTTCTAAGAACCTCGTGTTGTCTTCAAGTATTTTGTAAATCTTTGATGTTCTCCTGTTTGGGAGGATCGTATAACAAAAAGAGCGGCCTCTTACGAGAACCGCCCTGATGAAAGGAGGAGTGGTACCACCAGGAATCGAACCGGGGACACAAGGATTTTCAGTCCTTTGCTCTACCAACTGAGCTATGGCACCATCATGTCTTTGTTTCTCATACTTTAGCTCTTATTGTTGCTATTTCTGAATTGCGATGCAAAGGTAGTGCTTTTATTTTATTCCTCCAAACCTTTCTAAAGGAATTCCTTACAATTTGAATCCTTTAACAGATAACTTAATTTTCCTTTACTGACCAGCCTTGCGCCTGTAATTCGAACTCATTACCATCACGTGTGATGATATAGTTTCCTAAACTTTCCTTTGTAATATAACCTATCTGTTTGATATTCTCTAACTTATCAATCTTCTCATGGTCGCCGATTGGAACAGTGAAAAGTAGTTCGTAATCCTCTCCTCCATTTAAGGCCGCAGTTGTGAGATTCATATTGAACTCTTCACAGGTTACTGCTGTTTGATAGTCAATAGGAATATTCTTCTCATAGATCCTACACCCACAGTGGCTTTGTTGACAAATATGCTTGAGTTCGCTAGCTAAACCATCAGAAACATCAATCATTGAAGTGGGGTGGATTCCTGCTTGACGTAGTTGTTGCAAGACATCCCCACGTGCTTCTGGTTTCAACTGTCGGTCGATGAGGTATTCTTTTCCTGCAAAGTCGGGTTGGAAATCATCAATTGCAGCACGTTCTTTCTGTAAGGCTTTCAATCGAGCCTGGTCATTGTTCCGTTGTGCCTCCCTTACCTTATTATTATATTCTTCAACTTGTTGATAGTAGACAGACTTTTCCCTTTCAAGGATTTGTAAGCCCATATAGGCGGAACCCAGATCGCCTGTTACACAGATGAGGTCTGTCTCATTTGCACCGGAACGATAGATAATATCTTCTTTGGAGGCTTCTCCAATGCAGGTAAGATTGATGGCAAAACCGGTATAAGATGATTTGGTATCCCCACCAATAATATCGACATTCCATTTAGCACATGCCTTATTTAAACCAGCATAGAACAATTCGACATCCTCAACCTTGAATCGTTTACCTAAGCCTAATGAAACGATGAGTTGACGTGGCTGACCATTCATCGCAAATATATTGCTCATCGTTGCCATAGCTACCTTGTAAGCCAAATGCTCCATATCGATATATGTAAGGTCGAACTGAACACCCTCCATAAACATCTTTGATGTTACAAGAACCTCTTTATTGGAGTAGTTCAGTACGGCAGCATCATCTCCTATGCCCTGTTGAGTGGAGGCGTTTTGTGGGACAATGTTCTTTGTCAGTCTTTCTATAAGACCGAACTTACCGAGATCTTTAATTTCCATTTATTATCAAAAAACTTAGTGATAAATGTTGGACGTTCTTTATCTACACCTTATTATATATATGATAAAGAACGTCCAGGCAATTTTATGTATCTATTATTATGAACGCTTAATCATCTCGCGCATAATCTCTGTCATGTGTGGTTGTGCCATGTTAGCTGCTTCTTGTACTTCCTCATGACTAACTTCAACGGGAACATCAAAGCCACCTAAGTCTGTAATTACACTAATACCAAAGACCTTAATACCGCTGTGACGTGCAACAATAACCTCAGGAACAGTACTCATACCAACAGCATCAGCTCCCATCTTATGATACATGCGATACTCTGCAGGTGTTTCAAAGGTTGGACCTTGTACACCCATGTAAACACCATGTACTATACGGATGTTCTTCTCTTTAGCTATCTCGTCAGCCATTTGTATGAGCTTGTGATCGTATGCTTCATGCATATCAGGAAAACGAGGTCCAGTTGGGAAGTTCTTTCCGCGTAAAGGGTGCTCTGGGAAGAAGTTAATGTGATCAGTGATAATCATTAAGTCACCAATCTTAAACTCTGGATTCATACCGCCTGAAGCATTAGATACAAATAAACGCTCGATTCCTAACTCGTACATAACACGAATAGGGAATGTTACTTGTTTCATATCGTATCCCTCATAGAAATGGAAACGTCCTTCCATAGCCATGATGTCCTTGTCACCAAGCTTACCAAAAATCAGTTTACCAGCATGCCCCTCTACTGTAGATATGGGGAAGTTTGGTATCTCTTTGTAAGAGAATTCATAGCTATCAGTTACCTCTGAAGCTAATTGTCCTAGGCCGGTGCCCAGAATGATGGCTGTTTTTGGATTTGTTGTCATCCTCTCTCTTAGCCAGGATGCTGTTTCTTGAATTTTTTCGTACATAAGAAATTATTTTTTCATTAAATGTCTCTTCTTTATCAAGCATGAATCTAACCTTGATAGGGAGTGTATATATATTGTCTTTTACTTCCTCGGATAGTCCTTCTATATCAATAAGTCTTGCTTTATCTTTCTCTGTTGTTATTATTAATTTGGGTTCTTCCATTTGTGCAAAGGTCTCATTAATTTTATTGATGTCCTTCGTTGTGAAAGAATGATGGTCAGGATAAGATAAGATAGTTAGAGCATTATTTCCTGTATATGTATTTAAATCTAATTCCAAATGCTTAGGAGTCGCAATACCAGCGAGCAATAGAATATTCTTACCTCTGATCTCTGTTAAAGGTATATTTTCTTCTTCCTTAAATATAGGCTCTAAATCACAATAATCAAGAGTTGTGAAATAGAGTTGCTGGAAAGGGTAGAGCTCCATAGCTTTGCTGAGCACTCGATAGTCTATTGGATTAAGACTCTTGGGGCATTTTGTAATGATAACGATGTCTGCCCGATGTTTCCCAGATAATGGCTCACGGAGTCTACCTGCTGGTAGTAATTTGTCATAGATAATGAGACGATGATAATCCACTAAAAGAATGTTGATACCTGGTTTTACATATCGGTGTTGGAAAGCATCATCCAGTAGAATAACATCTGTATCATTGGTTTTAGGATCGGAAGTTATGTTATCAATTCCTTCACATCTTTTCTTATCTACAGCTACATGGATATTAGAGAACTTTGTTTTCATTTGATATGGTTCATCCCCAATCTCTCTCATTGGTGTGTCAGCATTGGCTAACACGTATCCATGGCTTTTACGTTTATATCCACGTGAAAGAACTGCTACTTTTACTTTATCTTGAAGGAGTCGGATAAGATACTCGACATGAGGCGTCTTGCCAGATCCTCCAACTGTAATATTACCAACAGATATAACAGGTATATCGAAGCTCCTTGTTTTGAGTATATTTAAATCAAATAACTCGTTACGTATGCCCACAATAAGCCCATACAGCCAACTGAAAGGCAATAGCCATTTGTTTATTTTAATATGGTCACCTTCCATAGACTATTAGTGGATGTTAGGATAATAAGGTAAACGAGCTTGAATAGCACTCTGGTGATTGAGCGTCTTCAATAGTGTGAATGGCTCATAAAGATCTCCTAAGTTTGTACGTAATTGTTCATCAAGATAATTGTTAGGTATTGATTCCTGTATTATCTGTTCAAACATACTCTTTGGTACAGGATAAGAGGCTATGCTATGGTTCGATAACTTAGCTAATTGAGCCGCCTTCGTAATGGCTACATCTAATCCTCCTAGTTGGTCAACAAGACCAATCTTCATTGCATCTTGCCCAGAATAAACATGACCTTGCGCAATCTTTTCTATTTGATTATCAGTCTTCTTACGACCTTCTGCTACACGATGGCGGAAGAGCTTATAACCACGGTTGATATACTGGTTTAAGTATGCCATTTCTTCTTCAGAGAAAGGACGAGACTGAGTACCGAAGCCTGAGAACTTATTGGTTTTTACTTCATCAAACTTAATACCAAGTTTCTCTGTTAATAAACCACTAAAGTCGGGGAACATTCCGAAGATTCCTATAGAACCTGTAAGTGTTGTTGGTTCTGCCACAATCCAATTGGATGGAGCTGAGATATAGTATGCACCTGATGCAGCCATTCCTCCCATACTTATAACGACAGGCTTTTGTTTCTTTAATTCCATTATCTGATGCCAAATCTGTTCTGATGCATAAGCAGATCCACCACCAGAGTTGATACGAAGGACTACAGCCTTTACATCTTTATCGTTAGTAAGTTTTTCTAAATCCTTACATACAACTTGTGCATCAATCGTATGACCTTGTGCAAATAGACCTCCTGCAGCACCATCAACAATGTCTCCGTATGCGTAATAAACGGCTATTTGATTATCACTATTATCATTTCCCTCATCCTCTACACCTTGCATATCGTCAATTGAGACTTGGTTAATGTCATCGTCCTTATCAAGACCTAGCTGTTTCTTTACAACAGCCTTTACTTGGTCAGTATAAAGCAAACCATCAACAAGTTTATATTTGAGATAATCTGTAGGTGCTGCAAATGTAATCATACTATCAGCATAAGCATTAAGAGAAGATACGGATATATTACGAGTAGCACTCACATCCTTTGTTATATTCCCCCATATACTATTCAAGTAAGCAGAAGTTTGCTCACGATTGGCATCACTCATCTTATCGCCCGTAAACATTTCAGTCGCACTCTTATAAGTTCCAACCTTCATCACTTGCATCTTTACTCCGAATTTCTTTAATAAATCCTTTACGAAGACAGGCTGAGACGATAAACCGTGCCAATCAATCTGACCTTGTGGATTCAAATATACTTTGTTAGCAGAAGAAGACAGGTAATATGTTCCTTGTGTGTAGATATCAGCATAAGTGATAATCCATTTGCCAGACTTTTTGAAGTCTACCAATGCATTACGTACAGCTTGTAAAGAAGCATAGGAGTCTGCTGTGAAAGCACCGGCCTCTATGTAAATTCCCTTAATGTTCTTATTATTCTTTGCCTTATCAATCGCTGATAGGAGATTGTCTAATCCGATAGTTCCTATCTTTCCTTGCAGCTGACTGATTATGTTATTATCTTCACTTCTCTCAGTGAGTTGACCTGACAGATTTAAAACAAGAACAGAGTTATCTTTTATTTCGTTTGTCGTTTGCGTTGAGGCTATCATACCAATAATCGTGATAAAAGCAAAACACCCCATAATAATACTGAAAAGGAGTGTTCCTACAAACGAAGCAAATACGTACTTGAAAAATTGTTTCATAAAGGTATCTAATTGTGGTTTACCATTTGCAAAGATATATATAATAGATGTAACAGCCAAATAATTCAAGATTTCTTAATAACATTGTAGTCAAGAAGAAACGTGTTATTTTCTTAGTTTAAGTTCTTTCATAGTCCTAACCCTTTACCTTCTTTCTGAAGAGGGTTAACCTTTCAGTCGAAAAGGGTAGACCTTTTTGGTGGAAAAGGTTAACCTTTTTGGCAGAAAACGTCAACCTTTTCTGGGAAAAAGGTCAACCTTTTGGGAGAAGAGTCTTATCGTACGATAAAACAAGGGTAAGAAAAGTTAGGTTGATGTCCGATTTATAGCATGGTAATTTCCCTATATGGATTATAAATAGTAACTTTGTAGCCGTTTTTAAAAGCTAAAAGATTGTTTTTTATGGACGAAAATCAGATGGTATCATCCAAAACGATCCTTCGTAGAAAGTTGGATCTACTCCTAAGGACAGGGCAAATATTAATGGAGAGTTCTGCAGATACAAGTCGTGTAAAGCGCAATATGGAGCGTACGGCGGCTTATTTGGGGCTTCCTAAGGAGAATCTACACATGGACATCGGTTATTACATTCTTCAGGTGAATGTTAGCGATGAAACCCATAGTTTCTCAAAAATGCAACGTTGTGACAAACACGTCATTAATATGCTTGCCATTCAGGAAGTCTCAAAACTCTCATGGCGAGCAATCCAGGAGGATTACACACTTGATAAATATCAGGAGGAATTAGACAAGATAGCCAATGGTAGACATTATTATACTGATTGGATGATTGCTATCGGAGCAGGTTTTGCTTGTGGTGGGTTCTGTATTCAGTTCGGTTGTGATTGGACGGCATTCTTCTATGCTTCTATTGCCGCTATATTGGGTAATAGATTACGAATGTTCCTCAATCATTCTGGTTCTAACCTTTATGCGAACTTCGCTTTAGCAGCTTTTGTTAGTACACTTATCGCTTGGCTATCATCTTATTTATCTACTCCTGGTGTACAATCTGCTTTACCAGAATTTCTCCGTCCAATACTCTATTCGTCCACTCCTTGGCATCCACTCTTGGCTTGTGCATTGTATATCGTACCAGGAGTACCGCTGATCAATGCTGTGAATGATTTATTGGACAACCATATCAACACAGGTTTGGTGCGAGCAATGAATACACTTCTCATAGTAGTTGCTATGGCATTTGGTATTGCAATGGCAATCAAATGTGGAAGTATAGACAACTTTGTGAAAGACTTATCTATGACACCACATCATAGTTTCGTAGAGTATGCTATAGCTGCGGCTATTTCTGCTATGGGGTTTGCCACTATCTACAATATTCCTTATCGCTTAATGCCTTGGATAGCCATTGGCGGTATTATTTGTGTATGCTCTCGTAACTTTATCAATCTTGGCCCTGCAACGGGTAATATAGGATTAGGTATGGGTTTAATCGTTGGTTCGCTTTGTGGTTCTGCGCTTATTTCTATTATCAATATAAAGGCTGTACACATATTGCATACACCACATCAATGTATTACGATTCCAGCTGTAATCCCAATCGTACCAGGTGTATTGATGTATCGTGCCCTGTATGGTTTCTTGGAGATGCAAGGTGTAGTAGGCGAGGTAACCTTTGCAGTGTTTAATGCAATCAATGGTTCGTTAGTTCTATTCTGTATTGCTTTAGGTGTTGCTATTCCAAATATCTTTGCACGTAAATGGATAACCCCACATCGCAAAGCAAAGTTAGCTCGTATGATAGAGGAACGCCGCCAGCGTGGTAAGTTTGTTGATTTGCATAACTTTGTGGTGGAATAAGTCCTAACCAGTATATAACAAATTTGTATAAGGTTTGCTTCAGGAAGAAGTAAACCTTATTTCTTATAGAGGATTCAGAAAAGTTTTTGAAACATTTCCGTCTATGGGAACTTACACTCGCTTCATAAGTATAGCACGTTCTTTCGGACTAAATTTCTCGATGGCATAACGTAACATGGTGCGTGGCATATCCGCGCGACGTTCCATGATATACGCATAGAGTCGCTCGGGATTCCGTTTGCCAGCTTCACGAAGCATCCAGCCAATCGCCTTGTGCATGAGGTCGTGTGGATGGTGCATCATTAGGTCGCTTAGTGCGTATGTGTCCTCCAGTTGCCCCTTGCGGATAAAGGCATAGGTGGAAACGATGGCGATTCGGTTGTCCCATAGAAGTTGGCTTTGTGCTAATTGATAGAGGCGTTCGTGCGATTTGTCAAGTAGGTATTCGCCAACGATAAAACGGCAGGAGAGGTCAACTAAGTCCCAATTATTAATTCTTTCGGTCATGGCGAGGTAGAGGTCAAAGAGCTGTTTGCGAAGTGTTTCGTCCTTTTTCTTACTTTTCTCTACCATGACTAGCAGTGCGCAGAGTCTTACCTCATGCCATTTTGACAGCATTAGTTCTCGTATTACGTCCAAGGATATATCTTTGTGTTGTTTGGCAACAGTGCGGATGTTGGGAACTGTGACGCCTAAAAAGAGATCGCCCTCACCGTATTCCCCTTTCCCTGCTTTGAAGAAGCGTGGGAATACTTCTCTCTTTTCAGCATTTGATAACGCTTGGAGTTTGTCAATAATCATTTTCACTGTTGGGCTTATGCTTTCTGTCATATTTGTATAAATTTGTTTTTGTTGCAAAGATACTACATTTATGTTATGGCTCAATAGAAATTGATGAGGGTTCTTTTATAAATCCTTAATGTCGTATGTGTATGCTGACAGGATGTCAGATATTGTTTTGGATGTTTATATGTATGTTTCTTTGGCATGGTTTTCGTATAAAGCAAAGCGGAACTACTAGTTTAGTAGATAAACAAAAGATTGAAATCTAAAAATATAAAGTGATTATGACAATTAAACCTTTATCAGACAGAGTATTGATTCTTCCTGCACAGGCAGAGGAGAAAGTTGGTGGTATTATTATCCCTGATACAGCTAAAGAGAAACCACAGCGTGGTAAGGTTGTAGCAGTTGGTAATGGCAAAAAGGATGAGGAGATGATTCTCAAAGTTGGTGATGAGGTTCTCTATGGGAAGTACGCTGGTACGGAATTAGAGAATGAAGGTGAGAAGTATCTGATGATGCGTCAGAGCGATGTTCTCGCTGTAGTAGAATAAAAAGCCTCCCCCTGCCCCTCCGAAAGGAGGGGAGAGAAGGATATAAAAAGATATAAAATCAAAGTAAAAGTAAAATGGCAAAAGAGATAAAATTCAATACAGATGCACGTGAACTCTTGAAGAGTGGTGTTGATCAGTTAGCAAATGCAGTAAAGGTAACGCTAGGTCCTAAAGGTCGTAATGTTGTTATCGGTAAGAAGTTCGGTGCTCCACAGATAACAAAGGATGGTGTAACCGTTGCTAAGGAGGTAGAACTTGAAGACAACTTCGAGAATGCTGGTGCACAATTAGTAAAGAGTGTAGCTAGTAAGACTGGTGATGATGCTGGTGATGGTACCACAACAGCCACAATCCTAACACAGGCTATCGTAACAGAAGGCTTGAAGAATGTTGCAGCTGGTGCTAATCCTATGGATCTCAAGCGTGGTATTGACAAGGCTGTAGCAAAGGTTGTTGAGCATATCAAGGAATCAGCTGAGGTTGTCGGCGATAACTATGACAAGATTGAGCAGGTTGCAACTGTTAGTGCTAATAATGATCCTGAGATTGGTAAGCTGTTGGCTGATGCAATGCGTAAGGTTTCTAAGGATGGAGTTATCACGATTGAGGAGAGTAAGACCCGTGAGACAAGCATTGGCGTAGTAGAGGGTATGCAATTTGATCGTGGTTATTTATCAGGTTACTTCGTTACCGACACTGATAAGATGGAGTGTGTAATGGAGAATCCATACATCCTTCTCTATGACAAGAAGATTTCAAATGTGAAGGATTTCTTGCCAATTCTCCAGCCAGCTGCTGAGAGTGGTCGTCCATTGTTGGTTATTGCAGAGGATGTTGATTCTGAAGCATTGACAACATTGGTTGTAAACCGCCTACGTGCAGGCTTGAAGATTTGTGCAGTGAAGGCTCCTGGCTTCGGCGATCGTCGTAAGGCAATGCTAGAAGATATAGCTACATTGACTGGTGGCGTTGTTATTAGCGAGGAGAAGGGTCTATCATTGGATAAGGCTACACTCGAGATGTTGGGTACAGCTAAGAAGGTTAATGTATCAAAGGACAATACAACCATCGTTGATGGTGCTGGCGATAAGGACGCAATCAAGGAGCGTGTGGCACAAATCAAGAATGAGATTGCTGCTTCAACAAGTTCTTATGACAAGGAAAAGTTGCAGGAACGTCTGGCAAAGATGGCTGGTGGCGTAGCTGTTCTCTATGTTGGTGCTAACTCTGAGGTAGAGATGAAGGAGAAGAAGGATCGCGTTGACGATGCTCTTTGTGCTACTCGTGCCGCAATGGAAGAGGGCGTTGTTGTTGGTGGCGGTACCACTTACATCCGAGCTCAAGAGGCATTGAAGGATCTCAAGGGCGAGAATCAGGACGAGCAGACTGGTATTAACATTGTTTGCCGTGCTATTGAGGAGCCTTTGCGTCAGATCATTGCGAATGCAGGTGGCGAAGGTGCCGTTGTAGTTGACAATGTTCGTCAGGGCAAGGGTGACTATGGTTACAATGCTCGCAAGGATGTTTACGAGGATTTGCGTGCTGCAGGTGTTATCGATCCTGCTAAGGTTTCTCGTGTAGCGTTGGAGAATGCAGCTTCAATCGCTGGAATGTTCTTGACAACCGAATGCCTCATTGTTGACAAGGCAGAGGAAACTCCTGCAATGCCAGCAGCTCCAGGCATGGGTGGAATGATGTAATTTTTAGAAATATTATCAGGGAAGGGAAGATGCCTTTATGGTATCTTCCCTTTTTTTAGTGCATTATAAACAGGCACATTCATCCCTGTTTTGTTATTGAACTTTTGGGATGAATACTTGTAATTGATATAAGTTGTTTTGTAATAGAATATTGTTATTTTAGGGGGATGTTTTTGCGTTTTTTTGAAGAGACTGTACCTTTGGTTCAAATACTCAAAACTATGGAGTATATTAGTTAAGGTTCATAACTATTTGATATATAGTGATTTGAAAATTATATGGTGTTTTATCAATTGAATTTATGATACTTTTTTCGTGAAAATGGCTATCTTTTCAGTAAAAAACACCTATCTTTCCACTCAAAAAGTACTATCATTTCAGTGAAAAAGTACTATCGTTTTATCCAAAACCACTATTTACTTCTTATTTTTCGTAATTTATTTCCATTTTTAACGCTAGAATTAGATTTTATTTTGTAAAAGATTATTCGATTAAAACAGTATGAGAAAGCATACAAAAAGAGGATATGCCTCGATTGACATATCCTCTTGTTTTAGATATCTGTGTGCTTGTTTTAGAAATCAGTTAGGCATTGATCAAGTGCTTTTGTAATTGCATCTTTGTCTAAATCCTGACCAATAAATACAAGTTTCTGCATACGATCTCCATAAGGTTCTTCCCAATCTTTGTTTATTTTAGGGTTCTTTTCAAGGAAACTCCTTAATTCGAATGCGGGCATTGTAGCATACCATTGTCCAGCATTACGTAAGCTAACTTGTTTTCCTGCCTGTTCGAAAACGTAACATATATCTTTTTCATTCTTGAAATAGCATAATCCTTTACAACGAATGATTTGTGCGGGCCACTTACGTGCTACGAAATCATCGAAGAAGTTAATATCAAAAGGCTTGCGCGCATAGTACACAAATGTCTGAATATTATATTCTAATGCCTCTCCACTCTCTTCGTTTTCTAGTCCATGATGGTGGTGATGGTGGTGATGACCATGATGATCTTCTTCTTCCTCATGCTCGTCATGATGTCCCTCAATCTCAGCAATCCAAGCGGCTGATGTTGCTACTTCATCAAAGTTGAATGCTTTTGTATTAATGATCTTATTAAGATCAACATCTCCATAGTTACATTCAATAATCTCTGCCTTTGGTTGGAGCGAGCGAATAATACTTTTTACCAATCCTAACTCTTCTGCATTAACATCATCTACCTTATTAAGTAAGATAATGCTACAGAATTCAATCTGTTGAATCAGTAGGTTTTCAATGTCATCTTCTTTGAGGTCTTTCTTTAACAAGTCATTGCCTGCTGAAAACTCATCACACATACGACGCGCATCAACTACGGTTACGATAGAATCGAGTACAGCCTTTCCGTTCTTTGCTAAGTCGGGATACATTTGTGGATATGCACAAATGGTTTGCGCAATAGGAGCTGGTTCACAAATACCGCTAGCTTCAATGACAATGTAGTCAAACTTATTTTGTGATACAATATCGTTTAACTGCTTTACCAGATCCATTTTCAGTGTACAGCAGATACAACCATTCTGAAGAGCTACGAGTGAATCGTCGTTTTGATCTACTACACCGCCTGCTTCGATAAGGTTCGCATCGATATTCACCTCACCTATATCATTAACAATAACTGCAAATTTAATACCTTTCTCATTGGCAAGGATTCTGTTTACCAATGTCGTTTTACCGCTTCCTAGGTAACCGGTAAGCAATAGAACTGGTGTTTCTTTTATCTTCATATTATAAAATATATGTTTTATGATGTTCTACACTTACAAAGTTACTAAAAATATTCATAACGAAGAAGAAGGATTCTTTTAATTAGGATAATGAAAGTTAGTTATGCGTTAAATGGTATATAAAACAAAAGACTTGCAATCGATTGGATTGCAAGTCTTCTGTGGGTAGTGATGGATTCGAACCACCGAAGCTAGAAGCAGCAGATTTACAGTCTGCCCCATTTGGCCACTCTGGAAACTACCCTTTGATAGTGGGCGTTGACGGATTCGAACCGCCGACCCTCTGCTTGTAAGGCAGATGCTCTAAACCAACTGAGCTAAACGCCCTTACTTCTTGTAAGCGGTTGCAAAAGTAATGATTTAATTTGAACTCTGCAAACTTTCTTCATCCTTTTTTACTAATTAGTTCTGAAAAACGGGATTATAGTTGTTGTGTTGGGTATAAATTTAGTGTGAGGACTATTCAGGGCTAATTGTTTGTATAAAGTTCGCCCTGTAAGTAGTCCGTGAGAACCGATACTTACAGGGCGAAGCAATGTTATGAATATCTTTAACTGATGATAAAGTTCAAGACAAAGAGAACAGCCAATATACAGAGGGTCAAGTTAAGATCTTTCCATTTCGCTGTACATGCCTTCATAAACACAAATGACAAAATACCTAGACAGATACCATCAGCGATAGAGTAGCAGAGCACCATGGTTATCATTGTGATGAAGGCTGGGAATGACTCTGTAATATCATTCAAGTTAATCTTCTTTACAGAATCAATCATCAATACACCTACCATAACCAAGGCTCCACTTGTTGCAGCACTTGGAATAAGCATGAAGATAGGGGAGAGGAAGAGTGATACAAGGAACAGAATACCTACAAAGAATGCAGTTACACCAGAACGACCGCCTTCGGCAATGCCGCTTGCACTCTCAACGTAAGTTGTAAGCGTTGAGCTACCTAACATTGCACCGCAGGTTGTTCCAATGGCGTCACTCATCATCGCTTCTTTTACGCGTGGAATATTACCATTTGGTTCCACAATACCCGTCTTATCTGCTAAGCCCATAAGAGTTCCAATCGTATCAAAGATATTTACCAATAACAATGAAAAGACAACCAATACTGTCTTGAGGTTCAAAAGACCACTAAAGTCGAACTTACAGAATATCGGGCTAATATCTTGTGGTGCAGAGAAAGGCATCCAACTACTAGGAATAACCGTTACTCCTAAAGGAATACCGATGACGGTTGTAATAATAATACTCCAGAAGAGCGAACCTTTGACATTCTTAGCCATTAACACGCCACTCAATAAGATGGCAATTATACCAAGAATACAACTAGGAGTGAAGGCACCGAGACCAACAAAGGTAGCGTCTTTCGCAACGATAATCTCTGCATTCTTGAGTCCTATAAAGGCAATGAACATACCGATACCCGCTGATATGGCGTATCGTAAATTGTTCGGTATAGAATCGAGAATCATCTCACGTACATTAAAGAAAGTAATGAGGATGAAGACAATTCCCTCAATAAGCATAATAGCTAAAGAGTGTTGCCAAGAATAACCCATAGTTTGGCAAAGCGTGTAAGCAAAGAAAGCATTAAGACCCATGGAAGGGGCTTGTGCAAATGGTAGTTTAGCCATGAAAGCCAATAATAAGGTGGCAATAGCAGCTGCTAAGGCTGTACCAGTGAATAATGCTCCTTTATCCATTCCTGTGGATGTAAGGATAGCTGGATTGACGGCCAAGATATAGCTCATC
This sequence comes from Prevotella veroralis DSM 19559 = JCM 6290, assembly GCF_000377625.1. Lineage (GTDB taxonomy): Bacteria > Bacteroidota > Bacteroidia > Bacteroidales > Bacteroidaceae > Prevotella > Prevotella veroralis. The sequence goes on along the minus strand of NZ_KB898325.1, from coordinate 446,326 downwards.
GTTAAGAAGGTTGTAGCTCCAGCAATAAGTTCAGTACGGAGCTTCATTGACTTGGGGTTAAAGCCAAGGGCTTTTTCTAAGAAAGTCATCATTGTTTTAAGGTTTAAATACTCTTTAGTTTATATTGAAGTTTGATTTATCCAATCATCAAGAATCATGCGTGCGATTGACAAACGTTCTGGAATATTGGGCAGATTCTCTTTTGTGAACCATGCTCCTTTTGATATTTCGCTTTGCTGTAACTGTAAATCGCCTCCATCATAATCTGCATTGAAGCCCACCATTAGCCCACAAGGATAAGGCCAGGGTTGGGAACCGAAGTATCGTAGGTTCTTTATCTTGATACCTGTTTCCTCAGCTACTTCACGGTGCACTGCTTCTTCTAGTGTTTCTCCTGTTTCAACGAAACCTGCTACTAATCCAAAGAAGTCGGATTTGAAATTGCGTGCATGAACTAACAACACTTCATCATCTTTATGAACAAGGACGATAATAGCTGTCGCTAATTGTGGCCATACTTCTTTCGCACAATTCGTGCAACGTTTCGATATGTCTGTGTGCATTTTCATGGGTGCTCCACACACACCGCAGAATTTTGTGTTCTGATCCCAGTAAAGCAATTCATGACATTTGCCAGCCTTCAAGTACAATTCAGTTGAAAGGAGATAAAAGGAAGGTCTAAGTCCGCACATCTCGTAATTGGGATTATCAGTTACAGGACTATCAATCATGAAAGCCTTCACCTCTGTACCATCCTCCGTTGGACCAATATTCATCACATGGGTCCAAGGACGTAAAGTGATAGGTGGTTCTTCTGAAAGTGGAATCGTATAGTTATTACCGACCTTCTCTAACAGAAGGTCGATCTTACAAAAGATAAACCAGTAATATTTCATCTTTATGATAGTTATAATCAGATGTTTATGAAGTTTGTGCTTCCTTCTAACTTATTCTCCAAACAAGAGCTTACGGTCACGTGCAGCTGCTGGGACAGTCCACTCTTCTGGTATGAACTTCCAATTATGATGTGCTTGCGGATTCATAGTACCAGCCTTTTTAATCTCCTCCATGAGGTAATGGCGTTGATCTTTCGGACTCTCCCAGATAATCCTACTTTGAAGTGAATCATGTGGTATTCCTGCTCCCTTTGTGAGTAGTTCCCCACCGCCATTTGCACGATAACTATTAACAGCCACGGTGTACCATTTATGCTCATCGAAGGGTTGCCCGTTGCTCATACGTAAGATATGTACTTTCTCGCCGTTAGGCTTAGTAACATCAACCGTATAATCGATACCAGCGGCTGAATCGAAGTTAAATGAGAAGTTCTTGAAGCCTAAACGTTGTGCATCATTCTGCGTGTTAGAGAGTAACAACAGGTGATCATCAGGACTCTTCATCGTGTTTACCCATAAGTCGTAACTCATCTCAAGGTGCTTACGAATCTCTTCGCCAGTCATCTTTATCACACAGAGCTGGTTTTCGTATTTATAAAGATTGAACATATCGCCCACTGTTACAGAACCAGCCTTGATAACAGAGTTAAATTGTAGAGGAGCGTTAAAGGCAATATCAGCCTTTGTAATCTTTAGTTCCAAATCGAGAATCAGATCGTTGAAAGCAGAATTACCGAAGAAGCAGTCCTTCGTGTAGATTGTATTTTCAAAATTACCAATCACTTGTTCACTCCATTGTTTTACAGCATCTATCTCTGGTTGGAAATGCTTAATGAAAGCATCATCGGCTTTCAAGTCCCTCACATCCACGAGTTCACCTTTCGCCTTCGTCAATGTGTATTGTTTCTTACCTTTGACGTTCTTAGGAGTCAATGTTAATGTCGCCATTGCTACGCGTTGCGCATTGTTAGCAGGGTCAAGGCAGATGACCTCCTTGCCTATGATGTTTCGTTCGGTTGAATTATGAGGCGTGTGATCGTGTCCGAAGAAGACAACATCAAAGCCAGGAACCTCCTGTGCCACCTTTTGAGATGCATCCTCATCATATTGGGGCGTCTTGATACCTCCATTCCAACCAGAATGGAACAAACCAACTATAACATCAGGATTCTCTTTCTTTTTCACCTCCTCCATGGTACGTTTAGCACATGAAACCATCTCATCGAAACGAAGTCCACTCCATATTGTTTCCTTTAACCAGTTGGGTATTGCAGGTGTCAGCATACCGATAACACATACTTTCAGCCCGTTCTTCTTTTTGATGACCGTGTAAGGAAGAATGTAAGGTTTGTTAGTTCTAGTATTGATGATATTTGCACCAAGAATAGGGAAGCGCAGTTCTTTAAACCACTTGTCATAGACACTATGCCCTGTCTCAATATCATGGTTACCTACAGTGGCGGCATCATATCCCATATAGTTGAGCACACTCGCTGCAATATTCGTTTTCTCAGGAGCTACGTAGTTGTAATAATAAGAGATAGGTTGCCCTTGCAAGATATCTCCGTTATCCAATAGATAAACATTTTCTTTACCATTCTTCTTACGTAAGTCTTCAACGAAAGTATTTACTCTTGCCATGGAACCGCTCTTTGGCTTACGTGTGATAAAGTCGTAAGGAAAGAACGAACCGTGTACATCAGATGTTTCAACGAGTTTAATTGTAATGTCTCCTTTTTGTGCCATAGCGGTAGAACTGAGTCCTAACATAATGGTAAGTGCGATTGTTGTTAGTTTCATACTCTTTGTTTTATATTCACTTGCAAAAGTAATAAATTAAACGAGAATAAGCAACCTTGCTCTATCTTGATTTTACTATTATATACTTCTGCTAAATGTGATGTTTTACGGCTTTAAGAATAATATAATAAGGAGAAGTACGTTTGTATTAGTGTATTATTTTAGTTTATTATGAGTACAGGCGTATGTATAGAAAGAAGATAATTAAATGGTTGTGCTACCTATTGTGTATCGAACTTCTATGGTTGATTGTTGTTTGGTTATCGCCATGGTCATTCTATCCTGTTATTACAAAGTTTGCTCAGTTTACGTTTCCCTGGTTAGTACTTTTTTTTCTTATTCGTTTTGTTAGGTGTCGGTGGGAGCAGAATCATGATGTACTTATAGGTTGTTTGCATAGTTTGTTATGGGTAATGGTGCCTGTTCTATTTGTTATACAAATCTTCTTCTCATGGCTTCTGATGTCAGATAGCGAAACTACTCATGTAACTTATGAAGACGATAAGTATCGAGTCACAGAACTATATGGCTTCTTTACAACTAATTCTGATAATGTGAGAATAGAAGAACATTGGGGACCCTTTTATCGTGAGGTGTATTATGGTGATCTTTATTCTGCACATACAAACACGTTGAAAAGTAAGGCTGCAATACGCCGATTCTTAGAGAGGTGGAACAAGGATAACAGCTCTCAATAAGCAAAATTATATTGATCAGCAACTTTTGCGTATATACTTCTACACTCGTTTATACTGTTTCTGCATTATTTTCCTACTAGTCGCGTATTGTTTTGATACGCATCGCGCATTTACGGAATACGTATCTTTTTGTATTATCTAAGTCTGATAATTAATTATCACGCTTAGATAAATAATTATCAGACTTAGATAATTAATTATCAAACTTAGATAATACAATTTAATACGTGCAAAAATAATACGGAGTACTGGAAGAAATAAAAGAATAAGCAGGAAAAATAATACGCAATACGTATGTATTTCTTCTTTTCTGCTTATTCTTTATGAAAGGTTGCGGATGTTTTATTTTTTAGATTAGATCTATGGTATCTCCGAATAGGGTAGAAGTCTCGTTTATATGAGGAGAGGAAAGGCGGGCAAACATCCTTGTTTGCCCGCCTTTGAGTATTTAAAACATACACATGATTCCGCCTCGGATGTTATCTCTTACCAAGATTACGGAGCCACTTGAGTGGCTTCTTTATCAAAGCTTTCAATCCAGAGTCACTCTTAGAATTTGTTGGTAGCTCTTCACGAATATCGTACTTTGTACTTCTTCTAGCACCCTTCTCGTTCGTGTTACGCTGACGATTGTTATTCTTCTTCTTTTTGTTGTTAGGCTTTCTATTTTGTTGAGCGTTCGCCTTCTGACTAGCATCCTTATTGTTGGTAGCTGCCTTGTCGTTCCGTCTGTTATTGTTAGGTTTCGTCTGCTTGTCAGTTTGTTTGTTCTTGTTCTGACGTTTGTTATTGTCCTTTGCGTCTACGCTCTTATTGTTCTGCTGATTTTGAGGCTCGGGGCGTCTTGAACGTTGCTTGTTATTGCCCTGTTTCTTATCCTTGTGACTTTGATAGTCCCTATTCTTCCTGCGAATGCTCTTTGCGTTAGCTCCCCTCTTAGGCTTCCCGTTGTTCTTATACTCTGGTGCTTCGCCCAATCCGTCAGGTAGTTGAACCTTCTCAATCTCCTTACCTAAGAATGACTCAATCTGCTGAAAGAAGTAGATGTCATCTGCATTCACAAGTGTGATAGCAGTTCCATCATGATCAGCACGTGCTGTACGACCAATGCGGTGTACATAGTCTTCTACATCGTGTGGCACATCATAATTAATAACCATTGTGATGTCATCAATATCAATACCACGTGAGACAATATCAGTTGCCACTAAAACGTCAACTTGTCCGCTCTTGAACTTGAACATTATGTCGTTACGCTGCTCTTGATCAAGGTCGGAGTGCATCTCACCGCAGTTGATATGCTTACGGCTAAGCGCACCTGCAATCCGCTTAACCTTTTGTTTCGATCCAGAGAAAATAATGACACGCTTCATGTTTCCACCTTTGAAGACATCCTTGAGTATCCCCATCTTCTGTGTTTCGTAACACACGTATGCCATCTGATGTATCTTTTCAGCAGGTTTGCTGACAGCTAACTTGATTTCTACTGGATTCTTTAGCAGAGTCTTTGCGAGTTCCTCAATCTTCTTAGGCATTGTAGCCGAGAACATAATCGTTTGACAAGTTCTAGGGAGCTTCTTGGCAATGGTCATAATGTCATCAGAGAAACCCATATCAAGCATGCGGTCAGCCTCGTCAAGAATGAAGAAGCTAACCTTTGACAAATCAACATTGCCTAATGAAAGGTGAGAGATGAAACGACCAGGAGTAGCTATGACAACATCGGCTCCGAGCGATAAGCTCTTAAGTTCCTGGTCATAGCGATTGCCATCATTGCCACCATAGACGGCAACGCAGGAAACGCCATTCAGATAATAAGCAAAACCTTGCATTGCTTGGTCAATCTGCTGTGCAAGTTCGCGTGTTGGTGACATGATCACACAATTTATGGCAGACTCTGGGTAGCCTCCATCGGCTAATTTTGATAATACAGGTAAAAGATAAGCCGCAGTCTTACCAGTTCCTGTTTGTGCAACGCCTAATACGTCGTGACCTTTTAATATCTCTGGAATGCACTTCTCTTGTACGGGCGTACATTTATCAAAACGCATGTCATAGAGTGCGTCGAGTACATTATCGTTTAAATCTAAATCTTCAAAATACATAATTTACAATTTATCCTCTTTGTAACAGAGGGTAGTTCTTACTTTTTCTTCTAACTCTCCTTATTAACTTGGTGCATGTCTATAACAGAAGTATGCTATAATAGCAAAGATAATGTTCGGTATCCATGCCGCGAGTATTGGTGGTGTATTGTCTTGGATGGCGAAAGTAGCAGAGACCGTTTGCAACATGATATAGCTGAAGCTCAATGCAAGACCTATACCTAATGAGAGTCCCATTCCACCTTTTCGCTTGCGGGAAGAAAGAGCCAAGCCAATAATCGTCAATATGAAAGAGGAGAACGACATGGCTATACGTTTATGGAACTCCACCTCATATTGCACTACATTCCCAGAGCCACGGCTTATCTGCTTAGAAATATAATCAAGAAGCTCTGGTGATGTGAACGTTTCTTGTTGTCCTTTTGAATATACAAGGTCAGTAGGCTCCATGAGTAGAACTGTGTCCTTTGTTGCTCCACTCTGAATGTGTTCCTTTAGTCCTTTGAGCGTTCTGATTTTCCAGTTACTTAACTTCCAATGATACTTTGAGTCAGCAATCGTATCATATTGAATCTCCATTGCGGTTAAGTGACTTACAATCTTCTTGTTTTTGATTTTAACAAGCGAAAAGCCATAACCACGTTTGTATTGGTCGTCGTAATTCTGGATATAAGCAGTGGTGTTCTTAGCTACAAACAGTTGGACGTTCTCCGCAGATGTATTCTTCTTCGAATTACGATATAACGTTTCAAAGTTTTGTCTGATAACAGTGCCATGGGGGATGACAAAGCTATTGAGATAGAATGTTAAGCCTGCAATGACTACGCACGAGAGCATGTACGGACGCATTAACCTCTTTATAGACACGCCTGCTGCTAACATTGCTATAATCTCCGAGTTTCCAGCTAACTTAGATGTGAAGAATATAACAGCAATGAATACAAATAGTGGTGAGAAGAGGTTGGAATAATAAGGTATGAAGTTGGCATAGTAATCAAAGATGATGGCTCGCCATGGTGCGTGGTATTGCGTGAACTTTGAGAGATTCTCATTAAAGTCGAATACAATAGCGATGGAGATAATCAAAAGGATGGCATAGATATAAGTTCCAATGAACTTCTTAATGATGTACCAATCAAGAATGCTAAGATATCTAGTTGGGGAGATCTTCTTGAGTAAGTTTCCCACCTTATATATATAAGGTAGGCAAGGCTTAATCTTTTGACTAAGCTTACCTAGTAATCCTTTAATTATGCTTACAATCTCTTTGACCTTATGCATTGTGCGTCTCCTTAAATTCTTCTTCCTAATTGCTCAATTACAGATGCCTTCCACTGAACGAAGTCGCCTTGCTCAATATGTGTTCGTGCGTCTGTTACCAAACGAAGATAGAAAGCTAAGTTGTGTATACTAGCAATCTGCATTGCTAATAGTTCGCCTGCCTTGAATAGATGGTGTAGATAGGCTTTACTTGTAATTTGATCAATGTCACATCCGTCAGGATCAACGGGAGAGAAGTCTTTCTCCCATTTCTTGTTACGCATATTCATCGTTCCATTGTAAGTAAAGAGCATTGCATTACGACCATTACGTGTAGGCATAACGCAATCGAACATATCAACACCACGCTCGATAGCCTCAAGGATGTTTTGTGGTGTACCTACACCCATCAAGTAACGTGGTTTATCTTTAGGTAGAATCTCATTAACTACCTCGATCATTTCATACATAACATCAGTAGGCTCACCGACAGCTAGTCCACCAATGGCATTACCATCAGCTCCTTGATCCGTCACAAACTTGGCAGCCTCTTGACGTAGATCTTTATAGGTACATCCTTGAACAATTGGGAAGAGGCTTTGCTCGTAACCATAGAGAGGTTCGGTTTCATTGAATCGTTTGATACAACGAGTTAACCAACGTTGGGTCATGCCTAAACTCTTCTTTGCATATTCATAATTGCTTTGACCGGGAGGACATTCATCTAGAGCCATCATGATGTCTGCACCTATAATGCGTTCGGTATCCATAACATTCTCTGGTGTGAAGAAATGCTTAGAACCATCAATATGGCTCCTAAACTCACATCCTTCCTCTGATAATTTACGAATACCAGTTAATGAGAATACTTGGAAACCACCTGAATCAGTAAGGATAGGGCGCTCCCAACCATTAAAGCCATGCAAGCCACCTGCAGCTTTTAATACATCTAAACCTGGACGTAGATAAAGGTGATAAGTATTACCTAAGATAATTTGCGCCTTTACCTGTCTTCGTAGTTCTTCAAAGTGTACACCTTTCACAGAACCAACAGTACCCACTGGCATGAAGATAGGAGTCTTTATCTGTCCATGGGCTGTCGTGATTAATCCTGTACGTGCATCGCTTGCGTTATCTGTGTGTTGCAGTTCAAATGTCATTTCTTTGTAGCTTTATTGTCTTCAGATATAGTGAAGTCTACTGGATGTTCTACCAGCTCATCGGTAAGAGCGAAATCCCATACTTGTTTGATATTCTCAACGAAGTGGAACTCAATACCCTTTCTGTAAATCTCAGGTATTTCTTCAATATCTTTCTTGTTCTCCGAACACATTACGATATCTGTAATACCTGCACGTTTAGCAGCTAGGATTTTCTCTTTAATGCCACCAACTGGAAGAACTTTACCACGAAGCGTTATCTCACCTGTCATAGCAGTGTTTTTGCGCACCTTGCGTTGTGTAAGGGCTGAGGCTATACTTGTAGCAATAGTTATACCAGCGGAAGGACCATCCTTTGGTGTTGCTCCTTCTGGTACATGGATGTGTATATTCCATTGCTCAAAGATACGATAATCAACCCCTAAAGTATCAATGTGTGCTTTGACATATTCGAGTGCAATAACCGCTGATTCTTTCATCACATCTCCAAGATTACCAGTTAGTGTTAACTTTCCAGCCTTTCCCTTTGATAGAGAAGTTTCAATAAACAATATCTCACCACCCACACTTGTCCAAGCAAGTCCTGTTACTACTCCAGCATATTTATTTCCTTGATAAATATCACGTGTGAAAGGAGGCTTACCAATTAAGTCTTCCAACGAATCAGGAGTAATCTTTGTATAAGGTAGTTTTGCATTCATAGCCTGTTCGAATGCCAATTTACGCATCACCTTATTGATCTGCTTCTCAAGTTGACGAACACCGCTCTCTCGTGTGTAACTCTCGATAATCTTCTCAAGGGCTGCCTTTGTGAACTTTGGTTTATTTGTTAATTGATCTAAACCTGTATTCTTAAGTTCCTTTGGAATCAAATGCCGTTTAGCAATCTCGATCTTCTCTTCTGTGATATAACCAGAAACATTGATCAGCTCCATACGATCTAATAAAGGTCTCGGGATTGTGTTGAGATCATTGGCTGTTGCTATGAAAAGTACCTTTGAGAGGTCATAATCCATATCAAGGTAGTTGTCATGGAAAGCACTGTTCTGTTCAGGGTCAAGTACTTCCAATAACGCAGAAGAGGGATCTCCATTAATGGTGTTTTGCGTTATCTTATCAATCTCATCAAGGATGAAGACAGGGTTGGAAGAGCCTGCCTTTTGTATGTTCTTGATGATACGACCAGGCATAGCACCTATGTAAGTCTTGCGATGACCTCTGATTTCAGACTCGTCATGTAAACCACCTAACGATACACGAACATACTTGCGTTTCATAGCTTCGGCAATACTTACCCCTAAGCTAGTCTTTCCTACACCTGGAGGACCATAAAGACAGAGGATTGGAGACTTTAGACTGCCACGTAATTGTAATACAGCTATATATTCAAGGATGCGCTCCTTGACTTTCTCCATTCCATAATGGTCTTTGTCTAATATACGCTTTGCACGCTTTAAGTCGAGATTATCAGTTGTATATTCATTCCATGGTAAAGCCACCATCGTTTGAAGATAGTTTACTTGTATGCTATAATCAGGACTTTGAGGGTTTAGTGTGTCGAGCTTATCAATTTCCTTTTGGAAGATTTTAGCAATATCTTGTGACCATTTCTTATCCTTTGCCTTTTCTAGTAATTCCTTCTTATCTGGTGCAGAATCACCATCACCAAGTTCTTCCTTTATATTCTTAATTTGTTGATGGAGAAAGTATTCACGCTGTTGCTCATCAAGATCCTCACGTGTTTTTGATCGAATGTCTTGGCGTAAATGTTGGAACTGAATTTCTCTGTTCAGTATCTTCATCAGTTTGAAGAGACGATCCTTTATGGAGTTCTCTTCCAACATCTGAATCTTGTCAGCAATGGGGAAAGGCATTGTAGAGCAGGTGTAGTTGACAGCAATGATAGGGTTACCCATGTTGTCAAGTGCAAGTTGAGTATCATCAGGAATCTCATCGCTTCCATGGATATACTCTTTTGCTACTAACTTCATGTCTTCTACAGCTGTAATGAACTCCTTATCTGTTTTAGACTCCATTTCCTCTCCTATAGCTTCCGTAACGCCTTTCATGTAAGGAGATTTGGAGGTTATCTCTTTAATCCGACACTTGCCAAATCCTTGTAATATGATAGTCTTATTATCACCTTCATAATTGCCTGGCATATCAAAAGCACGAACGAAGCGTGCATAAATACCGATTTTGTAAATGTCGTCCTCTTTAGGTTCATTGACATTGCTATCCTTTTGACTAACAAGAGCAATGATGGTTTCTGGATTCTCCTCCAAATATTTTACCAATGCCAATGTCGTTTTTCTACCAACAAGAATTGGGGTGAGAATTCCTGGGAACATTACAAGATTGCGGGTTACGAATATGGGAATCTCGCCATTAACTTTCACATTTAAGTTAGGCAAATCACCTTCGTAATCTGCAAACATCTGTATTGAGCTATTTTGTTTCATAAAGTTTTGTTATACCTATATTAGCTTGCAAAGTTACAAAATAAAAGCGAAAGATGGAAAGTTTAGTGTGCTTTAATGTTTTGTAACCTATACACTACCTTATTGTAATTGGTCTCTATTTTACTTGATGTAAAATTCTTTGGTAAGTTGATGATACCATTCTGAACGTTCCCCATTGTCCTGTGTCAATGTTACATGTTCTTCTTTTATAAGTGATGATAATATCTTCTTAAATTCTATCATACACCGTTTAGGAGACTTTGATGGTTTTGTCTTTATATTTATAATCTTTGTAGTTGATAATCCGCAAAGTATAGCCTCTGACTCTATGATAACTTTATTATCTGATGGTATAATGAGTGAAAGTATTCCTTCATCTTTTAATAGACGTGAGGCATGCTGTAACAACTCCTTTGGTGTTAAGGTTACGGTATGTCTTGCAACTGTCCTTTCTTGTAAAGGATTCTTTAAAGAATTGATAAAGTAAGGTGGGTTGCTTATAATAGCGTCATAAACATTATCAACGTTCGGGGGAAATAGACTAGGTTTATAGTATTGAAGTGAGGAATGAATGAGTTTTATTCTATCATGAAATGGGGATGACTCAATATTTACATGTGCGTCTTCTAATGCTTGGGGATCTACTTCTATAGCATCAATATGAGCTTGTGGAAATCGTTGTGCCATCATTAACGCAATGAGCCCAGTACCAGTACCAATATCTAATATCCTCATTCCACCCTGTGCCCAAGCACCAAGTAGAACCCCATCAGTACCAACTTTCATAGCTGCCTTATCTTGAGTGATATGAAAGTTTTTGAATGTAAAGCCCATTCTTCTTATTGGTTTGGTATAGTTATATATTCAGCTTACGTAATATGGTTTTATTGATGGCCTGAACTTTTCTACTTTGTTTGGTGATATCCTGCCTCATGAGATCGATGTTATAGAAAATCTCTGAGAAAGCTGTTTGTAACATGTTAGGTTGTCGATGAGCCTTATCAGCATTGTGTTTAGTTACGATGTTAATGCCTTTTGAAACAATAGAGATATCTATGTCAGCACTAGATAAAACAGGGTCTCCATCATAGTGAATTACCCCCTCTTTCTTACGATGTATATGTATTCTCTTTGATTTAAACGTCTTTATCTTTAGGTTTTTATCCAGTGTCTTATTGAAGAGTTCAATAGCTACTTGTGGTGCTTCTAATATGTCGAAAGGTTCCATAATGATAATATCTAATAAACCATCACTCATGGATGCCTGAGGTGCAATATATGCATTATTACCATATTGAGAAGCATTAGCGGCAGAGACGAGGAAAGCTTTATATCGTTTGACCCCATCCTCATCTTCTATTTCGTATGTTTCTGGTTGATATTTAAGTCCTTCTTCAAGAACCTTTTGCATGTAGGTAATTGGACCTCTTTTCCCAGCTTGAGCAAATTGCATAGAGATGAATGCATCGAATCCCATACCACAAGTACAGAAAAATGGGTGGTCATTGATAATGCCGTAATCTAAAGCTCTAATATCGCATTCGTTGATAACATCTACACATTTCTTGAGGTTCATAGGAAGATTTAGATGCCTTGCTAATCCATTTCCTGATCCACAAGGTAGGATTGCCATAGCTGTCTGTGTGTTGATTAGGGATCTGCCAACTTCATTGACAGTTCCATCTCCACCGATAGCAACTACAATGTCAATTCCCTCTTCTACAGCTTGTTTTGCTAATTCTGTGGCATGCCCAGCATATTGAGTCTCAACTATATTGTAATCAAACTTATTTTTATCAAGCCTTTCTTCAATAAGATCAGGAATACCTGCCTTACTGATAGTACCTGATATAGGATTAAGAATGAAAACGATTCTTTTTTTGTTCATTGTGTCAATGGTCAGAATATAGTTTGTTTGACAAAGGTACATATTAATCTTATATCTTCTTGGTAGTGTAGTATGAAAAATACTTTAAAAAGCACTTTTCTAATCAAAATGTCCTTTTTGTCATTCAAAGTTATTATCTTTGCAACCTAAAATAATTTTATGTAGTCATTGGCTACACCATATTAAATATAATGGGACAGTTACAAGACAAGTACAAAAGTTACCGTGATCCGCAGAAGTTTATGGAAGCAGGAGTTTATCCTTATTTCCGCGAGATTACGAGCAAGCAAGGAACAGAAGTTACAGATATTGATGGAAACAGGATCTTGATGTTTGGTTCTAATGCCTATACAGGTCTACCAAATGATCAACGTGTTATAGATGCGGCACATCGTGCTTTAGACAAATATGGTACTGGATGTGCAGGTAGTCGTTTCTTGAATGGAACATTGGATCTTCATGTTCAATTAGAGAAAGAACTTGCAGCTTTTGAAGGAAAGGATGAAGCTCTTGTTTTCTCTACAGGTTTCTCTGTAAATGCTGGCGTTCTGGCAATGGTTGTTGGGCGTGGTGATTATATTATTTGTGACGATCGTGATCATGCTAGTATTGTTGATGGTCGTCGTTTGAGTTTTGCAACTCAACTTCATTATAAGCATAATGATATGGTGGATCTGGAGCGTGTCCTCCAGAAACTTCCACATGAAGCAGTGAAACTAATCGTTGTTGATGGTGTCTTCTCGATGGAAGGTGATTTAGCTAATCTACCAGAGATTGTGAAACTGAAGCATAAGTACAACTGCTCTATTATGGTTGATGAGGCACATGGCTTAGGTGTGTTTGGTCGTCAGGGTAGGGGCGTTTGTGATCATTTCCATGTAACGGATGAAGTCGATTTGATAATGGGAACGTTCTCAAAGAGTCTTGCATCAATAGGTGGTTTTATTGCAGGAGATAAGGATACAATCAATTATCTTCGTCATACATGTCGTACATACATCTTCTCTGCAAGTAATACACCTTCTGCAACAGCTGCGGCTTTAGAGGCTCTTCACATCTTGGAAAGTGAACCAGAACGTATAGAACATTTATGGAAGGTTACAAACTATGCTTTGAAGCGTTTCAAGGAAGAAGGTTTTGAGATAGGAGAGACTGAGAGTCCGATCATCCCACTTTATGTTCGTGATATACAGAAGACTTTTATTGTAACGAAGTTGGCGTATGAAGCAGGTGTGTTTATCAACCCTGTTATTCCTCCTGCTTGTGCACCTCAAGATACACTTGTTCGTTTTGCTTTGATGGCTACTCATACAGAGGAGCAGGTTGAGCGTGGCGTACAGGCGTTGAAGAAGATTTTTAAAGAAGAAGGTATCATTAAGTAGAAGTTTCTTCTAATTGATATTTTCGTCACTGAAATAGAGGAGAAGGTTGTGTGTTATTACGCAATCTTCTTTTTTATTTTCTTTTCTATGTTCACTTTTTTGAAATCCAAGTTTCCCTAATCAAATTAATCAGAATCTTTTGTAGTGCATTTACCTTTGACTCTGACCCTGCTAACGCTAATTTCTGACCTTGCTAAGGTTAATCTTTGAGTTTGCTAACGCTAATCTTTGAATCTAAGAACGCTAATCTCTAAGCATAAGAGCACTAACTTTTAAACTTCTTGGGGCTTATCTTGCTATTCACTCCCCTCTCCATTCGGAGAGGGGTTGGGGGTGAGGCTGTAGGTCGTGTGGCTGTAGAGGGGGGCTTTTTCTTTCTGTTTGCAAAGGTAAGCAACTTTATTCGGAAAACAATCGTTTTTCGGGATACTGGAGTAACAAGTTCCGCAAACACCATTGTAACTATCTGTATTACAGAGATATAAGTAAATATGTGATTAGGAGCTAATAAGACAAAATAACAGAGGGAGAGCCTCCCCCCAAGCCCCTCCGAAGGGAGGGGATGTCCTTTCCCACACAAGAGGCGTGCAACATCACAATAACGGGTAATTAGCGTGCAAGTTAATGTGTTTATTACTATAGTTACTCCAGCAATTGAAAGTAATCATAATTTTTGAATTAAGGAAGGGCTTGGGGTGTCTGCTTCTGTGGATTCCCATGTTCCGCAAGGAACTCTGTGTGCCTCGGCTTTTGTGCCATCCGTGCATTCTGTGTCAAAAATGAGTTCTATCACCGAAGTGATGGCAATATCATTGATGTCTAGCCCTTAGCCTTTGTCTAACGGGAAAAAGTTCCAAGGTCAATGGTCAAAGAAAAAGTCCTACCAATCACACAAATCACAATCACAAAATCACAAAAAGGATTTTCAACATGTAAAAGAGATTCCCATATAATAGAATACATTATTAATAAATAATAATATATAATGATACATTATCTATGTAAGAAAAATACGATACACCAAAAGTTGATTTTGTGATTGTGTGATTGTGATTTTGTGATTGGTATTTGTCTTCATTTTGCAATTTCTTATTTGCTAAACTCTTTGTTGCAATACCATTTAAAAAGTAAATTTGGATTGAAATAAAGCAAACAATCAGGAAATGTATTTTTCTGTAGTATTTCGTCCTATGTAGGCATAGATAAATATATGATGTTGTTTTTCAGACTATTACATATATTCTTGGTATATCATAAATTCTTTGCTTTAGAAATTAATGTACTTTTTGATAGAAAAAGCATAGAAATATTTGGTAGTTTCAAAAATAAGTACTACCTTTGCACTCGCAATTCAGAAATAACGCTAATAATTGCTGGATATGCAACGGGGTGTAGCGCAGCCCGGTAGCGCTCCTGGTTTGGGACCAGGCGGTCGCAGGTTCGAATCCTGTCGCCCCGACAATCATCAATCTTTAGAGTAAGTAGATGTTTTATTGCGGCAATAGCTCAGTTGGTAGAGCACGACCTTGCCAAGGTCGGGGTCGCGAGTTCGAGTCTCGTTTGCCGCTCTTTGATATTCTGGAAGGCTTTTTAGTTATCTCAAAACTAATGCCCAGGTGGCGGAATTGGTAGACGCGCACGTTTCAGGTGCGTGTGTTTCACGACGTGCAGGTTCGAGTCCTGTTCTGGGCACGGAAGTTCTTTGAATATTATAGGCATATTGGAGAGGTGGCGGAATTGGTAGACGCGCTACTTTGAGGGGGTAGTGAAAATTGCTTCGTGGGAGTTCGAGTCTCCTCCTCTTCACATGCAGATTTTAGTAAGTAATTACTTACATTGTATGCGGCAATAGCTCAGTTGGTAGAGCACGACCTTGCCAAGGTCGGGGTCGCGAGTTCGAGTCTCGTTTGCCGCTCTTATTTTAGAAAGAGAAACATACATAACATTATCTTTATGAATTTATATTTACGGTATTTCGATAATGAAGTATTAGTGCATAATGTTGAAGAGGCGTTAGATTTTTTGAGTTCTATTCCTGATATTCAACTCACTCCAGACTTGGAAGATGATATTAGGAATTATGCAGCAAATGATGTATTCTATCCTAAACGTTACAAGGTACGCCCTCGTGTCTACTTTATTGTTATAAAGACTGAGGCCGCTAGTATGATGGATTTTAAGCAGAAGAAAGCATTACGTCCTAGCATTGATAGTATGCAACGTAAAAATAACCCAGCAATTATGCACCTCAATGAGGAGCGTGAAGGATGGTATGAGGGTGAACTTGACTTCAAGCGTGTTGTCTTGATTCCATCTACAGGTAAGCACGAATATAGAGACACGCACTTTGTAGTTCGATGCAAAGCTGTTTCTGGCTGGGATTGTTATGCTCGTATGGTTGAATATTTGAAGGAGAGAGTTGACAATAGAAGTCAGTTTCCATCTGCTAAAGGTAAGAATTTTAGATTTAAGTATTTGGGTATGTGGAAGTAAAGTATTTCTCTTTCTTTTATATCTGTGCTATATGAACAAAGTAATGTTAATTGGTAATGTTGGTCGTGAACCAGAAGTACGCTATTATGATGCGGATCAATGTGTTGCGACCTTTACGTTAGCTACAACAGAGCGAGGATATGAGCTTCCTGGTGGAACGAAAGTTCCAGACCGTACCGATTGGCATAATATAGTACTATTTAAGAGTTTGGCAAAGTATGCCGAACAATACATTCATAAGGGTGACAAACTATATGTTGAAGGACGTATAAGGAATCGTTCTTATGATGATAAAAAAGGGGTGCGCCGACAGGTTACAGAAATCTACGTGGATAATCTTGAATGGTTAAGTGCATCTCGAAAGATGGAGAGTGCATTGGAAGAGAAGAATAAAGACGCTGATAACTCCATCTCTGATAATAACAAATTACCTTTTTAATGGATAGTTTTCTATTAGATATATCTTCTTATATCACCGTTAATCCAATAAGTCCAAGTATACTTGTTTCTATCCTCTTGGCATTATTTCTTATACTTTTATCTGGCTTTGCTAGTGCGTCAGAGATAGCTTTTTTTAGTTTGTCTCCGGCAGATTTAGAGGCTATGGATCCAGATAAAAGCCCATTGGATATGCAGGTTCAGAAACTTCGCGATGATAGTGAGCGCACACTGGCAACTATTCTTATAACGAATAACCTTGTTAACGTGACCATCATCATGTTGTGTAACTATATCTTCAATAGTTTGTTTACGTTCGGCGAAGAATGGTTGCAGTTTCTTTGCGTTACGATTTTATTAACCTTCTTACTGCTACTCTTTGGCGAAATTATCCCTAAGGTTTATAGTAGAAAGAATCCACTTGCATTTTGCCGAAAGGCAGTGAAAGGGGTAATTTTTTTTCGTAAGTTGTTCTGGCCAGTGGAGACAATTCTCCTAAAGAGTGGAGCCTTTGCTGAAAAGGTTTTGCAGAAGGAAAACAGGCAGTTATCTATTGACGACTTGGAACAAGCACTTGAGTTGACAGATAAGAGTGATATCAAAGACGAACAAAGTATGTTGCAAGGTATTATACGTTTTGGAGATGAAACTGCTAAAGAAGTAATGACCTCCCGACAAGATATTATAGACCTTGACATTCGCTGTTCTTATGATAATGTACTAAAGTGTATTGTTGATAACAACTACTCTCGTATCCCTGTTTATCAAGACAATAAAGATAATATCCGTGGTGTACTTTACATCAAAGATTTGCTTCCTCATCTATCAAAGCCAGCTAACTTTAGATGGCAAAGCTTGATACGCCCTTCTTACTTTGTTCCTGAAACGAAGAAGATTGACGACCTTCTACGTGAGTTCCAAGAGAACAAAGTTCATATTGCAATCGTTGTGGATGAGTTTGGCGGAACCAGTGGTATAGTTACGCTCGAAGACATCTTAGAAGAGATAGTCGGGGAGATCAATGATGAGTACGACGAGGAAGAGCATAACTACACAAAATTAGACGCTAATAGTTATATCTTTGAAGGTAAAACCTTATTGAATGACTTTACCAAAATACTCAATCTTCCAGATGATGAGTTTGATGACGTAGAAGGTGATGCTGATTCACTTGCTGGTTTATTGTTGGAGATCAAAGGCGATTTCCCTGCAGTGCATGAGATTTTGAAGTATAAGCGATATACCTTTGAAGTATTAGAGATAGATGAACGTCGTATTAGTAAAGTCAAGGTGATCATAGGTTGTGAGGATAACGCGTGACGTTTTTGATAAAATCACTATAGGTCTTTTGCCGATAGACAAAGGACGAAAGGCAGAGAAAGAAGGCGAGCAACGTCTTCTTTTTGCTATGTTGGGTTATGTTCCTGTTATCAATCATAATGAGGATGGTAAACCAACTATCGAGGGTTATCACATTAGTATATCTCACACCATTGGTTATGTTGCTATCATCCTTTCCACGGACTTTGAAGTAGGGATTGACATTGAGTATGTGTCCAATCGTGTGAGTCGTATCACCTCTCGTTACCTCCGTTCTGACGAACCCTTCACCGATTTACGTTCCCAGCTTATAGCTTGGTGTGCAAAGGAAACCCTCTATAAATTGTTTTCAGAAGAGCACTTAGCCCTTCAAGAGATGAAGGTAAACGTTGCCTTAGACCACGTTACCAACCTTAGAAGTAATATTGACATAAAGTTTGTAAGCGAAGTTACACATGATTATGTGTTAACTTATGCGTGGAAATAAGCTGCATCAAAGCAATCGTTTAACCTTTAAAGCTATTTGCGTTTAGCCTTAATCAATCAACTAATGATAACTTATCATTTTCGGTATTATTAGTTGATTGTTCAAAAAAAAAACAGTATCTTTGTAACTTCAAGTCAATAAAAGATATAGAGCTAAGGCAAATTAAACAGATATGACTGATAAGACATCCAGCAAGAAGATAACTCGTAAGCGTGGAGCGAAAGCCCAAAAGGCGCCACTAAAGAGTCGTACCATATCGAACGACCTCATCCCTATTGAAGAAGAGACATGGTTATTACAGCCAATTGCTGTGACAATGATGCGTCATGATTACTCGCTAATTCAAGTCCGCATCCTCGTTTCTATTGTTGAGAGTTTACAAGATATTTTGCATGGAATCTTAAAGAGCAAACGAGGCTTTCAGTTAGATTTGTTTCAGACAGATGAGCTTGATGAAGATGGAAGAATGCCGATTAAGTTGCCTTTCAAAGAATTAGGTGTTGACCCTAACCATTATCCTCAACTTCGCAATTCATTGAAGATGTTAGCTTCCATCCCTGTTGAGATTCCTTATAAGACGACTGAAGGGCGTAAGTACACGAAGGCAACTAACCTTTGTGATGTATATATTCCCGAAGATCGTTCCTATAATAAGTATGCAATTTTAAAGTTGGATCATACAGTAGCAGAACGTCTGGTTTCTTTAGATTTAGGTTATCATAAGTTTGGTAAGCAGATTGTCTTTGCTTGTAAGAATAGATACACACAGCGCATCTATATGTTTATCGAGTCATGGGCTGATAAGGGGCGTGCCGTCATTGCAACATTAGATTTCCGCAAGATGTTACGTCTTGAGAATAATTATAAAAAGTTCTCTGACTTCTGCCGTCGAGTGCTCGATCCTGCCATGCAAGAGTTGAAGGAATTATCCGAGAAAGGTTCTTGTGATTGCTTCTTTGAGTATGACAAGAAGTATGATCATGGGCAACGTGGTGGCGAACCAGACCGTTTAATCTTTATCATCCATCGTACTAAGGATAAGATGAATGCGCAGTTAGAGAACATGATACAAGCACAACGTCGTCAGTTCCAGCAGTACCTTGTGCAGTATTTTAATTTTACTCCAGCGAACGCCCAACAGATGGCAGATCGTATAACTGCCGATAACTATCAAGAGGCTGTTCAGAAACTAATGAGCTTGCGCGATCGCTTCTCTAAGACTGTTGTTCAAGATAAGGCTGCCTACACCTTTAAGAGTTTAGATGAATTATTAAGATCTAAAGAAATTCCTAATACAATCGTTGAGGAAGTAGAGTAATGCGGCTCATAGTATAGGAACATTCTTCCCTCAACAGCAAAGCAACGAGAATAGATCATCATTTGGTAATGCACGTAGGATGAATTCAACCTTCATTTGGAAGCCAATCTCTTTCGAGCACACGTTCTTCTAATTCATCAACTGGGAGTGTTTGGAGGTCATTGATAAATTAAAGAATATATGAGAATAACGGATATTAACCGATCGAGAGTAGTCACTGCAATGGTCAGGGGCTACTTTCATTCTTTCTTCTCTGGACAGATAGATGCTTTATCACCCGACAAGAAGAAATTAGAACCACGAGAGTATAAGCAGTTGTTAGTTAATAACTTCGATAACCTGTCTTCACATTTTGTATCGGTACTATTCCCCGTTCTTATCCGTTTGAATTATGATGACTTAGATCAGGTAACCACTGATATGAAGCGTAGACATTTCTCCTCTTCTACTTCTTCAAAGTTACTCTTGCGTTATGCTTGTGGGGCAAAGGCATTATATGACTTAGTTACTGCGGAATATCAGAAAAACGTTTATGCTTTATTGGAAGGTCATTTGTTGACAAAGGAGGAGTTCTTTTCTTCTTGCCCCACCTTGCAGGCGGACGATACCGTTCCTGTTTCTTTAGCCATTCGCTCTATTGTCCGTGTACAGATGCAAGCGTATGCAACTGGCATTACAAGTGCACAATCATCCACGAAGAACTTGCGACAGGCAACAATCTATCGTTTAATGCTCTCGGGCATGGAATCTTTGTTGCATGACTCGCCTATTTCTTTCGAGGAAGAGAACTTAGAGTTGATGTTCTGTAAAGTCTCATTAAACTCGGATAACTTCGACAGTTTAATGGATGAAATGACTCAAGCTTATACGGAGTTAGTATAGGTACTCTAAGCATAAAGTAGGGACAGACGTCCTCGTCTGTCCGCAACACTTTTATTAGGGTGGACAGACGAGGGCGTCTGTCCCTACATTTTAAGATTGTATTAAAATTAGGCAATGATTTGTGGTTAGAATCTGCCGGCTTCCCCCAGATAACTATCCTTGAATCCAAGAAAATACAGCACACCATCGAGCCCGATAGTTGTTATATTTTGTTCGGCAGTAGCTTGCACACGTGGCTTTGCATGGTAAGCAATGCCCAATCCTGCTTCAGAAATCATGGGCAAGTCATTAGCTCCGTCTCCTACAGCTATTGTTTGTGCGAGATTGACTTTCTCAACTTGAGCCAGTAGCTTCAATAGTTCTGCCTTGCGTTTTCCGTCAACTATATCTCCGAGGTAACGCCCAGTTAACTTATTATGCTCATCTATTTCTAATTCGTTGGCATAGACGTAATCAATACCATATTTGCGCTGTAAGA
Organism: Prevotella veroralis DSM 19559 = JCM 6290; assembly: GCF_000377625.1. Taxonomy (GTDB): domain Bacteria; phylum Bacteroidota; class Bacteroidia; order Bacteroidales; family Bacteroidaceae; genus Prevotella; species Prevotella veroralis. The sequence goes on along the minus strand of NZ_KB898325.1, from coordinate 425,259 downwards.
ACTCTCCAAAATAAGTAAATCCACCGCTGAGAATCGCTATCTTATAACCACATTGTTTCAGCACATTCATCAATCTATCTACGCCTTCCGTAATAGGCATTGATTCTGCAATATCTTTCATTACGCCAGCATCTAATCCCTTCAATAGTGCTACACGTTCAGCGAAACTCTCTTTGAAATCAATCTCACCACGCATCGCACGTTCTGTGATCTCTGCCACTTGTTCGCCAACACCAGCTCGCTTTGCAAGTTCATCAATACACTCGGTCTGAATGAGCGTCGAATCCATATCAAAGCAGATGAGTCTGCGCATACGACGATACATATCATCCTTCTGTAGAGAACAATCAATACCTTGTTCATGGCTCATTTGCATCAACTCTGCTTGTAAACGTTGATAATCGGTAGGGGTTCCTCTAAGTGAAAACTCAATGCAGGCTCTGACGTGCAAGTAATGTTTCTTAATACTTTGCCGTCCTGTAAGGCGTCGTACAGCATCAATGTTAAAGCCATGAGCCGAGATGATTTGTGCCGTTGCCTCTATGTTCTTCGCCGACAATGACCGCCCAATGATGGTAAGGATATATCTGTTCTTACCTTGTTGGTTCACCCAATCTTCGTACTCGTCATCACTGATAGGTACGAAGCCGATGTTCACGCCAAGTTCTGTAGCTTTGAAAAGCAAGTCTTTCATCACTTGTCCAGAACTTTGCCCGTCAATCCTTATTAAGATACCCAATGATAGGGTAGAGTGAATATCAGCTTGACCAATATCTAAGATGTGTGTATCATATTGTGCAAGTATCTCCATGATAGATGCTGTTAGTCCCGGTCTATCTTGCCCTGTTACTCTGATGAGTATTTGCTCTTCTTGTGTGTTAGTCTTTTCTTCCATATCCAACTTTTGTTCGTGCAAAAGTACAGATTAATTATGACGTGAGCAAATGTCGTAGTCTTGGGTGGTTTCCTATTTTATATGATCCGTGTTTTAATTCTATATAGTTCCCGTTTTAGTTTTATATGCTTCGCGTAATATTTGCCCTATCTCCGCATCATTTATACCTATTACAATTACATTTTTCATCTATTCCAATTTAAATTAACCCTGTTCGCATCTTTGTCTAATAGGCTTCCGCATTCTTTATTCTCCGTTCTCCATTCCTTTCTCACGCCTCTTGCGTCTTTCTCATTCGTACCTTTTACTTGTCTCATCGTGATGAAACTTGTGTCTCACCATGATGAAACTAACTTTATCTGCGTGTGTAAATGATGCGCAACACGTGAGAAAGGAATGGAGAACGGGTGATAAAGAATGCTGGAACAGGTGGAAAACGATTCGCAAACGGGTGAGAGAGATTGGGTGAACCTTTCAAAAAACAGGGAAATGAAATGCACTAAAAGAAGGGCTGATTGCTTCGTGTATTCAGCCCTTCTTATTCCTTTGTAGTTGTAAAATAAAATATTGGTATCCGATAAAAAGGTAAGTAGTATTATCTATTGATGAACTTCTTACCGTTCTGGATAACAACTCCCTTGTAAGTCTTGTCTACACGCTGCCCAGAAAGGTTATACATTGGCTGTGTGTCATCGTTAGAATTGGCATTGATATCTGTGATACCAGCAGAAGTCTCCTTCAAAGTAATTGTGAACTTCTTAATACGTACTTGCTTTTTAGCAGCAGTGAAAGAAGCTGTCTTTGCATCACCTTTCCATGTAGCTGTAATATTATCAGATGAAATAGTGACGCCCTCCATGTTATCAGCAAAACCGTCAGCGAGATATTGCTTTCCATTCTTCTTTTCTTTGTAGGTATCGCATTCCATTACTATCTCTGTCATATTGTAATCTTTTGATGTAATGGTCATAGTAGCTTTCTGATAAAGACGATATGAATACTTATAATTCATAGCTCCCTCTGACATTGTAATAGTTATTCCATCCTTATTGATGCTAATATTACTGCCTTTTGTTGGACCTTGCAGTTCTGCTGAACTGATAACTACTTTCTTTTGTGCAAAAGATAAAGAACTGATTGCAACGAATGCAATAGTGAGAATTAAGCGTAAAGATTTGTTCATAATAAAACTGTTTAATGATTAAAAGAATTTATAACAATGCAAATATAGCTATTTGAAACGAGATATGCAATTAAGTACATTACTATAATTAAAAGACCATCTAATTCTTTGCTTGTTTCTTCTTTATGCCCTTTCGTGTGTACGCTTATAATGTTAAAATCTTCTTTTTATACTGATAATATTTGTTTTATTCTTTTATATACGCTATATTTGTACCGTGTTTTTCACAGATTTAGATGTTTTGCTAAATCTTGTTCGAGGTTGGTAGCTTCCTGCACCAACCTCTTTTTTATTGTTTCACTTGACATTATCTGATTCTTTTCTTATCTTTGCGAAGTTAATATAAACTTGATTCTATGAAGATGAATAGATTAATAATCATGCTCTTAGCCTGCGTTATTTATACAGGATGTCAGAAGATCACTCCCGCAGATGATAATGACAGTTTACCAAGATTAGAGGAAGATGATGACAGCTCTGATGAGGATCAAAAGGTCTTCACTGTTGAGGAGTTCCGCAATGCAGACTTAGGTGATAGATATGTCTGGGTTAAGGGAATCATTGTTGGTGCTTGCAGTAAGAGTATTAAGAATGCGGAATGGATGGATCCTTTCACATTCGATAATGCCGTCCTGTTGTCAGATGAGTTGGGAGATAATACGGAAAAGAAAGTTATTGCCATTCAATTGAGAACCAAAGCAATGAAGAATGAGTTTGGTTTAGCTACTAATCCTAATAACTACGGGCGGACAGTTGCATTCTATGGTACAAAGCAAAGATACCTTGGAGTGCCTGGTATGAAGAAGAATGTCGTGGGTGGACGATGGTTAGATGAATGAGTTTTTGTGTGAAAAGTTTGCTACAAAGGATAAAAGTTACTATATTTGCACAACTTAAACTGCACATCTAAGATAGATGAAGATGATTTTAACCCGATCTATTTAATGTTTTGCAGTAATAGAAGAAAGATTATTTTCAATTAAGATTAAGGAAAAGAAAGCCTATCGGAACAATTATACTTCATAAACCAATAGAATTATAAATGAAGAATCTAAGTGATATGACCGACGAAGAGTTGGCATTGTCATATATTGAAGGAAGTAACGAGGCTTTTGATTTATTGCTTGAGCGCAATCAATCAAGACTCTTTTCGTATATTCTTTTCGTGGTACGTGATCATGACGCTGCTGATGACTTATTTCAGGAGACGTTTGTGAAGGTTATCACTAGGCTACAGCAGGGTAAGTATTCTCCAACTGGAAAGTTCTATGCTTGGATTATGCGCATTGCTCATAATGCTATCATGGACTGGTATCGTGCCCAACGTGCAGATAAAGTTGTTGATGCGCCAAAGGAAAATGATTTGTCCAATATTGGTGGTAGTGAGACTACCATCAGTAATATAGAAAGTCAGTTTATAAACTCTCAAACTCTTTCAGACGTAAAGCGTTTGATGAATTTATTGCCAGCACCACAACGTGAGGTTGTTTACATGCGCTTTTACCAAGAGATGTCATTTAAGGAGATAGCTGAAACTACTGGTGTAAGCATAAACACCAGTCTAGGGCGTATGCGTTATGCCATTCTTAATTTGAGACGGATGGTGCGTGAACATCATTTAAACCTACAGTTTGCTTAATAAGAAAAGGTGTTGAATAGGAGAGGTCCAACGATAATGATTATTATTTTCTGAAGACATCTAATATTCAACACCTTTTACTTTTATCGTTTCAAAGTTTTCAATGAATGAATTGCTGCTCTTGGATCAGAAGCCTTGAAAACATAACTGCCACTAACGAGAATATCTGTTCCAGCTTGTACAAGTCGTGGTGCTGTCTCTTGTTGTACACCACCATCAACTTCTATCAATACTTTACTATTTTCCTTTTCTATTAGTTGGCGAAGTCGCTGAACTTTTTTAATAGTATGCTCAATAAACCTCTGACCACCGAAACCAGGATTAACACTCATGAGCTGAACAATATCAACGTCACAGATAATATCCTCTAAAACATTCACAGGAGTAGAAGGATTCAGTGTTACCCCTGCCTTCATTCCTGCATTATGAATAGCTTGGATTGTTCGGTGAAGATGCACGCACGCCTCATATTGTACATTCATAATAGCTGCTCCAGTATCTGCCGTTTGCTGGATATAATTCTCTGGATGAACAATCATAAAGTGTACATCCATTGGTTTCTTACAAGCTTTTCCAACTGCCTCTAGTATTGGGAATCCAAAAGATATATTAGGAACAAATACACCATCCATAATATCCATGTGAAGCCAATCGGCGTCGCTTTCATTAATCATTTCGATTTCTTTGTCCAAACGGAGGAAATCTGCGGAGAGTAGAGAAGGAGATACAATTATTTCCATACCATTTTCTTTAATTCAAGCAGTAAGACTTCATTTTTCCATTTATCTTTAAGGCGCGATAAGTATAAGCTATCTGCCGAATGAGAGCTAAAGTCTTCTCAGAAGGCTTTAATTCCTCTGGAGTAAATATATTCACCATAGGCTTAAATTATAATATTAATTAGAGAGTTACTATGTCTTTTAAACGTTCGTGATCAGGAGATTATTATAACTGAAGGAAATATTATTTTTGTTTTATCCCACACGTAAGCAATGTTTTTGAGACAATACTACGAGTACAATCTTTTTTTTGGTTATCTTTGCACAAAACATTATAACTATGATAATTAAAGTATGTGGCATGCGTGATGCCGTGAATATTCATAATGTATCGCAATTAGGCGTTGATTGGATAGGACTTAATTTCTGCTCTTCGGATGAGCGTTATGTCAGTCAGATATCTTCATGTGCCGGTATTATTCCTGATTATGGTACATTGAAAATTAATACATCCGAAAGCAATCGTCCTAAGTTATGTGGTATCTTTAAAGATGATATGCCCCAAAACATCGTTACGCGTGTCTATAATTTCAATCTTGATATAGTCCAGCTTGACGGAGACGAAAGTCCTGTTATGATGGATAACCTTCGTCGCACGTTAGATCCAGATATTCATGCTGGCATAAAGATAATGAAAACGATTAATATTAGCACTTGCGAAGATATCAATCAATATAAGCCGTATGCAGAAAGTGCCGATTATTTCCTGTTTAATATCCAAAGTTCTAACGATGGTTCTAAGGATTGGACGATATTAGAAGCATATAACGGGAACATTCCTTTCCTATTGTCAGGCAATATCGGCATAGATGATATAGCGAGTATAAACAATTTTTCTCATCCCCAGTTCTATGGCATAAATATAGATCACAAGTTTGAGGAAGAACCAGCTATGAAAAATATTAATCTGCTCAAGACTTTCTTAGAAAGTATAAAAAGATAAGCGGGGAGAGCATAGATGAAACCGATGAAGATGAAATGTGTTATCATTGATAACTATGATTCATTCACTTATAATCTATCGCACCTTATCAAAGAAGTGGGCGGAGAAGTAACCATTTTTCATAATGATGCATTCCAACTCTGTGAGTTAGAATGCTTTGATAAGATCGTTCTTAGTCCCGGTCCCGGTCTACCTTCCCAAGCAGGCGAATTATTGAATGTCATCCGTTATTATGCTGGTCACAAGCCAATCCTAGGTGTTTGCCTAGGACATCAAGCTATCGCGGAGGTCTTCGGAGCACGACTAGAACACTTATCCGATGTGTTTCATGGGGTATCCACCGAGATAGTTCAGTCTGTAAATACCCCACTTTTTTCAGGTATTAAGAATCCAATCGTCGTGGGACGCTATCACAGTTGGGTTGTTTCAAAGGTTGATTTTCCCGATTGCCTTGAGATAATAGCCGAAAGTACTGATGGGAAAATCATGGCATTGAGGCATCGTAATTATAATATATATGGTATACAATTCCATCCAGAGAGTGTTTTAACGCCCGATGGTAATAAGATTATTTCCAACTGGCTATCACTTTGAGTAATTTTTATTACATCAGAATCAATTATGGAAGAGACAACTAAATATATAGATACTATTGTTGACGACGGATTGCCATGGTATGCAATAAAACTCTTTACAGTTCGTCAAGGAGAAGTTAGAACCTATTTTGAGGAAAAGGGCTTAGAATGTTTCATTCCCGAGCAATATGTTACGATAGAAGGTCGTGATGGTAAGCCACGCGAGATATTGCGCCCAGTCGTTCATAACCTTATTTTCGTTAAACAATCAATTGGCGATAAGCAGTTTCGTAAGATAGTTCAAGAGGCAAACTATAAGATAAGTGTTATACGTAAATCGAGAGATTCACAGGAATATAGCCTCATTCCTCACAATCAGATGTACGAATTCCGATTAATGTGTAACCCAGAAGTGACCATGCGCAAGTTCGTTTCGTCCGAAGAGGCACATCTAAAAGCAGGTGACGAAGTTCTGGTTAAGTTCGGACCAATGAAGGGGATGACAGGTCGATTAGTTCGTTCTAATAAGAAGTATTACTTATTGAAGGAGATTCCAGGTATCGGCGTGATGCTAAAGGTCACTAAATGGTGTTGTGTTCCTATGAAGAAATAAATGTAAAGTAATATTGTTATTTTTAACGCTTATATTTGCGTTATTCTAAAATAATCCTTTCGTTTGAAATATCCAAATTTTGGAGGAGAAAACCGTGTTTTTTATAACTATCTGATACATAGATCGTTATAAAAACATCTATCCTTTCTTGTAAAAATGTACCTCCGTTTTTGATGAAACGTACCTCCGTTTTTGGTAAAACGTACCTCCGTTTTAGGTAAAATGTACCTCCGTTTTTGGTAAAACGTATATCCGTTTTCAGTAAAATGTATATCCGTTTTTGGTAAAACGTATATTCGTTTTTAGTAAAACGTATATATCTTTTACCAAATAGCCCTATTTCTCCTATTTAAAGGGTGTATTTTTCTCTAGAATATCCTATAACAGAAAAAATAAATGTAATATTCTTTGATAATTAATTAATAATCAAAAAGTAGGGACGATGAAGACATCGTCCCTACTTTACAGCACCATTTCAAACAAAACTAATCATAATTTTGCATTTTGAATTATGAATTTTGAATTTAAATGAGAGGGTGTCTGTCCCTACACTTTGTTGCATTTTGGTTCTTTTATTTAGAATTCGCTTGTAAAGTGGAAGCGGATATGCTCAAAATCTTGCTGTGCCATACTCAAAACATAACTGGAATCAGCGAGGAAGACATCGCGTCCTTCGTTATCTTTTGCCATATATTGATACTTACGCTTCTTGAAATTCTCTAATTCGACCTCATCATCGGCCTCAATCCAACATGCTTTGTAGAGATGAACTGGCTCCCAACGACATTTCGCATTATACTCGTGCTCCAAACGATATTGGATAACCTCAAACTGTAATTGTCCAACTGTTCCAACAATACGGCGATTATTGAATTGATTAACGAATGATTGCGCTACTCCTTCATTCATTAATTGCTCAATACCTTTAAGGAATTGCTTAGATTTCATAGGATCATCATTCTCAATATACTTGAAGAGCTCTGGCGAGAAACTTGGTAAGCCACGGAAATGGATGATTTCGCCTTCGGTCAATGTATCTCCAATCTTGAATACGCCACTATTATCTGGAAGACCAACTATATCGCCGGGATAAGCCTCTTCTACGGTACTCTTGCGCTGTGCCATGAATTGGGTAGGGGAGGAGAAGCGCATCGTCTTGTCGTTGCGTACATGCAAATAAGGCTGGTTACGTTGGAATTTACCAGAGCATACCTTGCAAAAAGCAATACAACTACGATGGTTAGGGTCGATATTGGCGGTAATCTTAAAGATAAAGCCCGTGAACTTTGGCTCTGTGGGTTCTACGATTCGCTCTTCAGCCTTCGTTGGTCGTGGGCTTGGAGCTATCTCTACAAAACAATTTAAGAGTTCCTGTACACCGAAGTTATTCAAGGCAGAACCGAAGAATACTGGTGCAACTTCTGCACGTCGATAGGCATCAACATCAAATTCTGGATAGACCCCATTAACCAATTCGAGATCATTGCGGAGTTGTTGAGAGAAATCGGCACCCACATGCTCTTCAAGTTCTTTAGAGTTGATATCTACTTCCACCTTCTCTGTAACTCGTTGCTTGTTGGGTGTGAAAAGGTTTAATTGTTGCTCGTAGATGTTATATACTCCCTTAAAGCGTTGACCTTGTCCGATTGGCCATGATAATGGACGCACACTGATTTGAAGTTCTTCCTCCAATTCATCCAATACATCGAAAGGATCACGACCTTCACGATCCATCTTATTAATGAAAATGATAACAGGCGTGTTACGCATACGGCAAACTTCCATTAATTTTCGTGTTTGTGCCTCAACACCTTTTGCAGAGTCGACAACGATGATGGCAGAATCCACAGCTGTTAGAGTACGATAAGTATCTTCTGCGAAGTCTTGGTGACCAGGAGTATCTAGAATGTTTACCTTATACCCCTCGTAATCGAACTCCATCACAGAGGTTGACACCGATATACCACGTTGCTTCTCAATATCCATCCAGTCAGATGTTGCTGTCTTACGAATCTTATTATTCTTAACAGCACCAGCTACTTGAATCTGTCCACCGAAGAGCAGGAATTTCTCTGTCAATGTAGTTTTACCAGCATCAGGGTGTGAGATAATGGCAAAAGTTCGTCTGCGTTCTATTTCGTTCATTTAAATTCTTTATGTTATTTGTCTTGTTCTTGTAATCCTTTGATACATTTCTTTAATGAGTCTTCCCAATAAGGAATCTTAATGCCAAAGGTTTCTTTAATCTTTGTCTTGTCAAGTACAGAATAGGCTGGGCGTGTAACAGGTGATGGAAATTCATCACTATGGCAAGGTTGAATGTCACAATTACGATTGTCAACAAGTTCTGCAATCTTAATAGTAAAGTCATACCAGCTGCAAACACCTTCGTTAGAGAAATGGTAGATACCATTGTTTCCTTCATATTTACGTTGCTCGACAATATCGTAGATCGTATCAGCTAAATCGCCAGCATAAGTTGGAGTGCCACATTGGTCAAAAACAACTTTCAATTGTGGCTTTGTTGCTGTAAGATTAATCATTGTCTTAACAAAGTTATGCCCAAATTCACTATACAACCAGGCAGTACGTAGGATGATATGTTTCACTCCTGTTGCTTGAATCTTTTGTTCGCCATGTAATTTTGTTAAACCATATACGCCAGTCGGAGTACCTTTCATGTCTTCTTTACAAGGAGTATTATAGGGGTCGCCTCCAAAGACATAATCAGTGCTGATATGAACAAGTAAACCATTTACTTCTTTCATTGCAATCGCAAGATTCTCAGGAGCAATAGCATTGAGCGTCTCAACAATCTCGCCAGCAGTTTCGGCTTTGTCAACATTTGTCCAAGCTGCGCAATTGATGATACATTTAATGTCGTTGTCTTTCACCATTTTGCGTATAGCTTCCAAATTAGTGATGTCTAACTTAGTATAACCATCACATACGTCTGTGAAGATATACTTGTCTTTACTCTTTTGAGATACAATCTGCATCTCATTACCGAGTTGTCCATTTGCACCTGTAACTAAAATATTCATACCCTTATAGTTTTTATTCTTCACCGAAGTCTAACCCCTCTGTCTTGTCCTTTATGTAATAGTCGGATAACATACCAATAAAAGTTGTTACTTCTTTTAAGGCACGCTCTGTTTCTGGTGTAATCTCTTTCTTTTGTAGGCGAAGCATCATGACTCCATAGAGCAAGTCAAAGCATGTCTCTATTTCACTTTTTGAAAGTTGAGAAGCTACATCCTTTAATCGATTGTCATTTGTCTTTGCCATTTTATCAGCAGTACGTTTAGTCTTACCTCTTAGTTCAACAATGAAAGGTAAGACACGATAATATTCTGCTGAATAAAAAGGGAACTTAGAAGATTGGAGTAACTCTTTATGAAGTTCTGTAAGTCCTTGCATCAAGACCTTATTAATCTGTAAGTGTCCTCCCTCACGGCAACCTTCTTGATTCATCATTCTTACAAGGTCACCAAACCAATCCTCTTCTTCTTCCTTTTGTTCGTCTGTATATTGAAATTGATCAATATATTCGGTACGTATTCTTGTGAGTGAACATCCATAAGCTCGAATGATATCTTCAATTTGCCACATATAAAGCAGATATTCTGCCACACTCTTCTTTCTTAATTCTTTTGCAACAAACATATAAAATACCTATTATTTGTATTTATTTCATCAGACCATCGACCGTAGGAAGGTGATAAAGATTGAAAACCGTTCCTAAGAGCATGATAATCGAAAATAAAATAACAATAGAACCAATCACCTTATTTATTATAAGAATACCATTGACATCGAACTTTCCTCGAATCCTGTCGATAAGCCATGTTAGTCCATACCACCATAGTAAGGCTCCTGCTGGGATGCAAGCGAAGCCTATTATCATCTCAAAAGGTTGTCCAGGTTGTACAAAAGCAAATTGTGCAAAGCAGGCCATAAATAGGAAGATGATAAGAGGATTTGAGAATGTTACGAGAAATGCAGTCAATCCATTGTGGAAAATACTACCTTTAGTCTTTCCGCTTTGGTGTACTTTCTTCATTGGATTTGACTTAAAACAATAAAGTCCAAATAATAAGAGTAAGACACTTCCTGATATTTGGAGTATAAGTTTATAAGTAGGGTTTTGTAAAGGACCCATGATAAAGCTCATACCTAAACCAACTATAAGAGCATAAATAGTATCACTAACGGCTGCGCCAATACCTGTTATAAAACCATACCAACGTCCTTTGTTTAAAGTACGCTGAATACATAATATTCCGACTGGACCCATAGGTGCTGATGCGATAATACCAATCAACAAACCTTTAAATATAAAATCCAGTATATCTAATTGGATAGGAAATTGCATGCTTGTTATTTTGGGTGCAAAATTGCAAAAATTATGTGAGAAAAACAAATTTACCTAACAAAACTTTGTGGTATTCTAGTTTTTTCATAACTTTGCTCCAAGTATAATTAAACTAAAAACTTAGTAGGTCATATGGACGTAACAGAACAGAAACCAGTTGTAACTGGTTTAGAAAAGCCATTTGTTATTGGCTTGGATTTGGGAGGAACAAATGCTGTCTTCGGTGTCGTAGATCAGCGTGGTCAGGTACTTGCGACAAATTCAATTAAGACGCAGGCCTATAAAACAGTGGATGACTTTGTAGGGGCTGGTGTTGAAGCATTGAAGCCTCTTATTGCAAAGTATGGTGGAATAGGACAGTTCCGTGCTATGGGTATTGGTGCTCCTAATGGTAATTTCTATCGTGGTACGATAGAATTTGCACCAAATTTGTCATGGGGACATGATGGTGTTGTGCCATTGGGTGATATGTTTTCAGAGAAGTTAGGTATTCCTGTTGGTCTTACCAATGATGCTAACGCTGCTGCTATCGGTGAAATGCAGTATGGAGTTGCACGTGGAATGAAGGATTTCATCATGATTACCCTTGGTACTGGCGTAGGTTCTGGTATTGTGATTAATGGTCAGATGGTTTATGGCTCAGATGGTTTCGCCGGTGAGCTTGGTCACGTGATCATGGTTCGTGGTGAGAAAGGACGTAGCTGTGGCTGTGGTCGTACAGGCTGTCTAGAGGCTTATTGCTCTGCAACTGGCGTTGCACGTACTGCTCGTGAATTCCTAAAAGAGTGCGATGAAGATTCTTTATTGCGTGAGTTGAAAATAGAAGATATTACATCTCTTGATGTTTCTATTGCAGCAGGTCGTGGTGATGCACTTGCAAAGCGTGTATATGAATTTACGGGAAAGATGTTAGGTGAAGCGTGTGCTGATTTTGCAACATTCTCTTCTCCTGAAGCATTTATCTTCTTTGGAGGTTTAACAAAAGCGGGTGACTTGTTGATGGAACCATTAATTCGTGCTTATAGAGAGAATGCTTTGGAAATCTTCCGTGATAAGCCAAAGTTCTTAGTAAGTTCACTTGATGATGCAGCAGCAGCTGTTCTTGGTGCATCTGCTATTGGATGGGAGTTGTAATTTAAAGATATTCGACTTATTACATAAAAGGTAAAGCCTAAGTTCGTATATCTATATTTACATAGAACTATAGTTGAATCCTTTTTAAATTAAGTTCTCTCAATCTAAAAGAAAAGGTTAACGTTAATATTAGATGCGATTCTTGAGATAATATCATACTCTTGAGTCCCTATCTTAATAGCGTTAGCCTTTTTTGTTGTTTTATTTTGTTTTCTCACTTTTTTACTATATCTTTGCGACTCGGAATAAAGTTAATCTATAATTAATTAAAGCAACAAATGAATCAGGAAGACGATATCAAAAAAGCTATTGAGGTGATGAAACAAGGCGGAATCATACTTTATCCGACAGATACTGTATGGGGAATTGGTTGTGATGCTACCAATGCAGAAGCTGTTGCAAAAGTCTATTCATTGAAACGTAGAGACGATTCTAAAGCACTAATCTGTTTGGTTGATTCTGATAATCGTCTACAACGTTATGTTCATAATGTCCCTGATGTTGCTTGGCAACTAATTGATGCTGTAGAGAAACCAACAACATTAATTTTAGATGGTGCAGTGAACCTTGCACCTAACTTGATAGCAGAAGATGGTTCTATTGGTATTCGAATCACAAAGGAACCCTTCTCGCATGAATTATGTTATCGATTCCAAAAGGCTATTGTGAGCACATCCGCTAATATAAGCGGTGAGCCTGCTGCTCAGAACTATTGCGATATTTCTCAAGAGATACTTGATGGTGTAGACTATGTTTGTCAGTCTCGTCGTCAAGAACATAAGCCCCATACACCTTCTAGTATTATAAAGTTGAGTGTTGATGGTGAGGTGGAAATTATTAGAAAATAAGTAAACGTATAGATGGAAGTATCGGCTAAATTAGGCTTTCTCTCTCGATTTGATGTTTGGCGTCAGAAGCATATATCTAATCGTGAGTTAGTTTTAGTACTAGCATTTGCTATTGGTTTTCTTGCTTCTTTAGCTGCTTATATACTCCATATTATTATTGGTCAGATAGAGGAACTTGTTACTTCAGGCTTCCATGTGATGACAATCAATTGGCTCTATCTGCTTTATCCTGTTATCGGTATTTGGCTTACGAGTTTATTTGTCAAATACATGGTTCGTGATAATATCTCCCATGGTATTACGCGTGTTCTGTATGCTATTTCCACGAAGCAATCTCGATTGAAAGCGCATAATACATGGTCTTCTATCGTTGCATCTGCCATTACAATCGGGTTTGGTGGTTCTGTTGGAGCTGAGGCTCCTATCGTATTGACGGGTTCCGCTATTGGAAGTAACTTAGGACGCATTTTTCATCTAGACAATCGTACACTCATGCTCCTTGTGGGCTGTGGAGCAACAGCTGCAGTATCTGGTATCTTTAAGGCTCCTATTGCAGGGTTAGTCTTTACGCTAGAAGTATTGATGGTAGATCTTACCATGGCTTCTTTGTTACCAATACTTATTTCCTCAGTAACAGCAACATGCTTTTCTTACTTCTTCACAGGTGGATCTCCGATGTACCACTTCCAAATGGATTATCTTTGGAGTCTTGAACGTGTACCGCCTACGATACTCCTTGGTATTGCTTGTGGCTTTATTTCGCTTTATTTCATGCGCCTTATGTCGTGGTGCGAAAATGGTTACGGCAAACTTTCTAAGTATCCTTATCTAAAGCTACTTGTTGGTGGCTTAGTACTATCCTCTCTCATCTTCCTTTTCCCTTCTCTCTATGGTGAAGGTTATAATAGTTTAGGATTATTCATTGAGGGGAAGACTGAGGCTGACTGGATGCAAGTTATGAGTGGTTCTATGTTTGCTGGTCAAACGAACTTACTTGTACTCTATGTTGGTTTCGTTATGCTTACTAAGGTTTTTGCTACTAGTGCTACAAATGGTGCAGGTGGATGTGGTGGAACTTTTGCTCCAGCACTATTCATTGGAGGTTTCGGCGGATTCTTTTTTGCTCGTCTTTGGAATATCCAACAGTTAGGTGTTTATGTTCCAGAGAAGAACTTTACGCTCTATGGAATGGCAGCTGTTATGGCAGCTGTCATGCATGCGCCCTTGACAGGAATATTCTTGATTGCAGAATTGACAGGTGGGTATCAGCTTTTTATACCTTTAATTATAGTAACCATCTGCTCTTATCTGACGATTAATATTTTCGAGCACCATAGTATCTATGCTGTCCGATTAGCCAAACAAGGTAAATTGCTCACGCATCACACAGACAAATCTATCCTTACATTGATGACAATGGATAAGATTATTGACCGTGATTTTACCTCTGTTGCTCCTGATATGGAAATGGGACAACTCGTTCATGCCCTTAGTTCGAGCCGCAATGATTATATCCCAGTTCTCAATGAAAGTGGCTGCCTTATGGGCGAGATAGATATTACCAAACTTCGCCATATTATTTTCCGTACAGAGCTTTATCATCGATTTCATGTGAGTCAACTTATGACAGCTCCAGCAGCTACATTAGGTGTTAATGACCCTATGGAAGATGTGATGCAAACGTTCGATAGTACAGGAGCGCAGTATTTACCAGTGGTTGGTTTAGATGGTCATTTGGTAGGATATATCTCACGAATTCGATTGTATAGTATGTATCGTCAGTTCGTTGCAGACTTTAGTGCCGAGTAAGTCCTGCTCTTACTCTCATTTTATTCCGCATCCTTAATTGTAAAATCTCAAAGAATGAATAGTAAAGATATACGTATCATCTTTATGGGGACCCCCGAGTTTGCGGTGGAGTCCTTAAAAGCCTTAGTGGAAAACGATTATAATGTAGTAGCTGTTGTGACGCAACCTGATAAACCTGTTGGGCGGCATCAAGAGAAGTTGCAACCTTCTGCTGTTAAGCAGTATGCTTTAGAAAAAGGCTTACCAGTGCTTCAACCAGTGAAGATGAAGGATTCTGAGTTTATCGAGGAACTTCGTTCTTATCATGCGGACTTACAAGTTGTTGTTGCCTTCCGTATGTTACCAGAAATCGTTTGGGCAATGCCTCGTTTGGGAACTTTCAATGTTCATGCTGCTCTATTGCCTCAATATCGAGGGGCTGCTCCTATTAATTGGGCAGTAATCAATGGAGAGACGCAAACGGGTGTTACGACTTTCTTCCTTGATAAAGACATTGACACGGGTAGGATTATTATGCAAAAGCCATTCGACATCCCTGATACGGCTGATGTTGAATATGTTTATGATGGTTTAATGCACTTAGGTGCAACAATAGCAATAGACACAATCAATCTTATTGCCTCTAAGTTGTCAGAAGATAACTTAGATGTTGATTTCTCTCATGTCTTAGACGAGATTAGCGTACCCCAAGAGCAAGAGAATATAGAACTAAAGAGCGCACCGAAGATATTTAAAGAAACCTGCGTGATAAATTGGAGTCAACCAGCAAAGACCATTTATGACTTTATTCGTGGACTTAGTCCTTATCCTGGTGCATGGAGTTCGTTAGTCTTGAATGATGGTTCGGAGAGCAAGTCATTGGTTATGAAAGTCTATAAAACTTCAAAGACGAATCGTGCAGCCACAGGCGCAGTTGGCAGCATTGTTGTTGAGAAGAATCGCCTATATGTGAATACGACAGATAACTTGCTTGAGCTTTTGGATATTCAGTTATCTGGAAAGAAACGCATGGATGCTGCCTCTTTTCTTAATGGCTTTAAAGTAATCTCTAACTATCATTTCAGTTAATTTCTATGAACTAATACGAAAAGAGACAAGAGAGTTCTCCTTACTATCGAACAAACGCCCTTCTGGATTCCAAAAGGGCGTTTGTTAGTTTTAAAGAGAAGGTATACTTGTATGTGGAGATGTTGAATAGGTCAGAATAGAAAGGTCTGGAACTATTTCGAGAAAGCTAGGAGCTTTTTATTAAAAGTTTAAGAACTTTTGAGGGCTTAGCATATAACGAGATATAGATTATTTATTTGTGAGATAAAACAAGTTACGGCACTACCAAACGATTGTTTGATAATGCCGTGAGAGAGACATTTATAAATATTGGTTTTAATCGCTCTAAATAGAGCTTATGCTTTTAACCAAGAAAGTGGATTTCTCCGATGAAATAGAGTAGGATATAGCCTAAGATGATAGAAACCAGACCACAGGTTAGTCCCGTCTTTAGCATATCCTTTTGTTCGATTAAGCCTGTTGAGTAAGCAATAGCGTTGGGAGGTGTTGAAATTGGTAAACACATTGCTGTTGATGCTGCAATGGCAATACCAATGAGGACTGTACTTGTACCACCAATACCACCGAGCTTATCGCCCATACCACGGCATACAACAGCGAGGATAGGTACTAATAGGGCTGCTGTTGCAGTGTTTGAAATGAAATTAGAGAGGAAGAAACAAATCAAGCCAGAGATAGCAAGGATAACGATAGGGCTCCAATTTCCAAATGGAATACTCTCTATAGCTGCATCTGCCAAGCCAGATCCGTTCATACCCAATCCAATGGCGAAACCTCCAGCAACCATCCAGATGACGCTCCAGTTAATCTCCTGCATATCTTTTGCGGTAATAACGCCCGTGACAGCGAAGATTGCCATTGGAATCATTGAGACTGTGTTGGTGTCAATGCCTGTGATGTCCTTTGGAATTACCCATAAGAGAATTGTGATAATGAAGGTAATGATAACTACCCACATACGCCATCCACGGTGTACTTCTCCATCAATCTTCAGGTGGATAGTCTTCTGTGTGAATGGGAAGAAATACAGAATAATTCTCCATGATAACAGCATTAAGACGATTACAAGCGGTGCCATGAATGCCATCCAGTGCATGAAGTCGATATTCATGTTAAGACCTGCTGGGTCATTGAGATATTTAAGTGCGATGAGGTTGGGAGGTGTTCCAATCGGTGTTCCCATACCGCCAAGGTTGGCAGCAATGGGTATAGACATCGTCAAAGCGATACGTCCTTTGCCATTAGCAGGTAGGGCTGCAAAGACAGGAGTAAGGAAAGTAAGCATCAATGCAGCAGTCGCAGTGTTTGAAATGAACATTGAGAAAAGTCCTGTGATAAGCAGGAATCCCAAAAGAACATTCTCACTCTTGTTTCCGAAAGGCTTGATAAGGTTACGTGCCAAGAGCGTGTCAAGTCCCGACTTCGAAGCAGCAATCGCTAAGATAAATCCCGCAAGGAAGAGCATAATAATTGGATCTGCAAAGGATGCCATGATTTCCTTCGAATCAAGTAAATCCCCGACTCCCTCACCTTTGAAGACTCCAAAAGCGTTCTTAGATACGGTGACACACATGATAGACATGATGCTTAGCGAGGTTGCCCACGCAGGGATGCATTCCGTCAGCCACGACAGGGTAGCAAACACAAAGATTGCAATGATACGTTGTTGTACAATGGTTAATCCATCAATACCGAAAGCACTTGTTGGAAGATTCCAAACGATAGTTGTTACAGCGATAATAGCCAGTAGTTGCCAAACATGTTTTGTTTCGACGTGGCTACTAAGTGCATTAGACTTTTCTTCAGCCATGGTGTTGGTTGTTTAGATTAATACTTTAGATTGTTTAGTTATTTGTGGTCGCTAAAGTATAAAAAATATCCTTAAAGAACAAGATAATACCTCTTTTTTTGTATTTTTGCATATCAATTTTCTAAGTTATGCGCCAATTATCAGTACTTGTCCTTTGTTTCTCATTGTTGGTTTCTTGTAGTCTTCGACAGCAAAAAGCAAACGAAGAAATAGGGGAGACAGGGTTTAAATATGCTCGGAATATCACAATGGAGCATAAGGATGGTTATGTTATTGTAAAGTTGCTGAACCCTTGGAAGAAGGGAACAATCCTACAAACATATTATCTCATGCCACGTAATGTTGAGTCAGAGAATATCTCGGATGGAGTACGTGTGGATGTTCCTATCCAGCGAAGCATTGTGTTTACGACGGCTCATGCGAATCTTCTTGAGATGTTGCATGCCCAGAAAGCTATTGTGGGTGTTGCCGATTTGAAGTATATGCTTATCCCCGATGTTCAACAGCGAGCACGGAAGGGAGAGATTGCTAATTGTGGTGAATCGATGAAGCCTGATGTAGAACATATTATAGACTTAAAGTCTGATGCTATCCTGCTTTCTCCTTTTGAGAATAGTGGTGGTTATGGACGATTGGAAGAGATTGGTGTACCCATTATTGAGTGTGCCGACTATATGGAACGTTCAGCCTTAGGGCGTGCCGAATGGATGAAGTTCTATGGAATGTTATATGGTCGTGAGCATGAAGCAGACTCCTTGTTTGCGGTTGTAGAGCAGAACTATAAGGCTTTGAGTGCAAAGGCGAAAAAGAGCAAGGTGAAGCGAAGTGTCTTGCCAGATAGGAAAGTTGGTGCTGTTTGGTATTTGCCTGGTGGAGAGAGTAGTGTGGGCTTGTTGTATAAGGATGCCAATGGTTCTTATGCTTATGCGCAGGACAAACATAGCGGTAGTCTTTCAATGCCCTTTGAGACGATATTAGATAAGTTTGGAGACAGTGACTTCTGGATTCTCTGTTATAATGGGAACTTCAGTCTGAATACCTTATTGGCGGAGTATCAAGGCTATAGAGCGTTGAAGCCTTATAAAACAGGAGAGGTTTATGGCTGTAAGGTGGATAGTACGCCCTACTTTGAGGAAGTCAGTTGGCGACCTGATTGGCTACTTTCAGACTTGATCCAACTCTTCCATCCCGACTTACATTTAGGTGCGATGCGTTATTACAAGAAACTTAAATGATGAAGAGGAACGTCTGTATCATCCTATTGTTAGTGGCTGGCATTATCGTACTATTTGCCATGAGTCTTATAGTGGGTTCGGTGAGAATCCCATTAGCCGATGTCTGCGATATACTCTTTGATAAGTTCGATGGTAAGGAGAGTTGGAAGTATATCATAATGGAGAATCGACTTCCTCAAGCCTTAACAGCAATGCTATGTGGGGCGTCGCTGGCAGTCTGTGGTCTAATGCTTCAAACGGCATTCCGTAATCCTTTGGCTGGTCCAGATGTATTCGGAATCAGCTCGGGAGCAGGATTAGGAGTGGCAATCGTGATGTTATTCTTAGGTGGGAGTGTGTCAACAACCATGTTTACCGTATCAGGTTTCCTTGCTATTCTTACGTCTGCATTCATCGGCGCAATAGTCGTTACGATGATTATTCTGTTTCTTTCGACCATGGTAAGGAACAGTGTACTATTGCTTATCGTTGGTCTGATGGTGGGCTATGTCTCCTCGTCAGCTGTGGCATTATTGAATTTCTTTGCTTCAGAAGAAGGTGTAAAGAGTTATATGGTATGGGGTATGGGCAACTTTGGAGGTGTATCAATGAATCACATGTTGCTCTTCGCTTTACTCTGTTTGGTTGGTATCATAGCCTCCATATTCTTAATAAAGCCCCTCAACATTATGCTCTTAGGCACTCAATATGCTGAAAGTCTTGGTATCAATATCCGCCAGATACGTAACCTATTACTCGTGACAGTCGGTTTATTGACAGCCGTAACAACAGCCTTCTGTGGACCTGTCTCTTTCCTTGGTTTGGCTATACCTCACATGACCCGATTATTATTGCATACGGAGAACCATCAGATTCTTTTACCCTGCACAATTCTTTGTGGTGCCATGATTGCGTTGTTGTGCAATCTTATTTGTTATTTACCGGGAGATGGAGGGATTATTCCTCTTAATGCTGTTACACCACTTCTTGGTGCACCTATTATTATATATGTCATAGTGAAACGATAGGTATTTGCCCCTGCCTGCACAATAACTGAACGATTGATAATATAGATACCCGTAGAGTTTCATGGGATGAGACTGTGTGTCTCAAAGCCTGAAACTGTGTGTTTCATGGGCTGAGACTGTGAGTTTCAAAGCCTGAGACTATGTGTTTCATGGGCTGAAACAGTGTGTCTCAGGCTTTGAAACGACTATGAGACACTATTCTATTCGAAAGAGTAACGATCAATGTAATTGTCAAAACTTAACTTTTCGGTGTAACCATACGAGCGGAATATATCGATAATATCCGCTTGTTGTTCAGGAGTGAGCGTAAGTTGTCCGTTCATATAACGATAGTAAGTAGGGCGACTTCCGAGATATTGCTGTATTTCTCTGCGTATCGGCGTGTCGTCTACATGCTTGACATTGAGGAATAGATTATGGAATCCCCATGCTGCACGTATCACTTTCTTCTCTACATAAAACTCGCATCTGCCGTTTTGTAGCGCATTGGGGAAGACGGCTAAGCCTATGTTTTTGTCTTCCGGTAGATGTTGTCCAACGAAATAACGCATACAAGTATCCTTGTGTGGGCAATCTTTGTTGAAACAAAGTTCCCATATTGATGGGACGGAATCGAAGTTGAATGCTGATTTATCCATGTTTGCTTTTATAGAATATAGAAATAGTTATATCAATAATAGCGGTGTCCTATATGGGATGTAAAATGACTGACTTACATTTGGGAAGGAATCATTCGCCCATAAATTTACCCATGAAGCATACATTACCGAATTGGTCTGTAATGTAATAGAAGAATGGGTGATCCGCTGTAAATGTGAATCTTGTTGGGTGTGTTGTCATACCAAGAGTCATCATCGAGGTTGATTGAACAGCTTTTGCGGCTACTCCTTTCTCATTAACATCCAGTCTGATCTGTTGATACACCTTATCTATATATAAGGGTGACGGGCTCATCTGACTGAAATCTGCTGTTTGTTGAGAGAAAAGAACGCCTAATCCTGATTTGGTGTATAGCTCTTTCAAAGGTAGTTTGATAGATGTTGAGAATTTAGGAAGAGCAATCTCCACCTCGTCATATTGCTTATGTAGTTTCGTTAAGTTATAGAGAGTACTGTCCTTAAAGTCGTTGATGATGTCTCCCAATTTATTGCCTTTGTTAGGAAGAACGACATACATATTGAAGCCATTCTGCATGCCTAAGGTCAAAACCTTGTATTCCTTTCCTTCATAACCTCGGAAGTTCTTGTCTTGATCAACGGTGTGCATCATGTGAACCTTGGTCTGTTTACCATCTTGCTTATAGAAAGTTTGAAGATCTGTACTCTCTTCCATAAACTCATAACTCCATGGGATTCGTAGAGCTACAGCGTTGATGATCTGTGCAGAGTAAGGAGTTGAGACATCTATTGGTAGTGTTGTGATGTCACCTTTCGTTATCTTTGCACAAAGGGTATCAGCCTTTATCTTCTCTTCTTGTTGGTTAGCTGAGGCAATGATATTCGTGAAGTAATAATCTTGAAGTGCTTTCTGATATTCGGGTAATAGTTCCGTTGCCTCATTGAGAGCTATGAAGTTAGCGGTGACCATATACCCATTAGATGATTTCTTATCCTTTGAATTACCTGCGCCTATATTGGAGAAGGTCTCTCGTCTTTGACCTATAAGTATCTTCTTATTAAGTTTGTTGACATATTCAAGTTGCTTTTTTGAATATCCAAGAACATGGGATAATGCCTGCTTTGTCTTCCCAGCAGCACCATTGTTTAGCATGTTTAGGGAATAAATAACGGCAGTCGGTGAGAATACAATGCTCTTCTCGTTCTCTTTATTGGATAGTTGCTGAAAGAGTTTTAGTCCGAATGCGTTAGAAGAAGATATGAGCTTGCTCTCTTCCGTTGAAAGAGTGTAGTCTGGGACTTCTTCCTCAGTAGCAGCTTCTTCGAGTGTTTTAGCAGTCTGATTGGTATTGATACAGCTTGCAAATATCAATAGAAATGGGAGGTAGAATAATCTTGTTTTCATAAGGCAATGTTGTTTTAAATTAATGATTAAGGCTTCAAAGGTACAAAATATATTCTTTTGTCACTCTCTAATTGCATGTTTTTAAGTGATACTTAAACTTTTCTAGTATTGTAGCCCTGTACTGCACAATTTTTTATAAATTTGCAGTTGAAAACCATTCTTAGTCTACTGACTATTAGTATATATTCATATTAATCAATCAATACATGGATAATTTAAAACTATCACCAGTACGGAAAACTATAGTGGGAGTGCAATTTCTCTTTGTAGCTTTCGGTGCTACTGTTCTCGTCCCTTTGCTTGTTGGGCTTGATCCAGCAACAGCGTTATTCACAGCAGGTATAGGAACTTTTATCTTTCATTTGGTTACGAAAGGTAAGGTTCCTATTTTTTTAGGTTCATCATTTGCCTTTATCGCACCAATCATTGCTGCTTCAAAGCAATGGGGAATGCCCGGTACGCTTGCGGGAATAGCTGGAGTTTCATTGGTTTACTTTGTTATGTCGGCACTAATCAAGTGGCAGGGAAAGAAACTATTAGATAAGTTATTTCCTCCAGTCGTTATAGGACCAGTAATTATTTTAATTGGTTTGTCATTATCGACATCGGCTGTTGATATGGCAAAGACGAATTGGTTATTGGCATTTGTTTCATTAGCTGTAGCTGTGAGTGTATTGTCTTTGGGGCATGGTTTAATGAAACTTGTACCTGTTATCTGCGGTATCATTTGTGGTTATCTCGTTGCTATTTGTATGGGAGTTGTTGACTTCTCACATGTTGAGGCAGCGCCATGGTTGGCTTTGCCTCCTGCCTTGTCAGACTTTCATCTACTACAATTCGCTTGGGAACCATTCCTTTATATGATTCCTGTGGCTATAGCACCAGTGATAGAGCATGTAGGCGATATTTATGTGGTGAGTGCTGTTGCAGGTAAGGACTTCACTGCCTCTCCAGGATTACATCGCACAATGTTAGGTGATGGTTTGGCTTGTTTGGCTGCTTCTTTCTTTGGTGGACCTCCAGTTACAACCTATAGTGAGGTAACGGGAGCGATGAGTATTACAAAGGTAACACACCCACAAGTAATTCGTATTGCTGCTGCAACAGCTATTGTATTCTCGGTTATTGGTAAGTTGAGTGCTCTCTTACAGAGTATTCCTGCAGCCGTGTTAGGAGGTATTATGTTATTGCTCTTTGGTACCATCGCTTCTGTAGGTATTCAGAACCTCATTCAGCATAAGGTTGACTTCAACCGTACTCGCAACATCATAATAATATCCATTACGTTGACAATGGGTATTGGAGGAGCCGTACTACAATGGGGTAGTTTCTCTATTAGCGGTATAGGACTATCGGCAGTCGTTGGTGTTATTCTGAACCTATTGTTACCTCCAGCAAAGGAAAAGAAAGTGCAAGACTAATAATTGCGTAAGGATTCGCGATATTGTTGTTTAATCTTGCGCTCTAAGTCCTCCAATGTCTTTTTACTAGTAAGCATGCTTTTGATAAGGCGATAGCCAAGCCATATAATGACCATGCCTACAAGTGCTAGAAGATATTGGAGGATTATATTGTTCACCAGCCCTTTTGTAAAGTTCTCACAAATAACGAATCCTATTATGAAGATGATATAGTCTATCATTCCCCAGCTATTATAGCTTTTGGCAATGCGTTGATATTCTTCATTGTTAGCGAGAACATCATTTCGGTTCTCCGCCCATTTCGTTTCAAATTCTTCGTTAGTCATCTTTCTAATATTATGTGTTAAATGCTATTGGTGATATGGATATGTAAGGATTAAACCTTCATTAAATCACTCATGATGGTATCACTAACATATATTCCATTATGCGTAAGATGAAGCCATCCATCATCTTCTTTTAGTAAATTCTGTTGTATTAAAGGTCTCGTAAGCCGCATGAGATAGTCTTGATAAGGCTCTGAAAGTGTAGATAATTGCAATCCTTCCTGAGTGCGGAGAGTCGTCATTATCATATCATTATAATGTGTATCCTCATCTATAAATTCTTCTTCATAAGGACGTTTGTTGTCCTTTAATGCAGAAATATAGGCTTTGATATCTGCTACATTCCAACTTCTTTTACTGTTGTTATAAGAGTGGGCTGCAGCACCAAGTCCAATATAGGGCACATTATGCCAATAAGAACTATTGTGTAAAGAGCGGAAAGGACTTTGGTCTTTGACCTTTGAAGGTTGATCTTTGATGTTTGATCTTTGATGTTTGAGTTTGGCAAAGTTGCTAATCTCATAATGCTCATATCCTGCCTGTGTAAGACTATTGATGAGTAGATCATACATTTGGCGATAAAGTTCATCATCCATTTCTTTTACCTTCCCATTCTTTAATAGCTGATAGAGTGGAGTACCTTCTTCGTACATAAGACTATAAGCAGAAAGGTGTTCAACGTCTAGTTGGATAGCTCTATCAATGTCCGACTTCCATTCATTCATTGTCTCGTTTGGGAATCCAAACATGAGATCAATAGATATATTATGAATTCCAATTTTACGTAATCTTTTTATTGCAAGTTCAACTTCATCTGCCGTATGCCTTCTATGTAAGAAACGTAGACGTTCATCCGAGAATGTCTGAACACCCATAGATATTCTATTGATAGGTAACTTTTGTAAGTTACGTACAAATGTTTCTGTTACATCGTCTGGGTTACACTCCATGGTTATTTCTAAAGGACTATTATTCTTATTCCATGTCATGTGAAACACCTTCTTGATAGTAGAAAATATCTGTTGTAGACTCTTATATGCCAATTGCGAAGGAGTACCTCCTCCTAAATATATACTCCTTATAGGTTCATATAGTTCGTTCGCCCGAAGCTGCATCTCATTACAAAGAGCATTTACATATTGTTCTTCTATTGTAAGTCCGTTATCCTTTTGTCTTGTTGGAATAGTAGAATAAAAGCCACAATATATACAGCGACTTGCGCAGAAGGGAACGTGAACATATAAGCCTGCCATGATTCTGATGTTGTGTTATATATAATGTAATGCTGTGGGAAACATTGCAAATGTACTAATAAGTTTTAAAAAATAACGCCTTTTGAGTAAAAACTTTTGGTGCTTTCATAGGAAATGGCTACCTTAGGCGACTGAAAATAAGAGCTAAGGCTCATAACCTAAAAGCAAATTATAAGTTTATTACTAATAGCTTAAATCTATCGGATATGAGGGTATATCAGACAAACGAAATTAAGAACATTGCCTTAGTTGGCAGTGCGGGTAGTGGCAAGACAACTCTTGCCGAAAGTATGTTATTCGAAGCTGGTGTTATCAAGCGGCGTGGTACGGTTGAAGCTAAGAACACGGTTAGTGACTATTTCCCTGTAGAACAAGAGTATGGTTACTCGGTGTTCCCAACTGTCGTCCATGTTGAATGGAACAACAAGAAGCTAAACATTATTGATTGTCCGGGTAGCGATGACTTTATTGGTGGTGTTATCACTGCTCTTAATGTTACCGATGAGGCTGTCATTCTTATTAATGGTCAATATGGACCAGAGGTTGGCACACAGAATAACTTCCGCTATACAGAGAAACTAAAGAAGCCTGTTATCTTCTTGATAAATCAACTTGACTCGGACAAATGCGACTTCGATAATCTTATAGCAAGTATGCAAGAGATTTATGGCTCGAAATGTGTTCCAGTACAATATCCATTAGAGACAGGATCAGGGTTTAATAGTCTGATTGATGTTCTGTTGATGAAGAAGTACAGTTGGAAGCCAGAAGGTGGAGAACCAATCATTGAGGATATTCCAGCCGATCAGATGGATAAGGCTATGGAACTTCATAAAGCACTTGTTGAGGCAGCAGCAGAGAATGATGAAGGATTGATGGAAAAGTTCTTTGAAGAAGAAACACTCACTGAAGACGAGTTGCGTGAGGGTATTCGTAAAGGACTCATTACACGTTCTATATTCCCAGTCTTCTGTGTATGTGCTGGTAAGAGCATGGGTGTTCGTAGATTGATGGAGTTCTTAGGTAACGTCGTTCCGTTTGTTGACGAAATGCCTAAACTGCATAACACACGTGGTGAAGAGGTCGCTCCTGATTCTAAAGGTGCAGAATCACTCTATTTCTTCAAGACGGGTATGGAACCACATATTGGTGAAGTAAGTTACTTTAAGGTGATGAGTGGTTGTGTGAAGACTGGTGATGATCTCACTAACTCTGATCGCGGTTCAAAAGAGCGCGTTGGACAGCTTTATGCTTGTGCAGGTGCTAACCGTATTCCTGTTGATGTGCTGAATGCTGGTGATTTGGGTTGTATGGTGAAGTTGAAGGATGTTAAGACTGGTAACACTCTCAATGGTAAGGGGACAGATCAGCGTTTCGACTTTATTAAATATCCTAATTCAAAATACTCTAGAGCTATTGAGGCTAAGAGTTCACAAGAGACGGAGAAACTCATGGCAGCATTATTAAAGATGCATCAAGAGGATCCGACGTGGGTTATTGAGCAAAGTAAGGAGTTGAAACAAACGATTGTTCATGGACAGGGTGAGTTCCATCTTCGTACTTTGAAATGGCGTTTAGAGAATAATGAGAAGCTACAGGTAACCTTTAAAGAACCTAAGATTCCATATCGTGAAACGATAACTAAGCAAGCAAAGGCAGAGTATCGTCATAAGAAGCAGAGTGGTGGTGCTGGTCAGTTCGGTGAGGTTCATTTGATAGTAGAGCCATACGCAGAGGGAATGCCTGATCCAACAACCTATAAGTTCAACGGACAAGAGTTTAAGATGAATATCAAGGGACGTGAAGAGCGTGATCTCCCTTGGAGTGGAAAGCTCGTGTTTATCAATTCTGTTGTCGGTGGTGCTATTGATGCTCGTTTTATGCCTGCTATATTAAAAGGTGTCATGGACTGTATGGAACGTGGACCATTAACTGGTAGTTATGCACGTGATGTTCGTGTGATTGTCTACGATGGTAAGATGCACCCAGTTGACTCCAATGAACTTTCTTTCACTTTGGCAGCTCGCCATGCTTTCTCTGATGCCTTCAAAGCTGCTGGTCCAAAGATTCTAGAACCTATTTATGACTTGGAAGTCTACGTTCCAGGTGACTATATGGGCGATGTGATGAGCGATTTACAAGGACGTCGTGCCATGATCATGGGTATGGATTCAGAAGCAGGCTATCAGAAGTTACAAGCAAAGATTCCTCTAAAAGAGCTTGCTAACTATAGTATTTCTCTCAGCTCTCTCACTGGTGGTAGAGCTAGTTTTACAACTAAGTTTGCTAGTTATGAGCTTGTTCCTAATGATCTACAGCAGAAGCTAATTGCAGAGCATGAGGCTGAAGTAAAAGACGAAGAAGAATAGCATAATCATTTTAAGGTTAATAGGGTAATCCAAAGGGTGCGTTCACTCTTATTTTGTAATGATGAGAGTGTAATGTGCCCTCTTTTGCGTACCCTATTATTGCTTAGTTTTACTTTAACTTAAGGTTCTTTTGAGGTTTAACTTAAAGTCCTTTTGACATTTAAGTTAAAGTATGATAGATGTTTAATTTGAAGTATTCTTATGTCTTTATCTTGGCTTGCTTATACGTTAATATGTCTCTTAATCCTTTCTCTGTGGATAGAGGAAGTGTCGTTCTTTATTACTTACTTATAGTATTTACTTAACATTTAATCTTATTGTCATTTTCTTAGTCCTCCTCTTTATACAATAATTTTGATATGCTTGACAATCATTGATCATATATCCTCAAAATTGTTAATTAATTAAAATTGCATTCTATTAATTAACGTTTATGTGTTAATGGATTAATAAAATATTATCTTTGCAATCGTGAACATCGTAGTAGAGCTGTAATTCGAGTATAATTCTGGAGCCGCAGCATATACGAATAGAAGTAGTAATAATGAAGAAGAAGACAATTTGGATTATTGCAGTAATCATGGGATTATCATTCCTAGGCTTACTCCTACTCCAACTCAATTACATTGAAGAAATGGCTGAGATGAAGAAAGAACAGTTTGACGAGTCAGTCAATCGTGCTCTTTATCAGGCTTCTCGAAATATGGAATTGAATGAGACCCTTCGTTATTTAGAAGATGATGTAAATAAGAAAGAGCGTAAGCAGGCGGAACAACATTCAACTTCAAAGGATAATTCCGTTGCAACACATCAAACTCCAGCAGTAGATAGTCAAGGCGATGCATATACTTCTTTTGAAGCGAAGTTATTGCAATCGAAGCCATCATTGACCCCTAAGGCAATGATTCTCCGTAATGATAGTAATTCGCTTTCTGCTACAAAACGTAACATGCAAGAGATTGTTCGTAATCGTTATGTCTATCAGAAAGCTATGCTTGAGGAGGTTGTTTATAATATACTTTATTCAGCATCAGATAAGCCTCTTAAACAACGTATTAACTTTAAATTGTTGGATCAAGATTTAAAGGCGGAGATGATGAATAATGGTATTAACATCCCCTATCATTTTACGGTTACAACACAAGATGGTCGTGAAGTCTATCGTTGTCCAGATTATGTATCGGATGGGGAAGAGAATACTTATTCACAGGTGTTATTCCGTAATGACCCAGTGAGTAGAATGGGAGTTGTGAAGGTACACTTCCCTGAGATGAATAATTACATCTTCTCTAGTATTCGTTTTATGATACCTTCAATCATCTTCACGTTTGTATTGTTGGTAACTTTTATCTTCACTATTGTGACAATCTTCCGTCAGAAACGTTATAGTGAGATAAAGAACGATTTTATCAATAATATGACACATGAGTTGAAGACACCTATTGCAAGTATCTCTTTGGCGGCACAGATGATGAACGACAAGAGTTTGGAAAAGTCTCCGAAGATGGTGGAACACTTGGGTGGTGTTATCAACGATGAGGCTAAGCGCCTTCGTTTCTTAGTTGAGAAAGTATTGCAGATGAGTATGTACGATAGGAAGAAGGCTGTTTTGAAGAAAAAATATACAGACTTAAACGAAATGGTTGAAACTATTGCACACTCTTTCGCACTGCGAGTAGAACATACAGGTGGTAAAGTCTATACGGAGATTGAAGCTGTTGATTCGACCGTGTATGTTGATGAGATGCATTTCCAGAATGTGATATTTAATCTCTTGGATAATGCTGTCAAGTATGCAAAGCCAGATGAACCATTAAATGTCTATTTGAAGACATGGAATACGAATGAACACCTTTATCTTTCTGTGCGTGATACAGGTATGGGAATAAAGAAAGAAAACTTAAAGAAGATTTTTGATAAGTTCTATCGTGTACATACAGGTAATAGGCATGATGTAAAAGGATTCGGTTTAGGTTTAGCCTATGTAAAGAGAATGGTTGATTTACATGGTGGTGAGATTAAAGTATTAAGCGAGTTTGGTAAGGGAACTAAGTTTATTATAAAACTTCCCGTGATTCGTGATGAAGAAATAGAAGATGAAGTATAAACATTAAAAGTTATAGATTATGGATGATAAGTTAAAGATTTTATTGTGTGAAGATGACGAGAACCTCGGAACACTATTGAGTGAATATTTACAGGCAAAAGGCTTTCAAGCTGACCTTTGCCCAGATGGTGAAGTAGGCTATAAGGCTTTCTTGAAGAATAAGTATGATATTTGTGTACTTGATGTGATGATGCCAAAGAAAGATGGATTCACACTAGCACAAGAGATTCGTCAAGCAAATGCAGAAATACCAATTATCTTCCTTACAGCAAAACAACTGAAAGAAGATATACTTGAGGGCTTCAAGATTGGTGCAGATGACTATATCACCAAACCTTTCTCAATGGAAGAACTGGTTTTCCGTATTGAGGCTATTCTTCGTCGTGTAAAGGGAAAGAAGACGAAAGAATCTACTATGTATAATATTGGTCGGTTTACTTTCGATACACAGAAGCAATTGTTGACATTAGATAATAATCCAGAGAAAGTAACTAAGCTTACTACGAAGGAAAATGAATTACTAGCTTTGTTGTGTGCTCATTCTAATGAGATACTCCAACGTGATTATGCCTTAAAGACCATTTGGATTGATGATAATTACTTCAATGCTCGTTCAATGGATGTGTATATCACAAAGCTCCGTAAGCATTTGAAGCCAGATAATCAAATAGAGATTATAAATATCCATGGTAAAGGCTACAAGCTTATTGTACCAGACGAAGATTGAGAACTGCTAGTTGATGACACATTAACTATTTAATAGGAGTAAGTAAAAGTCCAATAGGAATCTTCATAATATGCAATCCTATTGGGCTTTGCTTTTTGTTATCTAATGGTTGCTTGAATTCAAGGTAAATCAAGTTTGTTACCTTTTATAAATACAATAGTTCCACCAATGATCAATATCAAACCTGAGAATAATAGAGTATTCCTTTGAAAGGAAATAATGGCATGTATTGTAAATAAGAGAATGCCAATGATGATGGCAATAAGACCTAAATATTTGATATATCTTCTCATAACGAACCTGTAATTATGCTATACGATGAGCAAAAGTACTAAAATTATTTGGTCAATTGCATGGAAAGTAGTACTTTTGCGCTGCATTTGCGTATGCAAGGTGCATTTTTAATTCATTTTATATAATTAAGTAGTATGAATCAATACGAAACCGTTTTCATTTTGACTCCCGTTTTATCTGACGAACAGATGAAGGAAGCGGTCGCTAAATTCAAGACACTGCTCACTGATAATGGTGCTGAGATCTTGAACGAAGAGATCTGGGGTCTGAAGAAGTTGGCTTACAACATTCAGAAGAAGTCATCAGGCTTCTATGCATTGTTAGAATTCAATGCAGAACCATCAGTTATTAACACTCTCGAAACCGGCTTCCGTCGTGACGAGAAGGTTATTCGTTACATTACCGTTAAGCAGGACAAGTATTCTGCAGCTTATGCTGAGAAGCGTCGTGCTAAATGGGCAGCTAAAAAGGAGGCATAATTATGGCAGAGCAGAAATCAGAGATCCGTTATTTGACAGCTCCTTCTATCGACACAAAGAAGAAGAAGTATTGCCGTTTCAAGAAGAGCGGTATTAAGTACATCGATTACAAAGATGGTGAGTTCTTGAAGAAGTTCCTTAACGAGCAGGGTAAGATCCTTCCTCGTCGTATCACAGGTACTTCATTGAAGTATCAGCGTCGTGTGGCACAGGCTGTTAAGCGTGCTCGTCAGATTGCATTACTTCCATACGTAACCGATTTGATGAAGTAAAAAGGAGGTCAATAGATGGAGATTATATTAAAAGAAGATATTATCGGTCTTGGATACAAGAACGATATCGTTAATGTAAAGAACGGCTACGGTCGTAACTATCTCATTCCAACAGGTAAAGGTGTTATCGCATCTCCTTCAGCTAAGAAGCAGTTGGCAGAGAACTTAAAGCAGCAGGCTTCTAAACTTGCAGCTCTTAAGGCTGAGGCAGAGAAGAAGGCATCACAGTTGGATGGTGTAGAACTTGTTATTGAAACAAAGGTATCAGCTACTGGTGTAACTTATGGTTCTGTTAATGCAGCAACTGTAGTTGAAGAGCTTGCAAAGCGTGGTATTGAGGTTGATCGCAAGATTGTCACAATGCACGATATGAAGAAGGTTGGTACTTCTGAAGCTACTGTTCACTTCCACAAGGAGGTTGAGGTTAAGATTCCTGTAACTGTAGTTGCAGAGAACCAGCCAGCACCTGCTGTTGAGGAGGCTCCAGTAGAGCAGCCTGCAGAGGCACCTGTTGCAGAGGAGGGAGCTCCAGCAGCTGAGTAATTCAACAAATGACATTTTGCACTGTAAAGCAGTAATGTTAGATAATAGTCCCTTTCACTTCCGGGTGGAAGGGATTTATTAGTTTATTATGAAACGAATAGTACTTACCGGCGGACCTTGTGCCGGAAAAACGACAGCACTTGTCAAGATTATCGAGCATTTCTCCAGTCTCGGTTACAAGGTGTTTATTATTCCAGAAGTGCCAACACTCTTTAGCCAAGCAGGTATGGATTACCTTACGGATAATCACGCATTCTTTTATGAAGGAGAGAAGGCGACACTAGAAATGCAGCTTGCTTTGGAGGATAAGTTTACACGGATAGCCGAAACAATTACTACTCCAACCATCATCGTTTGTGATCGTGGAACGATGGATATTTCTGCTTATATGAAACCAGAAATGTGGGATGAGATTACGGCTGGTGTTGGAACCTGTTCGGAGAAGTTACGTGCTAGATATGATGCGGTACTTCACCTTGTCAGTGCTGCTGATGGTGCAGAACAATTCTATACTACGGCTAACAATGCGGAGCGTACCGAAGGATTGGAGCTTGCACGTGAACTTGATAAGAAAGTCATTCAAGCCTGGTCAGAGCATCCTCATCTACGTGTAATCAACAACCACGAGAACTTTGATACAAAGATCAATCGTGTTATTCAAGAGATATCGAATGTACTTGAGATCCCGCAGCAGATAGTAGAAGAACGTAAATATATTGTTCGCTTAACAGGTGATATTCCTGATGCTATAGAAAGTGAGATCATTCAAACTTATCTAACATCCGACCCACGTAGTGAGGTGCGTCTTCGTCGTCGTACATTGAACGGCGTTTCTGTTAATGTTCGTACAACGAAAAAGACCTTAGCAAACAATGCACAGGTAGTTACCGAGCGACAGATTGATAATAACCTCTATGAATCATTAATGCGTCAAGCCGACCCTTATCGTCAATCAATCCATAAGATTCGTAAAACGTTTATATGGCGTGGTCAATTCTTTGAGCTTGATACTTATTTATCTCCAATGCGCAATCTTCAGATACTTGAAACGAAGGGCATTGTTGACCATGAAGATGTCAACTTCCCTCCCTTTATCGAGGTTGTAGAAGATATTACGGGTAAGACAGAATATTACAATTATAACTTAGCCTTGAGAAAGTAAGAGGTTAAGTTGAGCATAACTTAAAAGGTGTCGTAACTGTATGATCAGTTGTGGCACCTTTTCAGTATATCAAAGGTCTAAACTCTATTTCTTCTTTGCAGCTTTATCAACCTTCTCCCAATACTTCTTACCCTTTTCTTTTAGTTGGTTGGTAAAGGCAACGGCATCAGCATTAGCCTGTGCCTCGTCAGCAGGAGATGCGTAAGCATGACGGAAACCCTTAATCTTATTCCATTCACCACGTGTAAAGTCAGGTACTTCCACAGGGATATTACCATTATCCATAGAGATAGAACCTAACTCGGCTAGACAGCACCATTCTGCTAAGTCGTACACATCAATATCCAATGGCAAGCCGTTCTGTAAGCAATAAACTAGACGTGAATCCATGATGAAGTCCATTCCGCCATGACCACCAACTTCCTTCGCTTGTTTCTCATACTTTGTGATGATAGGGCTTTCGTTTGCCTTCTCCAAAGCTTCTCTATCCTTGCTTGATAAGTAGCTGTGCCCAGATAAGTCATCTGCTGAAGGGGTTACACCTGCTTTTGCAAGTTCTTGAGATGATAGAGCATAGCCTTCAACTGGATATTTATTAGCGAAACCCTTTGTTCCGGTTAACTGATACATACGATTGTAAGGCTGTGGAGTCATTACGTTATGAATAATCTCGATTACCTTTCCATTCTCTGTGCTAATCAGCGTTGTGGTTTGATCACCATTGCGGAACTCCTTACAAGGCTCACCGCTCATTTGTTCAACGTGCATCTTACCATTAACTGACTTTGTATCCATTGCGATAAGCGTCTTCATACGATCGCCACGGTGAATGTCTAACACTTGTGCAATAGGACCTAAGCCGTGAGTAGCATATACATCACCACGGAACTTCTGGTTGTAATCCAATCTCCAGCCTAACTTATCCTCTTTATCCTTCTTCCAATAAGCATTCCAGAACGGAGTAAGGTCGTGGCGATAAGCTCCTTGTACATAAAGAATCTCACCGAAGATACCTTTCTGAGCCATGTTTAAAGAGTTCAACTCAAAGAAGTCATAGCAGCAGTTCTCGAGCATCATACAATGTAGTCGATTCTTCTCAGATAATTCGATGAGTTGCCATATCTCTGACATATTCATTGCTGCAGGAACTTCTATTGCAACGTGCTTACCATGTGTCATTGCTTCTTTTGCAACCAGGAAATGATGTTTCCAATCAGGTGCAATATAAACAAGGTCTATATCTTTGCGCTTACACAATTCTTTGTAACCATCTTCGCCCGAATAGATATCCGCAGCAGGCATGCTAGCCTTACGTAAATATTGCTGACACCTTTCTGCACGATCCTTCTCAAAGTCACACAACGCCATAACTTGTATTCCAGGGATATGCGTCCATCGTTCAACGGCACCTGGACCACGCATACCAAGTCCAACGAAGGCTACACGTACAACCTTCATCTTTGGTGTTACAAGGTTCAAAACACTTTGCTCACCAGCAGGACGGGTTGGAATCTCTGTGACAGCCTTTCCGTTAACAATCTTGTAAGGCCAATTGAATTGTGCTAAAGCATTCGTTGGTAATAAGAAACTGCCTGCAATGAGTATTGCAGCAAATGTCTTTTTAATTCTCATAGTTCGGGTTTTAATTTATTGATTATTGGTTTTTAATTATAATTGCATGGCAAAGATACTGAATATTAATAAGACATGAAAATACTTTGCAGTTTAATTTCGTAAATAAGTTGTATGCTCGCCCCGCAATATGAGATAAGAAGCATCGGACTTATAGTTACGCTCACTACCTTTATATATAATGAAGTGAATCGTCTTTATATTGGAAGTATCTC
This sequence comes from Prevotella veroralis DSM 19559 = JCM 6290, assembly GCF_000377625.1. Classification (GTDB taxonomy): domain Bacteria; phylum Bacteroidota; class Bacteroidia; order Bacteroidales; family Bacteroidaceae; genus Prevotella; species Prevotella veroralis. Next base: position 390,524 of record NZ_KB898325.1, on the reverse strand, counting down.
TTTATACACGTTGGTATAGTCTATTATACAGACGTGTATAACTAATTATACAGACGTGTATAACCAATTATACAAACGTGTATAACTAATTATACAAACGTGTATAACCAATTATACAAACGTGTATAATTCATTATACAAACTTGTATAGAAGAGATTATTAACTTAAAGTACCTTCGTACTTTAAGTATAAGTACAATCGTTGTTTAACTTAGAGAATAAAAGCCTTCTAATAAGGAAATGAAAAAGGCCATAATCACATATTGATTATAGCCTAATTAATTATTCTATGATTGATTAATCAAGTGATGGATCAATGTTTAATTGGGTTGATTAGCGTACATGACCCAACAAATTCTTATTGATGCTGTTCACGCAGTAAATCGTTTACTGTTTTAACGGGGTTGAAAGTGATAAGTGGAACTTCAACGAAGATTGTATTCCAGTCGCTCATGGCTCCATTCCAGAGACCAGGTAATTCTAAAGCTTTCAGTTCGCGTCCGTTCTTAGACTTGGAACTAATAAATCCAGTTGACTTATCAACATGCTTTGTTAAATCAAAGGGCTCGCCCTTATAGTTCTTGATGGCGCAAACAATATCCACAGGATTGAAGTGCGTTCCATCAGTAAACATCTTCACATAATCCTTATTGCTCTTATCAATCTGTGAGCTTTCAAGAATCTGCAAACTAATTGTTCCATCATGGTTATAAGCTAAGAAAGGTCCACCACCTGGTTCACCCACATTCTTAACCATTCCACATACACGCATTGGTCGGTTCAACTTATCATAGAGATATTGTGCAAGTGCTGCGTCGTCTAATGTCTTTGCTTCACGACTCTCGCAGAATAAGTCATACTGTAAGAAACTTAGTATTTCCTCTAGCTCAGCACGTGTATAACAGCCCTTATCCAACAGGTGTAAGTAATCGAATGTTTGTTTCTGTAGTTCTACGAGTTTTCCTGCAATTACCATCTTCCAGTCGATAGTCTCTTTCTTCAATCGATCAGGAACTACATTGTCAATGTTCTTGATGAAAACAATATCAGCCTCGAGATCGTTTAAGTTCTCTATTAATGCGCCATGCCCGCCTGGACGGAAGAGCAAAGAACCATCATTGTTGCGGAAAGGACTGTTGTCTGGGTTTACAGCTATCGTGTCTGTACTAGGTTTCTGTTCAGAATAAGAGACATTCAGTTTAACGTCGTATTTAGCTTCATATTGTGCGATCTTCTCCGTTACCTTTTGTTTAAAGAGTTCTAGATGTTCATGCGAGATAGTGAAGTGTACGTATGCTTGCTTGTTACTAGCAGCATAAAGTGCAGCCTCCACTAAGTGTTCTTCAATCGGTGTGCGCACGCCATCGTCATACTTGTGGAAAGAAAGCAGACCTTTGGGGAGTTGCCCATAGTTTAAACCTCTTATATTTAATAAAGTGTCAACGATCAGCTTATAGTCCTCATCTTTCATCAATTCATCTACGCTCTTCCTTTCATTCTGCTCACACTTCTGATTCAACTCATTGAAGAAAGCAAAATCATGTATATTGTCAAAGAACTCCCTTTCGAAGTCATTTGCAGGCTCCTGGTTTACACCATTAAGGAAAGCAAACAGATCTTTAAACATACGACTAGCAGCTCCCGAAGCAGGTACAAACTTCACAACTCTATGATTTCCACTTTGATAAGTCTTCCAGATATTACATACCTTCTCTTGCTCTTCACGATTTATCAAAATGATACCTTTGGTTGGTGTTGCAGCAGCTTCTAATTTTAAATAGGGAAATCCTAATTTAAACTCTTCAAGCTGTCTATTGATTTGTTCTTCACTTATTCCTTTACTAGTAATCTGTCTTAGGTCAGTTGGGTTCATCATATTCGATAAAGTTTTAAAAAGATTGTTTTGTAATTGCAAAAATAACGAATTAATTTGTAAACAAGCAAGTAATTACTAGTTTTATTCCTTTAAGTGTCATTTTTCTTGTACCTTTGTCTGCGAACTATAATGGGTATGCTTATGGAGGATAAATTCATTTACACGGAAGAAGAGAGACTCTTATCCGACCAATTACTAGAAGAATTGAAGGGACTTCTTGAGCCATTATTTGCAGAAAGTGACCTTCCAAAGTTGCGTAAACATCTTGATGAATCTGTTATTAATAATAAGATTCAACGCAATGTATTTGGTTTGAACCCGATACTTTGCTCTATACAAACAGCCATTATTGCCGTAAGGGATATTGGACTTAAACGTGACTCTGTCATTGCCATTCTACTTTATCAAAGTGTGCAGGATGATAATCTGTCATTAGAAGATGTAAATAAACTTTTTGGTGAAGGGGTTTCTAGAATCATTCATGGTTTAATTCATATACAGACTCTTTATCAAAGAACACCAATCATAGAGAGTGAGAATTTCCGCAATCTGTTGCTATCCTTTGCCGAGGATATGCGTGTAATTCTAATCATGATTGCCGACCGAGTTAACCTCATGCGTCAGATACGAGACGTTGAGAATACAGAGGCAAGGCAGAAGGTGTCAGAAGAGGCAAGTTATCTATATGCCCCATTAGCACATAAGCTAGGACTCTATCAGCTAAAGAGCGAGTTAGAGGACTTATCCTTAAAGTACTTAGAGCATGATGCTTACTATCTGATTAAAGATAAACTTAATGCTACTAAGACGGCTCGTGATGCTTACATTAGTCGGTTCATTACGCCTGTTAGCGAACATCTGAAAGCAGCAGGATTGAAGTTCCATATAAAGGGTCGTACAAAGTCAATTCACTCCATCTGGCAAAAGATGAAGAAACAGAAATGTGGCTTTGAGGGTATCTATGATCTCTTTGCTATTCGCATTATCCTCGACTCACCAGAAGACAAAGAGAAGATGCAATGTTGGCAGGCTTATTCAATAGTCACCGACATGTATCAGCCTAATCCAAAGCGATTAAGAGATTGGCTTTCGGTACCAAAGTCAAATGGCTATGAGTGTTTACACATCACAGTGCTAGGTCCAGAGAAGAAGTGGGTTGAAGTACAAATACGTACCGAGCGTATGGATGAGATTGCCGAACATGGTTTAGCAGCTCACTGGCGTTATAAAGGTGTAAAGACGGAGGGCGGTATGGATGACTGGCTAGCCTCCATACGTTCAGCCCTTGAAGCAGGAGATAATTTAGAAGTCATGGATCAGTTTAAATCTGATCTTTATGACAAAGAGATATATGTCTTTACACCGAAAGGTGACTTATTGAAGTTTCCTAAGGGTGCAACGGTGCTCGACTTCGCTTATCACATTCATTCACGTGTGGGTAACCAGTGCGTAGGAGGTAAGATTAACGGTAAGAACGTGTCCTTCCGCACGGAACTACATAGTGGTGACATGGTAGAGATTCTTACTTCGTCTACACAAAAACCACGACAAGAGTGGTTGAAGGTCTGCAAGTCATCACGTGCTAAATCCAAGATTCGTCTTGCGTTGAAAGAAACACAAGCTAATGATAAACTCTATGCAAAGGAGTTGCTGGAACGTCGATTCAAGAACAAGAAGATAGATGTGGATGAAGCCTCAATGGGGCACCTTATTCGTAAGCTCGGGTTTAAAGAAGGTTCAGAATTTTACCAACAAATAGCTGATGGTAAGTTAGATCCTAACTATGTCATTGATGAATATCAGAAGATATATAACCATCTTCATAACCTTAACCAACCACGTGAGGCAGAAAGTGCAAAGAACTTTGAGTATGAGAACCCAACGCCAGACATTCTGAAGAAGAACGATGACGTTTTAGTTATTGATAAAAACCTCAAAGGGTTAGACTTCTCTCTTGCTAAGTGTTGCCATCCCATCTATGGTGACTCAGTCTTTGGATTCGTGACAGTTAATGGCGGTATTAAGATTCATCGTTGCGATTGCCCCAACGCTCCGGAAATGCGTAAGCGCTTCGGCTATCGTGTTGTGAAAGCTCGATGGAGTGGGAAGGGAACGTCACAATATGCTATCACCTTACGAATCATAGGTAATGATGACATTGGTATTGTAAGTAACATTACGAATGTTATTTCGAAAGATGAGAAAGTCGTCATGCGTTCAATCAATATTGATTCACATGATGGATTGTTCTCTGGTAACCTAATTGTTATGCTAGACGATAACTCTAAGTTGAACGTTCTGATGAAGAAGTTACGTACGATAAAAGGAGTGAAGGAAGTCGTTAGAATATAAATAAGGTAAGGCTTCCTTTAGATACAGAAGAGACTTTCCTCCCTGCGAGGGAAGCCTCTTCTTCGTTTAGTATATCGAAGAACTATCAATCAGTTTTATTTCCTGTTATGGCATGGTATTTGTAATTTAGTCGGTGTGAATATAAAATTATAATAAATATAACTATGCAAAAAGGAAATATTGGGGTTACGACAGAGAACATCTTCCCCGTTATCAAAAAGTTCTTATACTCAGATCATGACATCTTCTTACGTGAGATGGTCTCTAATGCTGTAGATGCAACGCAGAAGTTGAAGACACTTGCAGCAACAGGCGACTTTAAGGGCGAGTTGGGCGATTTGACCGTTCGTATCACCTTGGACGAGAAAGCAGGAACACTAACCATTAGTGACCGTGGTATTGGTATGACTGCAGAAGAGATTGAGAAATATATTAACCAGATAGCCTTCTCTGGTGTAAACGACTTCTTGGAGAAGTATCAAGATAAGGCAGAAGCCATCATTGGTCACTTCGGACTTGGTTTCTATTCTTCATTCATGGTAGCTAAGAAAGTAGAAATCATTACTAAGAGCTATCGTGAGGGTAGTAAGGCTGTAAAGTGGAGTTGCGATGGCAGTCCAGAATATACACTTGAGGACGCAGATAAGGCGGACAGAGGAAGTGATATTGTTCTCTACATCGATGATGATTGCAAAGAGTTCTTGCAGAAGTCTAAGATTGAGGAGTTGCTGAATAAGTATTGCAAGTTCATGGCTGTTCCTGTTGCCTTTGGTAAGAAAACAGAGTGGAAGGATGGTAAGAGTGTTGAGACTGATGAGGATAACATTATTAACGATGTGGAACCATTGTGGGTTAAAGCTCCATCAAGCCTAAAGGATGAGGACTATAAGAAGTTCTATCAGACGCTCTTCCCAATGAACGATGAACCATTGTTCTGGATTCACTTAAACGTTGATTATCCATTCAATCTCACGGGTATTCTTTACTTCCCACGCATTAAAAATAACATTGAGTTACAGCGTAACAAGATTCAACTTTATTGCAATCAAGTCTTCGTTACTGATCAGGTGGAAGGAATAGTACCAGAGTTCTTGACATTGTTACATGGTGTGATTGATTCACCAGACATTCCTTTGAACGTCAGTCGCAGTTACTTACAGAGCGATTCAAACGTTAAGAAGATTGCATCTTACATTACCAAGAAGGTAGCAGACAGATTGCAAAGCATTTTCAAGGAAGACCGTAAGGAATATGAAAAGAAATGGGACGACTTGAAGCTCTTTATAAACTATGGTATGTTGTCAGAAGCTGATTTCTATGATCGTGCAAAAGACTTTGCGCTTATCAAAGATACAGAAGGCAAATACTTTACGTTAGACGAGTACAAGACTCTCGTAAAAGATAATCAGACAGACAAAGAAGGAGTGCTTGTCAATCTTTATACAACTAATAAAGAAGAGCAGTACACCTATATCGAGGCTGCAAAACAAAAGGGATATAGCATTATTGACGCAAGTGGACAGCTAGATGTACCAATGTTGTCAATGCTCGAACAGAAACTAGAGAAGACACGCTACGTTCGTGTTGACTCAGATATTATTGATAGAATTATTCAGAAGGAAGACGCACCTAAGAATAATTTGTCAGAAGAAGAGACTGACAATCTGTCAGAGACTTTCCGTTCGCAGATGCCTAAGATACAAAAGGCAGAGTTCAATATAGAGGTGCAGGCTCTGGGTGAGAGTTTCCAACCGGTGCTCATTACACAGAACGAGTATATGCGTCGTATGAAGGAGATGAGTCAATTCCAGCAAGGAATGGGCTTCTATGCACAAATGCCAGATGCTTATAACTTTGTATTGAATGCCGATCATCCACTTATTAAGAGGGTATTGAATGAGGTAACAGAAGGGACAACCAAGGAGTTAGAGCCTATCGCTAGTGAGTTGAAGGGACAGAAGGCACGACTTGCAGCTTTACAACAGGCTCAGAGCAAGAAGAAGGCTGAAGAATTGACACAGGAGGAGAAGGACGATGTACAGAATACGCAAAAGTCAATCTCTGAATTGCAAGACAAGAAGAAGACCGTTATCGAGGCTTGCGCAAAAGATAATGAGGTTGTTCATCAACTCATTGATTTAGCATTGCTTCAGAATGGTATGCTTCAGGGAGCTGCATTAGACAAGTTCTTGAAGCGTTCTGTTAGTCTTATTAAATAAGGTGAATCAATAGAAGAATATTAGCCGTAAGATAACTACTCTTGTTAGTTACCTTGCGGCTTTTTCGTTGATGAACTTGTATGTGCAAAGCAATCTAGGAAAAACTCCTAAGCTATTTGCGAAAAACTCCTAAGCTTTTCGGAAAAAGCTTAAGAGTTTTTTAATAAATACTAGTAACCCTTCTTCAAAAAGTATAAAGCACTCAAGGGGAAGAATCTTCTTTTCTTCTTTCATTCTCTCAATCAAAGAAGATTTAGTAACTTTGCAGACATTAAAACGCAAGTTTATGGTTAAGAAGATTTTTAAAATAATACGTTGGGTATTTGCATTGGCTTTCATATCCTCCATATTGATGGTTGTTGCTTATCGATTCATTCCCGTTTATTTCACACCTCTGATGATTGGACGTTGCTTTGAACAAATGGGCAAGGGAGAATCTATAAAACTCTATCACCATTGGATATCTTTAGACGAAATGCCAAAGTCAATGCCTGTTGCAGTGATGGCAAGCGAAGATCAGCGTTTCTTGATACACCATGGTTTCGATTATCAAGCTATTGAGCAGGCGGCAGAAGAGCACCTTAAAAAGGGAAAGAAGTTACGGGGTGGCTCAACAATCTCACAACAAACAGCTAAGAATGTGTTCTTATGGCAAGGACGTTCGTGGTTAAGAAAGGGACTTGAGGTTTATTTCACTTTCTTGATAGAGACACTTTGGGGTAAACAACGTATAATGGAAGTTTACTTAAATTCTATTGAGATGGGTGATGGTATATATGGAGTACAGGCTTGCGCAGAACAGAACTTCGGTATGGAGGCAATGCAATTAAATCGTCGTGATTGTGCGTTGATAGCAGCAACGTTGCCTAATCCTCGTCGGTTCTCTTCAAAGAATCCTGGACCTTATATGCTGAAGCGAGTTAAGCAGATAGAGCATCAAATGACTTTCATTCCTGCTTTCCCTGAAGAACATTAGGCTTTTAAGGGTGAAGGTTGTAATTGTTTATTCACTTAGAGTTAATTTATATCACATCATATAGTTATAAATGACAGATCAAGAGAGAGAGGAACAAATCCTTGCTACATTAAATACTAGTCAGCGTGAAGCCGTAGAATATTGCACTGGTCCTTCTTTAGTCATTGCAGGTGCTGGGTCGGGGAAGACAAGAGTTCTAACTTATAAGATTGCTTACCTACTGAGTAAAGGGCTGAAGCCTTGGAATATTCTTGCGCTAACTTTTACCAATAAGGCAGCAAGAGAAATGAAAGAACGTATAGCACAAGTCACATCTTTAAGGGATGCTCGACAGCTATATATGGGTACGTTTCACTCTATCTTTGCTCGAATCCTTCGAAGAGAAGGGGAGGTGATTGGTTTCAATGGTAACTTTACCATTTATGATGAAGCAGACTCCCGTTCATTGCTAAAGAATATTATCAAAGCATTGGATCTCAATGATAAGATTTATAAACCAGCGACGGTACATAATGTGATATCCAATGCAAAGAATCATCTGATAACTGCCTCTGAATATGCTGAAGACCGTGCTGCGATAGAACGAGATAGAAGTGCAAAGATGCCAGCTATTAGTATGATTTACAAGGCGTATGAAGCGAGGTGTAGACAGGCTAATGCAATGGACTTTGATGATATTCTACTTTATACTTATATCCTCTTCCGAGATCATCAAGAAGTTAGGAATAAGTATGGAAAGCAGTTTGAATACATTTTAGTTGATGAGTACCAAGACACAAACTATGCCCAGGTGAGTATTATTAGTCAGTTGGCAGAGATACATAGACGTGTCTGTGTGGTTGGAGATGATTATCAGAGTATTTATTCCTTTCGTGGTGCAAATATTGATAATATCCTCGACTTTAAGAATAAGTTTGATGAGGCTAAGCTCTTTAAGTTAGAGCGTAATTATCGTTCAACTCAACTTATCGTACAAGCTGCTAATTCGCTGATGAAGCACAACGAACGCCAAATCCCCAAGAATGTCTATTCAAAAGAAGATGAAGGAGATAAGGTTTTGTACAAACCTTGTTACAGTGATCGTGAAGAGGCAATGGTAGTAGCAAAAGAACTGAAGCGTATTAAGCACATGGATGATTGTGATTACAGCAACTTTGCCATCCTTTATCGTACAAATGCACAGAGCCGCGCCTTTGAGGATGAGTTTCGTAATCAAGGTATTCCTTATAAGATTATAGGTGGACTCTCTTTCTATCAACGCAAAGAGATTAAAGACATCATTGCTTATTTCCGATTAGTGACTAATCCTAATGACGAAGAAGCATTCAGGCGTATCATTAATTATCCAACACGTGGTATTGGAGATGCGACAGTAAAGAAGATTATTGATTGTGCACAAATGAATGGAGTTTCATTATGGGAAACCATCATGGACCCCGTTACTCATGGGCTGAATGTGAATAAAGGTACGATGACCAAACTCTTTACCTTTAGAGCATTGATCAGCGAATTTATTAAGGATGTTGCACAAACAGATGCTTATACGCTCGGTTGTAAGATTATAGAAGAAAGCGGTATAAAGGCAGACTTGATGTTAGGGAGTGAGCCAGAAGACTTGGCACGTAGAGAGAACTTAGCAGAGTTCATGTCTGCTTTGCAAGGTTTTGTTGATACTAATCGTGAAGAGGGGAGAGAAGAGAATGTTTATTTGACGGATTACTTACAGGAGGTGGCACTCTATACTGATGCAGACAAAGAGGATGATAATGCGCCGAAAGTAACATTAATGACAATTCATGCAGCAAAGGGATTAGAGTTTCCAACGGTCTTTGTTGTTGGATTGGAAGAAAACATATTTCCTAGTCCAATGTCATCTGACTCAAAACGAGGACTTGAGGAAGAACGTCGCCTTCTTTATGTTGCAATTACACGTGCAGAGCGTCATTGTATTTTGACAAATGCAAAGAATAGATTTCGCTTTGGTACGATGCAAATTGATTCTCCTAGTCGCTTCTTGAGAGACATTGATGCTTCGTTACTTCATGTGGAGGATAGTGCTTCTGGGTTATTGGGAGAGAATCGTCGCAGATTACCTTGGGATGAGGATGCTAACGAGGGCTTTAGTAGTAATTGGAGAACTCGCACGAATGATAACTTCCGTGAATATGAGCCTAATAAAGCCTATACGGGTAGTCGACCTTGGGGACAAGAGTATCATCAGTTAGGTTCTCGATATCAAAACTCTAACCCAGTAGCCAGTCAATTTAGAGCAGATCCTAAACCGAAGATAACAGAGCGCAAACGTCCTGAAGAAACTGTTGACCCATTGTCCGCACGTACTAGGCAGAGGTTACTTGTTGAGGGCAGTAATTTTAAAAGGTTATCTTCTGCTATGACAAATGGTGGTCGTACAATGCCTTCTACCGGAAATAGTAATGCCACATCTCTAAGCGTTGGAGCAACAATAGAGCATCAGCGTTTTGGAGTAGGGGAGATAGTTAGTCTTGAAGGGACAGGCGAGAATGCCAAAGCCACAGTTGACTTTCGTAATGCTGGTAGAAAGCAACTACTTCTTAAATTTGCTAAGTTTAAGGTTATCTAATCGTGATAACTTATTGAGGTTAAACACCTCGGTATAGGACTGAGGGTATCTCATAATAGAACCTTGAAACTATGTGTTTAGAACCCTGTTTGCGCTCTTTGTCTAATAGGTTTCCGAATTCTTTATCACCCGTTCCCCATTCCTTTCTCATGCGTCTTGCGTCTTTTTTATCCGTATCTTTTATTAGTCTCACCATGATGAAACTTGTGTCTCATCGTGATGAAACCAGTGTCTCATCACGATGAAACTAACTTTATATGCGTGTATAAATGATGCGCAACACGTTAGAAAGGAATGGGGAACAGGTGATAAAGAATGCTGGAACAGGTGGAAAACGATTCGCAAACAGGTGAGAAAAACTGGGTGAACCTGTCATAAATATTAGAACAACCATGAATGGTCTCCTTAGGAAAAGGAAAACTAAGGCAAAAAAAGATAGCTTTTCTTGTGAGAGTCAAATTATTATTATACCTTTGCAAGCACAAAAGACACATTATAGATGTTTCTCTTTATGAAACATAACAATTCATAAGATATAATTTCCTACATATATCATATATGTTAAGCAAAGAAGAACTATTAGAGAAAGATGTTTCTGAGCTTGAGACTATTGCTCAGGAATCTGGTGCCGTCTATTCAAAAGGCGATGACAAGGATAAGCTAGTTTATGCTATTCTTGATCGACAGGCAGAAGAGATTAGTTCTGCTCATCCCATGGAATCAAAACGTAAACGTACAAGGATTGCACGAAAAGATACAGATAGGGTCTATTCCGTGCATGGTGATGAGGGGGAGAATTTCGATGTACAGAAGAATAAACCTACGGGGGATGTACAGACTTCTCTCTTTAAAGACGATGAAACGCCTGTAGACGTAAGTAAAACTAAGAGAACACCTGAAGAGATACTTGCATCTATTCCTAAACATCGCGGAAGAAAGTCAAAGGCAGAGCTTGAGGCTATTGCGGCTGCTGAAGCTGCACTTAAAGCTAAGCAAGAACAAGAGGCTAAGGCACAGGAGTCTAATGATCAGGAGATAGATAAATCTCTAGTTGAGGATACAACGACTAATACAATGGATGAAGATTTTATTCCAGAAGACCATTTCTCTGATAGTCCTGCACAGGAAGATGCAGAGAGTAAGGGGGAGCTATTGGCTCGTCTACAAGAAAAGGTGAATGCACACAATAATACGGAGATAAGTCCTGATGGTGTATGGGCTGGAGACCCTGGCGATGGTACAGACTTCATCCCTATAGTCGATATTCCTGTTGAAGATCAAGGAGCTGTGCCTAACTATGATATGTTTGACCAGCCAACAATGCCAATGCAAGGCTCTTCGATTCCTGCGGTATATGATAACCCAGCGGTCAATAATGGAGAGGCTTATGACTTCTCGAACATCATAAAGGCTAATGGAGTGTTGGAAGTAATGCCTGATGGTTATGGTTTCTTGCGTTCAAGCGATTACAATTATCTCTCATCACCGGATGATGTATATGTTTCGAATACTCAAATCAAGCAATATGGTTTAAAGACGGGTGATGTTGTAGAATGCTTTGTTCGTCCTCCACATGCCGGAGAGAAGTACTTCCCATTAACAAGCATTGATATGATTAATGGAAGGAAACCAGCCGAAGTACGTGATCGCATACCGTTTGAGCATCTTACACCACTCTTCCCTGAAGAGAAGTTTACACTTTGTAATGATCTAAAGACAACGAATCTCTCAACACGTATTGTTGACCTCTTCTCACCTATAGGTAAAGGGCAGCGTGCATTGATTGTTGCACAGCCAAAGACAGGTAAGACTATCTTGATGAAGGATATTGCGAATGCAATTGCAGCCAATCATCCCGAGGCTTACCTGATGATGCTACTCATTGACGAACGCCCAGAGGAAGTTACTGATATGGCACGAACTGTCAATGCGGAAGTTATTGCATCTACTTTCGATGAACCGGCAGAGCGTCATGTAAAGATTGCTGGTATTGTTTTAGAGAAAGCGAAACGTATGGTTGAATGTGGACATGATGTGGTAATCTTCCTTGATTCTATCACACGATTGGCACGCGCTTACAATACTGTTGCACCAGCATCGGGTAAGGTACTTACGGGTGGTGTGGATGCTAACGCATTACAGAAACCAAAACGTTTCTTTGGTGCAGCTCGTAATATAGAAGGTGGTGGGTCATTGACCATTATTGCAACGGCATTGATAGATACAGGTTCCAAGATGGATGAGGTAATCTTTGAGGAATTCAAGGGAACAGGTAATATGGAGTTACAACTCGACCGTAGTCTGAGTAACAAGCGCATCTTCCCAGCTGTCAATCTCGTTGCTTCTAGTACACGCCGTGATGATCTCTTACAAGACCGCACAACACTTGACAGAATGTGGATTCTCCGTAAGTATATTGCAGATATGAATCCTATAGAGGCCATGAACTCTATACATGATCGTATGGTTCGAACAAAGAATAATGAAGAATTCCTCCTTTCTATGAACGAATAAAAAATAAGCAAAAACTATAAAGACTATGCCAGTTAGAATAGAAAAGGTATTTCATTCTAACTGGCATTTTATTTTATTAATATGCTCTATTGTCTTCCTTATATAAAGACAGTTGCCTTCCTTATATAAAGGCAATAGCCTTCCTTATATCATTGCAACCATCTTCTTTATATTAATATCCTATTTGATTCTATCAATATTCTTACGCGCAAAATCTTTCCAAGAGCTGTAGTGTTTGGCATCAGTTGTGGGACGACTCATTTGCAAGAAATGGCAATAAGCAGCCGCAACAGCATCGGTAGCATCCATGAAATGGGGCATTTGATTATCACGTAAGTGGAGGAGCTTTTGTAACATACCAGCAACTTGCTCTTTAGAAGCAGAGCCGTTACCTGTGATTGCCATTTTAATTTTTAGAGGGGCATACTCTTGTATTGGGACATCATGATGGATAGCTGCTGCAATAGCAACGCCTTGAGCACGTCCGAGCTTTAACATTGATTGCACATTCTTGCCAAAGAAAGGTGCCTCAATAGCTAATTCGTCAGGTAGATATTCCTCTATGATACCAGAGACACGATCGAAGATCTTACCTAATCGAAGATAAACATCCTTCTCTCTGCGCATATCGATAACTCCCATCACAATGAGTTCTACCTTATTTCCACGGACACGCAATACTCCATAGCCCATAACATTGGTGCCGGGGTCTATACCTAATAGTATCTTTTCGGGTGTAAGGCTTTTCTTTTGCATTTAATGGGATACGGGTTATCTGTCCATATATGGATTATGGGCAAGTTCAAAGCCAATAGATGTTTGCGGTCCATGTCCAGGATATACAATCGTAGTATCGGGTAATTGTGCGAGTTCTCTCAGACTGCTGATTATCTGGAACATACTTCCTCCCGGGAAGTCAGTCCTTCCGATACTTCCTTTGAAGAGAGTGTCACCAGTGAAGAGGACATTCTCTTCAGCACAATAGAATGAAACAGAACCACGTGAGTGACCTGGTGTACGGATAATTCTAAGTGTGTGCGAGCCAAAGGAAATTGTGTTATTTTCTGTGAGCCTTAATTTGCCAGCTGGTAAGTCGATGTTCAAATCCATACCAAGCATTTGCAAAGCGGCTTCTTTCGAATGCTGCATGAGTACTTCATCACCATCGGAAACTTCTGGCAATAAGTTAAACGCAGATAGAATTGCAGCATCACCGAAATGATGGTCTAAGTGTCCGTGCGTACCAAGATTATGAACAGGCTTTAAGCCATTCTTATTTATATATGTGATTATCGCTTCTTGTTCACTTTCTGTGAATGCACCGCAATCAATGATTACACATTCCTTAGTGTCGTCACTGACAACATAACAATTCTCGTGTAGAGGATTCACCTCAAATGTCTGGATCTTTAGCATTACTTTTGATGTTATTTGTTTGATAAATTCGTTTGGATAAGCTTACTATTCTACTTATCCAGGTACATAGATAAGGTATTTCCCCTTAAACCATTCTTCATCAAACCATTGTGAGATCTCTGTCTTCTCAGCTATATTCTTATAAGGCTTCAGCTCTTCATCAAGATTACCACCTTTAAGAACAATCACTCCATTAGGTAGAACATTATGCTGATCACATGCAATATTCTTTTTTACAATCTTCATCAAGTCAGGAAGTGGCATGACAGCACGCGAAACGATAAAGTCGAATTTACCTTTCTCTTCTTCTCCTCGCAAATGCGCAGGGAGAATATTCGTAAGTCCAATTGCTGTTGCCACTTCTTGTGCTACCCGTACCTTCTTTCCGGTACCATCAATGAGCTTAAAGTTAGCTTCTGGAAAGAGAATCGCAAGAGGAATACCGGGAAAACCACCTCCTGTTCCAAAGTCTAAGACATTAGTTCCTTCATAAAACTTTATAAACTTTGCGATAGCGAGCGAATGAAGAACATGATGTTCATAAAGATTATCAATATCCTTACGGGAGATAACGTTAATCTTCGCATTCCATTCGTGATATAAGGCATTAAGCGCATTAAATTGTTCTTCCTGTTCTGCTGTGAGATTAGGGAAGTATTTCTTAATAATATCTATCATTTCCTTTATTATTGTATGCTGTGAAAAATACTGATAATCAGCGATTGTACACATCCTAATTATCAATTAGCGAAAGCAAAGTTACAAAAACTTTTCGTAACTTTGCATTGTTATAATATATAATAAGGAGAAAGAATGATAAAAGCATGTTTGTTTGATTTAGATGGTGTAGTGTTTGAGACAGAGTCATTATATACCTCGTTTTGGTGTGGTATGAAAGAGGAGTATTGTCCAGAGATTCCCAATTTTGAATATATCATTAAAGGTCAAACCTTGGTTCAAATATATGATAAGTATTTTGCAGGAGAAGAGAAAAAGCAAGAGGAAATAACACAAAAGTTGAATGAATTTGAACAGAACATGCCTTTTAATTATGTTGATGGCTTTGAGTCTTTCGTTAAAGACTTGAAGAACAAAAGTATAAAGACTGCCGTCGTTACGAGTTCAAACCTAGAGAAGATGCAGAATGTTTATCGTAAACATCCAGAATTCCAATCATATTTTGACGCTATCTTAACAGCAGAAGACTTTGCAGAAAGTAAGCCTTCACCAGATTGTTATCTTAAAGCAGCAGCACGCTTTGAGGTTCTGGCTAATGAGTGTGTCGTTTTTGAAGATAGCTTCAATGGCTTGCGTTCCGGACTAGCCTCTGGCGCTCGTGTTATAGGCTTAGCTACGACAAATTCAATAGCTGAAATCAAAAAATACACAGATGAAGTTATTAGCAATTATATAGGTTTTACTTTGTCAAATAACTAAAAACGAGTACCTTTGCACCCACAAATCCAAAATAAGGTAAGAAGGGGACATGGGATATTTAACAACCGATAAGAAAAAGGTAACAGCGAAAACATTATTAGAAATGAAGGCTGCCGGAGAAAAGATTACACAAATGACAGCCTATGATTTCACAACAGCAGGAATCATTGATGCTGCTGGTATAGACAGTATTCTCGTTGGCGATTCGGCTTCTAATGTTATAGCTGGGAACATGGATACAACTCCAATTACAGTAGAACAAATGATCTATCACGCACGTGCCGTTGTTCGAGCCTGCCAACGTTGCCTTGTTGTATGTGATATGCCGTTTGGCTCTTACCAAGTAAGCCGTGAGGAGGGCATACGTAACGCTATTCGAATAATTAAGGAAACCGGGGCTGGAGCGGTTAAGATGGAAGGCGGAAGAGAGATAGTCCATACCGTCAAAGGTATTATTGATGCAGGAATCCCTGTTATAGGGCATTTGGGATTAACACCACAAAGTATCCATAAGTTCGGTGGTTATGGACTTCGCGCTAAGGAGGATTCTGAAGCTAAGAAGCTAATCGACGATGCTTTAGCACTAGACGCTGCAGGCGTTAGTGGTATTACGCTTGAGAAAGTCCCATCAGCTTTGGCTTCGAAGGTAACATCAATGGTGAAAGCTGCTACTATCGGTATTGGTGCAGGTAATGAGACGGATGGTCAAGTGCTTGTATATGCTGATGCTCTCGGTATGACGCAAGGCTTTAAACCTAAGTTCTTACGTCATTTTGCCAATGTGAATCAGTGTATGACAGAAGGCGTACAAGAATATATTAAGTGTGTGAAAGAGAAATCTTTCCCTTCAGTTGAAGAATCTTATTAAGCGATTCACAAGATTCGACAAAGCTTGATTTATATAAAAGATAGATATTATGGACACTCAGAATACCCCGATTCATGTACGCTTATGGGATAAGCATTTCTGGACATTAGCAATTTCAAATCTTTTGCTAGTAATGTCGACATATATGTTAATCCCTATCATTCCAATGCAATTAAAAAACGACGGGTACACTATGTCGCAAATGGCAATAGTATTGGGTGTTTTCTTTGTCGGAATATATCTTTTTGGTAATATCTCCGCTTATCTCGTGCAACGCTATCGTAGGAAGATGGTGTTCTTGATATCCACGTTATTGCTTTTGGCTGTTACTGGCTTCTCATATTACCTAGCGACAAAGCAAAATCTTAATATCGATTATACTATTCTTGTTGGCTTGCGATTCATACAAGGGGCATTTTACGGATTATCGCAATTAGTTTTGTTGAGCACACTCGTAATTGACGACGTAGAAGCTGTACACCGAACAGAAGCGAATTATACTGTTACATGGTTCGGAAGATTTGCTTTAGCCTTAGGACCTTTGTCGGGATTATTGGTTTATCAATACATGAATTTCGGTTCGGTATTGCTTTTGTCATGCGGCTGCATTTTGTTATCTTTTCTTCTTGTTAGCTTTATTGGTTTTCCCTTTAGACTACCAAGTGAAGACTTATGCAAATTTTCTTTCGACAGATTCCTATTGAAGGGAAGTCATTGGTTGTTCATCAATACGATGCTTATCACATTCGTTGTTGGCTTATTACTGACTATTGAGCAGAGTCCAAGATTTTATGGATTCGTCATGCTCGGTTTTATTTTTGCCTTGATAGCCGAACGATTTGCATTCAGTAATGCCGACTTACGTAGTGAGGCGGTGACAGGAATGTTATTTATGGGCGGAGCAGTCCTATTAATGCTTACAAGAAACCAGTCGAGTGTTTCTTATATTGTTCCTGTGCTTACGGGATTCGGAGTAGGAATTATAGGTAGTAGATTCCTATTATTTTTTATCAAACTAGCTGGGCATTGCCAACGCGGAACTAGTCAAAGCACTTTCCTCTTATCATGGGAGACAGGAATTGGTTTAGGACTTGTGGCATCTTATGCTATGCTTTCTTGTGAAAGGACATTGGTTTTATGGACTTGCCTCATTGCGCTTGCCATAAGTCTCATATTCTATACGATGTTTGTGCATAATTGGTACGTAAAACATAAGAACAGATAGGGCAATTCGCCTTATCTTTTGGGTTTTGCGCTATTGGATTTATCCAGAAAAGTATTTACATTATTTTTTTTTATTATAGCGTGTTTTAGTACGAGTTCTATCAAGGAAATCGAAAAGAATTAGTGATTTTCTGAAAATGATAGTACTTTTTACCCAACACGATAGTACTTTTTCATCAACACGATAGTACTTTTTTCTTGAAAAGTAGCTACGTTTTATGCGAAAAGTAGGCTATTTTTGCCTAAAATGATGGTACTTTTTGTTCATAAAGTTAGTACTAATTTTGTAAATGATTGGTTATCAGTGATTTATAAGTGTTATCAAAACGTGCTCAAAAATCGCATATTTGAGGGCGAACTAAGCCTTGGTGAAAATATCGCAATTATAAGTGTCAAAAATGACAATATTCTATTACAAAATTAGGTAGCACCTTTCGTCGGTTTTCTTTGTTCTTTTTCGCTCGCTTCTGGTTAGATATCTATTTATTTATTGTAATATATTCTCTCTTTGAGCGGATGATTCCGTCAGTTTCTGTTATTCCCTTTACTCGTTATATTAGTAAAAGTCGTGCCCATACAGCCTTGTGTCGATCCTGTAACATAATGGGTTATAATCTTCCATCCATTGAATTAATTTGCTTGTTCCTCATTTTTTTATTATCTTTGCAACATCAAATTAGCTAATTACGTATGGGATTATTTGGTTTATTCAGCAAGAAGAAAAAAGAAACACTTGATAAAGGATTAGAGAAGACAAAGCAAAATGTTTTCACTAAACTAACTCGTGCCGTAGCCGGTAAGTCGAAAGTTGATGATGAGGTGCTTGATAATCTGGAAGAGATACTAGTCTCTTCGGATGTTGGTGTGGACACAACGATTAAAATCATCCATCGAATTGAAGAACGAGTAGCCAGAGATAAATATGTTTCTACAAGCGAACTGAATGAAATTCTGAAAGGTGAGATTACAGAATTACTGACTGAAAATAATAATGGTGATTCCGTTGAATGGACTTTGCCTGAAGATTCCCACCCGTATGTAATATTAGTTGTTGGTGTGAATGGGGTTGGAAAGACAACAACCATAGGTAAACTTGCTTATCAGTTCAAACAGGCTGGAAAGAAAGTCTATCTTGGTGCAGCTGATACGTTCCGTGCTGCAGCCGTAGAACAAATACAGATTTGGGGGGATCGTGTGGGCGTTCCTGTCATAAAGCAGCAGATGGGAGCCGATCCCGCTAGTGTCGCTTTTGATACTTTGCAGAGCGCAAAGGCAAATGGTGCCGATGTTGTTATCATTGATACAGCAGGGCGATTGCATAACAAAGTAGGCTTAATGAATGAATTGAAGAAGATTAAGGACGTAATGAAGAAGGTTGTTCCCGAAGCACCACATGAAGTTTTGTTAGTTCTTGATGGAAGTACGGGACAAAATGCCTTTGAACAGGCTCGACAATTCGCTGCTGTTACACAGATAACATCCCTCGCAATTACCAAATTGGACGGAACGGCTAAGGGAGGAGTAGTAATCGGAATCAGTGATCAATTGAAAGTTCCTGTAAAATACATTGGACTGGGCGAAGGAATGGAAGATCTTCAAATCTTTGACAAGGCTCAGTTTGTTGATAGCTTATTCAAATAGAAATAAGCTTTGTTATATTCGGAATGAAGAAAAATCAAATAGATATTGTAACCATGGGCTGCTCGAAGAATCTTGTCGATTCCGAGATTATCATGAAGCAGTTTGAAGAAAATGGTTATCATTGTACTCATGATGCAAAACGTCCGCAGGGAGAAATTGCGGTCATTAATACTTGTGGATTTATCGAAGCAGCAAAAGAGGAAAGTATTAATACGATTCTCGAATTTATCAATCGCAAAAAGAATGGACAGCTTAACCGTTTGTACGTTATGGGATGTCTTTCACAGCGTTACAAAGATGAGTTAGAAGTAGAATTGCCAGAGGTTGATAAGTTCTATGGGAAGTTTAATTATAAGCAGTTATTGACAGATTTAGGAAAGGCAAGTATTCCCTCTTGCAATGGTACTCGCCATCTAACAACTCCACGGCATTATGCTTATATAAAGATAGCTGAAGGCTGCGATCGTCATTGCGCTTATTGTGCAATTCCTTTGATTACTGGTAGACATCATTCTCGTCCGATTGACGAAATATTAAATGAAGTAAAGGATCTTGTAGTACAAGGAGTAAAAGAGTTCCAGATTATCGAGCAGGAACTTACCTATTATGGAGTGGATCTTGATGGAAAGCACCATATTACAGAGCTTATATCTCGTATGGCAGATATAGAAGGTGTGAAATGGATCCGTCTTCATTATGCCTATCCTAATCAGTTTCCACTTGATTTATTGGATGTTATTGCGAAAAAGGATAATGTTTGTAAGTATCTTGATATTGCATTCCAGCATATTTCTGATAACATGTTAACGAGAATGCACCGTCATGTTACCAAACAGGAAACGTTAGATCTTATTCGTGAGATACGCTGTCGAGTGCCAGGTATTCATTTGCGTACAACTTTGCTTGTTGGTTTCCCTGGTGAGACAGAAGAAGATTTTGAAGAGCTAAAAGAGTTTGTAACAGAAGCACGCTTTGAAAGAATGGGAGCATTTGCTTATTCAGAGGAAGAGGGCACTTACAGTGCTACACATTATAGGGATGATGTACCTGAAGAGGTAAAGCAAAGCCGATTGGATGAACTTATGGCTATCCAACAAGGAATATCAGAAGAGTTAGAAGCTGAGAAGGTAGGTAAGGTATTCAAGGTTATCATTGATCGTAAAGAAGGGGAGTATTATATAGGACGAACGGAGTATTGCTCTCCCGAGGTAGATCCAGAAGTATTAATCCCAGTATCTAAGAAGCAATTACGTATTGGAAACTTCTATAATGTGCGTATCACAGGTTCCGACGAGTTTGATTTGTTTGGTGAAATTGCTGAATAAAAGACTTATAATCTAAGTTATCTTCTTCGAGTTCTAAAAAGATATATTGAATGAATAATAAAGAGTTCATAGCAGAGCTAGCCTCAAGAACAGGTCATACACAAGACGAGAGTCAGAAAATGGTTAAGGCTGTTATTGATCAGATGGCAAAGTCATTTGAAACGGGCGATGCTGTACCTGTTTCTGGCTTTGGAACGTTCGAGGTAAAGAAACGTTTAGAGCGTGTAATGGTGAATCCTTCAACAGGCTTACGAATGTTAGTTCCACCTAAATTGGTTCTAAATTTTAAGCCGGCAGCAACTATCAAAGGTCAAGTAAGAAAAGGAGGAACGGAGAATGGCTAAGACCGTTATACAAATTATTGCTAGTGCATTGGCTAAGCAATATAAGCTTTCTGCTGCAGATGGTGCTACGTTTGTTGATACTTTCTTTGCAATTATCAGTGATGAGCTTAAGAAAGGTAATCAAGTTAAGATTAAAGGCTTAGGGACTTTCAAGGTTCAACGCGTTAAACCACGTGAGAGCGTTAACGTAAATACGGGAGAACGTGTCTTGATCGAAGGACATGATAAGGTTTCTTTTACCCCCGATGCTGCGATGAAGGAATTAGTAAATAAGCCTTTCTCTCAATTTGAGACGGTGGTTATCAATGATGGTGTCGACACAAAGGAATTGGAAAAGATTCCTACAGAAGAGGAGAATGCAAATGCTGAATCTAACTCATCAGAGGATGTTCCTAATGTTGTTGAAGAAAAAGGGCAACCCGAGATAGAAGAGGAAGAGAAGGTCTCGGAGGTAGAAGATAGTAAGGATGAGCTTGTCATAGAACAAATACCTGATACCTCTAAAGCTAAGGTAGAGAAGTTGGTAGATAATAAGCCTAATATAGAAAAGGTAGAAATAGAACAACCTAAGTCAGAGCCAAAGCAAGATAAGGACAATACAAAAGAAGATTTAGAAAGTAGCGATTCAAATATCGAGAGTTATGTCGATAACAAAGAGAATAGCATCTTAAAGTTAGTCGCTGTTATCGCCATTATTGTTATCGCTTGCTTAGGTGTCGTCTTATGGATAAAGTTTGGTGGTATCAATCTTTCTAAACCTACTGGTAAAGTTACCACACAGCAAGTGGAATCTCCTAAGAAGAAAGTTGATAATGCCGTAAAAGTCATTCAGAAAGATAATAAGAGCGATACCACTATAATAAAGAAGGTGGAGAAAAGAGACGATTCGTATGCTGAAATGAATAATGACGCACGTATTCGCTATGGGGCTTATAATATTGTTGGGGTAGAGCGTGTCATTGTATTGCGGAAAGGACAAACGATGGCAAGTATTAGTCGCAAGACTTTAGGTGCAGATATGATTGGCTATTTCCAAGTGCTTAATGGACGTAATTCCATGGAAGCAGGCGATACATTGAAGATACCTCGTGTGGAATTAAGACCAGAGTACAGATCTAAATAATGCGCACTGATACACAATTTAACTATCTATTCTTGTAATAATTGCAAGAAAACTTATATCTTTGCGCTTGATAAATTATAAACGAATAATATTAATATTAAAAGCATTATGAAAAAGTACGAATGTAATACATGTGGTTATATCTATGACCCAGAGGTAGGTGATCCAGATAGCGGTATCGCACCAGGAACAGCTTTCGAGGATATTCCAGATGATTGGGTATGTCCACTTTGTGGCGTAGGTAAAGATGATTTCAGTCCAGTTGAAGAGTAATCAATTTACAACTATAGTATTAAAGCCCTGCTCATTTTAAGAGCGGGCTTTTTTGTTGGTATGCTGCAAGTAGTTAGCTTACCAAAGTTTCCTATTTGTTGTATTATTCCATTCTATACTTATCATACCAAGCAGATATGCCAGAAAAGATTAGTAGGAATAGGTCTTTTCATCTATCGAAAATACTCTTTTATTCAAAGAATAATCTACTTTTTAACCATATATACGATTTGAAAAATATTGGCATAAATTCTTACGCTTCGCAGCTAAAGATCATAAGAAAAGTCCCTTTTTTGCGTGTTTATAACCTCCTGATAATCAGAATATTGAAAACCTCTGCAAAAAAGGTGCTTTGTTGGGCTTCAAAAGGGCGTTACTTTGACGTCAAAAGGGCGTCTTTTCAAAGCTAATTAAGCCTTAATCCAAGTCCTAATGAGCATCAATAGAAATTTGAGTTGTGAAAAATATTTACACATAAGGTCGTTTACTGTCTTCTGCTGTATCTCGTTTTGCTGTTGTCATATTATGTTAAGGTCACTCAGGAAGTGCATTTTTTGGAGATAAATAAAAGGAGAAAAAGGGATAGTATTTGTTAATTAATCAAGAAAAAAGGTTATCTTTGCAAGCAAATCATCTTAATATTAAATTTTAATAAACAATATGAAGAAAACAGTATTAGGCTTCATCGCCAGCTTCATGGTGCTTTCCGCACATGCTCAGGATATGAAAATAAAGAAGGGAGCGGTATTACTTAATGGAACATCAGTAGCGCTTCTAAAAGAAGAGAAAAGAACGTGCGAATTATCTACACTTGATGGGAAGCAAGTTCTTACGTTTTTCATTACCAATAAGACGAAACAAGGCATTAGTGCGCCAGAAGAGTGGCTTAAGTTTATATCGCCTGAGGGCGCAGTCTTTGAATTACCTGATCCGCAAGATAGGATAGTTCTGTCCAATACGAAGTTTTTTGCCTACAAACTGTTAGATAGCAAACCCAGTCTCCTCGCAGTGAACGGCATCAAGAAATCTATCATTGATAACCTCTTTGCACAGGGTTCATGCCCTTTCTCTGCAAAATGGGACAGCATCTATACCGTTGTTAAAAAGATGGAGAAAGCCGATGAAGAATTTACAGCACAGCATCCTTTCTTCATCAATGACGATGGCGACATTATCATCAACAAGGTGATGGTGGGTAAGGTTCTTGTCAATGAACCATCATTGGGCAAAAGAACCTATTATATTAAGGACCGCGTGGGCAACCAAGTTGCCGAGATTAAACTGGAATCGTGGACTAACAGCGAGAATTTCAGCAATATAACAACCTGTGATGATAGGAAACTTCCTTTCTTAGAATACAAGACGGCATTTAAACTCTCTGAGAACGAGATGGCACATCGTATGGTGTCTAAACTGCTTGCAAACGGCTATACATTGGGAGATATGACGGAGGACATTAAGCAGCGACTGGCTAACAAGGCTAAGGCAGAGGAACAACAGGCTGTTGAGGAAGAACAACAGTTAGTGAACGATGCCCAAAAAGCTTCCGTGAACATCTATAATGTGCCTGGTAAGGTGGTACTTGCTGATGGCACGACACACGAGGGAAACATCACCATCATCTATGAATCTATTGAAAAGAAGATGGGTAAAGGCACTAATGGAATTCTCGATCTTGATGCTCCGGCAATGGGTTCTTCTGTAACACTAACACACAATGATGCAAACGGCAATACTGAACAGAGGTTCAAGGCTGCTGACAATGTAACCGTCTATGCTGGTGGTAAGACCTATATCGGTACAAAGGGCTTAAAAGACAGTGCGTTAAGAAATGCTGGTGGTAGCAGTTCTATCAATATCGGAACACGTCATCCGCAGTTCTTCGAGGTTCTCTTTACCGATGGAAAAGGCAATTATATTCTGCAACATCCATTAGATAAAGACGAACTTTATTTGAAGTTGAAGGACAAAAATGGAGCTATCTATCTTGGCGATAAAGCCTTATTAGGTACACGAAGTGAGAAGACAAGAATAAAACTGACGGCTGAATATCTGGATACCCCAAGTATGGATGCCGCTAAGTATGACACTCGTACGAAAGAAGGACTGCAACAACTTATTGCATATTATGCAAAAAAATAGAAGATAATTGTTCTCTAATCCCTTCGAGAGGAGGGATTAGAGCGAGATACTTGTTGTTTTAGATAATTGGTTTGTGTTGTAATCTCAACTTTTTTATTCTACAAGCATGAAATCAAATAATTTTATGTAAGTTTGCAAAGTATAAAAATCAATACTTGGCAAATAAGCTGTATGCTTCTTCTGCCTTGCTCATATAGTTTATTCATTGTTTAAAAATTAAATGATTAATGATTGACGTCAAAGTAAAAGATAGCGATATACGCAAAGCAGTTGAAGAAGGCATGGATAGTTTTGTTCAGGTATTCATTAATGCAATTAATACGGCTATTGGTGGACAGTTGACACAAGAGACTATGTCGCAATTAAATGCCGACCAAATTACGTTGTTAGGTTGGAGTTATCTACATCAAGAAGTAATGGAGGGCGGATATATCCAATTAATCTATAATGGTTATGGTGCCTTTATCTTTAAGAATCCATTTGCCGTTGCTATGCGTAACTGGGGACTCCGAGAGCTTTATACGCATATTAAGCATGCAAAGAAGTACTATGATAAGTATCACGAAGAGATAGAGAAGGAAGTCTCTGATGATGATTTTATGGCATTGTATGAGCAGATGCCAGAGTTCGATGAGTTCGATGATGAATTTATTGTTAATGAGGAGTACTGGTGCGAGATGATAGCGGCTTATATTGATGATCATATAGATAATTTTGTAAAGATAGAACAATGAATAGAGAACAGCAAGATAGAAGAAAGAAATCACCTGTACAGATAAGAAACAAGAAGGCATCATTTGAATACTTCTTTGTTGACACATTCACTGCAGGTATCGTACTCACGGGTACGGAGATCAAATCCATCCGTGCTGGCAAGGCTTCACTGGTTGATTCGTTCTGTTATATAAATAAAGGTGAGATGTGGGTACAAGGGATGAACATTTCTTCTTACTTCTATGGTTCATACGCTAACCATGAAGCCAAACGTCCCCGCAAGCTCTTATTGACGAAGAAGGAGATACGTAACCTCGAAGCTGAATCTAAGACACCGGGCTTCACGATTATCCCAACATTGATATTCATTGATGAGAATGGACGTGCAAAAGTTGATATTGCATTGGCAAAAGGTAAGAAGGAATATGACAAACGGCAGACACTAAAGGAGAAGGAAGACCGACGCGAGATGGATCGGGCAAGGAAACATTATTAGACCTGTTAGGGCGTACTCTGAGCAGTTACACACCTTATTATATTAGTGTCTACCTGAATGCAGGTCTACCCAATTCCATGGGCAAATATGATGATACTGCCAATATCATGGTACTACAGATAAATCCCATGGTCTAAAGCTTTCTCTATACCTAAAAAGGAACTGATTTATTTTGTATTATCTTTGAATTATAGTACTTTTGCACCAAATTAATTAGACGGATATGCAATTAAAGAAGAAGAGGTGGCATTGCCTTCCGGGACAAGAGCCAACCGAAATGGATTTAAAGATAATGGCGTTTGAGAAACAAGGCAAGCTGGTTCCTACTCGCAATATGATAAAAACGCCTGAGCAGATAGAAGGTATCCGCAAGAGTGGGGTAGTGAATACTGGTTGTTTAGATGCTGTAGGTGAGGCTATCCATGTGGGAATGAATACGCAGGAGATAGACGATATTTGTATGCAGTATTGCAAAGATCATAACGCCATTCCTGCTTGTTTGAATTATGAAGGCTATCCTAAGAGCGTTTGTACGAGTATAAATGAGGTTGTTTGCCATGGTATTCCAAAGGAGGAGGATGTTCTTCAAGAAGGTGATATAGTCAACGTTGATATGACGACGATTGTTGATGGATATTTTGCCGATGCAAGTCGTATGTTTATTGTAGGCGGTAAGACAACTCCGGAGAAGGAACGCTTGGTTCGAGTAGCTAAAGAATGCCTTGAACTAGGTGCTGAAGCCGCAAAACCCTATTCTTTTGTTGGTGATATTGGTCATGCAATTCAAAAGCACGCAGAGAAGAATGGTTATGGCGTTGTACGTGATTTGTGTGGTCATGGCGTTGGAATTGAGTTCCACGAGCAACCAGATGTCTTGCATTATGGGCATAAAGGAACAGGAATGTTGCTAGTTCCTGGTATGGTGTTTACCATAGAACCAATGATAAATATGGGTACATGGAAGGTATTTATTGATGCTGACGACCCATACGGTTGGGAGGTTATCACAGGTGATGAGAAGCCTTCAGCTCAATGGGAGCATACATTTGTTATGACTGAACATGGAGTGGAGATATTAACTCATTAAAGAAGTTTGCGAAACAATGGAAGATATTTATATATTAGGCATTGAGAGTAGCTGTGACGATACAAGTGCTGCCGTATTGAAGAATGGAATCATTCTCAGTAATGTGACCGCTTCACAGGAAGTGCATAAGGCATACGGCGGAGTTGTACCAGAATTAGCCTCAAGAGCACATCAACAAAATGTGGTTCCTGTGGTTGATCAGGCTTTGGCTCGCGCAGGAATAACGAAAGAACAGCTATCTGCTGTTGCTTTTACACGTGGTCCTGGTCTTATGGGAAGCCTCTTAGTTGGTGTTAGTTTCGCTAAAGGTTTCGCCCGCTCATTGGGGATTCCATTGATCGATGTAAACCATCTGCAAGGACATGTTATGGCGCACTTCATAAAAGAAAGTGAAGATGACAACCACATGCCTCCTTTTCCCTTTATCTGCTTATTGGTTTCTGGTGGAAACTCCCAGATTGTTAAGGTGAATGCTTACAACGATATGGAAGTTTTGGGGCAGACTATTGACGATGCAGCTGGTGAAGCTATTGATAAGTGTTCTAAGGTTATGGGATTAGGATACCCTGGTGGTCCTATTATAGATAAGCTCGCTCGTCAAGGTAACCCCTTAGCATATAAGTTTGCAGAACCAAATGTGCCAGGCTTTGATTACTCTTTCTCTGGTTTGAAGACCTCTTTCTTATATAATATGAGGAAGTGGGTGGAAGAAGAACCTAACTTTATAGAGAATCATAAAGAAGATATTGCAGCAAGTCTCGAACATGCCATTGTAGATATCCTAATGAAGAAACTTCGTTTGGCTGTTAAACAAACGGGTATTAAACATGTAGCTGTTGCTGGTGGTGTGTCGGCGAATAATGGCTTGCGTAATGCTTTCCGTGATCATGCCGAGCGTTATGGATGGACAATCTATATTCCGAAGTTCAGCTATACAACAGATAATGCCGCAATGATAGCAAGTGTTGGTACATTTAAATACATAGATAAGGATTTTACTCAGATTGATGTACCAGCATTCAGTAAAGTAACCTTTAAGTAATAACAAATAGAATACCCTATACAATAAGATTATGGATTTTGAAAGTAAGATTATCTCTCGCCAAATCGGCGATATACTTTATGCGTCCGGTTTAACTATTGGTACAGCAGAGAGCTGCACTGGTGGTCGTATTAGCGAAGCAATCATGGCAATTCCTGGTTCTTCTGACTATTATAAAGGTGGCATTGTTGCCTATACTGATGATGTTAAAGAGAGGTTATTGCATGTCTCTCACGAAACATTAGAGCAATATACAGCAGTATCAGAAGAAGTTGCTCGTGAAATGGTGTTAGGAACGATTGAGGCTATTGGCGTTGATTTCGCAATTGCCTCTACGGGATATGCTGGTCCTGGTGGTGGCACGGCAGAAGCTCCAGTTGGTACAATCTGGCTTGCTTATGGAAGTAAGGATGAGGTAAGAACCTTTAAGCTCACAGAAGACTTTGGACGTGATATTAATCTTGCCATAGCAACCAATAAAGCTATCCGCTTAATGCTTGATTTCCTGAATGATATGGACATAAAGTCCGAATAATACTGCAAAAAAGATTAAAATCAGTAATTAACTTTGCTAAAGTTTTGCTCATTTAAAATCTTTTTGTAATTTTGCATCCTGTTTGGAATAGGTATCAATTAACGAATCACAAAACAAAGATAGAAATGTCTAAGATTTGTCAAATTACAGGAAAGAAGGCACAGCTAGGTTGTAATGTGTCTCACTCAAAGCATCGTACAAAGAGAAGCTTTGACGTTAACCTCTTCAGCAAGAAGTTCTACTATGTAGAAGAAAGTTGCTGGATTGAGCTGAAGATTAGTGCTGCTGGTCTTCGTCTTATTAACAAGGTAGGTCTTGATGCTGCCCTTAAACAGGCTGTATCAAAGGGTTATGTTGACTGGAAGGACATTAAGGTAATAGGAGACTAAATATCATGGCAAAGAAAGCTAAAGGAAACAGAGTCCAAGTTATCTTGGAATGTACCGAGATGAAGAATAGCGGTATGGCTGGTACAAGCCGTTACGTGACTACAAAGAATCGTAAGAATACTCCAGAGCGTCTTGAGCTTATGAAGTATAATCCTGTTTTGAAGAAGATGACTCTTCACAAGGAGATTAAGTAAGCACGCACTGAATAGTAAAGTTAATAGTTAAAACGAATAAACTATGGCAAAGAAAGCGGTCGCTACCCTCCATGAAGGTTCTTCGGATGGTCGCGCATATTCAAAGGTAATCAAGATGGTTAAGAGCCCAAAGACGGGTGCTTATATTTTTGATGAGCAGATGGTTCCTAATGAGGACGTCAAAGAATTCTTTAAGAATTAATTCTTATAAAGATATAAATAAAGAAGGTTGTAGATTGTATTCTACAACCTTTTTTTGTTTAACCTTATTTACTTCATTAATGAATGAAAAAGTGAGGACTACATAAATAAATGTAGTCCTCACTTTTTATAATTGGTTGTCGTTTTAAATTGACTTGTAACCTTTCGTACTATTGCGAGCAAGCAGATCTTTAAGATTAAGTTCCTTATTGCCGTTGGCTTCGTAGGCCTCTCTCATTTCCTCTTCGCCCTCAGCCTCTTCTTCAGAGTGGGTGAATGTAATACTTTTGTTTTTAAGTTCTGCGATTGCCCAAGCTATTAATGCAATAACAAGTAGTGCAACCAGTCCTATCATTGGAGTTATCATAATTGATTTGTTTTTTATTTCTAGTGCAAAATTACATTAAGTTTCGGAAAGCGCCAAATTATCTGTTAGTTTTTAGTAACTTTGCAGTATTAAACGTGAAATGTATGAGGTATAGATTTATAATATTCTTAATTATAATACTTATTTTTATTCCTGTTCAAGCTGTTTATAGTGCTAATGATAGGGAAGTTCTAAAACATAATATATCAATGAAGAAAATCTTTTTATGTTCATCTTTTGCTGATGTTGCTTCAATTTTATCCGAGTCCGTTTCTGTTCCGTTGAGAGGCAAAACTGTAGCATTTATCCCTACAGCAAGCATTCATGAAGAGTATACGCAATATGTGGAAGATGCCAAGGTGGCACTTGATTCTCTTGGACTTATCGTCAAGGAATTGGAAATTACTCAATGCAGTAAGAATGAAATGGAAGAGGTCCTGACAAACTGTGACTGTATCTATGTATCGGGTGGCAATACGTTTTTCCTTTTGCAGGAATTGAGGAAAACGGGTGCCGACAAGTATATCATAGAACAGGTGGAGAAAGGGAAACTATATATTGGGGAATCTGCTGGAGCGATGATTCTTGCTCCTAACATAGAATATGCTAAGGATATGGATGACCATCTTACACAGACACCAGATTTTACAGACTTCAAAGGTCTTGGTATTGTTGAGTTCTATCCTGTTGTACATTTTAATAGTTTCCCCTTTGAAGAAGCTGCACAGAAAGTTGTTCATAAGAATAGTCATCTTCCATTGGAGATCATTACGAATCAGCAAGCTATTGTTGTTGTAGGAAATAGTATTGTGATAAAAGAGAGGAAATAAGTTGAACTGGCATGAAGTATAGTCATGCTGTACTATATTATAAAACGATGACAAGAAAAGAAAGATATTATTATGTACTAAGTTACTTTCGAAAGCATACTGGTCATGTGACAACTGAACTTAACTTTGGCTCTGCGTTTCAGTTGCTTTGTGCTACATTGCTTTCTGCTCAATGTACAGATAAAAGGATTAATGCGATTACACCAGAGTTATTCCGACATTATCCAGATGCTAAGACGATGGCTAAGGCAAGTGTTGAAGATGTCTTTGAATATGTTAAGAGTGTTTCTTATCCTAATTCAAAGGCAACGCATTTGGTAGAGATGTCAAGGATGTTGGTAGAGAAGTTTAATGGGGAAGTTCCTTCTACTCCAGAAGCGCTTACACAGTTACCAGGTGTTGGACGTAAAACTGCCAATGTGATACAAGCAGTTTGGTTTGGAAAACCTACCTTAGCTGTAGATACGCATGTTTATCGTGTTAGTCATCGTTTGGGCTTAGTACCATCAACTGCTAATACTCCTCGTAAGGTTGAAGATTATCTGATGAAGAATATTCCAACGGAGGAGGTTTCTGATGCACATCATTGGATATTACTTCATGGGCGTTATGTTTGTAAGAGTGCTAAGGCAGACTGTGAACATTGCCCGTTTGATACGATATGCCCAAAGCTAATGAAGGATAGTAAGTTATAAATAGAAGTGAAAGAATATGAACACAAAGAAGATAATGCACTTCCTGAAGGGAATTGCCGCAAATAACAATCGAGAATGGTTTCAAGAACATAAGGCAGAATATGATACCGTAAAGGATGATTTCGAGAAAGGTGTAGAGCAGATTATAGCCCAACTATCCGCCTTTGATGATGAAGTTGCTCATCTTACAGCGAAAGATTGTACTTATCGTTTCTATCGTGATATACGTTTCTCACCCGATAAGAGTCCATACAAACGTCACTTAGGGGCTTACATCTGTGGGCATGGTAGAAAGGCATTGCGTGGTGGATATTATATCCATCTCCAGCCTGGTAACTGTTTAATTGCAGTAGGTTGTTATTGGTTGCCAACGAACATCCTAACATCATGTCGTAATGAGATTATGGCAAATATAGATGAATGGCGAAAGGATGTTGAGAATGACGAATTTATTAGTCTATTTGGACATCCTAACCAGGGGGAGTGGAGCGATGATAAAGTAAGTGAGAAAGGCTTTGGACTAGCAGCTTTAAAGACTGCTCCTAAAGGCTTCCCTAAAGATTATGAGTATTTACACTATCTACGTATGAAAGATTATTGTTGTTGGGTATCCGTTCCTGATGACTTCTTTAATGGTGACAGTTGGCATAAAGATCTAGAATACATCTGCAAGACAGGTAAACCAATGATGGACTTTATCAATACTGTTGTTGATGATTACGAGTAATATCATCTATAGATAATCATAAAAAAGAGATATAAGAAAGCATTTACTTACTTATATCTCTTTTTCTTTCTATCTGTTTAAACAGACTTATAATAGTTCTTCTATCTGCTTAGCAATATTCTCAATCTTCTCTGTTGGTTCAAAGCGTGCAACGACTTGTCCTTTCTTATTAACAAGGAACTTAGTGAAATTCCATTTAATATCCGCTTTCTCCTTATAATCAGGATCAGTTTCTGAAAGCATTTTGTCAAGGATAGGGTAGAGTTCATGTGATTCATCCCAACCAGCGAAGCCCTTTTGTTCCTTCAAGAATTTGAAAAGTGGATCAGCGTCATCACCATTTACTTTCACCTTCTTGAACCTAGGGAATTCCGTCCCATAATTTAGTTTGCAGAACTCATGAATACTTTCATCAGTACCTGGAGCTTGCTGTCCGAATTGGTTACATGGGAAGTCAAGAACCTCAAAGCCCTTTGCATGGTATTTCTCATAAAGTGCTTCCAGTTGGTCATAGGTTGGTGTGAAGCCGCATTTGGTAGCTGTATTAACAATTAGCAGTACCTCGTTGGCATACTCTTTCAACGATACTTCCTTACCTTTTCTGTCCTTGACAGAGAATTCATAAACTGTTCTCATTTCTTGTTTGTTTTATCTTCTGCTTTTAATAAGAAACTAAATTATTATGTGTTGCAAATGTACTAATTTTATTTGTTTCTCCCTGCATTGTTTAAAGGTTTTTATGCCTAATTCTGTAAAACGTATCGATATATGTCCAGAAAGGATGATAGGGATTTCCCTATTACTAAATAGTGTATTTACATTAAGATTATTAGCTAATTACTGTACTTTTGCATCAAACAAGTAACAGAAACTATAATATTAAAAGATAAGCTTATGAAACGAGTTGCGAAATTATTCTTAGCCCTTGCAGTAGTTGCAAGTCCTATGCTTTTTACAAGTTGTGATGACTATGATGATGATGGTTATTACTATCACAACGATTTAGTTAGTCGTGCAGTACGCAATTATCGTTATGATTATCCTAATGGTTCCGACTATTACACAGCTTATAACTGGTTCTATGCTAATTATCCAGAAGCCTATACCAATGAGTTCTATGCTTTCATGGATGCTATAGGCAGTAGCCGTAATGCTTATTGGAACAGCTATAATAACGGCAATTATAACTGGAATAACAATTACAATAACCAGTACAATTCCTCAAATAACCAACTAGTTGCAGTGGCTCAAACACTAACAGGTGAATGGGAAGGCGACATGATTTATGAGTACACTAATGATCAAACTCACCAGCGTGTGCGCGATCAATTTAAAGCTAACATGAAGTTCTTCCAGTATGACTCTTCTACAAATTCTTTAAGTGGTAATGGTGTTGAAGTTGATACTAACTCAAAGGGTGAAACACAAACGCTTAACTTCTCATGGTATGTGAACAATGATGGTAACATTTATATCAAATATACCAAGTCAGGTACTATATTCGTATTGGATAAGAATAAAGGAAAGGACGGCTTCCACTTAGGTTATGAACAGGGTAAAGGTTATGACACCTTCTTCGGTACAGGTTATAGTACAAATACCACTGACGTCCTCAAACTCGATCTTGCACGTCAGAGACCGGCTTCTGCTAAGGCTAGCACACTCTCTACAAGAGTTGCAAGTCAACACACTTCGTTCGGTAAGGCAACTCAGAATGATTTTGCGAAGTTCAAGGCAGATGCAGTTGATCGTCTACACGAGAGATAATAGCAGTAGAATCGCTTTTTTATAGCTTCATATATATTAATTAGAATCCCTCTGACTGAGAAGTTAGAGGGATTCTTTGCTTCAATAGATTGTTATAATTATTTGATACACTTTCTTTTATGACAATTTTTTTGTACCTTTGCAGCCGTTTGACTTCATTGTTGGAATGGAATCATACGTGTGATTGGAAGTGAAATGAAGAAAAGTATTCAATTTTTAAAGGATTGGACCTTACCTGTATCGATAGCCACTGGTGCAGTATTATACCTTCTCTTTGCGTTTATCCCTGCATTGGACAACGCATCGAGCATCCTTGCTCCAGTCTTCGATGCTATCCTTCCCTTATTTATGTTCCTTGTCCTCTATGTCACCTTCTGTAAGGTTGATTACCATAAACTACTTCCCGTGAAGTGGCACTTGTGGGTAGGACTCTTCCAAATAGTTAGCGTAATTGTCATAGTTGGATGGATCATGTATTTCCACGCTACGGGTAAAGTTTTAATTCTTTTAGAAGCTATACTCACCTGTATTATAGGACCTTGCGCCTCAGCTGCTGCCGTCGTTACACAGAAAATTGGAGGTGACTTGACAGAGATGGTTACTTACACTTTCATTTCTAATTTCATTTGCGCTATTCTTATTCCAATTTGTTTTCCTCTGATAGAAACGAACATGGGCTTTACCTTTACTGAAGCTTTCTTGCTCATTCTTAATAAAGTGAGTTTAGTGCTAATCGTACCGATGCTATTGGCATATATTACAAAGCACTGGCACTTATTACGCCCCCTTTATAGATGGATTATTAATGTGAATGATCTAAGTTATTATCTTTGGTGTGCCTCCTTACTGATTGTTTCTGGAACAACCGTTAAGAATATTGTCCATGCTAATGTAAGTGTTTCTTTCCTCTTACTCATAGCTATTTCGAGTTTGGTACTCTGTTTGTTACAATTTACGGCAGGGAAATCAATAGGAGCCTTCTTCCATAATGCAGTCAATTCTGGACAAGCTTTAGGTCAGAAGAATACAACCTTTGCCATTTGGATAGCCAACACCTATCTTAACCCGCTCTCCACGGTAGGACCAGGATGTTATATCCTTTGGCAGAATATTATTAACAGCGTTGAAATTTGGCATTACTCAAAGTCAAATAAACGCACTAATTAAAATATATTTTGTTGTGAAAAGTATTAAGTATTTAATAGCATTTATTTGTTTACTTTCCGTGCAAGTTATGAAAGCACAGAAAGGCATCGTAGACAACACAAACATTGATCAGGCAATGCGAACCAAGATGGATATTCAACCTGATGAAATGCCCGATCAGTCTATAAGCCAGAAGCCAATAGAAGACGTAAGCGAAATGTCTTTAGAAGCAAAGCCCGTTTCTTCTGTTCAGTCAACAACGCGTGTTGCTAATTCTCGCAATCAAGTTGTTTTACTAATTGGTGATTCTATGGTCGATGGGTTAGGTGCCCGTTTTAATGATTACGCAGTAAAGAATGGCTTTGAATTTCACTCTGTAGTATGGTATGGTAGTACCACGCGTAATTGGGCAAATACACAGGATCTTCAATACCAACTTGAGAAGTTCCGTCCAACCTATGTAATCATAAGTCTTGGAACAAATGACTTGGGCTATTATGACTTTACTAGACGTTCAGAGGCTATACAAACCATCTTAGATCATGTTGGTAATATCCCTTACGTATGGGTTGGACCATTATCATGGCGTAAGATAAAGAATAGAAACATTGTAAATGTAATTCGTGAGCGTACTGGTGCTGAGCGTTTCTTTGATAGCAGTTCTATAGTTGCCGCTCGTATAGATGGTATTCATCCTACCCGCCAAGGTGCAGCACACTGGGTAGACAAGATAGTAGAATGGATGGGCGAGCCAGAACTTAATGCTAATCCGATAGAGATGGATAAACCAAATTTCACGACAAACTTTCATCATGATGAGAAGCATGGTATGAGTTATCATGGCAGACGCTAATAATGATCTATCACCAGAAACTTATTCTATCAATCAAGAACAAAGGACTCTTTAGAGCTCCTTTGTTTTTTGTTTCTATATGCTTAAAGTAACTAATGGGCAATAAGTTATAGTAAAAGTATATTCTAATTGGTATATATACCTGTATATCAATGTAATAATAACATCTACTGCACTTAAACTTTATCATTGATTGCCCTATAACTAAGAGCCGATCAGACCTTTAAGTTAAGGTGCAATATATGTTTAACTTAAAGTACAAGACATGTTTAACTTAAAGTACGAGACATGTTTAAGTTAAAGTACAAGATATGTTTAAGTTAAAGTACAGAACATGTTTAATTTAAAGTACGATTGTTGTTCTATTTAGAGTATGAATTGACTTAAATTTAGTTGTTATAAGCTGAAAAACTCTCTTTAGCATTCGGCAATTATCTTTACATCTATATTCGTTCTAATAGACGATTAATAACCGTTCCACCGTGATATCAACCATTGTTCACCTTTATTTATGCACATTTTATTTTGTAATGTGCGAAGAAGTATGTACCTTTGCGCACATATTGAAGTAATGTGCAATGGAACAGATTTCGAGTTTTAATGAACTAGTAGAGAAGAGTATCATTAAGTATTGGGACTTGGATGCTCTTACAGATTATAAGGGTAAGACCCTTCAGTATCATGATGTTGCCAGAAAGATTGAAAAGCTACATATCATGTTTGAAGCGAGTGGTGTACAGAAAGGTGATAAGATAGCTTTATGTGGACGCAACTCCTCGGCTTGGGCGGCTTCTTTCTTAGCCGTGTTGACCTATGGTGCAGTAGCTGTACCCATCTTGCATGAGTTTATGCCCGAACAAATACATAATATTGTAAACCATTCGGATGCAAAACTTTTATTTGTTGGCGACGTTGTTGTAACCCAGATTGATGCTACAAAGATGCCGAAGCTGGAAGGTATTATTTATATTCCAGATTACTCCTTGGTAGTGAGCCGTACAGAGAAACTAACCTATGCTCGCGAGCATCTTAATGAAGAGTTTGGACGTCGTTACCCCAAGTATTTCCGACCAGAGCATGTACATTACTATCGTGAGCAAAGTCCCGATGAATTGGCGTTAATTAACTACACAAGTGGTACTACTGGTCACTCGAAAGGAGTAATGCTTCCTTATCGTTCATTGTGGAGTAATACTGACTTTGCTAAACATGTACTTGGAGATGTCGTCAAACCTGGAAGTAATGTTATTAGCATACTCCCAATGGCACACATGTATGGCATGTCCTTTGAGTTTATTTATGAGTTCCTTTCAGGTGTCCACATTTATTACCTTACACGTATTCCTTCTCCTGCTATAATCTCTCAAGCATTGCAAGAAGTAAAGCCTATTATTATGATAGCAGTGCCACTTGTGATTGAAAAGATTATCCGCAAGAAAGTCTTCCCTAAGATTCAGAACAACAAGATGCGTTTGCTACTGAACATGCCTGTTATAAACAAGAAGGTTCGTGCAAAGATACGTGAGCAGGTTTATCAAGCATTTGGTGGCAATTTGTATGAAATCATCATCGGTGGAGCTGCACTTAATGGAGAGATTGAGAACTTCTTACGCATGATAGAGTTCCCTTATACTGTTGGCTATGGAGCTACAGAATGTGGACCAATCATTTGCTATCGTGATTGGCATACCTTTGCAAAAGGATCGTGCGGGCAGGCTGCACTTCATCAAGAGGTGCGCATAGATAGTCCTGATCCTGCTAATGTAGCTGGTGAGATTCTTACAAAGGGACCTAATGTTCTGTTGGGTTATTATAAGAATGAGGAAGATACTGCACGTACCATTGATAAGGAAGGTTGGTTCCACACAGGAGACCTCGGATTAATGGACGAGGATGGCAATGTATTTATAAAGGGACGTTCCAAGAACTTACTGCTCGGTAGTAACGGACAGAATATCTATCCTGAAGAGATAGAGGATAAGTTGAACTCCTTGGCACTAGTAAGTGAATGTTTGGTTATTCAGAAGGGCGAGAAACTCATAGCTTTGGTTCATCCGGATTATGACGAAGCTCAGAGTCTTGGACTCAATGCGGAGGATATCAAGAATATAATGGAAGAAAACCGCACACAGTTGAATACCATCGTACCAGCTTATTGTAAGGTGTCAGAGATTCGTGTTCAAGAAGAAGAGTTTGAGAAAACTCCGAAGAAGTCTATTAAACGTTATCTCTATACAGAATAAAGTAAGTTTAAACTCTTATAGCACCTAAGGTGCTAATGACATAAGCCTAAAGTTGGAGTGTGTCAATAATATAAATAAAGGCAAACATCCTTGCCTATTTGTAGAATCATTGATTTATCGAATAGACGAGGATATTTGTCTTTATATGTATTTATTACTTATTAAAATTTACATATAACCACTTCTATAATTGCTTTCATTTAAGGATGGAAACATAGCTGTTAACCTATTTCTATTAAAAAAGTCTTTAAAAAACAATACTAAGTTTTTATTTAATATAATTTAGACACAAATCTTCGCCCTATCCGCTTTTATGTAGTACTTTTGTGACTCGTTGAATGATACATAAAATACAATATAAATTGTGAGATAATGGCGGAATCTATTGATATTAGAGAGTTAAATGAGAGAATCGAACGGCAGAGTTCTTTTGTTACAGACCTTACGACAGGAATGAATCAAATAATAGTTGGACAAAAGCATCTAATTGATTCGTTACTGATATCTTTACTTAGTGATGGTCATATCCTATTAGAGGG
Source organism: Prevotella veroralis DSM 19559 = JCM 6290 (assembly GCF_000377625.1). Classification (GTDB taxonomy): domain Bacteria; phylum Bacteroidota; class Bacteroidia; order Bacteroidales; family Bacteroidaceae; genus Prevotella; species Prevotella veroralis. The sequence goes on along the minus strand of NZ_KB898325.1, from coordinate 352,367 downwards.
TGTCCCTGGTCTAGCAAAGACACTTGCTATCAAGACGCTATCACAGCTCATTGATGTGCGCTATAGTCGTATTCAGTTTACTCCAGATTTGTTGCCTGCTGATGTTATTGGTACACAAATCTATTCACAAAAGGACGAAACATTCCACGTAAAGAAAGGACCTATCTTCTCTAACTTTATACTTGCAGATGAGATTAACCGTGCGCCTGCAAAGGTTCAAAGTGCATTATTGGAAGCAATGCAAGAACATCAAGTAACCATTGGTGAGTCTACATTCACCTTGCCTGATCCTTTCCTTGTTATGGCAACACAGAATCCAATAGAGCAAGAGGGTACTTATATGTTGCCAGAAGCACAAGTGGATCGATTCATGTTGAAGGTTGTTCTTGATTATCCAACATTAGATGAAGAGAAACTTGTTGTTCGAATGAATCTACAAGGCAATGCTCCTGTAATTCGCCCTGTTATTGGTACTAAAGAAATCCTTGAAGCAAGAAAGGTTGTTGAGGATGTTTACTTGGATGACAAGATTATGCAGTATATTACTGATATCGTCTTTGCTACAAGATACCCTGAACGCTATCAATTAGCAGACTTGAAAGAGATGATAACCTTTGGTGGTAGTCCACGTGCAAGTATCAATCTTGCCAGAGCTAGCCGTGCATACGCCTTTATCAAGCACCGTGGCTATGTAGTACCAGAAGATGTACGTGCTGTCGCACATGATGTTCTTCGTCACAGGATTGGTTTATCATACGAGGCAGAAGCGGCTAACTTAACTACAGAGACAATAGTTAGTGAGATTATTAACAAGGTGCAAGTACCTTAATGATTCTCGTTTCATTGTTAAGTGTATTGTAAGAAAAGATAGTTTTCATCATTGTATATGGATACAACTGAGTTACTAAAGAAAGTACGTAAAATAGAAATTAAAGCTCTAGGCTTAAGCCAGAATATATTTGCTGGTCAATATCATTCTGTCTTTAAGGGTAGAGGTATGGCATTTTCCGAAGTACGCGAGTATCAGTATGGCGATGATGTTCGTGATATTGATTGGAATGTTACGGGTCGCTTTCATCGTCCTTACGTAAAAGTCTTTGAAGAAGAACGCGAACTTACTGTAATGTTGGTGATAGATGTGAGTGGCTCTTTAGATTTCGGTACCGCTGGACAACTTAAACGTGAATGTGTGACGGAGATAGCAGCTACATTAGCATTCTCGGCTATTCAAAACAATGATAAGATAGGTGTTATATTCTTTTCTGATCACGTTGAGAAGTATATCCCACCAAAGAAGGGTAGGAAACATATTCTTTATTTAATTAGAGAGATGTTGACATTCACACCAAATAGTAAGAAGACTGATATAGGAGTTGGACTGGAATATCTTAATAAGGTTGTCAAACGTCGTTGTACTGCTTTTGTTATTAGCGATTTCTATACAAGGAAGGATTTTAGTCAGGAATTACGTATTACAAATAGAAAACATGACGTTGTTGCCATTCAAGTATATGACCCACGTGCAAAGGTAATGCCTGATGTCGGTTTGCTGAAAGTTATTGATGCAGAGACAGGACATGAGATGTATGTTGATACACATGATATTCGTGTTCGAAAGGCTCACAATACCTATTGGGAAGAGCGTGAACAGCGGTTGCATGATACTTTAACGCAAAGTCACGTTGATAGTGTGGCTATAGCTACTAATGACGATTATGTCAAGATGTTGATAACGTTATTTTTAAAGAGAAGACGATGAAAAGGTTTTTGGTGATAATAGCGTTATTGTCTATAGTTGGTGTCAGCTATGCACAGATAAATGTTAAAGCTAGTATTGATTCTACACAGATATTGATAGGTGGAAGAACTAGTTATAGTATTGTCGTAGATGTCCCCCGTGGTACAAAAGTTTCCTTTCCTAAACAGATTGTGCCGAAAGAGCATGCACAAGACTTGGAAGTGTTAAAGGTGAATCGTAGTGTTACAGATTCTTCTAATCATCAGTTGAATAAACGTACCTATGTATTGACGGCATGGAATGCAAAGCGTTATACCATTCCTGCACAGAAGGTTGTTATTAATGGTAAGACGAATTTAACGAAAGCCATTAGCTTTGATGTTCGTTCAATTCCTGTTGATACGGTCAAGAATAACCCAATGCCACCTGATGATATTCAGCAGGTCAGCCTTACTTTCGCCGAGTGGCTTCCCGTCATTCTAATTGGATTGTTGATTCTCATACTTTTAGGGCTTGCTTATTATCTCTATAAGTCATTAAGTAGACGTAAGGTTAGTCAGAAAGAGCGAGTATTGTCTTCTTATGAACAAGCACTTAATGAATTGGAGAAGATTCGCTCACAAATAAAGTCTTATTCAGATCAAAAGACCTATTATACTCATGTAACTGATGTCTTGAGAAGATATATTTCTAAGCGTTATAAGTTTAATGCCTTAGAGATGACCTCTTCTGAAATATTGGATAAACTACATGATGAATGTAAGGAGATAGATATTAAAGAGTTAGAAGAAATTTTCAATACAGTAGATCTCGTAAAGTTCGCAAAATACCAAACGGGTGAAAATGATAAGAACTACTATTTCGATAATGTAGTACGTTTCATAGAAACAACAAAGAAAGATGACATTGTTCCAACAGTTGACAAGACTGAGGAGACAAGGAGGCAGCGTACTCGTAAAATTATCAAGTTGGCTATCATATTATTATTAGTTTGTTCTGTGGCTCTGTTTATATATTTCGTGTCAGAGATTGTAGGACTTCTAGTGTAATGTAAATTGAAGTAGAAATGGAATTTGCCAATAGTGGATACCTTCTTTTACTTATCTTGTTAATACCTTATTTATTATGGTATTTCCTTTGTGGTAAAGGTAAGGAACCAACCATAAAGATGAGCGATACATTCGCTTATCAACATATCTCAAAGAGTTGGAGGATTCGGATGATCCATCTTCCAATGTTTCTGCGTTGTCTAGTTTATACTTTGGTGGTCATTGTGTTAGCACGCCCACAAACGTATAACTCCTGGGATAATAAGGATGCCGAAGGAATTGATATCATGTTGACGATGGATATTTCAGCAAGTATGTTGACAGAAGATGTGTTCCCTAATCGTATAGAAGTAGCAAAAGAAGTGGCTTCAGATTTTATTAGTGGACGTCCTAATGATAACATCGGTCTGACAATATTTGCAGGAGAGGCTTTCACACAATGTCCAATGACAGTCGACCATGCCGCTTTATTAAATCTTCTTCATAATGTACGCACAGATTTAGTAGTGAAAGGATTAATACAGGATGGAACAGCTATTGGTATGGGACTTGCTAATTCGGTTAGTCGGCTAAAAGACTCGAAAGCAAAGAGTAAGGTTATAATTCTGTTGACTGATGGTAGTAATAATGTGGGTTCTATCTCTCCAATGACAGCTGCGTCTATAGCTAAGAAATATGGTATAAGAATCTATACTATAGGTTTGGGCAAGGAGTCGGAAGGAGATTTAGGAGCAATAGACTATAAGACATTACAAAATATAGCTGTATCAACAAATGGAGAGTTTTATAGAGCTCAAAGCCAAGCTGAACTTTCCAAGATTTATCAAGATATTGATAAATTAGAGAAGACGAAATTGAGAGTAAAAGCTTATAGTCATTTGCATGAGGCTTATATGCCCTTTGCATGGCTTGCATTATTCATCTTCTGTTTAGATTTACTATTACGTCTGACGGTTTTTAGAAGATTACCATAAGTGATTTGCTTATATATAATAAGGTGAATAACTTATTTAATGTGATAAATGAAGAATGTTTAGATTTGATAATCCTACATATTTATGGTTGTTATTGCTGATACCTCTATTAGCAATGATTTATCTATATTCTCTTCGCCAAAGTAAACGTAGACTTAAACGATTTGGTTCGCTAAAGTTAATGCATCAATTATCTCCTATGGCAAGTCCAAGAAGGAAGTTGGTAAAGTTTGTTTTAGCAGAACTAATATTGACATTGCTTATATTGATAGTAGCTCGTCCACAGATTGGTAATAAGATTGCAAATAATACAAGTAGAGAGGGCATCGAAGTTATTATGGCGCTTGATATCAGTAACTCTATGTTGGCTACAGATGTTGTACCTTCACGTTTAGATAAGAGTAAACTTATGGTTGAGGGGCTCATGAATAAGTTTACGAAGAACAAACTAGGTTTAATCGTCTTTGCGGGTGACGCTTTTGTTCAACTACCAATAACGAGTGATTATGTTTCAGCAAAGATGTTCTTGGATAATATAAATCCTTCATTAATCGGAACACAAGGAACAGACATAGGTAAAGCGATTAACTTAGCTATGCACAGTTTTACACCTAATACTCAAACAGGTAAAGCGATTGTCGTCATTACAGATGGTGAAGATAATGAGGGAGGTGCAGAAGCTATGGCAAAACAAGCGCAAGAAAAGGGTATTAAGGTGTTTATACTTGGTATAGGTTCTACACAAGGAACTACTATTCCAATGCCTAATGGTGAGGACTTGAGAGATGCCAATGGTAATATTGTTAAGACACAACTTAATGAAGAAATGTGTAAGAAAATAGCTGATGCAGGGCACGGAGTATATATACACGTAGATAATAGTAGTGTTGCTGATGCCCTTCTGGAGAAAGAACTTGGAAAACTTCAAAAGGGAGAGATAAATAATGTTGTATATAGTGATTATGATGAGCAATTCCAAGCGTTTGCACTACTTGCTGTCTTATCACTCATCATTGATGTCTTTATTCTAGAAAGAAAGAGAAAGTATTAAATAAGTATATGTTTAAGCGGCTTTATTTTATAGTATGTCTTTTGATGATATCGTTTGTTATGCTTAATGCTCAAACGAGTAATCAGTTAATTAGAAAAGGGAATAAGAACTTTTCCTCAAAGAACTATGCACAAGCTGAGGTCTTTTATCGTAAGGCTATCGAAAAGGAACCTAATAATGCTATTGGCAATTATAATTTAGCTAGATGTTTACAGGCGCAACATAAGAATGCAGAGGCAAAAAAGATTTACGAGAAAGCGGCTAAATTAGAAACAGATCCTATTCGCCAGGCTAGTAGCTATAATAATCTTGGTACTATTTATCAAGGAGAGAAAAACTATAGTAAGGCTATTGATTATTATAAGAAGGCTATGCGTGATAACCCTTCTCATAATAATGCACGTTATAACTTCGAGTTATGTCAACGTCAGCAGAAGAAACAGAATAATAAGAAGAACTCTGGTGGCTCTAAAAATAATCAGAATAAAAACAAACAAAATAAGAATCAATCGAACAAAGATAATAAACAGAAGAAGAAGGATAATTCTCAGCAAAAGCCTCAAAACAATAATAATGATATGAGCAAGAGTAATGCTGAACAATTATTGAATGCGGCTATGCAGCAGGAAAAGGAAACCCAAAAGAGGCTGGCAAAGGTAATGCAACAACCTTCAGATAAAAAACTTGATAAAAATTGGTAACTATTAGAAATATGAAGCGATATATATTTTTACTTTTCATACTTTTATGTACGCTTGGAATGAAGGCACAATATGTTCGTGTCGTAGCTCCTAAGCATGTATCAGTGGGAGAGGAGTTCCAAGTTGAATATACAGTATATACTCAGGATGTTCGTAGATTTCAGTTAGGTAGATTGTCTAATGGACTTGAGAAAGTATATGGACCTGCAACATCCTCTCAGTCTAATTATCAGTTTATTAATGGTCATGCTAGTAGTTCCTCTACAGTCACGTTTGCGTATGTCTTTGTGGCTACAAAAAAGGGTAACCTCGGGATAGGACCAGCGAAGATTGTAGTTAATGGTCAAGAGATTGCATCTACGCCTGTAAGAATGAATGCATCTGGTAATGCAAAGGGAGCTTATGCTTCTTCAAAAGGAAGTTACAATGACGTTCAAGATGACCCACGTTCTTCCTCTTCACACATTAGTTCTAAAGATTTATTCATTAAGGTTTCTGCAAATAAAACAACAGTTTACGAACAAGAACCAGTCCTTTTAACTTATAAAGTTTATACAACAAAGAATCTGCGTCAGTTAATTGGTAAAATGCCTGATTTAACGGGTTTCCACGTCCAAGAAGTTAATTTGCCACAACAAAAGACTTTCCATAAAGAGCGTGTAGATAATCGAGTTTATAATTGTGTTACATGGAGTAAGTATGTCATGTATCCACAGATGACAGGAACTTTAAAAGTACCTGCTTTGACTTTCCATGGTTTAGTTCAAGAGAGTAATAATTTTAATCCATTTGAAGCCTTTGGTATTGATGATGGTATCACGAATATAAAGAAAGATATTCTTGCATCTGGCTTGTCGATAAAAGTTTTACCATTACCAACTCCCCCTTCTGATTTCTCTGGAGGTGTTGGTCATTTTAACCTTTCAGGGCAATTAAATAAGAAAGAAGTAAAAGCAGGTGATCCTGTTTCTATTCGTGTTGTAGTTAGTGGAACAGGAAATCTGAAGTTAATAAAACAACCTATTATTCAGATACCTAAGGGGTTTGAAAAATATGATGTGAAGATTACCGACAAGACACAATTAACAGAGAATGGAGTTGAAGGGAATATAATTTATGACCAAGTTATTGTTCCTCAACAAGAAGGAGTAGTTTCCATTCCTCCAGTTAAATTTGTTTATTATGACTTGGTTCAGCATAAGTATGTTACCCTTCAGACTTCTCCGATGGAATTGAAGGTTATGCGAGGTGATGGTAGTTCTAAAGATATTTTATCAGTAGATTTACCTAATGAAGATATTTTACCTTTGAAGGTTGGGGATAGTGCATTGGATAAGGTAGGTCATTTCTTCTTTGGTTCTATTCCATATTATATTATTCTTTTGTTACTACTTGTTAGTGGATCTATTTTAGCTTATAGATATAAGGACCGTTTCGCTCATCGTGTTGATATGGTTCTCAAGCGAGGAAAAAATGCAAGTAGGATAGCTACTTCTCGTTTGCATTCAGCTAATCTATTAAAGATGAAAGGGAGAAATATAGAGTTCTATGATGAAATCTTACAAGCACTTTGGGGCTATGTTAGTGATAAATTAAATCTCCCAGTCGAACAATTGTCACGTGATAATATTAGTGAGCAATTAACGGCTATTAATGTTCCTATGGAGGTTATAGACAAGTTCATTACGGCTATAGATGAATGTGAGTATGAGCGTTATGCACCTGGAAATGAGAAAGGGAATATGCAAAAGACATTTGATGTAGCAATGGAAGTCATTTCAGATATGGAAGAAACGATTAAAAAAGTAAAGGTTCAGAAGTCTAAGAATAATAATATTCTTTCCTTCTTGATGATAGTTTTATTAGCTCTCCCTATCCATGCCTTCTCTCAAACTAAGTCAGATGTTGACAAATTATATCAAAAGGGAAACTATGCACAAGCTGTAAAGGGATATGAAAAGTTATTGGAACAAGGCGAGTCTGCGGCTTTATACTATAATTTAGGGAATTGTTATTATCGTCTCGATAATATACCTCATGCAGTACTAGCTTATGAACGTGCTCAACGTTTGGCTCCTAGTGATGATGACATTCGTTTTAATCTTCAATTGGCTCAATCAAAAACAATTGATAAGTTAACGCCAGAATCAGAAATGTTTTTCGTTACTTGGTATAAGGCTCTTGTAAATCTATTAAGAGTAGATAGTTGGGCTTATTTGAGTCTTATTTCTCTATTTCTGGTTTTAGTATCTTTAGTGGTATATATTTTTGTAGAGAAAGAACTTATACAGAAATTGTCAAGAGGAACACTCCCTTTATTTTTTGTCCTATTTATTCTTACCACATTCTTTGCTATCCAACAAGTATGTTTGTTAGATGCAAGTAATCATGGTATCATAATGTTACCATCGGCAGTAGTAAGAGAAACACCTGATCAAAAGTCTAAAGAGATATTTATTCTTCATGAAGGATCTAAAGTAAAGATTACTGATCAAGGTTTGAGTAAATGGACAGGTGTTCAACTTAATGATGGTCGACAAGGTTGGGTACAGACCTCTTGTATTGAAGCGATTTAATAAGTTTTATTAGTCATTAATTTTGTATGAGTTTTGAAGCTTTACATACACTTGATAAGTGCGTACTACTTACTCTGAATGGAAGCAATAATTTGTTTCTAGACAACGTAGTCGTGACTTTGACATCTGCTTATACGTGGATACTGTTGTATGGAGCTTTACTTTATTTAGTTATAAAAAATAATGAAAATTGGTGGAAGATAATGCTTATTGTCGGTGCCGTAGGAGTAGGATTATTGATAGTTGATGGTATGAATCTTGGCATTGTAAAACCCCTTATTGCACGTCCACGCCCCTTAAATAGTCCTGAATTACAGGGAATCGTTCAACCAGTAAATGGTTATTGTGCAAGCGGTTATAGTTTTTTCTCTTCCCATACGGCAAATGCCTTTCTGATAGCTGTATTCTTTAGTTTGTTAGTGCGTGATAAGATTTTTTCTTGTTTCATGTTCTTGTGGGCTATAATCGTATCATTAACTCGTCCATATTTGGGCGTACATTATCCTTCAGATATATTTGTTGGTGCAATTTTGGGGACTACAATTGCCATTCTCATTTATTTTTTATATCTTCGCATTTACATTCGATTCAGTGATAAACTTCATTATATTTCCACACGGTACACCCGTACAGGTTATAGCTTTGCAGATATAGATCTTGTCTTAACTGTACTTGTCTTAACATTTATATATACGGTATTTCGTGCTTTATTATTAATATAAAAACCATATTATGTCAGAAGATACCAAACATATTTGCATTTCCGATTATAATTATCCACTTACTGATGAGCGTATAGCCAAATTTCCATTAGCAAAGCGTGATCATAGTAAACTACTCTTTTACAACCATGGTAATGTGTCGGAGGATATATTTTATAACCTCCCTAAATATTTACCAAAAGATAGTTTAATAGTATTTAATAATACGAGAGTTATTCAAGCAAGAATGCACTTTCGTAAAGATACAGGAGCACTGATAGAGGTTTTTCTTATGGAGCCCGCCTCACCATCCGACTATGAGCTAATGTTTCAAACGAATAAAGATTGTTCTTGGTTTTGTATGGTTGGAAACTTAAAGAAATGGAAGGAAGGCTCATTAAGGCGTGAATTTGAAATTAAAGGACATAAGCTTACTCTCACAGCAACAATGGATCGTAGTAAGGTGCAGGAGCAAGCTGGTGGAACGAATCATTGGATTCAATTTGAGTGGGATAATGCAAACATATCATTTGCTGAAATTCTTGAAGTCGTAGGCGAATTGCCTATTCCTCCATATCTTAATCGGGCGACAGAGGAAAGTGACAAGGAAACTTATCAGACAGTCTATTCAAAGATTAAAGGCTCAGTGGCAGCACCTACGGCTGGCCTTCACTTTACTGATAAGGTGCTGAAGGCTTTGGATGAGCATGGTGTTGATCGTGAGGAACTTACCCTTCATGTGGGGGCAGGAACTTTCAAGCCAGTAAAGAGTCATGAAATAGAAGGTCATAATATGCACACAGAGTTTATTATTGTACGTCGTCAGACGCTTAGAAAGCTCTTAAAACATAAATGCCGAGCTATAGCTGTTGGCACTACTAGTGTTAGAACTCTGGAGAGTCTATATTATATGGGTGTAAAACTCGCATCTAACAATAATGCGACAGAGGATGATTTACATGTAAATCAATGGGAACCTTATGATTCACCTCATAATTCTGAGGGATTAGTAGAAGTCAATGGGAAGGTTATTTCTGTGGAAGAATCAATCCAAAATCTGTTGGATTATCTTGATAGAGATGGCTTAAATGCCCTCCATTCCAGTACTCAAATTATTATTGCTCCAGGTTATACTTATAAGATCGTAAAGGCATTGATAACAAACTTCCACCAACCACAATCAACTTTATTATTATTGGTTAGTGCGTTTGTCAAGGGCGATTGGCGTAAGATTTATGATTATGCACTTAGTCATGATTTTCGATTCTTGAGTTATGGTGATTCTTCATTACTGATACCATAACCTAATATTTATTCAAAAAAGAAAGATAAGCAATGAAAATAGGAGACAAAGTTCGATTTCTTAGTGATACAGGTGGTGGATTTATTGCTGGTATTAAAGGAAAGATAGTGCTGGTAGAAGACGAAGATGGATTTCAGATACCAACCCCTATAAATGAGATTGTTATCGTGGAAGATAGTGCTACTGATCGTGCAAAGATGCGTATTGATCAGCACCAGCAAGGGATAGAAGATGGTAAGGATAATCGGAGTATTAAGCAAAGATTAAGTACTTCTAGTGTTGATGATGAAGGCAATGACGATTGGCGTAATGTTGATACAGATATTACGTTGGATGATGACCCTTCTCTCAATTTTGAAGCTCCAGTGAAAGAACGTGTAGGTGGAGATGAGTTATCCCTCTATCTTGCGTTTGTTCCGCAAGACACGAAGGCTTTATCAACTTCAAATTTTAAATCTTATCTTATTAATGATTCTAATTATTATGTTCATTTTTCTTATTTGATAAAGACGGAAGATAAATGGAATCTTAAAGCGGTTGGAGAGTTGGAACCTAATATGAAGTTATTGATAGAAAACTTCACTTTAGCCGACCTTAACGATATGCTTCATGGTTGTATTCAGCTCCATGCATATAAGCGTGATAAGGTGTTTGAATTAAAGCCAACCTGTGATATTCAAGTTAATATTGACGCTGTAAAGTTTTACAAGTTAAACACATTCCGTGACAATCTCTTTTTTGATGAGCCCGCTTTAATTTATACATTGGTAGAGAATGATAAGTTAAAAGAAAATCAGATGGTCGAGGCTTTAAGAGTGAAGGAAGAAGCCATATCTAAAGCCTCATTAGCCAGTCTTTCAAATCATTTGGAAGATGTAAAGATAGAGGAGAAGGCAAAAAAGCTCGCTAATCTTTACAAGTCGAAGAGCCCTCGTTTAGCAAAACAAATGCTTAATGATGATAAGATAGTGATAGATCTTCATGCGGATAAATTACTCGAAACTACTATTGGAATGTCATCAAGTGATATTCTTGAGTATCAGCTTGATACCTTTCGTCGTATTATAGAACAATATAAGAGTCAGAAAGGAAAGAAAATAATATTTATCCATGGAAAGGGTGAAGGAGTCTTGCGTCATGCACTTATTCATGAACTTAATTATAAGTATAAGCATTTTTCTTATCAGGATGCTTCCTTCCGAGAATATGGTTATGGAGCTACCCAGGTAACAATAAAATAATCAAACAAGCGCATTTATGAAATATGGTCTTATAAAGGTGGCTGCTGCTATTCCTTCTGTTAGAGTGGCAGATACTCAATTTAATCTTGCTGAGATTGAAAAGCAAATCGCTATAGCGGATGGGAAAGGCGTTGAGATTATAGCCTTTCCAGAACTGTCTTTAACAGGATATTCTTGCCAGGATCTATTCCATCAGCAATTGCTTTTAGATAATGTTGAGCAAGCCATTTTATCTTTACTTGATTTCACTCGAAAGTTAGATATTATCACCATTGTAGGGGCACCAGTGGCTGTAGGTTCATTGCTTTTAAATTGTGCTTTGGTTATTCAGCAAGGTAAATTATTAGGTATAGTGGCTAAGACTTACCTTCCCAATTATAGCGAATTTTATGAGAAGCGTTGGTTTGCGTCTTCTCAAGACCTTCGCCCTAAGCGAATCCACTTTGCTGGTCATCACATACTTGTGACACCAGATATGCAAATTTTCCGCACTCCTCAAGGGGCGAAGTTTGGCATAGAAATATGTGAGGATGTATGGGCTCCAACCCCACCTAGTAATCATCTTACTTTGGCTGGAGCTGAAATTATCTTTAATCTTTCTGCCAGTGATGAGCTGCTAGGCAAGCATCGTTATTTAAAATCTCTCTTGTCTCAACAGAGTGCTCGAACCATCTGTGGCTATGTTTATAGTGGATGTGGATTTGGAGAAAGCACGCAAGATGTTGTCTATGGAGGGAATGCCTTTATCTATGAGAATGGCTTATTGTTAGAGCAATCAAAGCGTTTTCAGATAGAACCACAATTAGTTATCTCCGAGATTGATGTCGAAAGGTTAAGAGGTGAGCGTCGAACGAATAGCACCTTTGTTAATGCTCAACGTCCAACCGCCACAGGCCTATCGGGCATTAGTGGGCATTATGGCGAATTAGCATTAACCGTTGATTGTCAGTTACAGATATGTCCAGAGCGTGAGTTCTCCTTAACCCGCCAGTTCGAACAACACCCTTTCGTTCCTAGCACGGAAAACATGAAGGATGCTTGTGACGAGATTCTCAACATTCAGGTTAGCGGTTTGGCGAAACGTTTGGTTCACACGAACTGTAAGAGGATTATAGTTGGTATCAGTGGAGGACTAGATTCTACTTTAGCCTTACTGGTTGCTGTGAAGACTTTCGACAAGTTGGGCTTCGATCGCAAAGACATAATAGGAGTAACGATGCCCGGCTTCGGTACCACTGATCGCACCTATCAAAACGCCATTATGCTCATGAAAGATCTTGGCGTTACGATTCGTGAGATCAACATAGCCTCATCCGTATTACAACACTTCAAGGATATTGAACATGATGCCAGTATTCATGATGTGACTTATGAAAATTCGCAAGCTCGTGAGCGCACGCAAATCTTGATGGACCTCAGTAATCAACTAGGAGGCTTGGTCTTGGGAACAGGCGATCTCAGCGAGTTAGCTTTAGGCTGGTGCACTTATAATGGTGATCACATGAGTATGTATGCTGTCAATGTGAGTGTGCCTAAGACGCTTACCCAATTCCTCGTTCGTTATGTGGCAGAGAGTGGGGTAGGCGAGAGTACCCGTCACACATTGATTGATATTGTTGACACCCCCATCTCTCCAGAGCTGAAGCCTGCCGATGAAAAGGGAGATATTGCCCAAAAGACGGAGGATATTGTGGGGCCTTACGAATTGCATGATTTCTTCCTTTACTATGTTCTTCGCTGTGGCTTCCGCCCCTCTAAAATCTACTGGTTAGCCCAAAATGCTTTCCATGATGTCTATGCCGATGGTGTAATTTTACATTGGTTACGCATTTTCTTCCGTCGATTCTTCTCACAGCAATTCAAGCGTTCCTGCTTGCCAGACGGTCCAAAGGTGGGCAGTGTAAGCCTCTCCCCACGTGGCGATTGGCGGATGCCTACGGATGCCATGTCAACGGATTGGCTCAATGAGTTGGAAGAACTAGTATGATAAGGAAGCTATTTTTGTTGATAGTATTACATTTGATTCCCCTATGCGTGTTGGCACAGGGGAATCCTTTAGTCCATATCCCAATTACTGAATTACTCCAGTACCAAGTCCAGAAGAGTAAGCACAATGCAATGCCTTATTCCTTTAGTAAATACGGACTTCGACAGATTCGGGCAGAGCTTGTAGTCAATACCGGTGATCCACGCCAATTATGGGGATGGCATGTAACGCCAAATACTGATTTCGATCAATCTCGCCAACCACTTTATCGTATCTTTTCAAAAGTAGACAATAGTAGCATTGCTGTTATTGATGATAAAGCTGGGACACTGCAAATTATCTTTTGGGATAAAGCGTACTATCTATATTTCGCAAAAGACTTGCGCTCTAATGGCTTCTATCTACATCCCAAGAAACCATCTCAGAATATCCTTCGTTTCCTCCGTAAGGACTGTTCCATTAGAGTAGACGTAACTGTATGGGTAGACATGTATGTCGTGAGCTTCTTTTATATCTGACACCAATACGATTACTTCAAGAAAATACTAACCATTATTCTCCACGTATGGGGCGCAAAGTTAAAGACTTGCCCTCCCTGTCACACACATTCTCTAAGAGACGTAAAAAAGAGTTCGCGAACAAAATCAAAATTGTTCGCGAACTCTTTTTTGATTGTCTTAGCAGAATCTGGAAAGACCCTTATTATCCTTCTGCTACCGGGTCTGAAGACTCGGTTCCTTCTGCCTTCTTTTTCTCTTTCTTTCCCTTCTTTTCTTTCTTCTCCCTTGGTGTTACTTGTTCATACGTCTTACATTGTGACAAATAGGAATCATCGTATTGTCAACGAACGTTATCTCTATGCTGACTTCTAACCCCATAGTTTCACAAAGGAGACTGAACAAAATTATCCCCCGATTCACATCGGGGGATAACAACAACACAAACACAAAATAAAGCAGGATTCCCTGCATTACTGTCTATGAAAAATTCTATTTAGTTGATTCTATTACATAACTCCATCTGCCCTTAGCTTCTCTTGCCATTTCCATGCAGAGGCGAGAACATCAGATAGTGGAGTGTCGGCCTTCCAACCTAATACTGTATTGGCCTTGGTACAGTCGCCCCAAATCTTCTCTATATCTCCTTCACGACGTGAACCAAACTTCCAATTAACTTTCACGCCTGTGGCTTTCTCGAAGGTTTCAACAATCTCACGGGTTGTATTACCATGCCCCGTACCGATGTTGAAATATTCTATGTTATCAGACTTCTTATCCAAGATACGTTTCATTGCTGCTACGTGTGCCTTGGCTAAATCAACAACATAGATGTAATCGCGGATACATGTGCCATCAGGTGTATTATAATCGTTACCGAAGATGGTTAATTCTTTTCTGATTCCCATCGCTGTTTGCGTAACGAATGGAATCAAGTTGTTAGGAACGCCGTTAGGTAATTCACCAATCAATGCTGAAGGGTGTGCTCCAATTGGATTAAAATAACGCAAAACAATACTCTTGATGTTTGCTCCGCTATGAATATAGTCTAGGATTATCTGCTCGTTAATCTCCTTAGTGTTACCATAAGGAGAGGTTGCCTTTTGGTGTGGAGCATCTTCAGTTACTGGTAAATTCTCTGGATTTGGCTGACCATAAACAGTGCAAGAACTAGAGAAAATAATTCCTTCAACGCCATATTCAGGCATCAATTCAAGTAAATTAACCAGTGAAACAATATTATTTCTGTAGTACATTAATGGTTTCTGTACGCTCTCCCCTACTGCCTTTGATGCAGCAAAGTGAATAATACCTTCAATCTTAGGATATTTACGGAATACATTCTCTGTTGCTTCGCGATCACGAAGGTCTACCTGTTCAAAAGCAGGACGCACACCTGTTATCTTTTCAATACCATCTAATACCTCAATCTTAGAATTAGATAAATCATCTACTATAACGACATCATAACCAGCTTCTATCAGTTCAACACTTGTATGAGAACCAATAAAACCAGTACCACCTGTAACAAGAATTGTTTGTTTCATTTGCTTTTTAGGATTACTTTCAGCCTTGGCTAGCCTTAACCAAGGCTGGTTGCAAAGATAACGCTTTTTTCATTATCAACAAAAAAAGAACGTAAAAAAAACGACTAGGTATTATAAAACAGAAAACTTTTCGTATATTTGCCTCCATAATAAATAAATATTATATCAACGATGAAAGTAGCCGAACAGACTCTGCAACAAATTGAACGTTTCTTAAAGAAAATCGCACAGAAATTCACAGCTTGTGATTGCAATATGTCTATGACAGATCTCCATTTACGCGCTTCTCAAGATAGTGGCGACCTGATGGCATTCGATGATAACGATAACGAAATTACTCGCTGCGTTATCGAAGAATGGATCGATAACAAGAGCGATAAATTTTATCCAGAGATAGCGTCAATACTACGTTCTGAGCTGAATCGTGTTAAAGATATAATAGAGAACCTTTCTATTATGAAGCCCTATAGCTTTGTCCTGGAAGATGATGATAAGAACTGTATAACGGAATTGTATCTTGTTGATGATGATTTAGGAATCATTGGCGGTGATCTTATGCAAGGACTAGACAAGGATTTAGATAGTTTCCTTCAAAATATTTTGGAAGAAGACGCATGAGACAGCTGCTCCTTACATCCTATTGCCTCTTATTATCATTCTTTCCTATAAGTATCTCCGCACAGAGACACGAGATTATCGATAATAATATTCGCTCATTGCAGGTCGTTGCTAATCAGAATTGGCTAACATTACCTATAATGTATCTAAACGGCGGAAAGATTAGTATTGATTTTGATGATCTTACGCATACTTATCGACGAATGACTTATAGCATAGAACATTGTGAAGCTGACTGGAAAACATCAGAAAATCTCTTTGATAGTGATATTGCCGACGGCTTTCTCAATGATAATTTAATAGACGATGTTAAAGAGTCTACCTTAACTAACACCTTATACACACATTATCATCTAGAAATTCCAAACAAGGATTGTCAACCAAAGATTTCTGGTAATTACAGATTAACGGTCTTTGATGACAACAAAAAGCCTTTGCTTACAGCATGCTTTATGCTTATTGAGCCTGCCGAAAACGCAATGGGCGTTAAACTGAGAGTGACAACTCAAACGGATGCCACGATTAATGATGCAAATCAGCAGGTTGAAATGGCTGTAAATTATGGGAATTATATTGTTTCTAATCCACAACAACAAATTAAAACTGTTGTATTACAAAACCGTAACTGGTTAGATGCTAGATGGAATAGCAAACCACAATATGTAATGAATAATGGTTTACAATGGATACATGATAAGGACTATATCTTTTGGGGAGGCAACGAATATCGTAAATTTGAGCTTCTTTCGACCGATGTTGCTTCTATGGGAATAGATCATGTAGCTTGGGATGGAAGTAATTTCCATGCTTATCCTTTTATCACAACACCATTATTAAATTATATCTATGAAGAAGATGCTGACGGTGCTTTCCTTATCCGTAATTCAAATAATATAGAAAGCAATACAACAAGTGACTATGTCATCACGCATTTCCAACTAAACGTGCCAGAACCTGCTCCTTATCATATCTATTTAAACGGTGATTGGACTTACAGTCGCTTATTACCGCAATATGAAATGATCTATAACCCTACAAAGAAATGCTATGAAGCCGCCTTATCTTTAAAGTTGGGTTATTACAATTATCAATTCATAGCAGTAAATAATCAAGGGAAGTTAGTACCCTTTACTATTGATAATAGCCATTACCAAACAGAGAACAGCTATCAAGCTCTTATTTATTTCCGCCCACAAGGTGGAAGAACCGATAAGCTCGTAGGTTATAACAATATTAGATTTACAAGGAGATAAAAGGCAGACGACTTCTGCAAGTTTTTTGATGCAATGACAGCAAAATACACGCTAAAACCTACCGGAAAAAGAAAATATCATCGAAATTCTACGATGTCAAAGGCAGAAGTTATGCTGATAATAATCCTTTTCCACGATTCTGGTTATCGTTGCTTCAAACATTTCTATCTTGAAAAAGTATGCAAGCAGCTTCGCCATCTGTTTCCAAAAGTTGTTTCTTATAACCGTATAGTAGAATTGGAAAGGGATGTAGTCATACCCTTAACCTTGTTTATCAAGAAGGTCCTGTTGGGTAAATGCACGGGTATAAGCTTCGTTGATAGCACACCATTGCGTGTCTGCAAAAACCGAAGAATACATATTCACAAAGTTTTCAAAGGGATGAACTTAAGAACATTGCCCAAGTAGAGCACTCCAGACATAAATGCTTTGACAATTTCATCGTCAACTTATTAGGAGCCATTGCCACCTATTGTCTGTTTCCAAAGAAGCCATGCATCAATGTACAAAGGAACATTAACACACAGCTTGCATTGTTCTGAATTCGTCGAACTCACGTTATTTACTCTTCATTTATACTTTAATTTGGACATCAATTGAATTTATACTTAAACATCAATCATACTTTAAGTTAATGTGCGATGTTCTACACGGTTGTATAATCTATTCTACACGTTTGTATAATGCGATAGCTCTTATAGGAATATGATAGGACACTAACTTAAAGTATGATTGACTTCTAACTTAAACGTCAATCATACTTTAACTTAAACGCCAATAGTACTTTGATTTAAACTTGCCGGGAACTAAAGATATAAAAAGAGATTAAACTATTATCTGCCACACATTTGTTTATATGGACAATACGAGCAAGCATTAAGATCATCAGTAGGGCTAAAAGTAATATTGCGATTAAAGAGATCCTCCAATTGTTGAATGAGATGTTCAAAGAAAGGTTCCTTATATTCCGTAACATCTGTTATTTCTTTCCCTTCCATTGACAATATTGGTGAATAATTATCACCACCAGCGTGTTGAATAAAGAGTAATGCAGGGCTAACCGCATGATGCAAAGGATTAAACTTATCATCATGCTCTGCTTCAATTAAGCTATAAAACATAGCTTGCATTGTATAGTCACTCTTCTTAAATGCTACATTCTTTGGATCAAATATCTCGTCAATAGATTTCAGTGGAGCTGCAACTCTACCACCAGTTTTATAATCTACGACACGTAATTGAGCCTTGTCACTATCTGAAAAGACCTCATCTAGTCGATCAACACGCCCGCCAACTCTTAACTCCTTTTCTGTATCACCCACCTTGATAGTTATACTTCTATTCACATCAAACTCATGTGCAAGTACTCTTAAAGGTGCAGAGCGTTGGTCGATTCGTAATAACTGACGTAAATATTTCACGATGACTTCGCGGTTTATGAGCTGTAAACCATTTAGCTTGGGATAGGTTCTTGTTCCCGCTTCTTTATTAAAGAGTGTCGTGGCAAAGGCTTCATCAACAATGTCTTCCAAAGTTAATTGTGAGTTACCTGATGTAATTGGTTGTGAACTCTTACCTGTCTTTAATAGAACATCAATGTTCTTAGCTGTAATGATGTCTCTTGGTAGTAACTTTTCATACATCAACTGAGCTGCACAATGGAAGATGTTACCAAATAAACGTCCATCAATGTCATCCTCTTCAACATCTTCTAATTCACTTATTCCTACAATATATTTAAAGTAGAACTTTAAAGAACAACGAATATAAGTGTTAATGGCAGTAGGGGAGAAACGACCTATCCCATCCAACTTATTCATAACAGCATCATCCTTATATACAATCTCTGTATCAATCCTCATCGGTTCTTGACCAGCCTTTAATGCAAGTCGATGAATTGGATGATTCCACTCCACCATTAGTTGTAACATAAAGCGACTCATCTCTCCAGTTTGACTACCTTGTGTGGAATTATTATACAAGAAGGTTACATCTTTTGCTCTTTGAATCAAACCATGGAAATAATAACTATAGATAGACACCTTGTTATCAATGGTCGTTAGTCCATAAGCCTTGCGAATCAAGTGAGGAATAAACGAGGCATCATCAACTCCCTTAGGCATATTACCTTCATTGCATGAGAGAACAAGGACATGGTCAAAGTCGAGATTACGAGTTTCTAGAACGCCCATGACTTGTACGCCTTGAGCTGGTTCCCCATGAAAAGGAATGCTTGTTGTGGTAATGAGTTGATTTAATAATCTTCGGAAAATTATCTTATCAGCCTCAAGATCCCCACTTGACATTAAGTCGTATAGGCGTGTGAGTAAGGTGTACATTCTAAACACTGACTCCTGGAAAAGAGGATCTTTATTTACTGCTGCACCATTCATTCCAATGCTACGGATAGTATCAGATAGCCAATGGACAAGTTCTGGTAAATGTTGCTTATCACTTTGATGATAAGTTAGTTGTGAAATTTCATTCACGTTAACATAAAACTCTTTTTCCTCCTTTATCTTTTCTATCAATCTCTCTGCTTCTGAAATTAGATATTTACCATACGGATGTCGTAACACCCTACTAAGATAACGTAGCCTATAACCCTGCTCCGATTGAGAATAACCTTCTAATTGTAATGCTAAGAGTTGCATTACCATGGAAGCAATAGGTGTTTGCTTTAAAGGAAAACCAGTTGTTATATTCAATGTCTTTACTTCGTCAGGAATACAATGGATAACAGTCTGCAATAAGTGTTCATCACATAAAACAATAACTGTTCGCTTGCCAGCCTTATAACGATTGTCCTCTTTTAACCATTCTGTAATGTATCGTGCTTGCAGGTTATCAGTAGGAGCTGATATAAAATTTATCTGTTTATCATTCCCAAGGTTATCGTATATCTCATCGTTATCATTAGGCAAACTGTTCGGAAATTTATCCAGCCATTGATGGATATATGTGCCAGCCTCGTTATTTGAGTTCATGTAATATTGATCATAATCCCAATAGAAACTAGCTTTATTATCTTTCTTTAAATGCTTGAATAAGTGCTGTTCAACTTTCTGTAGAACGTTGAAACCGATGAAAATATAATGTTCATACTTTGTTTCAATAGAATTTTGCTCGGCTACATCTCTATATAGCATACCTTCATAAGCAAGCCCTTGTGAACGAAGTCTTTGCTTAAAGTTGTCATATATGTCCTTTAGTCTAGCCCAAAGTGTGATAAACTTTTCACGAATACCCTCTGGGTTATCATCGAAATTAGCGAAGAAACGGCGTAATTCAGTCTTCTGCTCATTTGTAAGATAACTGGCATCATCTAACTCATGCAAGTCTCTGATATTTGCAAAGACCATCTTTGTATCAGCCATGTTTTTATCGATGTCATCGAAGTCGGCTAATAGTAGTTGTCCCCATCCATAGAATTGATCTAAAGTTTCTTCAACATGACCTGTTACCTCTATGTAGCTCTTATATAAATCGCAAACACTTTTGATAGGATCGGCTACAGTTAGTTCCGAATGTTGACGGAAGAAATCTGATATTGTAATATAAGCGGGACTCCATATTGGCTTACCAGCCAGACGGGCGAGTTCTTGATTGAGAAATAAAGATGCACGTTTGTTAGGAAAGACAATGGCAATATGTGCCAAATCAGTTCCGTATTTATCGAGTAAATCTTTTGCTATATGTTCGAGAAATGATTTCATTTGTTTTGAAGGATTGAATGATGTAAATGCGATTTTGTTACGATACTTTTAATGCTGAATAATACCACTATTGAGTAAGATTGACTTCTTCAACTTCATTACGCATGACATACCACAAATAAGCAGATATGTTCTTATTTCCCATTCGTTGAAGTAATTCAATATATTGTTTTACTTGCTCATGATATTCTGTGCGTGGTTTACCAAATTTGAAATCAACGATAATTATTTCGTTTCCATCGGTCATAACACGGTCAGGTCTATGTTCACGAACAACGCCTTCCTGTTTGTCATATTCAATTATCGTACATTCATTGAATAACTCCCATCGATTAGAGAACCACGATTTAACTTTCTCATTTCTTAAAGCATTAGCTATTTTATTCCTAAGTTCTGTCGAGGTTACTTCATCATTGTAAACAACACCTTGCTGTTCTAAATCCTTTAAACGTGGCTCTATATCTTCCTCCGTTAAAATGGTAGAAAATAGTTGATGGAGGATGTTACCAACCTTGATATATCGATTAGCGTCAGAAGGGTCAACATCTTCACCTTTAATAAAGTCTTCACTCTTATTACTTTGTCTGAAATCGGCAGGGTGGGGGAAGGTCTCTATTTTAATTAGCTTCGACTCTATAGTTTCACTGAAAGGATTTTTATTTAATAATTGATTATCAACTGGTTTTGTACTATTGTTAGCTTCTTTACTTAAAGTGCCAAACTCAAATTCTAATGGCTCCGACTCCTTACTATCGCAAAGTGTTGCACCATCCAACTTAGAGCTAAGCGACTCTGTTATTAGTTGTATTATTTGTGAGCGATTACTATTAGTGGGGTCGCTTTCAAGTTCTTTCAGTTTTTTATCCTTCATTCTTTTGCCTGAGATAAAGAGATTCTTACTCGCTCGAGTGAAAGCAACATATAAAAGATTCATGTTATCAACTGTATTTTGCAAATGCTCCTCTTTATAGTCATCCTCAAAGACAGTTCCCATCATACTTTTCTTAGAGAAGTCAATAGGGATTAAAGGTAATTGATTGAACGGTTCTTCTTTATCCTTACCATTACACCAAATAGTATTACCAGTGGTCTTCTCTAATTCCCAATCACAGAAGGGGATTAGAACATTATCATATTCCAAGCCCTTACTTTTGTGTATGGTAATTATACGTATACCATCAACTTCATCACTTTGTATAGTATTCTGTGACAAAGACTTTTCCCATTCTTCGATGAAATCGTCAATATCTGCAGGATTGTCATGTAGATATTCATTCAACGTATCATAGAAAGCACATACATACGCACTTTGTCCTTCAAGCTCTTTTAAACCGAACATTTCATAGAGTTGGTCTACTAAATCTATCAATGATAAATTGGGTAATTGCTTGAATTGTTCAATATAACTGCTTGGCAAGTTCTCAAATATGTTGTCCCCTGGATGAACTAATATCTCATTACTATTGGTACTATCTTTTAGAACCTGCTGGTGGTACAACTTTAACAACTTACTTGCTGTAAGTTTATCATCGGGATGTACTAGTAGGCGGAGGGCAAGAATAATTACATTTACAGCGAGAGACGCATCTAAGCGGAATGCTTCGTCTGAAACAATACTGATAGTACTACCAAAATGATGTTGAAAAGTATCAATTATATCTTGAATCACCCCTTTAGTACGCACAAGAATTGTAATGCTCTTTTGTCTATATCCTAAATCAAGTAGTTGTTGTACGTTCTTTGTTAGTTCGTTTAAGACATCTTCTTCGTAATTGTCAGAGGGGAATAGCTTTACACTAACATAACCTTTATGATTACTCTTTTTGGGTTGCTGAATAATCTCTTTATATGCCTCTGTAAGTTGTTCAACATTACCAATATTATCTTGTTGTAATTCCTTGATAGATTGCTCGATTGCTAGAGAAAAGAAAGCATTATTGAATAGGATAATATTTTCTTCGGAACGATAATTGATATTTAAAGGTTTAATCGCTAATTGTTCTGTAGAGAACTCTTTTTCTATATTGTTTAAGAGTCTCCAATCTCCTTGCCTCCAACGATAAATACTTTGTTTGACATCACCTACAATTAGGTTATGAGAATCGCCTTGAGACATACAGTTAATAAGAAGTTTCTTAAAGTTGTTCCATTGTATTGTACTAGTATCTTGAAACTCATCTATCATGATATGTTTTAAATAAGCTCCAATCTTTTCAAAGACAAAAGGGGTATCACTATCTTTCATTAAATTACTAAGTAAGGATTGTGTATTACTTAGCATAAATCTATTCATGTCTTTGTTTAGTTCGTCTACAGCTTCTGAAATGGAATGAAGTAAACGTAATTGTGAAAGATGTCTTAGTGTAAGGTTACATGATTGATATTCTTTCCAATTATTCAGACGAAACTCTTCCAATAATTTAAGGTCATTGCATAAGGACTTTGAAGCTAGATCTATAATAATTGTTTTAATTTCCTTAGGACATTTACCAGCAGGCCATTTGTCGGCATTTTCAATACAAGTTTGGACATACTGCGGGGCTAAATCTCCTGTTGGTTTATTCTGAGTTAATTTATTGATATAGTTATAGATACCTTTTGTGCCACGATTAAATAAAGCTGGATTATCTAGATTAGCTTTACTAATTACTGACATCAACTCTTTTGCCATGCTAGTTAGTTTATTAGCAATGGTTTTACGCCTTATTCTAAGATCTTTTATGAAGTTATCAAAGAACCCTTCATTATTAAAGCATTTGTCAAGGGCATCCTTATTTTCCTTATAGAAGTCTTGAAATATATTCTTACCAAAGTCTTTAATTTGATCAATAACGTTCCATCCTTGATTATCTTCAATGTTTCTATCTATATAGTCGCTAATCCATATAAGTAAATCTTTTCCTTCCTCTAGGTCATTCACAAGATTATCAACAGCTTGAGCTTCTACTTGAGTATCATTGAGATCAATGCGCAGGTTAGCTGTAAGATTAAGTTCACGTGCAAGATTACGTAAAATCGCTTGAAAAAAAGCATCAATTGTTAATACACGGAAGTAATTATAATGATGCGTAAGTAATGATAATGCTTCGGCTGCATTTTCACGAATAGTAATCTCTGGTAAATTGGTCTTTGTTTGAACTTGTTCAAAGTAAGGCTGTGATTCCTTTAGAGAATGGGCAATACCATAAAGCTGTGTAAGAATACGCATCTTCATTTCTTGTGTAGCTTTATTGGTAAAGGTAACAGCTAGTATACGACTATAGTCCTGGGGATTCTTAACTACAAGTGTAATGTATTCTGAAGCTAATGTGAATGTTTTGCCAGAACCTGCTGATGCCTTATAAATTGTTAGTGCTTTTTCCATGTTTGTATAACTAAATTCTTGAGTATATAATGAGAACTCTTTTTGCTTTTAGTTGTTTACTCTTATTGCCTTTAATTAGGTACTCTTATTGCTTTAAGTTGTTTTCTTATTGCCTTTAATTAGGTACTCTTATTGCTTTAAGTTGTTTTCTCTTATCCTACAAATTTAATGATTATATTTCATTCAATTTACCTTTTAATGTTTTTTAGACTATAAGTACCATTGAAATATAAGTATAATATCAATAGTAAACGAAATTATGATAAATAAATTAAAGAAAGACTCTCCTTTAATGCTTTAAGGTTGTCATTGTTGATGAGAAAGGTGTTCTAGGTAAAAGAATAGTTGTTATATGAAAATAGAAATCCTGAAAGCCTAATGAAAGAACTTTCGGGATTATCCTCTTTATAGTTATATTCTTACTTTTTAAAAGATTATTCTTGATCTTTTTTGATAAGATTATTGATCCAAACTTGAATATCCTAATATTTAAAGTAAGAATATTATTCTATCTATTGTCTACTGTTTAAGAATATGTGTCAGGTTAAAAGCGGTAACCTAAGGTCAATAATAATTGACTCTTATCGTTCTTAACTTTAGTTCCTGTTGCTATATTATTATATGTAGTTGAGTTGATATTTATATTCTTTACATTTGAGAATGGATAGAAATCACCAGACTGACTACTATATTGATAAGCTAAGTCTATATTAAACTTATCAATCTGATAACCAACACCTAAGGTAAAACGATTAGTTGCCTTCCAATTGGTATAATCAGTTGCTGAAGCATAAGATGTACCTAATGAAGATAGACCTGGATCTTTCTGTCCATCGCTTACATACATTGAACTTACATAATTATAACCAGCACGTAATGCGAGGTTTGTTGTTGGCTTATACTCAACACCTAACTTTAAAGTGCTAACAGCTTTTAGCACTTCCCGTGTGTGATTGTTCATTTGCGTATCAGCGATAGATGAATCATAGTAACTACCAGTCCAATAATCAATGTAACCACCATCATTGATTCTCGTATTGATGCGACTATAATCTTCATATTCATAAGTTGCACCTAAAGCAAGAGAACTACCGATAGTATGACCTAATGAGAAACCAAACTTCCAAGGAGTCCATATCTTAAAGTCATAAGAGTTGTTTACGTACTTGCTATTATTTGCAGCACCATAGTTTCTATAATCTATAAGACTAGTTGTGTTAGATGTAGTCAAATCATACCATGTAGGAGTCTTTACATACGCACCAATTCTAAATGGTGAAGACTCAATTGGACGTACGATTACACCTGCTGTAACATCAAAACCACTACCAGTTATACTTCTATTATCTGCTACCGAAGCACGCGCACCACTAACTAAATTCTCAGAGTATTCGCTATATGCGTTATAGTGTACATCCTTTATACCAAAAGTAACACCGAGATATACCCTATCATTTAGGTCCCCACTAACACTGAAATCGTAGTTACCTATATAACCATTATGAGCACGATTAAAAGTATAATCATTTCCTCCATCATAGTTATAAGGTTTCACAGGATTATTAGTTGGAATTAAAGTGTTATAATAGAGATAATCTATCTGACTAAATGTATAAGCATTACTTTTCTTATTTAGGTCAGAATATCCAACATTCGCTTTTGTTTTAGGATCTCTATCAATAAAGAATCCTCCTTTGCCTTCATCGCCTAACAAACCTTTAATAAATGATTGCTTATTCTGAGAACTACCATTCAACGAATTTGCTGCATTCAGGATATAATCAAAGTTCTTACCTTTATGATAGTTGAAACCAAAGTTAAGGAAAGACTTTGCTCCAGTGCGAGTAGAATATACTCCACCTATTTGGTCAAAGCTAGCATTAGTCTTATTACCATTAGCAAACTCCTTACCATTTGATTGCATGAGTAGACCACCACTTACACTAAGATTGCTATGTCTGAACAATCCAAGACCAGCAGGGTTAGTACCGATTGTTGAAACATCAGCCCCCAATGCTTCCATAGCCCCACCCATACCTACATAGCGAGCTGTACCATTGAGATCCTCCCCTACTAACTTTGCATTCTCATAAGTTTCCTGAGCATTTGCTGACATTGCAATCATTAATGCTGTCGCAAATAAAAAATATCTATTCTTCATAATGATAAACATTATTTCCTTTAACTTCTAACTACTTTAAATTATCTGTGTGCACCAAATACAGAACCACTACCGCCACGTGCTCCACCAAAGCTTGCACCTCCGCCTTGTGAACCACCGAAGCCACCACCAAAGGAACCTCTACTAGCTCCACCGAAGGAATTATTCTCTGGCATTGAATAAACCTGGCGAGTCTGGTTCTGGAACTCACTTTGACGTTGACCTCCAAATCTATCCTGATAACTTCTCAGATCGTTAGGCTGAGTATTCGTTGTATTTCTGTTCTGACCAGAATAGGTACGAGGATAGTTTGAATATGTGCGATTTCGATTATAGTTATAATCTCCTGCAGTAGTTCCCCAATGGTTAGCCGTACCAGTATGCCCATTGCGATAAGTTACGTAAGCTCCTCTATAGCCATAATATGGATAGCCCCAACCATAACCATAATATCCTCTCCAAGGATTATACCATCCATAACCAGCATAACCATAATAAGGATAATCGCCGTAATAGCTATAGTATGGATATCCGCCATAATAACTGTAATAAGGATAACCACCATAATAGCCGTAATACCATGGATCGTTCCAAGTGTCATACCAGCCACCATAGAAAGGAGAACCAAAGCCCCAACCTACATATATTGAAGAACGACCAGCAAACCATGGATCATAATATCCGCCCCAATAACCATCGAAGCGACTCATGCGACGACTATAAGCAAAGTCATCATTATTACTATCATATCTACGTGTTAATCCACCGTAAATAGTATCCAAGACAACTGAATCGCCATGCAAAGTTGAGATGCGTGACATAAAAATATCATTACCCAAAGAGTCTACTCCCACTTTCTTATAGCTATATTGTCCCCGACGATTATACTCATCATTTGATTTACCAATACCACTATAGTAAACTGGGCGTTCCTCCTCTACCCTATCCTTTAGATATTTTGCTTGTTCCGCCTTTGAAGGTGTGAAATAAAGGTCATCCTGCGCCATTGATAATAATGGCATGGCTCCAAATAAAACCGAAAGTAATACTACTCGTTTCATATGCCTTTTATTTTTTAATTTGTAACTTGTTTAACACCAATTTATTCTCCAATGCACTTAATATACACTTTCGATAGTGCAAAAATAGAATAACTTTCTCTGCAAATATACAGAATTTCCCTAATCCATGGTAGGTTTTTCCCTAATTTTTATAAATTTGCAATAGAAATTTAACACCATTATGAGATATATACAAGTAGAATTTACTGCAAAGCCTGATAATCAGGATATAAGAGACATTATTGCAGCACTTGCTGGCGATAATGGATTTGAATCTTTCTCAGAAGATAAAGGCAAATTGATTGGTTATTGTCAAGAAGAACTCTTTCATGCAGAGAGTTTGGAAAACACACTTCAGAACTTTCCGATACCAGATGTCGAAATAACGTTTACTGCTAGTAATGTTGAAGATAGGAACTGGAATGAAGAATGGGAGAAAGCTGGCTTCGATCCGATAATTATTGACAATCAATGTGCTATTGTTTGTGGTAATAAGCTAGAGGACGCAAATCATCAGCAAGATATTGATTCGATACCAACGAAGATTGTTATTGATGCAAAACAAGCCTTTGGAACGGGAACACATGAGACAACTCAGATGATTGTTTCGCTTCTTTTAAGCCAAAATCTAACGGGAAAAAGAGTTTTAGATTGTGGCTGCGGAACAGGAATCCTAGGTATTGTGGCTGCAAAATATGGAGCAAAAGAGGTTGTCGCCTATGATATTGATGAATGGAGCGTTAATAATGCGCAACATAATGCAGAATTAAATGAAGTTGAATTAGATGTTCTGGAAGGCGATAAGCGTGTACTTTCTCATGTGAACGGAGTATTCGATTACGTTTTGGCTAATATCAATCGAAATATAATTCTTGAGGATTTATCAGCTTTTGTGAGTGTGATGACAACTAATTCTAGGATTATTTTAAGTGGATTCTACGAGCAAGACGCTGAAATTATTTTAAAGGAAGCGGAAAACTTAGGTTTAGAAGAGTGCAAACGAGTTATGAATCATAACTGGTGCTGCCTATTGCTTGAGAAGATTTAAATATTAAATTACAATCTTATTGATTGCGTTATATAAGAAAGTAGACTAACTTGATGGAATTTTTAATCAATCACAGCAAGTTAGTCTATTATTTTTCTTGATATTCTCTAATTGTTTTTTATCGGTACTTAATAGTTTACTGATTAAATACTATTAGCTTTTTCAAAGTGCATCCGTATTTTATTTTGTAATAAAATATTGCCATTTTAGTGGCTTATAATTACGTTATTCTGAAATGCGGGCTTATTTTTCTCAAATATCGTATTTATGAAAGTGAAATTTTAGTTTCGTTTTAAGTATTTGAATTATAGGCAATTATAAATTCCTATGGAAGTTCAAGTCGAATTGATCGGAGGTTTTAAT
This sequence comes from Prevotella veroralis DSM 19559 = JCM 6290, assembly GCF_000377625.1. Taxonomy (GTDB): domain Bacteria; phylum Bacteroidota; class Bacteroidia; order Bacteroidales; family Bacteroidaceae; genus Prevotella; species Prevotella veroralis. Next base: position 323,418 of record NZ_KB898325.1, on the reverse strand, counting down.
TAAAAAGAACTATCGTTTTAGGTGAAAAGTACTATCGTTTTGGACAAAAAGTACTATCGTTTTGGGTAAAATGGAGGTAGATTTTTGCTAAAATGGAGGTTGGTTTTCATCAAAACGGAGGTAGGTTTTGAAGAAAACGGAGGTACATCTTACTAAAAACGTATATATGATTTGGAAAAAAGCAAGATTAAAAGTCGTTTTTACGAATAATATTTACGCAAAGAGTCTATATTGAAGAAAATAAATGTAAATATCTTTCCTGTAAAATAATACACTCGATTTGGGTTGCTTATGGTATTAACATACGTTGCAGACTATAGAAACTTCCATTATATATATCTAAGTCTACATAGCCTTTAATGCCCGGCAACTTGCCCGCATCAGTATGTTGCCAGAATTTCCATGCTCCTTGATAGCCCATTTGATCTACGTAATAATGTGCAATCCAATAAGGATATTTGTCGAAGCGAGAATCGGATAGGTATTGATCTTTAAACTTATAATAGGTATAGATAATTGGTTTTACATGATATTTCTGTTCTACAATACGCAACCATGTAAGGATATTTTGTTGAAACTCCTTAGTGCTGATATTGTTCGGTTTTGATTCTACATCTAAAACAGGGGGGAGATCGCCTGATTCTAACTTTACCATTGCTAGGAAGAAATAAGCCTGTCGGTTGGGCGATGAGTTATTGCTCCAAAAATGGTACACACCTCGGATGAATCCCGATTCTTTCGCATTATAGAAATTATCCCTGAAACTTGCGTCTAAGTGGCTATCTCCTTCTGTAGACTTAATGAAAACAAATCGAATTGGTGACCGCTCAATCATCGCATTTCTTAGTCGATTCCAATTGATTGTACCTTGATATCGGCTTACATCAATACCATGGATTGTGTAACCTGTTGGATAATTCGGGTCGCCATATATACCGCGCCATCTGAAACCAGTAGGGGCTACGAATAAGAGATAGAATGAAATACTATAAATACAAGCTAAACATAGTGCTCCCAATACTTTCGCCCAACGTGGAATGATGATCCAAAGATGAAATAAATGTTGAGGTAGCTTTGAGAATTGCATTATGCCTAAAGGTAAAATGAGTTTTCGCTAGATTATAAAAGTAGGTGTGCCAAATATTTAACCTCATTAGTTTTTATTTGACACACCTTTCTTATTATGGGTTTGCTTACTTAGTTTGCTCTAGGACAAGAGTCTTAGTTGTTTGATCGCAAACTGAAGAAGGTCCCCAATACTGGATAGGACCTGGGTAAACGTAGCATGTTTCCTTAGCCCACTTATCACGCTGTGCTGCGAAAGTCTTGAATGGAGTTCCATCAAGTTCTACAAGAGCTTTGCGGATAACTGGTTTCATTTCACCATTACGCTTCTCCATGTTCATCATCATCGTGATAGGCACACCTCCAGCCTTCCATTGGTCTGTACCAGCTGTTGTATTCTTTACGATAGCCATGTAGCCAGTTTTGCCATTAGCAATCAGTTGAGCAGCTGAAGAACCTAGTGCGTAACAGTAGTCAGCGTCGAAGTTAGATGGAGCAGCGCAACGACCTTCGTAACCGAAGAAGTGGTGCTGTGCAGCAAATTTACCTTCATATTTGCCTTCTTTCTTCCATTGATCGAGCTTAGCAGCAACCATCTCTGAGATAAGTTTCTCGGTCTCGATGAGAGAAACTTGTACGTTTCCGTGTGGGTCACGATCGAGAGAAAGCTGACGAGCAACGCCTTCTGGAAGAGTTTCGAATGTAGCTTTGTTCTCAGCAGATAGGTGTTCGAGGATATACTTACGCTGCGCATCTTTGTCAAGGTTCATGTAATCAGCACCGTGAGCAGCCAACAAATCGTTCAATTCCTGAATAAGACGACCGATAGCTGGGATAAACTCGATGAGACCTTCTGGGATTAAAATAACACCGAAATTATTGCCTTGTGCTGCACGATAAGCAACAACGCCGGCAATGTACTCAACGATGTCATTCAAAGTTTGATCCTTTGCCTGGATTTCCTCAGAGATAAGACAAATATTTGGCTGTGTCTGTAATGCGCACTCAAGTGCAATGTGAGAAGCAGAACGCCCCATCAACTTAACAAAGTGCCAGTATTTACGAGCAGAGTTGCAATCACGCTCGATGTTACCGATAAGCTCAGAGTAAGTTTTAGTGGCTGTATCGAAACCGAAAGAGGTTTCAATCTGATCATTCTTTAAATCGCCGTCAATTGTCTTTGGGCAACCGATAACCTGTACGCCATATTGCTTTGCTGCATAATATTCAGCCAATACACAAGCGTTTGTGTTAGAATCGTCACCACCGATGATAACAACAGCCTTGATGTCTAGTTTCTTAATGATCTCAAGTCCCTTCTCAAACTGATCTTCTTTCTCAAGTTTAGTTCTTCCTGAACCAATCATATCGAAACCGCCAGTGTTGCGATAAGCCTGAAGGTTCTCAGCTGTAATCTCAATATAATTGTGATCAACAAGACCACCAGGTCCCATAAGGAAACCATAGAGGCGATTGTCTGGATTCAACTTCTTAACTTCATCAAATAAGCCAGAGATAACGTTGTGACCACCAGGAGCCTGACCACCTGATAAGATGACACCAACATTCATCTTTGCATTATTAGCAGAGTCAGCTGGTTCGAACTCTACGAGAGGCATTCCGTATGTATTAGGAAACAACTTCTTGATGTCCTCCTGATTATCAACACTCTGTGTAGGAGCACCTTCTTTTACCTTTACTGCACCCTGAAGAGCTTTTGGTAACTTTGGTTGGTAACCTGCTCTTTCCTTCTGCAATGCGCTAATTTCCATTGTGTAAATAAAATGATTTAAATGTATGAATTATTAATAATTTATCTATGATGCAAAATTACTTTTTTTATCTGATAAATAAAAAGAAATGGTATTAATTTATTCTTTTAACTCTATTTTATTAGGAGATATATTTGTATTTCTAATTATTTTATCTATCTTTGAGCATTTAAAAGTTAAATAATAGATTATTTAGGATTAATATGAGCAACAAAAGAGATCTTAAGCGCACCATTAATTATATTTGTGGTGACTTGTTTGTAGAGGGTATTGCAGCTTCTCTCTATGGTGAGAGTCGTGAGTCAGACAATATAGAGGCTCTCCTCACTTCTATTTTGTCTATGCACAATAATTATATTAGACGCGTCTCACATGTTGAACCTGGTATGCCTGCTAAGGTATATTTTAAAGACCTCAAAGATAGATTCAGTAAGGAAGTCAATGAAGTTATTGACCAACTTAATAACCTTGCATAGTAATGTTGCAATCTCTTTCAAAGTGGCTTTTATATAAACGTATGGGGTGGAAGAAAGATGTTCGTTTCACTTTACCTAATAAAGCTATTATCTGTCTTGCACCTCATACAAGTAATTGGGATTTCATTATAGGTCAGTTATATGCACGAGCAGAAGGTCTTCATAGCAATTTCTTGATGAAAAAGGAATGGTTTGTTTGGCCTTTAGGTTGGATGTTTCGTAAACTTGGAGGGATACCTGTTTGGCGTGATAAGCACACGAGTATGACAGATCGATTAGCTGAATATGCTATGAAGGCTGACTCTTTCCAACTTTGTGTTACTCCAGAGGGAACTAGAAGTTTAAATGCTGAATGGAAGAAAGGCTTTTATTATATAGCAATGAAAGCAAAATTGCCAATCTTCCTCTATGGTGTCGATTTTGAAAAGAAATCGATAGTATGCTCTAAAGTGATAACTCCGACAGGAGATATAGAGAAAGAACTAAGAGAGATAAAATTATATTTCAAAGACTTTAAAGGTAGACATCCAGAGCTATTCACAATTGGAGAGATAAAGAATGAAGATTAAATGGTTGTGTACTGCACTTGTTGCTGTATCTACTCTAAATTTACATGCACAAACGGGAAAAATAACATGGGATAAGACCGATTATCAGGGGAAGCCGTGGGTAAAGAACGTGTCTCGTCCAAATGAGATTTCTGAAGGATTGCAAAATAGACACCTTTCTATATGGGCATCTCACGGGAGATATTACGATTCAAAGAAAGGTACATGGAAGTGGCAACGTCCAATTCTGTTTGGAACAACGGAAGATCTATATACTCAAACAATAGTACTCCCCTACCTCATTCCAATGCTAGAGAATGCTGGTGCAATAGTCTTTACTCCTCGTGAAAGAGATTGGCAAAAGAATGAAGTAATCGTTGATAACGATAGTAAGTATAATGGCTATAAAGAAGAAAGTCTGAAAAAGAAGTGGGAGAATACATCTGTACCAGGCTTTGCACAGCATTATGGTAGTTATAGCGATGGCGAGAATCCTTTCATTGCAGGTACTGCTCGCCAAGTAAAGTCTCGTAAGCGTAAAAGTAAATTAAGTTCAGTTGTTTATCAACCGACAATTCCAGAGTCTGGGCGTTATGCTGTATATGTAAGCTATCAAACACAGAAGAAGAGTGTCGATGATGCAGAATATATTGTATTTCATAAAGGGCAGGAAACACATTTCCATGTTAATCAAAGAATGGGTGGAGGAACATGGGTATATCTTGGTACTTTCGATTTTGATAAAGGAAATAGTATCAATAACTCTGTAGTACTCATCAATCATAGTGCTCACAAGGGAATTGTCACTGCTGATGCAGTTCGCTTTGGTGGTGGTATGGGCAATATTGTTCGTGGAACTTCTGTTAGTGGATTACCACGTTTCCTAGAAGGTGCTAGATATTATACTCAATGGGCTGGTGCTCCAAGAAATGCTGTAAGCACAAGTAATGGTTCTAATGATTATAATGATGACATCAATTCTCGTTCACTAATGACAAATTGGCTAGCTGGTGGATCTTCTTATCTTCCTCATGTGAAAGATGGGAAAATGGTTCCTATAGAACTTTCTTTAGCAGTACATAGTGATGCGGGGGTAAAGTCTGATGGTAGTCTTGTTGGAACATTAGGAATTTGTACTACACAACAAGGTAATAGTACATTGGGCGATGGTCTTTCTCGTCAAGTATCTAAGACATTGGCTCAACAGCTTGTTGCAAATGCAAAGAAAGATATCGAAAAGAGCCTTAATATCTCTTGGCAAACACGTTCTGTATGGGATCGTAATTATAGTGAAACAAGATTACCAGCAATTCCTTCTGCAATATTAGAGACTTTATCACATCAAAACTTCCCTGATATCAAGTTGGGACAAGATCCTAATTTTAAGTTTACACTTGCACGTTCTATATATAAGACTATTCTGAAGTATGAAGCAGATATGCATCATACAAGATACGTGGTTCAACCACTTGCTCCTAATAGCTTTAAAATAGAATATATTTCTGCCAAGAAAATACGTTTACAGTGGAAAGCGACATCAGATGTAAGTGAGCCAACAGCTATACCTACTTCATATAATGTTTATACATCTATTGGAAACAGTGGCTTTGATAATGGTGTGAATGTGCGTGATTCTTATTACGACATTGAATTAGAACCAGGGATGGTCTATAATTTTAAGATTACTGCTTGTAATCGTGGTGGAGAAAGCTTCCCAACAGAGACATTATCTGCTTTCCAACATAATGGTGCTAAACAGACCATTTTAATTATCAATGGTTTTCATCGTCTTTCTTCTCCAACTGTTATCAATAACAACTTAGAGCAAGGATTCGATATAGAAGCTGACCCTGGTTTGAGCTACATTAATAATGCAGGTTGGAGTGGTAGGCAGAGCAACTTCGATGTTTCTATGATGGGAAAAGAAGGTGTAGATGCTCTTGGTTATGGTGGTGAAGAACTTGTTGGTAAAGTTATAGCAGGCAATAACTTCAGTTATACACGTGAACACGCGGAAGCTTTATCACATGCTGGTAATTATAATATTGTTAGTTGTAGTAGTAAAGCCGTAGAAAATGGCGATATTGATCTTTCCAAATATACTCTTGTTGATTTAGTACTTGGGAATGAGAAAGATGATGGGCACAGTCTCATTTATTATAAGAGTTTTAAACCATCTCTTCGTCAAAAACTTTCGGCGTATCTCCAGAAGCATGGTAAGCTCCTTGTTAGTGGTTCCTATCTTGCTTCAGATATGCAAGGCACAGATGAACAACTTTGGTTGAAGAGCTATCTTAAAGTTTCTTATGAAGGTTCTAATGCTAATAATTACAATTCTATAATCAGTGGAATGGGAACGTCATTTGATATCTATCGCACAATAAATGAGCAGCATTATGGTGCCTATACACCTGATAATATATTACCAACCGATAATGCTTTCTGTGCTCTTACTTATGCTGATGGACATGGTGCAGCTGTAGCATATAAAGGTAATGATTATAGCGTGTTTACGACATCTTTCCCTCTTGAATGTATAAAGAGTCCATCTATGCGTAATAATATAATGAAAGGAATCATCACTTACTTGATGAGTAAATAATAATCTTAAAAGTTAAAGCTATGTACAAAATTCAAGCAAATGCCACAGGCACGCGAAGTATCGAAATTAGTGATAAACATCTAAAGACTATTCAGAAGTATGCCCTTCTCTCTGGTCTTGTAGATTCTAATGGTATTGTTGATGAAAACATTCTTGATAAGTTAAAGTTTAATATTCGTGGTCTATTAGAGTCTGAACCTGGAAAGGATAAAGAACTTTTGGATTTATGTTTAGATGTTATTTACAATCAAAATATGAAAGCTATTGGACTTAACAATCTTATTAAGCTTTACAAGACCTGGGTAGCAGAACATCAGGTTGAGGTGAATCTTGGAGAAGAGACAATAGAAGAATAAACTAAAGAAGTAATCGTTTGAGTTCACAAAAGAAGAAACAAGAATCTGCTAAGCAGAATAGAAAGGACACAACTTCTACTCCACAAAGAAGAGAGCAAAAAGTAACTGCTTCCAAAGAGCAAACAAAAAGTTATAGTCGGTTTCAATTAACCGACTTTTTGCCGACAACAAAGAAAGAAGTTGAATTAAGAGGATGGGATCAGTTGGATATCATCCTATTTTCAGGTGACGCCTATATTGATCATCCTGCTTTCGGTGTTGCCGTTATTGGTCGTACATTAGAAGCTGCAGGTTATAAAGTTGCAATCGTTCCACAACCTGACTGGCATGGCGACTTCCGAGACTTCAAAAAGTTAGGTCGTCCTCGTCTCTACTTTGGTATTGCACCCGGAGCCATGGACTCAATGGTAAATAAGTACACTGCCAATCGTCGCTTACGGTCGGAAGATGCTTATTCCCCTGATGGTCGTCACGACTTACGTCCAGAGTATCCTAGTATTGTTTATGCTAATATTCTAAAACAACTTTATCCTGATGTTCCTGTAGTGTTGGGAGGTATCGAAGCCTCTTTACGTCGCTTGACCCATTATGACTATTGGAAAGATTGCCTGCGCAAGTGTATTCTTTGTGATGCACATGCTGACATGATTATCTATGGTATGGGGGAAAAGCAAGTAGTTGAGATTGCAAAGGAACTAGAAACAGGGATTAAGATAAAAGATCTTAAGAATGTCCCTCAAACAGTCTATCTATGTAAAGAAGAAGAAATACCTGGTGGAATTAATGAGAATGATATAGTTCTCCATTCACATGAATCGTGTCTTCATAATAAAAAGTTCCAAGCAGAAAACTTCAAGTATATAGAAGAGGAGTCCAACAAGAAACATGCTCAACGTATTCTACAAGCAGTAGACAATCTTTATGCTGTTGTAAATCCTCCCTACCCCACTATGACAACTGCCGAGGTAGATGCTGCATACGATTTGCCATACACTCGAGAACCTCATCCCAAGTATCGTGGTAAAACAATTCCTGCCTATGAAATGATTAAACATAGTGTTAACATTCATCGCGGGTGCTTCGGTGGTTGTGCTTTCTGTACAATCTCCGCTCACCAAGGTAAGTTTGTTAGCTGTCGTTCAAAGGAAAGTATTCTGAAAGAGGTAAAACAAGTTATAGAGATGCCTGATTTCAAAGGCTACCTCTCCGATCTTGGTGGGCCTTCAGCTAATATGTATGGTATGGCTGGTAAGAATCAGAAGGCATGTGAACATTGTAAACGTCCAAGCTGTGTAAACCCAGAGATTTGCCCTAACCTCAATACTGATCATTCAAGACTGCTCGATATTTATCATTCTGTTGATGAACTCTCTGGAATTAAAAAGAGTTTCATTGGTTCTGGTGTTCGATACGATTTACTATTGCATAAGAGTAAAGATGAGAAGAGTAATGAAGCAGCAAGACAATACACACATGAACTGATTACACGTCATGTCAGTGGACGACTAAAGGTTGCTCCGGAACACACTTCAGATCGTGTTCTAAAGTTAATGCGAAAGCCTTCCTTCCAACAATTCTATATCTTTAAGAGAATATTTGATAGAATTAATCGTGAAGAAGGCTTACGACAACAGATCATTCCTTATTTCATCTCTTCACATCCTGGATGTCAGGAAGAAGATATGGCGGAATTGGCAGTACTGACAAAGGACTTAGACTTCCATTTGGAGCAAATACAGGACTTCACTCCAACTCCAATGACTGTATCAACAGAGGCATGGTACACAGGTTATGATCCATATACTTTAGAGCCTATCTTCTCAGCAAAGACCCCCAAAGAGAAACTAGCTCAACGACAGTTCTTCTTTTGGTACAAGCCAGAGGCACGTCGGGATATAGAACGAGAATTACAACGTATAGGGCGCAGTGACCTGATTGGCAAACTATATGATAATGTGCCTAAGCGTCATCCTCATGCTGTATATGATCCAAAGGCAGTTGGTAGTTCTCCAGACATACCGCGAAGGCGCAGTGCTGGCAAGGTTGATAAGCCTAATACTCGCCACAAAAGCACAACAAGTAATGGAGAAAAGAACCCTAAGAGTTATAACCCCAACTTTATGAGAGGACGCCGCCATAAACAACGGTAATCTTAATATCGTACTTCCTGTTTAGACCAGAAATTAGTTAAGACTTGAGGGGCAAGGTTACGATTTTTTCTTCTTTTCCTTGCTCCTTTAATTTATTCTTCTTACCTTTGCCGCCGTGAGACGATTAGCAATGACATATCAAGTGAACGAAGTACTGCAAAGAATTATCAAGTTCTTTGCATCTTTTTGCACTTTATCTTTGGTCAATCCAAATAATTTGCTAACACACACACACACACACACATTCGCACCTAGCGTCTAATAACACATTTTTTCTTCTCGCATACGCGCGCGCGAAGCGTGCCGTAACCCCTGTAAACAAAGGACTTCTAAGAGTTTCCTTTGTTCGCTTTTTTATGCCCTTTTTTGAACCCCGTTTAGAGCAAAATAAGAACGATATAACAACTATTTTAATCCAGAAAGTTATGAGAAAAGAACAAACTAAGAAGGATTATTCTGCACCTAGTTGCATGATAATCCAAGTAAGCGAGACCGCTAATTTGATGGACACGTCTTTCCCAAGTCAACACAGACCAGGACATCATGGCGGCACCATTTCAAGTGCTAAGTCTTCAATGTCATGGGAGGAAGAAGCGGAAGACGAGGACGAAGAGAACCCATCATGGGAAGACTAACAGAGAGTTATTAACAAAGAGAACAAAGTAACAATGAAGAAAACAATGAAACAACATTCATTTACCGCACGACTAAAGTCTTTGGCAGTCGTGTTCGGCATAGCGATGGTATTTGCATCCTGCGCTAACGAGGACGTTGCACAGACCCCCACCAACCCCAATGATAATAACGACAAGAACCTCACTACCTTTGTAGCAGGTGACGAAACAAAGACCCGCACATCAATGGATTACAACAGTGGAAACTTCTATTGGGAAGCTGGCGACTATATCTACGTAAAGGACGACGACGGTGTATTGCGAAAGAGTAGCAACGCTCCAACTCAGAAGGTAGCTTCCTTCCGTTATAGAGTTCCTGGCAAGTTTGGCGCAAGTGCAAGTTATAAAGTTTATTACTTGGGTAAGAACAGTAACGGCAGCCAAGTAACTATCTCTGCTAACCAAACGCAGACAGCTCCAGACAATACCGAGCATTTCGGCACAGCTGGCGACTATGGTACAGCTACGGCAACAGGAGCAGTCGGTGGTAGTATCTTTAGCTTCCAGTTAGAGCATCAGCCAGCTTACCTTGTCTTCCAGCCTTACACAAGTAACACTATTCTGCAAAGCTGTTACTTAACTAAGGTGGAGGTAAGCTCTGATAATGATATTGCAGAGACTTATACAGTCAACACAAGCACGGGTGCCCTTACAGGCTCAGCAGGAAGCAAACAAATCGTCTTGACTACAAGTGGCAGTAGCAGCAATCCAAACGGCTTCCCACTGACTAACAGCGCAGCTAACGTAACCACTAACGGAGCTTACATGGTAATAAAGCCAGGAACTCATACCTTAAGGGTACGTTATTGGGTAAAAGACGTAGCTACCAACGTAGAGGGTACTATTACGAAGACTCTTCCTGCTACTGCTTATGCTTCCAACACCTACTACGATATGACTGCTAACCTCAACGTACGCGACTACGATGGCGACCATTATTACATGTGGGACGCTCAGAATCAATACTGGTATGGTTACGAATGGACAAAGCACTTGTTAGGAAACACAGGTCAGCCAACGCTTAATGGTAACAGTTCCTCAAACTACGCCCAGAGTAGTAGTGACCTTTACAATCGTTGGTACAACGAAAGTTACCCAGGTAACGGCATAAGCAACCCCGCCATCCACTCATGCAAAGACCTTCCAAACGGGAACGAGATGACGTGGTACGCTGGCAAGGGCGATCCTCGTTGGGACGGGGACGAATTATGGACTACCATGGGGCATTTATATAAAGGCGGCATGTGGTTTAAGAAGAAGTCAGTATTACAAGCTGAAGGTAATTACAACAGCAACACCGCTGTTGACGGCACCGATTGGCGAACAAAGGGCAATAGCAGCAGCTGGTCCGTATCTAGTACCCTTCCTTCCGCAGCCGATGCAAACAAATACTTCTACCTGCCCGCCTTGGGTTACTACCCCTTTGGTCAGCTGGTCAGCGTTGGCCGCTACGGCTACTATTGGTCGTCAAGTGCTAACCCATGGGACAGCAACCTCGGCGCGTACAGCCTGCACTTCGGCAGTGGTAACGTCACCGTGCACAACTACTACCGCTACCGCGGGTTCAGGGTCGGCGGGTTCGAGTAGTCCGTGCGATTGTTCGTAGACTGTTTTGTACCCAGCGAATGGGTAGAGTTGTACCCAGCGAAGAAGTGCGATCGTACCCAGCGAATGGGTAAGGGGCTACCCAACGGGCAGGGTACGATGCTACCCAGCAGCTGGGTACAAGACGACCCAACCGCTGGGTATAAAACACATGAAAAAAGACATCAAAATGATGTTGATATATTAATCTAATGTTTAATTAAAAACTAAATCAAAATGATTGAATTCAAAGTTGCGCCTCGTAAGGCGACAATGGGAAAAATGAAGGGTAAGACGGTGTATATTGCCGTACCGAAAGGTCAGCAGAAGATCTCGCCCGAAATGGTGTTGGAGCGCATTGTTCGTGAGACGTCATTGACTGAGGGTGATGCTCGGAACGTGATTATCACGCTGCGTAATCTTATCCTTGAATGTGCACGCATGGGTACAGGTTTAGACCTCGGCGACATCTTCTCTTTACGTGTCAATGTGCCCTCGAAGATGGAGGAGAACGAGAAGGATGTATGCGCCAAGAGTCTTAAAGCTCCGAGGCTAACATTGACATGGAAGAGTCCAGTGCGCAAGGCATTGAAGGAGTTGCAGGTGGATGTGGATAATCCTGCGAGGAAGAAAGGAAAGAAACAGGAAAGCCCCGACCCTTCTCCGAAAGAAAAGGAGAATAAAGAAGAGGGTGGACCGGTGGCAGGATAAAGATATACCTTAACAATATTTAAAAAGGTGGAGATACTAATCTCCACCTTTTTTATTACTTTTGCATCTGATTCTTTCAGAGGGTGTTTTAGAGCCTTCCTGAAAGGGATAATCAGATTGAAGATAAGAATACGGTTATAAGAAAATAAAAACAAATTATGAGTAAGCAAACAGAAAAGATCAAGGCTCTCGTAGAGAAGCGTGAGTTGGCTCGCTTAGGCGGTGGTCAGAAAGCCATTGATAAGCAGCATGAGCGCGGCAAGTACACTGCACGTGAGCGCATTGAAATGCTGGTTGATAAAGGTAGTTTTGAGGAGTATGATATGTTCAAACTCCATCGTTGCCACAACTTTGGTATGGAGAAGAAACAATATTTAGGTGATGGTGTTGTTGCTGGTTCAGCAACAATTGATGGTCGCCTCGTTTATCTCTATGCTCAAGATTTTACTGTAAATGGTGGTTCTCTTTCAGAAACCATGGCGCAGAAGATCTGTAAGGTAATGGATATGGCTATGACCAACGGCGCACCTGTTATCTGTATGAACGACTCTGGTGGTGCACGTATCCAAGAGGGTATCTCTGCATTGGCAGGTTATGGCGAGATATTTGAGCGCAACATTCTTGCTTCAGGTGTGATTCCACAGATCTCTGGCATTCTTGGTCCTTGTGCAGGTGGTGCTGTTTACTCTCCAGCTTTAACCGACTTCATCATCATGAAGGAACAAACAAGTTATATGTTCCTTACTGGTCCTAAGGTTGTTAAGACTGTTACAGGTGAGGATATTGATGCAGAACATCTTGGAGGTGCCAGCGTTCATGCGTCTAAGAGTGGTGTAACTAGTTTCACGGCTAAGACAGAAGAAGAGGCAATGGACTTGATTAAGAAGTTGCTTTCTTATATTCCTTCTAACAATCGTGAGGAAGCTCCACGTGTAGAGTGTACCGACCCTATTGATCGTAAGGAAGACCTCTTGAATGAGATTATCCCAGACGATCCAAACCAAGCATACGATATGTATAAGGTAATCCAGGCTGTAACTGATAACGGAGAGTTCTTCGAGGTACAACCTAAGTTTGCTAAGAATATCATTACTGGTTTCGCTCGTTTCAATGGTCAGAGTGTTGGTATCGTTGCTAATCAGCCTTCAGCATACGCAGGTGTATTGGATACGAACGCTAGCCGTAAGGGTGCTCGTTTCGTTCGTTTCTGTGACGCATTCAATATTCCAATCGTATCACTTGTTGATGTACCGGGCTTCCTCCCAGGTACAGGTCAGGAGTACAATGCCGTTATTCTTCATGGTGCTCAGTTGCTCTACGCTTACGGCGAAGCTACAGTACCAAAGATTACAATCACATTGCGTAAGAGCTATGGTGGTTCTCACATCGTAATGGGTTGCAAGCAGCTTCGTTCAGATCTTAACTTCGCATGGCCAAGCTCAGAGATTGCTGTAATGGGTGCTTCTGGTGCAGTTGCAGTACTCTGTGGTAGAGAGGCTAAGCAAGTTAAGGAGCAGGGTGGTGATGTAAAGCAGTTCCTCGCAGAGAAAGAAGAGGAATATTCAGAGAAGTTTGCTAATCCATATCAAGCAGCTCAATTTGGTTATATCGATGATGTTATCGAACCACGCAACACTCGTTTCCGCATCTGCCGTGGCTTAGCACAACTTGCTCACAAGAAGCAGGATCTCCCAGCTAAGAAGCATGGTTGTATGCCAATGTAATTGCAGGAGGCAAGACTATGGATAAGAACGTATATGCTGTAATAGCGATGGCACTCTACGAGTTTGCCGGAAACAATGTTCACGACATCGAACCAAGCATTATAACCATTAAGCCAAAGCAAACAATGTGGGATGCTAAGTTCGAGATAATGACAAAGAAACCATAATAGAAAGTCAAATGAAAGAATTTAAATATACAATCGACGGCAAAGAGTATAAAGTCGAGATTGGTGAGATTAGCGCAGAGAATGTTGCTGAAGTTACTGTAAATGGTGACAAATACAGTGTTCAGATGGATAAGCCAACTGAGCCAGAGAAGAAGAAGGTTGAGCTCGGCAAACCTGCTGCAACTGAAGCCAACGAAGACGCTGCACCAGCAGCTGCAATCAACGCATCTGCTGCTATCAAGGCTCCACTACCTGGCACGATCACTTCTGTTGAAGTAACTGTCGGACAGGAAGTAAAGGCTGGCGACACCGTAGTTGTTCTTGAAGCTATGAAGATGCAAAATAGCATTGAGGCTGAAAAGGATGGTAAGGTAACCGCTATTGCTGTTAAAGTTGGTCAAGCTGTACTTGAGGATGACCCATTGGTTGTTATTGAGTAAGACAATATTGTTCTTTATATACATGTAATTAGTGTATATAAAAAGGTAAGCCCCGAAAGTCGATTTACATCACTTTCGGGGATTACTATATAATAAGGTGGTACTTTAATGTTTAGCCCCATCTAATGTATAGAAAAATACGGATTCCACATAAAGAATAACTCCATCAGCTATACGCTCTTGTATGAGGTGAACCTTTAAGTTAAACAACAAATGTACTTTAAGTTAGCGGTTGATTCTACTTTAAGTTAAAGTCCAATCGTACTTTAAGTTAAACATGTCTCGTACTTTAAGTTAAACATGTCTTGTACTTTAAGTTAGGGTTCAATCGTACTTTAACTTAAACATCTTTTGGATTTATACTTAATAAACTTCTTTATACACGTTTGTATAGTCTATTATACAGACGTGTATAACCAATTATACAGACGTGTATAACCAATTATACAGACGTGTATAACCAATTATACAAACGTGTATAATCAATTATACAAGCGTGTATAACATCGTACTCTAACTTAAAATGCCTTCGTACTCTAAGGTAGAGATCAATCGTACTTTAAGTAGGATGTTAACGAGACATTAACTTAAACATAGAAATAAGTTTAAGTTAATGTGTTCGAATAAGTTAATGGGGTAAGAATTAAGTTCATTATTAGTAGTGTATCAATCCCTACTAATAAGAATTATTGGACTTTAATCTTAAGTCTTTTGCTTACTATTAAAGAGTGTTCCCCTCCTTTGGGAATACAACAGAAGGCTTAAACTTCTTAGCCTCCTCAAAATCCATCATTGCATAAGAGATGATGATTACAGTATCACCTACAACGGCTTTACGGGCGGCAGCACCATTGAGACAAACGCAACCGCTTCCACGCTCACCCTTTATAATATAAGTCTCAAGACGCTCACCATTATTATTGTTGACAATCTGCACTTTCTCGCCAGCTATCATATTAGCTGCATCCATGAGGTCTTCATCAATGGTTATACTTCCCATATAATGAAGGTTTGCCTCTGTGATTGTTGCACAATGTATCTTACTCTTTAATACTTCTATTTGCATTTCTTTTCTATCCTCTATATTTAATATGGTCAATCAATCGAATTGGGGTTTTACCGCAATAGACAGTTATACAACCAACGATATTTGATGATTCCTTCCAGTCAGTAACATCAAGAAGTGTGTTACCATCTACGATTGAGAAATACTCTACTTCCAGTCCAGATATAGCATTGATGTCAGATATAACCTTATCTTGAGTTTCCTTTACACTATGGCTTTGAGAGAACTCTATACTTTCCTTCAAGACTCTATAAATGTTGGGAGCGATAGCACGTTCGTCATTCGTAAGCAATGTGTTACGAGAACTCTTTGCTAATCCGTCTTTGTCACGAATGATAGGACATTCAACTATTTCTATATCCTTCTGCAAACCAAGATATTCTACGAGACGTTTAATAACAGCAATCTGTTGCCAATCTTTCTCACCAAAGTAAGCACGGTTAGGACGTGTGATATAGAACAATCGACTGACGATTTGGCAGACACCATTAAAGTGACCGGGACGCTTAGCACCTTCCATCACTGTTGATTGTGGAGGGAAATTGAACTGCCTATTATCAGGCTGTGGATATATTTCATCAACAGATGGGGCAAAGACATAGTTGGCACCGCATTGTTCAAGAAGTACGCAATCGGCATCTAATGTACGTGGATAACGATCCAAGTCTCCCTTATCATTAAATTGCGTTGGATTCAAGAAAACAGAGACAACTGTTACATCATTCTCTTCAACACTTCGCTTAACGAGAGAAGCATGTCCTTCATGTAAAGCCCCCATTGTTGGAACTAATCCTATGGTCTTATTATTCTTTCGCAAAAGGAAAAGCTCATTCTGGATATCAACAATCTTTTTAAATACTTTCATCAGTAATTGATAATTAAACGGCTGCAAAGTAACAACAAAATTATTAAAAAGACGAGAAATAACATGAAATAATGAGAATAAGTAACATATTTCCACCCTTTCTAATTGAAAACAAGCATTATCTCAGTTTTTATTCGTACCTTTGCGAGCAATATAAATTTCTAACATAAAGAATGGGAAAGAAAGTATTATTTGTTAATCAAGAAATCATACCATACGTACCTGAGACAGAAATGTCTCATTATGGTTCTGAGATGCCACACCTTATGCAAGAAGCTGGTTATGAAATTCGTACTTTCATGCCTAAGTGGGGAAGTGTTAATGAGCGTCGTGGACAATTACATGAAGTGATACGCCTCTCGGGAATGAACTTGGTTATAGACGATACTGACCATCCATTGATTATCAAGGTGGCAAGTATCCCGCAGACTCGCATTCAAGTCTATTTCATAGATAATGAAGACTATTTTCAGAAGCGTTCTGCTATGACAAAGGATGAATTAGGCAATGATTATCCAGATAATGGTGAACGTGCAATCTTCTTTGCAAGAGGAGTCCTTGAGACTGTAAAGAAGCTCCGTTGGGCACCAGATATTATTCATTGTCAAGGTTGGATGGCATCTGTTATACCATTCTATGTTAAGACGGCTTACCGTGATGAGCCTCAATTTGCTAACTCAAAAGTAGTAACATCCCTTTTCTCTGAACAACCACAGGATAGTCTTGGGGCTAACTTCAAGAAGTGTTTAGAGTTCCGCGAAGCAAAGACTGAAAGTCTAAAGAAGTATGGGGATAACTTTGACTTTATGGAACTTGGTAAGTTGGCGATCGACTACTCTGATGGAGTTATTAGCACTAGTGAGGGCGTTAATGACGCACTAACTGATTATGCAAAGAATAACGAAAAACAACTTCTTGAGCATGTAGCTAATGATACGGAACTAAAGGGTAAGTATTCAGATTTTTATAACAGCTTGATTTAATGAAAAGAAACTTTATTGTAGCATGCTTACTGGTAGCCTGTTTCGGCATAGTATCATGTGACGATACGACTAATACAATTGGAGGTTCATTAATAGACAACATTGATAAACTCTCTGTAAAAGCTGATACTTTCAATGTAACATCGAAAACGGTATTGGCAGATAGAGTTATTGGGCGTACATCAACTGGATACTTAGGGCGAATGGAAGATCCTGAAACTAGATCAATGGTTACAGGAAACTTCATGGCACAATTCCATGTTTTGAGTGATTATCAATTGCCAAAGGCTGACTCTATTATGAGTCGTGATGCTAATGGAATAATCGCTGACTCATGTGATATACGTTTGTACTATTCTTCTTACTATGGTGATTCTCTTAGTCAGATGAAGCTCACTGCGTATGAGCTACAAAAGCCAATAGAAGAAGGACAGGTTTACTACTCTGACTTTGACCCTGAGGCACAGGGTTATATACGTACAAATGGAATTGCAGTACGACGTTCTTACACCTTATTAGATTATACAGAGGCTGATAGCATTCGTAACAAAAAAGGCTATACACGCAACATTATTATCAGATTGAATAAGCCTTATACCGACAAGAATGGGCAGACATATAATAATTATGGAACCTACTTGATGCGTAAGTATGAGCAAAATCCAATAGCTTTCCGTAATGTATATCGATTCTTGCATGAGATTTGTCCAGGCTTCTACTTTAAGATAGATGGTGGTTCTGGTTCTATGGCACATATTCTGACAGCCCAACTCAATATTTATTTCAAGCATAAAGAGAAAGGAAAGATAAGGGAAATTTCTACCAACCTTATTGGTACAGAAGAAGTGCTACAGATGACTAACTTCTCTAATGACAACACTCGATTACATCAGTTAGCAGTAGAGACTGGGCACACCTATCTAAAAACGCCAGCAGGATTGTTCACAGAATTATCATTACCTATGTCTGACATTTTGTCGGGACATTCTTCTGATTCTATTAATTCTGCCAAGATTGTTTTGTTACGTCAGAACAATACATCAACAAGTAATTATCAATTTGGTATACCAAAGAACATTGTGATGATTCCTTCAGATAGTGTGCAATCGTTCTTTACTAACAATCGTCTTCCAGATGATAAAACATCGTTCTTAGCAACTTATAATTCAAAGCAAAATGCTTATACCTTTAATAATATGGCTGGTATAGTGAGCCTGTTTGCACACCATCAGAATGGTAGTGCTAACTGGGGTAAAGTTATGCTAATCCCTGTTGAAGTACAGACTGTTAAACAAGGTACAGGTGAAAATGCAATAACTAAGATTACGAAGGTTTCCCATGATATGGGGTTATCAAGCACAAAGTTGTTAGGTAACACAGCAGGAACGAATAACATAAAGATCTCAGTTATATATAGCAAGTTCAATGGCAGATAATTTCTTAGAGCGTCATCAGGAGGATTACGAACGTCGTAAAGCAGCTTGGCTTAAGAAAAAGAAGTTGAAGCCTATACATAAGGTAAATTCTCAAGAATACACGATGACCAAAGATAAACGTTAAATATCAATAGTATCGGATATACCAAGCATAGGTATATCCGATTAATGTTTGTTTTGGCATAGCATTTGTTTATATCACATCACTATAATAGGGCTTTATCACCCTTAAATAAGTGAGTTAATAATAAGAAAGGTTTAGGATATGATGAATCAATTTTCCCCGAAAGTCTCGGAAATTCTTTCATTCAGTAGAGAGGAAGCTAAGCGATTGACAAGTAAGTCAGTTGCTCCAGAACATATCATGTTAGCTATCCTGAGAGAGAAGTCAGGACCTGTTTGGGATTTATTCAACCGTTGGGAGGTTAATATAGACTATCTGAAAAGAGAAATAGAAGATAAGATACAAGAGCAGAGTATCGGAACAGATGAGTCTGTTTCGGACTTATTATTGAACGAACAGGCAAATAATATATTGAAGTTGTCTGTTCTCGAAGCACGTTTACAGCATTCGCAGACGGTGGATATTATACATCTTTTTCTCGCAATACTTCATGACTCTTCAAACAATGCTGCAAAGGCTTTGTTAGAAGAGAAAGGTCTTAGTTATAATAATGTTGTAGCATTATTACAACCGCATGCCAATCATCCAAGGAATGGTATTGGGATGGCCGATGAGGATGAATTAGATGATGAAGATATATCATCTTCTTCTAGTTCTAGTAATGCAAAAACAACGCAAGCACCTCGCACAAAGTCTAAGACTCCAGTTCTAGATAGTTTTGGAACGGACCTAACTCAAGCTGCTTTAGATGGTAAGCTTGATCCTGTTGTCGGACGAGAGCGAGAGATTATGCGTGTTAGTGAGATACTTGGTCGCAGGAAGAAGAATAATCCAATTCTTATTGGTGAACCGGGTGTTGGTAAGAGTGCAATCGTTGAAGGATTAGCACAGCTTATTGTAAAGCGTCTTACCTCCCCTGTCCTCTTTGATAAGCGTGTGATGACACTTGACTTAACTGCTGTTGTTGCTGGTACTAAGTATAGAGGACAATTTGAGGAACGTATACGCGCTTTGATAAAAGAGATCGAACAAACCCCAGACATTATTGTCTTCATTGATGAGATCCATACCTTAATCGGAGCAGGTTCCTCCCCAGGTTCAATGGATGCTGCCAACATATTAAAGCCAGCCTTAGCTAGAGGAACGATCCAATGTATTGGTGCGACAACAATGGATGAGTATCGCAACTCTATAGAAAAGGACGGAGCCTTAGAACGTCGTTTTCAGAAAGTTCAAGTCGAGCCAACAACTATAGAAGAGACCTTACAAATCCTTGAGAATATAAAGGATCGTTATGAGGCACACCATCACGTAAAGTACACAGAAGAAGCCTTGAAAGCATGCGTAAAGTATGCAGATCGCTATATTTCTGACCGTTTCTTCCCTGATAAGGCTATCGATATTATTGACGAGGCAGGCTCACGCACTCACCTTCAGCATGTGAAAGTCCCACAGGTTATCCTTGACATTCAGGGACAAATAGAGGAAGCACAGCAAAAAAAGCAAGACGCAGTGAAGAATCAGAACTTTGAACTGGCTGCTGGCTTCCGTGATAAACAGACGGAATTAGAACAAAAACTGAAGGATGAACAGGAGAAATGGCAGAAAGGAGATGATACAGACAAGGTAGAAATCACAGAAGATACTATTGCCGATGTAGTTTCTTTGATGACAGGCGTACCTGTACAGCGTATGCAAGAAGCCGAAGGTATTCGACTTAAAAACATGAATACAGACCTAAAGAAGCTGGTTATTGCACAAGATACAGCTATCGACAAGATGGTAAAAGCCATTCAACGCAACCGCGTCGGCTTGAAAGATCCAAATCATCCAATAGGTGCTTTCATGTTCTTAGGTCCAACAGGTGTTGGTAAAACCTACTTAGCGAAACGTTTGGCAGAGCTAATGTTCGGTTCTTCCGATGCACTAATACGTATTGATATGAGCGAATACACAGAAAGCTTCAATACGTCTAGACTTATCGGTGCACCTCCAGGATATGTTGGATATGAAGAAGGTGGTCAACTTACCGAGAAAGTTCGCCGTCATCCCTACTCTATCGTCTTATTGGATGAGATAGAAAAAGCACATGGCAATGTATTTAATATGCTTTTGCAGGTACTCGATGAAGGAAGATTGACCGATGGTAATGGAAGATTAATCGACTTCCGTAATACAGTTATCATCATGACTTCCAATGCTGGTACCCGACAACTAAAGGAATTTGGGCAAGGTGTAGGCTTTAGAGCAGTAAACTTAAATGGACTCTCCCACAGCGAAAGCGATAAGGAACGTGCACGTAGTATTATTCAGAAGAGCTTGAGTAAGCAATTTGCGCCAGAATTCCTTAATCGATTAGACGAGATTATCACATTTGATCAACTTGATCTCAATGCCATTCTGAAGATTATAGACATTGAACTCCAAGGTTTATTCAAACGTGTTAAAGCACTCGGCTATAACATGGAGATAACCGATGACGCAAAGACTTTCGTAGCAACAAAGGGATACGATGTGCAATTCGGTGCCCGACCATTGAAACGTGCTATACAAAACTATATTGAGGACGGATTAAGCGAGCTAATCCTCTCTAATGAAGTGAAATCTGGTGATACTATTCACATTTCTAAAGAAAAAGATAGCGAAAAGCTAAAGTTCGAAGCGAAATCTCCTACTGCAAAGACAGATGAAGAAACAGCTTCTTGAAGAATGTAAAAGGATTTAATTCAGAAGATATCAACATCAAAGAAATATACTTTCGTGGGGCACGGGCTATACTCCCGTGCCCCACATGTGTATGATCCGTAACTAACGAACGCAACACCATAACAAAAGATACAGAGAATTGTTCGCGAACCCTCCACAAATTATTTGCAAACAATCTATTTTATAGCTTTATGTATTATAAGAAAAACTAAGAATATCTTTTACATTTTGTTTTCTTATTATAGGATAAAATAGAACTCAATAATCATAGATTTTAAAAGGAATATCCGATTTTTGGAAAATGTATATACGTTTTTGCAAAAAAGTAGGTACTTTTTACCTGAATTGAATAGATTTTTATCTGAGAGTAAGCATAATTTTTGTAAACACCTATATATCAAATACTTACAACGAATCTCAAAATTGCTTCAAAATTCGCGTATTTGAGGGAGAATAAGGGTTTGCTGGATAAAAACGCAAGGAGAAGTGTTAAATATGACAATATTTCATTACAAAAAATGATTCGAGTAAATTGGTCTGTTTCCTTATCTAACAGAATCTTACAAATTATCAAAGTTACATTAGACTTTCTATCAAAAGCCAAATATTCAGCATTGTTACGATACCAGCCAATGAATAAAGGAATATCATATTGAGCTTACTATTTGCATATTTCCCCATTACTCGCTTTGAAGATGTTAGTCCTACCTGCAAAAAGACGGTGAAGGGAAGCTGAACAGATAGGAACATTT
The DNA here is from genome assembly GCF_000377625.1 of Prevotella veroralis DSM 19559 = JCM 6290. GTDB lineage: Bacteria > Bacteroidota > Bacteroidia > Bacteroidales > Bacteroidaceae > Prevotella > Prevotella veroralis. The sequence continues at coordinate 301,217 of NZ_KB898325.1, read as the reverse complement.
GTGAGATAATCAAGCCTTTAAAAGGGTCTCCTATAAAGAAAATTATCAAAAGTGCAATACCCAAGGATAAAACAATTCCTACAATAGAGTGAGTATCTTTCGCATTATACGACTCACCGAATAAACCGGAAAAGATACTACCTGCTGCCATTCCGCTTGTAATGGTGCTTGATATGCCGGCTAATAGCAAAGCAATGGCAAAGATATTGGCTGCGTTATTTCCTAATAGAGGCTGTAACATTGCCTGCGCTTGGGATAGTTCTTCAACATGTTGCCCATGAGAGAAGAAAGTTGTTGCTGCTAAAAGTATCATTGCTGAGTTGATTGCCCATCCTACTATCATTGAAAATAGGGTATCAATGAATTCATATTTCAACATGTGTTGAATACGTTCGTCTCCTTTCAAATGAATCTCGCGGCTTTGGACTATCTCGGAATGGAGAAAGAGATTATGGGGCATGACAACAGCTCCCAATACACTCATAATTATCAAGAGTGAACCTTGAGGAACTGTGGGTACAAAAGCTCCTTCTATTGCTGACGGCCAATGAATGTCAACCAAGAAAAGCTCATAAATAAATGAAAGTCCAATCATTGACACAAAACCAATAATGGCACGTTCCATCTTCTTGTAGCTATTTGTAAAGAGCATAATAAGCACAGCCGCCGTAGTAAGCACGGAACCTGTCGGGATGCTCATTCCAAATAGCATCTGCAGAGCTATCGCTCCACCTAATATTTCGGCAAGCGAAGTAGAGATACTCGCAAGAATCGCACTAATAATAATAGGACGCCCAACCCATTTGGGGGCATACTTAACAGCAGCTTCGCTCAAACATAAGCCCGTAACTATACCTAAGTGGGCAACATTATGCTGTAACGCTATCAACATAATAGTTGATAAGGTTACAACCCACAATAAGGCATAACCATATTCCGATCCTGCTGCAAAGTTACTTGCCCAATTTCCTGGATCAATAAACCCAACAGTAACTAATAATCCAGGTCCAATATATTTAAAAATATCCAAGGCACCCAATACATGTGGGTGATCCTTGCGCCTCAAGTCCTTTAAAATATTCTTCATAATTAATAAGTTTCCTGCAAAGTTACATTATCTATACGAGAAAACACCACTCACAAGAAAAGATTTCTTTTTTAATTACATGTAACATACATATAATAAAGAACTTTTCCGCTATAAATCGTCTATAACATCACCTTTAGTAAAAGAACTCCTTAGTAATAATCCAAGGTTATTAGATAGAATAATCATTATCTAAATCTAATAAAACCAATAATCATCTTCAAAACATTAGCAAAAGTAAAATGCCCAACGCTTCACAGCGACAGGCATTCAATCTCAATAGGTATTAGTTGCTTTAAGGTAAAAAGATTGTATTCAGGATAACAGTTGCAAAGATAAGGCATTTTTTTATTTCTCACAAACATTTCCACAACTTTTTTTATTATAAAATATTATTTTTTTTCTTACATATCAGACAATTAACATAACTAAAAATAATTTTCTATATATAATCAAATAGCATAACGACAAACCAAGTATTTCTATCGAAAAAAATAAAAAGATGATTATCTCTACTTTATTTATTTACAGTAGATATTGCTATAAACCAGAAAAAATAAGTAACTTTGCAACAAATAATAAACAAGAATATATGACTACGATAGAGAATAACACTAATGAAGAGAAGCGAAGTTTAAGCTTTGTAGAACAACTGGTAGAGGAAGATCTCGCAGAAGGTAAGAACGGAGGACGCATTCAAACTCGTTTCCCACCAGAGCCAAACGGCTATCTCCACATAGGACATGCAAAAGCAATTTGCATGGATTTTGGTGTTGCAGAACATTATAATGGTGTTTGTAATCTTCGTTTTGATGATACCAACCCAAGTAAAGAGAATAATGAATATGTAGAGAATATCCTTCATGATATTAGCTGGCTTGGATTCAAGTGGGGTACTATCTATTATGCAAGTGACTACTTTGAGAAACTTTGGGACTTTGCTATCTGGATGATTAAGAAAGGTTTGGCATACGTAGATGAACAAACAGCTGAGCAGATTGCAGAACAGAAGGGAACACCAACAACACCTGGTACAGCTTCTCCTTATCGGGATCGTCCAATCAAGGAAAATCTTGCTCTATTTGAAAAGATGAATACCCCAGAAGCTGTAGAAGGAAGTATGGTGTTACGTGCTAAGTTAGATATGGCTAACCCAAACATGCACTTCCGTGATCCTATCATCTATCGAATCATTCAGATACCACATCACAGAACTGGTACAAAATGGCATTGTTATCCAATGTATGATTTTGCTCATGGTCAGAGTGATTACTTCGAAGGTGTCACCCACTCTATCTGTACACTCGAGTTTGTACCACATCGCCCACTCTATGATAAGTTTGTTGACTTCCTCAAAGAGTGTGACGGAACAGCAGACAATCTACATGACAATCGTCCAAGGCAGATTGAGTTTAACCGCTTAAACCTTACATATACAGTAATGTCTAAACGCAAACTTCATACACTTGTTGACGAACATCTCGTTAATGGTTGGGATGATCCACGTATGCCTACCCTATGCGGTATGCGCCGTCGTGGCTATTCTCCAGAGTCAATCCGCAATTTTATCGACTCTATTGGTTATACTAAGTTTGATGCGCTCAATGACGTTGCTTTATTGGAAGCGGCTGTACGTGATGATTTAAATAAAAAAGCAACACGTGTTAGTGCAGTTCTTGATCCTATTAAACTTGTCATTACCAACTATCCAGAAGATAAGACAGAGGAGATGGAGGCTATCAACAATCCAGAGAATGAGGCTGATGGTAAACATACTATCACATTCTCAAAGAACCTTTGGATTGAGCGTGCAGACTTCATGGAAGATGCTCCTAAGAAGTTCTTCCGTATGACTCCTGGTAAGGAAGTACGTTTAAAGAACGCTTATATTATTAAATGTACAGGTTGTACAAAGGATGCAGAAGGTAATATCATTGAGATTCAGGCAGAATATGATGAGAACAGCAAGAGCGGTATGCCTGGTTCTGATCGTAAAGTAAAGGGAACTCTCCACTGGGTAAGTGCTGACCATTGCTTAAAGGCTGAGGTTCGTGAGTACGATCGTCTCTTCAACGTAGAGAATCCATCAGCTGACGAGCGAGACTTCCATGAATTATTAAATCCTCAAAGTCTATCAGTACGCACAGAATGCTATGTAGAGAAGTTCCTTGCAGAGAAGAAACCAGGAGATTATCTCCAGTTCCAACGCACAGGTTACTTTATGCTTGACCCAGATTCCACTGCAGACCACCTTATATTCAATAAGACTGTTGGCCTAAAAGATACTTGGGCAAAGAAGGTCAAAGTTTAATAATCATTAGAAAGTAATTTGGATATACATTTTTATAGCGAAGAATTTAAGCAACTTCTTCATAAATATGAGGAATTGCAAGATAACAATATCAGTGAGTTCCTAGATTCTGAGGAGCTCACTGATATTGCTGAATATTATTGTACTATTGGAAAAGAGGACAAAGCGTTGGAAGCTGTTAATTATGCGAACCATCTTTATCCTACTGCAACAGAGCCATTAGTATTTAAATCTAGAATGGCATTGCTCATTCACAATGATGTTTCGCAAGCGAACGAGATAGCAGAAACGATTGTTGACAAGAGCGATTCCGACTATACGTATCTAAAAGCCGAGATAATGATAGTGGATCATCAGGTGAGTCTTGCTGATCAATATCTACAAGAACAATATGAAAAGTTAATAGATGTCGATAGCAAAGACGAATTTATAATCGATTCGGCTGCTCTTTTCTCCGATTACGAAGAGATCGATTATGCAGAGAAATGGCTTAACCGAACTAGAGATATAGACAATGATGACTATAAGGAGATAAAGGTTCGCATTCTAAAAGGGCGAGGTAAATATAAAGAGGGCGAGACTCTCCTCAACAAACTCATTGATAAGAACCCCTACTCTTATTGGAATCAACTCGCCCAAATCCAATTCTTAAATAATGATATTCAAGGAGCAATTACATCCAGCGAGTATTCCATTGCCATAAATCCTAATGACGAAGATGCTCTTCTTAACAAGGCTAATGGATTATTCTCATTGGATAACTTTGAGGAATCACTAAAGTATTATCAGCTTTACAAACAGACATGTCACAATGCTGACATCAGCGTTATAGATGTAACCATTGGACATATATACCTTATATTAGGTTATCCTATAGAAGCTCAAGACTCCTATCAGCAAGCAATAGCCGAATCATCTAATAAGGATTCCACATTAATCCATGTGGGAATATCGATATTTGATAATGGATATTTCAAGATAGCTTACAACCTCTTTACTTTACTCTTGCCAAAAGTTGGGAAAGATTGGACAGAAGGTTTCGCATATCTTGCACGCTGCTGCTACGAACTTAACAAAACTGAAGAATATAAACAATATCTTCAATTGGCGATAGAGCGAAATCCAGTGGAATGTCAGGATGTATTATCCGATCTTTATCCACAAGGAATGGCGATAAAAGACTATCCAAGTATCAACATTTGAAATAACAATTCTATTAATTAATTCGAACACAATCATGAGTTTTATCACAACCCTACTCGGACACCTTAACTATGGCACCATCTTTCTCTTGATGCTCTTAGAAAGTACGGTCATCCCCGTACCATCAGAGTTAGTGGTTGCTCCTGCCGCTTATCATGCTGCAGGCGGAAATCTCAATATGTGGCTCGTTATCCTCTTTGCAACTTTAGGAGCTGATTGCGGTGCTACAATAAACTATCTTGCTGGATGGTACTTAGGTCGTCCGCTTATTTACAAGTTTGCTAACAGCAAATTGGGGCACATTTGCCTCTTAAATCAAGAAAAGGTTGAAAAGAGTGAGAAATATTTTGATAAACATGGATTGGTAGCAACCATTACGGGACGATTACTTCCCGGTATCCGTCACCTTATTTCGATCCCAGCGGGACTGGCAAAGATGAGCTATTGGCGCTTCATGCTTTATACAACAATCGGTGCTGGTGCATGGCATAGCATTCTCGCAATACTAGGTCATTACATGCATTCTTTCGTTCCAGAAGAACAATTGGATGAAAAGATTCTCGAATATGGAGAATACATTAAGATTGCTCTCATCGCTTTGGTACTCCTCGCATGCGTTTACTTCCTTGCAAAATGGTATATCAAGCGTAAGAAGACCGAAATTAAGAAATAAGTTTCATCTCCAAAGCACATGCAAATCATTAACTTTAAATATTGCGTATCATGAGTGTAAATGAGAAATATATAGAAGAGATAGTACAAGAGCAACTCTTATCTAACGAAGAAGAGCAAGCGCTTGCGGCTAAGATTAAGCTCGGTGATGCCAAAGCTCTAGAGAAATTAACCAAGGCTAATCTCAAATTCGTCGTATCATTAGCACATCATTATAAGAATCAGGGACTAGGAGAAGACGATTTAGTGAGTGAAGGCAACATCGGAATGATGCACGCCGCCCAGAAATTCGATGGAACAAAAGGGATTCGCTTCGTATCTTATGCGGCACCTTACATCAAAAAGGCTATGGAAGAGGCTATAAAAGAACAGACAGCTCTCTATAAATTACCGAAAGATGAGAAGAGTAAATTTGAACGAAAACGCACGCATGCTATATCCATTGACCAGCCCATCCCCGTTGGAAGCAGTAATAACTTTACTCTGCAGCATGTTTTAGAGAATGAGGATGCGCCACAAGCTGACGAACATTTGAACAAAGAACTCCTAAACTTCGAGATTCAGAAAGGATTAAATGAACTGAATGAAAGGGAGAAACGCATTATCATCGCTATATATGGACTGAATGGCACTCATTATACTATGGCTGAAATAGCAGAGAATATGGGACTAAAGCGTGAACGAGTTCGTCAAATTCGCAATAAAGCTCTGCGAAAACTTCATAAGAAGATGAAATAACCCCTATAGAATTTATACAGGGAAATTCGCCCCTTTATCGACCTTATAACATTTGATTTGAATAAATCCACCCTTATTCCTAGCATAATTCTACAAAGGAAAGATATTACTAGATAAGGAAACAGACAGATTTATTCAAATCATTTTTTGTAATGAAATATTGTCAGATTTAACACTTCTCCTTGCGTTTTTATCCAGCAAACCCTTATTCTTCCCCTCAAATACGCGAATTTTGAAGCAAATTTGAGATTAATTATAAGTATCTGATATACAGGTGTTTACAAAAATAATGCTTACTTTCAGATAAAAAATCTATTCAATTCAGGTAAAAAGTACCTACTTTTTTGCAAAAACTGAGGTACATTTCACCAAAAACGGAGGTACGTTTTACTAAAAACGGAGGTACATTTTACCAAAAACGGAGGTATATTTTACTAAAAACGTATATACGTTTTCCAAAAATCGGATATTCCTTTTAAAATCTATGATTATTGAGTTCTATTTTATCCTATAATAAGAAAACAAAATGTAAAAGATATTCTTAGTTTTTCTTATAACACATAAAGTAATAGGGTATATCAAATCACTTCGATATACCCTATCTTTTCTTACTGATCTGATAAAGGAACCATAGCTCCTTAATATTGGAAACTATAGTCTAAGACTCTTCTTAATAGCCTCAATCTTCTTCATTGCGCGCTCTTCACATGCTTTGTAATCGGCTGCTGTATTCATTACATCCTTTACTTCAAGATAGAACTTAATCTTAGGTTCGGTTCCGGAAGGACGAACGCTTACTTTTGTTCCATCAGTACAGAACCATTGAAGAACATTACTTGTCTCAGGCATATCAAGTTTCTCCTTAGAACCATCTGCCTTTGTCAGTTCAAGACTCTGATAATCCTTTGTTAACTCAATAATACTGCCGCCGAGATCCTTAGGAGGATTAGAACGGAAGTCTTTCATCATCTGTTGAATCTCATCAGCACCGCTCTTGCCCGGACGTTCAACGTTGATGGTAAATTCTTTACTATATCCATATTCGAGATAGATGTCCATGAGAATATCGTAAAGTGTCTTACCATGATCCTTTGCATAAGCGCAAATTTCAGCTAAAAGTGAGCATGCACTGACTGCATCCTTATCGCGAACAAAGTCTTCAGCCATAAAGCCGTAGCTCTCTTCACCACCACCAATATACTGCTGCTTACCTTCGGACAATGCTATCTCATGTGCAATCCACTTGAAACCTGTATAACAATCACGCATTTCAACATGTTGCTTCTCGGCAATCTTGCGAATTACCTCTGTTGTAACGATAGTCTTAACGATAAAGTCGGTTGGTTTCATCTTGCCTACTGCCTGACGATTAGTGATGATATACCACAAGAAGATAAGGCAAGTTTGATTACCATTAATGAGAACCCACTCACCATTAGAGTCCTTGCAAGCCATACCTACGCGATCAGCATCGGGGTCGGAAGCCATAAGGATGTCAGCATCTAATGCTTTAGCATCGCGAAGGCCTAAGGTTAAAGCCTCTGCGAACTCTGGGTTAGGGCGATCAACAGTTGGGAAGTTACCATCTTTGATCATCTGCTCTTTCACACAATGAACGTTATCAAAGCCCCAAAGAGCTAATGAACGTGGAATCATGACACGACCTGCACCATGTAATGGAGTGTACACAATCTTTAAGTCGTGCTGATGCTTGATAACTTCAGGGTCAATGCAAATTGTCTTTACCTGATCCAAGTAAGGTTTATCAATATCTTCGCCGATGATTTGAATTAAATTCTTGTTACCATCGAACTTAACATCCTCAATATGTACTTTGTTTACTTCATTGATAATGCCTTTGTCGTGAGGAGCAAGAACTTGCGCTCCATCTTCCCAATACGCCTTGTAACCATTATACTCGCGTGGATTGTGGCTCGCTGTGATGTTTACACCAGCTTGTGCTTTCAAGTAACGAATAGCAAACGAACATTCTGGAGTAGGTCTCAAGTCATCGAATAGATAAACCTTAATACCATTTGCAGAGAAGATGTTAGCTACAGTTTCAGCAAAAAGACGGGAATTGTTACGGCAGTCGTGACAAACAACAACACTGATTTGCTCTTTGTTCTTGAAATTAAGTTTCAAGTAGTTAGCAAAGCCTTGTGTTGCCATACCCACTGTATAGATGTTCATTCGGTTAGAACCAGCTCCCATGATGCCTCGAAGTCCACCTGTACCAAATTCTAAGTCTTTGTAGAAGCTCTCGATAAGATCAGTCTTATCCTCATTCTTAATCATTGACTCAACGGCTGAACGTGTCTCTTCATCAAAAGCAGGAGACAACCACTGCTTGGCTTTACTCTCGCATTCTGCGATAAGTGTTTGGTTATTTTCCATAATTTAAGTCTTACGTATTTACTAATTACTATTTGCAAATATAGGCATTTATTCCGAGAAAACATTTGAGGGTTGATTATTTTTTGTATTTTTGTACCCGTTAATCCTGACGGCTAATATCAGTTAATCAGTTTGGGATGATAAGTATTAATCTTAAAAGATAACTAGAAATGGATTTAAACTTCAGAGGAATACTTCTAGCTATAAGCACGTTTTTGATTATCGGTCTGTGCCATCCTTTGGTAATAAAGACTGAATATTATTTTGGTACTAAGCCTTGGTGGTTATTGCTTATATCTGGAATCGCTTGTTGTGTTGGTGCCCTATTTATTCAGAATATATTTCTTTCAGCTGTACTTGGTGTTCTTGGTGCTTCTCTGCTTTGGGGCATTGGTGAGTTACTAGCACAAGAAAAACGAGTTGCGAAAGGATGGTTTCCTATGAATCCAAAGCGTAAGGAGCATTATAAGAAGATTAATAAAGAAGAAGATTTGTGTCCTATTTGCAAGGAACAAAAGGATAAATAGTACTTATTCATGGTGGTAAGGCTCACCTTTTATTATAGTACAGGCTCTATAGAGCTGTTCTGTAAAGATGAGTCGTACCATCTGATGAGAGAAAGTCATACGTGAAAGCGATATTTTCTCATTAGCCCGTGCATATACATCTTGCGAGAATCCGTATGGTCCTCCGATAACAAAAACAAGTCTTCTAGCTGTATTTTGCTTTTGTGTTAGCCAATCAGCATACTTAAGAGAGGTAAATTCAGAACCATGTTCATCCAATAATACAACCGTATCAGCAGATTGAATCTCCTTTAATATAAGTTCTCCCTCTCTCTGCCTCTGTTGTTCTTCCGTAATATTCTTCGTATTCTTTAGTTCAGGGATAGTCGTTATAGAGAAAGGCATGTAATGCTTTATCCGATTGGTATAATCATCAATCCCTTCTCTGAATATCTTACTTTGTGTCTTACCAACTAAGAGTAATATTGTCTTCATACTTCTTTGCGAATGATTATAGTTTATGCACTTCCTCCCAAATACGCTGTACTGGTAACCCCATGACATTAAAGTAACTGCCATTGATAGATGTTACCCCAACATAGCCTATCCATTCCTGTATTCCGTAAGCCCCCGCCTTATCAAAAGGTTTGAAGTGTTTTATGTAATAATTGATTTCGTCATCACTCAGTTGCTTGAATGTTACATCTGTCGTGACGGAAAAAGAACGGTAACCTGTAGAAGTAAGAAGACATACACCCGTAACAACTTGATGTCTACGACCGCTGATAAGATGTAACATCTTACGCGCATCATCCGCATCCTTCGGTTTACCCAACACCGTATTATCTACTACTACAACCGTATCAGCTGTGATAACCAAGTCATCTTCGGTAATCAATGTTTTATAAACATCAGCTTTCTCCTGTGCAATATATCCTGCAACCTCTACAGCAGGGAGATTATGAGGGTAATCTTCTGCTACATTTGGCAGAACTTTTACCTCAAAATCAAGATCTAATCCAGCCAGTAGTTCCCTACGACGAGGCGAATTACTAGCGAGTATTATATGTTTCTTCATTACCAACCAAATGCTTTTGCGTTCATAACCCAGTTCCCTTGCGCCTTCAGAACTTGCTCTAAGATATCACGAGCCACACCATAACCACCTTTACAATCACTGATATAACATGCGATTTGCTTAATCTCTGCACAAGCATCCTTTGGACAACACGGACATCCAGCACGTTGCATGACTTCATAATCGGGAATGTCATCACCAACGTAGATAATCTCTTCCTCCTTTAAGTCATATTTCTTTAGGAACTCTTCCCATGTTTTAATCTTCATAGAGCAGTTGATATAAACATCTTTCACCCCAAGATATTCATAACGCGAACGCACATTTTCGTTATGACCACCTGTCATAATTGCTAATTGCAAACCATGTTTCACTGCTAATTGTATGGCATATCCATCCTTTATATTAATGGTTCGAACAGGATCGCCCTTCTCATCCATGAGAATTGTACCAGCAGAAAGCACACCATCCACGTCAAAAACAACTGCTTTTATCTTCTTTAAATCGTAGTTTATCATTCTTTTTTATCGTTTGCATGAATATTATTAGAAAGAACCTCATAGATAGCCTGCCAATTAGAGTGTGATTTCATTAGCAACATTTGCTGATCAATCACGTTTTGATCCCATCTAACAGCTGGACCCGTCTGAGCTTCCTTCGGATTCATCGCATGGATTTTCTTTGTAGTTTCATCAATTAGCGGCAACATGACGTCAAAAGGAATCCCATGCTCACCGAGAATATCCGCAGCAACACTATAGCAATAATTACTAAAGTTGCATGCCCAGACCGCGGCCAAATGCAGATATTTCCGATTTTCACTATCAAGTGGAATAACACGCTTTGTAATTATCGCTGCTAAAGTTCGAATATCCTCTTGAACTTCCTCTGAACTTCCTTCTATAAAGATTGGAATATCCTCGAAACTCACATCCCATGTCTTCGAGAAAGTTTGCATCGGATAGAACACACCATAGCGACTAGCGAATCCTTTAAAGCAATCAATCGACATGGAACCTGCCGTATGAAGAAAGAGTTTATCCCCCCTACCCGCGCAAACTTGCGGAATCAATTGGCAAAGAGCACTATCTTTTACAGAGATAATATACGCATCTGCATCATTACGCAAGTCATCAAGATTTGTCAAAGCCTCCGCATTTAGTCTTTCGGCGAGTACACGAGCCGACTCTTCTGTCCTACTAAAAACCTGATTTATTATAAATCCTGCATCGAATAATGCCCTACCTAATTGCGTTGCGAGCCGACCAGCTCCAATCAATGTTATTCTCTTCATGACAACAAAATTAATACATTTCTATGAAAATGTCGCTCTAAGGCATTGTCTTTTTAAAAAGAATTGCTATTTTCGCAGCGTTAATAAAAGGTATATTGATCGTATGAAGTTCCTTGGAATTATCCCCGCGCGCTATTCTTCGTCCCGATTTCCCGGAAAGCCGTTAGCTCAATTAGGCGGAAAACCTGTGATACAGCATGTTTACGAAAGGGCGAAACAGGTGCTAACCGACGTCTATGTGGCTACTGATGACGAACGTATATACAATGTTGTAACTGCGTTTGGTGGAAAAGCGGTTATGACGCAAGCGAATCATCAGAGCGGAACGGAGCGGGCGTGCGAAGCATTGGATAAGATTAAAGGTAAGTTTGATGTTGTTATCAATATTCAGGGCGACGAACCTTTTATTCAAACGGAGCAAATCAGAATGATAATGTCCTGTTTCGATGATGAGCAAACGCAGATCGCAACCCTCGGTATTCCATTAAAGTCTATGCAAGACCTCAGAAACGTCAATAGCCCTAAGATAGTTCTTGACAAAAATAATAATGCGCTCTACTTCTCTCGCTCGGCAATTCCATTTATCCGCGGCATAGAACAAGCGGATTGGATAGGTCACTATCCCTTTCTAAAACACATTGGGCTCTATGCCTATCGAGTTGAAACATTACACGAAATAAGCAAATTGCCCCCCTCATCCTTAGAACTTGCAGAAAGATTAGAACAACTCCGATGGCTACAAAATGGTTATCGTATTAAGGTTTGTATCACAAACATTGAGACGGTCAGTATTGATACGCCACAAGATTTAGAGAGAGCCAAGGAGTATTTAAGGCAAAACGAGCAATAACGTTTTGTAATAGAATATTGCTAATTTCAGCACTTCTCCTTGCGTTTTTATCCAGCAAACCTTTATTCTCCCTCAAATACGCGAATTTTGAGGCAATTTTGAACTTTCTTGTAAGTATCTGATATATAGGTATTTACAAAACTAAGGCTTGCTTTCAGGTAAAAAATCTATTCAATTTAGGTAAAAAGTACCTACTTTTTTGCCAAAACGGAGGTACATTTCACTAAAAACGGAGGTACGTTTTACCAAAAACGGAGGTACGTTTCATCAAAAACGTATATACGTTTTCTAAAAATCGAATATTCCTTCTAAAATTTACGATTATTGAGTTCTATTTTAACCTATAATAGAAAAAATAAATGTAAAGAATATTTCAAATTTATTCTACTATTAGATTCGATAAATTTCAGGTTTGAATCGTAGGAAAATAAAGCACAAAATAACGTCCTCGCCTGTCCGAAATAAATTAAATCTATTGCTGGACGGGCGAGGACGTTAGTATCAATCCTTCTTTTCCGATATAACTTATAAGGTGTTTTCTCTAACCGAATACCTCTTTTCAGTAAACAATTAGAATGGAGGCTTGATCATATCGGCTGGTGGCGGAGGTAATGGACCATCATTCATCTTACTCCCGACAATCTCTCCGCCTATAGGATCATCAGGCAAAGGTACTGCAAATTTGGCATCTTCTGGATTGGCAAAACGAGTATATTCGCCACGGAAGTTCAGGAGAACATCGCCCGTTGCACCCTTACGGTGCTTGGCTATGATGATTTGCGCCATACCATGGAGGTCGTTTCCCTTCTCGTCTTGTAATATATGATAATACTCGGGACGATGAACGAATAGTACCATATCGGCATCTTGCTCGATGGCACCCGACTCACGCAAGTCACTTAGCTGCGGTCGCTTGCCTTCAACTCCCTCACGTTGCTCTACGGCACGGCTCAACTGGGATAGGGCTAAGACTGGAATATTCAACTCTTTGGCAAGACTTTTCAGTGAGCGGCTAATGGTTGATACCTCTTCTTGTCGACTATTGAAGCGCATGCCATTCGCATTCATCAGCTGCAAATAGTCGATCATTAGGACTTCTATGTTATGCTCTCTAACCAATCGGCGTGCCTTTGTTCTCAATTCGAAGATGGATAGACCCGGAGTATCATCAACATAGATAGGTGCGCCTTGCATTTTGCGGATATTAGAATCAAAACGTTCCCATTCGTCTGGGGTTAACTGACCATTGAGAATCTTGTTACCCGGTATAGAACAAACGTTGGATATCAAGCGATTAACCAACTGGACATTATTCATTTCAAGCGAGAAGAAGGCTATCGGCTTACGATAATCAACTGCAATATTCTTGGCAATACTCAATGCGAAAGACGTTTTACCCATGGCAGGACGACCGGCAATAATGATAAGATCGGAAGGTTGCCAGCCCGCTGTAATATCATCCAGCTTGCGGAATCCACTGGGTACACCCGTCAATCCGCCTTCACGATTGGCAGCTTGAAGCAAGAGTTGGTGAGCTTGATCTACGATCGTATCAATTTGTACATAGTCTTGAAGCATGTTCTTTTGAGAAATCTCAAATAATGCTCCTTCAGCTTTCTGCATCAAATCATCCACATCGACTGTCTCATCAAATGCGTCTGTCTCAATCATTGAGGCAAATTGGATGAGCTGTCGAGCTAAAAACTTTTGCGCAAGAATGTGGGCATGGTATTCTATATGCGCGGAAGAAGCCACTTGCGAACTCAATTCAACAATATATGAGGGTCCACCTACCTCTTCTAACGTTCCTTTATGACGCAACTCTTCGGTCACAGTCATAATGTCTACTGGCTTTTCTTGGAGATTTAACGACTGGACTGCCTCATAAATCTTCTGATGACGAGCCTCATAGAATGTTTCGGGCTTTATTATTTCAGATACAACCGTGAAAGCATCCTTATCAATCATAAGGGCACCTAACACTACTTTCTCAATATCAATCGCCTGTGGCTGTAAATGACCAAAGGAAGTATCAATAGGGGCTTGCTGTCCCCTTCTGCTTGTTTTGCTAACTTTTCTTTCTGGCATACGGCGGCAAAATTACAAAAAATATTCCGTTCCCTACATCATTATAACAACGTTTTATTATCTTTGTAAGCAGTTTATAAAATAAAACGCTATGATTTGTTTCCCCTGTTGTAAAATCAATCTTGGTTTGAATATCGTGCGCAAACGCGAAGATGGTTATCACAATCTTGAAACTATTTTCTATCCTGTACCGCTTTGCGATGTTCTTGAGATTAAAAAGATGGATGAAGAGTTCCCATCTGATACGGATTGTGACTTAAAGGTTACAGGAAGTGCGGTTGAATGTGATGAATCGAAGAATCTGGTTGTTAAGGCTTATAATCTGCTTGCAAAAGATTATCAGTTGCCTCGAGTACACATTCATCTATATAAGCGCATACCTATGCAAGCCGGTTTAGGTGGTGGTTCGTCTGATGCTGCTTATATGATTAGACTGTTGGATGAACGCTTCCGTTTGAATATGGGTATTAAAGAGATGGAACGTTATGCCGCTAAGCTAGGTGCTGACTGTGCTTTCTTTATTACTTCAGAGATTGCTTATGCAACAGGTATTGGTAATATCCTCTCTCCTGCCGATTCTGAAAATGGGAATCTTAATGGCTATTATCTCGTTCTTGTCAAACCTGATGTTGCTGTTTCTACTGCCGAGGCTTATGCTTCTATAACTCCTAAGACCCCTGCAAAGTGTTGCCGTGATATTGTCAAGCAGCCTATAGATACATGGCGTGACGAACTTATCAACGATTTTGAAGCTCCTATCTTTACTAATCATCCAGAACTAGCAGCAATCAAGCAAAAACTCTATGATAAAGGAGCACTCTATGCGCAAATGTCAGGAAGCGGTAGCACCATCTTCGGTATCTTTGGTGTGAAGCCAACCGATATCGAACAACATTTTCCTAATATGTTTTCTTACGTTTGCAGATTATAAATACTCACATTATTTGGTAGTTAGCAAAAAAAGAAGTACTTTTGCACCGCTGTCACGAGATGACAGCAATGAATTCAAACCTTATAAATTATTTATTTTTATGGCAACAAAAATCAGATTGCAGCGCAGTGGTCGTAAGAACTATGCTTTCTATAGTATCGTAATCGCTGACGCTCGTGCACCACGTGATGGTAAATTTATTGAGAAGATTGGTACTTATAACCCTAACACCAATCCAGCCGCAGTAGATTTGAATTTTGAGCGCGCATTGTATTGGGTTGAGACAGGTGCTCAACCAACTGACACAGCACGTAACATCCTTAAAGGTGAAGGTGTTTACATGATGAAGCATCTTCGTGGCGGTGTTAAGAAAGGCGCATTCGACGAGGCAACTTGTCAACAGAAGTTCGACGCTTGGAAGCAGACTAAAGTTGCAGCATTCGATGCTGTAGCAAAGAAAGTAACTGACGAGAAAAAGGCTGCTGTTGCTAAGAACCTTGAGGCTGAGAAGAAAGTTAATGAGGCTATTGCTAAGAAGGTTGCAGACAAGAAGGCTGCTGCCGTTGCAGCACAAGCTGAAGCAGCAAAGACTGCTGAAGAGACTACAACAGAGGAAGCTCCTGCAGAGGCTTAATTCTCTTACTCACAATTAAAAGAAAATCCATAGATTCTTTTGAGTCTATGGATTTTCTCTTTATATCCTTTTTTCTTACTCTCTTGTATGAATCAATCAGATATTGAATAAAGGAAGTCAGTTGAAATACTTCAACTGACTTCCTTTATATTACAAACAATCAGATAATATGAATAGATCGTTTGTTTTATATTACTTACTCATCCCCTTATAAGCTTGATTCATACCCTTTACAACTTCATTTGTAATATTGTAAGCAGGGTCAGCATATAAGATATTATCACCGCTCTTTGCAAGGATAATAGCATACTTCTTATCCTTATTGTATTCCTTCAAGTAATTGTGCACACTATCAGAGAGAGCTTTATTATATTTAGCTACTTCGTTCTGATATTCTGCACCCAAACGCTGTTGAAGAGCATCAGCATCCTGTGCTTGCTTCTGAATACTTGCTTGAATCTGTTGAGCCTGAGCCTGGGTGTACTTATTAGCCTGGACATTCTGTTGGAAGTTAGCAGCAGCAGCTTGAATAGCTTTCTGCTTTCCAGCTAATGTGCGTTGGATGTTAGCTTCTTTAGCCTTTATAATCTTAGTTACATCCTTCCAATAAGTATATTGACTCATGATAGAATCAATCTCCACATAAGCAATTTTCTGACTACCAGAGGTTGATGTACTTGCGGTTGTTTCAGGCTGATTCTCTGTTGTATCGTTCTTCTGTGGCTGGTTGTTACATGCAACAAGTGCGAATGTTGTCACAGCCAGCATTGCAATACTACAAAATGTTTTCTTCATTATTGTATATTTAAATGATTATTTTAATAAGCTTTGTTCTTTGCGCGAGCTTCTTTGTCTTGGTCTATTACACATCTAATACCTTTCTCCTTTAAGTAGGCATTGTCTGATATATGTTGTGACTGGAAACTCCCATTCTTCTTTAGTATCACACGCACTCCTAAGAGCAACATGGCAATAGCAATTATTAACAATGAGTATAATAATGTTCCGAGCATTTTCTTTATCTTTGCATTGTTTATCGGCGCAAAGGTAATATAAAACAGCAAGATAACAAAATTAAATATTATTAAATATGGCGAATATAGAATTAAAACCCGCTCGAGTATTCGAGCAGTTTGCGAAAATTAATCAGATACCACGTCCTTCAAAGCACGAAGAGCAGATGATTAAGTATTTACAAGAGTTTGCAAAAGAACGTAACCTCAATGTTAAGGTAGATAAGACGGGGAATGTGCTTATCTCGAAGGCTGCTACGAAGGGTATGGAGCATGTGCCTACTGTTGTTCTTCAGAGTCACATGGATATGGTTTGTGACAAACTTGTTGACGTTGAGTTCGACTTCCATAAAGATGCAATTCAAACTTATGTTGATGGTGAATGGTTGCATGCAAAAGGTACAACTTTAGGTGCTGATGATGGTATTGGTGTTGCGCTAGAGTTAGCTATTCTTGACTCGGATGACATTAAACATGGACCTATCGAGTGCCTCTTTACTCGCGATGAAGAGACTGGCTTAACAGGTGCTTTCGGTTTAGAAGCTAACTTTATGACCGGGAAGTACCTTATCAACTTAGACTCTGAAGACGAAGGTCAGATCTTTGTTAGCTGTGCCGGTGGTAATAGCACAACAGCTACATTCAGTTTTGATCGTGAGCAAGCTCCAGAGGACTACTTCTTTATGGAAGCTAGTTTGAAAGGGTTAGTCGGCGGTCATTCTGGTGATGACATCAATAAGAAACGTGCGAATGCTATCAAAGTCCTTGCACGCTTCCTTTATATGGAACAAAACAAATTGGATCTACGTTTGAGTCAGTGGAACTCAGGTAAGATGCATAATGCAATTCCTCGTGACGGTAAAATACTCTTTGCTGTTCCAGCAACCCATAAGGATGAAGTGAAAGCTGATTGGAACATCTTTAGCAAGAACGTTGAAGATGAATTTCACGTAACAGATACCTCGATGAAATGGTCACTTCAAAGTGCTGATGCAGCATTGGTTATGCCTAAACAGGTTTCTCACAATGTCATCCTTGCTCTTCAAGCTCTTGATAACGGTCCATTGACAAATTGCCAAGATGAGGCTTTAGCCTATATGGTGGAAACATCAAGCAATGTTGCAAGCATTCAGACTTCAGAAGACAAGCTCGTCATCGTTAGTTCACAACGCTCTAACGTTATGAGTAACCTTGAGAACATGACTAACACTGTTCGTGCATGCTTCGAATTAGCTGGAGCCGAAGTTGTTGTAAACGACAGTTACCCTGCATGGAAAATGAATCCTAATTCAGAGTTAGTAAATGTCGCCGTTGAACAGTATAAGAAACTCTTCGGGAAAGAGCCACGTGTCCTAGGTATCCACGCAGGGTTAGAGTGCGGTTTATTCTCCGAGAAGTACCCAGAGCTTGACATGATTAGCTTCGGACCAACATTACGTTATGTCCACACCCCAGACGAATGTCTCCTCATCCCAACCGTCCAAATGGTTTGGGATCACCTGCTAGCCGTTCTGGCGAATATTGATTAGATCAGCACTAAACACTCATCCCTGATATTAATCGTATCAGAAACAAAGTTACTTTCCTATATCACCATACTTACAACCTCTTTTGAGGGAAAAGTATGGTGCTTTTTAATTCTTATTATTGCTGTTCGGTAAATTTTTTCCATATAAAACGCGAGTTCGGGTTAAGACTGCTTGAGTCATTATATGTGAAGAAGAAGTAAAATGAGAAAAAGTAGCGGAACCATGAGTATGTTTAGGAACTTTACGTCCAAACCAATCTTTAGAAATCGATCCAGTATAGTCATTTAACGCCCTTGATATCAAACTATCTTTATCATATCCGACATAAAGAACAAGTTGTCCTGCAACACAACATTTCTCAACTAAATCTAAAGACAAAGCATCAACCATCTCCTGTACAACAACTTTTGCTTTCTGAAATGTATAACCCTCATGTAGTACTTGACCACTACTCATAGAATTACATTCTGGACGATAAGCTTTCACCATTTCCATTGTACATGGTTCCCATCCCCAAGCATGATCTATCAATAATTCTGCATTAACGCAAAGAGCTTATAAAACAATTCTTCATGCTCAATAGAATAACGAGCTATCTTGCCCATAGTATCAATTCTATAAGCATATAATCGTTGGACAATACCATGACCTACACGCCAAAAGTCTGTAAGTGGTTTATGATCCCATAGATTTTTACGATAACTATGTTCATCTAATTCAGCAATTCTAATTCCATCCTTATCAGCAGGTATATGCTTTGCCACGATATCCATCGCCACCTTACAAAGATATAAGTTAGTTCCTATACCTGCTGTAGCTGTTTCCCAGTCTCACGAAGAACATCACGAATTATCTTCATTGCAAAATCATGAGTTGATAGTTTAGAACTGTAAAGGTAAAGTGTAGCGTCTATAAACTCCTCATCTATCGAATACACATGTATATCCCCTAGTGCTACGTATCGCAAATAGATACTATATATCTTGACACTATGTTGAATACTATGCGCCATCCTTGGGACTGCTGTGATATAATCGACCTCCCAAGCCTTGTGTTGCTCTAAATCAATTGCATAGGAAGACTTACCTGTAAAGCTACCTTCCAACAATTCTTCCTTTCGTTTATTATAAGACTTCGCGCAATCGTTGAACAACCTCAAATAAACGTGCACGCCCTGGTAAACCATAAGATTTAAGAGAAGGTGATACCGCTAAGCAAATTGTCTTTTCCGTTCTACTGACATCTGCAACGACAAGATCAGTTGTCAAAGGATTCAAGCCACGCTCAACACACTCTACACTGGTATAGAACGATTTAAGATCTATGGCAATATGAGCTTTTGAATGTGGATCACAAGATGTCTGCACTATAAGTAATCCTGAATGTAATAAAGAATCTATTTATTGATAATCCTTTGTATTATAATTTACATCAAACAATACTTCTGATGGCTTTTTTTCAGAATGGTAAGTATAGTGGAAGTTGAATCCTGCATCCTTATAAGCCTTCGTTCCTGCATCAGATCTTAAAGCCTCTTTCAAGACTTGCCGTAATTTACCTTTCTGCTTATCAATGACCAATCTATTATCAGCCATACTAACAAGCGTATTATAATAATGAATAGCCCGGGTAGCTGGTTCAAAGACCATACTATCCATTCGTACATTATCTACTACAGGAGTTGGACACTTCTTCTCAGTAAATTCCTTACATTCTTGGGCAGCTCTATCTTCCAAGCTCCTATGACAAGAAGAACAAAATGCCACCATTAAAGCAAAATAGAATAAACGCTTCATAATTAATTCTTTTATTATTATTTCATTGGAATATATCATAAAGTAGATTCCAAATGAGCTTAATCCTCTATCAAATATTCTTTGCAAAGATAACAAAAAATAGCTAATTTCCTATTTTACCATTCCACATTCTCAGAATTTATGATTATATTTGCATCTCGAATTATAGAACGAACTGATGGATCATATAAGAAATTTCTGCATAATTGCCCACATTGACCATGGTAAATCAACGTTGGCCGATCGTCTTCTTGAATACACCCAAACGATAAAGATTACTGAAGGGCAGATGCTTGACGACATGGAGTTGGAGCGCGAGCGTGGCATCACGATTAAGAGCCATGCCATTCAAATGGAATATACTTTCGATAAGGAGAAATATGTATTAAACCTTATTGATACTCCGGGACACGTCGACTTCTCATACGAAGTATCACGCAGTATTGCTGCTTGTGAAGGTGCTCTGCTTATTGTTGATGCGACTCAGGGTGTACAGGCGCAGACAATCTCAAATCTTTATATGGCCATTGATCACAATCTAGAGATTATCCCTGTCATCAACAAGATTGACATGCCTAATGCAATGCCAGAAGAAGTCGAAGATGAGATTGTCGACTTGATTGGTTGTGATCCAGAAGATATTATTCGGGCAAGCGGAAAGACTGGTGAAGGCATCCCAGAGATACTTGAGGATATTGTTAAGCGCATTCCTGCACCAAAAGGAGATGTGAAAGCCCCTCTACAAGCACTTATATTCGACTCTATCTTTAACTCATTCCGTGGTATTATTACCCTTTGCAAGGTCGACAATGGTGTCATAAAGAAAGGTGATAAAGTAAAGTTCGTTCAAACAGGAATGGAATATACTGCCGATGAAGTTGGTGTGCTGAAAATGGATATGATACCCACCAAACAACTTTCTACAGGTGAAGTGGGTTATATTATATCTGGCATAAAGAATGCAACAGAGGTAAAAGTTGGTGACACCGTTACTCACATTGATGCTCCTTGCAAGCATGCTATTGAGGGATTCCAAGAAGTAAAGCCAATGGTTTTCGCAGGCGTCTACCCTATTGATCCAAACGATTATGAGAATCTTCGTGCCTCTCTAGAGAAATTACAACTTAACGACGCCTCACTTACATTCCAACCAGAAAGCTCACAGGCTCTAGGATTTGGATTCCGCTGTGGATTCCTCGGATTACTGCACATGGAGATTGTGCAAGAACGCTTAGACCGTGAATTTAATATGGACGTCATTACCACGGTTCCGAATGTTAGCTACATGGTTTATGACAAGCAGGGCAACGAGAAGGAGGTTCATAATCCTTCTGGTTTACCTGATCAAACAATGATAGATCATAT
The DNA here is from genome assembly GCF_000377625.1 of Prevotella veroralis DSM 19559 = JCM 6290. Lineage (GTDB taxonomy): Bacteria > Bacteroidota > Bacteroidia > Bacteroidales > Bacteroidaceae > Prevotella > Prevotella veroralis. The sequence continues at coordinate 279,725 of NZ_KB898325.1, read as the reverse complement.
CGAAGAACCTTTTATAAAGGCTTCTATCATCACTTCAAGTGATTATATTGGTCCTATCATGACTCTATGTCTTGATAAGCGAGGTGAATTAGTTAGTCAGAACTATGTAAGTGGCAATCGTTTGGAGTTAATCTTTATGATTCCATTAGGTGAGATCGTAATAGATTTCTATGACAAGCTAAAGAGCATATCAAAGGGGTATGCCTCTTTCGATTATCACATAGATTCTTTTCGCCCTTCCAAACTAGCGAAGCTTGATATCTTGTTAAATGGAGAGCCTGTAGATGCTCTTTCTACATTAACACACGAGAGCAACGCTGTCACATTCGGAAGAAGAATGTGTGAGAAACTAAAGGATCTGATTCCTCGCCAGCAGTTCGACATTGCAATTCAAGCTGCTATCGGGGCTAAGATTGTCGCAAGAGAGACTGTTAAGCAGGTTCGAAAGGACGTTACCGCTAAATGTTATGGTGGTGATATTAGTCGTAAACGTAAACTTTTGGAGAAACAGAAGAAAGGTAAGAAACGTATGAAACAGATTGGGAATGTACAGGTTCCACAAAAAGCCTTCCTTGCTGTATTGAAATTAGACTAAAGGACAAGAAAAAGAAAGGATAGGAAAAAATGAAAGAATTAGCAAATGATACTAGAGATATTGCACGTGAATTAGCACGCAAGTATAGTACTATGACGCATGAGGAACTAGATGTTCTTGAGAGCATCTTGGTTCCAATGAAATTTAGCAAAGGGCAGATGATTCTCCGTGAAGGCGAGATCTGCAAGCACTTTTATTATGTTGAAAAAGGACTTGTACGTCAGTTCTACTTTAAGAATGGAAAGGAGATAACAGAGCACCTTGGAGAAGATCATGGTATAATAATGTGCATCGAAAGTCTTTTTCAAGAGGAACCTACAAAGCTACAAGTAGAAGCATTGGAGCCAACACAGATTTATGCTCTTCCTAGACAGAAACTAGAGCAAGTGGCTTTACACAACGTGAACATACAGATTCTGTATCGTAAAATACTTGAGGAAAGTCTGATTATTTCACAGATACATGCTGACCTTGTGCGCTTTGAGACAGCTCAAGCCCGATATAAGAGAATGTGTAAACTGAAGCCACAGGTAGTACTTCGTGCTCCTCTTGTTTACATAGCCAGTTATTTACAGATGACGCCAGAAACACTAAGCCGTGTTCGTTCATCTACACTGCTTGATGATTAAAAGGAACTTTATTACAAAGTAGATAGAAAATTAGTTTTTGTCATGTCGATAAATAAAATCTTATAACTATAAGATCCATGATTTACGACATGACAAAAATCGTTTTATAGCTTAGCCAGTATCTCTTGTGGCTTCTCTACAAATAAGGTTGCACCATGCTTTATTAGGAACTCTTTATCTCGGAATCCCCAAAGAACACTAATACAAGGCAATCCACTATTCTTAGCCGTCATTACATCTACATCACTATCACCAACATAAACGGCACCTTCCTTTGGTGCGCCCAACTGACGAAGTGCCTCTAATACAGTATCTGGAGCAGGCTTCTTACGAATATTTTCTCGTTCTCCAATTGCGACTTCTATTGTATCAGCAAAGAAATGGCGAGCAAGTTCTTGAGTTGCAGCATAAAACTTATTGCTTACAATAGCTAGTTTCTTTCCACGTCGTTTCAACTCTCGAAGCATTCCGATTACACCTTCGTATGGACGCGTCCTATCTAAATTGTGCTTTAGATAATGTTCACGAAACTTTGCATATACTTCTTCAAAACGAGGATTCTGCTGACCATCAGGGATTGCACGCTCCATCAGAAGTTTAACCCCATTACCAACAAACATACGAACTTCCTCTGTTGTTCTCTCTGGCATACCTGCCCAGCGTAAAGCATAATTAGTACTAGCTGCTAAGTCATCTAAACTACTTAACAACGTGCCATCTAAATCAAAGATATAAGTATCGAAATCTTTCATTATCCTTCTTTTTACGGTGGACAAAATTACTCAATAATACATAGAATAGACTAACTTTTATCTTAAATTTCAAAAAAAGTATTGCTCTACATCACGTACTACAACACTTTTAATGGAGAATTATGTAACTTTGCAACATTGATAAATTAAGCATAACAAGATGACAAACAAATCGAAGAATAACAAGAATCCGAAGAAAAAGCTAATATTAGCAACAGTCTGCGTAGTGTTGATTGGTATTAGTTACTTTCTTTTCTTTGCTAGTATGTCTCGTACAGGGAAAGAACAATACGTCCTTATAGACCAAGATGATAATATAGATTCAGTCTATAACAAACTTCAACCATTATCAACCCCACAAGGTTTTTGGGTCTTCAAACAATTATCAGAACTCATAGGATACAAAGATAATATTCGTACTGGTCGATTCTCTGTCGGATCAGCAGGTTCACTCCAAACATTCCGTCATATCCACAACGGCTTACAGGCACCAATAAAGTTAACCATAAAGTCCGTAAGAACTATAGATGACCTTGCCACGGAGATTAGCAGTAAGATGATGTTCTCACGTAGTGAACTTCTCTCTCAACTAAAATCTACAGCAACATGTAAGAAATATGGATTCACACCAGAGACCATTCCTGCAATGTTTATTCCCAATACATACGACTTCTATTGGGACACTTCTGTAGAGAAGTTCCTTGATAAAATGTCAGAAGAAAGTAAGAGGTTCTGGACATTTGAACGTAAAGAGAAAGCAAAAGCCGCAGGACTAACAGAGAACGAAGTAATCACATTAGCTAGTATCGTTGATGAAGAGACTTCAAACGTGGCGGAAATGCCTAAGATTGCAGGTATGTATATCAACCGATTGCATATCAATATGCCACTACAAGCCGATCCGACCGTTAAGTTTGCTACAAAGAACTTCACCGCACACCGTATCTATCAGAAATGGTTGACTGTAGATAGCCCTTACAACACCTATAAGTATCGCGGTTTACCCCCCGGTCCTATCCGTATACCATCAGTTGAGGCGATTGATGCCGTATTGAATTATGTGCATCATGATTATATCTATATGTGCGCAAAAGAGGACTTTAGCGGAACACATAACTTCGCAAAGACATACGAAGAGCATCAAATAAATGCAGCAAAGTATGCCAAGGCTCTTAATGTAAGAGGCATTCAATAAGACAACGAAAAGACGGCAACTAAGACTTCTGAGATACCAACTAACTGGTATTTCAGAAGTTTTTTGTTGTCTATTCTTCACAAAACAAATAGAACGAAAGTGTTCGAAATAATCCTTAGTTTCCGATATTAATTTATCTTGAAAAAGACCAACATTCTAAGTCCCAAATAAGTTTAAGTTAAAGTACAATTGACGTTTAAGTTAGAAATCGATCATACTTTAAGTTAGTGTCCTATCATATTCCTATAAGAGCTATCGCATTATACAAACGTGTATAACCAATTATACAAACGTGTATAATGAGTTATACAAACGTGTATAATCGATTATACAAACTTGTAGAACATCGTACATTAACTTAAAATACATTTGTACTTCAAGTTAGAGGGTAATCGTATTGTAACTTAGATGATGATTGCACTTCAACTTAGAGGGCAATCGCACTTTAACTTAAACGTCAAAAGCATACTAATAAGAACCGATCCAGAGGAAGATCATACCGAGAATGACAAGGCAAAGGTCAAGTGCTTTTGCCTTCAAGTTCTTCTCTCTAAAGAGTAATGCTCCACACAAGAACGATACTATTACGGAACCACGACGAACCATAGATACAATCGAAATCATTGCGCCTGGTAAGGAGAGGGCATAGAAATAAGCAAAGTCTGCCATCGACAAAAAGATAGAGATGAGTAAGATGCTCCATTTCCAAGAGAACTTAACTTGAGTATCAGTTCTGCCCTTGCGCTTGTATAAGTAGGTAAGGAGCACTATTGCCATCATCAAGCATTGGTAAATATTGTACCAACTTTGTGCCAACATACGATCCATCCCCACTCCACCACTCTCTGGACTTGCCATTAAGTATTTGTCTAACAAGCCACTACAAGTACCCATTAAAGCCGCTAATAATAAGAAAAGTATCCACGTATTATGTTTGAAGTCTATACCTTCTTTCTTACCACTTCGAGCCAAAAGGAATAAGGAGATAATGGCGAATATTACACCTATCCATTGCCATACATTTAAACGTTCACCGAATACAACCATAGCTCCCACTAATGTCATAACTGGACGCGTTGCATTAATAGGACCTACTATCGTTAGGGGGAGATGGGCTATGGCAAAATAACCAAATACCCAAGATAACAAAACGATTACACTCTTCAGTATGATCCACTTATGCATTCCCCATCCTCCTACTCCAACTTGCAGAACGCTCCCTTCTAATAAGTTCGTATATTGTGAGAGCAATATAAGTGGGATGAAGATGAGGGAACAAAATAATGTGTTAAGAAATAAGACGGGAATTACATCATTACCTTTCAAAGAATACTTCTTTGAGGTATCGTACAATCCGAGCAAAGTTGCAGAGACAAATGCTAAGATAATCCACATGGAAGCCTACCTTAATATTTTATATCCCACAAGAAAAGGGCATTGCCTGGCATGCTCTCACCCGCATCACTTCTCGACCCATTATTTACAATAGCTTGAAACTCCTCTAAGGATAATCGTTCTCTTCCAACATCAACTAAAGTACCAACTATGGAACGTACCATGTTGCGTAAGAAGCGGTTAGCCGATATAACGAAACACCAATTAGTGATCTTATCTGAAGTTACTAATGCTTGTTCCGCCTTACATGGAATCCACCGTGCTTCTGTCAGATTACAGATGGTTGTCTTTACATCCGCACCTGTCTTGCAAAAACATTTGAAATCTTTTTCTCCTATCAGATAGTCGGCTGCCTCATTCATTTTATCAAAATCCAACGGATAGTGAATCTCACATGAGTATTGACGTGAGAAGGGCTGCTTCGTTGTATGTACATAATAATGATAGGTACGGGATGTGGCGGAGAATCGTGCATGTAAGTCTTCACTCACAGGTACAATCTGACTAACAGAGACATCACGGGGTAACAATCGATTGAGTTTATAAACCAGTTGCTGGCAATCTATAGTCTTATCTGTATCAAAGTGAGCAACCATCATCCGTCCATGTACACCCGCATCTGTACGCCCAGCCCCAGTTATACAAACCTCTTCACGTAAAAGAGTTGATAAGGAACGTTCCAGTACTTCTTGTACAGATATACCATTAGGCTGAACTTGCCAACCATGATAGGCTGTCCCATCATAGGATAGTGTTATAAAATATCGTTGCATAATTGCGTGCAAAGGTACACAAAAATTAGCTAAACTCTATCTTGCCAATATAAAAACTCCATAATCTCCAAGCTGTCAACAATGCCACATAGTAAAGGATAATATGAAGAGAGGAAATATGAAATTGCTCCATACTAGCACCTGGCAGACAGGCAAACCAATGTAGAGTGTTATTCAGCCATTCGATAGTTGCAGAAAGACACTTGCTAATAAACAAAGATAAAGAGGATAATGGAGCGAATAAGAACAATAAACCTGTCATGTAAATGATTAGAGTTGTACAGGGCACTGCTATCAAACTACAAGGAAGTGAGACGAGCGACACTCTGTCAAAGTAATAGGCAATTAAAGGTAGGCTTCCTAACTGGGCTGCCACGGATAATGCAATCATTGAGCATAGCCACCGCATGATAGTAAAGTGCAGAAGTTTTCCCTTTCGGAACGTTGCTATTATGAGTGGATAGAATAGCATGATACTCCAAACTGAAGCAAAAGATAACTGAAAGCCTATGTCAAACAAATTATAAGGATTAATAACAAGCATGATAAAGGCTGTTAATGACAGGGCATTCACTGACAGACGTTCCCTATTTAAGAGGGTAACAAACGAATAGATAGATAACATAAGTGCAGAACGCACAACGGAGGGAGAAGCACCCACTAACATAACGAAGAGCCAAACGCCAAAAAGGATGATAGGCTCCGTTGTGAACTTACTACGCAAGAAGGGAAACAACCTACTACACCAACTCATTATAAGCACAAGCATGCCATAGATAATTGTTAGATGTAAGCCCGACAAAGCTAACACATGACTTGCGCCAGTTATCGAGTAATCTTCTTTTAAGTTCTTGTTTAATAGTGTTTTATCTCCAACAGTCATTGCCGTAACTATAGCCAAATTATCACCTTTAAGATTCTTCTTTAATTGGCTTAACACCTTATGCTGATAGCGTTGGAAAGCAATAGAAAGTCGCTGGGACAAATTGAGTTTATCAAGGCGAATTTGTTTCTTTTGCCATTGGTTATAGTAAATGAATGTCTCAGCAATATAATCATGCAGTCTTAACCATCTAGCATAATCAAAACTCCCACCTAAAAGATTCGTTGGCTCGGTAAGACGGGCAGACGCAATAATACCATCACCTACATGTAAATGCTTATAATTATTTGTCAAACTATCACGTAATATTCTTGCTTTTATCTTCATGGGCTTTGACTGACTAACTACTAACAAGTCTGCCTGGATAACCTTCCCCACTACAACAGGTTCTGTTAGTAAAACAGCCTCAAAGGTTATCTCCCTTTGTGGTAAGCTGACATAATTAACTCGTTCTTTCGCCGTGAAGACGGTAGCCCCCAATAGGAAGATAGAAAGCAGAAGCAATGCACTTTGAATGTATTTCCAACGCCATGATAACATTGTCAAAGTGATTGCAAACAATAGGAAACCACACCAATAATATAGTGTGATAAAATTGCCCGCAAATTGCCCCATAAAGATTCCGAACCCAAATGGTATAAGCAACTTAACAAAGGGATACATCTTTAAGTCTACTTTCTCCTTCATAGTGTGCTACTTCATGTATTGCTCACAAATATAGGCAATTATTATGAAAAAACAAAGTAAATGTGCTAGTTAGCTATTATTAATCTTGTTAGATTTATAAATAATGACTACCTTTGCCACATGATTTTCTATTTCTCTGGTACAGGTAATAGTCAATGGGCAGCGAAGACGTTAGCTTTACAAACCCAGGATGAGTTATATTCTATCGCTAAGATTATTAAAACCGATTGTACGTTTCGATTAAAGAAGGGCGAGCAAGTTGGTTTTGTCTTTCCTGTACATGGATGGAGAGTGCCACGCATCGTTAGGGTATTCCTACAGAAACTTAAACTTACAGATGAAGAGGATCAACCACTAAAGCATCATTGTTTCTGCTTAATGACCGCAGGAGACACAATAGCCAAAGCTATGGAACGATTCCAACAGCACCTGTATGAAGTCCCTATTGGAAGGATGTTAGAACTTGACTTTGTTGGTTCTGTCATCATGCCTGAGTCGTATGTGGGCTTACCAGGTATGGATGTTGACACAAAGGAGAAAGAACTTGAAAAGAAGCAAGCAGCAGAAGTCTATTTAAGAGATTTCGGAAAGAAGATCATTCAGAAACTGAAAGAGGATGATTATCAGCCTTATGGTTGGAAAGAACTCACGATTGGTCCGCTACCCTGGTTCTTCTCAGTCCCTATAGGTGGTTTCTTTGAGCGGTTCATCATCACAGACAAACCCTTTCATGTGGATAGTCAACGTTGTGTCAAATGTGGCATCTGTGCTAGCGTTTGTCCTGTTGCCGATATAAAAGGTGGCTTAGGTTACGAACCTGAATGGTTGCACAACAAGAAATGCCTCACCTGCTTCGCCTGTTATCATCATTGCCCACACCATGCTATAGAATATGGCAAGCGTACAGTGAAGAAGGGGCAGTACTTCTATAATAGGAATAGATTACATTAACATGCAATAAACATTATAACACTATAAAGACTAATGAATAAAAAGATTATCCTGTCATGTTGTATAGCTTTAAATGCTTTAGCGACATGGGCTGGCAAAGCTAATCCAGCTCCTTTCTTAATAACACAGTCGGATGGTACACAACTAACAGTGTATCAACATGGAGATGAACATGCCAGCTGGTCAACCACTACAGACGGAGTTCTACTAACAACTGTTGGTAAAGATTTTTATATAGCTCATATTGATGCAAATGGAAGGCTAAAAGCATCAAACCAGTTAGCTCATAACGAAGACAAGAGAACAGCTGCAGAGAAAGAACTAATTAAAAAGCAACTAGCAAGACATGACCTGTTTTTTAGCACACTTTCAAGACAACTACAACATGAAGCTAAGACAAGAGCCATTGGTACACGTACACCAGCTTATTTTCCACATACTGGTAGCCCTAAAGTCTTAGTGATATTAGCACAATTTAGTGATGTATCATTTTCTCTCCCCAACCCAAAGAAGAGTTTCAATGACTACTTCAATTTCGATTCAAGTAGCAGTCTCATGCCAGACTATGCCAATAATGAAAAAAGAAACCATGGAAGTGTAAAGCAATATTTTAAGGACATGAGTAACGGGCAATTCACCCCTCAGTTTGATATTGTTGGTCCAATAACCGTCCCTAATACAAGTATGTACTATGGTAAAGATGGTACAGAAGAAAATAATCATGATCTAAAAATAGCTGAATTCATTACTGATGCTTGTAATGCAGTAGCAGCACAAGGTAGCATCAACTTCGCTAATTATGATAGCAACGATGATGGATTCGTTGATTTAGTTTATGTACTCTTCGCTGGTTATGGTCAAAATGCAGCCCCTGAAACATATAAAGATGACCTTATTTGGCCTAAATCATGGACACTTCCAATTCCACTTGAGATTGGTGGCAAAAAGATTATGCGTTATGGAGTTAGTAATGAGTTAAATTATTTCCCTGGGTATCCTTTAAAAAGCGGGCCGAGTAAACGTATTAATGGCATAGGTTTATTCTGCCATGAGTTTTCCCATACTATGGGTTTACCTGATTTCTACCCATACAATAAGGAAGCCCAGAAAGATAATCAAGCTATGGAGATTTGGGATTTAATGGATGGTGGTGAATACACTGACAATGGTTATACTCCTACCCCTTATACTCCTTGGGAGAAGGAGCAAATGGGTTGGAAGACCTTATCTACAATCACAGAGACTCCATCTAAAGTAACTTTACAAGCTGATGAGGCTTTGAAGATCCCTACATCTTATGCAAAGGAGTACTTAATACTACACAATATTCAGAATAAGGGTTGGGCATCAAAGCTTCCAGGTCATGGTATGCTTGTTTATCGTGTAAATTATGAACTAGACAATGTTAACAGCAATGATCATGTAAACGATGTACTAGGAACACCAGGAATGACCATTGTACCTGCCGATAGAGAACTTATTTCAAGCTATAGTGCTAAGACGAAAGAAAAAAGAAAAGCATATATGGCGAGCTATGCAGGTGACCCTTATCCTGGAAGTAGAAATGTTCAGAATATAGGTCAGATTGTACTTAATCACAGTACACTTAACAAACCTCTCTTTCATATTACAGAAGATTCTGCTAATGGAGACATCACTTTTGAGTATCTCAAAGACTTAACTGCTGGTATCAACGATATTACTACAGGACAACAGATAATTGACAACCGCATCTACACGCTTGATGGTCGTTATGTTGGAACTGACAGAGACGCCTTACCACATGGCATCTACATTCAGAACAGACGGAAGTTTATTAAATAGATAAGATAAAGTAAAGCTAAGAAACAAATCAATCGGGTAAGAATGTAAGGGGAACTCCAAACATTCTTACCCGATTTTATTATACAAAGGGATAACAAGTATAAGATAATAGCTATTGTTTTTTAGAGCATTTACTAAGAGTTCACCACTTTCTCATGTACATATATACTACTTGAGTTTATCGTTCAACAGGCTCAAACAATGGATAGCTATAAGTACAACTAATAGAGTATTAAGGTACTTAGTTTTAACTAAGAGGGGGCAAGACAAATGCTCTACTCTATTTCTCCAAAACATCTGGAGAAGTATTACAAGTGCTTTGGAGAAGTTCTACAAAAGGCTTGTAATATCATGGAACATGTGGAACAGCCACTAAAAAGAACTCTTCATCAATTACAATTAATAAAATTAGTAGACATGCAAAGTGTGTTTTTCCATTACACTAAGTTATAAGGAACTAAAAAGGGCATGCCCATAAAGGACATGCCCTATATTTAGTTTGAACTCTTATTCTAATTAGAAGAAGAGATAACGATTATCAACTACATTTGCCTTGAGGATAAGGTCTTGCATAAAGTTACTCAAGAACTGCATGTTCTGTTGTGCTGCTTGCTGCATTGCCATAGCCTCGTTGTACTTAGAACCAGCACGAAGAGCCTTCTTTACAACCTGGAAAACATATACACCAGCATTACCCTTTACAGGATTCTTAGAGAACTTGCCTGCTGCAGTTGCTGCGACTGCACCTGAGAGAGCAGGCTCTGCAGAACCTGTAGCTTGTACGAAAGCAGGAGCTGCGAAGGTAATTTGGCTAACTGTGCTAACCTTAGCACCCTTAGCTTGAGCAGCTGCAATACTATTAACTCCCTTCAGTTTAGCCATCAACTTTTCAGCCTTCTTATCCTTGATTACTTCACGTTTAAGAATCTCCTTAACCTGTGGGTCATCCCAAGAACGATAACCTTTTGGATGGATAGCAGAAAGAACTATAACCATCAAGTGATCATTGTCACCACATTCATAAAGTGGAGAAACATCGCCTTGCTTAGCATCGAATAGCCACTTAAGTGCATCGCGCGTGCCATGTACACCTGCTACATAATGTTCTGAAGTTGAGACATCGTTAAGAGATTGTACATGATAGCCATACTTACTAGCATTCTTCTCAAGGTCGGCTACAGTTGCACTCTTAGCAACAAATTCAGAGAACTTATTGTAAGCATCGCTACGTGTTGCCTTAGAGAAATCAATAAGCTTCTTGATAATAGCAGCTGTTGTCTTTGTCTTCATAGCCTTCTTATCAACAACTTGTAGGATAATATTGCCCTGTGTAAGTGCAACATTTTGGATTGCATTTACTTCACCATTAAGGAGCGCCTCAATGTATGTACGGTTATCTTCGCTCATACTAGGAGCAGCCTCATACTGCTGACCAGTGAACCAAACCTTTTCGCCTGTCTGACCATAACGCTTTGCAATAGCAACGAAATCAGCACCACCAGCTAATGCCTTCTGTATAGAATCAGCCTTTGCATGAGCCTCTTCAGGAGTATTAGCAGCAACTTGTATCTGACGGAACTGAACAGAGTCGGGTAGTTGAGCCTTTGACATCACACGAATAATATTCAATGTATTGTCTTGCTTATTCTCAGTTACACCAGTTGTTCCAACAGCAAGAGAATCAATCTTTGAAGCTATGTCAGGATACTGCTGATAAGCCTTGCTACTTACAGGTAAGCCAAGATAAGGAATCATAGAGCCACTTTTGCTAATAACCATTGAAGGGTCAGTAGCTGTAGCAAGTTGCTTTTGAAGTGCGTTCATATCCTTAACAATCGCATTTCTATCAGAAGCACTAGCCTTAATCTGGTAATCAACGAACTTAATGTCGCGTGTTTCTGTATTCTGACGGAAAGCTGGTTTCAATTCCTCATACTTAGCTTTAAGATCTTCATCTGTAACCTTTACATCAGCATCTTTTATAGTACTATATGCCAAGGATGCAAGTTGAATCTCACTTTCTTCATTATTATCCTTGAATGCCATCTTAGCTTCAGCCTTATTTGAAAGAACACAACTAGCTAACAAAGCTTGATACTTCTGACCAAGGAGTTGCGTACGGAGATTCTTCTCAACAAAGAGCCAGTAGTCATAAATCGTCTGCATCTGCTCAAGCTGTGGAGAGTTTGAAGCCTTTGCCTTATTATAACCATCAAGGAACTGTTGGAGTGCATTAATATCAAAACGACCAGTTTGCTGATTTACAAATGGTGTCTGTGCTAACATTGGATTAGTACCATCGTTCAATACATTTGAAAGTTCCTGTTCTGTAACAGTCAATCCAACCTTCTTTGCATCAGCTTCTAATACACGATTATTAACCAATTGCTGCCAAACCTGATCCTTTACTTGATTAAGCTCATCCTCGGTAAGATTATCACGTTGCATGGTGAACTTAATTGCAGACTGATATTCATCAATCAACTTTTGATAATCCTGAACGCTAATCTTCTCGCCCAGAATCTCACCAATCTGCTGTCGGGTTTCGCTCTTTATTCCATTGCAAGAGCGGAAAGCTTCTTCAGCTAAGAAAGCAAATAAGGCCAAACCGATAGCGGCTACCAGTATACCTCCTTTGCTTCTAATTTTTCCTAATGCTGCCATTTTTAGATTTATTATTTGATTTTAATTATTTCTTCTGTACAACAAATTGCCCACAAAAATACGAAGAAAAAGGCAATTATCACAATTTTTCATGCACAAACTTAGTCAGTTACATCGACTTTTAGCTTCACAAGTTCAATTTTAGTCATGGTACTCTTGATTATCTTAAATTCATATTGCCCAATGGTTATAATCTCATTGAGTTTAGGGAAACTTTGATAGACATGTAAGATGAGTCCACCTATCGTCATGTAATCATCGCTCTCAGGTAGTTCCAAATCAAACATCTCATTAACTTTGTCAATCTCGAGACGAGCAGAAAGGACATATTCATTGTCTGAAGTCTGCTTAGCTACGTACTTCAAGTTATCATGCTCATCCTCAATATCTCCAAATATCTCTTCGACAATATCTTCCAATGATACTATACCACTAGTTCCACCGAACTCATCAACAACGACACCTAGACTCTTCTTCTGTTGAAGAAATACTTGCATAAGTTTCTGTGCAGCCATTGTCTCTGGAACGAAAGGCATTCGGCGAATATTATCACGCCAATTCTTTGGTGCTCTAAACATCTCTGAAGAGTGTATATAACCTTTAATATGATCGATGTCACCTTCATAGACTATAATCTTAGAATTACCACTTTCAATAAACATCTGCTGAAGTTCTTCAAGCGAACAATTCTCTTCTATGGCATTTATCTCAGTACGCGGAACCATACAATCACGCACTTTGGTATCTTGAAAATCTAAAGCATTTTGAAAAATCTTCACCTCATCCTCAATATCATCTTCGTTCTCAGCATTATCAATAGAACTTTGTACTAAGTAATCAAGATCAACTTTTGTAAACGTTCCATCATTTTCTTTCTCATCTATCTTTACTCCAAAAAGACGCAAAAGAACACGAGCAATAAAAGTTGTAAAACGACTAATAGGCCATAATACGATAAAGAAGATGTATGCTAAAGGAGCAAAGAAAGTAAGTAATCGGTTAGGATTACTTTTAAATAGAGTCTTTGGCAGGAATTCCCCAGTAAATAAAACAATTAGTGTTGACAATATCGTATCAAGTACAACACGAGTAGCAGGCTCATACGGATGAAAGAGTGTTGCATCGAATAGCTGTGCGAAAAGTATACCATAAACAACTAACACTATATTGTTTCCTACAAGCATAGTAGAAACAAAGCCATTAGGATTATTATAAAAAACAGTTAGACACTTTTGTGCTAAACCATTCTTCTCTTTCTCCATCTCAACAAGGAGACGATTACTAGACACAAAAGCTATCTCCATTCCAGAAAAGAATGCAGATAAAACCATTGTGATTACAATTTCTATAATTAAACTTATATCCAATTTCCTCTATCGTCTTTTTATCACAGAACCCTTCAGACTGTCAACATGACCAGTATCAATAGGCATATTACCAAGGTTAGAACCAGAAAATATTTTGTCATTTGAGAATATTCCCCACCCTTTCGTTTGGCGAATCTCATAATCTGTCATCTGTTCATCACTTCTAAACCAATTTCCTTCTAGTTCTTTATCAGGAGTCTTGAGATGTGAATAAGTATGTGACCACATCTGATGATTACGTTCATCCCAATAAAGTTCATTGCTATAAAAAGAGAGTCCTTGGGCTGTAAGTATTCTCACATGCCCATGTAATTCCCAACGGCGATCTTGATCATAATAAACAGCTGTATCACACTGAATATAACCTACAACATGCTTCTTTAAATTAAACTGAGTAAGTAAGATTCCTTTATTAAAGGTCCACCTAGATGGTTTCTTATTCTCATTGACATCCCATTGTTCTGTTACAATTCTATATTTGATAACACCTGAATCTGATATAAGAGTATTAACACCATACGTGGTCATGACTGGAACAGAGTCACGATCACGTATAGCAGAAGCCATGTGCTCATGTTCTTCAGAACAAGAGATCATAGCATAGCCCATTATAATGAATGCGGAACTTACAAATAATATAGAAAGGTTGGAACACATATTATTCAACCTTAAACTTAGCAAACCAACGCTCATTGAACGTTAAACCAACATTGATTCGGAACATGTTCTCTTTTACAAAACCTATTGCACTACGGTTTACCCATTCAGCACTAATATTCAAGATGCTACGATTGTTATAGGCATTAACGATTGGAATACCAACACCGAGGCTTGCGGATAACTCGCGAGGACCATCTTTTCCATTTATCTTTAGGTATGGACTCGCATAGCTAATACCTGCTCGATAATGCATACGATCGAAGAATCCACGATAACGTTCGCCCTTGCAATAGTCACCACCTAATGTTAATTTGTGGAGATCTTTAAACTGTCCACCTACAAGTCGATAGTTCATGGTAGTACCATTTACATCTAACTGTGGATATTTAATCTTAGCCCACTTCTGCAATTGATAATCAACTCCTATCTTCAAACGATTGTCATGATTCCACATCATACCTACACCATAAGCGTTAGGAAGTTCAAATGCATCTGCAAGAATATAGCTTGTCGTATCCGAAACACCAGTTTGTGAATTCTTTGAAACCACAGAACACTTTGAATCAGAATTCAATTTATGACCTAAAGAATAAGTCAAGCCTAAAGTCAATTTATTTTTCCTATCAAGTTTCTGAGTATATTGTACACCAAAGTCAATTTTATAACTCTTAACTTGTGAAGCATATTCCTTGGACAATGTGTTAACGTAAGTATCACTATAAGTGTTAATGACATTACGGTTCAATGAGCCCCAAAGATAAGAAGCATTTGCGCCAAAAGCAAAGCCTTTGAATGGTGACCATCCTGCACCTAAATACACTTGGTGCAACCCTCCATTACCACTATATATATTAGAAAAAGTGGCATTTGGAGATGATGGATTATTAAAGGCATTGATATTCTTTGTATTGCTAAAGTTGTAACCAACATTCGAATAAGGTAATACTCCAAAGCTAACACCTAAATGCTTGAAAGCACGGAAAGAAGCAACTATATATTCTAGATTAGCATTCTTTGCATTGACCTTATGACCATTCTCTTCATAATTAGTCAAATGAAGTCCTACTCCTGCATCAAAAATAAAAGAAAGAGAGTCAACAGAAGCATAGGATGCGGGATTCATATAATTAACCTGATTACGCTCATGGAAGCCATACGCCAATCCATTCATACCACGATTAAATCCTGTTGCTTGTGACGCTAAAGCTCCTAACCCGTATTGGCTGTAAGGCGAATTGGTACCACTTTGAGCAGAAGACTGTACAACCACTCCTGCCAATAGCACTACTGCTATAATCTTTCTCATCCGATTTCTTTTTCTGGTTTGACTATAATGTCTAAACAATATAATGGCGCAAAGTTATTAAAAAAAATCTATATAGCGGAAAAACGATAAGGGATTTTGTTTTTTAATAAGCTTTCTTTGTGCTCTCAAGCTTTTTTGTTATCTTTGCGGTCGATAATGAAAAAGGGATTGCTATATATTATAACAATGTGTCTTCTGTCGGTCTTTCAGATAGCAGTAGAAGCACAGCCTGTGAATCATAATAACGATAGCTGTCAGATTTCCCTCTTGACATGTTCACCTGGAAAAGAGATATGGGCTCAGTACGGACACACTGCAATCAGATATAATAATAAGGTGACGGGGCAAGACATTGCCATTAATTATGGTCTATTCTCATCTAATCAACCTTTCTTCATACTTCGTTTCATCTTTGGATTAACAGACTATCGTGTTGGTGCAGAACCAATGGATATGTTTCTTGCCCAATATAGTTATGAAGGGCGTGGCGTCATAGAACAAGTTCTAAATATATCTCCTAAAGATAAGGAACTTATTGGGAAAGCTCTAGAAGAGAACCTAAAACCAGAAAATCAGGTTTATCGTTATAACTTCTTCTATGACAATTGCACTACGAGGGCACGAAATATGATAGTTAACCACCTACATGGAAAAGTCATATATCCTACGTCCAAAGGGCAAGAACCAACATTCCGTTCATTAATACATGAGTGGAATCATAATTATGAATGGTCGCAATTTGGAGAAGACTTATTATTAGGAATAAACGCAGATAGAAAGGTTTCACAATCCAAACAGCAATTCCTACCAGATAATTTAAGACGTGATTTTGCTAAAGCAATATACAATGGAGCACCTATAGTAATGGAGACACATGAACTATTAGAACCACAAAACACCATTATTAATACAGAAACTCCTTTATCTCCACTATCTGTAGCATGTATATTTGTAATCTTATGCACCATAATGATGATAGTAAGTAACCGCAAACATAAAATGTATTGGATATGGGATACAATACTTATGCTAGCAGCAGGACTTATCGGAATCATCTATTTTATGATGCTATTCTCACAGCATCCATGTGTAAGTTTCAATGTTATTATTTGTTTCTTCAATCCTCTTCCACTGTTCTTTCTTTATAAGACTATCAAAAAAACGAGGCGACAAGAGACTAATATATGGTGGAAGATATGGGGATCGCTCATTATATTAGGCTTCATTGGTGCATTCTTCCAACGCATTCCTACTGCAGTCTTAATTGTGGCATTATTCTTGCTTTTATACTGCGTATTACATATTAGACTGGATAGACCAGTTAGAAAATATAATTAGAAGTGAATAAGTACATCACCACTTTACTTGTAATTCTTGCCTCAACAGGGGTAGAAGCACAGACCTATCAGTCTGCGCTTAGAATTGCATTGGGTGATACTACAATAGAGGATCTATGTCATAAGCAGGCATTTAAAGGTATAGAACAGGATATTCTCTCTATCCTCGATGCAATAAAACAGATAAAAGAGGAAGAAGAGATAGAGCCTGCACAAAGTCAAATTGCATTTATTGTAGACTTATCTAATAAATACACTCCGGTATTTATACATTATACACATCATATACAACAATTATCCTCTTTCCTCCCTAACCCTTCGTTAAGGACGGGGATTAAGATTCGTGCACCTAACTTTACCTCTATATAATAGAACCTAACAAGTTCAAAGGCGACATCCATATACACAATAAGTTAAACACGTGTATGGAATAAATAGATTCAGAATAATAACATCCATCGTCCATAAACAAACAACAACACATAAGCGGACGAATTAAAAAATAAGAAATGAATTTCAATAAGATATTAAAAGCACTTTTTGGAGATAAGTCAAGTCGTGATATGAAGCTTATTCAACCTTTCGTAGATAAGGTTAAGGAAGCATATCCAGAGATTAAAGCTCTCAGTAACGATGAGTTACGTGCCAAGACAAAAGAGATACAGAAGTATGTTCAAGATGCAGGTAAAGAGCAGCGCGATAAGATAGCTGAACTACGTGCTAAGATTGAAGAGACTCCGATTGATGAGCGTGAAGAAATCTTTAATCAAATTGATAAACTTGATAAAGAGGCTCTTGACAATTACGAGAAGGCGCTTAATGAGGTTATGCCAGTAGCTTTCTCTATTGTGAAAGATACAGCTCGACGTTTCGCAGAGAATGAAGAGACTATTGTAACAGCTACAGACTTCGACCGAGAACTCGCAGCTGACCCTGCTAAGGATTTCATCACTATAGATGGTGACAACGCTATTTACCACAACCATTGGACTGCCGGTGGTAACGATCTCAAGTGGGAGATGGTTCACTATGATGTACAGATCTTCGGTGGTGTTGTTTTGCATCAAGGTAAGATTGCAGAGATGGCAACTGGTGAAGGTAAAACTCTTGTTGCAACCCTACCTGTATTCCTAAATGCTTTGACTGGTAATGGCGTACATGTCGTAACCGTTAATGATTATCTTGCAAAGCGTGACTCAGAATGGATGGGACCTCTCTACATGTTCAACGGACTCTCTGTTGATTGTATTGATAAGCACCAACCTAACTCTCCTGCACGTCGTAAGGCATATCAGGCAGATATTACTTTCGGAACCAATAATGAGTTCGGTTTCGACTATCTTCGTGACAATATGGCAGTATCTCCGGCCGATCTCGTACAACGCCAACATAACTATGCTATCGTCGATGAGGTCGACTCTGTGTTGATTGATGATGCTCGTACCCCTCTTATCATTAGTGGTCCAGTTCCAAAGGGTGATGATCAAATGTTCGAGGAGTATCAGCCATTAGTACAAAGTCTTTATGAGGTTCAACGCAAGCAAGCTACTGAGCTTTTATCAGAAGCACGCCACAAGTTAGCAGAAGCACAGAAAACGAACGATAAGTCTGCTGCACAAAAGCTACAAGAAGAAGGATTCCTTGCTTTGTATCGTTCCTTCAAGGCTCTACCAAAGAATAAGGCTCTCATCAAGTATTTGTCAGAAGATGGTATCAAGGCTGGTATGTTGAAGACCGAAGAGTATTACATGGCTAATAATAACCGTGAAATGCCTAAAGCTATTGAGCCTCTCTACTTCGTAACAGATGAGAAGATGAACTCTTGTGACCTTACTGATAAGGGTACAGCTTGGTTAGCTAATAAGGTAAATGATAATCAGCTATTCGTATTACCTGACATCACAACAGAGCTATCTGTACTTGAGAAGCAGAAGGATGACAAGTTAATTGATGAGCAAACATACATCGACCAGAAGGATGCTCTAATGGCACATTATGGTGTACAGAGCGAACGCGTACATACATTGCAACAGCTATTGAAGGCTTACACAATGTTTAACAAGGACGATGAGTATGTCGTTCTGAATGGTGAGGTTAAGATTGTTGATGAGCAGACTGGGCGTATCATGGAAGGTCGTCGTTGGAGCGATGGCTTGCATCAGGCTGTTGAGGCAAAGGAGCATGTAAAGGTGGAGGCCGCTACACAAACCTTCGCAACCATCACATTACAGAACTACTTCCGTATGTATCACAAGTTAGCAGGTATGACGGGTACTGCTTCTACAGAGGCAGGTGAGTTCTGGGACATTTACAAGTTAGATGTTGTCGAAATTCCGACAAACCGCCCTATTCTTCGTAAGGATATGGAGGATCGCGTATATAAGACAGCACGTGAGAAGTATGCTGCTGTGATCGATGAGGTAGAGGCAATGAGAAACCAAGGTCGTCCTTGTCTTGTTGGTACTACATCTGTCGAGATTAGTGAGTTACTAAGTAAGATGCTTACCATGCGCAAGATACCACATCAGGTATTGAATGCTAAACAGCACTTGAAGGAAGCTCAGATTGTTGCTGAGGCTGGACGTTCAGTAGATGGACTCGGTGCCGTAACCATCGCAACTAATATGGCTGGTCGTGGTACCGATATCAAGCTCACCAAGGAAGTAAAAGATGCAGGCGGTCTGGCAATTATTGGTACCGAGCGTCACGAAAGTCGTCGTGTAGACCGTCAGCTTCGTGGTCGTGCAGGTCGTCAAGGTGATCCAGGTTCATCAGTTTTCTATGTATCTCTTGAAGATAAGTTGATGCGTCTCTTCGGTTCTGAGCGTATAGCAAAGGTCATGGACAAGCTAGGCTTCGAAGATGGTGAGCGTATTGAGAGTTCTATGATTTCAAATAGTATTGAGCGCGCCCAGAAGAAGGTTGAAGAGAACAACTTTGGTATCCGTAAGCGTCTGTTGGAATATGATGATGTCATGAACAAGCAGCGTACTGTTATTTATGAGAAGCGCCGTCATGCTCTCATGGGTGAGCGTATCGGTATGGATATTTCCAATATCATTTGGGACCGTTGCGTAAGCATTATTGAGAAGAATGACTATGAGGGATGCAGAGAAGAGTTCTTAAAGATTCTAACGATGGAATGTCCTTTCACAGAAGAGGAGTTTATGAGTAATGATCACAAGGAACTGTCAGAACGTTGCTTCCAAGCTGCTATGGACGCCTTTAAGCGCAAGACAGATCGCATCCAGAGCGTAGCATGGCCTATTATCAAGGACGTATATGAGAAACAAGGTGCAATGTATGAGCGCATTATGGTTCCAATCACAGACGGAACACGCGTTTACAATATTCCTTGCGACTTGAAGGAAGCATACGAAAGCGAAGCGAAGTCGGTTGTAAAGCAGTTCGAAAAGGTTATCCTACTCCATATCATCGATGACGATTGGAAGGAGAATCTCCGTCAGTTGGACGACTTACGTCACTCTGTACAGAATGCTTCTTACGAACAGAAAGATCCATTGCTCATCTTCAAGCTTGAGAGTGTGAAGTTGTGGGACAACATGATTGACGATATGAACAATCGTACAGCAAGTGTTCTCATGCGCGGTCAGATTCCAGAGATGCAACAAACTGATGAAGTTCAGGAAGCAGCACCAGAACAACACAGCCAGCGTTATAATGAGGAGAAGGTGGAACTTGATGATCCTAACCAGCGTGCTGCTGCACAACAGGATACACGCGAAGGAGCTCAAGAGATAAATCGCACTCCTTATCACGCAGAAAAGACTCCACGTCCTAACGATCCATGTCCATGTGGCAGTGGAAAGAAGTTTAAGAATTGCCATGGTCGCAATCTCAATTAATAAACTCACAAAGAATTTCGGGGATAAGACCGCAGTGTCTATCCCCGAATTTTGTTTTCCTACGAATGAGGTCATAGGATTAGTAGGGAATAATGGTGCGGGAAAGACTACACTTTTCCGGTTGATACTTAATCTTCTGAAAGCCGACATCGGGTCAGTAGATTTCCAATTTGAGCAGCTACAAGACAAATCAGACTCTGATAAGAACAGCCCTACCCACCCCACACAACTTATCTCGAATCTTGATACAGCGTGGAAAGGGTATATAACAGCTTACTTAGACGAGGCTTTCCTGATAGACTACCTCACAGCAGAGGAGTTCTTCTCGTTTATTCTTAGGGCGAACAATCTCCAAACCATAGGATTGGAAGAAGCACTTGAGGATTATAAGGAGTTTTTAAGCAGTGAGATTATCGGTCAAACAAAGTATATCCGCGAGCTGTCGGCGGGTAACAAACAAAAGGTTGGAATTGTTGCGGCTTTACTTCCTAAGGCAAGTGCCGTAATTCTTGACGAACCTTTCAACTTCCTTGATCCCAGTAGTCAGAATCTTCTTAAAAAGTTGTTAGTCGATTACAAAAATAAGTATCATGCCTCTGTCATCATCTCTAGTCACAATCTTCAACACACAATAGATATCAGTGACAGGGTTGTCTTGATGGAACATGGGGAGATTATCAAAAACATCGATTATATCACCCCTGAATCTACAAAGATTTTAAGTGAATATTTCAAATCCGTTCATACATAATTTTGAGTTTAAATATGTAAGCTTGAAAAAACGTACCTCCGTTTTACTAAAAACGTACCTCCGTTTTCTATAAAATGTACCTCCGTTTTTATCAAAATGGAGGTACGTTTTTTGTAAATCCTATATATGATTGATTTTCAACGAATTATAAAGCTCCTAATTTTACATATAAATTGGCACCTTTAGGCACGTAAAAATGACTAGAATTTCCAGCGCATTTGTAGTTCTAAATCGGACTTTGTAGAGCCATTAATCTGTTGCAAACCTGATGAAATCTTATCACGATCAAAGTAACTGGTTGTAGAGGATTGGAGGATAAGCATTAGATTAGGAGATAGATCTGCACGTGCAAATAGAGCGTAATGTAAACCTATCCCATAGAATGAAGGAAAGGAAAACGAATAAAGTGGTCGGCGCTCATAGATATAGATGCGTGAGGAGAAATCATCTGTATGAAAGTATCCGAGTAATGTTGTGAGTTGAAGCCAGGAGTTGGGTGCCCACGTAAAGTTTTCGCTCGCCATGTACCCAACGCTATTGTTGAGATAATGACATGCTGATATATCGAATTGCGTCTTGCTATTCCACGTTTTTGCCTTATAATTCAATGCTAATCTACCGCGCTGGGTAATCTCATTGATAAGTGCTGTCTTATTAAAATCGTCTTTCTCTCTCAATTTAAATTTATATCTTGCACATAAGGACCAGACTTTATGTGTGTAGTATATACTTATAACATTATCCCAAGTACGACTAGCAGCATGCGATCCAAAACGGGGATGAGAGAAATAAGAATAATCAGTATAGCCCATGACTGATATTCCATGTCCAACCGCCCAATTAGCCCCTATAAGCAATCCACTTTCATTCTGAATCTTCCCTCCTTCGGCAAAACTACGGGCGAACAATCCCGTATAATCATAACGATAGTAACGTTGCATGGCTAATAATGATAAGTTCGACTTCACTTGAACAGAAATGTTATTGATTGTAGCCAATGTCCCTCCATTGCTGGTTGCAGTCTCACCTGTCAAACTCCAACGCTTACGCATATAGCTATAGTTTATACCAACATTCCAAAAGTCATTGCCCGATGGCGCATAACGACGATAATACAGGTTCGTGTTAGGATTAAGAGCTTTATCAAAGTGAGTGAAGAGTGCGGTCAATCCAAGAGCCAAACCACCACATCGCCAGTTAAGATTACCACCAGTTGTTAATTGAGAAGCATTGTCCTTCCGTTCCATCTCCTTCGCTGTGCGGTGATATCCAGTGTTTAGAATCGTCTTTATATCTCCGTTACTTGTTAATGTCGCATCAATCGTTCGATATGAAAGGAATGTGGTTAGATCCAAGTTGTGAGCAAGTTCGATGGTTGCAGCCACTCCCTGCAAATAGTTTATCGAAGAGCGAGAAGAATATACTCGAATCCCGTTATTCTGTCTGCCCAACGTTGACAAAGTGGCATATTTACCAAAGCTCAAAGTATTATTGATGACTAGTCCCTGTCCGAAACTAAGTTTGTATCTTCCCAGAACCAAGTTCTTTATTCTGCCCAGTTTACGCAGTTGGATATAAAAGCTATAGTGATCATAGCCTAACTTATTCTTATTGGATAAGAAGGGTTCGCCTGCGTCTTGTGCCCCTATCAAACCCAGTTGGAAATAATCACTATAATGAAAGTTATATCTGAAGGAGTGACTATACGGATAGCCGAGATAGCCATTTATATCGCCCTTTCGCTGATAGAAAGGGACTTTGAAAGTAAAGAGTAATGTGTGACGCCCTTTGTTTAGGATTTCTTTCAGACTGGGGAATGGTTTATTATCATTTACTGGCGACAGATAAACAAAGTAAGAGAGTAATTGTCTTCGCTGGAAGTCTAAGGACTCTATCATGGATAGCTCGCCTAACGTTCGCATCCCATGGTATTGATATACATACGCTTGGATATCTTCTATTTGTTGGGCATTCAAGAAAGGGATACGCTCTAAGTCTTCACGTGTAGCAGTATTGAGGTCTAATGGGTGTTCCGACAATTCGGACAATATAGCAAAGATTTCCTCTTTATCTGACTCATTGATATCACTCTCTGCATAAAACTGTTCAAAACATTCCTCCCATGTCATGCTTTGCTGTGCAATGATGGGGATGGTGGAGCATAATATCAAACAAAAGAGTATTAGCCGTTTCATAGACGTAAGGTTTTAAATGAGTGTGATTAGGTAAAAGGTGGCTCCTCCTAATAGAATGGAGGTTGTAGAGAAAGGCTAGGAAAGACTTCTACTTTGAGAAGTAATATGCGGTATAACTACCTTTCTTATAAGGTTTATCTGGTGTGAGTCCTTTCTTACGAAGCACGTAAAGCTCGTATGCCTCCTTATAATATCGAGGACGGAGACTATCTACTGGGTAATATTGCGGTAGGTAACGCACAAACTCTTGAAGGTTACGATCGAGGAGGAAGCCTGTTAATTGATAATTGGCAGAGGTGCGAGTTACCTTTAGTAGAACGCTATCGGGCTGGAGCCATGAATGGACTCTGCCAGGACGTAAGACCCTTCCCTCTCCTACTAAAGGATAGTAAAATAGACTATCTGCTAAGTGTCCTCTACGTGCAACCGCATAAACAGTCAACATCGAAGTGACGGAATCAGTATGTGGCATAGTCTTCACAACTTGTAATGCACCTGCATAATTTCTCTTATCTATCAAAGCCTCTACCTTTGCGCGCTGATGATAATACTTATCGGTATTGCTGAAGAGTCCTGTGAACAAGAAGAACGAAAGGAAGATAGCTAAACTCATCCATGTTAATTGAGAGAATATGCCAAAACTACGTAACTCTGGTTCATAAGGCTCAAATCGCTTTGTCATTATCACGATAATAGCATAAAGGATAAGCAATAATGGAGCTATCCACAACCAACTGCCCAAAGTAACCCCTGTAGCAGTTGGTTTAATATCCGATACTATTGTCAAAAGAAGGAAAGAGGGAAAGTAGGTTAAAGCATAGCCACGCTTAGAGAGTTTCGTCCAAGAACTGATACCTATTTGCAATAACTTTAAGGTAATCGTTATCAGTACTGCACCCAACAAAGGATTATAGAACGTTTGTCCCCCAGACGCTAAATGCTGTACAATCGTCATCACATCTGCTTGAAAGAAATAGAGATAGCAGAATGAGAATAAACAAAACAAAACAGCACATACTATGCGTATAAACCTACTTTCCATCATCTACTTACTTCTTTTTCAATACTACTGCACTGCGAGCAGGAATATATAACTTGAGCCATCCCTTATGTTGATCGGTATAAAGAGGGTCAGGGTTGGTGAAATGCTCTACTGAGTCATCAGCAAAGCCATTGCCTCCAAACTCTTTCGCATCTGAGTTTAACTCTACAACATAAGAACCTTCTGGTACTAAGAACCCATAATCAGCATAAGAACGAGTTGGTGAGAAGTTGAATACAAACAATAGTTCTCCCCTACTGAAAGCTAATATTTGATCTCCGTCGTTATGCCATATCTCTTGCAAAGGTGTTGCATTAAATTTCTTCTCGCTCTTTATTACCTCTAACATCTTACGATCGAAGTCACCAAGATAATGATAACAAAGTTCTTTATTATCCACGAGATTCCACTGTCTGCGAGCATACTTATAACTCCAACCATTGCCCTCACGTGGGAAATCGATCCATTCTGGATGGCCGAACTCATTACCCATGAAGTTGAGATAGCCACCATTCATAGCGGCAATAGTTGCCAAGCGAATCATCTTGTGCAGTGCTATACCACGATGAGCCATTTCATTCTCATCTCCCTTACGGAAATGCCAATACATATCAGCATCTATCAAACGGAAGATAATCGTTTTATCTCCAACAAGTGCTTGATCGTGAGACTCGCAATAAGAAATAGTTTTCTCATCCGCACGTCGATTCTTTATTTCCCAATAGATAGATGATGGCTTCCAAGCCTCGTCTGGCAATTCTTTAATGGTCTTGATCCAATAGTCAGGGATATTCATTGCCATACGATAATCAAAACCATAGCCACCATCCTTAAACTTTGCAGCTAATCCAGGCATACCAGATACTTCTTCTGCAATCGTGATAGCATGCTTGTTTACTTCGTGAATAAGACAATTAGCAAGCGTCAGATAACAAATAGCGTTATCATCCTGATGTCCATTGAAGTAATCACCATAGTCACAGAAAGCTTCGCCCAAACCATGACTATAATAAAGCATGGAAGTTACACCATCAAAGCGGAAGCCGTCAAAGTGATACTCGTCTAACCAATACTTACAATTAGACAATAAGAAATGAAGTACATCATCCTTACCATAATCAAAGCATAGAGAATCCCAAGCTGGATGTTCGTGTCGATCGCCTGGATAGAAGTATTGGTTAGGATCACCAGCAAGGTTTCCTAGTCCTTCCACCTCATTCTTTACAGCATGCGAATGGACTATATCCATAATAACAGCTATCCCATTGCGATGTGCTTCATCAATAAGTGCTTTCAGCTCTTCGGGAGTACCAAAGCGCGAACTAGCCGCAAAGAAAGAACTAACATGATAACCAAAGCTACCATAATAAGGATGTTCTTGGATTGCCATAATCTGAATAGCATTATAACCATCCTTTATAATACGTGGCAGAACATTCTCACGGAATTCTGTATATGAACCAACCTTCTCTGCATCTTGTGACATTCCAATATGACACTCGTAAATCAGTAGAGGATCGGTGCTAGGTTTAAAGTTCTTCTTCTTCCAAACGTATGGTTCTTCAACATTCCATACCTGTGCCGAGAATATCTTTGTATTCTCATCTTGTACAACACGCTGTGCCCAAGCTGGAATGCGCTCTCCTTCTCCACCATTCCAATGAACTCGCATCTTATAGTATTGTCCATGCTCCATTGCATGAACAGGAAGACGCAACTCCCAGTTACCTGTGCCTTCAATACGCTTACATTTGTAAGAGGGTAACTCGTTCCATCCATTGAAATCGCCGACAAGATAGATATCTGTAGCGTTAGGTGCCCACTCCCTAAAGACCCAGCCTTCATCGGTAAGATGTAGACCATAATAGTTATATCCATTGGCAAAATCAGAAAGGGTCATCTTCCCGTCTTGCGTCAGTTGCTTGATTTTCCAAAGCGCATGCTCATGCCGCCCACGTATAATATCTTCATACGGAGACAAATATGAGTCATTCTTAACAAGCCCAATATGAGCCGGTGCGCTCTTACTCTTCTTCTTTACAACATCTTTAGGTGCACTCTTAGTTATACTCTTCTTTGTAACCATGGTAAATGTATTTTGTTCGTTATTATATCTTTAAGTTAAGCTAGTTGACGTGACGTTTTCCATTCTCATAATATCCGATGGCAGTAATCTTACCATTCTTGTCTCGCTCTATGAACTTTCCGTCACGTTGGTTGTCCTTATAGTTGCCTTCAAAGCGTACGCCATTAGCAGTTTCTTCAATAGCACTACCATTTCGTTTACCATTATGATAGTTTCCCTTGAACTTGCTTCCGTCAACATAGTGAATGATAACAAGCCCTTCAACTTCACCATTCTTGAACTGCCCTTCATAGACGTCCTTATTCTTCTTAGTCAACTTTCCTTGCCCATTTTGCAAATCCTTTTCCCAATAACCTGTATATATATCCCCATTATGCCAGGACATCGTACCAAAACCAGACTTCATTCCATTTAGGAAATGACCTGTGTATTGATCTCCATTCTTATATTGGAAAATACCTTGCCCTGTGCGCTGACCATCTACATATTCGCCTTCATAAACCTCGCCATCCTTGAACTTGTAGATACCCTTACCATTCTGAAGGTCGTTCTTCCATTCACCATCGTATTTATCACCATCCGAATAGATATAAACGCCCTTACCTTCTTTCATGTTATTAACCCAGTTACCCATAAACGAAGAATGATCCGTCCACTTAAAACAACCGTATCCATTCTTCATATCATTTGCCCACATACCATCGTATGAGGCCCCGTTTGCGAAGATATACTTACCAGCTCCACTGCGTTTATCATGTTCCCAATTACCAATATACTTGTCTCCATTGTAATAAAACATGGTGCCTTGACCTTGTTGATAATCTTTATACCACAAGCCTTCATATCGGTTTCCATTCGAAAAATAAAAGGTTCCCATTCCATGTTGCTGATTCTGGAACCATTGTCCAACATACTTCTCACCATCAGCAAAGATATAAGTCCCTTCTCCATGGCGCAAGCCTTTCATATACTCCCCTTCATAGACATCCTTATTCTTGTAGACCGTCTTACCTTTACCATTAGGCTTCCCTCGAAACATCTGCCCATGGTAATTCCCCCCATCACTGGTAACACACGACCCTATCTCTATCTTCTGCGCAAAGACTGAAAGAGAAGTTAGAAGTAATAGTAATATAATAAGATATCTATTTCTCACGCCAATCAGTTTTAAAGTAATGTACAGATCCTCATAACCTATAGTTGCAAAGATAAATATTTTCAATGAAAATCACAAATTAATAAATCTTTTTTAAAGATGCACTATAAATCTTTTAATATATAGGTGATGTTGGTTCACACTATATGGTGTGAGGAGGTATAAAGGAATTAATAAATATTGAAGATAGAGATAAGCCTCTTTAGCACTTAAAGAAATGCCTTTCTTGCACGTAGAAGAGCATCTTCTCTATCGCAAGAAAGGCTTTCGTATATCCCCGACTATTAAGACTTAACTAATAGCATGATGAATGTCAAAACATTATCAGATAATAATAAGCAATACTTATCTACGCTTTAATCCTTGCAATGCCGCACCAATAGCCGTACAATACTCCGAATACTTGGGAATAATAAATCGAACATCATAAATCTTCTCCATAACAGGAAAGAGTAATTCGCATTGCGGTAACAACGTAAGATTACCTATCAGAACAAAATCACGAATATCACTATTTAAGGAACTTAAGATTGTTGCAGAACCTATTGATTGCAGCACTAAACCTATCAAACCAAGAGCAATATCCTCCCTACTAGCATTTACTTGTGCATTTGCAAACAAAGACGCTGTTGCATCCATAGGCAAACCTGGTAGTGGACTCGTTGATATATCTTTTATCTGAAGATTGATGCGTGAGATGTCTCCTTTCATTGCCAAAGACACAACTTCTTTAACATCATCTGTCTGTAATAACAACCGAGAAAGCCCACTTAATGTACCGCCTCCAATACCAATACCACCAATATGACGGATTTCATTGCCATCACAAAGCACTAAAGAGGTTCCTGTACCCATAGAGACAACTATCATCCGTTGAAGTTTCGACTCGAACTGAGCTCCCAAACCATCAGCTAAAAACTCATCAGCCTTTGCTGTCGGAAGTCCATAAACAGACTTATTAACATAATGAGCGCCAACTCCAGTCAACATCACTTGCTCTACATCTGATAAATCAATCTTATTATCATACAAGTATTTACCAAATGCACCATACAAGGAAGTCACAGGGTCAGTAGCCTTTATACGTAAAGGTTTAACGACCTTCCCTTCTCTAATTCCAACAATCTTCGTTGTTGAAATCCCCACATCAATTCCAATGGCAATCTTCATACACCTTATATAATTAGGTTACAAAGATACAAAAAACTTAAGAGTAGGGAACTATCAGAGAGAGTTTTTGCAAAAAAACACTCAAAACATTTCTCTATTAAGCTGAAAATGAGTATCTTTGCAATCCGAAATAATGAGAGACTAAAGAATTAAACATAAAAAGAATAAAAAGGAAATGACGAAAGCAGACATTATCAATGAGATTGCAACATCAACTGGTATTGCCAAGAAAGACGTTTCAGCTGTAGTTGAATCATTCATGGATGCAATCAAAGATAGCTTATTAGGGAAGAAAGAGAACGTATATTTACGTGGTTTCGGTAGCTTTATTATTAAGCATCGTGCAGAAAAGACAGCTCGTAACATCTCTAAGAATACGACAATCACAATCCCTGCACATGATTTCCCAAGCTTCAAGCCTGCAAAGACTTTCATTGAAGATATGAAGAATAAGTAAACATAAATATTATAACAATTTAAAACATCAAAGCTATGCCAAACGGAAAAAAGAAAAAGGGACATAAGATGGCTACGCACAAGCGTAAAAAGAGATTAAGAAAGAACAGACATAAGAGTAAGTAAGCCCCATAGGCTGAAAGCACTTATTACGACTTTCAAACATGACGGGGCGTGTCATCGCAATTAATTCCAACCATGGAATGCGACGGCAGGTTCCGCCTTTTTTATTACCTATAAATATCATGTAGTACGATTAGGTGTATTATTTTTCACCACAAATCATAACGTATAAAACATTTATAGCTAACTTATACGATTCGATACTATCATGGTGTTTATAACAAGAGAAGATAGATGACAAGCGAAGTAATTATTGATGTCCAACAGAAAGAGATTTCGATAGCACTACTCGAGGATAAGCGTTTGGTTGAATATCAACGTGAACCAAGAGAAGCTAGCTTTTCGGTTGGAAACATCTACGTGGCAAAAGTAAAGAAGCTGATGCCAGGGCTAAACGCCTGCTTTGTAGATGTAGGTTATGAGCGTGACGCCTTTCTTCATTATCTAGACTTAGGGAGTCAATTCAACTCCTACGCCAAATATCTGAAACAGGTTCAGAGCGATCGTAAAAAACTTTATCCCATTCAGAAAGCCAATCATCTCCCTGACATACAAAAAGACGGCACGATACAGAATGCCTTGCAAGTAGGTCAAGAAGTATTGGTACAAATTGTCAAAGAACCCATTTCCACCAAAGGTCCGCGTCTTACAGGCGAAATATCATTCGCTGGTCGCTACTTGGTGCTTATACCTTTTGGGCATAAAGTCAGTGTTTCATCTAAAATTAAGAGCGGCGAAGAACGAGCACGCCTAAAGCAACTCATCCAAAGTATCACTCCAAAGAACTTTGGCGTAATTGTTAGAACAGTAGCTGAAGGCAAGCGTGTTGCGGAACTTGATGCAGAGATGAAAGTCCTTCTGAATCGTTGGAATGAAGCAATCACGAAGGTACAAAAGACACAAGAGCGTCCTCAATTAGTATTTGAGGAGACTGGACGTGCCGTTGCTATGTTACGTGATCTCTTCAACCCAACCTACGAGAACATCTATGTCAATGATGATGACATTTGCACAGCTGTACGCCACTATGTTTCTCTAATAGCCCCTGAAAAGGCAAGCATAGTGAAGAAGTACAATGGGAAAGTGCCTATCTTTGACAATTTCGATGTTACAAAGCAAATCAAGTCGAGCTTTGGCAAGACAATCAACTACGGGCATGGTTGTTACCTCATCATCGAACACACAGAGGCTATGCACGTTGTTGATGTAAATAGTGGTAACAGGACCAAGGAGAAAGCACAAGAGCAGAACGCACTTGACACAAACCTTGGAGCTGCCGACGAATTAGCACGTCAACTTCGATTACGTGATATGGGAGGAATCATCGTCGTTGACTTTATAGACATGAATCTTGCTGAAGACAGACAGATGCTTTACGAGCGTATGTGTAAGAACATGCAGAAGGATCGAGCCCGTCACAACATCCTTCCATTAAGTAAGTTCGGCTTAATGCAGATTACTCGCCAACGTGTTCGTCCTGTAATGGATGTTGACGTAGATGAGAACTGCCCCACTTGCTTTGGAACAGGTAAGATTCACTCAAGTATCCTCTTTACTGACCAGCTAGAGCGAAAGATTGATCGCCTTGTCAATAAGGTAGGAGTAAAGAAGTTCTACTTACACGTCCACCCATACGTAGCTGCTTACATTAACAAGGGTTTCATCTCGCTAAAACGTAAGTGGCAAATGAGATACGGATTAGGCGTAAATATTATTCCTTCACAGAAGCTAGCTTATTTGCAATATGAGTTTTATGATGCAAACAAGCAGTTTATTGATATGAAGGAACAGAGCGATAAATCATAAGTCGCTCACAAGTCATTAGATAAGAAAGAAAAGTAAAACAAATAAGAGGTAAGTACTATTAAAGGCTTATCTCTTTTTTTCGTATAAGAGAACTAACTCTCTGCATGCGTGTGTTGTAATTGTTTTTCCCTCGTTCTCTTTTGTTTTTCTACGTGTTCTGCGTTCTTTTTGTACGTATTAAATTATATTATCTAAGCGTGATAATTAATTATCTAAGTCTGATAATACTTTATCTAAGTCTGATAATTAATTATCACGCTTAGATAATACAAAAACATACGTATTCCGTAAATACACAATACGCATAAAAATATAACAAGATCCGTATAAATTTAATACGGAGCCCGCATATAAGTATAACAAACAAGTAATTGAAGGTTCATAAATACATCCTTACACGTTTGAATATCGTATTACTAGCATTTGCCTAAACATCTATCAAACAGCATCAGCGTACCTCTGACATCCATTTTTCCCATTCATAGAAAACCCTCGAAAGTTATTTTGTTTAACTTTCGAGGGTTGATTAACCTGCCACATCCTCATAGTAGTGGTAAGGGCTTTCTATACAACAACCTTAAACCGAATACGGAAGGCATGTTTTGATTCGTCCCAATTAGTACCTAACAATTCAAAGCGACCTATCTGACTCGTTGATCGAACATGCTTACCAATGCAAGGGCACACATCAAAGTCGCCTATTCGCACAAGTCGTAACATCTCGGAAGCATCATCTGGTAGCTTATCCAAGCTCACTCCTTCAGGAATATGATTCCTATCAACCATTTCGAACGTTACTGGCAAATCCTCTGCTATAAGGCGATTCATCTCATCAACAATAGCCTTCTCCTCCTTACGATTAGGTTTATGATCAAGGATGAATGTCATCTTACTCTTCTTTCGTTCAATATGTGCATTATTACTACGCTCCGCCCCAAACATACGAACCATGACTTGATTCAATAAATGTTCTGCTGTATGAGCCGGTGGGAATTCCTCCTTGTTATGCGTATTCAATACATAGTCCATGGGCTTCTCCTTTACGTTAAACTTATATATCCTACCATAATTTGCCTCGACATCTAAGGCAACCTGTCCATCTCGTTTCAGTTCTACCGTCTTTGTAAAACCTGAAAGCAAATCGGTCATCTCTACTTCCCGCTCTGGTAATCCAAGGAAGTCGTAAGCATGCGCAGGAATTGTAACATTGATTTGCACACGTTTCTGATCGAAGTTCGCTACAACGAGTAACACTTCATCGTCAGCCTTGCGCAAGAAGGCAAATTGTTTGCGAGGGTTGAACTGATAGCTTTGATTATTAACATACATGAGGTCGAATGTCAATCCTTCACGCACTGCCTTCTCGCGATTGCAGAAACGAAGTAGACCTTGATAGACCAATGATAACCTCTTCTCATCTGTTGTAAGTTCCTCGTGCTTGAAGAAGCCTTTATAAATAGCTTCACTCGTCCAATAGTCGAAGATAGTCGAACGACCATCACGTCCCGAGAAGCCCTCTTTATCCATACCCCGCTCGCCAAACTCTTGCCCTGCATAAACCATAACTGGATTTTGCTGAAGCAATGCGGAAACAATCATGCCCGGCACTCCTTTCCACGGGTTACCAGCAAAGAAGTCGGAGGCAATGCGCTGCTCATCATGATTCTCTAGGAAGTAAAGCATGTGGTCGCGTATATCGTCAACTTGCTGCCACTCGTGAGTGATAGAAGAAGCCGGACGCTCGTCACAGATGACACCACGTATGCAATCATACATACCCACCTTATCATATAAGTAATCAAAGCCTGACTCAACATACATACGATACTGGTTAGGATCATATACCTCTCCGATGAATATCACGTCAGGATATCGCTCCTTGACCTGTTGTGTGGCGTATGACCAGAATTCGTGTGGTACCATCTCCGCCATATCACAACGGAAACCATCAATGCCTTTAGCTGCCCAAAAAAGGAGTATTTCAGTCATCTTCTTCCAAGTAGAAGGAATGGGATGATAATGATAAC
This sequence comes from Prevotella veroralis DSM 19559 = JCM 6290, assembly GCF_000377625.1. GTDB lineage: Bacteria > Bacteroidota > Bacteroidia > Bacteroidales > Bacteroidaceae > Prevotella > Prevotella veroralis. The sequence continues at coordinate 246,029 of NZ_KB898325.1, read as the reverse complement.
TACGCCCACCAGCATCACAATAGTCTACTCCATAATTGAGCTTCACCGTCTCATACCAATCATTCTGCTGTGGATGCGAATCAAAGCGATCGTTACCCGTACACTTGGCTGGATATTCATGGTAAGACTCCGCTCCGTGTGCATATTCATTCTCGGCTACCCCAGACAGGTCGAGTGCTTCACCCGGACAGTAATAGAAGTTGTTTTGTGGATCAAAATGCTTTCCTAAGTCATCGCCTTCTCCTAAATCGCTCACACCTTGCGGCTTTGCTATACTCTTATATTGACGTGCAACATGATTAGGCACGAAGTCGATGAGCATTTTCAGTCCTTCACCATGTGTTCTACTAATAAGAGCCTCGAACTCTGCCATGCGCTCATCAACATTAACCGCAATGTCAGGGTCAATATCATAATAATCAGTAATGGCGTATGGGGAACCAGCGCATCCTTTTACAACTCGTGGGTTCTGACAAGGAATACCGAAGGAAGAATAATCAGTACACGTTGCATGACGGATAACACCAGTATACCAAAGATGAGTGACACCGAAGTCATGAATGCGACGAAGTACCGACTCGTCGAAGTCATTCATCTTCCCTACCCCATTCTCTGCTAATGTACCGTTCTCCTTTCTCGTAAGGTTCTTATTACCGAAAGTACGAGTGAAGACTTGATAGATAACTAATTTAGTTTTCATACAATGGATAAACAAAAGTCCCTCTTCCGTATCACTCCTAAAGCAAGGAGAGGTTAAGAAGAGGGACTATTAGCTATAGTATTAAGCTATGCCGTGAGCATTAACATTTCTGTCAATACGTCCAAGCATACCCTGCAATGCTTTACCTGGTCCACATTCGATGAACTCATCAGCACCATCAGCAATCATGTTCTGGGCACTCTTCGTCCAACGTACACTTGAGGTGAGCTGAGCAATCAAATTCTTCTGAATCTCGGCTGGATCGGTATGTGGCAATGCATCTACATTCTGATAAACAGGGCACTTTGGAGCATTGAATTTAGTTGCCTCAATAGCTGCCTGCAATTCGTCTTTAGCTGGCTGCATCAATGGAGAGTGGAAAGCACCACCAACCTTCAATGGTAATGCGCGCTTAGCACCTGCTTCCTTTAACAACTCGCATGCCTCGTTGATAGCGTCAACAGAACCTGAAATAACTAACTGACCAGGACAGTTAAAGTTGGCTGCTACACAAACCTTACCTTCCTTTGACACTTGAGCGCAAATCTCTTCAACCTTCTCGTCTGGCAAGCCTATAATTGCAGCCATAGTACCAGGGTTCTGCTCACATGCCTTCTGCATTGCGTTAGCACGAGCTGCAACCAACTTCAAACCATCCTCGAAACTTAATGCACCCGCAGCAACAAGAGCAGAGAACTCACCCAATGAATGACCCGCTACCATATCTGGCTTAAACTCGTCACCTAAGCAAAGGGCAGAGATTACACTATGAAGGAATACTGCTGGTTGAGTTACCTTCGTTTCCTTTAGTTGGTCATCAGTGCCTGCAAACATAATATCGGTAATCTTGAAACCAAGAATCTCATCTGCCTTATCGAATAATTCTTTCGCTAATGGGCTGTTCTCGTAAAGATCCTTACCCATCCCAACAAACTGAGATCCCTGTCCAGGGAATACAAATGCTTTCATCTTATTTTATGCTTTAATTATTAATACTTTGTGAGTGCAAAGGTACAGAAAATTAAATAGATAATGAAGAATTACGCCCTAAAACCAAAGCATATATATTAAATAGGCATAAGCTGTAGACGATACGCACATAGGTCTATCCAACTGATCAAGGCAAGCGCAGCTTGCTAAAGCCGATAGAAACATAGCATAAACCATGGATTTAACTGCAAGAAAGATTCAGGTTCAATGATACTCTATAAGTTTAAGTAAGCATGAATTTAAACACTATAACTCTCTAATTCATAGCGTACTTGCTCTCATGCTTAAAGTACGAATGACGTATAACTTAAAGTGCAAGTGACCTCTAACTTAGAGTACGATTGTACTTATACTTAAAGTACGAAGGTACTTTAAGTTAATAACCTCTTCTCTACACGTTTGTATAATTGGTTATACACGTCTGTATAATTGGAACTATTCGAAGAAAGGGCATTAGAGAGAGGATAAGAGGTAAGTAAATGGAAATGAGGGTGATTTGCGCCATATCTCGGTGGTTTGCTCAGAGAGATAAAGTGCAGAAGATGTGGATTTGTGCAGAAGTTCCGTTACCAAATCGTTAGTCCATTCATCGAATGGTAACGAAGAGGTAGGAGAAGGTAATCGACAGAAGAGTATTCGGTAACTCATTTTTCTGCGATTACGGTTCTTATGCTCTGTACCACAATGTTTTGCGTAGCTGAAAACACTTCAAAATCGGGTAACTTTGCCCATAAAAAAGAAGCGTATGCAAACAAACAAAATGAAGGTTTTGCTCTATCTGGAAAAGAGCGGATTGGACAAGCCGGGGCAAGCTCCGATAATGGGTCGGATAACCTACGGTCGAACCATAGCCCAATTCAGTTGTAAGCTCTCGTGCGACCCCAAGTTGTGGAATGTCCGTGAGAGCAGACTGAATGGTAAGAGCCGTGAAGCAGTGGCAACGAATGACAAGTTGGAACGTCTGCTTCTCTCAGTACAGTCGTCGTATCAAATCCTTTGCAACCGTGGTGTGGCGTTTACGGCAGCGGACATCAAGGAGCTGTTCCAAGGCTGTATGCAGAGTCAAATCACCTTTTTGGAGCGGTACGATCGAATGATCGAAGAGATGAGGCAAAAGGTGGGTATCGAGATACAGGCAACAGCTCTGAATAGTTACTTTACTATTCGAAAGCATCTGCAAGCCTTTATTGAGGAGAAGTACCACACGACAGATATTTCTTTCGGACAAATGGAAGAAGATTTCTTGGAATGCTTGCGACACTACTCTGTTGGAAAGTTGGGAAATTTGCAAGGTCATTATCGTAAGATGGCTTTGGCAGTGAAGAAAGTCTGCCGTTTGGCATATCGTGAGGGCTTGACAGAACGAGAACTATTCGCTCACATAGAGATAGAACGAGGAGAGAACAAACAACCTCGTGCGTTGGACAGAGCATCTTTGGATAAATTGCAAGCCTTGACTTTTGAACCCTATGAAGTGGAGTTGGAAACCGCTCGTAATCTCTTTCTCTTCTCCTGTTATACGGGCGTTGCCTATTGCGATATGGTCGCTCTGAATCGGGAACACCTCTTTACGGACGATGAGGGGGCATTGTGGTTGAAGTTCCGCAGACAAAAGACCAATACCCTTTGTCGTGTGAAATTCCTATCCGAAGCAGTGCGTTTGATAGAGCAGTATCAATCCGATGAACGCAACACTCTTTTTGCTCCCATTGCCTATTCGGCTTACCTTCTCCAACTCAAAGCCCTACAACTTCGGGCAGGTATCTCCATTCCCCTTTCGGCACACGTTGGTCGCCACACTTTCGCGACCTTGATTACCTTGGAACGTGGTGTCCCCATCAAAACGGTGAGCAGAATGTTGGGGCATAGTAATATCCAAACGACCGAGCGATACGCCCACGTTACCCCAAAGAAACTCTTCGATGAGTTCGAGCGATTTCTCTCTTTCACTGAAAACCTAACCTTACCCCTATAAGAGCTATGCGCAATACATTCAAAATCCTATTTTACATCAATAAAAACAAGACCAAAGCGGACGGCACAACGGCAATCCTTTGCCGTATCACCATTGACGGGGCGAACGTAGTGATAACCACAGGGGAAGGTGTAGTTCCGCACTATTGGAGTGTGAAGCGAGGGGAGACAACGGACAAGAATACCAACCAACGCCTGCAAACCTTTCGGGAAGAAATCGAACAGGGGTACAATACCTTGCTCTACAAATATGGAGCAGTGAGTGCCGAACTTCTGAAGAACCACCTGCAAGGCATCGGGAGAACTCTAACAACCCTTCTTACCCTTAGTGCGGAAGAACTTAAAGCCCAACGAGAAAGCAAGAGTGAGGGAACGTATAGCAACAATCGGTATTCCGACAGACGGCTCAACACCTTTGTGCGAAGTCGTGGAGAGGAGGGTATTCCCCTAACAGCTCTTACGATAGACTTCTTTGATGATTACCGTTTCCATTTGAAGAAAGACGGCTATGCCCCTGCAACTATAAACAGGCATTTGTGTTGGTTGAGTCGGTTGATGTATCGAGCCGTCAGTCAGGGGACAATTCGATTTAATCCCTTTGAGAGGGCGAAGTATGAAGCCGTGGAGCACAAACCTCGTTTCCTGAGTAAGGGCGATGTGGCAAAGCTCTTGGCATTTCCGTTGCGAGACAAAGGGGCAGAACTAAGCCGAAGAATGTTTCTTTTCTCCGTCTTTACGGGATTGGCTTTTGCCGACTTGCAGAGTTTGAGAGTTTCGCAAATCGAAACGAACAGTGAGGGAAAGCAGTATATTCGTAAGTCAATACAGAAAACAGAGGTAGAGAGTTTGATACCCCAGCATCCGATAGCAGAGCAGATACTTTCACTTTACACGAAGGAGAATAGCAAGGGGGATTACAAGATATTTCCCGATACGTTGAGCAAGGGCAAACTGCTTACCCATCTCAAAGCGGTGGGCTTGGCGTGTGGTATTCGTACTCCGCTGGGCTACCACGTTGGACGACATAGTTTCGGCACGCTGACTTTGGAGGCAGGCATTCCGATAGAGAGCATCGCCAAGATGATGGGGCATTCGTCTATTGCCAGCACACAAATCTACGCCCAAATTACTGATCAAAAGATTGCACTGGATATGGAAGAGGATGATAGAAAAATGCGAGAATGAGAAAAATAAAACTAAATTCGTGCAGGCTACACAATAATATTGTGTATATTTGCACTCATAAAGTATGGTTTCATAGGTGCAATATGAATAAGATAAGAGAAGTTTTGAAATGAAAAGGAATGAGCCAAACGAAACTCTCAACTCGGTTGGGCAAGAGTTTCAATACGGTGAATCTTTATGTTACCAATAAGCATCAGCCTTCAATTCCCATACTATATCAGATAGCCGATATTTTGGATGTGGATGTTAGAGACTTGTTAGTTCCTAACAAAAAATAAAATATACAATAGTAGAGCTATTTTTATTTCTTAATCTTATAAAGTAGGTTATGAGGACTATGGATATAAAGAAACATATTACAACTTTGGGATTTGTTCCAAAAAACGGAACAAATGGCATTTATCATAAAACATATGTTGACTATGCCATAGAAATAGATTTTGAAAAACAGAGTATTAATTATGGTAATAGTATTATCGCAGAAAGTAAAACTACACAAAATTTTTCACAGCTTGAAAATTTCGTAGTGCTTGAATGTGTTGATAGATTACTAATTAAAGGATATAAACCTCAGAATATTATTCTTGAAAAGACATGGCCTTCTGGTCATGGTACTTCTGGGCGATTAGATATTTGTATTAATCGTGAAGACGGCACTCCATATATGCTTATTGAGTGTAAAACTTATGGCAAGGAGTACAATAAAGAGTTGGCCAAAATCCATAAGGATGGAGGTCAATTATTTACTTATTTTCAATTATCTGGTGGTAAGGCTGATGTGGTAATGCTTTATGCATCAGAATTGAAAGGGAGTAAATTTGTATATGCTAATGAAATAATAAAGATTGAAGATGATTATCGCAATGGTGATGTAAAGGACATTTATGAAAAATGGAATAAACTCACTAAGGATAATGGAATCTTTGATTCTTGGGTACAACCATATAACTTCCAAAGCAAAGCATTAACAAAGGGACAATTGAAAGAGATAAAGGCAGAGGATTCAAGCTTTATCTTTAATCGTTTCCTTGAAATACTACGTCATAATGTAGTATCTGACAAGGGTAATGCATTCAACAAGATATTTACACTATTCTTGTGCAAGGTCTATGATGAAACGACCACAGATGAGGGAGAAGAGCTAAAGTTTCAATGGCTTGAAGGACGAGATAATCACGTTGATTTCCAACTTCGCTTGACAGACCTCTATAGCAAGGGAATGAGAAAGTTCTTAGACAGAACAGTTAGCGACTTCAATAATGATGATTTTTCTAAGCGTTGTACTAACCTAAGTGAAGAAACTAAACAGTATCTATTGAAGGAGGTGAACAAACTCCGTCTTGAAAAAAATAATGAGTTTGCTATTAAGGAAGTATATGACAATGCCTCTTTTGAAGAAAATGCAAAGGTTGTAAAAGAGGTTGTGGAGTTGATTCAAGGATATAGAATTCGCTATAATAAACGACAACAATATCTATCCGATTTCTTTGAATTGTTACTTACTACTGGTCTCAAACAAGAGGCTGGGCAATACTTTACGCCTGTTCCAATTGCACAATTTATTATCAAGAGTCTTCCTTTGGATTCTATTATGACAGAGAAGCTTTCTCGCAAGGATGGGGAGATTCTTCCATATATGATTGACTATGCAGCTGGTAGCGGTCACTTTATCACAGAGTTTATGCACGAAATACAGGACATCATAAATGGCTGTGATACTTCCAAATATATTGAAGAGACAAGAAAGCACCTTATCAATTGGCAGAACTGCCATTTTGATTGGGCGACTGACTATGTATATGGCATCGAAAAGGATTACCGACTTGTAAAAGTTGGTAAGGTAGGATGCTATTTGCACGGTGATGGTTTGGCGAATGTTATCTTAAGTGATGGACTTGCAAATTTCTGCAATAATAAGGAGTATAAGGGAAAACTACGTAAGCAAACAAATGACGGACAAAAGGATAACCCGCAGTTTGACATTGTATTGAGTAATCCTCCGTATTCTGTTTCTTCATTCCGCCAGACTACTCGTGACTATTATACGGATCAAGATTTTGAATTATATAATTCATTAACAGACAACAGTTCTGAAATAGAGTGTCTGTTTGTTGAACGTACAAAGCAACTACTTAAAGACGGTGGTGTAGCAGGAGTTATTCTGCCAAGTTCTATATTGAGTAATTCAGGTGTTTACACTAAGGCTCGTGAGATTATATTACAATACTTTGATATTGTCGCAATAGCAGAATTGGGTAGTAATACCTTTATGGCTACCAATACAAATACGGTTGTTCTGTTCCTTCGTCGTAGAGATAATTATTTTGCAACTAATACAAAGGTTGCAGTTGATACTTATTTCCGTACCTTAAATGATGTTACTATAAACGGCATAGAAACTCCAGCCTCAAAATATGTGGCTCACGTATGGGAGGAACTTGATTATGCCGATTATGTCACATTACTGCAGAAATCACCTAATGATAAAGTAAAGGCACACGAAATATATGCAGAGTATAAAAAGAAAATCTCTGCAAAGACTGATGCGCAGTTATATGAGGCGATACTAAGTATTGAAGCTGAAAAACTTTTGTACTTTATATTAGCATATCCACAAAAGGTTGTTATTGTTAAGAGCGGAGAGAAGGATGTTGAAAAGCGATTCTTAGGTTATGAGTTTTCAAACCGTAGAGGCAACGAGGGTATCCACGCAATCCAAAGAGGGAAGAACATTGATGAATGTACTAAGCTTTTTGATTCGAACGACTACGATAATCCCGATAAGGCAAGTACTTATGTGTATCGGGCTTTCAAGGGAGATTACACATCACCGATATCAGAGGGAATGCGGTCTCATATCAGTCGTGTATCTTTGATTGACATGCTCACCTTTGATCGTGACAATTTTGACAAGAGCATATCGTTGACATCAAAAAGAAAAGTTCTAATGGATAGTAAGTATAACCAACTCAAATTAGTAGACTTATCGGTTTTACTTAAACGAGGAAAATCTGCCAAATATGGTAAATCAAATATTCAAATAATAAAATCTGGGCAGGCGAGGGGTTGGTTTGATTTTGACTTTTCCGAAAAGTATTATGTAGATGAAAACTTCATTATTGATGAAAGAAAACTTCTAAGAGGTGATTTGCTGATAAATTCAACAGGCGTTGGAACTGCTGGTAGGGTTACATACTTTGGGGAAGATGGGGATTTTGTCGTAGATAGCCATATTACTATTTTTAGACCTAACCAAGAATTAATCTTACCCGAATACGCTCTATGCGTATTCGGAGTAATAGGATTCGACAATATTGAAAATATGGCATTGGGACAAAGCGGACAAATAGAATTATCACTTGACATAATAGGCAATATCAAAATTCCAGTTCCTCCTATTGATATTCAGAAACAGATTGTGGAAGAGATTGGCAAGGTTGATAAATCTGTTTCGGATGCTATGCTACGGATTAATGAGTGTGAAACTGATATAGAGAACTTGCTATCCTCATTACATTTTGCAGACAGTACGTTAAATACTATTGCTCCATTTGCTACTAAGTCCATTAAATATAGTGACATAAAGTCTGAAACATATATTACAACAGACAATATGATTCAGAATAAGTTGGGGGTTCTTCCATTTGAAGGATTTGCAAATATATCATCTATCACCGAGTATAAGGCAGAGGATATATTGATTTCAAATATTCGTCCATATCTTAAGAAAATTTGGTTTGCTGACAAGGAGGGTGGATGCTCAAAAGATGTTCTTGTTCTTCGGTCTGCTGATGCAAGTAAATACCTTCCTAAGTATATTTTCTATATGCTTCGTAGAGATGTGTTTTTTGACTATGTAATGGAAGGAAAGAAAGGTGTTAAAATGCCACGAGGCAATAAGGAAGATATAAAGAAATACAAGATTCCGATACCTCTTTTTGAGGAACAAAAACGCATCATTGCGCAGATAGAGGCAATAGAATTAAAGATTACCCAAGCTCGCACTTTAATAGAAAATGCAGCGAGTGAGAAACAGGCGATACTTGATAAGTATTTATAAAATGAGCAGCAGTAACGAGAAATAGGGATATCTCTTTAGAGGACGTGTACAAAAAATGAAGGGCACATTACTTGTTCCCAATCTTGACCTCATCTAAATGGAAAAGACAGTGATATGTATAAGCCGTTTTCAGCTTAGAAAGGAATACCCCATAATGGAACTCTTGACAAGAAACCTCCATTATGGGAATCGTCATTTCAATGGTGTTAAGCTTTTTCCATAGATAACAGACTATGTGAGTTCGATTCTCTTTTGTGCTTTACAAGGTTACAATATTCGGAATCCATCGTCAAACTTTATGGCTGATTGTTGTCCGTGAGCCCTATTTGCTAATGGCATAGTCCACTTTTACGTATGTAACGGTAATGTAGAACAAGCTATGGAGTATTACGCTTCACATAGTTTTCTTGGAGCAGTCGGTTGATGTCGGAGAGACGATAGAGGATTTTCCCTGCGATTTGTGCGTAGGGGATAATGCTCTTGTCCCGATAGTCCTGCAAGGTGCGGGGGCTGATGAAGAGCCGTTCGCAGACTTCTCGCCCCGTGAGGTAGATTTCTCCTCCAAACAACGGACGGTGCATTTGAGCAATCTCCCGAATGCGTCTGCTTACTTCCTTGATGCCCGAGATGAGTTGTTTCATCTCGGGTGTTTCTCTGTTTACGATTTCGTGTTCCATAGTCGTGGTTACTGGCGGTTGGACTTTTTGAGGAGTGCTTCTATATCCTCACGTTTGTAATAGCACTTATGCCCGATTTGGATAAAGGGCAGTACGGAAGTGTCCCGATAGTGTTGGAGCGTTCGTTTACTTATGCTCAGTATTCGGCACACGTCCCCGTTGTGCAATAAGTCGGGAAGTTCGGGCTGCGTACCGAAATGTTCTCTCATACAAAGAGCTAACTCTTCGATGCTCTTTTTCAGTTCCTCCCAAGCGGAGGTGTCGATGGCTGTAAATCTCATATCAATATCGTTTTAATTGTTATTTCTACTTCGTTTGATGCAAATGTACGCAAGCGAAATCCTCGTCCCAAGCCTTGATGAAATCAAGGGAAACAGCAGGAAATCGCAGGCAAATGTACAAGAGAGCAGTACCTATTTCTCCCACTTTTCCTAAGTGCGTACTTGTGACTCTGATATAGATAGAAGTGGCTCTCTTACCAATGAACACACCCGCCCCTTCTCTCTTGAGGAAAAAGTATGCAGACGTTGGCAATCCGATAAAGTTGATTGCAGAGCCATTTTTGTCTCCTATCTTGCCATTTGAACGTTTAAATTCCGATTTCTCCTGTTTATCCCGCCCATTCTCGGAGCATTTTTGTGTATCTCGAAGCAACAGACTCACAAACCTTGGCATTGTGCATTCAGTTTTCTAACTTGGTTTCAGTATCCAGTTTCGGTTGAAAGTTCAAAACCAAGCAAATAGAAGAAGTACAAACAATGAAAAAGAAGAGAAGGACAGCCCCTCCAAAAACGCCCAAATAGAAGAGTTCCTTTCGGCTCGGTATGAGTTTCGATACAACACCGTATTACACCGAGCGGAGTACCGCCCACGAGGAATGGACGATTACACAGCCATAGACCGCTACCGCATCAATACCCTCAAGCGAGCGCTGGATAAGGAAGCCGATGTACAGACCTTGCCCGAGAACCTGTACAGCATTATCGAAAGCGATTTCTCCCCACGCATCAATCCCGTACAAGCCCATTTTCAAGCCTTACCGCTGACGAAAGGGAATGCGGAAGCTATCACCGTCCTTGCCGACTGCGTGGGCGTAATCCATCCCGAGAAATGGAAAGAATACCTTACCAAGTGGTTAGTGCCAGTGGTCGCCAATGCGATGGACGACAAACAATGTCGTAATCATACCTGCCTTGTGCTGACAGGCGAGCAGGGAAAATTCAAAACCACGTTCCTTGATTTGCTCTGTCCGACTGCTCTATCCGACTACCGTTATACAGGAAAGATATATCCACAGGAGAAGGACGTGCTGAGCCTTATCGGGCAAAACCTCATCATCAACATTGACGACCAACTCAAAGCCCTCAACAAAAGGGACGAGAACGAACAGAAGAACCTGATTACCTGTCCGCAGATGAAGTACCGTATGCCCTACGAGAAGCACATCGAGGAACGACCCCACTTGGCAAGTTTCGTGGCTTCGGTCAATGGCAACGACTTCCTCACCGACCCGACAGGGAGCAGACGCTTTCTGCCTTTTGAGGTATTGGCAATAGATATAGACCGAGCTAAGAGCATTCCGATGGATGCCGTTTACAGCGAAGCCAAGACACGGTTGAATGAGGGGTTTCGCTATTGGTTCAATGATGAAGAGATTGTAGAATTGCATAGAAACAGCGAAGCCTTCCAAGTCTATACGACAGAGATGGAACTGTTGCTCTGTTATTTCACCTTTCCCACGGAAGCGGAGACGGCAACGAAACGCTTCTATATGACCAATTCGGAGATAGTGGGTTACCTCTCCTGCTATACCCGACAATCCCTCTCCGCCAAGCGGATGGGGAAGCCTTGCGAAAGGCTGGCTATGCAAGGGAGTGTCGCAGGATAAACGGCAATCCCGTATATGTCTATGCCGTCCGTAAGATTTACCCCGAGCAACCACCATAGTACCCTGTTGTTATCACCTCATTTGCAATACTTCTTTCTCTTTTCTTTCCCATTCTCCTTACTACGTTACTACAACTAAGGATAATACAGTGAAAAAGAAAGGATTGTAAGAGGTATCTATCTTGCGACACGGCTTACTACAATCTTTCTACGCTTCTACGGCAGAATGAATAAAGAAAGGTGTAGACAGGAGATATAGAAGGATACAACAGAATGAAGTGTTACACTTTTCTCTTTCACTGTCAATCACTTATCCGACTGTAGAAGAGTAGTAAGATAAAAAGGGGAAAATTCCAAAAAGAGAAAACAGAGCGAATAATGAGATAACGAACAAATGAATAATCCAAATCCAACGATAACAGCAATGAACAACGAATATTACGATCTACAATACATCAAAGCGATACCAATAATCGACTACCTGCACAACTGCGGCATCGAGCCAGCCAAGCGTTATAACGGCTACGCCCTTTATCACGCTCCCTACAGAGAAGACCCCAATGCCAGCCTGAAAGTGGACTTTCGGCAAAACCTGTGGTACGACTACGGCACGAGTCAAGGTGGAAGTATCATCGACCTTGTGATGCGGATGCAAGGATACAGTGCCTACGAGGCTATGGAACATCTTGCCGAAGGAAAAGCGCCCCCCTCGCTTCCTCTTCCTTTCATCGTGAAGCCCACATAGAACAGATAAGAGATGAACAGCGACCCAATAATACAAGGCATATTCTTTCTATCTATGAAGAGTTACCCCTGTCTCTGCAAAGCTATCTCCGAGAAATACGCAAGATAGACCTTGCTGTGGCAAGTCCCTATCTCCGTCACGTTCGCTATGAGGTAGGAGGAAGAGAGTACTCCACCATCGGCTTTCCAAATCGTGCAGGAGGGTATGAACTCCGAGACGACAAGACATTCAAGGGCACAATCGCCCCAAAGGATATATCCGTAGTTGCGGGAGAAACGAACAACTCCCCTCTCTGCATCTTCAAGGGCTTTATGGACTTCCTTTCCTATCTCACAATGAAAGGGAAAGAAAGCATTTCGCCTTCCATAGTTCTGAAATCCGTCAGCAATCTACCACGAGCCATCGCCTATCTCTGCGAGAATGGCATTCTCTCCGTCCGTGCATTCTTCGACAACGATGAAGCAGGACGGCAAGCTCTTCAGGGTATCCAATCTTCAGGCATCAAGGTAGAGGATATGAGCCAATACTATGCCCGATACAAAGACCTCAATGAGTACCACGTTGCCCAAAGAACAGAACTAAAGCAGGTGATACCATCTCGCAAACGAGGAGTTAGACGATAAGGCAAAAGAGAGCAAACAAAATTATTCTATCATCAGGTATTCAAAGATGCAGAAAATAAAATGTATGCGAATAAACGGCTTTGTTTCGATAGCTACGGCAGTTCCTCTGAACAGCAAGTTTGCAGAGCAAAACTTAGAAACAAAGCGTGCAGGCATTCACAGGATGCAACGCAACAAGAAAGAAGCACGAGTAGGGTGGAGCGGACATTTCGAGAAATGCCATAGCTCATTAGGGTATTTTCTTCACGCTGCACTCCGTTATCGCTAAAAATACCCTCCTGAGCCAAGGGACTTCGCCCCTTTGGATACCCCTAAATCAATCTTCAAACAATGGGCTACTCCGTATTACATATAGACAAGGCGAGAAGCAACGACTCGGGAAATACCGCTCATATAGCACGGACATATACCCCGAGTAATGTCGATCCTTCTCGCACACACCTGAACAGGGAATTGGTACAATTCCCTGCAAATGTCACCAACCGTAGCGAAGCGATAGAACATCGCATCGCCACAGCCGGTATCTACCGAAAGGTAGCAAAGAACCAAGTCAAATCCTTACGCTTTATTCTGTCAAGCTCACCAAAGGATATGGCTCGCATAGAGCAGGAAGGACGCCTGTACGAGTGGTGTGATGAATCTATGGATTGGCTTCGCTCCACTTTCGGGGCGAACAACGTGGTCGCTGCCACACTCCACGCAGACGAGGAAACGCCCCATATTCACGCCACGGTTCGTCCCGATTGTCACGGGCGAAAGACGGAAAGCCAAAGAGGAAGCTGAGAATGGGAAGCGGAAGTACAAGACGAAGAAAAACAAGGTACGGCTTTGTGCCGATGATGTGCTTACGCCCAAGAAGCTGGAGCAGTATCAAACGGACTATGCCAAGCGAGTGCAGCGTTTTGGATTGGAACGGGGCGTATACGGCTCGGAAGCCAAGCACCGCACCACGATGGAGTATTACAAGGAAATTCTCAAATCTACGAAAGAGAAGGAAGCTCAAAAGGCGGAACTCACAGCCAAGATAAAGGAGCTGGAGAAGCAGGCAGGCAAGCTCCGAATGAAAGGCACGCTGTACTCCCTCTTTGGGAACCCAGAACTCGACAAGGCAGAGAAGCATATTGCAGACTTGGAGCAAGAGGGCGAACGATAACAGCATCTTTCGGAAAAGGAGAAAAACGAAATCCGAAAGGAAGTCGTTCTCTTGCAGGACACGGTCAAGGGAAGGGACAGAGCCATTGCCGAATTGAAAGAAACCGTGCAGATTTACGAGGAAGAGCGGAATTGGATAAAACGCTTCTTCAGTGGTTTCTACCAGCTTTTGAATATCCGTCTGATGCTCCGAAAGATGGGTTTCTCTGACGACAGAATAGCGGAGATGTATCGCACGGAGACGCCCCAGCGAGGTACGGCTAAAGCCTATTCGGGATTATACAAGAGCGAGTTTACGGAAGAGGACAGAGAAATTTGTTGTAACTTTAAGGAGCTAAAATACAAACAGTTACAAACAAAAATCGCTATGATCACTGAAGACAAAGTTACAGAAATATTTTGTATGGTAGATGACTTCTGCAAGTTTTTTGATGCAATGACAACAAAATATACGCTAAAACCTACCGGAAAAAGAAAATATCATCGAAATTCTACAATGTCAAAGGCAGAAGTTATGCTGATAATGATTCTTTTCCACGATTCTGGTTATCGTTGCTTCAAACATTTCTATCTTGAAAAAGTATGCAAGCAGCTTCGCCATCTGTTTCCAAAAGTTGTTTCTTATAACCGTATAGTAGAATTGGAAAGGGATGTAGTCATACCCTTAACCTTGTTTATCAAGAAGGTTCTATTGGGCAAATGCACGGGTATAAGCTTCGTTGATAGCACACCATTGCGTGTCTGCAAAAACCAAAGAATACATATACACAAAGTTTTCAAAGGCATAGCCCAAAGAGGAAAATGCTCTATGGGTTGGTTCTTCGGTTTCAAATTGCATTTGATTTGCAATGAGAAAGGAGAGCTTCTCAACTTTATGATAACGCCGGGAGATGTTGATGACCGTAAGCCTTTGGAATACAAAGCATTCATAGATTTCATACATGGTAAGCTATTCGGTGACAAAGGGGATATCAGCAAGAAACTCTTTCAAAGGCTTTTTGTTGATGGAATACAGCTTATTACCAAATTGAAAAGTAACATGAAAGGATGTTTAATGAGTGTTTCAGACAGACTTTTACTCAGAAAAAGAGCCATTATAGAGACGGTGAATGATGAACTTAAGAACATTGTGCAGGTGGAACACTCTAGACATAGATGCTTTGACAATTTCATCGTCAACTTATTAGGAGCCATTGCCGCCTATTGTCTGTTTCCAAAGAAGCCGTGCATCAATGTACAAAGAACTATGGATACACAGCTTGCATTGTTCTGAATTCGTCGAATTCACGTTAAGTTAAAGTACAATCGTCGTTTAAGCTAGAGGTCAAATGTACTTAAAGTAAAATGTCAAATACCCCTATATTAAAAGTACCCAAATACTTCAATTGAAATATTTGGGTACTTTAATTTAATTATTTGCTCTTACCTGATTATGTATATTTTTGAAAGCATTACTTAGCTTATATATAGGTGCAAGAACTATTAGAATTGGAAGTAAATAAATGGTTGTACATCCGAGCTTTTCACCTGCATAATGATGAATATCACGATGGTGATAGCTACAGCGGATAGAACTACCCCTCCTTTCTGTAGTATCTTAATGCTACGGTTCTGCCAAGAGTTAGGAAGGAAGTGAGTAAATAAGGCAAAAAGCATGAGTATAAAGACGTACTTGTAAGCTATGAATACATCAGGAAGGACGGAAAGGTTAAACTTCGTTACCATCTGTTTAATCATTATCCACGCACTATCAAAGTCACGACAACGGAAGAGAATCCACGTGAAAGTTATTACGTGGAATGTTATTAGTACCGAGAAGAAACGACGAATGCCGCTTGGATGATAGTGGCGGTCGTGACGCATGATAGTTTGTGACCAGAACTTATGAATACATACGAGGGCACCATGGATAACTCCCCATAGAACGAAGTTAAGAGAAGCTCCATGCCAAAGACCACAAGCTGTCATAGCAATCATTTGATTGATGTACATGAAGAATGTTCCTCTTCGGTTTCCGCCTAAAGCTATATAAACATAGTCGCGAATCCATGTAGAGAGAGATATGTGCCAACGACGCCAGAAGTCGGTCATAGAATCAGCTTTGAGCGGTGCATTAAAGTTCATCGGTATTTCATAACCCATCAATAAGGCAATACCAATCGCCATATCTGAATAGCCCGAAAAGTCACAATAGATTTGAATCGTATAGCCATAAAGCCCCAACAATACCTCACCTCCAGAGAATAAGGTTGGATTATCAAAGATTCGATCTACAAAGTTCTGTGAGATATAATCTGAAATAACAGCTTTCTTGAACAGACCTATAATGATGAAGAATACACCACGCGCAAACATCTCTGGAGAGATGTGTAAAGGCTTACGAATCTGTGGACCAAAGTCGGTTGCACGTGTAATTGGTCCAGCTAACAACGTTGGGAAGAAACTAACATAGAAGGCATAGTCTAACAATGACTCCATGGGTTGTGCTTTCTTCCTATAAATATCAACTACGTAAGAGATCGTCTTGAAAGTATAGAAGCTAATGCCGACAGGTAAGAAGATATCCCATGGTTGGAAGTTTCCTCCTATCATCTGTGCGATAAGACCAGCAAAGAAGTTTGTGTACTTGAAGTATGCAAGTAAACCTAAATCAATGAGGAGACTCAAAATTAACCATAATCGTGGATACTTCCCACACGCTACACGTCGTGCAATATAGAAGTCGCTGACTGTTACAATTAGAAGTAGGAAGAAATAGAAGCCACTACTCTTATAGAAGAAATAGTAAGAGAAGAGCGTCACAAATAATAATCGTGCATCGACTTTCTTACGCAAGCAGAAATAAACAAGCATAAAGAAGAGGAAGATAAACAAGAAAGCCCCTGAAGAGAAGAGTAATGGCTCGTGAGGATTATAGAGTAAGATGTTAACAATCTTACTGAAATCTAGTGATGCGAAATAGGATAATATATCTTGAATCATTATAGTATAATACGTTGAATTACTGTTTATTTATAAGTTTCATCTTCCTTGCATAGTTGTTCTGTCCTGCTACTATTGACTTAAAGATGCGTGGTGCAACATATTTACCACCTTTATAGTTAATATGTACATAGTCCTTTGAACCCATATTCTTCTCATCAACAAGGCTCATCATCGTGCCAGGACCACCCATTGCTTTATAGAGACTATAGAAACCAACCTTACAGTCGGCCGCCATCTGGTCTTGATAACCAACAAGCATCTTAACTCCTTCCATAGTGCCATCAGGTGAAGACTTCGAACCTCGATCTGGCGCACCAACAACCAAGATACTGGTTGTTGGGAAGCACTTATGGAAGAGTTGGATAACCCGCTTCATGTTTGTAGCGTATGTTTGAAGTTCGTTAGCTTTAGATGCAGGGGTAATTGCATTAGCACCGAATTGAAATACAATAAGGTCGTATGGACGAATTTGAGCAAACTGACGAAGCATAGCCTCTGGGAGGTTAGCAAGTGTTTGTCCGCTTGAACCACGCATACTAAAGTTATCCAGTACGATACCACTATTCCCTTCTTGTGCTGTTGCAAAGAGGGTTGCATTAGAACCAGATATATCAATAGAAGCATGAGAAGTCGCTCCATTTAGTTTCACCACTTGGACATCAGATGAAGGGGCAACTTGCTCGGTGGCAGACTTACCTCCATCAATATGGAAAGTTACACTAGCACCATTCTTAGCACGTAGATAGAGTTGTGTACTAGTCCATTTCTCTGTTCGTGGATATTCGTGTGCCATAAAAGGAGCAAGCGTAATGTTTGCACGTCCAGAAAGAGGATAATAACGTTCAGCCATACCTGCTTGACGTACGTCGTAAGTATCTGGCTTCTTCACTAAGTGTTCTGTTAGTCCTGTGAACTTCTGCGTTGTTGTATGCTTGTACTGGTTAAGATCATTACCAGCATCTAACCATCCAACGCCTTCTCCACCATAATACTTCTGGAGTTCCTCACGTAAATCGGCTAAGAGGATATCACCTTCTATGAAAGAGTCGCCGAAGTAAGCTATGCGGACAGAGCGACCTAAGTTCTTCTTCTCCTTCAGTGCTGTTAATTGCTCATAGAAGTGATCCATACCACCTGGCTTACCTTCAGAATAGTCGACTATACGCTCTGTTCCCTTTGGCCATTGCTCTTTGAAGTTGATGAGCTTGCCATCCTTCTCTAACGCAAGCGTTGTAGAAGGAGCCTTTGGTGCAGGGATTACATCTTTCAATTCTTTCTTCTGTCGTGATAAGTCACCCAGAATATCTATCTCTCTTAACTCGGTATCCCCTATCTTGAATGTAGGTAAGAAATGAAGCAGCAAGAGAAAAACTACTACTAAGCACGTTAATAGTAGTGTTCTATGTGTGTTAGTTTTCATCTTAATTATCTTTTAATTAGGAGTTATCCTTACTTCCAGCATTATGCGTTCTCAGCGAAGTATTGATCCAATAGCTTAATACCTTTTTCTGTACAGATACCTCTTACGAATAACATAATCATAATGCGACTTAGTTCTGTGATATCATATCTTTTGAAGAGGAAGTTATTCATAACAAACTGCTCGGAAGCAAATGTGAGTTCACGAACAATCCCGTAGTTTACATTCTCAAGGAACAATCCTTCATTCTTACCTCTTTCGATAAACGCAACTATTTCAGCTTCCTTGTCATCATGTAATTTCCTCACATAGGTTAACAAGTTAGGATACTTCTGAAGGTCTTCAAAGAAAAGAGGATTAACCGTGATGAACTCTGCCGTACGTACTCTATAAATCTCCAGAATGATGTTGATAACATTCGTTCCAGGCTTATCGAACTCTAATAATTGCTGGCGTTCTACACTATCATGCTGCTGTAAAACTTCAAAGAGTAAGTCTTCCTTATTCTCATAAACCTCATATAGTGTACGTTTTGATATTCTCAAATCGTTGGCAATATCATCCATCTTTACTTGCTTTATGCCATGCTGATGAAACAGGGCTGTAGCAATTTGAAGGATTCTACCTTTCAGTTGCTGTCGATAGACAGTCTCATTACTTGTATTTTGCATTAATAGTTTCAATTTTCTGCAAAATTACAAAAAACTTTGGGAATGGTATCTGCTTTTTAGGTAGTTTTATTATCTTTGCGCCTACGTATAAAACAATTCACGACTTAATACATAAGATTAGATTATGGTCAAGGTAACAAAAGAGGCCGCTTTGGAATATCATCATAACGGTCGTCCAGGAAAGATTGAAGTAAAACCAACGAAGCCTTATAGCACCCAAACAGACTTGAGTTTGGCTTATTCACCAGGTGTTGCATATCCTTGTTTGGAAATACAGCAGAACCCCGATGACGTATATAAATACACCGCAAAAGGTAACTTAGTTGCTGTTATTAGTAATGGTACAGCCGTTCTTGGTTTAGGTAATATAGGTGCAATGAGTGGCAAACCTGTTATGGAAGGTAAAGGTTTGTTATTCAAGATATATGGTGGTATTGATGTATTCGATATAGAGGTTAACGAGCAAGACCCAGATAAGTTCTGCGAAGCTGTAGAGAAGATAGCACCAACCTTTGGCGGTATTAATCTCGAAGACATTAAGGCACCAGAGTGCTTTGCTATCGAGGAGCGATTGAAGCGTACACTAGATATCCCTGTAATGCACGACGACCAACACGGTACAGCAATCATCTCTGCTGCTGGTTTGAAGAACGCCTTAGAGGTAGCTGGTAAAGATATTAGCAAGATTAAACTCGTAGTGAATGGTGCTGGTGCTGCAGCTATTTCATGTACGAAGATGTATGTAGCACTCGGTGTAAAGAAAGAAAATGTTGTAATGCTCGACTCTAAGGGCGTTATTACTTCAGATCGCGAGAAGCTCACACCACAGAAAGCATTGTTTGCTACTGATCGCCGTGATGTCCACACATTGGAAGAAGCTATCAAAGGCGCTGATGTATTCGTTGGACTATCAAAGGGTAACATACTTTCACAGGATATGATTCGTTCTATGAACGAGAAACCTATCGTATTTGCTCTTGCCAATCCAGTACCAGAGATTTCATACGATGACGCTATTGCTGCTCGCCCAGACGTAATCATGTCAACAGGTCGATCAGATTATCCCAACCAAATTAACAATGTGATAGGCTTCCCTTATATCTTCCGTGGAGCATTGGACGTACATGCGAAGGCTATCAACGAAGAGATGAAGATGGCGGCTGTACATGCTATTGCCGACCTAGCTAAGCAAACGGTACCAGACGTTGTGAATGAGGTTTATCATGTAAACGACCTCACCTTTGGTCCTAAGTATTTCATCCCGAAGCCAGTCGACCCACGACTGATTACGGAAGTAAGTGCTGCCGTAGCTAAGGCTGCTATGGATAGCGGCGTAGCGCGCACGCCAATCAAGGACTTCGATGCCTACAAGCAGCACCTGCGCCAGATGTTAGGGCAAGAGACAAAGCTCACCCGCTCACTCCACGCAACAGCCGCTCAGCACCCACAGCGCATTGTCTTTGCCGAAGGTGGTCACCCCACCATGATGAAGGCAGCCGTACAAGCAAAGCAAGAGGGTATCTGTATTCCTATCCTTTTAGGCAACCAAGACCGCTTGAATCGTGTGGCAAATCGTCTGAAATTGGACATCAGTGACATAGAAATCATTGATATGCGTGCCGATAAGGAGCAAGGTCACCGCGCCACTTACGCTAAGCATTTAGCCGAGAAGCGTGCCCGTGAGGGATATACCTTCGAGGAGGCATACGATAAGATGTATGAGCGCAATTACTATGGTATGTCAATGGTTGAGAATGGTGATGCCGATGCATTTATTACGGGTCTATACACCAAATACAGCAATACGATTAAGGTTGCCAAGGAAGTTATCGGAATCCGTCCCGAGTATAAACACTTCGGAACAATGCATATTCTGAATACGAAGAAGGGTGTATTCTACATCGCAGATACCTTGATCAACCGCCATCCAGATAGTGATGTCTTAACAGATGTGGCACGTTTGGCAGCCCATTCCGTTAAGTTCTTCAACGATGAGCCAGCTATTGCAATGCTCTCATTCTCTAACTTCGGTTCAGATAATGGAGGCTCTCCAGAGCAGGTGCGTGAGGCTGTTGCAAAGTTGCAAGCCGAGTGTCCAGACCTCGCTATCGATGGTGAGATGCAAGTGAACTTCGCTTTGAACAAGGAGCTACGTGATGAGAAATTCCCATTCACACGCCTAAAAGGTAAGGATGTTAACACGCTCGTGTTCCCTGACTTGTCATCGGCTAATAGTGGTTACAAACTCCTGCAGGCGTTAAGCCCAGAGGCGGAAGTCATTGGTCCGATTCAGATGGGATTGAACAAGCCAATCCACTTTACTGACTTTGAGAGTTCCGTTCGTGACATAGTAAACATCACAGCGGTTGCCGCTATTGATGCATACGTGGAGAAATTGAAGAAGAATAAGTAATCTGTTTTCTATCACATATTCATAAAGCTCAGACTCACATAAGTCTGGGCTTTATTCGTTTAGTGCTATATACTGTTCATACGCTTTTAAATATTCCCCTAATAACCTACTCGCTTACTTGCAATCATATACTAAACCTATAGACTTAAACCCTGTGTGCGCGCTTTGTCTAATAGGTTTCCGCTTTCTTTCTCACCCGTTCCAGCATTCTTTCTCACGTGTTCCACCATCCTTTCTCATACGTCTTGCGTCTTTGTGTTCCGTGTCTTTTTTATTATCACCATGGTGATAATATTTCCTCACCACGGTGATAATATATTCTCACCACGGTGAAACTATTGTGTCACCATGGTGAAACTAACTTTATATACGTGTGTAAATGATGCGCAACACGTTAGAAAGAAATGGGGAACAGGTAAGAAAGAATGCTGGAACAGGTGTAAAACGATTCGCAAACAGGTGAGAAAAACTGGGCAAACCTGTTAGAACGAATCAGATATAATAAGTCTTCGGAAGATATTACTATGAGTTCACACTCGCAAGTTCTATTTCTTAGAAAGAAGATGAGCCTTATTCAGCCATAAGCCTACATAAGTTAGGAGTCCATTCAACATCAGTAGTTCGTAGCCAAACTTATATCCTGTAGCGTTAGAAACAATCATGTCTAAGGCAAAACATACGAGCGGACTGGCAATAGCGATAAATGGAACATAGCGATCATTCACCTCGCGTTTCGTTGAAAGACCAAAGGCGAAAAGACCTAAGAGAGGTCCGTAAGTGTAAGAGACGATTGTATAGACTGCATCTATCAGACTTGTGGAATTGACATAACGGAAGATGAGGATAAACAACACGAACACAACGGATACACCGAGGTGAGACCACTTGCGCAACCGCTCGTCCTTACGCTGGTTACAGATATCAACACAGAAGGTTGTGGTTAGGGCTGTAAGGGCAGAATCAGCACTGGAGAAACAGGCTGCGACAATACCAATCGTAAACAAAATAACTACCCAAGTACCTAATTGACCGCCTGCTATGACTTGTAACATCAAATCGTCCGATACTGCTGGGAGAGATTGCCCCACCCGTTGGTAATACATCATCAATAAGATTCCCAGGGCTAAGAACAGGAGATTGACGGGGGCGAATGCAAAGCCATAACTGCACATATCCTTTTGTGCCTCCCGCAAAGTCTTACAGGTAAGATTCTTTTGCATCATGTCCTGATCAAGTCCAGTCATCACAATGACGATGAAGATACCGCTAAGGAACTGCTTCCAGAAGTTCTGTGTTGATACCCAATCATCTAATACGAAGATGCGCGAATGGCTATCTGCTGCAATGGCTTGCACGGCTTGAGGGAGATTCAATCCGAGTACATCCATCACCTTATATATTATGAGCAACAGAGCAAGAAGCATACAAAGTGTTTGAAATGTATCGGTCAATACAAGGGTGCGTATTCCGCCCCTCCGTGTATAGAGCCATATCAATGCAACCAACACCACAACGGTTATGGGAAACGGAATGGCGTATTTGTTGAGAACGAATTGCTGGAGTATCATGCAGACTACATAGAAGCGAACAGCAGCACTTGCCATCTTTGACAAGAGGAAGAAGGCTGCGCCCGTCTTGTAACTCCTATTGCCGAGGCGCGTTTGCAAATAAGTATAGATGGTTGTCAGGCGTAGACGATAATAAACGGGTAATAGCAGATAAGCCACGACGAAGTAACCTACGATAAAGCCCAAACAGGTTTGCATGTAGGTCATATCACTCGTGAGCGTCATGCCTGGTACACTTACAAATGTTACGCCCGAGATACTAGCGCCTATCATACCAAACGCCACCAAATACCATGGAGACTTACCATTAGCACGAAAGAAAGTCTCGTTATCGGCTTTGCGCCCTGTAAGTAGACTGATTAGTAAGAGTATGCAGAAGTAGACTGCAATCGTAACAATTATAATCATGATGTAGATAAAATGAGGAGATTAGTTCCCGTGTATTCTGTTTATTTGATTCTAGCAACACGAATACCGATATTCGATGGTCGTGATGTCATATACTGATAGAAAGTTTCGGTAGGCTCCACCACTCTATTGCCGTTCTTCTTAAGACTGGAGGCATTCATGAGATGGAGTCCATCATCATGCCAAACGGCAAAGCCGAGATGAGTTGTATCGAGTTCCCGCTTGTTAGTCACGATAGCTATGATGTCGCCATCATGGATAACCTCTCGCAACTCGTTGTTATTATTCAGTAAGGCTGTAGGGATATAGCGCACCTTTGTTCCGTTACTAGCATCTTCTAATTTCTTGAGTTCAGCCACACGCCTCGGGTTATTCTTTAGCATATCATACGCCTTTGCGTTAAGGCTCATATAGTTTATTTTCAATGTTTGTACCGCTGTAAAAGGTGGGTTAGGCGTGTTGATCTCTTTGACAAATCCCATGCGCACATTGTCCTCCAACCACCAATGGAAATAGTGGAGACGGTTCACGTAGCTCATCTTACCACCACGATAACGAATCAATTCTAGTTGATGTACGTAATCAGAGAACTTATGCTTGCCTCGCTCAGCACATAGCGTTAGAGCCGCCACAGCCTCAACATAGGTGGTGCAATCTAAGCCATGTAAATTGACGACAAGCCTTTCCTCATCATTCTTATCCAACGTATGCGCAACATAAGGAACACCTATAAACTTGCGGGCTATCGTGAGGATAAGCTCCTCATGTGATAGACTATGCCTTTGTGCCACCATATCCCGTAAGATACCACATACCAACGCACTGTCTGCTTTAGAATAAGAATCAATATAAGCAGGTAAGGCGTCTTTGTCCGCATGATGTTCGACACTTACTGAACTATCTTCTATCTTTTCAGCCACTCCCCCCTGCTGTTTATGCTTATTTTCTATTGTCTTAGCTCCACACGCAGTCAATGTCATGAGGAACAGCCCTATTATGCTATACTTCTGTTTCATCACTTATTCTTTCTGTTCTTGATAACCTTCCTTCTTTTTCGCCTTCCTCTTTCCAAAGTTAAAGCCTACATAGAGATTGACACTACCAAAGAAGTTATTTGTTGAGAAGTTGCTGCGCCGATAGTTATAGGCATGGAATATCATGCTCATACCAGCGTACCACTTACTATTGTTCCATACTAACCCGAATCTTCCAATACCGTCTATATTGATATTACTGAACTTGAAGTCGCTGAATGAGAAACGCTCGTGGGGCAAATCACCCGAGCTCTGCTTATAAGCTAAGGCAACGGACAACGAACTAGCAAGAAGCCAGTTGTGAGCAAAGACCCAGTTGTAAGCATAACCTCCACTGACGGAGACATCCGTGTACTTGATCTTATCGAACATCAAGGTGCTATCCACTTTAACATGATTCCCTAATCTACAGCTTACTAGGTCGGCTAGTTCCTTCCAATTGGCTTCCAATGTATGCCTTGTGTATCCGATGCCCAACAATGGACTACCAGCCGAGCGACGCTGTATGGTGCTCTGGCTGAATGCTGCGGGATATGAGAAGCGTCTATGATTGAAGATATAATAGAGATTAAAGCCTCTAATACTCGACGTTAAGCCGTCGTAACCAGTCCCCCTTATGGGATCAGTGTTGATACCTTCACCCAGATAGAGCTGCCGTATCTTATAATCGTTGCCAGTTCTCCGATAATAGATATCAATGCCTAACATAGAACTATACAGACTCAAATCATATTCCTGCCTGCGTTTATCATTGCTTTTCTGCAATAAGTGAGTTATATCAACGGTATAGCCAAGAAATATCCAACGCCACCCGAAATAAGGTCCGATACGGATGTTAGCTTCTGGTGCAAAGGTAATGCTTTGCCCTTTATCGCTCGCTATACGATACACCTCGTAAGTGTTCGTATTCTGCAACATTGTTGTGAAGTTATATCGCTGTGGCTCAATATAGCTTGTGTCTATGTCATTGAACTTATAGCCAGTCTTTCTCTTCTTATGGTATTCCGTCTTATTCCTATAAGCACTAGAATCTACTCGCATCCAGCGTATCGTGTCAAGTGTGTGTTCCAGGTTACCAACTGCCCTTGTAGAAGTATGTGCATTCGCTATCCCTATTCCCATGAAGAACAAGAGGAATGATAACATAACACAACGATTAATAAGCAGATTCATTGATAACACGGATTTGAATAATATGTAAATATAGTAAGGCTTCTATATCTTACCAAGAATACGATCTATCACCCAGTTTGTTGGGGTCGCACTGATACTTGTACAATCGCAGGAACCATATCCCTGCATATCTTCTATGACGGACTTAATGATTGGTAACTGAACGTAAGGCGGATTGGCTACTTCTATATCCTTTTCGCCCTCACTTGTACATAGGTGGATGGGCGTGTATGTATAGACGGAGAACGACAGACGTCCCTTTGTCCTATAAACCTCAATATGATCCTCACGCGCACTCTCATGGGCAACAAAGCACCAAGCACCGCTGCCAGTGAGACCATTCTCGAAACGGAAAACAGCATTTACTGTGTCTTCAACATCATAAAGTCCAGCTCGGTTAGCTGTATAACCATGTGCCTTAACAATAATACCAAAGAAGTTCTGAAGCAAGTCTAACTGGTGAGGAGCTAAGTCATAAAAGTATCCACCACCAGAGATATTCGATTGTAATCGCCACGGATGTTGCACATTGCTCTTATAATCCAGATCACGCGGTGGGACGGCAAAGCGTACTTGCACGGTTAGGATATTCCCGATTGTACCATTATCTATAATCTCCTTTACCTTTTGGAAGTACGGGAGATAACGGCGGTAATAAGCAACGAAACAAGGGACGTTAGTCTGTTCAGAAATACGGTTGATGCGAACACAATCCTCGTAAGACGCAGCTAGTGGCTTCTCTATGTAACAGGGCTTACCAGCACGCATTGCCATAATAGCAAATGTGGCATGGGCAGAAGGTGGCGTTGCAATATATACCGCATTCACGTCTGGATCATCAACCAACTCCTGCGCATCTGTATACCATTTTCTAATATTATGGCGTTCGGCATAAGAACGTGCCTTCAGTTCGCTACGACTGAAGACTGCTACTACATGTGAGCCCATAACCTCATTAAACGCTGGACCAGACTTCTTCTCCGTGACTTCACCACATCCTATAAATCCCCAATTGATTTGCTTCATTGCTCTTAGTTTTACTGCAAAATTACTAAAAAACTATCAACTACCAGTCCTAGCTCTTAAGTTTTTAGTATCTTTGCAACAAGAAAGATACACTCATCACATATAAATCAGAATGATAATTAAGAAATCAGAATTCACTATATCATCGCCGAGTCTAGCCAAATGTCCTGATGATACAAAGGCAGAATATGCGTTTATAGGGCGGTCTAACGTAGGCAAATCAAGTCTTATTAATATGTTATGCAACCATAAAGGCTTGGCAAAGACATCGGCTAAGCCTGGTAAGACTTTACTCATCAACCACTTCATCATTAATAATGAATGGTATTTGGTTGACCTCCCTGGCTATGGTTATGCAAAGAACTCTAAGACGGTGCGTAACAAGCTGGAGCAGATGATAGCGCAATACATTCTACAGCGCAAACAACTCGTCAATGTGTTTGTTCTCATTGATATTCGCCATGAGCAGCAGAAGATAGACCGTGAGTTTGTTGATTGGTTGGGAGAGAGCAACGTCCCCTTCTCTATTATCTTCACTAAAGCTGATAAGCTATCACCTGCAAAGGCTAAGTCTAACGCATTGCTATGGATGAAAAAGCTGCAAGACAGATGGGAAGTATTACCTCCTTACTTTATCACCTCGTCAGAAGACAAGACTGGGCGGGATGAGGTACTCGATTACATAGACCAGATAAACGCAACACTGGAATAACCCCCAAACACATGGCACAGATACCTTACCTTGATGTCCAAAACCTGACCAAGAGCTTTGGAGCACAAGTTCTATTCAAAGATATTTCATTCTCAATAGCAGAAGGTCAACACGTCGGGTTGGTCGCACAGAATGGCACGGGGAAGTCTACCCTACTTTCTATCCTAACGGGAAAAGAGAGTCATGACGCAGGTTCTATTATCTATCGTAATGACTTACGTGTAGGATTCTTAGAGCAAAGTCCCAAGTTCGACCCAGAGGAAAGCGTGTTAGACGCCTGCTTTAATCATGAAGGGAACCCAGAGAGAATATTAAAGGCTAAGCAGATTCTCACAATGCTAAAGCTCACCGACCTATACCAGCCAATGGGGCAATTAAGCGGAGGTCAGCAGAAGCGTGTAGCATTAGCTAATGTCTTGATATTAGAGCCCGACTTCCTCATACTAGATGAGCCAACCAACCACCTAGACCTAGAGATGATAGAATGGCTTGAGGGCTATCTGTCGCGTGGTAATAAGACAATTTTCATGGTTACACACGACCGCTATTTCCTTGACAACGTGTGTAACACGATACTCGAACTAGACAATAAGACCATCTACACCTATCGTGGCAATTATTCCTATTATCTAGAGAAACGCCAGGAGCGTATCGACAACACACGCGCCGAAATAGCACGTGCCAATAATCTCTATCGTACGGAATTGGAGTGGATGCGCCGCATGCCACAAGCACGTGGTCACAAAGCGCGTTATCGTGAAGAGGCTTTCTATGAGTTAGAAGCTAAGGCAAAGCAACGCATAGAAGAGCGACAAGTAAGACTAAAGTCTTCTAACGTTTATATAGGTAGTAAGATCTTCGAATGCCAATATGTATCTAAGAAGTTTGATGAGAAGGTTATCCTCAACGACTTCTATTATAACTTTGCCCGCTTTGAGAAGATGGGTATCGTGGGTAACAATGGCACAGGAAAGTCCACGTTTGTCAAGATGCTTCTTGGTAAGGTTGCTCCAGATAGCGGACGATTCGACATAGGAGAGACCGTGCGTTTCGGTTACTTCTCACAGGATGGACTAAAGTTCCGAGACGATCAGAAGGTTATTGACATCATCACCGATATAGCCGATTACATTGACATGGGCGGCGGAAAGCACATGACTGCTTCTCAATTCCTGAACTACTTTCTCTTCTCACCTGAAGAGCAGCATAACTATGTGTACAAGCTCTCGGGAGGCGAGAAACGCAAGCTGTATCTCTGCACGGTACTTATGAAGAACCCGAACTTCCTCGTATTGGATGAGCCAACTAACGACCTTGATATACAAACCTTGCAAATACTTGAGGAGTATCTACAAGACTTCCCGGGTTGTGTTATCGTTGTTTCGCATGACAGATATTTCATGGATAAAGTCGTAGACCATCTGCTTGTCTTCAAAGGCGAGGGCGAAATACAAGACTTCCCAGGCAATTACACGCAATATCGTGATTACCAAAAGATGAAGTCTAAGGAGGAGAATCTGCAAAAGCCTATAAAGAAACCGACGAATAATGAGCCTAAGAGCAATAACTCCCACAACGAAAAGCGCAAGATGACCTTTAAGGAGAAGTGGGAATATGAGTAGCTTACGGAGAAAATTAGTGTGTTAGAAGAGGAGCGTAAGCAGCTAGAAGAGGAATTATGCTCGGGTAAATTATCCGTAGATGAGCTGACAGAGAAGAGTAAACGCCTACCATTACTAAAGGATGAGCTAGATGAACTCGAGCTGAGATGGCTTGAATTATCAGAGTTAGCATAGTCACAACTCGGCTGTAGTCTCTTAGTTCTCAGACAGATGAGGGTGTGTCAAAATAGACACATCCTCTCTTTTTATTTCTAAAACTTACTCTATCCACAAAAAGGGTCAACAGTTCTTATCAAAACAGTCGACTGATTTTCAAAAATAGTCGACTAATTTTTAAAAATAGTCGACTGTTTTTTCAGAAAGAGTTGACTGTTTTCTCAGAAAGGGTTGACCTTTTCCACAGAAAAGGTTGACCTTTTTCACAAAAAGGGTTGACCTTTTTCACAAAAAGGGTTGACCTTTTTCACAAAAAGGGTTGACCTTTTCCACAAAAAGGATTAACCATTTTCACGAAAAGGGTTGACCATTTTCACGAAAAAGGGTTGACCATTTCTTTAAAAAAGAGGATATGTCCATTTTGACACACCCCCATATTTGATTAGAAATGACGTCATATTTCTGACAATACGCTATAAGCGAGCTAGAGAAGTACCTATAGAATACGAGAAGAGCCCCGTCTGATATACAGAAGAGGCTCTTATGTTTCTTAATCCTATGAGGAGATAGAGAGAGGGATGGATTATATCAAATTGAATACTTCGCTAGGTGTCTTACGCTTCAACACGTCAAGCATGAAATCTTTTCCTGCTATAATTCCCTTGTCGCGCAACACAGACTTTATCGTCTTCTTAGCTAATTCGGGATGATTGTTCTCATCACTCAAGTGGCAAAGCCAAACATGACGTAAGCAAGGTGAGGCATTATCTACCAAAGCATTCGCACATGCTTCATTACTGAGGTGACCATTCGGTCCACCGATACGTTCCTTCAGGTGGGGAGGGTAAGGGCCAGAGGCAAGTTTCCCCGGTTCGTGGTTGGCTTCAATTACCAGATAATTAGAGATAGAAACGTAATGAGCTATGTCGTCGGTTATATGTCCGCAATCGGTTACTAACGTGAAGCATATATCATCATGCCTAATAGAATAGCCTACACAGTCACTGCTGTCATGGGGAACAGTGAACGGAGTAACATAAAACTCGCCGATCTGTACCTCCTCATTCTTTACTAATTCGCGTGCAAGTTCATGGTCAATCTTACGTCGAACACACCAGTTCCGACTAATCCCAGCATGAACCTCACTTGTTGTATATACGGGTAATCGCAGGTCACCGCTTATTGATCCAACAGACTTTACGTGGTCGGCATGGTCATGTGTAATGAGAATGTTATGTACCATTTGCATTTGTAGCCCGTAGTTATGAAATGACTTTTTAAGAGAGCGAACACCAACGCCACAATCAATCATAAGACAATCTGTATCCGTATAAAGCAAATAGCAATTACCACTACTACCACTACCAAAAGATAGAAATCTCAACATTATTTCCTTAGTTTTAGGCAAATGTAACAAAAGTATTTTAATAGACAAAGCCTATTATCACCTTTGGCGACCATTAGCCTAGTATTTATGAATAATTAATTATCCTGTTTACTCTACATATTGTTAGAACGGGAGGCCAACGGCAAAATGGAAAGTGAAGTCACGTTTAAGATTGGGGTGCCACAGGGTATAATGCTCGGCAGTAGTTGTGTATGCTGGGTTGATAGCCTTCATACCACCATCGAGACGCAACACAAAGTAGTCGAAGTTCAACCTTAATCCCAGTCCGTAGGCTACGGCGATCTGCTTGTAGAAGTCCCAGAAATGGAATTGACCTCCCGGCTGATTGGCGTAATCACGCAGTGTCCATATATTACCAGCATCGATAAATGCTGCGCCATCGAACTTCCAGAATAGATGCGTGCGATATTCAGCATTAAGATCTAACTTCATATCTCCCGTTTGATTAATAAAGTCTATCCTACCATCAACGCCTCTAAACTTACCTGGGCCTAGCTCTCTGACGCTCCAGCCTCGTACGGAATTAGCTCCTCCGGAGAAATACCGCTTCTCAAAAGGTAGTATCGTACTGTTACCATACGGATAAGCAATACCCAATCCCCCATGTAGAACTAATGTATTACGCCCATCGAAACGTAATATCTGCGTGTAGTCAAAGTCGAACTTAGCATACTGTGCATAAGCAATGTTAAATAAGGTACGTTTACCCAGACTGTTCTCTTTGAACTTAAAGAGCCCACCAAGCCCATTCAGGATGTTACCAGCGAGCTCTATCCTACCTCGGAAAGCGTGACTACGGCTGCTATAATTGATACCAAAGCCTGTGCGAACAATAAACAAATCTTGATAATTGTATCTGAGAATTGCATTGCGGGTCGTAGCATTATCGAGATAGTTGTGCTTAAACGTCTCGCTTATCCACGGCATATATACGTAACTGAGATTTAAGAGATCGAAGTCATACGTGAGATGGTGTGGGATATTCATCCAATGATACTTCCATGCACCATTGAAGACTCGGCGATGGAACTCCGGTCGGTTCTGGAGATTCCAACTAACAGCTACCTCTGTGGTAGCATTACTACGTCGTCTAAACTCCTTCGATGTGAAAGGCGACAAGAGACGTGGAAACTGAAGACGTGCTTGCACACTATACTCTTCATAGTTGCTGTTCTTATATCCCTCCAGTCCCTTGATGGCTTCAAAGGCTGAACGGAACTCTAAGCTCAAGTGCTCGCTGCCACGGAAGAGGTTTCGGTTTTGATAGGATAATACCACAGCAGCACCTAGGTCGCCCGCTGTATTCGTACCTTCTGGCTGAAAGGATATCGTATTGGGCTTATTGTTAGATACCATGATATCAGCATCCAAATAGTGTGTGGACGACTTTGTAACCGAGTGCCCAATGACCAGACTATCATAGCGTGGAACCTCACGGAAGTTTATGTTTGTGTAGTGTACAGCCCCTAGCCGAGAGAAGTTATTATACGTGTTTTGTAGGTCTGTAGCCGAGAAGTACTTACCTTTTTCTATGGCGGTATTGTCTTCTAATACGCTCTTGCGGAGATGGAATCCGGTAGAATCACTAGGTATGAAGTTAACATTATTAATGATATATCGAGGGTGCAAAGTTCGTGTTGTATCACTATTCTCCACATACTTCATCAAGTGCAACGTGACACTGACATGCTGCTTTCCTCTTATCGAATCAGCCGAATAATAAATAAAGTCCTTATGAAAACGATAGAAGCCTGAATCATTCAGGATATGTGTAAGACGTTTACGCTCATCATCAAGAGAGGTAACTGTAAACTGTCTAGGACGCTTTATGTCAAACTTAAGATGATTGGCTAGCACTTTCGCTACAACTGAATCTTGAATATCATACTTGAAGTCATCAATTATGTATGGTTCCCCAAAGTGCAAGTTGTAGATAACCGTAAGTTTCTTGCCTCTTACCTTCTTATCTATATCTACTGTAGCATTCATATAACCCATGTTTCGCATGGCTGTAGTTAAATCTTCACAGGATAATCGTGCCTGTAACGTGTCATATACAACAGGCTTCTCTCCCATCTTGCGCAATGTTCTATTGATCCATCTCGTAGAATCTTTACCCGACATCGCATAAGTTCCGAGCGGAACCTTAAATAATGAGAACCAACGTGAGTTGCCCTTCTGATGCACGTATTGCATCAATAGAGATTGATCCACATCCTTGTTGTCTGAATGTAGCTTTACCTTATCTAGTAGGTATTGATCATCTGGAATAAACTTATCTGATGAACAAGCCACTGTCGTCAATACAATAAGGAGTGCTACAATGAGTGAAGATGTATATGTGTGTAATTTAGAAAATAACATTGCTATTGTGAATTTATCCTTTAGCTTCGCCGTTATTCCTAACACATATAAGAAAGTTGTGTCAGAAATTGCGGCAAAGATACTAAAAAGTTAAGAGTAATAGATACTGCGTGCTGTTTTTTTTGTATTTTTGCAACGTGATTTCTAAGAATAAAATAAAACTTATCCGTTCTCTTGAAACGAAGAAAGGACGAGAGAAAGTAGGGCTATTTGTTGCAGAAGGACCAAAGGTTGTTAAGGACTTGTTGCAGGCGGGCTTCATAGCAAAAGAAGTTTTTGAGGATATAGAAGACATTAAGAAGATATCTTTTCTACAACATCCACAATCTATGCTCGGTGTCTTTCATTTACCTACTAATAGATTCAAAGAACTATCTATGAATCAACTCGTCCTAGCTCTTGATGGTGTACAAGACCCAGGAAATCTAGGAACAATCATCCGAGTGGCTGATTGGTTTGGCATTAAAGATATCTTTTGTTCATTAGACACAGCCGATTGCTGGAATCCGAAAGTAGTTCAGGCTACAATGGGGAGTATAGCAAGAGTGCAGTTACACTATGTGGATTTAAATAAGATGGTTGAATCTTTACCTGCCGATTATCCTATATATGCTACTCTACTGGATGGTGAGAATATCTATAAACAAGAACTATCACACCATGGTATGATTGTGATGGGTAATGAAGGCAAAGGTATTTCACCTTTACTCCGTACAAAGATTAATCGCAAATTATATATCCCAAGCTATTCCTCAGATGGTAACACCGCAGAGTCATTGAATGTTGCAATTGCAACATCTATAGTCTGTGCTGAATTTAGAAGAAGATAAAACGATAAGATTACTTTCATCATGTAAACTACACATTCATGAAAGTAATCTTATTCCTCATTAATAAACTCTAGGACCAAAAATAGCTGTACCGACACGCACCATGGTTGAATGGCATTCAACGGCTATTGGATAATCATGGCTCATGCCCCATGAACGCTCTTTAAATTCGGGATCATCAGAGAAATAAGATGCCTTTAGCTCATCAAATAAATTGGAAGCAAATGTCATCTCTTTACGTATTTGCTCTTGATCTTCAACATTAGAAGCCATCATCATCAATCCAGATATATGCACATTCTTTAGTCCTCGCCACTCGCCATTCTTCAAAAACTCACGACAAGCGTCAGGAGTAAAACCATATTTACTATCCTCCTCCGCAATATGCAACTCTAAGAGAACATTGATGACTCTATTATGCTTTGCAGCTTGCTTGTTTATCTCCTTCAAAAGCTTGACAGTATCTACAGCTTCTATCATTGATATATAAGGAGCAATGTACTTTACCTTATTTGTCTGCAAGTGTCCAATGAAGTGCCATTCGATATCTTTGGGAAGACTCTGGACCTTGCCAGCCAACTCTTGTTCGTGACTTTCCCCAAAGATACGCTGCCCTTCACGATAAGCGACCTCGATATACTCTTTAGGATGAAACTTACTGATAGCAACCAATTTCACTCCATCAGGAAGCGTATCGAGTACTTCATGTAAATTCTTTGCGACATCAAACATAATTATAAGCCTTTACCTTTTAATTATATTATTGTTCGAACTCTGGCTTATTCTCTGCTTCATTATTTTTATCTGCACGATGCTCAAAGACATCCATAATCTTTGTTTCTGTGATAGCTGCTATTTCATAATCAATCATAGTACCCCCCATCACTTCGTCTACATGCTTAACAGCTCCATTGACAGAATGTGCTTGAACAAGATAAGTAACAGAAGAACGTTTCTCTTTCTCTGTCTTCTCATCAATAGTAATAAAAGCTAGACGAGCTTTAAACCACTTATCATCCGTATCGATATCACTAAAGAATATCTCGCCGTATGCTGCTGGTGCAATTGCTTTTACATCAAACTCACCGCTTACATAATGTGACATCTCTTCGGTAATAAACTCCTCTGCCTCTGAAAAGCTGAAAGCATCAACGACATATTGCTCAATCACTTTCTTATTCTGACCATCCTCCATGGTTTTATCATATCTCACTCTTGTTTCAAACCATGTACTAGTTCTACTTCTCATACCTTTAATTATTTAGATTATACATTCCCCATCATCTAAGAGAGGATGAGACACTGCTTGTTTTTATGTAGCGCAAAAGTAGTAAAAAATCTGCGTTAATCATCTTAATGTGCCATTAAATAAAAAAAAATATATAACTTTGCACGCATAGTAAAAGAACTATGGGTAGATGCCCTTCCTCCTATTTGTAATCAGTAAAGGAGGATAAACAAAACAATTATGCCAGAAATATCAGTTCGTGGGCTTGAAATGCCAGAGTCGCCTATTAGAAAGTTGGCTCCACTTGCTGCTGCGGCAAAAGAGCGTGGCACTAAAGTTTATCATTTAAATATAGGACAACCAGATTTACCCACACCTCAATGTGGACTGGATGCATTGAAGAATATAGATCGAAAGATTCTAGAATATTCTCCATCACAAGGTAATCTGTCTTACCGAAAGAAACTATGTGACTTTTATAAGAAGTTTAACATAAATGTTACGCCTGATGATATTATTATCACATCAGGAGGTTCAGAGGCTGTCCTATTCTCGTTCATGTCCTGCCTTAACCCCGGAGATGAAATTATTATCCCAGAACCTGCATACGCTAATTATATGGCATTTGCCATTTCTGCAGGTGCAAAGATAAAGACTATTGCTACATCTATTGAAGAAGGTTTCGCCCTTCCCAAGGTTGAACAATTCGAGAAGTTGATTAATGAGCGCACACGTGCTATTATGATTTGTAACCCTAATAATCCTACGGGTTACTTGTACACACGTAGAGAGATGAATCAAATACGTGACCTCGTTAAGAAATATGATTTATATCTCTTCTCTGATGAGGTCTATCGTGAATACATCTATACAGGCTCACCCTATATCTCGGCAATGCACTTGCAGGGGATAGAGAATAACACGATACTTATAGATTCTGTTTCTAAGCGTTACAGCGAATGCGGAATACGTATCGGAGCTTTGATAACCAAGAATGAAGAGATACGCAAAGCCGTCATGAAGTTCTGCCAAGCACGTTTGTCTCCACCACTTATTGGTCAGATCGTAGCAGAGGCAAGTCTTGATGCTCCACAATCATATTATCGTGATGTATATGATGAGTATGTCGAACGACGTAAATGTCTTATTGATGGCTTAAATCGTATACCAGGTGTTTACTCCCCTATCCCTATGGGAGCTTTCTATACTGTAGCAAAGTTGCCTGTTGATGATTCTGATAAATTCTGTCGTTGGTGCTTGGAAGAGTTCAGCTATGAAGGCGAAACTGTCATGATGGCTCCTGCTAGTGGCTTCTATACAACCCCTGGTGCCGGTCGTAATCAAGTTCGCATTGCATACGTACTTAAACGAGAAGACTTACAGCGTGCTTTGTTTATCCTACAAAAGGCACTAGAGGCATACCCAGGACGCGTAAAGGAAGAATAAAATCAAAACTCAAGTTTATAATTCTAAAATTATAGTTCATGAACACCATGGACAGAACTTATGAACTATCCGCTTTTTATTGCTCGAAAGATTTATAATGGAGGCGACAAGACCAGAAAGGTTTCTAAGCCTGCTATCCGTATTGCCACCATTGGAGTGGCAATAGGTTTAGCTGTGATGATCATCTCTGTAAGTGTCGTTCTCGGCTTTAAACACTCTATCCGTGATAAGGTTATCGGCTTCGGAAGTGATATAACTGTAGCTGACTTCCTTACCTTACAAGGTTCCGAGCAATACCCCATCCAAATCAATGATTCTTTAATCAGAGCTCTAAAGAGTACACCTGGTATAAAGCATGTACAGCGTTATGCTTACACACAGGGAATCTTAAAGACAAACGATGATTTCCTGGGTGTATTATTAAAAGGTGTTGGTCCTGAATTCGATTCAACCTTCATTCATTCAAATATGATAGAAGGGACTCTTCCAAAGTTTTCTGATTCTGAAAGCCACCAAAAGATTGTTATCTCAAAGACCATCGCAGATAAACTAAATCTTAAAGTGGGGCAACGCCTCTTCGCTTACTTTATTAACAAGCAAGGAGTTCGAACCCGTAAGTTCACCATTACAGGGATTTATGCTACTAACATGAAGCAATTCGATTCACAGATTTGCTTCACGGATCTATACACCATCAACAAGCTCAATGGATGGGAGCCTGATCAATATAGCGGAGCTGAATTGCAAGTCAATGACTTCTCACAGCTCAATCTCGCCACAATGCGGATATTAAATAAGGTGAAGAACACGGTGGATCATTATGGTGAAACTTATTCTGCCGAGAATATTACAGAGATGAATCCCCAAATATTCTCTTGGTTAGACCTGATGGATATGAACGTTTGGATTATCCTAGCACTTATGACCGCCGTTGCTGGTGTAACAATGATTTCTGGCTTACTGATTATTATTCTTGAGCATACACAAATGATTGGTATTCTCAAAGCTCTCGGCTCACGCAATCGTCAGATACGCCATATATTCCTTTGGTTCTCAACGTTCATTATTGGCAAAGGCTTACTCTTAGGAAACATCATTGGCTTAGGTTGCATCTTATTACAAAAGTGGTTAGGCTTAATAACACTTGACCCACAGACTTATTATGTGAGTGTTGTTCCTGTAGAGATTAACATTCCCCTCATAATAGCC
This sequence comes from Prevotella veroralis DSM 19559 = JCM 6290, assembly GCF_000377625.1. Classification (GTDB taxonomy): domain Bacteria; phylum Bacteroidota; class Bacteroidia; order Bacteroidales; family Bacteroidaceae; genus Prevotella; species Prevotella veroralis. The sequence continues at coordinate 208,363 of NZ_KB898325.1, read as the reverse complement.
CTCAACCTTGCCACATTATTAATTTGTATTATTGTTCTAATTGCCCCAAGTTATCTCATCAGTCATATACATCCTGCCAAGTCAATGTATTATGAGTAAAGAGAGCTTTCTCTCCCTATGCTAAAAACTTAAAGTAGGAACAGACGCCCTCGTCTGTCCCTACTTTGTGGCATCATTCTGGAGAGAATAATGCTCCACCCTAATAAACTTTATCCAATTCAGCTAGACAAGTAAAAGCATGATGCTTTTACCATTATATTTTATACCTCAACTAACTACTTCTTATCAATTACAACGTAAGTTAAGCAACTATCGATCTCTAAGTTAAATATCAATTGTACTTTAACTTAGATGACAATCGTACTTTAAGTTAGTGTCCTATCGTATTCCTATAAGACCTATCATGCTATACAAGTTTGTATAGCGAATTATACAAACGTGTATAACTAATTATACAAACGTGTATAACTGATTATACAAACGTGTAGAATATCGTACTCTAACTTAAAATAGGATCGTTATGCAACTATCTATACCTTCGTTGATCAATGCTCAACAGCATTCATTGACTTAGTATCTGCAAATTACTAATAAATGAGTATTGTCATATCAATAGGAAGCAAGTACCTTTGCAAACGAATTTACATGCCATTCATTTACCTAATGAAGAATTGTTACATATTAAATATATCAACTAAATTTAAATATTATCGGATTAAAACCGTGAAGAGTATGAATTTAAGAAAGACTTTTTACTCCCTATTTCTTAGTGGATTCCTTCTTTGCCTATTCTCTTGTGCAAAGGAAGATGAGTTTGAATTACCTACGTTGGTTCTTTCGGAGAACAGTGTGACGTTTGACAAAGGTGCTAGTGAAAGGAACATCAGTGTGACAACTAACCAGAGTAATTGGGTAGCTTCATCGCCTCAAGAGGGTGATTGGCTATCATTAGTACAAGATGGAAACCTGTTGAAAGTAAAGGTTGGAGAGAATAAGATGGGGGCTGAACGTACAAGCTACGTTTTAGTCAATGCGAATGGGGCTACTGGGAAAGTAGAGATTAAGCAGAGTGCGGCTGATGTGACGCTCGATGTTATGCCAACCAATATATATCTTCCACAAGCGGGTGGTGAGAAGACTGTTGATATTACTACTAATTCGACGGTTTATGACGTTACGATGAGTGAGGACGTTAGTTGGCTGAAGATCGTCAAAGCCGAGGAAGAGATAAAGCTGATAGCAGAGCGTAATGATACTTACCAGAAGCGCGACGTGAAGTTATATGCTAAGAGTGGCAATGTTACCCGAGAGATTGTTGTTTCGCAATCAGGTGTACAGCGTTATATTGTACCTATCAACCCTGGTGCACCGCAAGATGTACATAAGATTATGGAATATGAACTGGGACGCGGTAGTTATCTTCGCGAGTATCAGACAGCTGTTCCCGCATACGGATTGGAAGAGATGTACACCTTTATTACTCCTTCTCCTATCTTTACACTGATACAATATTGTAGTTCGGATGGTGTTACTCCTTCACAAATCATTACGGTTGGTGACGGAACCAAGGCGATTGCTGCAATAAAGGATAGAGCTTTTGACAGATTCCTTACTGAGCATGGTTACGTTCGTAGTAATTCTGAATCAGATAGGGAGTACATGAATGAGAAAGAACTTCTATCATTGAAGGTATATATATCAGAGAAAGAGAATAACGAAGGGGTTAATCTTACGTTCACGCCTGTTATGAAGCAGATCGGTGAATATAAGACTTTTGATAAACTTCCCTACTATCCACTTGAATTATTACAATCAGACGATGTGAAGGTAGCACAGATTGAGCAATATGAGCAGAAAGCTGGTAGCAAGGAAGAGGAGCGCACAATGAATGAAGATAAGAATACGGAGGTATCACAGCTACAATATACCTTAAAGAAGAATACAAATCCAGAGGCACCATACGGTCGTATTCACATATTCTATACTACGGATAAGGACGGCTATGCACCTTCTAAACTGGGAAGCGTGCAGATTGGAGCATTACTCTTTAAGGATACGAACCTCGGTGTATGGAAATATGGTAATAAGTGGATTGCGACAAAGGAGATTAAGAAGAAGCTAGGCGATGAAGGGTTCTCTTACTTACGCTCTTCGGGGAATAACCATTTCTTTGTTCGTGAGCGCGATCATCTTGTAATTGCGGTTACTTGCGTGTCTGACAATAATACTCCTACCCTTGCACTCCTCTATAGTTACGATCCCTCGGTATCTGGCGCAGGTAGTAAGGCTGTTAAGGCTCAAGCGAGAATGGTAAAGAACTTCATGGCAGCTAAGGAGGCATTGAAGTTTTAGTCATGTGATTCTACATTATATATATACTATCCCAATATGCGTATAATGAACTTATATAAACAACAATACATCTATGTCCTGTTTCTGCTATTAGTGATGATGGCGGGATGTAGTGAGAAAGATAACTTCGAGCAACCTTATCTGAACGTTTCGGAGAAGGAGTTATCATTCTCTAGTCAGATAGATGAGAAAACAATTACGGTGAATACGAATTGTAAGGAATGGATTGCGACAACTCCTAAGCCTTGGATTCATATCACACAGAACGGAAACAGCCTATCTGTGCGAGTAGATAATAATACTACAGGTGCGGAGAGGAATAGTTATATCCTCGTTGATGGTGGTCTGGCTGTTGAGAAAGTCATAGTAAAGCAGAGTTCGTCTGACTTTACATTGGGTTTTGCCAATAATGAGATAATACTTCCGCAAGGAGGTGGTACTACTACTGCTGATATCAATAAGGAAATCAGTCAATACGAACTATTACAAACAGAACAGGTTGATTGGTTACAAGTTATAAAGAAGAAGCATAGCTTGAAATTCATATCTAAGGCTAACTATGGTGTAGCTGAAAGGACTATCAAACTTATTGCATCCTTAAATGGGAAGACTAGTGAGATTGTGGTTAAGCAGCCAGGTGTATCAACATTCATCCTAGCATGTAACCCAGGGAATCCCTTTAGTTTGCATAAGATGATGGACTTTGAGATGCGCCGAGGAAGTCTATTCACCGAATATGGCTCTCCCGATATAGGAAACGGAATCTATGAAGAGAGTTACTTCTTCAAGACTACTTCCCCTCTCTTTAAGGATGTTGTCTACGTGCATGATACCAAGTATTTTGTTCCTACCCGTATTTACACCCGATCGTTAACAAAGGAGGGAGTAGATGCTGTGAAGTCACAAGCCTTCCAAGACTTCCTTCGGGCGAATGGCTATACACGAGATGAGCAAGATACCAACCATTACGTCAATATAAGAGAGCACTTTACTATGGATGTTGATATGCGAGAGAGTAATAACAGCGTTGTTTTGTTCTTCCATCAAATGCACGAACAGAACCATGATTACGAGACTTTCCAACATCTTGACCTCGGTCCGATAGAGCTATTACATAAAACCGACAAGAAAGTAAATGACGTAGCAGCGTATGAGGCTAACAAGCATAGCGAAGAGATTAAGAAACAGATGACTAGCACCAATGATGTCGCTGCGATTGTGTATAAGACGAACGATCCAACGGTAGTTGCTCGCACCTACTACTTCTATGCACGTGGCGGAGAAGATCCTATTCCACAAGGTATGGAGGGCAGTGTAGAACAGTATAGCCTTAGTATTGGGCAGCCTAACCTAGGTATTTGGCAGTATGGTAACGAATGGTTCGTAACACGTGAGTTCGATAAATTACTAACCGCTAACGGCTTTGAATCTGTGGGATATAATGGCAGGCATCACGTCTATGCACGTCGTTCCGACTTCCTTACACTAGCCATCTTAGGTGGCGAATTTGCTGATGTAAACAATGGGAAACCAGTTATGCAGATTAGCGTACTATACAAGAAGAACGTCTTTGATGGTAGCAAGCAACAAAGGTTAGCTAAGGTTGAACGTCTACTTAAAAGATAATAACAAAGAAAAGAACAATAATGAAGAACAACATTATACACGTAGGTGCATGTGCGCTATTGAGCCTGATGTTCGCGACATCATGCCAAGATAATGTAGAGCCGGACACATCTAACAATGGCACACGATCCGTAATAATTGATAAAGGTCTCTTCGCTGTAAAGGGGCGTATTAATGTGAAGCTAGAAGAACCTGTTAGTGCAGCCATCCCCACCACACGTAGCGGCAATGTAGAGATGCAGAGCGTACCATCAGCTATTGCAACAGCTATGAAGACTTCCGGTGCTTACAAGATGGAGCGTGTCTTTAAGCCCGCAGGTATTTATGAGGCACGCACGATAGCAGCAGGACTCGATCGCTGGTACACCATCTATTTTGATGAGGGTAAAGATGTGGCAGCAGTCGTAAAGCAATTTAGTAAGACTAAGGGTGTAGAATGTGCAGAGCGTGTCCTCCCAATGGCTCGCCCAGAGGTAAAGGCAACGCCCTATCCTACAACAACTGCAACTACTAGCTTACAACCCATAGCAACCAGTAGCTTTAATGACCCACTCTTACCTAAGCAATGGCATTACTACAATGACGGCTCAATCAATAACCATGCTAGAAAAGGAGCCGACTGCAATGTTAAGCCTGTGTGGGAGAGATACACGACTGGTAAGAAGAATGTCATCGTTGCCATAGTGGATGGCGGTATAGACATCACCCACGAAGATCTTATGGATAATCTCTACATTAACGAGAAAGAAAAGAACGGGCAACCTAACATTGACGATGACGGCAACGGCTTTATTGATGATATTTACGGATACAACTTCGTGGAAGCAAAGGATGTTGTTGGTGGTAAGATAGAACCCGATGATGAGGGGCACGGCACCCACGTCGCTGGTACTGTTGCCGCACGTAACAACAACGGGAAAGGTGTTGCAGGTATAGCAGGTGGCAACGGAACGGCAGATAGCGGTGTACGTCTGATGAGTTGCCAGATATTCAGAAAGAAGAACGAACAAGGCGATGCTGCAGCCGCTATCAAGTATGCTGCGGACAATGGAGCTGTTATCTGTCAGAACTCTTGGGGGTATTCGTCGAATACGGGTGTTACGTCTATGCCGCAGTTACTAAAGGATGCTGTAGACTATTTCATCAAGAATGCGGGCTGCGATGCTAACGGACAACAGCGCGCTGACTCACCAATGAAAGGTGGCGTAGTCATCTTTGCTGCCGGCAACGAGAATAAGGAGTTCTCGGCATATCCCGCCTGCTATCCACCTGCCGTATCTGTTGCATCAATGGCTTGGGACTTCACCAAGGCTAGCTATAGCAACTATGCTAAGTGGGTTACGATTACTGCTCCTGGTGGCGATCAAGACCGCTTCGGCAATGAGGCTGGTGTGTTAAGTACCGTTCCGAAGAGTAAGGCTAGCTCTGGTTATGCCTATATGCAGGGCACCTCCATGGCTTGCCCACACGTATCGGGTATTGCGGCTCTCATTGCCTCTTACTTTGGTAAGCAAGGTTTCACCAATGAGGAATTAAAGTCGCGCTTAACAACCGCATACAGACCTTACAATATAGATGAGCAGAACCCAGGATACAAGGGTAAGTTAGGGCGTGGATATATTGATGCAGAAGCTGCATTCGAGTCTAATCCTAAGACAGCACCCGAGAAAGTGCCAAGCTTATCCTTAACTCCCGACTTCCTAGATATCACTGCCGAATGGAGTGTAGCAAAGGATAAAGACAAGACTGCTACGTTCTATAGATTGTATATCAGTCCTAACCAACTGACCGCAGAAAGCCTCAACGACATGAGTTACAAGGAGGTGAATGGTATGGGACACAGCATGGGTGAGACGCTGAAATACACATTCAACGAATTGAGAGACAACAGAACTTACTATATCGCAATAGTAGCTGTCGATCGTTGGGGGAATACTTCTGCGCCTATCATCCAACAATGTACAACAAAGCTAAACCATGCTCCAGAGGCTAGCGGATTCCCTGAAGAAACCATTGATGTAGCAGAAGATGAACGTAAGTCATTCAGCTTTAACGTTACCGACCCTGATGGGCATAACTGGTACATAAAGGATGTGGGCGAGACGAGAGGCGTATCTTATTCTGTCAACGGATCTACGGTCACCGTCCACATAGTTCCTGTGTTAGAAGCTGGCGAATACACTTGTAAGTTTATCCTCACTGATGACTTAGGCGCAACGTCTGAAAAGCATTTCATCTTTAGGATAGTCAAGTATATCCCACCCCAGTTGGCTAAGCCATTCGGCAACTATATTATTGGTTTGGATGAGGGTGCCGTAACTATTCCGTTGGCTGATCACTTCACCTACAATGGTAAGAAACAGCTTACATACAAGGCTAATATCTCGAATGGGAACATTGCCACCGCCACGATCGACAACAATCATCTGCGATTATACCCACTGACAAAGGGTATCACAAGTGTTCGTCTCACGGCATCAGATGGTAGGCTGACATCCTCGGAAGGCTCATTCCAAATACGTGTCGTGGAGCGTAAGGCAGCTCCCGTATATGCAGTCTACCCTATCCCTGTGAGAAAAGACATCTATACCTTACTCAATCCCGAGGTAAAACAGGCAGAGTTTATTGTTAGCACTACCGTAGGCGAACGATTAGTGAAGACAACCCTTGTTCCCGACAAGAACAACGTTGCTACCTTAGATCTGTCGCGCCTTAACCCAGGAACCTACAAACTAACAGTACGCACGAATAAGGGCAACCATACACAGATGTTCATCAAACGATAATTATAGTCAAACATGAAGACAAAATATATTATACTAACAGCTTGTGCCACACTCCTCGGTGTTGCACAAGCAAATGCACAGGGGCAGAACCTACCAATACTAACAGCTAACACGGATGCTCGCGCAGCTGCCATGGGTAACACATCAGTTGCCGCAGAGGGGATGTTGCTCTATAATAATCCTACGACCATCTTCTCGTTAGACAAGAGATTCACTGCCGATGCCTCGGCTTCCTTATACGAGAAAGCAGAGGGAGCAAACGGGACTTTCGGACTATATGCAGCGACCATAGGATATAGATTTGCCAAGCGTCACGCAGCGTTCGCAGGCTTTCGATATGCAGGTGGACTGAAGTTCAAAGGTTATGACATGAGTGGTGAGCCTACCAAGGATTACCAACCTTACGATTGGACTATCGACTTGGGTTATACTTATATGATAGGAAACGGATTCGCTGCTTATACCACGGGGAGTATCGTCTTCAGCCATCTTTCAAAGAACGCTACAGGAGGCGCAGTCACTATAGGGGCATCGTATCAAAACCATGAGATGACCCTTGCACACAGGCAAGCTAGTCTGATGATAGACGCCAAAGCAGGAGCCATAGGTCCCCAGTTAGACTTTGGAAACAGGAATAAGACATCCCTACCAACATATTTCGGCGTGGGAGGAATATTATCCGTGGATGTAGCCGACAAACATCAAGTCGCTGCTGCCTTATCCAGTAGATACTTCTTCCAACCAGCGGATTACAAGACATTCACGGCTAGTTGTGGACTCGAATACACCTATAATCACTTGGTGTCTGTACGTACAGGATACGAATACGGAGACCATGATTTAAGCCATTTCACAATAGGTGCCGGCATCAAATATAAAGGGCTACGACTCAACGGAGCTTATCTCTTGAAGACAGCTGACGCAGGAAGTAGTTATTGTACGATCGGTGTCGGATGTGACTTCTAACTATTGCGAGTTCATGAGAAGACATAGCAGTTCGTTAAGTATCACCTTGATGATATTCCAGTATCATCCTAATGATATTCCAGTATCATCCTAATGATATTCCAGTATCATCCTAATGATATTCCAGTATCATCCTAATGATATTCCAGTATCACCCTGATGATACTCCAGTATCACCCTGATGATATTCCAGTATCACCCTGATGATACTCCAGTATCACCCTAATGATATTCCAGTATCATACACGTGATACTCTAATGAGACCTATGTGTAAAGAGTAATAACACCTATGTGTTACTATCCGACTCCTATAAGACTCACAAAATAACCAACATAAGTAAAACAATTAATTATAAGATTATGAGGAAAACTTTATTCTCCATGTGTGCATTAGCACTAAGTATAACCACATCAGCTCAGATAACTGAGACGCCAGCAGGTAAGCTGATTGATAACATGTATCGCTCGAGTGAATCATGGATACAAAAGAGTTGGACAGGTACCGCACGTGGTAGATACGAAGGCTTAGTATCTAAGATTGTCGTTGGTGACGATAACTGCCTTTACATCTATAATCCGCTTTCGGGACTCGATAGCAATACGTGGTTGAAACTTGAGAAGGTGAGCGAGGGGAAATATAAAGCCATGCTCCCGCAAGCTATTCATAAGGACGACAATGGCGATGATGATGACGATGAATCAGGGAGCACAGAACGCACGCTCTACTTAAATCGCCTGCGGACTATTGGTAAGAAGAAGTATGAGGTTGTTCCAAAGGATAAGAACTTCATGGAATATTCATGGGATGGTAAAACGCTTAAGATGCTCGGTGCCGAGTCGGATGGCGTGATTCTGGGAATGACTTACAATAACAAGTGGGAAGAACGTTACGGAGACTGGTCTGTTACCATTCAATCCTTCGATAACAGCCTTATCACACCTCCTGCTACGGCTATTAGAAAACAATATACACTCACATCCAAGGAGATGACTTCCCCACGCATAGTAGAGGCGGCTGTGAGCGGTGATGAGCTGTATGTAAAGGGGATCTTCAAGAGTCAGAAGATAGCTGATAAGTGGTTGAAGCTTACAAAGGAAGGCGACAAGTATGTGATGATGACTAACCAGTACTTAGGTACGACCGTGAAGACTGACTTTAAGTCCTACTCGTTTGACAAGGCAGAATACCACACTTTCGCTGCAGCACTAAGCAATGCAAACACCATTGCAGACAAGATAGAATTTAAGCTGGATGCGGGAAAGGGCATACTTACCACCGATGGTATTCTAAGGGTTGTACAGGGTAAGAGCCGTGCAACTAATATTCCGAATGATGAGCTTGAGAGTTACGAAGCACTTACACTAAAGTCTTATGAGCAGAAAGCTGGTAAGCCTGCGACACCGAAGTTACAATATTGTTCAGCAGTCGATAGCTACGATTACAGTACAACTACCACAACATTAGCTTTCTATGTAAACAACGCTGATACTGATGGTAATTACCTTGACACATCTAAGATGTACTATAATGTTTACTTAGACGATAGCACAGAGCCATTCAAGTTCAAGAAGGAGGAATACAAATACTTGGATGAGGATATGACAAATATCCCGTTTAACTTTAAGGATAAGTGGGGCTATGACTTCAAGAGTAACGACAATCAGCGTATCTTACATTTCTATGGTGCTAAAATCAAGAAGGTGTCTGTCGTGATGGTATATGAAGATAATGGCACGAAGTATTCCAGTGATCCAATGACTACCCCTGTTGTGACGGCTGGTATAGAGAATGCAACCATCAAGAATAATCAGGCGGAGAAGTATTATACCATAGAAGGCTGCCAGATAGAACACATGCAAAAGGGGCTAAACATCGTGAGATACTCTGATGGTACAACTAAGAAAGTAATTGTTAAGTAGTGGGCTTGCGAATAGCTAATACTATTTGACAAGAGCCTTTATAAGACGCAAGAAGATGCCTTTCTAGATGTCAGGAAGGCGTCTTCTCGTATGTAAAGGATAGATATTACCTACTTAACGGTGATGTGAAAACAACCCTGATGTTTCTCATGCTTAATATAACAGCGACCTTGCGAACGTAAGTCATTGAGCACCTCACTCAGAACCCATTTCAGTGTATCATTCCTTACAGGGCGCGTGACAGAGGCGTAGCGGTTATAGGCTATGTCGAAAGTTGTACCATACAAGTGACAACTGTTACTGGTAGCATTATGGTTATGCTGACATAGCTTCCTGACATCCTCTTTTGTTCTTAACACACTAGAGACTAATATCTTGTTGATAGGAACACCTTTAGCTTGGAGGCTATCCATGAACGTGCGTGCAATATCTTGAAGTAACACGGCGGCACGTGGGACAAGATAAGGAACACTGCTATTCAGTTTCTTTAAATCATAATATGGATTGCTACCTATATATACTAACTCGTTCTTGCGCTTCTCTGCATCTAAGCGGTTGGCAACTGGGCGTACACCATAACGAGAAGCAGCATTGAGTTGTAAGGATTGTGAATCTGGGAAACTCTCATCATAATCTCTTACGCCGACAATCCTATTCTTCTTCAATGCGCCACTTAACCTATAGAATGAAGACAACTTCATCCTGTCAGGGGTGGATTGTGAGATGATCTTGATTGAATCAGCACGTCGTCGCTCTTCTTCTGTCATCTTTCCACTCTTTACATTCTCCGTGTTATGCCCAACTCGAACTACTGATGGGAACAACAACTTAATGGTAACAAAGAAGAGTGCTATCACGATGAACACTAATAATATACGCCTTTTACTTATCCTTAATTTCTTTTTCATTGTCACAAAGGTAATAAGAAAAGAGGAAAGCAAATAAGAATATAACGCATCCTAATTATGAATTAAGAATAATTTGCAGGTATCACTAAATTATAGTAACTTTGTAACCATAATATAAAACAGACGGCATTGATAGAAAAGCATATAGTCCTAGAGGATATAGACCCTGTGGTATTCTATGGAGTTGGTAACGGGCATCTACAGATGATTAAGTCCCTCTTTCCGAAGTTGAGAATCGTTGCACGAGATAATGTTATCCGTATCTTGGGTGATGAGGAAGAGATGGCAAAGATAGAGGAGGACATAGAGACTATGCGCAAGCATATTGAGAAGTATAACACCATTACAGAAGAGGACATCCTTGATATCGTGAAGGGGCGCAAGACCAAAGCTGATGCGATAAAGGACGTCCTTGTTTATTCTGTAGCGGGTAGACCTATCAAAGGGAGATCGGAGAATCAACAACAGCTGATTGATGCTTTTGATAAGTATGATATGATCTTTGCTGTAGGTCCTGCGGGTACTGGTAAAACGTATCTAAGTATAGCTCTAGCCGTTAAAGCACTGAAGGAAAAGGCGGCAAAGAAGATTATCCTATCACGTCCTGCTGTTGAGGCTGGGGAAAAGTTAGGCTTCTTACCAGGAGATATGAAGGATAAGATTGACCCGTATCTACAGCCACTATACGATGCTTTAGAGGATATGATTCCCGCTGTAAAGCTACAGGATATGATGGACAAACACATCATACAGATTGCGCCTCTGGCCTTTATGCGAGGTCGTACACTGAGCGATGCTGTAGTTATCCTTGATGAAGCACAGAACACAACACCAGCTCAAATCCGTATGTTCCTTACTCGCATGGGATGGAACACTAAGATGATTATTACAGGTGACTTGACTCAAATAGACCTCCCACATGCAGAGATGAGCGGATTGAAAGAAGCTCTTTCTATATTGGGCAAGGTAGAAGGTATATCAGTCATCAACCTTGACAAGAAGGACATTGTTAGACACAAATTAGTTACGCGTATCGTCAACGCTTATGAAGCACACGATAAGGCGGACAAGAGATAGGACTCTATAAACATAAAGACAATGAAAGCATTAACAAAGACTGAATTCCATTTTGATGGACAGAAGAGTGTGTATCACGGCAAAGTACGTGATGTGTATGACATCAACGACGACCTCATCGTCATGGTAGCTACCGACCGAATCTCTGCATTCGATGTCGTACTGCCTAAAGGAATACCGTTCAAAGGACAGGTTTTGAACCAGATTGCTAGCAAGTTCCTTGACTTGACAGCTGATATCTGCCCTAACTGGAAGTTAGCAACACCTGACCCTATGGTTACAGTTGGTCTGAAGTGTGAAGGCTTTCGTGTTGAAATGATTATCCGCTCCATTCTTACAGGTTCTGCATGGCGTGCTTATAAAGATGGATGCCGTGAGATTTGTGGTGTAAAGCTACCTGATGGTATGCGAGAGAATGAGCGTTTCCCAGAACCTATCGTAACCCCAACTACGAAAGCTGATGAGGGGCATGATATGAATATCTCAAAGGAAGAGATTATCAAACAGGGTATCGTTTCTGCAGAAGATTACGCAATCATCGAAGATTGGACACGTAAGCTCTTTGCACGTGGTCAGGAGATTGCTGCTAAGCAAGGCTTGATTCTTGTTGATACAAAGTATGAGTTCGGTAAACGTGACGGTCAGTGCTACCTCATAGATGAGATTCACACACCAGATTCTAGTCGCTACTTCTACGCTGATGGATATGAGGAGAAACTAGCAAAGGGAGAACCTCAGAGACAGCTCTCAAAGGAGTTTGTACGCCAATGGCTTATTGAGCACAACTTTATGAATGAACCAGGTCAAACTATGCCAGAAATAACTGACGAGTATGCAGAGAGCGTCAGCGAACGTTATATTGAACTTTACGAACACATCACAGGTGAGAAGTTTGATAAAGCGGCTGAAGAAGGTGATATCGCAGCACGTATCGAGAAGAACGTCAAGGAGTATCTGGCTTCTAGAAAGTAACTAATTAAGAAAAGGAAGGAGTTAAGGAATGGTATTGGCTTCTTTACTCCCTTAACTCCTTCTAAGTTTCTTAACTTCCTAATTAAAGTATGTACGAACAGGAAAAGATAATACCCTATAATGGTAAAGGAGATAAAGGCAAACTTGTTGAAGAGATGTTCGATAAGATTGCCCCTACTTATGACACACTGAATCATAGACTCTCATGGGATATTGACAAAGGGTGGCGCAAGAAAGCTATTAAGCAATTACAGCCTTATCATCCACAACTGATGTTAGACATAGCAACTGGTACTGGAGACTTTGCTATCCTTGCAGCAAGGGAACTTTCTCCAAGTCATCTTATCGGAGCTGATATATCAGAAGGTATGATGGCTATCGGACGTGAGAAGGTCAAAAAGGCTGGACTTAGCAAGGTTATCTCTTTCCAAAAGGAGGATTGCCTCAACTTATCTTTCCCTGATAACACATTTGATGCTGTTACTGCAGCCTTTGGTATCCGTAACTTTCAAAATCTCGATAAAGGACTTACGGAGATTTGTCGTGTATTAAAGAAAGGTGGACATTTGAGTATTGTAGAACTGACAACGCCTGTTAGCTTCCCAATGAAACAACTCTTCCGCATATACTCCAACACCATCTTACTCAATTATGCAAAGTTTATCTCCAAAGATAAGAGTGCTTACGAGTATCTCAACAAGACGGTTGAGGCATTCCCACAAGGCGAACGGATGATGGAGATATTTCACAAAGCAGGATTCGCCAAAAGCTCTTTCAAGCGACTGACATTCGGAATATGCACGATGTATCTGGCCGAAAAGTAAGCAGATAATACAAGGGTATAGACCTACTCCCACAAAATACAAACTCATAGAACAAGTTTAAAACATGGATAAGTACGGACTTATTGGTTATCCTTTGGGACATTCCTTTTCTATAGGCTACTTCAATGAGAAGTTTGATAATGAGAACATCAATGCTCGTTACATTAACTTTGAAATTCCATCTATAGAAGACTTTATTGAGGTTATAGACTCCAATCCAGAACTACGTGGATTGAATGTGACTATCCCATATAAGGAACAAGTTATACCTTATCTCGATAGTCTTAGTCCTGAAGCAACAGCCATTGGAGCCGTTAATGTTATTCGAGTCACCCACAAAGGGAAGAAGACACAACTGAAAGGTTTTAATAGTGATGTGATTGGCTTCACACGTAGTATAGAACCTTTATTAGAGCGGCATCATAAGAAAGCCTTAATTCTAGGAACTGGTGGCGCTTCAAAAGCTATAGAATTTGGACTAAGATCTCTTGGACTAGAAACAAAATTTGTCTCTCGTACGAAACGTGATGGCATCTTATGTTACGAAGATATAACAGCTGACATTATTCGGGAGTACAATGTTATTGTGAATTGCACTCCACTAGGTATGTACCCAAATGTTGATTCATGTCCTAAACTTCCCTACGAAGCAATGGATAGTCACACCTTATTATATGATCTACTTTACAATCCAGACGAAACCTTATTCATGACAAAAGGACGTGAACAAGGTGCAGTTGTAAAGAATGGTTTAGAAATGCTCTTACTGCAAGCATTTGCTAGTTGGGAGTTTTGGAATGGGAAGGAACAGCGCTAGCTTAACGCAATTAATAATATTACTTTATACAACCATAAGTTATAGATAATCTCAACACGACAATTCCTTAGATATGGACAACAGATACATGATGCGCGGCGTAAGTGCTGCCAAAGAAGATGTGCATAATGCCATCAAGAACATTGATAAAGGACTCTACCCACAAGCTTTTTGTAAGATTATTCCAGATATCCTTGGTGGTGATCCTGAGTATTGTAACATTATGCATGCTGATGGAGCTGGCACAAAGTCTTCTCTAGCTTATATGTACTGGAAAGAGACAGGTGATTTAAGTGTATGGCGTGGTATAGCACAAGATGCTATCGTCATGAACACAGATGACTTGCTTTGTGTGGGTGCAGTAGATAATATCCTTGTTAGTTCAACGATTGGTCGTAATAAGATGCTTGTACCAGGCGAGGTAATTTCAGCTATCATTAACGGAACCGATGAGTTACTTGCTGATATGCGTAAGATGGGAATAGGTATCTACCCTACTGGTGGCGAAACAGCAGATGTAGGCGACCTTGTTCGTACAATTATCGTTGATTCAACAGTTACTTGCCGTATGCGTCGTAAGGATGTTATCGACAATGCGAATATTCGTCCAGGTGACGTCATTGTTGGTCTTTCATCTACAGGTCAGGCAACCTATGAGAAACGTTATAATGGCGGTATGGGAAGCAACGGTTTAACATCTGCACGTCATGATGTTTTTGCTAAATATCTAGCAGAGAATTATCCTGAGAGTTATGACCATGCAGTACCAGAAGAATTAGTTTATAGTGGTAAATACAAACTAACTGATTCTGTTGAAGGGAGTCCTGTTAATGCAGGTGAGTTAGTACTCTCTCCTACTCGCACCTACGCTCCTGTTATCAAGAGATTACTTGATGAGTTGCGCCCTGAAGTACATGGTATGGTACATTGTACTGGTGGTGCACAAACAAAGGTTCTACACTTTGTTGGTGAGAATTGTCGTGTTATTAAAGATAACATGTTCCCAGTTCCCCCTCTCTTTCGTGCTATTAAAGATTGTAGCGGTACTGATTGGAAGGAGATGTATCAGGTGTTCAATATGGGGCATCGTATGGAGATCTATGTTCGCCCGGAAGTTGCTGAACAGGTTATTGCTATTAGTAAGTCCTTTAATATTGATGCACAAGTCATTGGACACATAGAAGAAAGGAAACGTAGCCTAACGATAAAGAGTGAGTTCGGAACATTTGAATATTAATATCATGACAATAAAAGAAGCCATACTAGTAAGTTTGAAGGACTTTCCCCAAGGAGCACAAGCGAAAGAGGTCTATCAAAATATAATAGATAAAGGTATCTTTCAGTTTAACACAAAAGCTAAGACACCGGATGCAACTGTGTCCGCCAATTTAGTTACAATGGCAAAAAAGGGAGATACTCGTATTGGACGTTTTAAAAATGAGAAGAATATATACTGTTATTATCTTAGTGAATATTCTAAGAATATAGAAAATATAACTGCCACACAAGCACAAATCGGTACATCCAATATAACCTTTCATGAACGAGATCTTCATCCACTCCTTTGCTGCTTTTTACATCATCAAGGGATTATGGCAAAGACTATCTTCCATGAGAAGTCTAAGAAAGATGATGAACATCAGAAATGGATACATCCAGACATCATTGGAGTAAGGTTTGTTGAACAAACAAATACAATTAGCAATTCATTGTTCAAAGCTATAAGCAAGAAAGACTCTCTACAACTGTATTCATACGAATTAAAACGTAGGATTGATAATGATTATGAGCTAAAGAAATGTTTCTTTCAAGCCGTTTCTAACTCTAGTTGGGCTAACAAAGGATATCTCGTTGCATTTGAGATCAATAGAGATCTTAAAGAAGAACTCGCACGTCTTAATCATTCCTTTGGCATTGGTTTCATTCTATTGAAATCTAATCCATACGAGAGTCAAATCTGGTTAGAAGCTAAAGACCGACAAATAGACTTTAAAACAGTTAGTAAGCTTTGTGAAATTAATCCTAACTTTAAAGATTTCATTAAGTCTGTTGAGGCTACATTAACGGCAGACGAGAAACATTTTACGGCTTCTAAAGCTGCATTGGAAAATATTTGTGATAAATATCCTAAGTCGGATAAAGAGATACAGGAACATTGTATAGATAAGCATATTCCAACTACCGAAGAAGAATTTACGGAAGATGTATAATAACTCCACCCATAAAGATTATGATCGATAACAACAACATATTACAGAAACTTGACGGACTAGAAGCCCGTTATGAAGAGGTATCAACACTCATTACTGACCCGAGTGTTATAGCAGACCAGTCACGCTACGTTAAGCTGACAAAGGAATATAAGGATCTTGGCGACATTATGGATGCTCGCAAGCGTTACATCACTTGCCTTACAACCATTAAGGAGGCAAAGGATATCATCGCTAACGAGAGTGATGCAGAGATGAAAGAGATGGCACGTGAGGAACTCGCAGAGAATGAGGAACTACAGCCAAGACTTGAAGAAGAAATTAAGATTCTACTTGTACCAAAGGATCCAGAAGACGCAAAGAATGTCCAGATGGAGATTCGTGGTGGAGCTGGTGGTGATGAGGCAGCACTCTTCGCAGGCGACCTCTTCAATATGTACAAACGTTATTGCGATAAGAAAGGTTGGAAGCTATCAATAACATCTGTATCCGAAGGTGCTGTAGGCGGCTTTAAAGAGATAGATTTCGCTGTAGAAGGTGAGAACGTTTACGGAACACTGAAGTATGAGTCAGGCGTGCACCGTGTACAACGTATACCAGCGACAGAGACACAAGGACGTATGCACACATCAGCAGCTACAGTAGCTGTGTTACCTGAAGCTGATAAGTTTGAAGTAAATATTAACGAAGGAGATATCAAATGGGATACCTTCCGTTCGAGTGGTGCTGGTGGTCAGAATGTCAATAAGGTTGAGTCTGGTGTGCGCTTGCGTTACCCATGGAAGAATCCTAATACTGGTGAGGTTGAGGAGATCCTTATTGAATGTACTGAGACCCGCGACCAGCCAAAGAATAAAGAGCGTGCTTTGAGTCGCCTTTATACCTATATATATGATCACGAACACCAAAAGTATATTGATGATATTGCGTCACGTCGTAAGACTCTCGTTTCTACTGGTGATCGTAGTGCCAAGATACGTACTTATAACTTCCCACAAGGACGTGTCACCGATCATCGTATAGGTTTTACAACTCATGACTTACAAGGATTCATGAATGGTGAGATTCAAGAGATGATTGATGCACTGACTGTTGCAGAGAACGCAGAGAAGTTAAAAGAGAACGAATTATAAAACACTTTAAAACATTACAGAATGGAGACAAAACAAAAAAAGCCAGGTAAGTTAGACATTGATGAAAACTATGATTTAAGATTGGTCAAAACATGGAACCCTGCACTTAGATGGCTACTCACATTGCCAGCAGGACTTATTGCTATGCTCATCATCCAGCTTGCTTATGGGTTCATTGTTCGCCGTATCTTATCAAACTTCGATGAAGCAAGTACTGTTAGTATCATCGTTAATTGCTTCTTCTTATTTGCAAAGTATGCTATGCTTGTTGTGGCAATGACTGCAACAACACCAGTAGCAAGGACTAAGAAGAAACTTGCATCAATTATATGTGCAATTATTGCTGCAATCATCTTATGCGGTTCAACACTCCTTTTGGTTCATTTTGCAGATAGTATAAACCAAACGATGATGATATCTACAGTCGTTGCATCTCTACTTGGTATATTGTTTGGCGTATGGCATGTCTCCACTTCTACTTCTAAGCCATTAGAACAAGAATAAATAATGAATCTAACAAGATAAGAAGAGATAAAGGTAGGGACAGACACCCTCGTTTGTCCGAAACACGATAAACCGTGTGGGACTAACGAGGGTGTCTTTTCTTTCCTTAGGATAATTAATTAAACACCTAATATGAACAGACAACAACTAATCAACGAGATCTTCTTTAAGAAGACTTTTTTGTGTGTCGGACTGGACACTGACATCAATAAAATCCCTGAACACTTGAAAAAGGAGGAGGATCCTATCTTTGCTTTCAACAAAGCAATCATCGATGCAACAGCACCTTATTGCGTTGCTTATAAGCCCAACCTTGCTTTCTATGAGTGCTACGGGCTCAAAGGTATGGTTGCTTTCGAAAAGACTATCAAGTATTTAAAGGAGAATCACCCTAATCACTTTATCATTGCCGATGCAAAGCGTGGTGACATTGGCAATACCTCTAAGATGTATGCCCAGACCTTCTTTGAGGAGTATAACCTTGACTCCGTCACGGTTGCCCCTTACATGGGTGAAGACAGTGTGAAGCCCTTCCTTGAGTACGATGGTAAGTGGGTTATCCTTCTCGCACTCACTAGCAATAAAGGTAGTCACGACTTCCAATTAACAGAAGATCAACAAGGCGAACAACTCTTTGAGAAGGTATTAAAGAAGTCGCAAGAATGGGGAACCACAGAGAACCTCATGTATGTAGTTGGTGCAACACAAGGCAAAATGTTTGAGGACATTCGTCGCATAGCTCCTAACCACTTCCTCTTAGTACCAGGCGTCGGTGCACAAGGTGGTAGCTTGCAAGAGGTATGTAAATATGGAATGACAAAGGACTGCGGTTTGCTTGTCAATTCTTCTCGTGGTATCATTTACGCTGGCAAGGACAAAGACTTCGCAGAGATGGCAGCTCAGAAGGCGAAGGAATTGCAACAAGAAATGGCTATTGAGTTAGAAGCTATCAAATAAGCCAACATAAAGCCCCAAAAGATTCAACACATAAGCTGACGAACTTACCAAGAAAAAGTTGAGGGCTTATACAAACGAACAATAAAACAGATTGTTGCAAACATTAGACTATCATCCAGCTAATAGAACCATAAAAAGAGATAGAACATTATCGTTCCATCTCTTTTTTGCTTTTTATTGTTAAGTCGATCAACTTAGATTCTCAATCCCTTCAGAATTTCATTCATCTTCTGCTTTGTCTCTATGCGCGTTGGAACCAAAGGAAGACGGAGCACATTCTCTATCATTCCCATATCATTCAACAGCGCCTTACAACCAGCAGGATTACCATCTACAAAGAGAAGTTTATATAACTCTGTGAACTGATGATGTATCTTTCTTGCTGGCTCATACTCTCCATTAAACTCAAGACGAATCATACGAGAGAACTCCTTAGGAAGTGCATTGCCAATAACCGAGATAACACCAACTGCACCACTGGCAATCATTGGGAATGTCAAAGCATCATCGCCACTAATAACCTCAAAGTGCTTAGGCTTATTCTTGATAATCTCATCAACCTGCTCTAAATTCCCTGATGCTTCTTTAATAGCGACCACATTATCGAACTCTGACGCAATACGTACAGTTGTCTCTGCCGTCATATTCACACCTACTCTACCAGGCACGTTATACATGACGATGGGTAAAGGACTAGCTTGCGCAATAGCCTTGAAGTGCTGGTAAAGTCCCTCCTGACTTGGTTTGTTGTAATAAGGACAGATACTTAGAATACCATCAATACCCTGCCAGTCTGTCGTCTTTATCTCATCTACAACAGCTACTGTATTATTCCCACCGCAATACTTCAAGATAGGTACACGACCATTAACCACCTTCTTTACAACACGTGTCAACTCATCCTTTTCTTCACGAGTCAAACAAGGAGCCTCGCCTGTTGTCGCTAAAATACAAAAGAAATCAGCACCATTAGCTAATTGATATTCAACTAGACTCACAAGTGCGTCATAATCTATACTACCATCTTCTTTAAATGGAGTAATTAAGGCTATACCTAATCCATGAAAAACATTCTGCATAGTAAAACTGTCTTAAAGAGACCTTCTACAATTACCCGCCAATGCTAAGTATATTGTAGCTTATATCCTATATATGGTCTAAGAGATAATTTTAATGTTGTTGCAAATATAATAATTAATTACCAATCATCAAAGGATTACTCCTTTTATCTTATCAGGGTAACAAAAATGAATCGACCTTTTACAGTATATTTAGCCGATTATCCTACTCTAACTTAAACAACGATCGTACCTATACTTAAACGACAATCGTACTTTAAGGTAGAAGCCAACCATACTTTAACTTAAACAACATTCGCCCTTATACTTGATAAACGACTTTATACAAGTTTGTATAGCCTTTTATACAAACGTGTATAATCAATTATACAAACGTGTATAATAGATTATACAAACGTGTAGAACATCGCACATTAACTTAAAGTATGATTGATGTTTAAGTATAAATTCAATTGATGTCCAAATTAAAGTATAAATGAAGAGTAAATAAGTTGGTTTATAGACTGTACTCTAAGTTATTTATCCTAAAAAACTATTTTATCTTAAAACAAACGGGAGGTAAACACTGTTACTTATTGTTTACCTCCTTTTCATATCTATCAATATATAGGATTATTATTGTGGGCAAAAAACGATGGGTAAGATATAATAGCATGAGACGGGAATCCCGTTATGCTTTCCTGGATTCCATTTAGGCATCTTCTTTATTACACGAAGTACTTTCGTATCAAGCTCATGGTTAGTGCTTCTGTAAATACTAAAATCAGACAATCTGCCATCTGACTTTACAATAAACTTTACCATCACTCTTCCATATACTCCTTCTCTAATTGTCCGTTTGGAAAAACGAAGGTGAGATATTAACCAAGTATTAACGTTACCTTTAAAGCTTGGCATCTCTTCAACAACTGTGTAGACTTTCTTTTCATTTTCTACGAAATCATTTTGAAAGCTACTGAATGCTTGAGTTATAGTCGTACCCGTCACTAAAAATAGAAATAATATGAATATAAATCTCTTCATTTGGTTTCTTCTTTATTAGGTTTGGATGATATGTTCTTTGAGAATCAGTAAGAACTCTATCAGTATAACCTACTACGAAAGTAAAGATTTCTAAGAGGATTAAGGAGTTACAATCGCTTTAATTCTTCAAGATTCTTTTCTTCTTTTTCAAACTTTTGTTTACCAACACTATAAGTGAAACGCAACATGATCTTCCGACTTTCTCCATATCCCCAAGATGAGAGATTCAAGCTATTTTTTATTCCATAGCTATCCCAACGCTCTGTATGTAACAGATCAGTCATCAATAGTGAAAGGCGGAAACGATTATTATTCCATGATTTATTTAAGTCTAAATCAATACCACCAGTTGACTTATTCACTTCATAACTTCCTCCTTGACGTTTTGAATAGTATCGTCCTGAAAGCTCTAGGTCGATACCTAAAGGTAAATGAAAATTATTGTTTGCGGATAAGAAACATGATGGACGTTTATATTCTTGCTTATAGTTCTCGTAATTCAACTTATTATCAAAATAGTAAAATCCAATGTTGGAGTTGATATCCCACCATGAAGTAAGACGCTTAGAATAGACCGCTTCTAGTCCTATTTGCTGTTGTGTCCCTATATTTTTAGTTGTCATTATCGTCTTATTATGCTCAAACACATCAGTAAGTGACGTAAAGTAATCATCTAGCTTATTATAATATAAGCTTAAAGATAAACTACTCCATGTATAGTTCAGTATAATCTTATTGCTTATCTGAGGCTTAAGAAAGGGATTGCCTTTCCAATAAGATAACTCATCTAATAAATATTCAAAAGGATTTAGATCTTCATACCGAGGTTTATCTTGTCGCCTGCTGTATAAAAGAGCTACTTTGTTCTTATCATTGAAAGCATAAGAAACAGACATATTGGGGAATAGATTCAACTTCTTTCGATTATTTTCTTCTATCAACTGGTTAGCATAAGAGTGCAGCTTATTATTGGTATACATATACTCCATACGTAGACCAGTACTTAACTCTAGTTTATTCAAAGAGAGTGTGTATTGCGCATAAGTCTCAATATTATCTTCGTTGTACTTAAATCTGTTTGAACGTTGTGAGTCTATTAGCCCATTCTTTTTAAAAAGAAAGATATTATCACTCTTTATCAATGAAGTCTTAGCACCTATTAGCCATTCATTCTGTGCATTAGGTTTATATTTATAGTCAGCTAATAAGGCATAAATATCAATATCTTTGTCAGGTTGAGAATAGAATAAATCAGAACGAATAAGTATGTTATTAGATGAAAAATAATCATTGGGTTGTTGGCAACGAGCTTTACCATCAAAGTGTGTCCAATCAACAGAAAAAGATAACTGATGACTCTCTGATGGTTGGTATAGATAATTTATACTGTTATTGTATTGAATTGTCTTCTGCTTTACATAGTCATTGCGTGCCTTTAGGATTCCATCTAACGTAGAGGTACCATTATATACCTGTGTTGTTGTCTCTGTCAGACCAGGTCCAACAAGCAGATTCATCGTACTATTAAAATACAATTTATTCTTTTGATTAGGTTGCCAAGAGAAATCAACACCTACAGAGTAAGTGTTTCGCTTATCAGTATCAGATGTTTCTGATATACTTTTATTACCATCTTGAACTTTCTCAAAGCCATACTTCATTGCATAATGTCCTAAGCTATGGCTATAGTTCAAACCTAATTGCCATTTGCTTTTGTTGAAGGAGAAAGAAATATCAGAGTTTTGTCTTATGTTTTTCCAGTAAGACAAACTATGTGAAGTTGTAAGGAAGGTACCAGTTCTTTCATTGCTTTTCAAGATAATATTAATAACTCCTCCTGCTCCATCAGTACCAAAACTCGCATTAGGATTAGTAGAACTTTCAATGCGAGTAATTTTAGATGAGGGCAGAGAGCGCAGATAAGCAGAAAGCTCTTCTCCTTGTAACATAAGTTTCTTTCCATTTATGTATATGGCGGTTCCTCCAAGAGTAGCTAAAGATATATCTCCCTTACTATTTACCGATATTCCGGGTGAGTGCTTTAAAACATCTAAAGCATTTCCGATATCGGTAAGATAAGTTTGTGCCACATTTATCTGTAATTTACCATTAGATAAGCTAGTTAATGGACGTGACTTGCGAGCTGTAACGACAACATCTTTCAAGACAACATTATCTGCTTCTAACTGAATAGTTGGAAGAATCTCCGATGCGGTGATTGTTATATCTTTCTTAAATTCTTTATAACCTAATGCCCTTATATATAAAAGGAAATGTCCTGTTTGCTCTGGAAGTTGAAAGTCTCCATTATCATCAGTAAGTGTCGTTTCTATAAGGATACTATCTGGTAAAGAAATTAGCATAACTACAGCGGCATCAATTCCCTTACTTTGCTCATCAACAATCCTTCCGCTTGCATTATTCTGTGCACTCAATGAGATAGAATATAGTATTCCAATACAAGATAAGATTACTTTCAAAAGAGACTTCATCGTCTTTAATAAATACTTGTTACTCAAAAGATAATTTGTTCAGACGGGTTTTCAATTCGTCTGCATAAGATTTGCGAATGGAGAGGGTTAGCTCACAAGTATTATCAAACACTTGATTGATGATTCGTGGATTCATATCCTTTACTATCTTCATGACTGCATTCATCATTGGATAAGAGAAAGTAAACTTAATCTGCTCTTCTATAAATCTTTCTTCGATGTCACAATGAGCAATGGCATCGGATGATGCTTCCCGATAAGCCACTATTAGTCCACTTGTACCAAGTTTGACTCCACCAAAATAACGTACAACAATAATAAGAGTATTTGTCAATCCATTGCTATCTATTTGTCCTAGAATGGGTTTACCTGCAGTAGATGATGGCTCTCCGTCATCATTCATTCGGAATTCTTCTCCCATGAAGCCGATCCTGTAAGCATAACAGCAATGGCGCGCATTATAGTACTTCTTTCTATACTCTTTTACTATCTCTAAAGCTTGTTCAACTGAGTCTACATGATGGGCAAAAGCGAGGAACTTACTCCGACTTTCAGAGTAAAATCCCTCACCTATTGCTTTTTCTGTTATTGTTTTATATTTATCGTTGTCCATTCAATAATAATAACCATCGCCTAATCTAGTTTGTGAATCACAAGACCAGAACGTAGCTTTGGCTCAAACCAAGTAGCTTTGGGTGGCATGATCTTTCCACTATCAGCTATATCCATAATCTGTTGCATAGAGACAGGATAAAGTGCTAGCGCCCAACGCATTTCTCCACTATCAACACGACGTTTAAGCTCCTTAAGTCCACGTAGACCACCAACAAAATCAATACGTTTATCAGAACGGAGATCCTTGATACCCATTAGTTCGTCTAGAATCAAACGACTAGAGATGTCAACATCAAGCACACCTATAGGGTCGGTATCATCGTATGTACCTGGTTTTGCCTCTAAGCTATACCAATTGTGATCAATATATAAGGAGAACTCATGTAATTTGGTAGGGCGATACTCTTCTTCTCCCTTTAGTTCTACAATAAAGTTCTTCTCTAATGCTTGTAAGAACTCTACAACTTCCATGCCATTTAAGTCCTTAACTACACGATTATAGTCTAGAATTGTTAATTGGCTAGATTGGAAACAAACAGCCATGAAATAATTATACTCTTCATCTCCTTTATGTCCTGAGTTATTCTTCGCTTTCTCTGCACCTACTAGAGCTGCAGCAGCTGAACGATGATGTCCGTCTGCGATATAAAGGCTTGGCATCTTCTTAAATTCTTCGGTAATCGTATCGATGTCAGCTTTATCACTAACAACCCAAAACTGGTGACGGAATCCATCGTCAGGTGCAACGAAATCATACTCTGGAGTTGTTTGTGCATAGCGACTTAACAATGTATCCAATACATTGTTATCTGGATAAGCAAAGAATACGGGCTCTACATTCGCATTGCAAACACGAACATGTTTCATTCGATCTTCTTCTTTATCACGGCGTGTTAGCTCATGTTTCTTAATATTTCCATTTAGATAATCGTCAACATAGGCACCAACCACAAGTCCATACTGTGTTTTACCATTCATGGTCTGTGCATATATATAATAACAATCCTTATCGTCTTGAACTAACCAGCCTTTATCTTGAAATTTCTGGAAGTGCTCTACTGCACTATCATAAGCTCGTGGGTCAGACTCATCTATAGTGGATTCAAAATTAATCTCTGGTTTGATAATGTGATATAAACTCTTCTCATTATCCCCCGCCTCCATGCGTGCTTCTTCAGAATCTAGTACATCATAAGGACGACTTGCAATTGATTCAACTAACATCTTAGGAGGACGAACACCTCTAAACGGTTTAATAATAGCCATTGTATTCTAGGTTTTTAGGTAAATAAAAGTATGACAGCCTAGAAGTTATGATTACTATTCTAGGCTATCATTCTTTGTTTTGTTTAAGATTTACTTATTTACTTGGAAAGTAGTGTCACCTGTCTCAAAGAAAGCATTGATTTGCTTTGCAGCTGCTACACCAGCATTTAAGTTAGCTTCAGCTGTTTGTGCACCCATCTTCTTTGGTGTAGAGAAGTAACGCCCAGTGAATTTCAAGAACTCTTCGTCAGCATCAGGTTTGATATCTGTGATGAACTTAAGATCTTCACGCTCAGCCATCAACTTTAAGAGTTCTTCCTCGTTAATCACCTCTTTACGTGCGGTATTCAATAAGATTGCTTTCTTTGGAAGTTGATTAACCATTTCATAATTAATACTCTTAATAGTATCTGGTGTAGCAGGAATATGTAATGACAAAACGTCAGAAACCTTGAACAGATCGTTTTGTGTCTTTACAGCATGAACTCCAGCAGCTTCGATTGCCTCGGCTGGGCAGAATGCATCATAAGCATAAACATCCATATCAAAGCCCTTTGCAATACGTGCGACATTACGACCAACGTTTCCAAATGCAAGTATTCCAAGTTTCTTACCCTTTAACTCTGTACCAGACTTACCATTATAGAAGTTTCGGATTGCATATACCAACATACCAAAGACAAGCTCCGCTACTGCATTAGAATTCTGTCCAGGAGTATTCTCTACAACAACATTCTTTTCTTTAGCATATTTAGTATCAATAGAATCATAACCAGCACCAGCTCGGACTATAATCTTCAATTGATTAGCAGCATCTAATACGTCTGGTGTAATTTTGTCAGAACGAACAATCATCGCATCGACATCCTTTACGGCTTCTAATAATTGAGCCTTATCTGTATACTTCTCTAATAGGAGTACTTCATGTCCAGCACCCTCTAACTCTGATGTTATATTCTTTACAGCAGCAGGTGCAAATGGCTTTTCTGTTGCAATTAAAATCTTCATAGCTTCAATGTTTAGGTATAATTTTAGTAAAGATTGGATTCAGACTTGACCATATATAGCCAAGTCTGATATGTATGAATTATAGATTCAACAATATTATTAATGTTGAGCTTCAAACTCTTTCATTGTATCAACAAGAGCTTGAACACCTTCTATTGTTTGAGCGTTATAACAGCTAGCACGGAAACCACCAACACTGCGATGTCCCTTAATACCAACCATTCCACGAGCCGTTGCGAAGTCGAAGAACTCTTGCTGAAGGTCGTTGTACTCATCATTAAGAACGAAACAGATATTCATGTAAGAACGATCTTCCTCATTCTTAACAGTTCCACGGAAGAGCTTATTTCTATCGATTTCACCATAAAGAAGATCAGCACGTTCCTTCGCAATCTTAGCCATTGCTTCTACTCCACCTTGAGCCTTCACCCAACGAAGATTTTCCAATGCTGTATAGATTGGTACAACAGGAGGTGTATTAAACATAGAACCCTTATCTACATGTGTACGATAATCAAGCATTGTAGGAATCTGACGATCAACCTTACCTAAGGCGTCATCCTTTACGATAACGAATGTAACACCAGCCATTGAAAGGTTCTTTTGTGCTCCACCATAGATACAGTCATACTTTGCTACATCAACAGGACGACTCAAAAAGTCTGAAGACATATCACCTATCAAACGTACTGGAACATCAGGATCATTGTGAAGTTCTGTACCATAAATGGTATTATTGGTAGTGATGTGAAGATAATCAAGATCTGTTGGAACCTCATAACCCTTTGGAATATAAGTGTAATTATCATCAGCAGAAGATGCCACTTCTACAACATCACCCAACATCTTAGCTTCTTTGATGGCTTTCTTTGCCCAAACACCTGTATTCAGATAACCAGCTTTCTTTACAAGGAAATTCATTGGAATCATGTGGAACTCAAGTGAGGCACCACCACCCAAGAAGAGCACGGAGTAACCTTCAGGAACGTCTAAAAGCTCCTTAACTAAAGCTGAGGCTTCATCAATTACTGGTTGGAAGTCCTTTGATCTATGGCTTATTTCTGCCAAAGATAGTCCAATACCATTGAAATCCAAAATCTGTTTTGCAGTATTCTCAATCACTTCTCTAGGAAGGATACAAGGACCCGCATTAAAGTTATACTTCTTCATCTGATCTGTTTAGTTTAAGTTTGACTTAAGTTGTATAGTTATTATTCTTACTTCAGTATTAAATCTCTAACTTCTTATGGCTTTATGTGTGCGAAGATACGTTTTTATTTTGGTACTTCCAAATAAACTAAGACAAAATATTTCAAATACTACACGCCTGTAGTAAACTTGTAAATAAACAGAATTAAAGATAAGGTGACGTTTTGTTAAAACGATCACCTTACTTCTTCCACTATTGTTTTGATTCCTTTAATTTTCTGTCCTTTAGAAGCTAAAATAACCTTTTTTACTTTTGTTCGGTCAATAGCTACATAACAATACCTATCTTTAATATCTATCTTTCCAATTTCTGACGATTGTAAACCTATTTTCTTGCAAAGGAAACCTACGATATCTATTTTGGAGATCTTATCCTTTTTCCCCTTACCTATATATATAGTAGCCATGCGTGGCAAAGCTGGTTTAGGAAGATTCGTCGGAAGTTGAAACTCTTCATTCTCTTTACTAACATATTCAGGTAAAGTTTCTCCTGATCCGAGAATAAAGAAAGTTCTTCCTTCCTTATCCCAACGAGCTGTGCGCCCTACTCTATGAATATAATTATCTTCTGTTTCTGGTATATGATAATGAATGATATTATCAACATCAGGTATATCCAATCCTCGAGAAGCTAAGTCTGTACTTATAAGTATAGAAACAGAGCCATTTGAGAAACGATAAAGTGCAGCCTCACGCTCATCTTGTTCCAACCCTCCATGGTACCAACTCACGATAAAGCCATTCTCTTTTAGGAAGATAGCTACCCGCTCTACAGATTCACGATAATTTAAGAATACAATTGTACTTTCATTCCCCAACGAAAGTAAAAGTCGTTTAAGCGAATCAAGTTTATCTTTCTCTGGACTTGTGACCGTATAAAGATGTACCCTATCTGGTATATTATCATCATCCGTTCTATAGTCTAGATAAATGGTTCTACCCATAGAAACAAAGGAAGGGATAGACTCTGACTCTGTGGCAGAGAGTAGGATTCGTCGTTCTATATTCGGTAATTTATTGAGAATGCTCATCATCTCTCCCTGGAAGCCAAGTTCAAGACATTTATCAAACTCATCAATTACTAACCATTTAATCGTTTCTGCATTAAGATTTTTCTTGTCTAAATGATCATTCAATCGGCCTGGAGTTACAAATACTATCTGGGGTTTAACATCTCTAAGCACTCGATGCTCATCCATCGTAGGTCTACCACCATATAATGCCATAGCTCTTAATCCACTTCCCATATCTTTTAAAACCATAGCAGATTGAAGCGCTAATTCACGTCCAGGCAATAAGACAACTGCTTGTAATTCATCAGAATTTGTATTTAGACGTTGAATCAATGGAAGCAGATAAGCATAAGTCTTACCTGACCCCGTAGGTGACATCACGACAACATCTTTACCTGTATGAAGAATCGCCTCTTCCGTCGCCTTTTGCATTTCATTCAGTTGGAGACCTAGCTTATCTATAACTTTATTATTGTTCATATTTAACCTCTTTTCTTATCTTATCAATTTCATCAAATTCCTTGCCCATATTGAGATTCAAATAAATAGTATATAATGGTGCTAGCCATTTCCCTTTATCATCAGGTGCTAACTGCCTAAATTTCTCCATATAAGGGCGAGATAATCCATATAACTCAATAATCTTTACACGCTTACTCCTATATTGCTGCCTATCCTTATTCATTTCTATGGCTTGATTAAAGTAAGCTAATCCAATGTTATAATAGGCATCTACATAAGCGTCATTTCTCTTAATTATATCGTTACAAATCTTTATACAATCATTATATCTACCTAGGTTAAGAAGAGCTGTACTCTTAGCAAACATAAATAATAAACTAGTGGAATCAGCTTTTAAGGCTCGTTCTGATATAACAAGTGTAGAATCATGTTCACCTTTTTTAGTATAATATTCCACAAGCCTAGGAAAGAAAAAAGCAAAATTAGGGTATTGCTTAAACCCTTCTTGCAGCGACTTTACATACATAGTCGTATCTTTCTGAATCCAATAAGCCTCGGCTTCATATTGTTTAACAAAATTAAGCATAGAAGTATCACGTTCTGCCAAGTCTTTAAAACGCATAATCTTATCAGCATCTCCTAATTTATAACCACAGAACATTGACCAATAAGCAGCATGAGATATCAAGGCATCACTTTGTAAATAGTTATATCCGGTAAAAAGTGGATACTCAGCAGATAATAAATAATCACGATAATACTCAAATGCTGTTTTATAATCATTTTTATGGATGAAATAACTACCTCCATTAAATAGATTTGGGCGAATAGAATTTAAAAACGAAGCATGTTTCTCCCTGTATTTAGGACGAACCAACCCTCGTTTATCAGCTTGTGCATCAATAGAATCGAAGATAGACATCGTCTCATACAATCGTTTCGTTATTGAGAAGAAAGCAGCTGTATCATATTTTTGTTTTAGATAGAGCTTTTCATTCCCCTGCTCGTATTGTTTTGTTAGTACATCACATAATAGCAACCATATCTTATGATTATTTCTTGACGTTGAATCTACTAATAGTCCACGAAGTGTTCCCTCAGCTTTTGAGAGTTCCTTACCAGACTTTATCTGGTCACGCACTGTTTGTAATTGTTTCTTTTGTGCGTAACACATAGATGGTAAAACAAAACAAATATATAATATAAGAACCTTAATAGTTTTCACTCTTCTGATATTTCGTTACTAAAGGCTCTAACTCATCAGCCTTTATTTTATCATTCAGTATTGTATAAGTTAGGTAGAGCGGTGCCACCCATTCAACTTTGTTTCGACGTGGATCCTTTGCCCTTACACGTTCTAAATAGGTGCGAGCCTGTGCAAAGACTGTCATAAACTCATTATCCGAAACATTATCTCCCTTCTTTCGTTTTGCCAAGACAGAATCACGTAAAACCATTCCTAAACTATTCAGGCATACCCCTATATTATAAGCTACAGGAATATTACTAGGATCTATCTCATCCGCTTGCCTATACGCATCTATAGCCTCTTCCCAACGTTCGGCACGCATAGCAATCTCTCCCTTTAAAATCCAAGGTACTATAGAATTTGTGTTATTTTCTAAACAATCATCTACAAAATCTTCTAAATTAAATCTTGGAGTTGGATTCTGATAAAATTTCATAATCCATGAAAAATAGGTTTCATTTGTTGGATCTGAACGATACAATCTCTGTATAACTGATAAATAACGAAGAGAGTCTTCAGCATTTACCATTTGATCGTGCATACACTGAGCTTTTATCTCTGCTGAGGCTTGGGCACTCTCATCATATTGCATGGCTATATCAGCATACTCATTAGCCATCTTTAAATTACGAGATTTCAAATAAAAATAAGCTAAATAATATGCAGCAACCCCTGATTCGTCTACATTATCCTTTACTAATGGCGATTTTCTAGTTTCTAAATAGAGTTTCAGAGCATCAATTCCCTCTTGCTTTAAATAAGGCTTTTTATAAAAATATTTCCCTGCATCAATCAGCATTGGATGCAATATAGACAAACGTTTCTTATTCTCCTCCTCATACTCTGGTAAGATTTTTCCTTTTCGATTAGGCATTCTATCAAACTCATCACATTTCAGTGAATATTCTACCCCATCAACAACTGTCTTAAAAATGGTAATAGAATCCCTATCCGATTGTTTCTCTATTTTGGAAAAAGCGTTCCTAGCTAGGCGATTAAAAGACTCCGCTTGCTTATGCATATCTTGTGCTTCTACAATTTGAATGCAGAATAACGCACATATAAATAGTGTTAGTAGCCTTCTCATTTATGACATTTTAGTTAAAAAAATTTTCCCCTCTTATGTATATTACCTAAGAAGATAACTTACACATAAGAGAGGATTTATTACTGCTGATTATTGTACACCAGCGTCAGCAGCTGCTGCTAGTGTCTCAGGAGCTTGAGCACCCTTTACAAAGTAGTAGCATCCATAAAGAGGATAAGCCCATGAAGACTTTTGCTCTTTGAGAGTGTCAAGTTTCTTTGCTGTCTCAAGATAAGAGATAGCCTTATTATATACCTCATTAAACTGAGCACGAGCAGCTGGAGAAAGAACTCCCTTAACAGCAGCTACACGCTCTTGAGCCTTATAGAACCAGCACTGACCAATTGAAGCATTGATAGCAATTCTTGCATTGTCATCCTTTGCTTGTTCCAAAGCCTTAGAAAGGTAATTAGCAGCTGTCTCATAGTCTTTCTTTTGACTTGCAAACTGACCCATCATTACTAATGCACCATAACTATTAGGATTCTTTGCTAATGCTGAATTTACGATTTCTTCAGCCTTATTTTGCATACCAAGTGCACTATAAGTAGAAGTCAATGTGGTCAATACTGCATCATTCTCAGGATCTTGAGCATAAATACCAGCGAGCTTGTCAGCATAGTTTAAAGAATCCTGACGTGTCTTGAGCTGTGAACCTAAGATAGCTAGCTGTAATTGTTGAGCATCTTTCGCACGATCTTTGCTCTTCAAAGCATAAGATACATACTTCTCTGCCTTCTTGAAATCCTTATTCTGATAAGCATAATAGGTAGCGAAATAAGCAATCTCATTTAAGTTCTCATCTTTTGACTTATCGAACTTTGAAAAGATTGGATCATCCGCTGTATCTACATAGCGAGCAAGGTATTTATAAGCATTTGCATCGTCCTTAGCTCCCTGGAAGTAAATACCACCATTGATCAACTGACCACGAAGAGGATAGAGCTTATCAGCTAAGTCACTATATCTTGGCTTAACTTTACCCTTTGCGTTAGGCATGTTGTCATACTTTATTACCTCAGAA
Source organism: Prevotella veroralis DSM 19559 = JCM 6290 (assembly GCF_000377625.1). Lineage (GTDB taxonomy): Bacteria > Bacteroidota > Bacteroidia > Bacteroidales > Bacteroidaceae > Prevotella > Prevotella veroralis. The sequence goes on along the minus strand of NZ_KB898325.1, from coordinate 175,783 downwards.
GCGGCATCAAAAGCCTGACCAACAGCCTCATATAAGCCCTTTTCATCGACAGGTTTATTTCCTTCTTTGCCCATTTGCTTGTTAGTTTCATTCTCAAGTTGGACACCCTGCTCTGCACTTACCTTCTTCATTGCAAGCTCAAATAGCTTATCATAGGCTTTGGCTTTCTCAGCATTATCAGTAATCTGAGCAAGATTAGAATTCAATAATTCTGCAGCTTCGGAATAAGTCTGCGCCTTCAAGATAGCCTTCAATGGTTCACTGTCTCCAGCGAATGCAGCTGATACACTAAAAAGCATCATTGCTGCGATCATTAACTTTTTCATATTGGTTATAATTTTAAAAGGTTTATAATCTTATTTTACATTTAATTCCTATTTATTCCATTCAGAGACAATCATTTATCATGACAGATATTTGTTAGATTCTTCATGAAGAACGACTCCTCTGAATGTGGAATATAAGAGTCTATATACTTTTTTAGATGATACAATGTGCCAATGGATTAATCGAAATCGACTGGGGGTACATCTGGCTCACCAACTTCTGATGATGAGTTTATGTCACTCTTGATTTCTTCACTGGTTTTAGCCCATTGTTCACGACTATCATCCTCAACCTGTGACTCTATCTCTGAACTCATCACCTTGCATACAGATGCGATAACATCATTTTTCTTGGCAAGGTTTATCAGACGTACACCTTGCGTTGCACGACCCATTACACGGCATTCAGCGACCGACATACGAATAACAATACCGCTCTTGTTGATAATCATCAAGTCGTTATCATCGGTAACGTTCTTGATAGCAACAAGTTTACCGGTCTTCTCCGTAATATTCAGCGTCTTAACACCCTTACCGCCACGATTGGTCAATCGATAGTCCTCAACCTGTGAGCGCTTTCCGTAACCCTCTTCAGAGACTACCATAACCGTCTCTTTAACAGGGTCATTAACAACAATCATACCAACAACCTCGTCCTGTCCATCTTCGTCCAGACGCATACCACGAACACCGGTAGACACACGGCCCATTGTACGGATATTTGATTCATCGAAGCGGCAAGCACGACCATTGCGGTCAGCAATGATAAGTTCGTTATGACCATTTGTCAAGCGAACATCTACCACCTCATCACCCTCATTGATATTGATAGCTATCACACCATTGGTACGAGGACGTGAATAAGCTCGGAGAGAAGTCTTCTTAACGATACCCTGCTTTGTCGCAAATACTACGTAGTGAGAATCGAGGAACTCATCATCATCCAAGCCCTGAATACGCAAGAATGCATTAACAGAATCGCCTGGCTCAAGTGAGAGCATATTCTGAATAGCACGTCCCTTTGAGTTCTTGTCTCCCTCTGGGATGTCATAACACTTCATCCAGTAGCAGCGTCCCTTACGAGTAAAGAACAGCATTGTCTGGTGCATTGTTGCTGGATAGATATATTCGGTGAAGTCCTTCTCACGTGTGCGGGCACCCTTAGAACCTACTCCACCACGAGCCTGCTCCTTAAAGTCTGCAAGCGGAGTACGCTTAATATAACCAAGGTGGCTAATAGTAATAACAACAGGGTCATTAGGATAGAAGTCCTCAGCATTAAACTCATGCTCATCAGGGATAATCTCTGTACGACGGTCATCGCCATACTTCTCCTTAACCTCCTGCAACTCTTCCTTCATCACTTCCTTACAACGCTCAGGGTTATTAAGAATCTCCTGCAAGTCCTTGATGGTTTGCATAAGTTCCTCAAACTCCTGATGCAACTGGTCAAGACGCAGACCTGTAAGCTGTGACAGACGCATATCAACGATAGCCTTTGACTGAAGCTCATCAAAGTCAAAACGCTTCTCAAGGTTCTTCTGAGCCTCAGAAGGTGTCTTGCTGGCACGAATAATACGTACCACCTCATCAATATTATCACAAGCCTTAATCAGTGCTTCTAAGATATGTGCGCGTTCTTGTGCCTTCTTAAGGTCAAACTGAGCACGGCGGATAGTGACATCGTGACGATGTTCAACAAAGTACTTAATGCACTCGCGAAGGCTCAACAGACGTGGACGACCCGCTACCAATGCGATACAGTTTACAGAGAAAGAACTCTGCAATGCTGTCATCTTGAAAAGCTTATTCAGAATGACGTTTGCATTGGCATCACGCTTCACATCAACAACAATACGCATACCTTGACGACCCGTTTCGTCATTAACGTTAGAGATACCCTCAAGCTTGCCTTCCTTCACGAGGTCAGCGATATATTCGATAAGCTGCTGCTTATTCACTCCGTAAGGAATCTCTGTAACAACAATCTTATCATGACTTTCATCGCTCTCAATCTCAGCCTTGGCACGCATTACGACGCGACCACGACCAGTCTCATAGGCATCTTTAACGCCTTGAAGACCATAGATATAAGCACCTGTTGGGAAATCTGGAGCAGGGATAAACTCCATCAAGCCATCGGTAGAAATCTCTGGATTGTCAATATAAGCACAGCAACCATCAATAACTTCTCCAAGGTTATGCGTAGGAATATTCGTTGCCATACCCACAGCGATACCATTACCACCATTTACAAGCAGGTTAGGAATCTTTGTAGGCATCACAGCTGGCTCGCGCAACGTATCGTCGAAGTTGTTGACCATATCAACCGTATCTTTCTCGATATCGTCCATAACGTGCTCACCCATCTTTGAGAGGCGGCACTCAGTATAACGCATCGCAGCAGCAGAGTCACCATCGACAGAACCAAAGTTACCCTGTCCGTCAACCAACTTGTAGCGCATATTCCATTCCTGTCCCATACGAACAAGCGCACCATAGACAGAAGAGTCACCATGTGGGTGATACTTACCAAGTACCTCACCAACAACGCGGGCGCACTTCTTGTAAGGCTGGTTGCTAAAGTTACCAATACCGCGCATACCGAAGAGAATACGGCGGTGAACAGGCTTAAAACCGTCACGAACATCAGGGAGGGCACGTGCCACAATCACCGACATTGAGTAGTCGATGTAGGAGCTTTTCATCTCCTCCTCGATGTTGATCTTCATAATTCTGTCCTGATCAATTGTCTGATTTTCGTCCATTTATATTATTATTGTTATTAATTCCTTGATAGCAGCTTTTACGAGCTTATGTCTTTGGGACTAGAATTGTCTATAATAGTCTTTATTTCCTTTCTAAGCCGTTTTGCATGTATTTTCGAGGCGTAAAGGTACAAAAAAATAATTATACAACAAACGCTTAGAACTAAAAAGAATAATATTTTAAGATAAGTTCGTCTTAGGTTAACTTCAAATTTCTATACCTGGTAATATATGCTCTATTCATTGGCAATTGTACTTTAACTTAAACATCAATTGTACTTTAACTTAGACATCTATCGTTCTTTAACTTAAACATCTTTTGGACTTATACTTAATGAACTACATTATACTCGCTTGTATAGTCTATTATACAGGCGTGTATAACTAATTATACAAACGTGTATAACCAATTATACAAACGTGTATAACCAATTATACAAACGTGTATAACCAATTATACAAACGTGTATAACACCGTACTCTAACTTAAAATACCTTCGCACTTCAAGTTAGAGGTCAATCGTTCTTTAACTTAAACATCTATCGCACTTAGATTTAAGCAGTCTTCATCTACTCCCATAGTACCCAACCATGTGTACTATATCTCAAAACAAAAGTGCCTAAAACATAACGTTTTAGACACTTTATCAAGAAGTGATTCCGTTGGGGTTCGAACCCAAGACCCACAGCTTAGAAGGCTGTTGCTCTAATCCAACTGAGCTACGGAACCATCAGTGGGTGCAAAGGTACTGATTTAATTTCGTACAGCCAAATTATCAAATATATTTATTGATATTTCTTCAAGAAAGAATCAGCCTGTGTGTTGCCTAATTCTTTTGCTTTCTGTATATTCTTGAGTCCCTCTTCTTTCTGCTTATTCTCACATTGGGCTATGCCAAGAATCAAGTATGCATCAGCTTGCGATGGATCGAGTTGTATGGCTTGTTGAGCTGCACTGATAGCTGCATCTACTTTGTTTAGTCGTAGCAATAGACTTCCCGCCTCTGTGGGATATAATGCTTCTTTAGGATCTAATCGAGAAGCTATCAGAATGTCTTGTAAGGCTTGTTGCCATAAACGTCCCTTTACCTCACATTGTTCACGCATATAATAAAAGTCGGCTGAAAGGCGTCCTTGATTGAAGTATTCATAAGTGTAATAATCTTGCATTGCCTTACGATATTCTCCCATCTTTTCAAGTTGCTGACCACGCATATAGAAATATGGTGCAGAGGTTGCAACATAAGGCGTATCGCAAAGTTCTATACTCTTATTGAGCAAGTCAAGGAGTTCTTTATCAGAGGCACCAAGATGTTGACGGCTCTGTGCCATTTCAAGATAGAGTTCTGGATTATTAAAATCTGTCTTCGTCAGTGCGTCAAACTCATTATAGGCATTTGCATAGTCACCTTTTGCATAGATAATCTGAGCTTGGAGATGACGATAAGCATTAAGGGGTTTGATTGCATAAGCCTTCTTCACCTCGTCCAAAGCCTTATCAAGTGTCCAATTAAGCCCCTGCAATCTGTCTTTATTTGCTGGATTTACAGTATTATAATAGATTACTCTTGCATAATTGTAAAGAGCTTCATCTTTCATACTTACCCTCGCAATAGCTGTTTGCAAGACCTTATCAGCCTCCGTGAAGTTTGATTTTCCAATTAAAACGTTTGCTTGAGCGTTATAACCATCTGCAACTTGTGGGAATCTTGATATGAAATCGTTGATGGTTGCTTCATGAATACTTGCCGACTTTTCAGAAGATAACATCAATGCAACAAGAGCATCCTCTAATTTACTTGGTAAACCGATTCGAAGATTACTCTGATTCATTGTGGCATCATTTTGAGATAGTCCCGTCAACGTGAAGTCCTTTGCATAGTTAACATCTACTGCACTCTTATTTGAGCCGGAAGCATTGAAGAGTCCAATGACCTGCCCTTTTGTATTTACAACAGGGGCACCATTCAACTTATCTGTTGCAGAAGATGAAAGGATTGTATAATTATACTTATCTATGAACTTCTCAACACTTGACACGTTAGCCTTTTCTGGAGTTCCACTCTTTGCCATTGGCACTATCCAAGCGTCTTCACCAGTAGAAACAGTATTGGTAAGAGTAGCTGCATTCACTTTCCCACTAACGGAGAACTTCACAATATCATAGATCTCATTAGCACCAAGTAAACAAGTGACATCATGTTTCTGTCCTTTAGCATCAATGATTACAGCTTTATCAGCCCCAATAAAAGGTTTCCAGGGACTCACTGCAACACCATCTGTACTAATGCAAACGCCATTAGAGGTCGCCAAGATACTTCCATCGGACTTGAAAGTTGTTAATGTAAAAGCGGCATCAGCCACTTTCTTCACAGCTGAAGATTGTGCCAAGACATTGAGAGAAACTCCCAACAATAAGATAAGAGATAGTATGAAATTCCTCGTTTTCATGTTCATTCTTTCTTTCATTGTGTATGTTTAATTAAGGACTATATATTTACTTCTGACTAAGATTCAATAATTCACGGGCATTCTGAAGAGCAGCATCAGAGATATCTGCACCCGAGAGCATTTGTGCTATCTCACTGACACGTTTCTCTTGATTTAATTCTCTCATGTGACTGCGCGTCCCTTCTGCCGTCTCTTCCTTCTCAACCTTATAATGTGAGCTACCTAATGCGGCGATCTGTGGTAAATGCGTAATCGAGATAACCTGACGATTATTATTACCCATCTCTTGCATAATAAGTGCCATCTTTTGAGCAATCTTACCACTCACACCAGTATCAATTTCATCAAAGATAATCGTTGGGAGTTTTACAGCTCCACTAATCATTGCTTTCAAAGATAACATAACACGAGCGATCTCACCACCAGAGGCAACTTGTGCAACAGGTTCCATAGCAGTACTTGTGTTGGCAGAAAACAGGAATTGCACTTTATCAGCACCATCCAACGACAAAGGCTTTGAGGTTATATCAACTTTGAAACGGACATTTGGAATACCAAGAGGTATCAATCGTTGACTCATCTCTTTCTCTACAATCTTACCAGCTTTAAGGCGCAATTCTGTTAACTTAGCTGCCTTCTCCGTGCATAGCTTGAGTTCTTCATCTACTTTCTTTGTCAAGGATTCAAGTTCTTCATCGCTATTATCAATACTCTGTAATTGCTCTGCAATGTTATCACGAATCTCTATCAACTCCTCTTCTGTGGAAACATGATATTTCTGCTCAAGTGTGTTTAACTGATCAAGCTGCTGGTTGATACTATCCAGACGAGAAGGATCAAATTCTATATTCTCAACCTCACTACCAACTTCACTTGCAATATCTTTTAACTCTATATGAACAGACGATAGACGTTGTACCACATCCTTTGCTTTTGAATAGACATTCTCTATATCACTAAGACTATCTAGACTTTCGCCTAACTTATAAATGATTCCATTATCGTCATCATTTAATAAGTGGTCGGCTTCATAATAAGCAGTCTTAATATCTTCCGAATGAGAGAGAGTCTCACTCTCCTGTTCTAGTTCCTGCTGTCTACCTTCTACAAGTCCAGCACTCTCTAGTTCATTAAACTGAAAACGCATAAATTCTTCATTCTCCTGTGCTTTTGCGATCTGCTCTTTTAGGTCAGACAAACGCTGTAGAGACTCCTTATAATGTTGATAAGAAGAATGATAAGCAGAGAGAGCTGTACTATCCTGTGCTATAATATCAACAACATTCAATTGAAAATCATCCTTTTGTAAAAGTAAGTTCTGGTGTTGAGAATGGATATCTATTAACTGCTCCCCAAGTATGCGCATCATTTGTAAGGAGACGGGAGTATCATTAATAAAAGCACGTGATTTGCCACTAGCAGTTAGTTCACGACGTATAATAGTATCTTCTGGCTCAAAATCAATATCATTGTCTTCAAAGAAAGATTCAAAACCATAATGAGATAAGTCAAAATGTGCTTCTATTGTACATTTCTTCTCACCCTGCTTAATCTGTTTACTATCTGCCCTATTGCCCAGCAATAAACCTATAGCACCAAGGATAATACTCTTTCCTGCTCCAGTCTCACCTGTTATAACTGAGAAACCAGAGTGAAAGGCTATATCTAACTGATCTATTAAAGTGAAGTTCTTTATATATAGATGTTTCAGCATATACTTGCTAGTTATATTTAATACTTTAGATAATTGTTAAGTTCAGATATTGAAAGAGATAAACTTATTGCTTTATCTTATCCCACGTTATATTCTGACTGGCATTAATTCCGAAGAGAATATCATAAACTTGTTCCTTCTCTTTCTGTGTACCTTTACCTTTATATATATTAGCTAACTCGTCCTTCTTATAGTCTGTCCATATTTGAGGAAGAAGACTTATCGGACGGTTCTCATGTGCTTTCTTCAATTCGTTCTCTAATGCAGTCGTAATATTCGTTCTACCACGTTCAGCATTATTTGCCATTTCGTCTAATCCTGTCCTATAGTAATCATATTGTAGTTGACGAAAAGGCTTCATAGCCCCATCTAAATAATCATTGATGAAAGCAAACCGGTTACGAGAACTATCAAAGGCCTTCCAACCAGTGAAGCTCAGATTCTGTGCATTATTCGTTAAATTCATACAACGAAGTAATACATCTTCTCCGCCCATCGGTGAGAAAGAATCAAGATCTAATCCTATAATGAGATAAGCATAATAAGCAATTAAAGCTGTTAGTTGGTTATCTATATTCTCCTCATTAAAGTCTAGCTGTTCATATTGAGCAAAGGTAAAATTGAAATCACCATCTTGATTATTATAAAGTGTAGAAGTATAGGCGGAATTATAAACAGGACGATTGGCTTGTATCAATGCTGTACAAGTAAACATATTACTGCTTACATCATATTTGCTTATTGTAATATTGAAGTTACAAGCAATACGCTCATTCTTTTGAAACTGATAATGAGTCCATTGCCTCGTATTGATAAACTGTTCCAGTGTCTGTTGAAGATTCTCGAAGACAGACGCATCTGTGCCCTCAATTTGATTATGATTGATGGTTACTTTCGCTTGTAGTTCCTGTGCAGTAATATCCTTGCTAAAGCAAACTAACAAGCTCGTTAATAATATCACGAGCCACTTCTGCCTTTGGTTTCTTGTCATAAACCTTCTTTCTATCTTTACTAATTATTGTGATTTGATTATCATCCGATTGAAATGTTGTACCAGGATTCCTTGTTGAGTTCAACACAATAAAATCAGCCTTCTTCCTCTCTAACTTCTTGCGTGCATTATGCTCTTCTTCATTTGTTTCTAAGGCAAATACCACAAGGCGCTGCTTCTCGCTTTTCATCTTACCAATAGTAGCAGCAATATCTTGTGTCGGTATCAATGTGAGCGTTAAATTATCCCCTTCCCGTTTAATCTTATGATTTGCTATTTGCTGTGGACGGAAATCGGCAACTGCGGCACACAAGATAGCTGCATCACATTTAGGATACTCCCTAACCGTAGCTTCATACATTTCATTACAGCTTTCAACATCTATTCGCTCTATAGCAGCAGAACAGGTCAAACTTACTGGACCAGCTATAAGGATAACCTTTGCACCACGCTGAAGACAATCTTCAGCTAAAGCAAATCCCATCTTACCCGAAGAATAATTGCCTATGAAGCGAACTGGATCAAGTCTCTCATAAGTTGGACCAGCCGTAATAAGGATTGTCTTACCTTGTAAATCCTTCCTTACAGTATATTTATTCGTAGAAGTAAGACCTTCAGAGAAGTATAGTTCTAAAGACTTCACTATATTCTCTGGCTCCTCCATCCTACCTTTCCCTTCTAATCCACTCGCAAGAAAGCCATTAGCAGGCTCAATAATATGATTACCATAGCCACGTAATGTATCAAGATTCTTCTGCGTTGAAGGATGTTTATACATATCCAAATCCATTGCAGGGGCTATGAATACTGGTGCCTTCATTGAAAGATAAGTCGTTATAAGCATATTATCAGCAACACCATTTGTCATCTTGCCTAATGATGCAGCTGTACATGGAGCTATTACCATTGCATCAGCCCATAATCCTAAATCCACATGAGAGTTCCAAGTACCATCCTTCTGAGAAAAGAACTCACTAATGACGGGTTTATGCGTAAGTGCGGAGAGGGTTATAGGCGTTATAAACTCCCTTCCTGCAGGAGTAATGACGACCTGTACCTCGGCTCCTTTCTTTATTAGCTCACGTATAAGCAGACAACTCTTATATGCGGCTATAGAACCTGTTATGCCTAAAACTATTTTCTTTCCTTCTAACATTACATTATCTGTTATTGAATTCACGTAAACGAATACGTGTCAACACCTGTTTTGTGTTATAAGTAAAATCACTTGCTAACATCCAACTGTAATAACCAGGATCTTTGTGTAATACTTCTGCTACATCCCAGCCTTTGTACTTACCAAAGTTGAATACTTCATGCTTACGAGCTTTACCAGTGGCATCAAGAAGTGTCTTACCATCTTTATCCTTCATATCTTCCCATACGATACGCCCAGCAAAATCAACAAAGTCATTCATACGCGAAAACTCTGCTAACTCGTCCATATCATTATGGAGGACACGTTCTTCCTCTTGATTGCCTGGGGCATACATGGCAACTTCACCTTGTAATACGCGCCAAGTAGCTTCTGTATCTTGATCTGCACGATGTGCTACGAAGTCTTCTTCCATCTTCCTCCCACAATAGAACTTATATGCGGCGGCAAGATTACGGCGTTCCATCTTATGATAGATATTCTGTGCATCGATCAACCTACACTTAGAGAAGTCGAAATCAATCCCAGCTCGCAAGAACTCCTCTGCGAGCATTGGCACGTCAAATCGATTAGAATTAAATCCTGCAAAGTCACAACCTGCGAACTTATCGGCTAACTCCTTTGCCTTCTGCTTGAATGTTGGTGCGTCTGCGACATCCTCATCGGAGATACCTGTCAATTCTGTTACAAGTGCGGGAATAGGTTTACCAGGATTAATAAAGATATTCTCTCTCTCCTCTTTCCCATCAGTATATACTTTAATATACGAGATTTGAATTATACGATCAGCTACCAAATCAAGCCCCGTCGTTTCCAGATCAAATACTATTAAAGGTTTCGTCAAATTCAATTTCATACGCTTGCTTATAAGCCCTACTACAATTAGAAAGGAGATGGCTATCTATTAGAGATATAGCCATCCCCCATTAAGATGTATATTAGTAGAATATCCTATTATTCGTTTAACAGCATTGGCATAATCAACATGAGTACATCCTCATTCTCTGGTTGTATGCAAGGAACAATAACGCCAGCTCGTGAAGGATCAGCCAACTGAATAACTACATCATCACTCTCAAGGTTATTTAATATCTCAAGCATACTTGAGCCTTTGAAGCCTATACTCATTGCATTACCATCGTATTCACAAGTAACACTCTCCTTTGCACTCGTAGAGAAATCAATATCTTCTGCATTCAACTCTAACAAGCCTGTAGAAACGTGGAAACGAATAAGCTGTGATGAATCACTTGCAAATGGTAACACACGACGCAGAGCACCAATAAGTGATTTGCGATCAATCGTAATTCTATTAGGATTGTCTTGTGGTATTACGCTATTGTAATTAGGATACTTACCTTCTATCAATCGACAGGACAGATTACCATCAGCAAAAGATATATCTGCGAAGCGCTCGTCGAAACGAATCACAACATCTCCTCCATCCTTAGCAAGGACAGTCTTCAACAAGGTTGCAGGCTTCTTTGGCAGGATAAATGCTGATGGTGTTTCACTCTTGATCGAGAAGTTTTTATTCCTTACCAACTTATGACCATCACTTGCTACAATAGCCAGGCTATCACTTGTTAAATCAAAATAAATACCATTCATCACAGGGCGAAGTTCGTCTTGTGCTGTTGCAAAGATAGAACGATTAATACTATCCGAAAGTTTCGCTGCATCAATGGTAATAGAAGAAGCATTATCAGAAATAGGCTGTACTCTTGGATATTCATCAGCCCCAAGGATTGGGAAATTATAAGAGCCATTCTGATAAGTAATATAAATCTTCATCTCGTTGAAATTAACATCAAGAGCGAGTGGCTGCTCTGGAAGTTCTTTCACAGCATCAAGGATAGTCTGACTGTTTACAGCGAAGTCACCTTCACCTTCACAACTATCAAGATTCAAAGTCCCACACATCACATTCTCACTGTCAGATGAAGTGATGGTTAATTGTCCATTATGAACCTCAAAGAGGAAACAATCAAGAATCGGAAGTGAATTCTTGCTATTAATTACTCGTGAGAGTGTCAACAATCGGCTGCTCAATGCAGTGCTTGAAAGGTTAAACCTCATTGGTATCTTATTTTAGTTAATATTCAATCTTAAACTTACATGAGATGAAGCGTCTTAAACTATATATATCGTAGACTCTTCTCTTCAACGCACAAAAATACAAAAAACAGATGTGAAAAACAAAATTTAAGTATGAAAGTTTCCGTTTTTAGAACTATTTTATTAATTTCGCAAGCACATTTAAACAAATAAGAAACATATAACAAAGTAGACTATGGAGTTACAAGGAAAAATTATTGCAGTTCTTCCTGCCCGTGAAGGCACATCTGCTCGTGGACCATGGAAGTCACAAGAATACGTAATAGAAACACATGATCAGTACCCAAAGAAGATGGTCTTCAACGTCTTTGGAGCCGACAGAATAGATCAGTTTGCAATTAAGACTGGTGAGGAGATTATCGTAAGTTTTGATATTGATGCTCACGAATATAATGGTCGTTGGTTTAATAACATCCGTGCTTGGAACATTCAGCGTGTAGATGCTGCTGCTGTTATGGCTGGTGCGCCAGCAACCGCTGCTCCTGTCACACCACAACCAGCACAACCTGCTACGCAACAAGCCCCATTCCCTCCAACACAGGAGAGTACTGGAAGCCCAGAGGATGACCTTCCTTTCTAAGATTATAAATTAATACACTATACGATAAGAGACAGAGCTCAAACATAGAACTCTGTCTCTTTTTTAATAAACCATTATTGGTGTCCAATTAGTTATCCTGCCACTGGTCCTGGGTTCTCTTTACTCCCCTCTCCATTCGGAGAGGGGTCGGGGGTGAGGCTCTTTTTCCTCCTCGCAGGGTTATCCACATCCACCTCATCTTCTTCAGTGCACCCGTGACGACTGACTTCCAGCGAACAAGGATGCGGGGGCGTTTCAAGGATTCGGCGGAGACTTCTTTTACATCGTCAATCAACTTTGAAGGTATTGCCACACGGAACGAGAACAAATCGCCAAGGTCTAGCGAACCACCTAAGCTAATCACCTCGATAGCAATATTACGCAGGGTGATGATCACGTTTCTCACATCTCCCTCACTCAACGAGGTTTCGCGAACAATACGGTTAACAAGCCAATCGGCTGAAAACTTCATCGGGGCTTTTGGCACAGCATTATACGCTTTCTGACCTTTCTTTGGACCAATCTTGTGAGTGGTCTCAACTACCTTGAATGAAATCATATAACAATAAATTTAAGCGTTAATAAATATGGAACCCCACCTTTCAGCAAGGCTCCGTTAACTATACTTTCTTTCGTTTTCTCTTCCTTATATCAAGACCTCCCTCTTCCTTATATGAAGACCGTCGCCTTGATATAATGAAGATAATCGCTTTCGTATAATGAATACAAATGCCTTAATATTTAGAACAGACGATACTCATCTTCATTAGAGGAATTAAACAAGGTTAATCCGGCACTTCTAAGAGTAGCATAAATTTGCACATCACTAGAACTAATCCTTAAAATATATGCCTGCACATAGCTACTTGGTTGTGGTGATTGTGGTGTAGAACTCCACATGCAACCTATTGTTCCTGAAGCCAAAAACTCGCCACGATTGGTGGTACCATTATTATATATATACCTAAAGCTGGATAATAAAAATAATCATTGAGGTTACTTGGGATACCCGTACTTATGCTGTAAGGTGATGTTAACATAGGATTTTCTGTTCGCGTTTTGTCAACTCCATCTGGTGCTGCTAGCTTCAAATCTGAGATATTCTTACCATTTTTTGAAGCAATAGCACTCTGTTTCAAGAACCACATTCCTCCAACATATAAATGATCCATTGTTACCCAAAGACTAGTATTATCCCAGTAGGGTTTTCCCTTCTCTGCATACCAACACAATTCATTCAAATTTGGACAATCCTTTGCACTATGAGTAGCTGTAACAGCTGGCGCAACACCCGTAGGATCGTTGTAACCTAATATATCATTATAGTCACGTGAAGTATGCGCAGAAGCGATGTCAGTACTTTGTGGTCCATGTACTAGATCTTTTTGTCCATTAACTATCGGCTGGAAACGTAATGCTGTATTTGGATTATTCCATTCATAACCCTTCCAATAAGGATCTACTGCATCCCACATATAATACTCATTACCATGGTAAACCTTAATTCTCATATCAGACTTTACCGGTGTATTCTTACCTGCATCAAAGGTTACAGAAGAATATGTTCTCTTTATTGTTCCTGAAACATTAGTTACTGCATCATGGAGAGTATACTCTATCGTTACGTTGTTGTAAGTACCTGGTTTGACAACCATTGTTGCTGCATTCTTTGCATAAGTAGATACTTGAGGAATAGAGAAGTTGCTTAAGTTCAATTCTACGCTATTTGAAGTACTTGTTGGATTACTCAATGTACCATCATCTGCCAAATCGAACGTTCCTGCTAATTGATCAGATGGATTGGAAGTTGAAATACGAATCTTCTGAATCACTCCTCCTATTTTTCCATTTGTATTATAAGGCATAAAGGTTACATACGCAGCCTTGTGATTTAGTGTAAAGGTATATTTTCCGCTACCTGTTGCATCAGCTACACCGAAGTCGCCATCTTCTGCAATATGGGCAGCATCGTTAGGAGTGCTTTGGGTTTGCGAAGCCTTGATAATCACCTTGTCACTTGCTCCGCTATTGCCTGTGTAACGTACCTTATGTGTAGGACCTGTATAAGTACCGTTTACCCAGAACTTTGCCTTGTCTGTTGTTGTGCTGCCAGGAACTGCAGCAATGCGAGAAGCAATATCATCTTCTGAGCTTTGGTGATAAGTATTGTTGTCATCTTTTACCCAAATCTTATCGTTTGCTGTCCAATAGAAATCAAGTCCGCTACCTGTGTAAGTGGCTGATGTACGAGTTGAAGGTTCATCCTCTGATGAGAACACAGTACCTGTCTTTGGTGTGTCCTTACCTGCTGTCTTATCTGTGGCTGTATCATCGCTGGCGCAACTGATAAGGGCAAGTGCCGCCAACAAGAGTGTGCCGAAATAAATACTTTTTTTTGTCATTATCATTCTGTTTTAATTTAGTTGTTAATTGGAAAGAAATCTTTGTTTATTATTCCCATCCTGTTTCTTCATTCTCATCCTCTTCCTTAAAGAAAGGATTCGACTTTGCGCTTAACCCACCGCTATCGCCAGCTGAAGCGTGACCACCGCCACTGCCAGTACTCTCAAACGATGTGCCTCGCATTAATTCGTCTTCTGCTAGTTCAAGCCACGTGCATTGAGGTGCACAATAGACTTTCCTTTCATTTGTTTTCTCCATTTACCTGATTTTTAAAATAGTTATTATTAATGATTCTCACTTGCTTTACTTCGTGTCACAGAGTTCAAGAGGGGGACGAAAGTATAAGAAGAGTTGTTAAAACAATGAATTATCTCCTCCTCTTGATGCTCTGTGGCACTAGGTAAGTTTGATTTTATACTCGAAAAAAATGCTATATTTTGCGTTTTAGCGGTCTTCAAAAAGGGCATAAAAAAGCGAACAAAGGAAACTCTTAGAAGTCCTTTGTTTACAGGGGTTACGGCACGCTTCGCGCGCGCGTATGCGAGAAGAAAAAATGTATTATTAGACGCTAGGTGCGCATAGTGTGTATTAGCAAATTATTTGGATTGACCAAAGATAAAGTACAAAAAGATGCAAAGAACCGAATAATTCTTTGCAGTACTTCACTCACTTGATATGTCATTGCTAATTCTTTCACGGCGGCAAAGGTAATACAAAGTTTTAAGTCAGCCAAATAATCTTAATAAAAACTTTGTTTTATATCGGGATTCAAACAAAAATGCCCAAGACTATTAAAGTCCTGGGCATCTTATAATAAGATTCTAACTATATACTTTATGCAGCTGCAGCAATCCACTCATATACGAAGCTGCAAACTCCGAAGAGAAGAATGCCTGCCATACAAACAGCCAAAGCGAACTTTGTGTTGCAATCGCTCTTGAAGGTTGGCAATGGATTGTCTGTACGCACAATATACATTGCTTTCACAATCTTCAAATAGTAGTAGAGCGAGATAACTGTATTAATCAATGCGATGAAGACAACAGCGTATGACCAGGCTCCCATCGTGGTATTAATATCAGCGCCATTAACGCCAGACATAAATACGAAGAACTTTGAGAACATACCTGCGAATGGAGGAATTCCACCAAGCGAGAACATTGCTAAAGTCATCAAGAAGCTCAGACGTGGGTTAGTCTGATAGAAGCCATTATAGTCGTCAATGTTGGTCTTACCGCCATTATTCTGCTCTACAACAGAGATAATCGTGAAGACTGCCATATTAGCAACAACATAAATCAGAACGTAATAGCTCAATGCACTCACCGAGCTAGCCCAGTCGTTGCCGATAGCTGTCAACATGATATAACCTGCCTGAGAGATAGAACTGAACGCCATGAAGCGTTTCAACTCATTCTGACGCACGGCGAAGAGGTTAGCAATGGTGATAGAAAGTACAACGACTATCATCAACAATACGTGCCAATACTCAACGATTGCACCAAAGACATGGAACAGGATACTCAACAATGTAAAGGCGGCTGCGCCCTTTGATATCACGCTCAAATAACCAGTAACGGTTGTTGGAGCACCTTGATAAGTATCGGCAGTCCAGAAGTGGAATGGAACGAGAGATATCTTGAAGCCAAGACCACTAAAGAAGAATACGAGTCCCATGATAGTTAGTGGGGTCGCATGCATCTTAGTTGCTATATCAGCAAAATAAAGCGTGCCGAACTCACCATAAAGGAAGCTAATACCATAGAGCATTACGCCACTTGAGAAAGTAGCTGTCAAGATAAACTTAGCTGCAGCTTCCGCAGAGTCATTACGATATATATCGAAGGCAACCGCACATGCCAAAGGCACTGATGCCATCTCAAGCCCGAGGAAGAACATCAAGAAGTTACCTGCACTCATCATGGCAAACATACCGAGGAGTGTTGAAACTATCAGCATATAGAACTCAGCTTCCTTACCACTCTTCGCAGCCCATACACGACTCTGAAGGACAACAATGAATGTACCCATAGAAAGGATAGCCTTCATCACGTTTACAGCAGAAGAGGTAACATACATACCACCAAATGCTGTCTGTGCTTCCATAGGGAGCAAACAAACAAAAGTATTTATCAGAAGGAGCACCGAAGCCAGCGGATTGAACCACTTGCGCTCTTCAGTCTTTGCCGTTGCAAAGTCGGCAACGAACAAAACAATCAGGATGGCAACGAGACTTGCCTCCGGAGTCATCTTAAAGAAATCACTATAATTCATTACGCTAGTTTATTAAAGATTACCTAATGTTGGTACATATGTTATGATGTGGTCAAATATAGGATGAACAGCATCAATAATCATATTCTCGAAGAAGAGTGGGCAGAGACCTAAGCCTGCAACGCAGAAGATCAAGCAGCCAATAGCAAATCGCTCGTCCCATGTAGCATCATGCAACTCATAGAACTTCTTGTTAGGTATGGTCTGGAATAGTATCTTACCAACAACACGAAGAATATAAACTGCCGTGATTACAATCGCTGTACAAGCAATGATTGTTGCTACGCGATGGAACATGCCTGCATTCTCAAACGAACCCACGAAGATAGTCATCTCAGCTACGAATCCAGAGAAACCAGGAAGACCAAGGTTAGCAAGACCTGCTACTACATAAGAGACTGCAAGGAATG
Source organism: Prevotella veroralis DSM 19559 = JCM 6290 (assembly GCF_000377625.1). GTDB lineage: Bacteria > Bacteroidota > Bacteroidia > Bacteroidales > Bacteroidaceae > Prevotella > Prevotella veroralis. The sequence goes on along the minus strand of NZ_KB898325.1, from coordinate 158,592 downwards.
GAATAACCTTCATCAAACCACCAAGATAACGTACGTCACGGGTTCCAGCACGGTGATAAATCATACCAATACATGCAAAGAACAAGGCTGTCATCAAACCGTGTGAAAGCATCTGGAGGATTGCACCTGTGATAGCTGTCTGTGTAGTCATAACCAATGCAAAGAGTACCATACCACAGTGCGAAACTGAAGAGTATGCGTTGATATACTTCAAGTCGGTCTGTACACATGCAGAGAGCGCACCATAAACAACCGAGATAGTTGTCAGAACTAGGAAGATAGGAGCCCATGTCTGCAAAGCATCAGGCATCAAGAACATAGCAATACGCAAGCAACCATAGCCACCAAGCTTCATCAATACACCAGCATGGAGCATTGATACGGCTGTAGGCGCTGAAGCGTGACCATCAGGAGACCATGTATGGAATGGGAATAAAGCTCCAAGAACACCAAAGCCAATGAATACGAATGGGAAGAAGATGTTCTGAATATTCCTAGGCATCGCATGCATACGTGCCAACTCTATTACGTCCATCGTGGTAGCACCACTGAAGTAATAGATACCAAGAATACCCAATATCAAAAGAGCTGAACCACCCATCAACATCAAAGTAAGCTTCATTGCTGAATATTCCTTTGGACCTGTTCCCCATACACCGATGAGGAGGTACATAGGTATAAGGGCAACCTCATAGAACATGAACATGGTAAACATATCCGTTGAGATAAAGAAGCCAAATACACCCGAAGCCAAAAGTACAAACCAAAGGAAATACTCTTTCTTCATTGGCTCAAGTTGCCAGCTAGCAAAGGTTCCCGTAAAGACAATAATCGCTGAAAGCAAGATCATCACAACAGAGATACCATCGACACCGACCGAGAAAGCAATATGCATAGGCTTGAACCACATCACGGAGTTTGCCAGTAGCATTGCATCATGGTTACCAGCATTACGCTGCTGAACAAAATAGACAGTTAACCAGATAGCACCAATCAAAAGTGCCGTTGAGCCGGCTACCATCACACCACGTACCTGATTATCGTTCTTAGCTACCCATAAGCCACAGAGCATCAGGACGGGGATTATTACAAATACAGTTAATATCCAACTCATTTTATTATATCAAACAAAGTAAGATTAATGTTAATGCTACAGTTCCGGTAATAAACCATACGGCATATTGACGTACATCGCCACTCTGCCAAGAACGGATTGACTCGCCTGCCTCTTGTGTACCCCAAGCCATGAAGTTGAATGTACCATCAATAACATGACGATCGAACCATGCGATTGGAATAGAGAAGCAACGGAATACTATCTTATGTGTGAAGAATTGCCATGCATCATCTATATAGAATCTGTTAAGGGCTGCCTTGTGCAGACGTGGGAAGGTACGCTGTAAGGCATCAGCTACAGGCTGCTTCTTACCCATGTACATCCAAGTAGCAAGGGCTATACCGATAACGGCTGCAATGATACTTGTTGTTGCTATGCTCCAATCTATATGAATATCATAGTTTAAGCCATTGGCACTTACGAAGTGACCAAATGGAATCCAACCAGCACATACAGAAATAGCAGCGAGGAATACCAATGGTCCCCACATTACGAATGGAACCTCCTGTGGACGACGACGATTCTCTGGGTCCTGCTCATAGTAAGACTCGCCCCAGAAGATAACATAGTAGAGACGGAACATATAGAATGCTGTCATTCCTGCTACAATAGTCATAATCCACTTCAAAGCCTGACCTTCTACACCTGGCAATGCATTACATGCTGAGATAATCTCATCCTTAGAGAAGAAACCTGCAAATGGAGGAATACCCGCAATAGCTAAACAACCAATCAAGAAGCAGATGTTTGTAATTGGCATGTACTTGTGCAAACCACCCATATACTCCTTAAAGTTGCTACCAATGATAACAATAATAGCACCAGAGCAAAGGAAGAGAAGAGCCTTGAACATTGCGTGAGTGAAGAGGTGAAACATTGCTGCCATATAGCCGAGACCACCATGATGGAGGAACTCTGGACTATTGAATGATCCTTCTTTACTATCATAGAAGCAAACTCCAAGTGCGACAAGCATGTAAGCAATCTGTGAGATGGTTGAGAATGCCAAACCACGCTTAATATCACGCTGAGCACAAGCTACTGCTGCTGCATAGAAAGCAGTGAAAGCTGCAATCCAAGCAATCCAGTGAAGTTGCTCTTGTGCCCCAAACTGAACATAGATAGGTAACAACGATGCTACTTGGAATACACCGGCAACAACCATCGTAGCTGCGTGAATCAAAGCAGATACTGGCGTTGGACCCTCCATAGCATCTGGTAACCATATATGTAATGGGAACATTGCTGACTTACCAGCACCACCAATGAACATCAAGAATAGTGATGTTGGAAGTACCCACGCCAATGCAGAATTTGAAGCTAATGCCGTCAACTTTCCAACTAGCTCTGGATTTGTATGGAGGTCATAGTTGAATGTTCCTACATAGAAGCTAAAGAACAGAATACCTATCAAGAAGAACAAATCAGCAAAACGTGTAACGATAAAAGCCTTCTTGCTGGCATGTACTGCAGTATGCTTTGGATAATAGAATCCTATCAATAGATATGAACATACACCTACTAACTCCCAGAAAAGATACATCTGGAAGATATTGGTTGCTACAACAAGACCAAGCATTGACATCGTAAAGAGTGACAAGTAGGCATAGAAACGCTGGAATCCATGTTCGTACTCCTCAAACTTGTAGTTCTCATCACGCTCAGCCATATAACCGAATGAATAGATGTGAACCATAAAGCTGACAGTAGTAATAACGATTAACATCATCACACTGATTGGAGAAAGACGTAAACCAATATTAAAGGTCAATAGCTCTGTAAACTTTAACCATGTTAGATTAAAGACGGTAATAGTTGGATAAGTACCATTAGCTAAACGACCGTCAGTGACATGGAAAGTCTCCCCCATTGCTGTATACTCTCCCGTATAAAAGAAATAGTGATAAGCAGTATAGAGACTGAGCACAAATAACGTTCCCAACACACAGGTGCCAATAATACCAGCAACCTTGCGTGGCATCTTCATTCCGAACAGACCAAGCACAACAGCACTTAGGAACGGGAGAAGAAGTATCAAAAATGCGTAATCAAACATATTTGTTTTCTCTTTATAATTTCATATTTTCAATACTGTTCACCTGATCGCTGTGGAAATGACGGTAAACATTGATAATAATAGCGAGTGCAACGGCTGATTCAGCAGCGCTTACTCCGATAGAGAAGAGCGTAAAGAACATACCCTCATATCCATCGGGGAAAAGCAGACGATTGAATGCAGCGAAGTTGATATCAACGCTATTAAGAACTAACTCTACGGAGATAAGCATTGCAACAAGGTTGCGACGGGTTACGAAACCAAATACTCCGATAAAGAATAATAGTCCACTAAGGACAAAGAAATATCCGACAGGTATCATTTGCTTCCCTCCTTCTTTTTATTATTCAGAATAACTAAGCCACCAATAATACATGCCAAAAGGAATACAGAAATAAATTCAAAAGGAAGTACATATCCATATTTATCTGCACTCATCAAGTTCTGACCAATGGTATCCATTGTTACTTCTTTTGACAACATATCACCATTTACTATAGTACTATTGATTAAAGCATTCTTTAGCAATACAACAACAACAGTTGCAAAGCCAACTAATGCTATTGCAGCAGCAAGAAAAGTACGCTTACCTAACCATCGTTCAGAGAGTCCTTGCAATGTACGTTTGCTCACCAATTGGATTGCAAAGATATACATCATAGTGATACCACCAGCATAAATACTTATCTGGGCAGCACCAAGGAAAGTATAATCTAGCAGGAAGTAGAGACCTGCAACACCAAAGAGTACAAACAGCAATGCTGTTGCTGCTCGCATGATACGTTTCGTCGACACGCAGAATATAGCTGAAGCCAATATTACAACGGCGAGAATCGCAAACATAATTAATCTTGCCATATCTCTTACTCCTTATTTCTTTTTAGTATTGAATGTTCCAACTTTCCAATCTGCTCCACCCTCAATAAGCTTTGGTAACGAACCACCTTTATATATTTCCTTATCAAGATGAAGAACTAGCTTAGAACGATCAAACACTGCATTTTCAAAATCATTTGTAAACTCAATTGCATCGAAGTTACAAGCATTCACACATAACTCACAAAACATACAATCGCCTAAGTCATACTGATAATCGAGAAGTTGCTTCTTCTTTCTGCCTGTCTCAGGATTGGTTACCATCTCTGAAGCAATCTTGATGGTACCATTAGGACAAGCCTTCTCACACATAGTACAAGCTGTGCACTTGTAGTTTTCATTTTCGTCACGTTTAAAGACTAAACGACCACGATGACGTTTAGCAACGTGAAGGGTTGTCTTACGATTCTCTGGATACTGCTCGGTAGACTTTGGTGTGAAGTATTCCTTCATTGTCACCTTCATACCTGTAGCAAGTGTCTTGAGCGCAGAGCCAACCTCACCAAAATATGATTGTTTTTTCTCTTCCATTCTCTTTAACCATTAATAGTGAATGTCCAACCGAATGCTACACAAATAGTCATCAATACAAGGGTGACAAGTGACAATGGCATAAGGTACTTCCACTCTAATTTTAGAATCTGATCAATGCGAAGACGTGGGAAAGTCCACTTAATCCACATCAACAAGAATACTACAACGAATGTCTTACCAAGGAACCATACAATACCTGGTATATAGTTCATAACGGCATCAAAGCCTTCAAGACCAATATTCAATGGAGCCCAGCCACCCAAGAAAACTGTGGTAGCAATTCCAGATACAACAAATAGGTTAAGGTATTCTGCAAGGTAATAGAAACCAAAGCCCATACCACTATACTCTGTATGGTAACCAGCGGTCAACTCACTCTCAGCCTCAGCTAAGTCAAAAGGACCACGATTTGCTTCAGCATTACCTGCAATACAAAATACGAGGAAAGCCAATATTGCAGGGATATGCCCTTGTATAATCAGCCATTGCCAAGGACCTGTTTGTGCTTCTACAATACCTGAAATCTGCATTTTACCTGTGAGAATAACTGCAGAAATTAAACAGAGTCCTAAAGACAACTCATAAGAAATCATCTGTACTGCACCACGCATAGCGGAGAGCACAGAATACTTATTATTACTACCCCAACCTGCAAGGAAAATTCCAAGAACACCAATTGAACTAATAGCCGTTACTAGGAATATACCCACATTAAAGTCTAATATATTAGCTCCATTATTCCATGGAAGGAAAGAGAAAGTTCCTACTGAAGCAATAATAACCAAAAATGGAGCAAGATAATAAAGCAATTTATCAGCCTTATCAACTGCAAAAATCTCTTTGATTAACATCTTCAATACATCTGCAAAAACCTGTAAAGTTCCCCACCATCCTACTCTGACAGGACCAATACGGCACTGGAAGTAAGCACAAACCTTACGCTCCATAAAGATAAGTACTATTGCAAGTAAAGCATAAGCAAGAAGTATTGCTAATCCCACCACAACGCACTCAATCAGAACGGTCCAAAAGTTACTCAAGCCACAAGTGACGCGGAGCAACTCATCGAACCATGTTGTTACTATTCTAAAATCGAACATAGTATGATTTTAATTCTTAATTGATTACTTTTATAATAACCTTATTAGCGGTCAATATCAGGGATTACGAAGTCAAGTGCAGCACCTGTAGTAACTAAGTCGGCTATCTTCTGACCACGTAACATCTTATCCATAGCACCAACAAGTGTCAAGCCCATTGGACGGAACTTCAAACGATAAGCTGTTTTATCACCACGTGAATCCAAATAAGCACCAAACTCACCACTTGCACCCTCAACAGAGAAGTACCACTGACCTTCTGGAACTTTAATAATTGGCTTCTGCTTAATATAGAACTCACCCTCAGGAATATTATCAATCAATTGCTCTATAATATTGAGGCTCTGATAGATTTCCTTAATATGACAGAAGTAACGATCCATAGAATCACCATTTGTCAGTGTTATCTCATCAAAGTCCACCTTATCATACATCGCATAAGGATGATTCTTACGAACGTCATTTTTCCATCCACTAGCACGACCAGCAGGACCGGTCACACCATAGCTAATGCAATCCTTCTCATCCATTACGCCAACACCCTCAAAGCGTTGATGTGTAATAACATTATCACCAAAGACATCAACATACTCCTGGATCATTGGACGAAGATACTTACAGAGTTGCTTTACATTTGATACAAAGTTTGGATCAATATCAGCCTGCAAACCACCTATTCTATAATAGTTCTGTATCAAACGACCACCTGTTGTCTCTTCCATAACATTGAGGACATGCTCACGGTCACGCATACCATAAAGGAATGCGGTGAGCGCACCTAAGTCCTGTGCACAACAAGCTGTATAAAGAAGGTGATTATCAATACGCTGTAACTCATCCATGATAGTACGGATATAGAGAATACGTTCAGACAATTCTATTCCCATACCCTCTTCAATCACACCCACAAGCGCATGACGATGCATCATTGCTGACAAATAGTTCATACGGTCAGTCAGTGCCAATGTCTGAGGATAAGTAAACTGTTCACAAAGTTTCTCTATACCACGATGAATATAACCCAAGTGAGGATAAATCTTGGTTACAGTCTCACCATCCAACACTGTCTGCAAACGAAGCACACCATGAGTAGATGGGTGCTGCGGACCAATATTTACAACAAAGTTATCATCGGTAAACAATGGACGTTGTGTACCAACGAGTTCACCATTTTTGTTCAAACTCCACTCTGTCGTAGTATCCAATTCTACATCATCTTCTGTAGAATACATATTCTTTGCAGGATCCATATCGTAGTCCTTGCGAAGTGGATAACCCTTAAAGTCATTTCGTAAGAAAAGACGACGCATATCTGGATGACCGAGGAACTTAATACCATAGAAGTCATAAACCTCACGTTCCAACAGGTCGGCATCAGCCCACAACTTGATAACTGAAGGAATAACAGACTCTTCGCCAATCTTCTTTGCAAGCTGTTTTACAGAACAACGCTCATGTGTATTTGTATTCTCAAGAATATAGATACATCCAAGTCCTTCCTCTGCTCCAAAGTCTTCACCGACAACAGTTACAAGGTAATCGAAATGTTTCTCATTCTTCAACTTTGCCATCTCTGCAGCAAAGCTATCAAAGCCGAATTCTTTATTTTCTAGTTTCATTCTCGCGTACCTTATATATTATACGTTAGTTGTACTTTCGTCAGAAGCTTTCTTTGCAGCATCAATCTGATCGATTTCCTTACCCAACTTCTCAACATCTTCTTTTGTTACAGGCTGGTTAACGACAATCGTTTCTTTCTTAGGAGCAGTCTCTACAGGAGTTGAAGAAACTGGCTTTGCTACAGGTTTGGCTGTAGGGCGAACTGGTTTAGGAGCTGGTTTATGTGACTCTTCCCAAGCTGTTTCACGCTTTTCTTTTATCTCTTCTGGAGTAATACCTAACTTCTCTTCAAAAATCAACTCGGCATTACTCTTACCTAATTTACGCTCTTCAGCATTCTGCTTATGGTTAACACCGCCAAAGAATTTCTCAACCTTAACCTTACGCTGAAGTTGCATCATTCCATAGATGATTGCCTCTGGACGTGGAGGGCAACCAGGAATATATACATCCACAGGGATGATCTCATCAATACCACGCATAACGTGATAGCTATCTTTGAATGGACCACCTGAAATAGCGCATCCACCAACAGCTATAACATACTTAGGTTCGGCCATCTCATCATACAAACGCTTCAAAGCTGGAGCCATCTTGTTTGTAATAGTACCAGCACACATGATTAAGTCAGCCTGACGAGGAGAGTTACGAGTAACCTCGAAACCGAAACGAGAGAAGTCGTAACGGGCACAACCAACAGCCATGAACTCAATACCACAACAAGAGGTAGCGAAAGTCAATGACCACAGAGAATTACTACGACCCCAGTTAATAAGTTGATCCAAATTACCAAGAACGAGGTTAGTTCCACCATCGTTCAGTTCGCTTGCCATCTTGCTAAGCGTGTCATTGTCTTTCCATTCATCGTATGGAAGAGACTTGATTTTGGGCTTTCTTATTTCCATTCAAGTGCTCCTTTCCGCCAAGCATACGCAAGACCAAATACTAATACCAACATAAAGAACCCAATGGTAGCTAGTGCTAAAGGTCCAAATGTCTTAACAACAACAGCCCATGGGTATAAGAAAACTGTTTCCACGTCAAACATCAAGAAGAGAATCGCAAAGAGATAGTAACCGATATGCACTGGTAACCAAGAGGTTCCATAAGTCGGAATACCACACTCATAAGGCTCACCCTTCGCCGGATTGTATGAACGCGGACCAATCAACTTAGCTATGGCATACGCTGCCACTACCAAGAATGCGGCCGTTATCAGAACGGTAACAAAAAGTGTGAAATACATAAACTTTATATAGCTATAATTTAAATGTGCAATCTTGCTCTAATAAGACATGCTTTAAAACAAGTGCAAAGGTACAAAAATATTTGAAAAGCAAAGCAATTCTAGTAAAAAACATACTCTTATTGCAAACTCCACTTTACAAATTATATTCTGACAACAACACTTCCATTATCCAACTATCGCAGACGTAAGAACAGACGTAATACTGGATAAGTAAAACAGAAAAGCCTCCCTTGCTGTTAAAGAGGGGCTTTCCTCAATGAAAGAAGAGGGCTTCCTCATCCCAAGAAAAGCACAACACTCTACTATCATTGACTATTAAGAGTTAATATCAGATGGAATGAATTTTCTTCAAAGTGAACTTTAAAGCAATTAACGATGATATTCTATCAACCCATCAATAGGAGATGCAAGTACCTTAATGACGCTATAACCATAAGATTTAGCGCACTTTCTTAATTGACTTTCATAAACAGCGGCGACGCCCCCAACAGCCGATAACGAATGTTTTGATGCGTCAGAATATTTCGTAATATTATTTTCAAAGAAGTTAGCAAAGTTGGATAAAACAAGTTCTTCTAACTCTGCTTTATCCAAATTAGCATGAATAAACTTAGAGATACTAGCTAAATAACGATTGGCTAAAGGTTGACAATAAACTTTATCAATTATATCAGAATAAGACAATCCAGACCATGCCAAGTATGAATCACGTATCTCTTTCGATAATCCACCTTTAAAAATACCATTCAAGAACAACTTACCTAGAACAGCTCCACTTCCTTCGTCACCGAGGATATAACCTAAAGGTGGAACATTCTCTACTATCTCTGTACCATTGTATAGACAGCTATTTGCTCCCGTTCCTAAGATACAAACTATTCCTGCATGATGACCACAAGTAGCTCTTGCTGCACCTAATAAGTCACTCTGTACCTCAACGTTAGCAAAGGGGAAAGATTTTGAAAGAGCTTTATCAACTTTTGACGATAAAGCAGTCGTACAACCAGCACCATAAAAGGCGACACAAGTAACCTCTCTAATAATATCAAAAGACTCGCTGAGTTCCGCATTTCTTATGCTCTCTTTTAACGCAGGTTTCAGCTCCGTTTCCAATACGTTGAAAATTATATCCTCCGATTGATGAAAAGGATTCAAGCCTTGTGTACGAACTTTAAGGACAACATTCAAACCATCATTAGGTGTGCTCACTAATGCCCAATCAGTCTTCGAGCCACCACTATCAGCTATTAATATCATTGTATCTTTTTGTATGCAAACTTACAGCTTTTTATTGATTTATAAGCATTATGGTAACGGAAATAAGTCCCATGACATATCTTTAGTATCATTTTACATAAACAGCAATCGCAAAATCATAAACTTTGCTTATCTTTGCATCAATTATTGTTTAAACAAACTGATTATCATCACAACCCAGAAGTATGTATAAAAAGATATTCTTCATTACTATCTTGCTGTTTATCATTACACTCCCAGCAAGTGCCGTATTACAGGAAGATTCATTGAAGAACTCACTCTCTGTTCTCCGTCATGAGTTAATTGCACAACATCTTGAACAAACAAAGCAATTAAACAACTCTAAGTTTATTAGTGAGCAAGTGATGAATCAGCTAAAAGAGATTGGAGAGCACTCTGCCCAGGTGTCGCTCATGCTTTATTCTCAAAAGACGGATAACATCTTTGATTTAACATACGCCTGCCAAGAGGCTACCGAACTATGGAAGGATTTTCAGAGTAAGTCACGTCCTTTCCATGACCTTATCACCGAGAGTAAGGAGGAGATCGCTCGCTATGATTCTCTTATTAACGTGCTCAGTACGATGTACACCTTTGGCATGACAGATAAGATGAAGACTGACCGCAACGTTTGTTTAACGCTTGCCGTTAGCATACGTCGAATGTTGCAAGAACGTAATGATTCCTATCAAGAATATATACAATATTACCAATACAACCAACAACAACTTCAATCACTCGATACGTATGCGCAAAAGAGATATGAGGAGATTCAGACGAGCATCTTTACAAATAGTGGAGTAAATTACTTTAAATTCCTACGCAATGCTCCAACACTTATCTCTCAAATGAGTCCTAACCTTTCAGAGAAATACACGCCACAACGAGTCGTGCAATCTCAATGGGATGTAAGGTGGCTCATTACGCTCTTTTCCATGATACTCATCTATGGTTTAGTGGCAATACTCATCAATTATTTAAGCATTCGTTTCCTTGTTACTAAAGTAATGAAGACGAATAGATTTGAGCAGAAGAACAGTGCTTTTCTTGCCAAGCGAACATGTATTATTATGGTGACATCAATCATTACTTTTAGTATTATACTCGTCATCATCAAGATTCTTTCGCCATCCAACTTTGTTCACATGGCATGCAACCTTTTGCTCGAATACACATGGTTACTTACTGTTATCTTTGCCTCATTGTTATTGCGTGTTAGTGGTGCGCAAACACACAATACCTATCGCATATACTACCCTCTTATCTTTGTTGGCTTTACCGTCATCACCTTCCGTATTGTGATGTTACCAAGCTCTATAGTAACACTCATCTACCCTCCCCTCTTATTGCTCAATGCTTTGTGGCAGGCAAGGATGATTTACAAGCACCGCTTGCAAATTCCTAAATACGACTTATACCTTGCTTACTTCTCACTCACAGTATTTGTCTTCTCCCTGATTAGCTCAATAATAGGCTATACCATGCTGGGCGTGCAAGTCTTCATTTGGTGGATGATGCAATTAGCATGTATATTAACGATAGCGTTCTTCCATGATTATCTTGATCAATATAGGGAGAAACATCCTGAAAAGAAGTTATCAATCGTAAAGACTTGGATCTTCAGATTTATATATAATGTATTCATACCATCAGCAGTGGTATTATCTTTCATCATCTCAATTTATTGGGCAACTGATGTCTTTAACCTCAGTGACATGACATGGAAGTTATTCCGTGCGAACTTCATTGATTCAGATAAGTTCAAGATCAGCATCTACTCTATCGCTGTGGTTACAATCCTTTGGTTCATCTTTAACTATCTCAATCATACGATTAGGGACGCGATAAAACAATTCTTAAAGAAGAGTGACCCAACAACAGCTGCTGCTAGAGGTACAATGTTTATCAACGTCTTACAAGTAGTTGTATGGGGCGCATGGTTATTGACAACTTTAAGTATATTCAAGATTAGTAACACATGGCTAGTTGTTGTTACAGGCGGCTTATCAACCGGTATCGGTTTCGCCATGAAAGATATTCTCGAGAACATATACTATGGTATATCATTGATGACAGGACGAATTAAGATAGGCGATTATATTGTATGTGATGGTATACGCGGACGTGTAAGTTCTATCAGCTATACCTCAACAATGCTTGAAGCACTAGATGGATCTATCATTGCCTTCCAAAACTCACAGCTCTTTACGAAGAACTATAAGAACATGACAAAGAATCATGGATATGAACTTGACATCCTAGAAGTGGGCGTAGCATACGGTAGTAATATCAATGAAGTTAAGAAAATGCTGATTGATGCCATCACTGCACTAGACATTACTTACAAGGAAAAGAAGGTAATGGTCTTACTAAAGAGTTTTGATGATAGCTGCATTACGCTAAAGGTACTTGTATGGGTTAACGTTTTCACACAAGGGCTTGATGATAGCATTATCATGGAATGTATTTATGATACGCTCAATAAGAACGGCATAGAGATCCCATTCCCACAACGTGAGATTACAATTAAGAATCAATGAATGTTGAGAACTTTATTTGTCTATCCATCCCTATTGGATCTACTCCTAGTCCCGGCGGTGGCGGACAAGCAAAGGCTAATTACTTCTTTGACGAAGAAGAGGAATCTGCTTCTGATTTTTCGGAAGCTGATTCGGAGGAATCAAAGGGGAATTAAGACGCATTTTAACGACTGATAAGAAACGCAGAAAATTGTTCGCAAAGAATCTAAATTTTGTTCGCGAACAATTCGGAAAGAGTTCGCGAACTATTCTTGTTTTGTTCGCAAACTCTTTTTTATGCCTCTTATTATGGTGCCAAATTCATCAAGCACGGGTGTCGGACTCGTAGACTACGGGTGTCGGATCCGTGGGGCACGAGTCCGACACCCGTGCCCCACGAAAGTACATTTCGTTGATGTTAACAGTTCTGACTTAAAAGTTAGAAAGAAACTCGTATGCTGTTGGAAGAAAAATTATATGCTGTTCCCCGTAAATTTCCAACGTGTTTGCAATTTACGGGGAACGTGTTAGAAGAAAATTTATATACTGTTCCCCATAAATTTATATACGGTTAGAAATTTACGGGGAAGCGGTTAGAAATAAATTTATATCAAATAAAAATTTTCGGCTAACCGTATATAATTTCAGCATTGACCTTTGAGCTTTGAGTTTCGACCTTTGAACATTGAAAAATGTTACTGTTCTTTATGTCTTTTAAAACACAGAATGAATGCCAAAAAGAAGAAGGATATATCACTTTAAATGATATATCCCTCTCTTTATCTTCTATCTAAGGACGATTCCTTAGAAGTTGTAATAAGCACCGAAAGTAATATGATTACCATCAAGGTTTGCACCCCATGCGTGGCTGTCCTTAGATGCGCCCTTTACCTTAATTGACTGCCAACCAGCGAAACCTACGTGAGCAACGAAGCTAACCTTCTTGTTGAGGTTTACAGCGATACCTGGCTTCAAACCTGCTGACCATGCGTTAATCTTGCCATGATAGTGTGTATAACCCAAACTACCATCAACGAAAGCGTTAACGTACTTAGTGTGTACAAATGTGTAACGAACGTAAGGCTGTACGGTGATGTAGTTACGTAGGTTATCCTGCTCAATCTCTGTAGGAGCACCCTTACCCCAACCAATTACAGTACCGATAGCAACATCTTTGTTAACATTGTAACCGATTTCAGGCAATACCTTGTAAGTAGTTACTGCATCATGAGAACCTTCCTTTGAAGAGCCAATACCTACACCACCACCAACATAAACCTGGGCGTTAGCAGCTATAGCAACAAAGGCTACAGCAAGTGTCATCAAAATCTTTTTCATCTTAAAAGTTTTAATTGTTAATACTAAATTAATAATCTTTCTACCTGTAATTATGACCCGAATGTGGGGTACATAATGATTTAAAACCGCTGCAAAGGTAAAGTGTTTTAATTGAAAACACCAAACTTTATCAATAAGTTTTGATACATTTACGTAAACAAAGGTTAAAACCTTGTGCGTTAACCTTATTATATATACCTTTGCACAGCTCTTGATAAGGATATATCAATTAAATAACACAACAGGAGTAGTCCTATCGAATTATGATCAATAAACCCACTTTCATTGCAGGTCCCTGCGTAATTGAGAGCCCGGAACTCCTCTGTACTGTTGCAGAAGAGTTGGTTAGGCTTAATGAGAAGTACGATATTAATATTATTTTCAAGGCTAGCTTTGATAAAGCTAACCGCACAAGTATCAACTCTTTTCGCGGTCCAGGAATGCAGGAAGGACTTAATATGCTTTATGATATTAAACAGAAGTATGGCTTGAGATTACTTACTGATATTCATGAGAGCTATCAAGCAGAACCTGTAGGCGAAGTGGTTGACGTTATTCAGATTCCTGCCTTCCTTTGTAGACAAACCGATTTGTTAGTAGCTGCGGCAAAGACGGGCAAAATCGTGAATATTAAGAAGGCACAATTCTTAAGTGGACGAGACATGAAATATCCCGTGCAGAAATGCTTAGAAAGCGGTGCAAAAGAGATCTGGCTTACAGAACGAGGTAACTGCTTTGGTTACAACAATCTAGTTGTAGACTTCCGTAACATTGCAGATATGAAGGAGATTGTTCCGAATGTTATCATGGATTGCACGCATAGTGTACAACGTCCTAGCGCAGGAGACGGAAAGACAATCGGCGATCGAAAGTTTGTTCCTTCTATGGCATTAGCAGCTAAGGCTTTTGGTGCTACAGGTTATTTCTTTGAAGTGCATCCAACGCCAGACCAAGGGTTATCCGATGCAGCCAATATGCTAGAGTTAAATAAGTTGGACGAATTAATTAGCAAGTTAATATGATTGGAGCAGAAAAAAGATTAACTCATGTAAAGGACTACGCTATACAATGTATCAAGGAAGAGGCCGATGCGACAATCAATCTTATCAATCAACTTGATGATAACTTTGAGAAAGCTGTCGACTTGATGTATCATTGTACAGGGAAAGTCATTGTGACAGGAGTTGGTAAGAGCGGAAATATTGGAGCGAAGATAGCTGCAACACTTTCTTCTACCGGTACACCTGCTTTCTTCGTTAACCCATTGGATGTATATCATGGTGACTTAGGTGTAATGAAAGAAGATGATGTCGTGCTGGCATTGTCTAACTCTGGTCAGACTGATGAGTTACTTCGATTTATACCGATGGTGCTTCACATGAATATTCCAATCATAGGAATGAGTGCGAATCCCCATTCACTCTTAGCTAAATACTCCACAGCCCATCTCAAGGTTTGGGTTGAGAAAGAAGCGTGCCCGCTAAACCTAGCACCAACAAGTTCAACAACAGCTGCTTTGGTTATGGGTGATGCACTTGCAGTGGCTTTGATGCGGGTAAGAGACTTTAGACCGCAGGACTTCGCTCAGTTCCATCCGGGAGGAGAGCTTGGTAAACGATTATTGACAACGGCACAAGATGTAATGATATCTGATAACTTGCCTGTTATCCCTAAGGAGATGCACTTAGGTGAAGCAATTATCCATGTTAGCAAGGGAAAACTGGGCTTGGGGATAGCTTTATCTGGAAAGAAGATTGTAGGTCTTATTACGGATGGCGACATCCGACGGGCTATGGAAAGATGGCAAGCAGAGTTCTTTAACCATACCGTCAATGATATTATGACAACAGAGCCTAAGATGGTTCTTCCCAACATTAAGATTACAGAAATACAACAGATTATGCATCGGCATAAAGTACATACCGTCTTGGTATGCAATGAAGAAAAGAATCTTCTGGGAGTTGTCGATCACTATAGTTGTATGATTTAACACCTTATATTCTTATTGAGTTAATACCAAGAAAGGAGTATTCCTACAAGAAAATGACAAAAAGGAAACAAGAAACTTATAGAAAGCTCATCATTACTTGCGTTTGTACATTCATTGCCCTACTCTTCCCTTATCATTTAACGGCTAAGACCGTTGAGTATAGGGATAATGGTAATAAGGATGAGAGAGCAGACTCAATGCTTGTATACCAGTTGCGTCACAAAGGAATAAGCTTTTCACATAATAACTCGGTCACCCTTCTTTGTACTGGTCAGGAGAAGTTCGACGACTTGTTCAAAGCAATAGATCAAGCACGTTCGAGCATTCACTTAGAATACTTCAACTTTCGCAACGATTCAATCAACGATGAACTCATACGCCATTTAGAGAAGAAAGTGAAACAAGGCGTTGAAGTGAGGGCTATATTTGATGGATTTGGGAATGCCAGCAATAACCGCCCCATGAAGAAGAGTACTTTGAGGGCTATCCGCAAGAAAGGAATAGAGATATATGAGTTTAAGCCTATAGAGTTCCCTTGGATACATGATATCTTCAATCGAGACCACCGAAAGATTGTTATCATTGATGGTAAGATGGCATATACAGGTGGAATGAACGTGGCAGACTATTATATAAAAGGAACAAAGGTCGTTGGCTCATGGCACGATATGCACTGTAGAATAGAAGGCGATGAGGTAAACACTTTACAGAACATCTTTCTAAGAATGTGGTATCTTGTCTCTACGAAACAGGTGCATGGAGCGAAATATTATCGCGGTATATCGAACGCCGACTATATCAAAGGATTAAAACCAGATACTTGTAAAAGTGCTGGTAAGAAGATGGTGGGTATCATCAATCGAGAGCCACAAGTCAGCAAAGATATTATCCGTTACTTCTATGTTAACGCCATCAATGACGCAAAGGATAGTATAAAAATCATCAATCCCTACTTCACGTTAAG
This sequence comes from Prevotella veroralis DSM 19559 = JCM 6290, assembly GCF_000377625.1. Taxonomy (GTDB): domain Bacteria; phylum Bacteroidota; class Bacteroidia; order Bacteroidales; family Bacteroidaceae; genus Prevotella; species Prevotella veroralis. The sequence continues at coordinate 141,972 of NZ_KB898325.1, read as the reverse complement.
TCCAACTCTGAAGAAAGCTCTGCGTAAGGCGGTAAAGCGAGGTGTGAAAGTTGAGATATTGTTGAGTGTAAGGAGCGATATACCCTTAACGCCAGATTGCGGATTCTATAATGCTCATCAGCTGATAAAAGACGGATGTACGATATGGTTATACAAGGCAGGTTTTCATCATACAAAGATTATCACAGTAGACGGACAATTCTGTACCGTTGGGTCTGCAAACCTCAACTCACGAAGCCTAAGGTGGGACAGAGAGGAGAATGCAGTGATCGTTGATAAATGTACAACACATGAATTGGATACTCTCTTCGAGAATCAGAAGAGAGATAGTTTCAAGCTAACAGAGAAACTTTGGAAACAATGGCGAACTCCATGGCAACGCTTTAGAGGATGGTTCGCACATCTTCTGTCACCTTTCTTATAATAAAATAAGGTATATTACACGATTCCGTAAGACCACTAAAAAGACAAGATCTTGAGGAGAGGTCTTGTCTTTAATAAATCGGTACTTATAAATTTATATCTTATTAATGTCAACATAACCATGCATAACGGCATAGATGGTCAATGCGGAGACACTCTTCATACCTAACTTATCCATGATATTCTTTCGGTGAGTAATAACCGTTGTCAGGCTTATATTGAGCTTTTCGGCAATTTCCTTATTAATCATTCCTTGAACGATTAAGGATAGAACTTCTATCTCACGATTGCTCAATATCTTATTCTTCAAGATCTGTGGCAACTCTGGTAAGTTCTTTCCGCCCGAGTGACCGTATTGTTCTATCTTCAGAATAGCTTTTACAAGTTCCTCTTCGGGAACATTAATACAAAAGCTATGGAAGCCTGACAACTGAGAGTTTGGATTCTTTGTAATTGTCAAGACAATGGTTTTATGTATACGCTGAGAGAAGAACTGCCTATTTTCTAACACAATTACTTGCGCTACGAAATAGTGATAGAAAGTATCTGGTTGAGCCTCCTCAAACGCATGGAATGAAGAGAAAGTCTCCACAGTCATAATTGGTATTACATTCTGTAATATCTGTTTTAACCCTAGAACAGCAAGTGTATTAGGGTCAACAATAGCCATCTTGGGGCGGCTCATCTTCTTTATTTCTACATTCTCCATACGCACAGACTAAGATGAAAATTAATTTAAGGAAAGACTAACTATAAGAAACTCTAAACTCTCCCTTTGCGGACAATTACAATTTCACACTACTTATATCAACCAAGTTGTTGACAATAGCATATATAGTCAAACCTGCAGGAGAATGGATCTGTAACTTCCGTGCAATATTCCGGCGATGTGTAATTACCGTATTCGTTGATATACAAAGGTGATTGGCGATTTCTTTATTTGTCATTCCCTGTGCAACGGAAACGATTACATCTTTCTCTCGATCACTAAGAACTTCATTCGATTCTGGGTTCTGTGTAATCATGTTAGAGATCTTTACACTAACATCATTTTGTTTACTCTTCTGCTCTAAACGTCTGATAACAGGAATGAATATTTCCTCTTCAACCCTTGCATGTTGATTAAGCCATTCCTCACAATTATATATATCATATAAGGTGGCGGTGAGACGATTGTTATGATGGGAATCAGAAGGGAGGTACTTAATAATAATACTCTTCAATTCGCGCAACTTAACATCCGTCTGGCTATGATGTTTTGAATAGGTTTCTACATCGTATGTGTCATTAGTCTCACCTTTTAATAAGGAGTCAACATAAGGAAACACATTCTTTTCTTCGTATTGCATGTGATTACGAATAGAATGAGCATACTCATCATAAAGACGGAGTATGAGGCGAGCAAGATTATCATTCTCATCCAATGCAGCCGTCAACTCTTTTCGTATGAAAGGTAACTCATAGTCAAGATAATAAGTGTGGCTTGCCTTAAGATACTGCATAAGCGTCGGTATAGATAACCTATCAATATCATCAAAGCCCTTATATCCATTGATAGAAAAATTAACAACTGACAAGAATGTATAAGTATCAACATTTTGGTCATTGCAAACTTCTCTTACAGTCTTATCTCCAAAGCCCAAACTAATGCCAAAACAACCTAGACTCTGCAATAGACTGTAGTTGTCTCTGATAAGGTTTATCATCTTATCATCGGGCTCATACATCTTTTGATTCTTCATCTTGTCTTTCCGTAATAATATCGTATGCAAAATAACAAAAAAAAGTTCAATAACACAATAATAATCTTTAAGTATTTGATATAATATCTTCATTTATTAGTATTTACAAGTAAAAAGCAATCCTTCTAAAGCAGAAATTAACACAAAACAGATGGTTATTTATCACTCATCACAACAAAAATAATAACAGATTACCTTACATTTATAAGCAATAAAAAGTCTTGTATCTATGATGAAATCATCTACTCAAATACAGATATACACACATGACAACACAAGAGATGCTCTCTTTCCAATGAGAAAAGCCTCTTCTATGAAAGAAAAGGGCGTTACTTCACATTATAAGAAGCATATACTTATAAGATTATGAATGCATTCTTTTTAATAGATGAGACTGAAACAAATACAACAATACCGATTTATAGTGATTCAACAAAAGAATTATACGGGCTAAAGTAACACTAAAATAGATGAAATTTCAATAAATATAGGTATTGTCTTATTTAACGAAAGGAAGTAACTTTGCACACAAATAATAATTATATAATAGACAAGAACTCAATGAATAATTTTGCTTTCAGGATTATCTTCGGCGCACTTTTAGCAGGAACGACTACTGCACAAGCACAAGTTAACGCTGCCGACTCTGTAATGAATCACGCCAAAGGAAACAAACTAAGTCTTGGTGGTTATGGTGAAGCTGCTTACTCACGCAACTTCTATAGTGATAACGGCAATCGTTATACAACTCCTAACCTTTACAAGAAAGACCCTAGCCACGGACGATTTGACATTCCACATGCTGTTATCTATCTTGGTTACGACTTCGGTAAAGGTTGGTCTATGGGTAGCGAAATCGAGTTCGAGCATGGAGGCTCTGGTTCTGCCATTGAATATGAAGCCGATGAAGCGATTGAGTTCGAACATGAAACAGAGAAAGGTGGAGAGGTTGAATTAGAACAGTTCTGGTTACAGAAATCATTTGGTAAGGCTTTCAACATTCGTGCTGGACATATCGTTGTACCTTTCGGTTTAGTAAATGCACACCATGAACCATTGAATTTCTTCACAGTATATCGTCCAGAGGGTGAGAATACGATTCTACCAAGTACTTGGCATCAGACTGGTATTTCATTTTGGGGACGTAAAGGTGACTTCAGTTATGTAGCACAGATGATTGCTGGATTGGATGCTTATCACTTCAGCCGTGCTAACTGGATACAGAAAGGTACGTCAAGTCCTTTCGAGTTTGAGGTCGCAAATAAGTATGGTTTCCTTGCACGTGTAGACAACTATACTATCCCTGGTCTGCGCATTGGTGTCAGCGCATACGCTGGACAGGCGATGCACAACAACGTACCACATGATAGCGAGAAGGGTGCAAAGAAGAAGATTAAGGGTAACGTCTATCTTGGTAGCTTAGACTTCACCTATAATAAATACAACTGGATTGCAAGAGGTAACATCGATTATGGTTACGTTAGCAACGCAAAAGAGATTACACAGCTTTCTTATCCAAACGTTCAATATGTCAAGCCATACGAGTCAGGGAATGGTAAATACTTCGGTAGTCATGCTATGGCAATGATGTTTGAAGTAGGTTACGACATCTTCTCTCAAATTAATAAGATGCGTGCCGATAATCAGAAGCTCTATATTTTCGGTCACATTGAGCATTATGACTCTTATATTCATGCCACAACCAAGCAATGGACTAACAGAACCATCCTTGCAACAGGTATCAACTACTACCCTATCCCACAGATTGCTATCAAGGCAGAATACAACTACCGCAACCTAAAGAAAGGATATAACGATGAACCTGCTATTAATATCGGTATAGCCTACGAGGGCTTCTTCCTATAGGAGAAAACAAATATTATAAACTATCATTAAATAAAGATTGTAATGAAGAAAGTAACAAAACTCGCAATGTTCCTCCTTGCAGGGACATTAGCAACAGGTTTCACATCATGTAGCAGTAGTGATGATGAAGGTATTAACACTACAATTCTTACTCCAGAACGTCAGACCGAATTAAACAAGGCTGCAAGCGAAAGTAGCGCAAATGCTAACAAGACCGAGATGGGTAAGGTTGTTGCCAATTACCTTGAGGCTGTTGTTAAACCGACATACTTAGATTTAGCGCAGAAGTCTGATGCTCTCTACAATGCATGTCAGAACCTTTATAAGAAGCGTAAAGCTGGTAAATTGACACAGAGCGATATTGATGCTGCATGCGAAGCATTCAAAGGTGCGCGTAAAGACTGGGAACAGAGTGAGGCATTCCTTTATGGTGCTGCTTCAGACAATGAGATCGACCCACATATTGACTCATGGCCACTTGACCACGACCAGTTGACAAAGGCTCTAAATAATGCAGATGTTATCGCAGGTATTAATGGCGAGAATCCAACCAAGTATGTTTATGACAACAATGGTAAATTCGACTCTGTATTAGGCTTCCACGGCTTGGAGTTTGTTCTGTTCCGCAATGGTAAGAATCGCACAGTAGCTGATTTTAATGCAGAGAAAGAAACAGAGCAGGGTCTTACAAGTGTAAGTACTGTAAACGAGGCAGCTTTTGCAGCAGCTGTAGCCGGTGACCTCCGCAATATGACTTATCTTTTGGAATATAGCTGGTTAGGTACAAGTATTCCAACATCGCATTTGAACCAGCTTGCTAACGCAATGTGGGTAGTCAACGGAACACGTCACCAAGGTCTATCACCAAAGTTGATTCCTTATCGTGACTATTCAAACTTCGCAACAACAGATAAGGGCTACTTCACAACATGGCACGAGACTCTGAACAACATCTTCATTGGTGGTTGCGTAAACATCTGCGAAGAGGTTGCTTCTCAGAAACTCGGTCAGGCTTATCGCAAGGCTACTGGTACTGGTACAGCAGACGATGCAGCTAACTATATTGAGTCACCTTACAGCAAGCGTTCATTCCAGGATTATCAGGACAATATCTACTCTATCAAGAATACATTGTATGGTGTTCGTGGCACAGAGACAATCTCTACTCCTGCTCAGAACTCTATCATGAACTTCTTGAAGAACAACAATTATCCTAAGTACAATGACCTGAATAACGCTCTCAACGAGGCTATCAGTGCACTTGAGACAGCTAAGAAGAGCGGTATTGCTTTCATTGACAATCCAGGTCATGCACAGGTTAAGAACTGTATCGATAAAGTTGATGCCTTGAATCAGGCTCTCAATGAAGCTGGTACATGGATTAACCAACAGACAGACAAGTAAAGACGGGCATTTCCGTATGGTATTAAAGATGATCAAACGGTGGAAAGGTGAAGTTGCACCCAATATATTATTTACCGAGTATCATCTTCCTATAAGGACTATCAAATTGGACTAATTAGTCCAACTGATTGGACAAACGTGTCCAATTAGTTGGACAAGCCTGTCCAATCAGCAATATCTTATAAGAAAAGAAAGAGACAACAAGGTTGTATGTTCTTCCATACAACCTTACGTCTCATTAAATAATAGATTTAAAAACATTATGAGACACAACAGCTATAGCAAATTCTTACTTGCAGGAGCATTATTATGTTCATTTGCCGCTTGCTCTGACGACAATGTTACGCCAGACGGACCACAGAAACCTCAAGAGCCAGAAACCAAATACATTGGTCAAGCTGTAGGTAACTTCTCTGCTGATGAGTGGTATCCAGGTGGTAAACTCGGAACAACAGAGAACACTGCTGCTGGTGGTTATGAGGATAATACACCTGCTATTGACGAACAAGGTCTGACTGATCTCTTCAACCAAGGTGATATGATGGCAAGTGCAAAATACACATTAAGTACCGAGCCTTACAAAGGTTGGGGACCAGTTGCCTCACGTCGTTCATGCGAGTACTGCCACTCTGGTGGTTATGCTCACGGACACAGTCGCGACAACATGGATCCAGTTAAGGGCAATGGTTACATCGTTTCTGTTTATACACCTGATGCGCCAGGCAGTAACAATGGAACTCCTATCAATCAGCTCACAACCTTCACAATGTTGCAAGCTGTTGAACCTTTCTTGCCTCCAGTTGATCCAAATCAGATACAGATTACATGGCACGATGTAACTTCTATGCCAAGTGGACTACCAATGCAGTTCCCTGATGGTGAGAAGTTCAATCTGCGCTATCCATCTGTTTCTATTCCACAGTCTGCATTCAATACTGACCCTAAGCCAAGCAACTATGAAGTACGTTTGATAGCATCATGTAACTTCCAAGGTCTCGGTTTGATTGATGCAATCTCTAACGAAGATCTGGAGAAGCAATACAAGGCAGAAGGACAGCACGTAGAGTTAAACCCAGAGTTCTTCGATAACGCCACAAAGCAATTGAAAGCTGATGCTTGGGCAGAAGATGCTTTCGGCAATAAGTTCGTAAAGCGTTTCAACTACGATTTGCTCGATGGTTGTCTTGAGAACGACGTAGCTCTTTGGGACGAGTTGAATGTTCTTCGTTCAGATATCAAGCACATTTGTTCTACAGAGCCATGGGCTAAAGCAATGTCAGAGAACGAGAACGTGATTAGTTACATCCAACAACATGGTAGCGATCCTAACTCTTATGTTCATCCTTATTACAACGATGGTACACGTGAGGGAATCAAGAAAGCCGTTGCATATCTGCTCTCTCCAAACGATAACGTGAACCTTTACAACAACCCTTATTATAACTTCAAGCCAGAAGTGAGTGATGAGGCTTATCATGCGTTTATGGTTTGGCACAGAGGTATTGCCGTTCCACGTGCAAGAAACTTGAATGACAAGGATGTGCAGCGTGGTAAGGAACTCTTTACTGGTGAGTTAGGCTGTGCTCATTGTCACAAGGCTTCTTGGACTACGGGTGCAGACAACCATGGTTCTTCAGTAATCCTTGGCAACAAACAGTTGCCTAAGTATGCTAATCAGAAGATCTATCCATACTCTGACTTCATCCAACATAAGTTGGATATGAAGAACGATATCCATGGATCATGGTGCCGCACTACTCCGCTTTGGGGCAGAGGTCTTTCATTGATTAACTCTGGTGCAGAAGATCGTCTACACGATGCTCGTGCTCGTAATGAGATTGAGGCAATCATGTGGCACGCATACAGCAAGAACAGTCAGGCTTATAAGGCAGCCTTCAAGTTCTATAACTTACCAAAGAAGGATAGAGACGCTGTAGTTAAGTTCATCCGCTCTATCTAATGAACAGCAATTAACAAAACATTCATAAGAAGAAGATGGGATTCGCAGAAGAGTTCCGTCTTCTTTTATCTTACTATAATGCGAACAAAAAGATTACTTGAGATTGTGTATATACTCATTATCGCCATAATGGCGATAGGAACAGTCATAGGGAAATACACAAGTCTTGATTATGTTTCAGATAATATCTTCGGTTCTTGGTGGTTCATCTTATTATGGACAATAGGTACAGCTACAGGAATTATTTATTTTATTAAGCGGAAAGTCCGCCGCCCTATCATCGTCTTATTACATTTGTCATTCGTCATCATCCTCCTTGGCGCTTTACTCACTCATCTAACAGCACATAAAGGAATGATACATCTAAGACAAGGAAAGCCCGTAAGTACATATATAACAAAAGATGGTAATAAGGCACAATTACCATTCTCGGTTGTTCTAAATAGATTCAATATTACCTATCACGCAGGCAATATGGCTGCAATGGATTATGCTTCTGTGATTACTATAATAGAAGGTGAAAGGAAAGAAGAATATCAGATATCTATGAACAAGATATATTCAGGCTATGGCACACGCCTTTATCAAAGTAGTTTCGATGAAGATATGAAAGGTTCATACTTAGCTGTCAATTCTGATCCATACGGAATCCCCATAACATATATAGGTTATGCCCTACTCTTCCTTGGACTCATTGCCATGCTCATCGAACCTAAAGGAAACTTCCGTCGATTACTTCGTAGTAATAGTGGTAAAGCCATTGCGTTACTCTTACTACTTCTAGCAGGAACATCACCTCTCAGTGCACAACCTTCATTAACACGTGAGACTGCAGATGAGTTCGGAAAGGTTCTTATTGTTTATAATGGTCGTATCTGTCCAATGCAAACCTACGCCATTGACTTCACAAAGAAACTATATGGTAAAAAGAATTACAAGGACTTCACTCCCTGCCAAGTATTAACTGGCTTCATGTTCTGGGGTAAGGAATGGATGAGAGAACCGATACTCAAGATGAAAGGTAGCGAATTGCATGAGAAGTTAGGATTAGATGAATACATCTCACCCATAAGTCTTTTCGGACAACAAGGTTATATCCTCGGTCCATATCTTCAAGACGCACAGAACCAGCAGGACGATGCCGTTGCCAAACAGCTCCTTGACACTGATGACAAGATGATGTTATTAATGGATCTAATGCAAGGCAAAACGCTCAAGATATTTCCTTATACATCGAATAAAGGAGACATAGATTGGTTTGCACCCACCGACCGAATGCCCCAAACAATGCCCAAGGCACAACAACAATATATCCACAGCATACTTTCCTTGGCAGGACAATTAGCTAACCAAGGGAACACGGGGATGCTAAACGAACTTGCACAGAAGTTACAGAAGTATCAATACACATACGGCGGCAATACGATTCCCTCTCCAACCGAGATAAAAGCAGAGAACATCTATAATGCATTCCCGTTCGCAACCATTCTCTTCATTGTCAACCTCACCTTAGGTATGCTATCCGTTATCTTCCTAACCAAGAGGAAAACATACCGATTCTTTACTTATCTCATGGGCTTATCATGGCTCATACTCACATTCACCTTAGCTTTAAGATGGATTATCAACGGGACAATCCCTATCGCAAACGGGTATGAGACAATGCTTCTACTCGCATGGCTCATTATGATTGTCTCAATCCTCACAACCCATAAAATGCAACTGATGACCACCTTCGGACTACTCATGAGCGGCTTTATGCTCCTCGTCAGCCATCTCGGGGAGATGGATCCAAGCATTACGCCTCGCATGCCCGTGCTGAACAGTCCGTTGCTAAGCATACACGTGAGTATCATCATGATATCCTACGCCCTACTCTCCCTCACCTTCATCAGTGCCATTGCCTACTTCTGCACATACCGAAGCAAGAAAGCAAGCATCATTCAGATAAACCGACAACTGACCAATCTCTCACAAATATTCCTCTATCCAGCCATAACAACGCTCGGACTCGGAATATTCATCGGAGCAATATGGGCAAACATCAGCTGGGGAACCTATTGGGGCTGGGATCCAAAGGAGACGTGGGCACTCATCACCCTTATGATTTATGCCATTCCTTTGCACACTGCCAGCTTACAAGCGTTACGCCAACCTCGGCAGTATCATCTCTTCATGCTCGTAGCTTTCCTAAGCATCCTCATGACCTACTTCGGTGTAAATTATATCCTTGGGGGCATGCACTCCTATGCCTAAGTGTGGAAAAGTAAACGAGTTGACAGATTGACAAGTAAACGAGTTATTAGTTCTGTTGAATGTAGTTGCATCACGTAGGGACAGACGCCCTCGTCTGTCCGCCCCTCCATCCTTTTGTAACACTCGTTGGACAACATATCCTCCTAAAGAGGCTTGGAGAGGCTTCTATTGCTTGTATTTTGGCGGACAGACGAGGGCGTCTGTCCCTACTTTGAGGTACTTATTTCAAACAATGTGAGCACTTCCTTTAATTCAAAATTACGGTTATTTTCAATGAAACCTGTATAATTAATAGAAGCAAAAAACATCGTAATAAGTAGGGACAGACGCCCTCGTCTGTCCGCCCCTTCATCCTTTTGTAACACTCGTTGGGTAACATCTCCTCCTAAAGAGGCTTGGGGAGACTTCTATTGCTTGGATTCTGGCGGACAGACGAGGGCGTCTGTCCCTACTTTGAGGAATTAATTTCAATAAATGAGACATACATAAATCGCCTAAGGAATAAGTGGAGGAAACGAAATGTATATGTATTGCATTCGTTTTCTCTGCTTATTCTTTTGTATTTCTCGGTACTTTCTATTATCTTTGTACGTAGAAAATAATATTATCACTCTGTGATAATTATTTATCACTATAGAGATAACTATTTATCAGTAAGTGATAATTATTTATCACGATAATGATAATATTAATTCATACGTAGCTTTTAAAAAGAAAGTACGTACAAATTCATTAAACTAAACAGAGGAAATAAACTAAAAATATAATAGAAAATCTAAAATTAAAAACGTATGAGCGTAAAATACAAACTTCTTAAAAATAGCAAGGAACTATCGAAATTATCAGAATATAGGGCAGTAACGATCGAAAATCAAGTTGTTGACATTGAGCAAATAGGCGAAGACATACAAAACGCAACAACACTTACCCCTTCTGATATCAATGCTGCCATAATAGCAATAAGACGAGAAATGGCGATTCAACTGAAGATGGGGAATGCAGTGCACCTGCCGGGAATCGGTTACTTCACACTTTCAGTGAAGGGGGAACTATATCAAGATCCGCGTTCAAAGCATTTCCGATTGCGAAAGCCAATGGTGCGAACGGTAAAGTTCCGTCCTGATATGAAGATGATAAATACTTTATCTGACACAAAGTTTGAGAATGCAACTTATCAGGAGAGTATATCTTCTATTCCCAAAAGGGAAGATATTGACAATGCTATCGTTACCTTACTATCTAATCAGCCCTTTTTCTCAATAAGAGAACTACGGCAATACCTTAATCTATCGCAAGTAAATGCTTATCGTATTGCTAAGAAATTGGAAAAGGAGGGAAAGATTCGGAATATAGGAAAAGGAAGAAGTAAGTTATTTATTCTAAATGATTCTTCTTCTGAATAAAGGGAAACAAAAATGCGCTCCACTATTTGAAGCGCATTTATTATATTAGTTTTATAGGCTTACCCTCTTACTTTGCATAGGCTACAGAACGTGTCTCGCGAATTACCGTAATCTTAACCTGACCCGGATAAGTCATTTCGTTCTGAATCTTCTCTGCAATCTCAGAACTTAGCTTCTCGCTCTCTACATCGTCCATCTTATCAGCACCAACGATGACGCGAAGTTCTCGACCTGCCTGTATTGCGTATGTCTTTGTCACACCTGGATAGCTCATTGCAATAGCTTCCAAATCGTTTAATCGCTTAATGTAAGCTTCAACTATCTCACGACGAGCACCGGGACGAGCACCGGAAATAGCATCACAAACCTGTACAATCGGTGCAAGAAGTGTTGTCATTTCTACTTCATCATGGTGGGCAGCAATAGCATTACAGATATCTGGTTTCTCCTTATACTTCTCTGCAATCTTGCCACCGTAGATTGCGTGCGGCAGATCAGTCTCTTCATCTGGCACTTTGCCAATATCATGCAACAAACCTGCACGCTTTGCTTTCTTTGGGTTCAAGCCTAATTCGCTTGCCATAACTGCACAGAGGTTTGCGGTTTCACGAGCGTGTTGAAGAAGATTCTGCCCGTATGAAGAACGATATTTCATCTTACCTACAATGCGAATCAACTCTGGATGCAAGCCATGAATACCAAGGTCGATAGCTGTACGCTTACCTGTTTCGATGATTTCATTATCAAGCTGCTTCTTAACTTTTGCGACAACTTCCTCAATGCGTGCAGGGTGAATACGTCCGTCTGCTACCAGCTGATGAAGTGCCAAGCGGCAAACCTCACGGCGAACTGGGTCGAAAGCAGAAATAACGATTGCTTCTGGCGTATCATCTACAACGATTTCTACTCCTGTTGCAGCCTCCAAAGCACGGATATTACGACCTTCGCGACCAATGATGCGACCTTTTACCTCATCGCTATCAATATGGAAAACACTTACAGAGTTCTCTATAGCTGTTTCAGTTGCAACTCGCTGTATAGTCTGAATAACAATCTTCTTTGCTTGCTGGTTCGCATTAAGTTTGGCTTCATCAACTATTTCGTTGATATAAGAAGCTGCATCCAACTTCGCTTGATCCTTCAAGCTCTCAATCAAACGCTCCTTCGCGTCTTCAGAGCTAAGTCCAGAAAGCTCTTCTAACTTAATGCGCTCCCTCTCCTGCATCTTCTCAAGATCCTGCTGTTTAACCTGCAACAACTTCTTCTCATTGTCAACACGCTGCTGTTGATGGTCAACATCCTGTTTGCGACGATTGAGATCTTCCTGACGTTGATTGAGCGCAACCTCACGCTGCTTCAATCTATTCTCCCCTTGTTGAATCTTCAAGGTACGCTGTTGGACTTCCTTTTCGAGTTCACTCTTCTTATTAAGGAATTTCTCTTTAACCTCAAGCAATTTCTTTTCTTTAATAACCTCTGCCGCTTTCTCCGCCTCTTTTATCGTGTCTTTGTACTTCCCTGTAAGGATATAACGGAAAATAGCAAATCCACCTGCACAACCAGCAGACAAACAAAGCACAGCGATTATAACTGTAACAATCGGACTCATTTATTTTTCTTTTTTGATTTTATAGTTAATATTCTCGCTATTTCTTTAATACTTCCTCAATTTCTGAAGTGAGTTTACCGAGAATATCATTGAATGGAGCTGTGTCATTACGTACTCCTTCTTTCTTATATTTCAAAGCAATATCAAGCATTGCCATGTACATAATATCCTTATCTCCCTTTTTACCTTTGAAAAGAGTAGAGTAAGTATTGACGGTATCAGTAATGAGTTTGGCTGCAGAACGATAATACTCCTCATCGTCACGCGGGACGTTTACAGAAAGTTCTGTATCATAAACATGCAACCTTATATGTAGTTTATCGTCTGCCATTATATTCTGGATTATTTCTCACTTAGAAGTGTAATGCACTTGTTAACATCTCGGATAAGTTTGGCAACACGCTTTTGTGCACCTTCCATATCCCCATCAGTTACTTCGAGCATCTTTGCCATCTTCAACGAATTATAGTCAGTTTCTGCTTGGGACAACTCTTCTTGCAGTTGTTTAATCTCCTGCTCACGCTGGTCAACAAGTGCATATAGCTCGTCATTCTCTTTCTTCAGTTCTGCATACTGAAGAATCATCTGACGCACACGAGTTGCAAACGTATTTAGAGTTTTCTCATTTGATTCCATGACTACCTTATTCGTTTGGGCTACAAAATTACATTAAAGTTTCTATTTAAGCAAATATACGCTTAACTATTTTGATGCCGTTTGCTCTGCTGGTTTAGGCTCTTTCTTTGCCAACATAACAATCTGATAAACGAAATCTGTAGTCCATTTTCTACTAAAATGAAGTCGCTGATTATATTGTCGAACAGCTACTACAGCTTTGATAACACCAGCATCAGAGAAGTCATTCTTGTCATAAATATCATTTACCGTCTTCTCTGTCATGGTATAAATTGCTTTCTTGAAGAAGCCTGGAACACGCAACTTAAACTTCATCAAATTACCAATTAGCATCATTAAATCTTGTGTGAAACCTTGGAATTGATAAAGATAAGGCTGTACATCTTGCATCTTCTTACAATTCTTCTTAATGCTAGCGTCTATCTCATCAAAGAAATTATCATCGACTTTATATAGGCTTTTCATTGTTTTCTTTACACTAGCCATTTCTCCTAAGCCCAACTTATTACGTAAGGTCGGGACATGAAATGTTTGCTTATATGTACGCAGGTCGGGAAGCATTGCCAAATTATTGATACCAAGGCGAGAGGCAAGTACAGCTTGGAAATAAACCCTAATGAGAGTCATATAATCTTCCATTCCTCCAGACTTTGCTGTTTCATCACTACTTTTACTAAAAAGCTTTGAAAAGAATCCCATGTTCTTATATTTTGTTTTTAAGTTATTACAACGTATTAAAATCTTCTATTCGGTTGCAAAGTTAATAAAAAAACTAAGAAAGCACACGCTTAATGTATGTTTTATCATTTAGAGGTATTTAAATTAGATTTAATTTCTTATCTTTGCATTCGTTATATACGCATCGTTGAATGAGGAATTATTTGCATGACAAACTCATAAGGGCTGACCTATTCAATTCCATTATTCTTCCCTGCTCATAATAGCAACTAAATTGATAAGCAAAATATAAAACGAACTGATTTATGAAAGGAATAGTTCTGGCAGGCGGTTCTGGCACACGCCTCTATCCAATAACGAAAGGAATAAGCAAACAGCTTATACCAATATTTGACAAGCCAATGATTTATTATCCTGTATCGGTATTGATGTTAGCAGGAATCAGGGAAATTTTAATTATTTCTACTCCGCATGATTTACCTGCGTTCAAGCGATTGCTTGGAGATGGTAGTTCTTTTGGTGTAAAGTTCGAATATGCAGAGCAACCTTCACCTGACGGATTGGCACAGGCATTCCTTATCGGCGAGAAGTTTATTGGAAAAGACTCTGTATGTTTGGTTTTAGGAGATAATATCTTTTATGGTGCTGGCTTCAGCAGTCTATTACATAATAGTGTTCGCAGAGCAGAAGAAGAGAATAAAGCAACCGTCTTCGGCTATTATGTCAATGATCCAGAAAGATATGGCGTTGCCGAGTTCGATAAGAATGGAAAGTGTCTTAGTATAGAAGAAAAGCCTGAACATCCGAAGAGTAATTATGCTGTTGTGGGACTCTATTTCTATCCAAATAGTGTTGTAGAAGTTACCAAACATATTAATCCATCTGCACGTGGAGAACTAGAGATTACGAGTGTAAATCAAAAATATTTGGAACAGGACACATTAATGGTTCAAACTCTTCAGCGTGGTTTTGCATGGCTAGATACGGGAACACATGATAGTCTTTCCGAAGCAAGTACTTTCATTGAATGCATTGAGAAAAGACAGGGACTCAAAGTCGCATGCCTTGAAGAGATCGCATATAAGAAAGGATGGATAACTGCCGAGCAATTAAAAGAAGAAGCTCAACCTATGGCAAAAAACAATTACGGTAAATATCTACTTGAATTGATAGAACAAAGATAAGGCTCAAGTCTCATTCATCAGAAGAAACAAAAAACAAAATAAATATGGAAGAAACAACAAAACTAGAACTAGACAAGGAACAAGAGAAGCAAGGAATAGCTTCTTTCTTTGACTTTGCAGCTCTTTATCGAACCGTGATCCTTAATTGGTATTGGTTCGTACTTTCACTAATTATCTTTGGTGGAATTGGAGCAATCTATTTAAGATATACTACCCCTTTATATCAATCAACTGCAAAATTATTAATCAAAGATGATGCCAATAGTGGCAAACGGGGAGCTTCGTTACAAAATATAACAAACATAGGTACTATCTCTAATTCTACTGGCATTGACAATGAAATGGAGATTCTATCATCACATTCTATTGCAGAAGATGCTATCCGTGATTTAAAGCTGTATGTGAATTATACGACAGAAGGAAAGGTTAAGGATGTTATAGCATATCGTGACCAACCTTTAACTGTTGACATTGATGCTGCTCACTTGGATAAATTGAATAGACCTATCAACCTTAATATAACAAAGAAAGGTTCTTCATACGTTGTTACAGGTACTTACTCTGTACCAACAGATGAGGAATATAGCGAAGGACCTTTCGCGCTCAATGTAAAGTTCACAACTCTTCCAGCAACGATTCCAACACGTGCAGGAACTATCACCATTAGTTCAAATAATGGAAGAACCTTGCGTGATGCCCAAGTCCTAAAGGTGAATATCCTTTCTCCTAAGATGGCATCTGATAAATATGTAAATGAATTGAAGGTGACACAGAATGCTAAAACCAACTCCATTGTACAGCTTCAATTAACAGATGAGGTTCCTCAACGTTCACTTGATTACTTAAAGCAATTAGCAATCGTTTATAACCGTCAGGCAAATGAGGACAAGAATGTAGTTGCACACCAAACAGAGAAGTTCATTAATTCACGTTTGGAGAAGATCAATGCGGAATTAGGTAAGACCGAAGGTGAACTTCAGAACTACAAGCAAAGAAATGGCATGGTAGAACTGAAGATGAATGCTAGTAATTCTGTTTCCAACCAGAATACATCAGAACAGAAACTTGCAGAAATGGAGACTCAAATTGAGCTCTTTAATACGATTGCTCGTGAGGTCGAAAGCTCTTCACGTAATCTAAGACAAGTTATTCCATCTAATGTAGGATTGGATGATGAAAGTTCTACTTCATTGATTAATAAATACAATGAGTTAGTTCTTGAGCGTAATCGTCTCCTTCGTAGTGCATCTGAGAGCTCACCAGTTGTTGAACCTCTCACGGATCAGATTCGTGATTTAAATGTTAATATTCGTCGTGCTATTGCTGCTGCACGCAAGAATTTACAGATTCAGAGAGATGCAGTTTTAGCGCAGGTTACAAAATACACCGATCAAGTAGAGGAAACTCCTCAACAGGAACGTATGTTGACACAGATCGGTCGTCAACAAGAGGTAAAATCAGGTCTTTACTTGATGTTACTTCAAAAGCGTGAGGAAAATAGTATATCTCTTGCAGCAACAGCCGACAAAGGTAAACTGATAGATGACCCACAACTGAACGGACAGGTTAGTCCGAACTCTACATATATAATGTTGATTGCACTTGCTATCGGTTTGGCAATCCCTGTAGCAATTATCTTACTCATTCAACTCTTCCGTTACAAGATTGAAGGTCACGATGATGTTGCACGCCTTACCAAGTTACCAATTATCGCTGATATTGCAATTGCAAGTAATTCGGCAAAAAGCAAGGCAGGCATCGTTGTTCACGAGAACCAGAATAACCAAATGGAAGAAATATTCCGTGCTCTACGTACCAACCTCCAATTCATGTTGCACGAGGGCGAGAAAGTTGTTCTCTTCACTTCATCAACATCTGGAGAAGGTAAAACCTTTACAGCCTCCAACCTTTCTGTCAGCCTCGGACTCCTAGGCAAGAAGGTTATCTTAGTAGGTCTTGACATCCGCCGCCCACGTTTGGCAGAGCAATTTGGTATTAAAGACCACAAACACGGTATCACCAATCTACTTGTAAAAGATAATCCAAACGCAGAAGATGTAGAGGCACAGATTCTGCCTTCAGGCGTAAACAAGAACCTGGATCTTCTCATGGCTGGTCCTGTTCCTCCTAACCCTGCCGAGCTTATCGCACGCAGTTCGCTTGAAACAATCATTGCTATTCTTAAAGATAAGTATGATTACATCATGATTGATACTGCCCCTGTTGGTTTGGTTACCGATACACTACAGATTGGTCGTGTTGCAAACGCTACCATCTACATGTGTCGTGCGGATTATACACCAAAGGCTTCCTTTGGAATGATTAATGCGCTCGCAATGGAAGAGAAACTACCTAACATGGCGATGGTTCTCAATGGTGTCGACATGTCGAAGAAGAAGTACAGTTACTATTACGGCTATGGCAAGTACGGTAAATATGGACGTTACGGCTACGGCAGTGGCTATTCTTACGGCAAGTACGGCAACTATGGGAATTATGGATCATACGGAAATTACAGTAACAGCCAGTATGGTGACAAAAACGATCACTCTGTAAAACGATAAGTAAAGAATGACAATAGCTATTGATTTCGATGGAACCATCGTAGAACATAGATATCCTAAAATCGGTGACGAAATTCCTTTCGCCACCGATACTTTGAAGATGTTAATCAAAGATGGACACCAGCTCATCTTATGGAGTGTGCGGGAAGGTGAACTACTCCAAGAAGCCGTTGACTGGTGTCACGCACGGGGTGTCGATTTTTGGGCAGTCAACAAAGATTACCCAGAGGAAGAGAAAGAAAAGAACAATCATTTCTCTAGAAAGATTAAGGCAGACATGTTTATTGACGACCGCAATTTCGGAGGATTACCTGATTGGGGAACAATCTACCAAATGGTAACAAATCATGAAACATGGGAAAGCCGAAATTTCTCTAATCCCTCGTTTACAGAACAAGAACAGCCTAAGAAGAAGCATTGGTGGAATTTCTAATCATAACATAAAAGGGTATAAAGAGGGTCTTCTATTGAATATCCTCTTTTTTGTATCTATCCAATCAATCGACTCATAAAAGCCATTACTTATATCATTAAAAAGGCATACTCCGCTAATCTTAACAATCTGTTAAGCCTAATTAATATGAGTCCACAGATCAAAAACACAGCAAAGACATAAACGAATAAACTTCTTACAGGATATTACAAACAATCTGGAGATGTATTACAAAAGGCTTGTAAAACTATTACAAGTATTTTGGAGAAGTATTACAAGTAATCTGTAAAAAGCTGGAATATTATGAATACTGATGTAATATGACTTTCCGTCGATTTAACAAAGCGTATTCTTACTATATTAGTAGGACTTATAAGCTCCCCTCTTATAAGTCTACCAGATAGCTATATAAAATGAGAAAATATTCAAAATAGCTAGATATTTCATTCTTATTGGACATGTAGAGCCTAAGACTTTGCTTACCTAGCAATATCAGATAGCCTTAAAAGAATCAGTCAATAGAACTATGTTTTGAAGAGGTTTTCACACAACCATACAATAAAGATGTAATAGACTATGAATCAATCAATGAACTCATTATATCTATTATGTCTTTACCCTATTTTCTTAATAAAGGAGTTTACCTTTCGTATTTTCGCAATTGGTGGCACAAATAAGCCTTATACAACATATGCCACCAACGTGAAACAGGGCGTCCCCAAATGGTTTCTGAAGGGAAATCAAAAGCAAAATGCAAGTTACGATATATCTCTAAGAAATATTGACTATAAACAGACTTACCTGTAAACGAATAGCGTTTATCATGGAAACCAAAGTTTCCACTTTGTATAATCTCAGAGACCAGTATTTTACCTACCCTCTCATTCGGTTTCATCAATAAATACTGATCGGGCAAACCAAGTATATCCTTCATTATATACATTACAGCAGCTGCAAACTTAAACATCCCTACCTGCTTAAACACACGTATTGTTTTCTTACGTTCTTCATCTGTAAATCCACGTAATAATAAGTAATAATAATCTATCATTTGGCGCAAGCCAATACCTTCAAAGAAGAAATGGTGCATAAGATGTGACATCTGGAACACACGATTAAAATCATCAGTAAGTGTATAAATTTCGCCCAACCCACTAGGAAGTATTGATAACCTATCAAATTGCGCTTCTTTACATTGATTAAAGAACCGCCTCAACTTATATTCATGCCACATATTACCCATGAAAGAAGGAAAGAAGTGGAGTTCTACAGGAGTCTTAAAATAAGAAAGTTCTATATGATGGTAACCTATTTCACCTTTAGGGTCTAACTGTCGAGAAATACGGATAATATCTAAAGTCTTAGCATCCGTCCAAAGGTCGATATCACCAGAAGTGCGCATATAAGGATCAGGATACATCAACGCATTCGTCTGTCCCTTCAAAACACAACTATGCACACCAAACTTCTTCAGCATCATTTCTGTAAGATCTGAAGCATCCTTATAAGTTTGTATATTTGCTTTTTCTATAAACGAACAATCAGCATACCACCTTAGAATCTGTCTTCTATCAGGACGATATTCAGATTTAGATAGTCGTTTTATTCCATGGAATAAGACACCCAATATTGCTTGCTTTCGACCAAAATCATATAAAGCATCCCAATCCATCTCACTTAGGTTCTGAGGTTCTTTTGTATCTTCTTTTAAGCAAAACCTAAGGAAATCAAAGAATATACTTGTAAAATCCTTTCTATTATCGTTCATCACAGTAATGGTTTCAACCTCCTTTTCCTCTATTGAAGATTAAATCTTGTCAAGAACAGAATACTTGCTGTTATTACTTACATACTCGGGAACTATCTCTTTCATCTTTTCAACGATAGCCATATCATCGTATGTGTGGCTCAAAGAAATAAGCGAGTTAATCTGAGCCTCAACCTCTTTGAAGTCATACTCACGTACTTTTGCTATACGAATCTTCTCATGGAAGCTAGGAAGAGTATTCTCTGTTGTGCTCAAAACCTCTTCATAGAGTTTCTCGCCTGCACGCAAACCAGTGTACTTAATCTTAACGTTCTTTGCTCCAGAGAGTTTTATCATTCGTTTCGCCAAATCTGCTATCTTTACAGGTTTACCCATATCAAAGACGAATATCTCACCGCCACTACCATGTGTACCAGCTTCCAACACAAGTTTACAAGCCTCTGGAATAAGCATAAAGAAACGAATAATCTTTGGGTCAGTAACCGTAACAGGTCCACCTGCCTTAATCTGCTTTTCAAACAAAGGAATAACAGATCCATTAGAGCCTAATACATTACCAAAACGAGTTGTTACAAACTGCGTCACAGGTTTACCATTAGCTTGTTCGTTAATCATTTTGTTTAAGCTCTGGCAATATATCTCACAGATTCGTTTAGAGCAACCCATCACATTCGTTGGATTTACAGCTTTGTCTGTAGATATCATAACAAACTTCTTAACGCCATACTTAACACTTAAATCAGCAATGATTTTCGTTCCCCAAACATTGTTCTGAATACTCTCCGATGGGTTGTTCTCCATCATTGGCACATGCTTATAAGCGGCGGCATGGAACACATAATCAGGCTTATAAGTTTGGAAAATCTTTTCCATACGATCAGCATTAGCAATACTTGCAACTATCGTATGTGCTTTGATGTTAGACCACTCAAAGTGCATCATCAATCGAATATTATGTTGTGGCGTTTCGGCTTGATCAATCAGTATCAATTCGGCAGGATTATAAATGGCAATTTGGCGCACCATCTCAGAACCAATACTACCGGCAGAACCTGTAATCATAATCTTCTTTCCACGCAGGAGAGCACCGATAGAATCCATATCTACACGAATCTGCTCACGTGGGAGAAGGTCTTCAATACTAATCTCCTTTAGTTGTACATTTGAATAATCATCATCTTGACTCCATTCCTTTTCACCTGAGCTCATGAAGATTCGAACACCTTGACTTAACAAGATATCTTGTAGCTTCTGGTCATCACGGAAACGTTCGTTCTGTAATGGCGAAACCAATACAGCCTTTATTTTCAAACTCTTAATGTGCTCAGCAAGATCGTCATCAACCATATATACCTTCTGCCCCATCAATATACGCCCCTTGAAAGAGAAATCATGAGCAATAAAACCTTTCAAAGCAAACTTTTGAGGTTTTATAATACGAATGCTCTTGGCTAGTCCAATACCACCACCATTCACACCATAGATAAGCGTGCGCATGGCATTACCTGTATTGAAGACAACATCATATACAGACTTTACGACTATTCGGAATGATATCATTCCAATTGTCGCAACAAGATACATAGCTGCAATCTGTCGCCCTTCAAGACGGATAAAATTTAAATCCCAATAATAAATAACATAATGCATGCCTTCAGCAATTACCAAAGACAACAACATCGCTAAACCAACGCGTTGTAAATCTACGAAGGAAGAGTATCTAACGATTCCGGCATAAGTATGGAACAGTTTAAAACCTATCAGGTTGAAAATCATGTAAACAAAGATAGTCTTTGATAATAAGGCGATATTGCCAAAAGCAACCGCACCATGATAATACAACCAAAAGACGAATATACCCGAGAAATAACAGATAAGGATATCAATGGCTAAAATAACCCAATAAGGCAAAGCATTGGCAGATAAATACCAATTCCAAAGTTTCTCAATTACTTTCATATTCAATATATTGCCGTTATTTCAAAAAGTGTATCACAAAGAAAGAACTAAGAGATACACAAAACTTACCATTTAATTTTAGAATGCAAATATAGATAAAAAATTGCAATCTACCACACATCTCCCAACTTATTTATCTCTACTTTATAAAATCACCTCATTTTATCATCTTACATCCATTTGAATATGGTAAAGGCCTCCATAGAGATTAGGCTGATACGTAAAGGTAATAAGAACAGATCGAGAGCAGTCGTCACTTACCTTCGAACTCTTAGGTTCTAAGATAAAGTTACCATCTAAGGATTGATAATCTCCTTCACCTAAAACATGATAACCAGCCTCAATAGCTTGTCGAGCAAATGATAACATTTCATCTGAAGACCAAGTATATAGGTTGATGCGTTCTAACATTAACTGATGATCAACATAAGTACCTAAATAGCCTATCTGTCGTGGTTGTTTGCCGACAACCTTATCTTGACCTGTTTGCTCATCATAATACATATTGTGATGGAAGATAATCTCTTTCTGAGTACTATACCCATTGATGGTTTGTGAATCTTTCAACGCAAACACTTTACTCAACGCCACCAAAGATGGCATATCCTTCAAACGTTCAGTATCATCTAGTAAGATGTGACATAGGTAAGGGAATGGAAACAAACATTCATCTGGAATACTTGTCGTCCTTACCCTACCTTTCTTAGGAGAATTACCTTTCGATGGTTCCGTAACAACTGCTGGTGCATCTGGATATTTCACCTCTGCTATCAATCTCTCTTCTTCTGTCATTTCTTTGGAAATTTTCTGTTGAGGAACTGATGCTCTATCCGCTTGTTGGCTCTCGTCCTTCTTTATTGTAGAAGATGTAACTTTACTTGCAAGGGCTTCACTCTTTTCAAGCTCCTTGTTATCAGCATTTGATGTGTTTACCTGTCTAGATTGCGCCATGTTTACACGCTCCCTTACACGATACCGCTCACAAAACTCATCTTCATTCGTCACCTTATTTATATAGTAATCTTTGCCTCCCTTTGAATCTGATATACGAGAGCCGTCACGCCAAATAGTCGTGTACTCTACCCGACCTTGTTCATTATAAGCATAACAAGGTCCATCTAAAACACCATTACGATAATTCAGTTTCATACCAACCTTCCCACTAGGAAAGAAAGAAAGGGCACGCCCATTAGCTACACCATTCTTATATTGCATTACAGACTCTACCTTACCTGACTTATAAAATGTACGGCACACTCCCTCTAACTTCGTTAGTTTATCATCTTGACGATTGATGCTTATGTAATGCTTCTCCGCACGCAACTGCCCCGTAATGTAATAGTCATAGAACATCTTAGCCCCTCTATTATCTACAATAAGAACACGATAATACGCCGCCTTACTTGCCGTGGCAACTCCTTGCCAACGTGCATTATAGAAAATAGCATCCTTTGGTATATGCGTATGATTAGTTGTCTGTGCGAAACCAATAACAACAACCATACACGTTAAGAAAAAGAAAAGTAGACGTTTCATATAGACTCTAATTTGGCTGCAAATATACTGCAACTAATGGGAATAAAAGAATTTTAATCAGTTTTTTCCTTAAAATGAATCTATATATCAAAACAAAATAGTATCTTTGTTGCGTTATCATACTACTACTTAAAAATCAATAAAACATGCCAGAAAAAGAAAGAAGTATCAAAGACTTTAAACAACTAATAAGTCTACTCAAAGAGAAACATATTTGTAAGCGTGCAGTTGTTGTATGGTCAGAAGATAGCCACACACAAGAAGCAGTCTCATTAGCTGCCCATGAAGGTTTTATAAAGCCCATATTGATATGCTCTGAAACTACACGGAATACCTTTGCACAAAAGGAAGGCTTTGAAACTATTATTGTAGACTCTCCTGAAGAGGCATCACGTAAGGCTGTGGCACTTATCCGAGAGAAGCAAGCCGATATAATAATGAAAGGTTTTGTCAATACGGATGTTCTGCTACGCGCTATATTAGATAAGCAACTAGGAATATTACCTAAAGGGGCTGTCTTAACCCATATTGCTGTTGCTAAATTAGCAGAGTATAACAAACTAATATTCTTTACTGATGCTGCTGTGATTCCTTATCCTACTGATGAACAGCGTAAAGCTCAAGTCCAATATCTTGTTGACTTTTGCCATGCTTTCAACATCACTTACCCTAAAATCTCTCTAATACATTGCTCCGAGAAGGTCGACACCAAACACTTCCCTCATACTGCAAATTATCTAACATTAAAAGAAGATGCGAAAGCAGGAGTTTTCGGTAAGTGTGAGATAGATGGACCCTTAGATTTAAAGACTTCATGCTCTAAGGAAGCAATGGAGATTAAACAAATCAACTCACCTATCAACGGAGAGGCTGACGCACTTATCTTCCCCAATATAGAGTCGGGCAATCTATTCTATAAAACTATCACGCTCTTCTGTCATGCAGAGGTCGCAGGTGTACTTCAAGGAACAATGGCACCTGTAGTTCTCCCTAGCAGAGGCGATACTATTACTTCCAAGTTATATAGTCTTGCACTTGCAAGTCTCATAGTAAAATAAGGTTATTACCCTTCCCAATATAACCAATTAAAACATTATGGCATACAAGATCCTATCTATTAACCCAGGCTCAACCTCAACCAAAATCTCCTTAGCGAATGACGATGAACCTGTCTTTGTTGCAGACATTCCCCATTCAAGAGAAGAACTAAGTACTTTCAAGAAGATTACAGATCAATTTCATTTCCGAAAGCAAGTTGTTATTGAAGAATTAAAGAAACGCAATATCCCTCTTGACTTTGATGCTGTTATCGGACGAGGCGGCTTAGCTAAGCCCGTATCAAGTGGTGTATTCACCATTACGGAAGAAATGATACTTGACCAGCAACAAGCTATTCACCAGCATGCCTGTGACTTAGGCTGTATGATTGCAGACGAGATTGCGCGTGACATCCCTGGTTGCAAAAGCTTTATTGCCGATCCTGGTGTAGTTGACGAACTAGAACCAGAAGCCCGTATCTCTGGTTCTCCTCTAATGCCTCGTGCATGTATCTGGCACGCTTTGAATCAGAAAGCCATTGGTAGACGATACGCCAAAGATATAGGTACTAAATACGAGAGGCTCAACCTTATCATCTGTCATCTTGGTGGTGGAATATCAATTGCCGCCCACAATCATGGTCGAGCAATCGATGCTAATAACGCCCTTGATGGTGAAGGTCCTTTCTCACCCGAACGTGCGGGTAGCCTCCCAGCAGCCGACTTAATACGCCTTTGTTTTAGTGGTAAGTACACTGAAAGCCAATTATTAGGCAGAGTCAGTGGGCAGGCTGGTTTAATCGCACATCTTGGTACAAATGACCTAAGAGAGGTAATGAACTGGATAAAGGCTGGCGATAAACATGCAGAGTTAATCGTGTCAGCTATGATATGGCATGTTGCAAAGAACATAGTCGCAGAAGGGGCTGTTCTATATGGTAAAGTTGACGCCATCCTTCTCACGGGTGGAATGGCAAAGAGCGATTACATCATCGACCGCCTTAAACGTCGAATAGAATATCTTGCTCCAGTGCATGTTTATCCTGGTCAAGATGAGATGCTCGCATTAACAGAGAACGCCTTGGCAGTCTTACGTGGAGAAAGAATAGCTAAAGACTATTGATTCACATTCAATCGATTTACAGAACACCTAAACTATAGTTTATAATTAAAAACAAATCTTATGAAGGTACATGAATACCAAGCAAAGAGTATCTTTGCATCTTATGGACTACCGGTAGATCGCAACATCGTTTGTCGAACACCGGATGAGGCTGTTGCTGCGTATAAACAATTAGGTTTAGCAAAAGCGGTAGTAAAGGCACAAGTACACACGGGTGGTCGTGGTAAGGCTGGTGGTGTTAAACTTGGAAGTAATGAAGAAGAGATTCGCCAACATGCAGAAGCAATCTTAGGCATGGACATTAAAGGGTTCACTGTTGATCGCGTCCTAGTTAGCGAAGCTGTTAACATTGCATCAGAGTACTACATGAGTATTCTTGTTGATCGCAAGTCGAAGTGCCCTATGTTGATGTTGAGTCGTGCCGGTGGTATGGATATCGAGCAAGTGGCAAAAGAGACACCAGAGAAGATTGAGAAGATTGTCATTGATCCAACTATTGGTATGTCTGACTTCCTCGCACGTGAAGCAGCGTTCAAGTTATTCGATGATATGGCACAAGTGAAACAAGCGGTGCCTATCTTCAAGAACCTTTATAAACTCTTCGTCGAAAAGGATGCCTCACTTGCAGAGATAAATCCTCTCGTGATGACACAGGAAGGTACACTAAAAGCCATCGACGCTAAGATGACCTTTGATGATAATGCTCTCTTCCGCCATCCTGATATAGCTGAACTCTTCGAGCCTACAGCAGAGGAAAAGAAAGAGCGTGAGGCTAAGGATAAGGGGTTCAGTTACGTTAACCTTGGAGGCTCAATCGGTTGTATGGTGAATGGTGCTGGTCTTGCAATGGCTACGATGGATATGATTAAACTCTATGGTGGCGAACCAGCTAACTTCCTTGATATTGGTGGTAGCTCTAACCCCGAGAAGATTGTTGAAGCCATGAAGCTCTTATTAGCCGACAAGCATGTAAAGGTTGTTCTCATTAACATCTTTGGTGGAATTACACGTTGCGATGATGTTGCTAAGGGCTTGCTTGAAGCGTTCAAGGTGATTCAAACCGACATTCCTATTGTCATCCGTCTCACTGGTACCAACGAGGCGGAAGGAAGGGCAATATTAGAAGGAACCCACTTCAATGTTGCCACCTCTATGGCAGATGCTGGACATAAGGCAGTTGAACTAAGTAAACAACTTTAAATAAGATATTATGAGTATTCTGATCAACAAAAATACAAGACTAATTGTACAAGGTATAACTGGTCGTGATGGTAGTTTTCACGCATCAAAGATGAAAGAGTATGGAACCAATGTTGTGGGTGGCACCTCTCCCGGCAAGGCTGGACAAGAAGTCTGTGGTATCCCTGTTTTCAACACGGTGAAAGATGCGGTGGCTGCAACACAAGCAAACACTTCTATTATCTTTGTTCCTGCACCTTTCGCTAAGGATGCTATGCTAGAAGCTATTGATGGCGGTATTCAACTTGTCATCTGTATTACCGAAGGTGTACCAACGCTCGACGCTATAGCTGCACAGCATTATGCTAAAGTTCGCGGTGTAAAGGTTATCGGACCTAACTGCCCTGGCTTGATATCTCCAGAAGAGAGTATGGCTGGTATTATGCCAACGAACATCTTTAAGAAAGGACACACTGGCGTCATCAGTCGTAGCGGTACTTTAACTTATGAGGTGGTGCATAACCTCACTCAAGCAGGTCTCGGACAGTCAACAGCCGTTGGCGTTGGTGGTGACCCAGTTGTAGGTCTTTACTTTGAAGAACTATTACAGATGTTCCAAGATGACCCAGAGACGGATAGCATTGCACTCATTGGTGAGATTGGTGGTGACGCAGAAGAACGTGCTGCACAGTTTATAAAGGAACATGTAACTAAACCCGTAGCTGTCTTCATCTCTGGACAACAAGCTCCTCCGGGCAAACAGATGGGGCACGCTGGTGCTATAATTTCAAGTGGCTCTGGCTCTGCAAGTGAAAAGATAGCTGCGTTTGAAGCTGTCGGCGTTCCTGTTGCACGTGAGACAAGTGAGATTCCAACACTACTAAAGCAACAGATGAAGAAGTGATGCGAGGTATCTCCCAAGACTTTCAAGATAAGGAAGAGCCTCATCAGAACTATATTTCAAAGGAAGTAAAACATAAATCAATTAGTAAATTTGTTTAGCATTTCATATTAACTATAACTTCCTTAAAGAATCTAATATACCCTCGTTCGTCCAATAACTTTATTTATATGCGGACTAACGAGGGCTTTCTATTGCACACGAATAAGGTTCAGGACACCCCACTTTATTATAAGCATAGATTATTAGAATAATAAGTCCTTTTCCTTTCATATAACCCTTATCACACTGCTCCTATAAGCTATACGATAGTACTTATATAAGCAGTACCATCGTATTCATATAAGCATCTCCATATTATACACGTTTGTATAATGAATTATACACGCCTGTATAATCAGTTATACACGTCTGTATAATCAGTTATACACGTTTGTATAATCAGTTATACACGCCTGTATAATTCGTTATACAGACGTGTAGAACTCGGTAAGTCTTATTGAAGTACGATTGAACACTAACTTAAAGCATGGTTGACACCTAACTTAACTGTCTATCACACTTATCCTTAGACATCAATCCTAGTGAAAAAACGCATCCAAACCATCGAGGCTAATCCTCTCATCAGTAGGAAAGTAAGGAAGGCTAACCACAATGCCTCATTAGCAAGACTCCCCCTAAACCCTAAGTAAACTGCGAAGAACGATAGCATGGCAATGACCGTTGAAAAGAGCATACCCTTCGTATCAGTAAGTCCGATGAATACTCCATCAAGGATGAAAGCTGTCACACCTGCAACAGGAATAAAGCAAGCCCAAGGCAAGTAAGGTCGTGCCGCCTCAACGACAGTTGCATCATCCGTAAGAAGATGTAAGAATCCTGTTCCACCTATCACATATAAACACGTGAACATTAGGGTCATTAAGCCACCAAACGCAAACAAGCGTCGTATCGTAATTCGCAATCCTTGCTTATCTCCTGCACCATAATACTTGCCACTCAAGGCTTCCCCAGCATAAGCGAAACCGTCCATGACGTAAGAGAAGATAGTGAACAAGGTCATCAACAGCGTGTTTACAGCCAACAGCATTGTACCTTGTTTTCCTCCCGCCGAAGTGAAATAGAAGTTAACGGCTATCAAACATAAGGTGCGAAGAAAGATATCTTTATTGACAAGGAAGAAGTCAATCCACGCTCCTTTCACTGAAAGAATGTGGGTAAAATTAACCCAAGTAGAATGCCCTAAGTTCGTTACTTTTCTCGCCTTGTTGATCTTACTTACACGCTTCCATGCACTTAATAATGCCACCAGAAAACCAATCCATTGAGCGAGCAACGTTCCTGTAGCTATACCCGTTATCCCCCACTCCAAGGCAAACACCAAGGATAAAGAAGTAAGAATATTCACTATATTCTGTAAGATGGCTACGACCATAGGTGTACGTGTGTCCTGCATTCCAATGAACCAACCTGTCAACCCGTATAACCCCAACATTGCTGGTGCACCCCAGATAACAATACGGAAGTAAGTTGCGACATAATCCCACGAGGCTTCAGGTGTATTCATCAAACGTAATAAGCCCCATTCCAATCCTCTTTGAGCAAGGATGAACGATAAACCGAAAGCAAGTCCAATGGTTAAACTACGCACCAATATTCCAATACATTCCGCCTTGTCCGCACGTCCAAAGGCTTGAGAAGTCATCCCACTGGTTCCCATTCTTAGGAAGCCAAGTAACCAGTACATCACATTGAAAATCATTGTTCCAACGGCAATCGCACTGATATAGGCTTCATTGCCAATATGCCCCACCACCATAAGGTCAATTAGTCCTAACAGCGGCACCGTGATATTACTCACAATGGAAGGTAAGGCTAAGCGGAGTATCTCTTTATTCTTATCGTCCAATCGCATCATTGTTTCACTCCCGAATATAGTCTTTCGCTACAAGGTCGTAATATAAAGCCTCCAACTCAGCCAAGGATAAATGTTCTATGGAATGCTCTAACACGCGGATAAGCTCCATCCGTCGAGTTTCATTCTCTACTCTATCAAAGTTCATAAGATTTCTTTTCTATATTATATCGTTGATCTTCCTACTAAAAGGGACAACATGACATACTAATTTACATTGCTATATACACGCATAATGAGGCGACAAAAGTAATTGAATTAATTGTGAATTCAAAAGATATTAGGTAATTTTGCGTACATTAATATATTATTAAACCATCATGGGAAAGAAACAGGAATACAAGCAAAAGAATGAGGAATATCTGAAAGAAGTTAGTCAGCGAGAGGGAATAAAGGTTCTCCCCCATGGTATTCTTTATGAGGTAATAAAAGAAGGAACAGGCGAAGGAAAGGTGCAGTCGCGTTCTATCGTAACTTGTAATTATCGTGGGAGTCTCATCTCTGGTAAGGTATTCGATGATAGTTGGCAAAGGGGAGTGCCAGAAGCATTCCGTGTTAACGAATTGATTACAGGCTTTCAAATCGTTCTATGCGCCATGTACAAGGGGGATCATTGGCGTGTTTATATCCCTTATCAAGACGGATATGGTACGAAAAGAGACGGGGATATTCCTGCCTTCTCTACACTAATCTTTGAGATTGAACTCATGGGGATAGGTTAAGAACGTAGAGTGGAAAGTAAGTTATAATTAGTGCCTTTAAATACAATACCTATGTTGATTAAAACTTTCATTGGTTCTTGCATTGCGGTAATATCCTTCTGTTCTTGCAATTCAAAGTTGACTATCGGGAACATGGCAGGAGAATACCACTATATATATAAGGTGGGAAAGGGGATGAGTGGGAGTTGCCGTCTGACACTACGTAAGGACAGCAGTTTCAGTTACTCAGAACATTTCGATCTCATGTATTCAAGCGGTAAGGGAGTGTGGGAACTAAAGAAAGACACAATAACCTTAATGTTTGACAATCCACCTTATAGCATTTACGAGGCACTAGCAGGCGGAGAGACTTATCGCGGAACTTGGACTGTGCCCGTCATAAGAAGAAACAAAGTGCAAGTAAAGAATATAATACTCGTTAAGGAGTTGCACTTAACGAAGAAGTCATCCTGCCTTGAGACGAAGAAGAATGATTAATTCACATTCGGATATGCGCTGCACCTTATCATCAATCGGCACAAAAAAAGACTCTCATCATTGAGAGTCTTCTTTGAGGTGCCTAGCGGAATCGAACCGCTCTACATGGTTTTGCAGACCATTGCCTAACCTCCCGGCCCAAGCACCATTGTTGTTAGCAAAGGAGTATCTTGCTTTGCGTGTGCAAAGATAAGTACTTTATTCGATTTAACCAAACTTTTCAAGTTTTTTTTCAATGCCGTATAAGAAAATCACTCCTACGTTCCATTGCTCAATACTACTTAAAGGGTATTAAAAAGAGGACTTCTGTTAATGGCTAACTTGCGAAGTCCTCATTTTCTAATTACTTAAAGCATACAGGCTTCTTGCGCCCTTTCAACTTCCGCTTAGCTTTGAGTTGGTCGTGGATAGCACATCCAGCGCAACCATGACAAGGGTCTTTGGCTGTTTGAAATGTTTGCCAAATTCTATAGCCCACATAGGCTAGAGCCGCAAGAAAGACTATTGCTAAAACAATATACTGCCACATATACTCCTCCTTCTATCTCTTAAACAGGAACATTCGTATCATCCTCAGCAAATGGATCTTCAGAGAAGTTTAGCTCATCCTCATCAAACCATTTAGAGAGTTTCTGCTTTGCTTTATCCTTTAAGTTATCATCAACTTGACTCCAAACCTTCCCTAAAGCATAGAGAAGAACGGCGAGGTCGTCAGCCAAACCAGCTATTGGTATTGCATCGGGGACAACATCTATAGGAGAGATCAGATAACCCAAAGCCCCTATGATGATGGCTTTGTCTTTCAATGATACCTTGTCACTCTGCATGAGATAATAAAGAATCAAAGCTATATAAACCAACTTAGCTCCTGCTCGCTTGGCTATGCGTTGTATCTTCTCAATAAAGTTCTGCTGTGAGAACTTGTCCTTGTATTTCTGTAAATCAGGTATTTCCATATTACAATTACATTAAAATTATTACTTAAAGGCTATCACTTTGTCAACGTATGCTTTAGCTTCTGGATAATCTTGATTAGCACGACGAACACGACTACGAACAACTGCCTTCATGATTACTCTATAGATTAAGAAGAGCACCAAACCGACAGCTATTGCCGCCAAAACATTCCACACACCTTTGAAAGGTAGTGAGTCGTCAGGGAAACCAGACATTACGAGGATTGGCAAACATAATAAGATGCCAGCTACAGTATAACGTGAACGTTCGGTTCCCTCGCTATCTAAAGCTGCTTGATAATCAAACAAATAATCTGAAAGTACCTCTTCGCTAACCTCTACTGGTCGTTGAGGAAAACCAGCTTCATCCTTATGATTCCTTATCTTATTCTCTACAACGTGTTGGAAATCATCCACTACAGTTACATATTGTTCTTCTAAATCTTTCATGATCAAACTCGTTTTTTAGCTAATGTCACACTCTCACCCACGCTAATCTTCTATAAAGGAAGATTAAAGGAGCATAATTGATAAAAAAGATAAAGCAGTGTTCCTATAAGCCGGGTTCCGTCTCTTCCTCATCTTTCGATAAATAGGAAGATGCCTGTCATTTATCTAGTTTACAAGTCACCTTGTAACTCAAGCATTCTACCCTCCATTGTGCTAACGCTTGGGTGGGCAGCCCTCAAACAACGGTTTACATGAACTTGCAGCTCCTGAACGATACAGCCAGACGATCACCCGCCTGCTGGTAGTCTCTTACACTACCTTCTCACCCTTACCACTATTAGAAGTGGCGGTCATTCTCTTCTACCTTCATCTATTGTCACCAATAGCTTCTACTTTCGGAAGCAGGATGCCCTATGCTGCCCGGACTTTCCTCTCGTATCTTTAAAAGATACCAGCGACAGAGCCGGAACACTGCCTTATCAGGGTTACAAAGATACTATTAAAACATGGAACGGGCAAAATATTTTGATTTTTTTCATATAAGTAGAAGGGCATACAAACTGTAACTGCATTACATATCACTATTCAATAGCATAAGAAAAGAGCATATTCTTTATCTTTGAAGGTACTCTTTTCACATGAAAGAAAGCACCTTTTATAATCTTAAAAAGCCTCTTGTAATATACATCAAATTATCTACTGACTATCAGGATGTTATAACCTTAGTTTAAACATCCCTCCTTTTTCTCCTTAGAAAATCATATAGAAGAAAGGTATCAAGTCCTTTGATGATACTTACAAAGAGTTAGAATCTATGGTTATAATTAACTAACTTGAAAGAATAAACAATGAATTGAATAAGAGATAACAGGAAAAAGCGTTGAAACTGAACGAATGTAAATTTATCAACTCTTCTAATTAAGAGCCGTTAAGTAGTGAAATTAAAGTGTTAAAATCGGATAAAGATAACTGACAAGATAACCGATTTACACATTTTGCACCTATATTTGCAACCACAAAAGAAGTCTGATAGACATTCCATACAATGCCAATTTGACAGATAACAAAGTTACTAATAAATAAAAGAATAAGTATATGAAGAATTTATCAAAGTATCTGGCTGGTGCAGCATGTGTTACTGCTCTTGCCTTTTCCACAGGTGCTTTCATCAAAGTATATGCAGCTGAAGCACCAGTTGTAGCTCCAGGTCAGCCAGTAGACCTCACTTATGCAGCAGAGAAAGCACTGCCTGCTGTAGTGCATATAAAGTATGTACAAAACTCTAAGACACAGACAGTAGACGTTCAAGATGACCCATTTGGAGGCTTTTTCGATCCATTCGGTTTCTTCGGCAACCCTAATCAAGGTAACGGAGGATCACGCAGACAGAAGATCCAAACACCAAAGAAAGAGGCTACTGGTAGCGGTGTTATTATTTCATCAGATGGATATATCGTAACGAACAACCACGTGGTTGAAGGTGCTGACGAATTGACAGTTACATTAAACGACAATAGAGAGTTCTCTGCACGCATCGTTGGTACTGACAAACAGACAGACCTTGCCTTATTGAAGGTAAATGCAAAGAATCTCCCTACTCTACCGATTGGTGACTCTGATAAACTAAAAGTTGGAGAATGGGTAATTGCTGTTGGTAACCCTTATAACTTAAGTTCTACTGTTACAGCTGGTATCGTTAGTGCAAAATCTCGTGGCTTAGGAGCTTCTCAAAATGGTATCGAGAGCTTCATTCAAACTGATGCAGCTATCAACCCTGGTAACTCTGGTGGTGCGCTGGTAAATACGCAAGGCGAACTGGTTGGAATCAACGCAATGCTTTACTCACAGACTGGTTCTTATAGTGGTTATGGTTTCGCCATCCCAACAACTATAATGAATAAGGTGGTTGATGATATTAAGAAGTATGGTAGTGTTCAGCGTGTAACCTTAGGAATTCAAGGTGGTGACGTTCTCAACTATATCAACGCACAGAAGGAAGATGGCAAGAATGTAGATCTTGGAACGAATGAAGGTGTATATGTTGCTGAAGTAATGTCAGAGGATGGCAATGGTGCAGCTCTAGGCTTGATGAAGGGTGATGTTATCACAAAGTTTGATAACCAAAAGATCACACGCATGTCTGAACTTCAACAGGCACTCAATGGTAAACGTCCTGGCGATAAGGTTACAATAACCTATCTACGTAATAAGAAAGAAATTACAAAGACAATTACATTGAAGAATGCACAGGGTACTACAAAGATTATCGAGCAAGCAGATATCGATGTTCTTGGTGGTCAGTTCCGCCCAGTAACAGAGGCAATGAAGAAGCAATTGAATATCAACTATGGCCTTGAAGTACTGAAGGTTAATAACGGTGCGTTGAAGTCTGCTGGTATCAATCGTGGCTTCATCATCCAGAATGTCAATGACAATATGGTTAAGAGCATTGACGATTTACAAGGTCTCGTAAAGAAGGCTTCAACCAGCAAAGATCCTGTACTCTACATACAGGGTATTTATCCAACTGGAAAGAAAGCATACTTTGCAGTACCATTGGGTGACTAAGCCTTTAGTTGTAGTCTTTTGAGACAAAAAAAGATAATCCTCCTTTCTCCTGAAAATAACCATGAGAAAGGAGGATTTCTATCTGTAATAAGGTAATATTTTCTACGTTTTATTTGTTCAGCTCATTGAATTTACGTAATTTTGCCATCACTTTAGTTAATGCCACACAACATGAGACAATTGAAAATCACAAAATCGATTACGAATCGAGAGAGTGCTTCTCTTGATAAGTATCTTCAAGAAATCGGTCATGAAGAAATGATTAGTATCGAGGAGGAAGTTGAACTTGCTCAGAGAATACGAAAAGGTGACCGTAAGGCTCTTGAGCGGCTAACTAAAGCCAACCTACGCTTCGTTGTCTCTGTGGCAAAGCAATATCAAAATCAAGGATTATCGCTCGCTGACCTTATCAATGAAGGTAACTTCGGATTGATAAAGGCTGCTGAGAAATTTGATGAGACACGCGGCTTTAAGTTTATCTCTTATGCAGTGTGGTGGATTCGACAGAGTATCTTACAAGCTATTGCAGAACAAAGTAGAATCATTCGATTACCCCTCAATCAAGTTAGCTCGGTCAACAAGATAAACAAAGTGCTAAACAAGTTTGAGCAAGAAAACGAACGAAGACCAAGCATAGATGAGATAGCACGGGATACAGATATTCCTGAAGAAAAGATAATTGAGGCTTTCAAAATAAACACGCATCATATCTCTGTAGATGCTCCTTTTCATGATGATGATGAAAGTAGCTTATTGGATGTTATTCCGAATGATGCAATCCCATCTACTGATAAATCTTTAGTAGAAGAGAGCTTACGGGCAGAGATTGGTAGAGTGTTGGATATCCTCGAAGATAGAGAGAAGAAAGTCATTGAGGCTTACTTCGGTATCAACCAACGGGAGATGACCTTGGAAGAGATTGGAAGTAAATATGGACTGACACGCGAACGCGTAAGACAAATAAAAGAGAAAGCGATAAGACGATTACGTCAACAAACAAATAGTAAAATACTCAAGGCTTATCTTGGGCAATAATATTAACATAGAAATAAGAAAATGAGACTTCGCCAACTATTAATCGTCACAGTTCTTCTTGTGGGATGTGTAATTAACGGTAATGCAAAAGGATATAGACCAGCAAAGATTTACATGTTTGGTTTTGCTGCTTCTTTTAATGATTCAACTGTCTATCTAACGGATATTCAAACAGTAAATGCGTACTTGGTAAACAACAGAACAAAGTTCTTGGCTAATCGTGAAGACTATTCTTATCAATTACGCAACTATCTACAAAGTAATGGTTTGGAGGCTTTTCCTACTTGTATAACCATGTTCGCAGAGAACGAGAAAGATGCTACAAAGAAGTATCTTAAACTAAAAGAACGTTACGAGAAATCGAAAAAGAAATACTCTATCAAGAGTTTAAAAGATAGTCAGTTTAAGTACACGCCTGTTGAACCCGACCAACAATCATAAAATGGACGTAAACAACTTTAGAGTAGCTGACCTTGACGTGCAGATTACATTCCGTGATACAAGTATCAACGGAATGCACTTGTTACGCTCGTTTGAACCTTTTAGAGTCAAGGAAGAATCAGACAAACCTTTCTTTCGTCTTATTGTTGATGATTCAATAAGACCTGTACCCAAAGAGCAACGCAAACGTATTCGTGCCTTTGACACAGGTAATGGAGACACCATTGTTGATCGTGTTGAAGATGGAAGTTATCAGTATATCATCAAAGATATTAGTGGTGCTGATTGTTGCTTACTTAAATGTAATAAGGATTTCAGCGAATGTTATTGCGCCTTGAATGGCAACACCAATATGCGTACATTCGGTATTAATAATGCACTGATGCTCATCTTCGCATTTGCTGGTGCTCAACAAAAAGTCTTGCTTATCCACGCCTCCTTAGTACGCAATAATGGTTATGGATATGCTTTTATAGCAAAGAGTGGAACGGGAAAATCAACACAAGTCAGCATGTGGTTGCGTCATATTCCTGGTAGTGATCTCATGAATGATGATAATCCCATTGTGAGACTTATTGATGGAGAAGCATGGATTTATGGAAGTCCTTGGAGTGGGAAAACTCCTTGCTATCGTAATATTAAAGCTCGCTTAGGTGCAATCACACGTATCGACAGAGCTAAAGAAAATTCGGTTGACAAGCCCTCTCCTATTGAGGCATTCGCATCTCTTCTCCCTTCATGCTCTAGCATGAAATGGGATTCTACCATCTACAATGCTGTTTGTGATACTATTACTAAAATAGTTGAGACTGGTCGTATATATACTCTCCACTGTTTGCCAAACAAAGAAGCAGCTGAGGTTTGTCAACGCGCAATAGCAATTAAATAAGAATGTCGACTAAAGAGCCAATCCTCACAACGACTGAGATTCAATTTGCAAATGCTGATTTAATCCCAGAAGTCGTTAAGATCTTAAACGAAGGACATAATGTAACTTTGCGTCTTCGGGGATTCTCTATGCGTCCATTTCTTGAGAATGACAGAGACAAGGCATTATTGGTAAAACCTTCAAGTATAAAGGTTGGCGATCCAGTCCTTGCCGAGATAAGTCCAAAACATTTTGTTCTGCATCGCATTGATCGAATGGAAGGAGAGAATATCACGCTTCGTGGTGATGGAAATCTCGGTATTGAACATTGTAA
This sequence comes from Prevotella veroralis DSM 19559 = JCM 6290, assembly GCF_000377625.1. Classification (GTDB taxonomy): domain Bacteria; phylum Bacteroidota; class Bacteroidia; order Bacteroidales; family Bacteroidaceae; genus Prevotella; species Prevotella veroralis. Next base: position 104,545 of record NZ_KB898325.1, on the reverse strand, counting down.
GCGAGAGAACATTGTTGGTGCAGTCATTGGTTTTTACAGAAAAGGACATAAGACCATGGATCGTACTGACGGGTGGAAATGGAAGTTATATAGCAAACTATGGGTAGGTTTACTTCCCTTTCGTCGTTATCTCCTTGCCGCCTATAGGCGATTATGGATTCCATTGTTCGGACCAATCTAAGCAATGACAAAGTCCTTTCTCTGTCCAACAAAACAAATAAGGCTAAGACATTAACTCATAATAAGTAATCAACAATAATGAAAGTAAAGAATGGCTTTAACCTCCGTGAAGTATGCGGAGAAAATATCATAGTCGCAGAAGGAGATGAGAATATCGACTTCAGCAATATCATTTCTATGAACGAGAGTTCGGCTTACTTATGGCAAGAAGTGCAGAAACTAGACAACTTCACCATTGATACACTCACCCAACTTCTTTGTGAACAATATGATATTGATGAGGCAACAGCTAAAAACGATGTAACAACACTTGCTACACAATGGGCTGCAGCTGGAATCATTGAGGGTGAGGATATGCCTAAGGTTAAAGCAGAAGAGCAATTTCACAAAGAAGATATCAAGCCTCAAAAGGAGGAAATAACGAAACCGGAAGAGAAAAAGAAAAGTTTATTTAAGCGTATCTTTGGATAGATAAGATTCTGTTTATATATTAAGAAGACAGCTCGCCAAACCAAGAAAGGTCAATGCTAAGATATACAAGAAAAAGTTCGCGAACAATTTAAGAAAAGTTCGCGAACTTTTTTATGCCTGTCTTTGCTTGAAGTCTATCTACTTCTTTGACGAGCCAGACTAACAAAGTCATAAGCTCTGCGTATCTAATAAAAACCAAGAATCTAACTTTACAATAGGCTTACAAAAAGCCATATCCGATGCCTGCAAATTTATATATGGTTAGCGGGAAATTTTTATTTGATAGAAATTTATGGGGAACAGGTTAGAAAATCTATGCAAACCGCACACGCATTTACTGCAACCCAATTCCCTAATCTTACGCTCTTTGACAAGAGTATATTTCGTGGAGCACAAAAGTACATATTGTCAATGACAAAAGTATATATCGTCAACAACTCCTCCCACATACCTAACAGAAGAGTATTATCTACGTTAAAGACGAGTATAAAAAAGTTCGCGAACAATTTGGAAAAAGTTCGCGAACTTTTTCTTGGTTTTCTTAGCATTGACAGATTGGCGAGACGATTATATATAAAATAAGGTGTACCAATGCTATTGTAGCTTTTGATACCACCTTAATTTATTTGTTTTTACATTAGCTTTAAATACTGCTATTACTTGTTTCTTTTGTGGAATAAGCCAAATTTCTTTTTCTCAGAGGATCGGGAAGTCTTCATACCACCAAACTTCCGATAGAGTTTCCAGCCCAAGATAAGTCCATCTAATACGCCAGCTCCCGTATTGATAAGTCCAGAGAAGCGTTGTGTTGGTGTATTATTATTCTTGGGTTTGTGCATGAGCTGATTCCATAAGTCAGCTATTTTGTTGCTATCTTTAGTTAAGTCGGTAAGCAACTGAGCTTTTCGAAGTCGAATGTCATTCAACGACTTATATTCAGAATCAGTGATAGTTTTCTGGTCAGTCATAAGCTTATTTTGACATTAAAAGGCTTCCTAAGAATCTTACTAATGGTCGTTCGATTAAACGATGACGTAATAAGATAAAGAAAATGAGTAGTACTAAATAGAAAGCACCAACGACTAGGAAAGCCAGGATAAGCGAACCCATCAATGTTTGCAACGCATAAGCTGCTGCAAAAGAAAAATAAACCAATGAGATGAGAAGAGTTACGCTAAGAACCGTAATTATAGTAATTACCGTCAATAACCGCACAATCTTCTCAATTACATCGAGCTTCAGATATTCTGATTGAAGCCCGATGTAATGCTTTAACGCCTCAGTGAGTTGCGCTATTGTTTCAATGTTGTTATCGTTAGAAAACATTTCAACAAATTAGATAGTCTCTGCTGCTGCGTCCTTGATGTCCTCTACAAATTCATCAGCCTCTTTACGGCTAAGTTTAAGATCGTGCTTCTTGCAGAAGTCGTCAACAGCATCAGCAATCTTTGTTCGGGTGTCTGTTCCCTTTTCTGGAGCCAACAAAAGTCCAAGTGCTGCACCTGTAATACTACCGCAGAGGAATGCTCCAATGTAACCTAATGTCTTCATAATCTCTTACTTTAAAATGTTAGTTAAATATAATCTAATCATTGGCAAATATAGTCAAAGTTTCGCGTACTGACAATACGATCGCTAGTATTTTGTGTTAAAAATATTGCAAATACCTTATTTAACAAACTTTAGTTGCGTTATTTTTTAACTTCTGCTGCTTATTTCGTAACTTCGCACGATAAAAAGAATAAACGCATAACTAATAAATAACTAACGGATTATGAAAAAAATAATGGTTTTGGGTGCTGCTATGTGTGTGGCATTGTCATTCACTGGTTGTAAGTCTAGTGAGAGTGCATACAAGAAGGCTTATGAAAAGGCAAAAGCCCAAGAGCAGACATCTACAGATAATGATGATAGCATGAGGCAGGATGCTCCTGTTGTTGCTCCTGTTGAGACTGTACAACAGCCTGTAACTCAAGCTCCAGTTGTCGATAACTATGACAACGAGCCTGTTCGTCGTGAGAATGTATCAGTTGTAAATGGCGCTGGCTTGAAGGCTTATAGCGTTGTTGTTGGTTCTTTCGGTGTAAAGGCTAATGCAGAAGGTTTACAGCAACGTTTGCAGAATGCAGGTTACTCTGCACAGGTAGCTTTCAATTCTGGTAATAATATGTATCGTGTTGTCGCTGCTACATTTGATAGCAAGGCTTCTGCAGTACAAAGCCGTAATCAGCTTCGTGCAACTTATGCTGATGCTTGGTTGCTCGCAAAGTAAATGGGTAGGATTCTATCAATAGACTACGGAAAGAAACGTACAGGATTGGCAGTCACTGACCCATTGCGTATTATTGCAAATGGGTTAGCGACTATCCCCACATCCGATATTTTTGATTACTTGACACAATATGTTACCAAGGAATCAGTAGATCAATTGGTAATAGGTAAGCCTATTCAGCCGAATGGTCAACCTAGCGAGAATCTAACTCGTGTAGAAAACTTCGTTAATCGTTGGCGTAAACTACATCCAGGGATGCCTATCGATTATTATGATGAGCGTTTTACCTCTGTGATTGCGCATCAAGCGATGATTGCTGGTGGTGTGAAGAAAAAGACACGTCGTGAGGATAAAGGGCTTGTTGACGAGATTTCTGCAACAATTATTCTTCAGGATTACATGAGGTCTAAAGGGCTTTAGTCGATGAGTGTGCTTTGTTAAATCGACTCGATTAATGCAATGAGACCTAAAACCCAATAATTAATTAAAGAAGTAATATGGTATTACCTGTTTACACATACGGTCAGCCTGTGTTGCGCAAAGTAGCAGAGGATATTCCTCTTGACTATCCTGATTTGCAACAGCTGATACAAAATATGTTTGAGACCAATACTGCCAGTGATGGTGTAGGGTTGGCTGCTCCACAAATTGGAAAGTCTATTCGTGTGGTAGTTATTGATTTGGATGTTCTTTCAGAGACATTCCCTGAGTATAAAGGCTTTCGTCATGCTTTTATCAATGGACATATCTTAGAGTTCGATGATTCAGAGACTGAAACTTTAGAAGAAGGATGTTTATCATTGCCAGGTATTCATGAGTCTGTGACACGTGCCAAGCGTATCTATGTGAAGTATGTTGATGAGAACCTTGTTGAACATGAAGAATGGATTGAAGGCTACCTTGCCCGCGTTATTCAGCACGAGTTCGATCATCTTGATGGCAAAGTATTTACTGATCATCTCTCACCATTCCGCAAGCAGATGATAAATAGTAAGTTGAAAGCCCTCTTGCAAGGAAAGGTGCGTTGTAACTATCGTGTGAAGCCTCCACGTAAGTAGAGTGATATGTTGCGTGGAATCGTAGTATCCTTGCTCTGTCTCTTGACATTGCCAGCAGCAGCCCAGTATAACATCAATAAAATGATGGAAGAGGGGAGGCGAACGCTAGATCAAGGATATTACGTTACTTCCATGCAAATATTCTCTCGTATTGTTGGTTTAAAGCCAAACCTTTATGAGGCTTGGTATCTTATGGCTTTATCCAAGTACCATCTAGAAGATTATAAAGGTGCCGATAGCGATTGTCGACGTGCCTTAGAGCTACAACCTTATATAGCTGATATCTATGAACTTTATGGAATGACTAATATTCGTGAAGAACGTTACGATAGTGCTATCGTTGCTTATACTCATGCGATAGATATCTCCCCAGACAATCGTGATTATTGGTTTAATCGAGCTTATTGTTTGTATAGGGTAGGAGACAAGCAAACAGCGCTTACCCAATTAGATTATATGCTAAAGCGATGGAAAGACTTTGGTGCAGCTCAACAACTCCGAGCTGATATCAAAGCAGGACGACAGCCAAAGCAACGCCCTTCCAAGCCGATTCAGTTTGATATCAATCATCTTCGACCGTTAAATAAGAGTCCTTGGTTAATGAAACCAATAACCGAAGGAGATAATAAACAGAATAGACTTCCGTAGTCATTCAGAATATTAATGGCAATATATCATATTCCTGATAATGATAATATAGCTTGGTACTTCTACTTCTCCAATTCATTTATTGAAAACTACATTTATATTCCTCATTCTCATAATAAAGTGTTACCTTTGCCGCAACTTTGATTTATAAAACTAATTTGTAGTATGGTTAAAATCACTTTCCCAGATGGTTCCGTTCGTGAATACGAACAGGGCGTAACTGGTTATCAAATCGCCGAGAGCATTTCGCCGGCTCTCGCCCGTGACGTTGTATCTTGCGGTGTAAATGGTGAAACAGTAGAGCTCAATCGTCCTATCAATGAGGATGCAACGATTGCTCTTTATAAGTTTGACGATGAAGAAGGTAAGCACACCTTCTGGCACACTTCTGCCCATCTTCTCGCTGAAGCATTGCAGGAACTTTATCCAGGTATACAGTTTGGATTCGGTCCGGCTGTTGAAAATGGCTTCTTCTATGACGTAATGCCACCAAAGGGTCAGGCTATCTCTGAGAACGATTTCCCAAAGATTGAAGAGAAAATGCGTGAACTTGCTAAGAAGAACGAGCAAGTTGTGCGTCATGATATATCTAAAGCAGATGCCGTTAAGGAGTTTACTGCTGATGGACAGGAATATAAGGTGGAGCACATTGAGCAAGATCTCGAGGATGGAACCATCTCAACATATACACAAGGTAGTTTCACCGACCTTTGTCGTGGTCCGCACCTTGTATCAACGGGTACTATCAAGGCCATCAAGATTACCAGCGTTGCGGGTGCTTTCTGGCGTGGTGATGCGAAGCGTGAGCAGATGACGCGTATCTATGGTATCTCTTTCCCAAAGAAAAAGATGCTTGATGAATATCTCGTTATGCTCGAAGAGGCTAAGAAACGTGACCACCGCAAGATTGGAAAAGAGATGGAACTCTTCATGTTCTCTGATCGTGTAGGTAAGGGTTTACCTATTTGGTTACCAAAGGGTACGCAACTTCGTCTACGTTTGCAAGAGTTATTGCGCCGTCTTCTCCGTCCTTACAACTATCAGGAGGTTATTACTCCAGGTATCGGTGGTAAGAACCTTTATGTAACTTCTGGTCACTATGCCCACTATGGCAAGGATGCTTTCCAGCCAATTCATACACCAGAGGAGGATGAAGAGTACATGCTTAAGCCAATGAACTGCCCTCACCACTGTGAGGTTTATGCTTACAAGCCACGTTCTTATAAAGATCTTCCATTGCGTATTGCTGAGTTCGGTACGGTATTCCGCTATGAAAAGAGCGGTGAGTTGCATGGATTGACCCGTGTTCGCACGTTTACACAGGATGATGCGCATATCTTCGTTCGCCCAGATCAGGTAAAAGCAGAGTTCGAAACCAATATTGATATTATTCTAAAGGTATTCGCAACCTTTGGATTTGACAATTACGAGGCACAGATTTCACTCCGCGACCCTAACGATAAAGAGAAATACATCGGTTCAGATGAGGTATGGGAAGAGAGCGAAGCCGCTATTAAGGCCGCTTGCGAAGAGAAAGGTCTCAAGGCGCGTGTAGAACTTGGAGAGGCCGCTTTCTATGGTCCTAAGCTCGATTTCATGGTAAAGGATGCCATTGGTCGTCGTTGGCAGTTGGGTACTATCCAGGTAGACTATAATCTTCCTAACCGTTTCAAACTCGAATATACAGCGGAAGATAATACGAAGAAGACTCCTGTGATGATTCACCGTGCACCATTTGGCTCGCTCGAACGCTTCACAGCTGTACTCATTGAGCACACAGCAGGGCACTTCCCACTTTGGTTGACACCTGATCAGGTGGCAATTCTTCCAATCTCTGAGAAGTATAATGACTACGCTCGCAAGGTAAAGGCTTACCTTGATGCTCACGATGTCCGTTCAATCATGGACGATCGCAATGAGAAAATTGGTCGCAAGATTCGTGATAACGAGCTAAAGCGTGTACCTTATATGGTCATTGTTGGTGAGAAAGAGGCAGCCCAAGGCTTAGTTTCTATGCGCCAGCAGGGTGGAGGCGAGCAAGCTACCATGACAATGGAAGAGTTTGCTAAGCGCATTAACGATGAAGTTGCTGAACAGCTCAAGACATTGGATTAATCAAAAGCAACGATTCAAACCCATTGTCAACCGATAATGAGGGATAAATAAGCAAGGAGGATATACCATTTGAGGTATATCCTCCTTTCATTATATAGGTTTTATCCTCTATTTGTTACCGGACAGCAATATCTTTAATCTATCCTCTGCCAGATGCGTATTCCGTTGCTGTTAGATACGTATTCCTGTTCCGTTAGATGCGGTGAGCGTTGCCGTTAGATACGGTGAGCGTCGCCGTTAGATACGTATCTGTCAGCAGTGCAATACGTATCTAGCGATAGCGGAATACGTATCTAACAGCAACGGGATACGCATTGCGCAACAGCTAGATACGGTTCCCGATAAATTTATATGCTGTTTGCGTAAAATTTCTAACCTGTTCCCCGTAAATTTATATACGGTTAGAAATTTATGGGGAACAGGTTAGAAATAAATTTATATCAAATAAAAATTTTCCGCTAACCGTATATAAATTTGAACATTAACTTTTGAACTGTGAACTTTGACCTTTGGGCTTTGACTTCCACCCTTTGAACGCTGACCTTTGAGCTTTAGTAAGGACAGGCAAGACATATTTCTAATTATTGCTGTCCGGTAAACCTTTTTCAGATATAAAAGTTAAGGGTCGAAATCCTCTCTCGGATTTCAGCCTTTTTGTTACCTTTGTTTCTGCTATAAAACTTCAATAACATGAGCAAAAGTACACATTTTACCGGACAGCAATATTTCCTTAACTTTCTTCCGACAATATAGTCTTTTGATTGTCTATTAATCGTATCACAAGTAGTGGTTATTGCTTTCATTACTTGCTAATATAGTTTGAAGTCTTAATAATAATGTGGGGAATTATGTAAGATACTGCGAATTTATCAGATAGATACGTAGGAATATACAAGATATTTTTATAAATTTGTGCTATAATAACTCACAATATATCATCATGATACACAGATCATATACATTATTTCTCATAGCGACGATACTTCTTTTTACCAGTTGCAGTGTATTCCGCGGGTTCTCTCTTGATGGTTTTTCTGGTCCTGATATCTATGAATACCAGAAATTGGAGCGGGATACCATTCGTAAAGGTAGTAATGTTTTCCACTTTCCGTTGGTAGAATCACATCGTAAAATACGAGGAGATTTTCGTTTAAAATATAAGGATTCTGGGCGTATGAGGCTTGATTCCCTTGTAGAACAATGGTTTGGAAAGGATAATCAATTACTCATTATTCATAATGATAGCGTTGTTTATGACCAATGGACAGAGCCATTTTATCCAGGAAAGAATGCAACTGTCTTCTCCGTGTCCAAGTCTTTAACGGCACTTCTTTGTGGAATAGCTATTGACGAAGGTTACATTAAGAGCGTTGATGACCCTGTGACCGACTATATTCCTGAGCTCGCACAATATAATCCAACCTTTAGAAGTCTGAGAATTATCCACTTATTAAATATGCAGGCAGGTTTCGATTTCAAGGAACATTATGAGCTTACACTTAAAAGTATGTCATCTATCGCCAAAATGGCACAACTGCAATATGGTCATGACTTTACCCGATTGTTCCGTCATGTGAAGTTTAAGTATCAACCGGGGGAGAAATACGAGTATAACAGCCTGACGACAGCTTTGTTATCTTGGATTATTGAGCGTGCTACGGGGAAGAATTATGCACATTACATGAGCGAGAAGGTGTGGAAACCACTAGGTATGGAGCATGATGCATGGGTGACAATAGACAGTAGGAAGCACCATCATGCGCAAGGCTTTGGGGGAATTGCTACGAATGTTTATGATCTGGCAAAGATTGGTAGGCTATATTTGAACCGCGGCAAGTGGGAAGGAAAACAGATTGTTCGTGAGGAATGGATAAACCGGAGTTTGGAGACAACAAGCGAAAATAAGGGATACCATTATTGTTGGTACTATCAGTACTATGACGATAAGACCGACAATTCGTCTTTCTATGCTTTTGGTGTCGGACATCAATTCATTTACATTAATCAGAAGAAGAACGTTATTATAACTCGAATAGGCAATAACTACAATTGGAAATGGTGGGAGATGTCATTTTTTGATGCTTTATGCAATAAATTATTCTGAAGAAACTAAAGGATATACCTGTTTTATGGTACATCCTTTTATACTTGTTATATATACAGAATATTGGTTTGAATAAATTTTAATGGTAAGTCGCTATAAATTAGCACTTCTTTATGCAATGCTCTTTCATGTAATTGTTGAGACGATGGGTAAATTCGTAATTTTTTAGTCCCCATTTAGGTGCGATGAGTAGTTCTGGTGGGCTCTGACTAACGAATCGTTCGAGGATAAGGTCGGCTCTTAATCGACTAATGTATTCGGCTATCAGATGAATATATTCGTCCACGCTGTAAAGATGGAACGGATGTTCCTCATACATTTTGGCTAGCTTCGTACCACGAATAATCTGCATTTGATGGATTTTCAAGGTTGTGAGAGGGAGAGAAGATATGATGGGTGCCTGTCGGAGACTCTCGTTTTCATCCTCACCGGGTAATCCGAGTATGATATGCGCACCTACACGAATACCACGACTAGCTGTGCGTTCTATTGCTTGCTTAGCACAATCGAAGTCATGCCCACGATTGATGAGGCGTAAGGTAGCATCGTTACAGGTCTCAACACCATATTCAACGATAAGGAAGGTGCGCTGATTCAACTCTTCAAAGTAATCGAGCAAGTCGTCATTAATACAATCCGGACGTGTTCCGATGACTAATCCGACAACATCCTCCACTGCTAATGCCTCCTCATAGAGAGTCTTCAAATGCGAATTGGTGCCATAAGTATTCGTGTAAGCCTGAAAGTATGCGAGATATTTCATATCAGGATACTTGCGAGCGAAGAATCTTTTACCATCTTCCAACTGTTCGGTTACGCTCTTTTGCTTATCGCAATAAGTAGGATTGAACGTTTGGTTATTGCAATAGATACAGCCACCTCGCCCTACACGTCCATCCCGATTAGGACATGTGAAGCCAGCATTGATAGAAATCTTCTGAACCTTAAAAGGGAATTGTTCGCGAAGCCAGTTCCCAAAGTCACGATAATATTGTTCCATTCTTGTTGCAAATGTACAGAATATTTTATACTTTTGCGATGTTTAAACTTGATTTTATGAAAAGAATAATCCTTATGTGTGCTACTATCTTGACTGCACTCCAATTGATGGCTGGTGAACCTATATCTATACGTGATATTACAGCTGGTGTTTTTGCTGCAAAGCGTATATCAGGTGTTAACTCTTTAAAGGGAACATCGGAGTATGCTCGCATCTCAGAGGATGGTCGACAGGTTGTGAAATACTCCTTTGTGACGGGAAAGCCGACGGGAGTTATCTTTGATTTGGCTAATGCCAAGGGTGAGAATCTCAAATCATTTGATGATTATCAAGTGTCGACAGATGGAAATAGATTGTTATTGCAAACCAATACACATCGTATTTATCGTCGTTCTTTCACGGCTGATTTCTATCTTTATGACGTGAAGACAAAGCAGTTGAAGCGTCTGTCAAAGGAAGGTGCCGAGCAGATTCCAACCTTTTCTCCTGATGGAACAAAGATTGCCTTTGTTCATAAGAACAATATCTATATTACGGATGGCGATAAAGAGACGCAGGTAACAACCGATGGCGAGTTTAATAAAGTCATTAATGGTTTGCCTGATTGGGTAAATGAAGAGGAATTTGGATTTAATAATGCGTTGGCGTGGGGTGCTGATAGTAAGACTTTGAGTTGGATTCGATATGATGAAAGCAAGGTAAAGACTTATTCTTTGCAGCTATTCCGTGGCTCTCATCCTCAACTTGATGCTTATAGTATTTATCCTGGAGAATACAGTTATAAATATCCGAAGGCAGGAGAAGACAATTCAAAAGTGTCAGTTTGGTCATATTCTTTGGAGGGTGCATCTGTACGTCAAATCAATTTACCTTTAGCAGCTGATGGATATATTCCACGCATAAAGACAACAACCGATCCTAATCGTGTGGTTATCTATACGATGAATCGTCATCAAGATGAATTGAATCTCTATTCGGCGAATCCGCATACGGGACTTTGCTCATTATTGATAAAGGAACATATCTCAAAGTATGTTCAAGAGGCAGCGATGGAAGGTATCTCTATCATGAAAGATTACATCCTTTTCCCTTCTGATCGTGATGGTTTTATGCACTTATACCTTTATAATAAGGACGGAAAACTCTTGCGTCAGATTGATAAGGGCAATTATGATGTGACTGCAATCTATGGTTATGATGAGAAAACAGGCAATACTTATTTCCAAGCGGCGGCTCGAAAACCCATGCAACGTGAGGTGTATGTTGTAAATAAGAGTGGAAAGATGACCTGTTTGTCGGCTCATGAAGGCTGGAATGCAGCTTCGTTCTCTGGCGATTATAAATACTTTTTGAATACATGGAGCGATAGTAATCATCCATTTGTTTATACCATTTATGATAATCGAGGGAAAGAAGTGCGTGAGGTGCTTAATAATAAGGAGCTAGAAGAGAAACTTCTGAAGTATAATAATGCAGGCGTTGAGTTCTTTTCGTTTACTACATCCGAGGGAGTCAAGCTCAATGGATGGATGATAAAGCCGTCTGATTTCGATGCAAATAAGAAGTATCCTGTTATCATGCACCAATATAGCGGACCAGGAAGTCAGCAGGTTGTAGATAATTGGAATGTTGGTTCTATGGGGAATGGTGGTATGTTCGATTACTATTTAGCCCAGAAAGGATATATCGTTGTTACAGTAGACGGTAGAGGAACAGGTGCTCGTGGTGCTGATTTTGAGAAGAGTATTTATATGCGGTTAGGCGATTTAGAGTCAAAAGATCAGGTAGAAACAGCGTTATGGTTAGGTAAGCAAAGTTACGTGGATGCTTCTCGCATAGGAATTTGGGGTTGGAGCTTTGGAGGCTTTAATACCTTAATGAGCATGAGTGAGGGTAGAGGTGTGTTTAAAGCAGGTGTGGCGATAGCTCCTCCAACCGATTGGCGCTTCTATGATACTATTTACACGGAGCGTTATATGCGTACACCACAAGAGAATGCAGCGGGCTACGCTATTAATCCAATCAATCGTGTAAATCAGATGCAAGGTAAGTTACTTATCTGTCATGGTATGGCTGACGATAATGTTCATCCACAAAACACCTTCGAGTATTCTGAAGCTCTCGTGCAGGCTGATAAGGATTTCCGTGAGCTCTTCTATACGAATCGCAACCATTCTATATATGGTGGCAATACCCGCAACCATCTCTTGCGCCAAGTTGCCGATTGGTTTATTGAGAATCTGTAAAATAGCTACATCGGTATCACCTTACTTCTTTTTATCGCATTTAAGTATGTTGAATATAGCTTATAGATAGCCTTGTTAGTTAAGACTAAGTATGCCTGTCTCTGCCATCCTTGTATCTGTGCATTTCATTAGATACGTTGGATCGGATATTATACACGTTTGTATAACTCGTTATACAGACTTGTATAATCAATTATACAAACTTGTATAATTCATTATACGCACCTGTATAATCCCGATACTTTAACTTTTTGAAGGGAGGGGAATATACTTAAAGGAGGAGATGAGAAATAATATCTTATCTTCATATAGGCTTTAAGACAATTAGAGGAATACCTTAGACAAGATTATCGAGTATGCCGAAGAATCTCATCGCGGCACTCTTCCATCAACCACTTCGGTGTACTGGTCGCTCCACAAATACCTACAGTTTGTACACCTTCAAACCACGTCATATCTATTTCGTCAGCGCTCTCCACCTGATGGGAATTTGGATTCACACTTAAGCACTCGTGGAAGAGAACCTTACCATTTGAACTCTTACGACCTGCCACAAAGAGAATCAAATCGTGGCGAGCTGCAAATGACGATATATTTGGCATGCGGTTAGCCACTTGTCGGCAAATAGTATCGAAGCTCTGGAACTTTGCTGTTGGTGAAATATGACTCTGTATATAATCAATTATCTTATGAAACTCGTCCAAACTCTTCGTTGTTTGCGAATAGAGATAGATGTCATGATTAAAGTCTAAGGCTTTCACATCCTCAAACTTTTCAATCACAATAGCGTGACTATGCGTTTGCCCTACCAGACCAAGCACTTCGGCATGCCCGTTCTTACCAAAGATAACAATGGAAGCCTCTCCCCCACTCTTACTACTTGAAGGAGGAGTTGTAACAGTGTCCTCCTTGTCTAAAGATCCATTAATTGATTGATAACCTTTCTCATATTGCGATTTAATACGGCGTTGAAGTGCAAGTACAACGGGACATGTTGCATCAATAATCTCTATGTTATTGCGCTTAGCAAGCTCGTATGTCTCTGGTGGTTCTCCATGTGCTCGAAGTAAGACTTTCACATTATGGAGGTCACGCATCTGCTCATGATTGATAGTCATAAGCCCTTTCCGTGTTAGACGTTCCACCTCCATACTATTATGTACTATATCACCTAAGCAATAGAGCTTGGTGCCCTTTGCCAATTCTTCTTCGGCTTTCTTAATTGCAGTGGTCACACCGAAGCAAAATCCACTGCCGTTATCTATTTCTATTTGAAGCATCTTTCTAAGGAGTTTTCCAACTTATCTACTCTTCAACTTTCACAACTATTACCCCTGTACGACCGCTATACTCTGGTGCATAAGCACACTGAGCAGTACAGGTTCCTGTGCGATATACACCAGCACGATCAATGTAATATTCTGTTTCAATCACGTGTTTACCCTTTGCCATCACGTCGAAATAATAGGAAGTTGTGTAGTCTTTTGGCGCAATGTAATAGCCCCAGTTATATCCACTCAACTGATTAACTGGCTCTAAACAAGCTGCACGCTTGTCAACAACCTGCACGAAATCATAATCACGATCAGCAATAATCGTCAAACGAATACGAACTTTGTCGCCCACTTTCAGATTATTGAGATTCTTTGTCAGAGTGCTATCAACCAATACTTCTCGTTTGATTTTCAAACCAGATGTAGCATCAGTAATCTCAGTAGCAGGCTGGAAGAATTGTGCATAAACAGCTCCCCAACTAATACCCGTACTTGTCTTTTGAATCTTCAATTCCTGTTTGTCAGAAGCCGACTGCGTTCCCATTGGCTCTGTCACCTTAATATATCCAATTCCAGCTGTAGGCTGTAATGTATTCAGAGGATGATCATTCAACATAAGTTTAGCATTCTCACCATTATCCATCATCCATTTACCATCATTCATAAATGCCCATATCGCATCTACAGCATTCAAAGGAGTATCCCAACTCTGCGTTCTCTTCTCTTGTAAGAGCCAGCGTTGCATATTCATTAACGTCTGTTCGTCATTTGGCGTAATGCGTTTCACAGCTTCAATCGCTGCTACTTCTGTTGGTATCTTATAGTCAAACCAACTATATTGCGCACGTTTCGTATCGAAGTAACAACCCTTCTCTTCTGTACAAACCATATACTCCTTAATACTCTGCAAGTACTCTTTTGCTTTCTCCACCTTATTATATTGTTGGAGGATAACAGCTGTGCGAGCCTTACCATAGATTGTTAAGTCGGTAGGTTTCTTAGACAGTCTATCCAAAAGATAGTTAATATCCGGCGTTGTCTTACGCCCTGCCAAAGCATTTGAATATAAATAATCACAGAGGTCATCCATAGGGAAGAGCAACGTCTTATACTTCTTTTCTGTCTTCTTCATATTGGCGACCTCCTCTTCTACTCGCTTATCCAAATAACGGAAAGCAGCATCAACGATTGTTGAAGTTTCCACCTTATCGGTCAGTGTTTGTAAGCGAACAAGGCTCTTGACAACCGAAACAGTCATATATAAACTACCCTTCATTCCTGGACACCAAGAGAATGATCCATCAGGATTCTGTAGCTTCTTCAGACTGGTTAATGTCGTTGACAAGCGACTTTGCAATTGGTTTCCATCAAAGAAACGAACTAACATTTGCTTCTGTTCACGTTCGTTATTAGCATCTCTCAACCATGGAGTTTCTTCCAATGCCAACGTCTTCAAGTCTTGGTTCTTTTCTAATGCTGACATCATAGAGGTTTCTTTTCCAGTTTCTAAACGCCACTGGTTAATCGTCTGTTCTATCTTTGGTGAAGTAGAGATAATCTTCTTTGCCAAACGATTAGCATAGTAAGCTGAAACAAGACTGATGGCGTTCTTCTCGTTTGACTCAGCCACATAAGGCAGTGCCTGAACCATCAACCAATTTGGATTATTCGTATATTCAATGGTCAACCGTTGTGATGTACTATTCTTTGGGAATAGCTTATTAACATCAACAACCTTCTCCCCTGCCCCATTCTGAGTGAATGGTAAGGTGTTGGTAACATACTCCTTATTTTGAAGAACAGGTAGATAATGTTGCTCACCATCAGAGAATCCATCGCCCTCTACCGAGAAGCGAGCAATCAACAAAGACTGATCAGCCGATAACTGATTAGCTTTCTCTGATAATAAAGAAGATAAGTTATAAGTTGCTAAACCATTACTTTGCGCCTTCAAAACGACCTCTTTACAATCTGTAAACAATACCTTTTCAGTTGCAGGATCAATGATTTCAATCTTTGCATTGGCATTGACCTCCTTATCCGACTGATTAAATAATCGTGCAGAAACCATTGCTTCATCACCGATACGCACAAAGCGAGGCATATTCGGTTGAATCATTAAACTCTTCTTTGCAATTACTTCATCTGTCAAATAACCATGATTCATTTCTTCATCATGCGAGATACCAATAAAACGCCACGTTGTCAAACCTTCTGGAAGCGTGAACTTAATACTTACATTACCCTTTCCATCCGTCTGTAACTGTGGATAGAAGAAAGCGGTTTCATTAAGATTTTCACGCATAGAAGGTGTCACTTTCTTGTCTTCCTTCTTCTCGTCTGTCTTTATCTCTTCATCTTTCTTAATGACAGGAGCAGTGTATTTCACAGCTGCCCTATCGGTTCTCATCGATGGCATCTGCTCTGCAACACTAAACACACGACTCTCTACTGAATCAGACATAGGCATTGCCTTCAACTCTACCGCACGTGACATTAGAGCATAATTACGTGATTTCATCTTTCCATAACGGAAGCTAAAAGGAAAGTCCCAAGAGCCTAAGTAACGATTATCGAACTCTGATAAGGATAGTTCAGGCACCTCTCTCTTCTTGATATCAGCATAGGCAGACAAAGTCAAAATATTAACATCAGCACCTTCCCAAAGTACACTTGGCTGACTAAGAGAGAAGTAAGGACTTAACATCCAAGAATGTGCAATGATTGCATCGAGGCTCTTGTCATAGAGAGTAGCCATCAGTTGAGCATCTGCCGCTTTGCCATCTGGACGTTTAATACTTACTATCCATTCCTCTTTCTGACCCGGTGTTAGCTTGTCACGGAAGGTAGACCACTTCGTAATTAATCGTTTATCAGGCAATGGGCGAGCGATACTCTGCATGTGAGAATATAATACACCATCCTTCACCCACGCATAATTCAAGGTAATACCATCGCCATATTCTTCTTTATAAAAGAGCTTTCTTGTCTTAATACTATTACTTTGATCAAATGACCCCGTCTCTATTACCTTATTACCAGCATAGATAGAATAAACCACATGTTGGTTTTTATCACTCGATCCAACCTGTAGATAGACAGGCGAACCATCACGTGGGAAGAAATTATCACTCAAGTAGAACCAATCATGTGTAGTAATTACTGGTTGCTTATCATCCATTGAGAAGAGAACAAAGTCTGTATTAACAGTATCAGTTCCACAGATTGCATGCAAGCGATAAGCACCTGAAGACATTGGCTTCAAAGTAAGATCTTCATTGGCTTTAGCTGTTGCATAATTGTTATAAACATATAGTTTCTCATCCTTCTGTTGTGGAACTATCACATACTTCACCAGCCCTTCAATGGGTTGACCAGCCATATTGAGGTAATCGAACTTGATTGTTTTCAAGCTATCACGCAAGTTCTTATCAGGAATATCACATGCCAACGTGGTCGGATTAGTACCAAGAGGAAGCGAGACAGAGCCTTCTCGGCTCTCACCACCAACATCTGTCACCTTAGCCTCAACCTCGAAGTGATAGAAACGAGGGCGGAAAGAACGATTAGAAACCATTTCTTTCTCTACTTCTTTCGATAGAACGAAAGGTACAGAGACTATGAAATCACCCTTCTCATCTGTCACCACATTACCAATCTTCACATCCTCGTCACTCTCATAGCTATCCCACCACCAGCGCATGGGGCGTCGCTTAACCCAATAAGTTACTTTCGCATTCTGCACAGGAACACCAGCAAAACTCTTGGCATGTCCTTTCAGTTGGATAGTATCACCTATTGTGTACTTCTCCTCGTAGTCATCAAAACTTACTTCAAAGGTAGGACGCTTATATTCCTCTACTTTGAAACGAACTTGTCCACCTCCTTTACTATTTGTGATAATCGTAAAATCACCAGTAAGTCCACTACTTGGTAACTCGAAATCGACTGCTGCTGTACCAAAGCGATCAGTAGTTACAGCCTTACGACTCACCTCTTTTCCATTCGTATCACGCAGTATCATATCAAATGAAACGCCAGCTTCAGCCTTCATCTTAAAGCCTTTTTGCGTCATTAGATATACAATAGCAGAGGCATGAACGGTCTGTCCGGGACGATAAAGAGAACGGTCAGTATAAAGGTTCGCTATTTCACCATTCTTATTAGCTTTATAGTAGTCATAATTACTTTTAAGGTCCATTGCAGGGAAAGCCTGGTCTTTGCTTGTGTAGACATAGACATCTGAACTATAACCAGGATCGGTTATAAACGCCTCTCCTTTACTATCCGTTGTGAGTATCTTTGTCAATGGTTTACTACTCCAATTATCCTTTCTGTACTCTATGCGGATGGTTGCACCAGGCACAGGTTGCCCCTCATTAGCATCAACCACAACATAACGATTGCGCTTATCAGGCTGTTCCTCCGTCATAACAAATAGGTCGCTAACATAATAAAGAGAGTAGTCTCTTGCTAAACGACTATCTGAAGGAACAAATTCTAACAAGTAAACACCCACTGGAAGGGCGGGTAGATTAAAGGAATCTTTCAGTATCTCATAGTCCTTATAACCCTTATATGTACGCTGAATAACCTGCTTAGAGGATGGTATCAATGATGCTTTGATAGCTTTCAAATCATTCTTGTCCTCTACATTATATTGAGTATTACCTTTTAAAGATGTACGAGTAATGTTTATCGTAAGGCTTGGCACATTACGAACTTCCATTTGCACCGTATTATCCTTATCCTTACTTGTTACCCGATTTCGCTCTACTTCAGCCGTAGACATGGGTGCCGTCAATTCCTTACGTTCGTTACGAAGCTGTTCAATAGGTGCCCATGTAGGCCAACGAGAGAGTGCATTATCAATGAAAGCAATAAGCTTTTCTGCTGGTTCTTCATCTTCAATCATACAATTATACTTGCTTATTGCCACCTCACCACATATTGGTAAATCGCCATAAACACGCATCAAAGAGTCGAGCAATTCGCTTTTATTATCTTTCTCATCAACCGCAAGCAAAGCTGTATAGCATGCCGCCTCACGATTGCCATGCTCTACATAGTAACGATTCAGCTTGTCAAAGTCCCTTGCCTGCATACCAATGACATGGAGCAAGTCGCCTCCAAAGATGTTATCATCCATGCCTACCTTCACTAATGGAGTATAGTTAGCAGCTTTTTGACGTGCAAGTAACGACGGATTAGACAACGCCTTCTTAAAGTATTCGGCACTGTTACCATCAGATTTACCCTGTTCTATCCATCCTAAGACACAGTTATATATTGCAGACAACACCTCATCTTTGCGTTCAGCCTCCCGTGCTTTTGCCTTCAACTTATTGAGTTCGACATCCATAGAGTCTGGTGAAATATGTGTCTGAATACTTGAGGCTAACAAGTTAGCAGCCAATAGTTGTCCATAAGCCTTCTCATGTTGAGCCTTCTTCTCTATCTTTCGTAAAGATACAATTGCAGTCTTTGGCAAGTCTTTCCGACCTGCTGCTTCCACCTGCTTCCACAATTCGTCATAGCTTTGTGCGGCTATTTTCATTGGGAATAACAGAAGTATAAGTGGAATAAAAACAAGTAACTTCTTCATAATTATAACTCTTTAGTGATTGCAAAGATAATGATTTTCAGATAGAGAAACGCCCTATCCACCTTATATATTATAATTGTTTAATATCAGAAGTGAGGTGTGCCAAGGTGTAAGTGAAGTGGTCAAAGTGATGAAAACCCATATTCTTTAGTGCTTGCTCACTAACCTGTCGATGTGAATCAGCATTATACTCAGGTATTAAAGGAAGCCGAATAATGACTTTATCAGCATATCCATTCTCGGCTAACCACGTTAGGTTGCGAATAACAGACGCATTTTCTTTCCCCGTATAGGTCTTATAAATATCAGAATTTAAGTCTTTGACATCAACATACCACGTATGGATCAAAGGAGCAACACGCTCAACATCTTTCAGAGGAACATTAAGAGCCGTCTCAATCGTTAGTTTCCAAGCTGGATTCATAATATCCGCAAAAGCCTTGATAAAACTTGATTGTAAGAGAGGTTCGCCTCCGCCAAAGCAGATGCCACCTCCTGTTGCCATAAAATAAAGGTCGTCTATCTCTACTTCTGCATATAACTCTCCAGGTGTCAACACCTGCCACACACCATCAGACTGTAAGCATTGAGGATTCAAACAATACTTACATCGCAACGAACAGCCATGGAAAGCCACCAGTGTTGTTACACCTTCTCCATCTGTTGTCAGCCTATGCCGATTGATAGCTATTAGTGGGGCGGTTACTTCAGATTGCATTTCTCTTTGTGTGATTGCGGTCTATTATATTCAACACGCTGCTTAACATTATCATCAATCTTGATTTTTCCCATCTCAAGATTAGTTCTCCATAATCGAATAAGCAATTCTTTATTAGGACTCTTAACCTCTTTGACCGATAGATGAAAGCCTGCATAATTATCAGAAGTATCTGTTATCAGGAGTGTATCTGTAGGATTCACGCGCACAGCGAAACGCCCATCAGTGAATGTAAGAGACTTCTTGCCAGATCTTGTAAACACCTCTATTGACGAAATTGGCTTATTACTTTCGCCATCAACAACCAGTCCACTAATAACAACAGAATGTTCTTTATCAGTAGAGAAATTCTCTACTTTTGGTAAAGCCTCTCCCTTCTGCGGACTTTCAATAGCCTTTGCAAAAGTACTCTTGGGCGTATTGCTACAGGAGACAAGAGGGATGGTTGCAACACAAAAACCTGCTGCTAATCCAGCAACCTTCATACTCCATCCCCTTCGTTTACGTATTTTCAACTGCTCCTCCAAGTATCTGATCTCTTGTTCACAAGCAGGACAAGTGCCAGAGCAATCGCCCTCGTGGTGACATTCACAAGGTTGATAACGAATGTTATTCGCATCTGCTATCTGCTGACGAATACCTTTCAATGCTTTACAAATATCCTTTCCCTTTGTCATACCGTTACCTCCTTTTTGATAGAACAACTATTATTTATTCTTTTCTACATGTGACGTAGGACTATCTGAATCGCTTATTCGCTCACTACTAGGGGCTGCAATTTCACCAACTATATAACGATTCATTTCTAATTCGACAATCTTCTTCTTTAGTTTTAACAAAGATCTCACCTTTAAAACCTTAGCTTCTACTCCAAAACGAGAGACTCTCAAGGTTCCATTTATTGGTACTTTCACTGCAAAATAGCCGTCTAAACCTGTAGAAGTATGCTTATCTGTTCCAAGCAATCGTACGTCTACAGAGGTCACTGGTTGCTTATTATCAGATGCAATAAGCCGTATTTTAATAACAACAGCATCACGTCTGCCTTGTGACCAATCGATTACTTGTAGGTTACCTTGACTTACCTTGTGTACAACGCTAGCAGGAGTTGTATTACACTTAGAGTCTTGTGCAGAGACTGTCAAAGGCATCATTGTGGCACAAATACTTGCAGCAATACCAATAACCTTCGTGTTTATACCTTTATGACTACGCTCTTTTAGTTGGCTTTCAATATATCTGATCTCTTGTTCACAAGCAGGACAAGTACCAGAGCAATCGCCTTTGTGGTGACATTCACAGGGGTGATAACGAATGTTATTTGCATCTGCTATCTGCTGACGAATACTTCTCAAAGTCTTACAAATATCCTTTCCCTTTTGCATAATGATGGTCTTTAAGTGTCGAAATGTTACTATCCAATATGCAAATATACGAAAAATAATAGAATAGCAAACACTATTATTGATACGAATTAAGTATCATAACATTTGATAAGACATAATAAGTAAGAAAACAAGAGACGCCCTCTTGCGATCAAAGAGACGCCTTCTTTGCCATGAAGAAAGCCTCTTCTCACATCAAGGAAACGCCCTTTTCAAATAGATAAAAGCGGAAAGACTTATCGTCCATCCGCTTTTATCGTTCGATAACTTTAAACTCTGAGAAGTCAGTCTTACGCAATAAGTCTTCGTAAGAGAGCTTGGGATGCTTCTTCATATAGACTTCCACCGCATCTTCATACCGACTATGATAGATGCGTTTCGTCATTATTTGATTCACAATCCATTGAATCTTTCCTATCTGTAAGTCGCGCTCTATCTGTGGACGTGACTCGAAGTTCTCTAACGGATAGACGCTCATCAAATAGAAAGTTAAGCAATCTGGAAGGATGTATTCACGCGACATTTGCTTGCGTTGAGTGGGTGAATAGAACCTTGCATACAATGGGTAATTAGCTCCAAGATACTTATCTAAAGAGACACCAATCGTCCCGTTACCAACAACAATACTCTGATCTAAAGCGGAGATCTGCGCATATACCTTTGGAATCTCTATGTCTGGAAGAACTTGCTTCAGCCTACTAAAAGAAGTGCTAAGCTGTTTATCAATGTCATCCGTATTAGCGTATTCAGATTCAACTGCCGCTATCAACGTTTGAAGAGTTGTGTCTTGATAGAACTTCAAGAACTTAGTATTAATGTCAGGGTCGGTTGTCTCCCCTATTTTAACTACATCCTCTATCAGCGTACGGGTCTCAATTGGATATTCTGTATTCATCTGCTGGAGTGCAGAGAAGTCACCCGTTGTGAGGTAACGATACTCTAACCGGTCATAGCGATCCAACTCTAATAACTGAGACTTATCGTTCTCGTCATCAGAAGAAAGCTTAAACTGGCAGCCAACACAGGTTACCAGAACCAGAAATAATATGTAGTATAGTTGCTTCACAAGCTTTTTTACAATAATTATAGGTGTCTTTGCAAATTTACTAAAAAGTATTTTTTTATGCAAGCGTTTTGCTAAAAAAGTGTAAAACGCCACTTCTTTTGCAAGTTCTAATTGTCTGATAGCATATCAAAGTGCCGACGACCACGTACATAATATTGCCATAAGATAGAGTAATGCTTACGCCCGTCAAGGGTACAATTAGGTAATGGTTTTGAGCAACCATTAATGCAATTAGGTTTAAAATCAGGACGTTTAAACTCATTACGCCACCTTTTGAAAGCTCTTCGTGCAGAGAGGATAGCTTTGAAGTCGCCCCAATTATGATTCAAGATAAGCGTTTGGAAAGCTGCAAGATAGTCTAAAAAGAATCGCATGCACATTACATGATGCAGCTCATTATCAGGTAGATTCTTCCATAACATGGTAAGGTTATTACGGAAATTAAGGAACGTCTTGCGTGGATTCGACTTCGGTAATGTACCGCCACCAACGTGATATACGATGCTTTCAGGGAAGCAATAGATGTGTTTACCCATACGATGTAGCCGCCAGCAAAGGTCGATCTCTTCGTTATGAGCAAAGAACCTGCCATCTAAACCACCAGCTTCCCAATAGTCTTTAGCACGTATCATCATGCAAGCACCAGTTGCCCAAAGAATCTCCTCGGCATTGTCATATTGTCCATTGTCGTCTTCTATACTGTCAAAGATACGTCCGCGACAGAACGGATAACCATAGCGATCAATGAAGCCACCCGATGCACCGGCATATTCAAAAGCGTCACGATTTGCCATAGAAAGTAGTTTGGGTTGGCAAGCTGCTATATCTTCATGGGCATCCATCTCCTCTATTAAAGGCGTTAACCAATGATGCGTAACTTCAACATCACTATTTAGTAATACGTAATATTCACTATCAACTTGCTTAAGAGCTTGATTATACCCTTCTGCGAAACCATAGTTTTGATCTAACTGGATAACCCGAAGATGGGGATAATACTCGGATAACCATGCCACGGAATCATCAGTAGAGGCATTATCTGCAATGATTACATCTGCTTCTCTACATGAATATTCGACTACGGAAGTCAGATATTGCTCCATCATCTTCCGTCCGTTCCAGTTCAATATGACGATTGCTACTTTCATAGAAGTTCTGCTTTTAAAGAGCTTTGATCGTAATTGAAGCCTCCTAAACGTACTCGGATAATCTGGTTATCGTATTCCTCCTTAGCTTGACTTGGGGACAGTTCTACACGGATATAATTGTCTGTAAAGCCATGCATAGCCTTTCCGCGAGCTGCTTTCTCAAAGAGTACGTCTGCTTCTTGACCTATATGTGCCGCATAGAAAGCATGTGTTTTCTCATCTGATAACTTCAATAACTTATGCGCACGATGCTTTTTCTCGCGATTATCTACCACGTATGGAATGGAAAGGGCTGATGTTCCAGGACGCTCTGAATAAGGGAATACATGTAGTTGTGTTACTGGGAGAGAGGCTAAGAAGTTATAACAATCCTCGAAATACTTAGGTCGCTCTCCACGCGAACCAACCATCACATCTACCCCAATAAAGGCATCTGGCATCTTTTCCTTGATAAGGTTTATCTTATGAGCAAACAGCTTTGTGTCATAGCGACGGTGCATTAACTTTAGTACTTCATCTGATCCGCTTTGGAGCGGGATATGGAAGTGTGGCATGAAAGCATGCGATTGTGCGCAATACTCAATGAGGTCATCATCAATCAAGTCGGGCTCTAACGAACTAATACGGAAGCGTTCTATACCTTCCACCTTATCAAGTGCCTTTACGAGATCTAAGAATCTTTCTCCTGTCGTCTCACCAAAATCTCCAATGTTAACACCCGTCAAGACTATTTCTTTTCCTCCCTCTTTTGCTGCTTCCTCAGCCTGCTGAACGAGTGATGCAATAGAAGGGTTACGTGAGAAGCCACGTGCATAAGGAATTGTACAATAGGTACAGAAATAGTTACAACCATCCTGCACTTTCAAGAAATAACGTGTCCGGTTTCCACGAGAACAACTGGCTTGGAAACTCTTTATATCCTTTGTTTTAACTGAATGATATTGCCCCTTACCCTCTTCAGTTGGCTTATCACCAATAGAGTCGATATCTGTTTTGTTCCATGCATCACTAAGATATTGAATCAAATCGGCCTTTTCATTACTACCTAGAACTAGATCGACACCCTCGATCTTAGCAATAGTTTCACTCTCTAACTGGGCATAACAACCTGTAACAATGACAAAGGCTCCAGGATTCTGGCGTACCATTCGATGAATAATCTGACGACATTTATGGTCTGCAACTTCGGTAACTGAACAAGTATTAATCAAACAGATGTCTGCAGACTCACTCTTCTTAGCTTCTCGTACTCCCATATTATATAAGGTACGCGCGAAGGTACTCGTCTCAGAGAAGTTGAGTTTGCAACCCAATGTATAGTATTTGGCTGTCTTGCCTTGGAATGCTGCTGTATCTATCATATAACTTGCAAAGTTACACTAAATCGCACATAAAACCAAAGGTTACCTCCCTTTGTTCCTATTAAGAAGATGTTTAACCTCAGAACTAAGCTCTAAAACAACAAGAAAAAAGCTCTAATCTTACATTGTGTAGGCACACACCAAAGCCTTTAACATTAATTTAATGTTTATACCCAACTGATTATCAGTAACTTAGAAAATAGTTACAAATAAGATTAAAAAAAGTCTTTAAAAAATTATTGCCATATCAAAAAAATACTTACCTTTGCATCGTTTTAAGAAACAAATGATTGTTTTACAGATTTAAAAAGCAAAGAAAATGAAGAAATTAGTTTTAATGTTCGTAGCTATTGCAGCTATCTCTTTAGCATCTTGTCACAACAACTCTAAGCCAGCAGCTAACGTTGATACAACTGCTCAGGATTCAGCTGTTGATTCATTGAACCAAGATAGCGCAAAAACTGACTCTGCTCAGGCTGATTCTGCAAAGGCTGATTCAACTGTTAAGAAGTAATCAGAAAGCGAACTGAAAAAGAGAGAAATTGACCGTGGAGCTAAGCTCTACGGTTTTTTTAGTACCCTTACTTAAAGACAAATTACCATAAAATACTATATTTTTGTTTTAAGTTTCCTGTCATTCCTATCATTCATTAAATATTCACAACTATCTAATAACTAGCCAATTGCTAGAAATATTAAATGTGACAGCAAACGAAATAAAAACTAAATTAGGGGGTTATTACTTATTTCTAGGATTAGTTACACAGAATTAGAATTGTATTTTCAATCCATCATAAGCAAAGAAGAAGTCATCAGGAAGACGCTGTTGTGCATTAGTATATAAACCTATTTGGTGAGTCAAGTGAGTTAGATAAGTTTTCTTAGCTCCAATCTTCTTACTAAATTCAATAGCTTCTGATATCAATTGATGGGAATGATGCTCACGTTCCCATCGTAAACCATTGACAACTAAGGTCTCAACACCTTCTAAATAGGGACATTCTGATTCTTCAATTGTTTTCATATCAGTGATATATGCCAACTTACCTATTCGATAGGCAAAGATAGGCAACTTTCCATGCATAACATTAATCGGTACTACTTCAAAGTCCCCTATCCGAAAATGAGAATGAGGCTGTATAGCATGAAGCTCCAACTTTGGCACACCTGGATAGAGATGTTCCGCAAAGCAATAAGGGAAATTATGCCGTAGACCAGCACACGTGTCCTCATTGGCATAAACATCAATATCTCCTAACTGGCAATAAGGACGGACATCATCAATACCACCAACATGGTCATAATGAATATGCGTTATCAGTAAGCCATCGATCTTACGGAAAGGTTGTGGTAGCATTTGTTGACGGAAATCAGGACCACTATCAATGATAATGCGAGTATTCTCTGTCTCTAACAAAGCAGAAGTACGTAAGCGTTTATCTCGTGAATCAGTACTTCTACAAACCTCACAATTACAACCAAGAACAGGTACTCCATTTGAAGTACCTGTACCTAAGAAAGTTAAATATCTTATAGGTTCTGACATATTCATCTCACATTTACTTCGGGATGAATCTCAATACCAAACTTCTCTCTCACATCATGCTGGATAGTCTCACAAAGGAGTACAACATCAGAACCTGTAGCACCACCAAGATTTACCAATACTAATGCTTGCTTCTCATAAACGCCAGCATGACCTAGAGCTTTACCCCTCCAACCACATTGATCAATCATCCATCCTGCAGGAATCTTTTCATGGTCATCATCAATAGTATAATGTGGCATTCCCTCATATTGTGCTGCCAATTCTAAATACTTATCCTTTGAGACAATCGGGTTCATAAAGAAACTACCAGCATTACCTATTTGTTTAGGGTCAGGGAGCTTTGCATTACGAATATCAGTAATTACTTGTCTGAGTTCTGCAG
Source organism: Prevotella veroralis DSM 19559 = JCM 6290 (assembly GCF_000377625.1). Lineage (GTDB taxonomy): Bacteria > Bacteroidota > Bacteroidia > Bacteroidales > Bacteroidaceae > Prevotella > Prevotella veroralis. Next base: position 77,963 of record NZ_KB898325.1, on the reverse strand, counting down.
CTGTTGGGTTATCTATTCCACGCTCAGCTAACGCAGCTCGTATATTGCCATAATCAAGTCTTGGCTCATAAGTCTTAGAAAGTTTATAAGTAACTGATGTAATCAGGAACTTATCTCGCCACTCATGCTTAAACTTACTCTGACGATAGCTATATTCACAATCAGCATTAGAGAAGTGACACACCTTTCCCGTCGCTATCTCTACAGCCTCGACTTCTTCTATCAAATCTTTTGCTTCTGCACCATACGCTCCAATATTCTGAACAGCACTAGCACCGCATTCTCCTGGAATAATAGAAAGATTCTCTGCGCCATAAAGATTATGACGAACACAATAGTCTACAAAATTATCCCATACATATCCAGAGCCACAACGCACACGTCCGTTCCCCAATTCTTCTATAAACGAGATACCTGAATGAAGTACTGTCCCTGCATAATCGCCCGTTAATAGAAGATTACTACCACCACCAAGTATTAATAGAGGATAATCATCATCCTCCAAAGAACGCACAACATCTTGTGCCTCCTCTACAGAGTCATATTCTACAAAGCGTCGACATTTAGCATCAATGCCAAAAGTGTTATGCTTAAGTAGACTATAGTTAAACTCTATTTTCATTTTAACTTATATCGTTTTTGCGTTTTCCTTTGTTTCTGTTTATAACAAGGATTTATTCTTCTTGATATCTGATGACCCTTGCCGGACTGCCGACAGCAACAGCATTAGCAGGAATGTCTTTTGTTACAACTGCTCCTGCGCCTATTACAGCATTACGACCTATCGTTACACCGGGCAGGATAATTGCTCCTCCACCAATCCACACGCCGTCTTCTATCTTGACAGGTTGGGCATAGATATTCCATCCTCCACCAGGAATCATTCGTTCTTTGGCAGTGACGGGATGCGCTGCTGTATAGATTTTCACGTTTGAAGCGATTAGAACATGATTGCCTATGTCAATACGGTTATTGTCCACAAACGTACAGTTCATATTGATAACAACCCAGTTACCCATGTGGATATTGACACCATACTCACAATGAAAATCCACATCAATATGAATCGGCTCACCGACAGAGCCAAACAACTGCTCAAAAATTCTGCGTTTGCTTTCGTGGTCAGCGTAGTCGCAATCGTTCAACTTGCGCAATAAGCGTTTTGTACGTAATATTATCTGCTGCAGTTCTGGGTCGACAGCATTAAAGAACTCACCATCCAAGGCTTTCTGACGTTCACTTTTCATAAGCAAAAGGGTTTAAATAGTTGGGTATATGCTTCCACTACCAATGATAGGTAGAGAGCTCTCCTGTTAGTAAGCGACTATCTTCTCCAGCCGCCACTTCTGACCATGACGTTTGAAGATGAGCTGTGTTTCTACTCCATTAGAGAGCCCTCGGAAGGTAAGAATCTTGCGATTCGTTTCCGTATACTTCTGACCATAGAGGATATTGTAAATCATCTCATTAGGAATCTCTGGTAAGAAGGTAGACCACTCTTCTGCTGGTATCGTACGATTAACCGTTGTAGTCTCTTCGCCATCAGGATCTGGTCCTGAGTAAGCTAATGGATTCTTTATAGCACCTGCGCCTCGTGTAGCGAAGAAGTTAGACAGGAACTTAAAGAAAGAGGCATTATAGCTATCCTTGAACGATATGTTACGAATCTCATTCAATCTCCATTTACCTTCTTGATGATCAAACCAATATTGTTCGATAGTACCCTTCTTCAAGTGAATCTTCTCAACGATAACACTATCCAAATCAGTTGACTTCGGATACTTCATCTGCTCTTCGTTATCAAATACCAATGTATAATAACCTTGAGGACGGAAGAAGTGATCAGTCTTCCATTGACCTTTCTGTAATTCAACCTTCTTACTTCCTGTTATAATTGGCAATGGGAAATTAATACGACTACGTTGCAACTTCTTATTGGCAATGAAATTGAAGAAGAAATCATCAAATAGTTGGTCAGCTGCTTTAGGCATTGGCGTTGAAGCTATCACCTCTGTCGCTGAATCAACATCGTCGATCGTGTCACTATCTACCTCCGTAGATTCAGTGTTTGTGCTATCAGCCGATTCTACCTTTTTATTAGAACAACCTGTGCCTACAGTAAGCATTGCCACGCAGACAACTACAGCAAGTAAAAATACCTTTCTCATATTCTCTTTTATTCGTCTCAAATTTCTTGCAAAAGTACGATATTAATTTCTAATAAGACAGGAAAAACCTAAATTTATAATTAGGTAATTTCTCCGTTCCGATTATAAATCGTACCTTTGCAGGAAAATAATCAAGCAGTATGTTATTAGACAAGATACAAGAACTTCTTAATGAAGTGAGCACACTCACGGCTAAAAGTGCAGACGACGTAGAGCAGTTACGCCTGAAATACCTTAGTAAGAAAGGTGAAATCAATGCGTTGATGGGCGAGTTCCGCAATGTAGCAGCTGACCAGAAGAAAGCGGTTGGTATGAAAATCAACGAACTCAAGCAACTCACACAGAACAAGATTAACGACCTCAAAGAGCAACTTGAGACAAGTGAGGCACAGAGCGACGACATTGATTTAACACGTACCGCCTACCCTATCAGCCTAGGCACACGCCATCCGTTGACACTTGTAAAGAATGAAATCATTGATATCTTTGCTCGAATGGGCTTCACGCTCTATCAAGGACCAGAGATAGATGACGACCAGCACGTCTTTACTATGCTTAACTTTGCTGCTGATCACCCTGCACGTGACATGCAAGATACTTTCTTCGTTGAGCGTAGCAATACAATGGATGTTACGAAGAACGTACTTCTCCGTAGCCATACATCCAACGACGAGGCACATTACATGTCTACACATGAACCTCCAATCCGTGTGCTTTGCCCGGGTCGTGTATATCGTAATGAGGCTATCTCTGCACGTGCACACTGTTTCTTTCATCAGGTAGAGGGTCTTTACGTTGATAAGAACGTTAGCTTTACCGACCTAAAGCAGGTGCTTCTCACCTTTGCTCGTGAGATGTTTGGTGCAGATACTAAGATTCGTCTTCGTCCAAGTTACTTCCCATTCACTGAGCCAAGCGCAGAGATGGATATCAGCTGTAACATCTGTGGTGGTGAGGGCTGTGGCTTCTGTAAGCACACCGGATGGGTAGAGATTCTTGGTTGTGGCATGGTTGATCCACACGACCTCGAGGCTTGTGGCATTGATTCTAATGTCTATACAGGTTATGCCTTCGGTATGGGCGTTGAGCGTATCGCTAACCTTAAGTACCGTGTTAGCGACCTCCGCCTCTTCTCGGAAAACGATACTCGCTTCCTAAGAGAGTTCGAAGGCGCATAAGCTGCAACCTATCAGAATATGATAAAACGGATATAAAGAGGATGTGTCAGCACATCCTCTTTTTTTATTTCAGCCTATTTGCCATCATGTTCCCCCAAGACATATAGCTTATTTCTCCCTTTCCCGATGTTCTTAATCTTTCCCTCTTCCTCCAATCGTGCCGCAATACGATAAGCATTTGCCGGCGAAAGATTAAGGCTAAGGCGCAAATCGTCGACAGAGAAGAAAGGTCTATCAGTCCCCAACCTTGCGATAGCTTTATCAATCTCCTTATAGGTTGGGATAGAGGAAACGCCATCCCGATAAGTAACATTCTCAAACTCGGCATGAATGAACGTCTCCATCATTTCCGTATCAGGGCGAAACTTAACCGTCCGAACCTCTGGCTTCTGCAAACGAAAATGTCCAGAACGCGGATCTTGATGCAGCTCCCCCTTCACAGCAAGACTGAAGTAACCTAATCCCGGCAAATGAACGACATTTCCCGACATCAGTTGAGAGGAAATTTCATCCCTCAATGCAGCAATAGCGGCAATGACATCGGCATGCGTAAGTGACGTTGCCCCTTGAATACTCCGACCTATGCGGTCAATTCCTACAACTTGATTCTCAATGGTAACTGCCCTATATTCTGAACGAGTAGAGAAGTGCCCATGATACTTTAATAGCTTGTACTTTACACTCATATACGGTTTCCGTTTTAAATTTATACTGTTCGCGTTATATTTCTGTACGTATTACGTCTTTGCGCAATGCGTATATTTTTGTATTATCTAAGCGTGATAATTAATTATCAGACTTAGATAAAGTATTATCACACTTAGATAATTAATTATCACGCTTAGATAATACAATTTGATGCGTACAAAAGTAATACAAAGTCCGTAGAAAAACAAAAGAAAAGCAAGGAAAATGAAATGCAATACGTATACATTTCGTTTTCTCTGCTTATCCTATAAGATGGGCTATGTGTGTTTTTCGCTTTTGTAAGGTATTAGTTTCAACGAGTGACGGGCAGAATCTTACAATATCTCCTTGGCTATCCAAGCGCACGCCTCCGCATCGGCAAGGGCATGATGATGATTGGTTAAATTGTAACCACATGCAGCCGCAACGGTCTGTAGTTGGTGATTAGGGAGATGAGGAAGAATACGTCGTGCCGCTTTCAACGTATCGAAGAACTCATAGTCGAGGTAATCCATTTGATAAGTCATAAGGCATGCTCGCAGGCATCCTTTGTCGAATGGGGCGTTATGTGCCACCAAAGGTAAGCCTTCAATCAATGGCTCCACCTGCTTCCATACCTCACTAAACACTGGTGCTTCATCCGTATCTGCACGCGTAAGACCATGAACCTGTGTACAACGCCAATGATAGTAATTCGGTTCGGGCTGTATGAGAGAATAGAAACTATCCACTATTTCACCACCTCTAACAATCACAACGCCCACGGAACAGACACTACTCCGTTCAAAGTTCGCTGTTTCGAAATCAATTGCTGCAAAGTCTTGCATAGTTTAATCCTTAAATCTGCTTGCAAAGATACCACTTTACTTTTATTCCTTAAGCCGATCGTAAGTTATTTCCAATCTTTTTCTTACTTTTGCAAAGGCTTCTGACGCCCATAAAGATAAGAACCTATGGAACCCAACAATTCGTTTGCATTATTAGATAAGTATCAAATACCCGTAGTAGAGGCAAGTCATGGATACCATCTTGTGCTGGCATCACCGGGCTGTGGTAAGACACATATACTGGCAGAGAGGATAAGATATGCGAGGGAAAAGGGTGTGAGATACGAGGATATGCTCTGTCTTACGTTCACAAATCGTGCTGCAAGAGAGATGACGAATCGTATTCAGAAGGTTGTTGGAGGCGATAGCACAGAGCTGATGGTGGGTAATGTGCATCGGTTCTGCTCTAAGTTCCTTTTCGAGCAAGACAAGATTCCAGCAGACTCAGCTATTATTGACGATGAGGAAGCCGTGAGTATCATTGCAGACTATCGTAACGAAGATGAGGAAGGAGTAACAAGAGACTTCAATCGATACAAAGGTTATCAGACGATTATCTTCTTCCAGCACTTCATCTATCAGATGGAACACCAGCATCCGTGGAAGTATTACCTCCACCCAGAGAGTTTCACGGATGATGACAGAGAGGCTATCAAGCAGATATGCAAGTCGCAGAAGAGAGAATATAACGAACAAGCTGTGATTGACATCTATCATCATGCACAGCAATACATGGACGAAGCCAATGTGCTAGGACTTGATGCAAAGACTGCCGATAGGATTCGTGTGTTGCTTTGGAAGATGTATTATGCTGGATGTTATGCTCAATACAAAGAAGAGAACCATCTGCTCGACTTCGAAGACTTGTTACTAAAGACTTACGACATTTACAGTACCGATGATACATGTAAGCGTTATAAGTGGATTCAGGTAGATGAAGTGCAGGACCTCAATGGTATGCAGCTCGCAATTATTGACCTGCTCACTGTCAAAGATAATCCTATGGTAATGTATCTGGGAGACGAACAACAAGCAATATTCTCTTTTATGGGTGCCAAAGTGGAGACCCTTACACTACTCAAGATGCGGTGTAAGGGTAATATTCATCATCTGCAACGGAACCATCGTTCACCAAAGTACCTGCTTGATGTCTTTAACGATTACGCAGAAAAACAACTGAAGATAGATCGTGAGTTGCTTCCTGCCTTTGACAATGATGTGAAAGCTAAGCCTGAAGATTTACGAATTATCCATAGTAGTACGATTGACTCGGAACGACAAGAGGTTACAGATATAGCTCGTAACCTTTATGACCAAAACAAAGAAGAACGAACGGCAGTGATAGTCAGTTCTAATTCAGATGCAGATCATATTAGCGAGACAATGGACAAAGTAGGGCTGACACACTTCAAGGTTTCTGGGCGCGACCTCTTTGATACGCCCGATATTAAGCTCTTACTATCTCATCTCAGTGTTCTTGCCAACGAACATAACTCTATTGCATGGACACGTATAATGAAAGGTGTGCGTGCTTTTCCTTCACATGCTTTGGCACGACGCTTCAATTGGAAACTGAAGCAACTCGCACTTTCGCCTTCCGACTTCCTTCTTTATCCTGACACTTGCTACACAGCAGAGTTTCTTAAAGCTTACGATGAAGAAGAAATCGTTGTATTCGATACTGAAACAACGGGCTTAGACGTATTTGCTGATGATATTATAGAGATTGCAGCCATGAAGATTAAAGGTGGGGAAATAGTTGGAGAGCCGCTCGACCTTTATATAAAGACTGACAAGCCTATCTTACCAAAGCTTGGCGACAAAGATAATCCTATGTATGCTATCTATCATGAGAAGCTCTCTGCAGAGGAACTTATCACTCCTCAAGAAGCTTTGCAACGCTTTCTTGCCTACATTGGAACACGTCCTATCCTCGGACATAATGCCAATTACGATTACAATATCATTGACAATTGTTTGCAAAGATATTGCAACGACACACTCAAAGCCCACAAGAACCCATGCTTCGACTCGCTAAAACTGATACGACTATTGGCTCCGAGCCTTCATTCTTATAAGTTAGAATCGCTCTTAGAGACGTTTCAACTGACAGGAAAGAATAGTCATCAGGCTATTGATGATGTAGGAGCAACGGTGAGCCTCGTCCGTCTTTGTGCCAAAAAGGCACGTGAGAAGCAACCACAACAACAGTCTTTTCTCCAACATCCAAAGGTAAAACCATTCATAAATGCCCTTCGTAACAACTATGGAGAACTTTATCTGAATGGTGTCCAACATCTTTATGTATTAGCTACGAACGAAGAACCTGCCCTCGTTCAGGAACTATCGTCTGCTTACAACGCCTTGTATACAGATGGATTAATCAATGAGATTCCTCGGTTAGATTACGTTTTGCGTTATCTGCGCATAGATATGCTGACGGACAACACAATAGAAAATGCGCTTGTTCAGCAACTCTCCCAATATATTATGGATATCAACACACTGAAAGAAGCCGACTTCTGCAATAGTAAGAGTATCCGTGAGCGTGTTTATGTAACGACAGTGCATAAGGCAAAAGGACTGGAGTTTGACAACGTTATTGTCTTTGATGCTGCCGACGGACGTTATCCCAACGCCTTCAACAAGAATAAAAAGCAAGACGAAGAAGATGCTCGCAAGTTCTATGTAGCTATGTCGCGTGCCAAACACCGTCTCTACATTGCTTATTCCTTACAAATGATTGATCGCTATGGTCGCGTGCATAACCGAGAATTGACCCCATTCATGGATGCAATACAGAAGAGGTTTAATTAATATACGTGATTTGGCGATACGAGGATTTTTCACTACCTTTGACGCAGAATAATAAAGTTTGTTTTATGAGTCCAGTATTTAAACGTGAGAAAGGATACACATTTAAAATCTTCTCCAATGAAGAAGAACGAATGCACATACACGTTATTAATGGAGACAATGAAGCAAAGTATTGGCTTGAACCCAAGATTGAATTAGCCAACAATTATGGCTTTTCGCAACATGAACTGAGTAATATACGAAAAATAGTTGAGCAATATGGAAACGACTTCAAGGAATCATTCCATCGACACATCGGTAAGCGTATTAATGATTAACGCACAAGGTATTATGCTGTCTGTTTGTGGCAACGATTATTTCTTATCTTATAATCGTATTCCATGGATGCGCGATGCCAGTATCAATAACGTATTAAATGTAAAGATGTCTGGTCGAAATGCGATTGAGTGGCCGGACTTGAACGTAGATCTTGAGATAGATAGCTTAAAGCACCCAGAACGCTATCCTCTCATTATTAAGCGTAATGAAATGGATTATGTAGGTGCATAACTTCTCGCTATTGAAAGACTGGAACCGCAGGCTCATACACTTTTCCATTCTTATCAACACTTATACATATTGGACGCGATTGCCGACAACCACCACTACGCCTGATATAATAAGTAGTATTGGGGCGCAAAGGAAGCCGTTGCATTCTGAGAGTATCATCATCTCGGACTATCCTACAACTAGATGGAAGATGGTTTATATAAAGTATAGAAGCCTCTCCACGAGCCCAGCCCACATGAGATTGTTTATCAATAACAATGAAATTATCCTCTACGCTATCACCTTCTACATACAGTCCTAACCCACATACACCACCATTATCCACTATGAAAGCTTGTTTATCAACATCCAAATGGAAGTTACTTCCTTCGTTACAGGCTTGAAAGAACAGCAACACTATATGAATGATCATCGTCACGGCGAGGATCGCTATAAATCTCCTGATGTTATGTATATAAAAGGTAGTACGCATAAGCAAAGTACATTATCGGTTGCAAACATACTAAAATCATTGTAAACTTGCAACCTTATAATAAGCTATTGTACTATCTATCAATATTAAAAAATGTCTTTTCTATCGCGCCTTTAGATATGTTTTAATTAAAAAGCATTACCTTTGCCACCAATAACAATTATATTATTAGGATAATGAAGTCAAAGAGATTAATCACAACGGGCTTGGCAATGCTAATGGTAATGTCAGTCTTTGCTACTAACAACGCAGGCGCACAAGACGCAGTGTCAACACTTTTATAGACTTACGATTATGACAAAAGAAAAGTTCTTCACTTCCATGGGATGGGTAGGTATGGTAACATCTATCTTAATGTACATCTTCTATTTTCCACAAATAGAGAATAACCTCGCAGGACACAAGGGCACCTTCATTCAGCCATTCATGGCAGGTATCAACTGCACCTTGTGGGTTGCATACGGACTATTCAAGGACAAACGCGATTGGCCATTGGCTATTGCCAATACACCTGGTATTATCTTCGGCTTCACAGCTGCATTCACAGCACTATAAAACAAGGCAAAAGATAAACATATTACCCTCTCCAATCACATGATTAGAGAGGGTAATTGCGTTTATACACGTTAGGAAGGACTATGAGAAACGATGATAAATGCCGAAGAATAATACAAGTAGAACCATGAAATACCATATTCTCTCCGTACCTTTGTACCATGATTAAGATTACAGAAGCACGAAAAGAACAGGCGGCAGTGATAGCACGAATGATTATGGAGGCTATGAACCACGAGTGCTGCCTGTGGTTTGCAGGACCAGAACATACGTTAGATGAGTTCCACCAGTTGATGACTAAGTTAGTTGAACGTGAGGATTCGCAATATTCCTATCGTAACACACTGGTAGCTATGACGGAGAACAACGATATAGCGGGCGTATGTGTAAGCTATGATGGAGCTAAGCTCCACGAATTACGCCAAGCATTTATAGACGGGGCTAAGCAGGCTTTCGGTAGAGACTATTCCAACATGGAAGACGAAACAGCAGCTGGTGAACTTTATATCGACTCTCTCTGCATCAGCAACAGCTACAGAGGTCAAGGCATTGCCACAAAACTTCTCCGTGCTACTATCGAGAAGGGCGAACGCATGAGCCTACCGACAGGACTATTAGTAGACACTGGCAACCCGCAAGCCGAGCGCCTCTACAAACGCATAGGCTTCACATTTGTAGGTGAGAACACATGGGGCGGACACCCAATGCGACATCTACAGAAACATAACTCATAAGCGTTCCTTTTGTTTCAAACCTTGAAACTATGTGTTCAGAACCCTATTTGCGCTCTTTATCTAATAGGTTTCCGAATTCTTTCTCACCCGTTCCCCATTCCTTTCTCATGCGTCTTGCATCTTTGACTTCCGTATCTTTTATTAGTCTCATCATGATGAAACGAGTGTCTCATCGTGATGAAACCAGTGTCTCTTCATGATGAAACTTGTGTCTCATCATGGTGAGACTAACTTTATATGCGTGTGTCAATGATGCGCAACACGTGAGAAAGGAATGGGGAACGGGTGATAAAGAATGCTGGAACAGGTGGAAAACGATTCGCAAACAGGTGAGAAAGACTGGGCGAGCCTGTTATCACTCTTTCTAACTACCCATACATAAAGATCAGAACAACTATCATTTACTCAGATTATAAGGGCTATCTAATCTATCAAGGCACGTTAAAAACAGCATAAAGGCTTGTTATTTTAAAGGAATAAGACTATCTTTGCAGCAGAAGGAATATAGATACTATAATATAAGAAGGTGATGATTAGCTCCAATATACAACCGCTTATCCATAAGATACAAGGCTTTCTAACCAGTCAGCCCATAGAGCGTGCATGGTTATTCGGCTCATCTTCGCGTGGAGAGGAACATGCACAAAGCGACTTAGATTTGATGGTTAGATACGATCAGCACGCTCGTATCACACTATTCACGATCTCACGAATTATGCTCCAACTAAAAGAACTGACGGGAAAGGATATAGATTTAGTGGAAGAAGGATGTCTACAACCTTTTGCCAGCAAATCGGCTAATCAAGATAAGATTCTTATTTATGAGAGAAAAGATAAAAGATAAGGGACGACTTGAGCATATCCTAAATGCTATCAACACGCTTCTAACCTATAAAGATAGATATCACTTCGAAGATATTAAGGATGACCCCATCGTATTCTTTGGTTTCGTTAAGCATGTTGAAATCATTGGGGAAGCTGTGTATATGCTTACAAAAGAGTTTAGAGCACAACATCCAGAGATAGAATGGGATGTTATTGAGAATATGCGTCATGTCCTAGTACATGGTTATTACACCATAAAACCACAACAGGTATGGGACACGATAGAAACTGACATTCCTGCTCTAAAGCCAGAAATAGAACGACTTATCAAAGAAGAAGAAGAAAGACTATCACCATGAAATCACATTATTTATTTGCCTATCTCTACCCTTTATAGTATCTTTGCACGCGCAATAGGTTCATTAACATTACATGATTAAAAAGGGAAAGCGGTGAGATTCCGCTACTGTCCCGCAGCTGTAAGTTGTCTGTCACAGGTAAACATAAGCCACTGATAACGAATGATTGGGAAGGCGTTTACCTTCTTTTGGATAACAAGTCAGAAGACCTGCCATTGCAAGTCATTGCATCTCTCGAGGAAGGGCACTGCATAGAACCTTTATGATACATAATAAGAAGATGAGGCAACTGGCTTCTTTCTTTCTGTTGTTATGCCCTTTGAGTATGACAGCACAAACCGTAACCAATGATTCCACACAGACGATAGATGAGGTGGTGGTCAAAGGCTTCCGCATTCCTGGGAATGTATTGGCAAGTACACCGATACAGACTCTGTCACACACGGATATGGAGCATCTCGGCATACACGACATGGGCGATGCGCTGAAACGGTTTGCTGGTGTACAGGTGAAGGACTATGGCGGTGTTGGCGGTATGAAGACTGTCAATATTCGAGGCTTAGGGGCTGGACACACGGGCGTCACGTATGACGGAGTACAGGTGGGCGACTGCCAGAGTGGACAGGTAGACCTCTCCCGCTTCACGCTTGACAACGTCTCACTTGTCAGTTTGCAAATCGGGCAAGAGGACAATATCTATCAGAGTGCAAAAGCATATGCCTCGGCAGGACTCATCAATATCAGTACGTTACAAGGCGTATCCGACCGCAAGCCTCACCTCACAACGACGCTGCACACGGGTAGCTATGGTCTCTTTGCGCCTTCCCTACTCTATCATCAACAGTTCTCACGTTTGGGGATTGGCGCATACACAAGCTACGAAAGGGCTGACGGCGTTTATTGGTTCACGCTAAAGAATGGTATCAAAACCATCCATGAGCGTAGAAACAATAGTGACATACAGACGTGGCGAGGTGAACTGAATATGAACTATCAACTCACGGACAAGCAGACATTGCAGTGGAAGGCTTACGGCTTCACGTCAAATAGAGGATTGCCAGGGGCTGTCATCTATGACAATACTTATTCGGCAGAGCGTCTGAAAGATAAGAATGTCTTTGCGCAAATGCTCTATGAGAACCGATTTAGCAATCGCATCAAGATGAAAGCGGCTGCTAAATGGAATTATGCTTGGTCGCGCTACTCTGATATACCTGCCAGTGGATATAAAGAAGATACCTACCGACAGAACGAGACTTACCTAACAGCGACGCTGTGGACAAATCCATTGCAGGGATTAAACCTTTCCTTTGCACAAGATTATGCGCATAATCATCTGTCCACGACGCTTCCGAAAGCTGCTAACCCTACTCGCAACTCACTGTGGACAGCCTTAGCAGCTAACTATCAGACAGGCTCTTTCAGTGTCAATGCATCTCTCCTTGCAACGAATATCTACGAACGTGTAAAGCAAGGGAACGCTTCAGACGGATTCCACAGACTATCGCCTGCCTTCAGTATGCAGTGGCATTGTCTGCAAGACTTCCGCCTCCGCTTTGGATATAAGGACATCTTCCGTACTCCAACACTCAATGAACTTTATTATACAGGTATCGGCAACCGCCATCTGAACCCAGAGAAGTCACGCCAGTGGAACCTTGGTGCCACTTACTCGCACATCTTTAATCGTACACTCCAGCTTTCCTTGACCGCTGATGGGTATTTCGGCAATGTCACCGATAAGATTATTGCGGTACCAAAGATGTTCTATTGGCAGATGATGAACGCTGGGAAGGTTCGCCAATTAGGGCTGGATGTATCAGCAAACATTGAGAAGAGATGGGGTAATAATTGGTCCGTAAGTGCGACTGGCAGCTATAGTTACCTAAGTGCAACCGATAGGACTGATCCTTCGGAGCTGTCCTATGGAGACCAAATAGCTTATACACCTCACCATTCAGGCTCTGCAAACATATTGATACACTCCCCTTGGCTAGATTTCGGATACAATGTCCTCCTTATGGGAGAACGATATACCTTAGGATATGACATTCCACATAACCGTATGTCAGCCTTTACCGACCATAGCATAACACTCTCTCGGGAGTTCAACATCAATAAGCAGCAATTACGAGTACAGTTTGATGTCCGCAATCTTGGCAACAAGAATTATGAGGTTGTTCGCTTCTATCCAATGCCAGGCACCAACTGGCGACTGTCTGTAAGCTGGGAGCTTTGAGTAAAGAACGATTAAGTAAAACCAATTATAAACAAAACAATGAAGACAATGAAAAAGAATCTACTTGCGTTAGGCATTATCCTCATGTCTGCGCTCACATTCACTGCTTGTAGTGATGACAATGGCTATGATGATGGTGTCCAGCCAAGCCTGTCAAGTACTAACACCTACATTCCTTGTGCTGGTAATTACATGAAGAATGACGGCACCGTAGGTCTGCTTGACTATAATACGGGGAATCGTCCCAATGCTCCATTCCTTTATTATGACGCATATCAGGCACAGAATGGTACAGGGATTGGCGATGCACAAGACCTTATCATCGTTGGTAACAAGATTATCGTTACAAGTACAAGTTCGTCAAAGCTTGAAATTCTTAACCGTTTAGGGAAATTAGAGCACAGAGTGAAACTCCATAACACACAACCAAGATTCTTGGCTACAGATGGTAAGTACGTCTATTTCTCTGCTTATACGGGTAAGGTATATAAAGTAAACCCCAATGACTATAAGAAAACCATTATCGATTCAGTTATCGTTGGCTCACATCCAGAGGCTCTCTCTGTGGCTAATGGCAAGCTTTATGTCAATATGAGTGACTATAACTATGATGGAACAGGAAAGTCAGTATCAGTAGTCGACCTCAATACCTTTAAGAAGATAAAGGAACTTCAAGTTGCTTTGAATCCTTACGACCAAAGCTATTCTGTTGATGATAAGGTTTACTTCGCCTCTTCATTCCATGGGGAGGATGCTGCTGTGCAAGTCATAGATGCCAAGACTGACCAAGTCACAACGCTATGCAAAGCCAACATCTTTGGTTATGATAAGACCAAGAACAGATTGATCTGCTTCTCTACCCAATACGACTACACACTTAAACGTTTTGTGGTAAACAAGGCTTTTACTTATGACATTGCCACAAAAGAGCAGAAAGAATTAGACTTAGAAAGGCTCATCTCACCGTCACAGGTTAGCGTAGACAGTAAAGGCTACATCTACGTTATTGACACTCCTAAGTATTCAGAACCCAGCAGAGTGTTCTATTATAGCCCTGAAGGTAAGCTGATTCAAGGTCCTATCCTTGTAGGATATGACGCACACAAGATTAAATTTGCTAATTAAACGACCCTACACTTTCTTAGCAAATCCTTTTCTCATCCCCTGCAAACAGTACTATTTACCCCCCTCTCCAGTCGGAGAGGGGGGCGGGGGTGAGGCTTTTTTTCTTCTTTTCCTTGCCCATTCCATTTTATCTTATTACCTTTGCGCCCGTTGAGTGAGAATTAACTTATTAATAATGATGTTACAAACAACGAATTTCAATCAAGCTAACGTTTGCGCCTTATGTAATAAAGGTGTAAATGCACGTGCTATTGCTTTGGATTCTTTAACATCTCAGAACGAGAAAAAGATAGCAAATTATTTGGTAGTTCCAAATATTTGTATACTCTCTCTAGTAGAGCAGACGTAAATAACACATTTTTTCTTCTCGCGTACGCGCGCGCGAAGCGTGCCGTAAACCCTGTAAACAAAGGACTTCTAGGAGTTTCCTTTGTTCTTTTTTTGTGTCCGTACCTAAACCGAAATATAGAAAAGTTAAGCACGAAATAACAAATATTTTAATCAATTAAAGCAATGAGAAAAAAGCAAGAAAAGAAAGATTATGAACGCCCCGAGTGTGTCGTCCATGAAATGGAGACAGAAACATTTATCTGTACATCAGTTACGCTTGATGCGCCCAATTCTAGTAAAGATTGGTGGGATGCCGAGGAGGAGATTGATGGAGGAGAATTGGACATTTAATCATTTAAATTAGAAGACAATAAAAAAAAGAAGTAAAACTATATTTAACCTGTTAGTAGCAGTCTGCTCAATAACGGCTATCTCATGTAACAACGATGTTCTTGAAGAGAGGACAAATAAAGTTGATTTGTCCCAAATAGAGTTCTCATTAACAGATGCAGACTTTCAGCCAGAAGTTGATAATGCTAGTACACGTAGCCTAAAGGAGACAGTTAAAGACACTGTAAGTTTAGGAGATGGACTGACAGCGGAAGTAACAGTTGAACCTGATACAGCTGTAACGAAATCACCCAAAACACGTGCTATTAGTAATGGTCATTATACGATGTTGGCTTATGACATGAGTGGTAATTTGAAAGGAGTATTGGAAGGTTCTGTGTCTGGAAGTATTTTCACTCCCGCTTCAGGAAAACCAGAGAATATCCAGTTGACACCAGGTACTTACACCTTTGTTTGCTATAATGATAAGGTCACACGCAATGGAAATGATTTGACTGTAGCTATTGCAGATGCAGAGACGGCAAGAATAGGTAGAGCCGAGAATGTTGTTGTCAGTGGAAAGAAGCAGAAGATTCCTTTCGTAATGAAACATGCAGGATGTAAAGTTAGATTTCAATATTACATACCAGCATTAGAAATATATCAGTCAGAAGATGTAAAAGCTTCCGTTTCCTCTGATATTGGTAGTGTGCCAACAACTGTAACGATGAATGCTTTTGCTACAAATGTATCTTATAGTTCTGGTACAATAACGGGGATACCGCTTGGTGTATATAATAAAACTCAAGAAGGTTATAATAATGTGAACGGTTGTATCGGGGCTTCTGGTGAAGTGTATATGTTGCCATCAACAAATAGTTCTAATTTTACTCTTAATTTTAATTCTGGGCAGATTTGGGAGACAGAGTTTACTGGTAAATCTATCAAAGTCCCAACTTCAAAGGTTATGAAGATGAACGGATCGTATGTTGTTAAATTTAAGATATTTACGAAGCCCTATTATCTTTTCAGCGATGGAACGGCAGGTCTTATTGCTAAGCATCCTGGAAAAACTCCTATTGGATTAGTGGTTTATAGACCCATGCATCTTGCAATGGCATTAAAAGATGTTGATGCAGGAACTACTTATCAGTGGAATTCTCTTATTGGTGCTATTAATAACAATGATGAAAAAAACTCTAGTGAACATCCTGATGATGTATATTCCTTGTTAACGGAACCCTCTATTAATAGTGATCCTGGGGATTATGCCATATCATATCAAGGATTTATGACCCCTTCTACAAGTGAGGTTAAGGCTAATTAGACAAATTTCCCAGCTTTTTATGCAGCAGCTCACTTCACTCCTGGTGTCCCTGTAACTGGGACAAATATTAACCATTGGTTTTTGCCTACAGTTTATAGTTGGAGGCAACTTTTGCAGCATTATGGTAAAAAAATATTAGGATATTACTTCCGGTCATGGACTGACGAATTTGATTATTCATCTTCCTCAATAGCTTCGCTCTTTACTTCTGTCGGCGGAACAGCACCTACAGGTATGTATTGGACGGGACGTGAATATGAGGACACAAGTAGTGGTGCCCCGCAATATTATGGTGTTGCTATGTTCTTAGATAATAACAAGGTCAGTATTTGGAAATCTGACAAATGGGATTCAAAAAAGGTTCGTCCTTTTATCTATTATTAGCATTTATCTATTTGAGTACAGATAATCTATAAAACTACAGGCGGTCAGCTTTGACCGCCTACTAATAAACAATAATTATTAACATGCTGAGGAGCGGAATAGGAAGCAGAGCATTACAAAGTCCGTGCCAAAGTAGTCGTAATTCTGAAGGCTACGGAAGTAGGACTTGTAGGGCACGGGTATCGGACCCGTGGGGCACAGATTGTACTTCCGTGCCCCACGAAAGTACATTTCGTCGATGTTAACAATTACGCTCCTCTGCTTAACAATCTTTTACTTATGGGATTTTACAAGAAAACCAAAATGAATGTGAACGGAAAATGGTATGCAAAGTCCGTTCTAGTGATGAGTCCAGTTTCAACCGAGCAGGTTGCAAAACGTATAGCCGCTGAATCAACGGTTAGCCCTGCCGATGTGCGCGCTGTGTTGACAGCACTGGGCGGTGTAATGGGCGATTACATGTCGCAGGGTCGCTCGGTGAAGCTTGATGGCGTAGGCTCGTTCTATTTTACAGCAGTAACAAGTAAGAATGGCGTAGACAAACCAGAAGATGTAAACGCAACCCTGATTCGTGGTGTGCGTGTCCGCTTTATTCCTGAAACCCGTTATCGTGGTGCTGGTAAAGGGCGTATTTCCACTCGTGGTTTGTCAGATGTGGATATTGAGTGGGAAGAATGGAAGGGAGAAGAGAAAGGAAAAAAGAAAAGCCTCACCCCCGAACCGAAAGAAAAGGAGAATAAAGAAGAGAATGAACCAGTAGCAGGTTAGGAAAGAAGGCCTCCCCAAGCCCCTCCAAAGGAGGGGATGTCCTTATTGCATACAGTTTGAAACGATGAAAGTATGTAAGTAGGGTTATGGACATCCCCTCCTTCGAAGGGGCTTGAGGAGGCTTTTACCACGGGAGCATTTTTTAGATTGATTCAGGGTATCAATCGTTCTGTAATAAGACAACTCGATTATATTAATTGTGAAATTAATGTCTTTCAAAACTAGTGTATTAATTTGGTTCTCTCGCTTCCGTGGTACGGCCCCACCGCCAGCCCCTCTCCTACAGAGAGGGGGCGCCTAACGGGGTGAGGCTTTTGTGTGAGACAGAAGAACATGGGCTTTGAAGACAGAGTAACAGATGAATACAAGACGTTAGTAACAGAGTTTTTAGACAGAAGGACAGAGAGACATATTATTTAATGACATAAGTTTTGAAGACAGAGTAGAGGAACGGAATACAAAAGATTATAGGAACTGATTTACTTGCTTTGAAACGAGTGAATGGCATATAAGAATTGGAGGATGTGTTCAATTAAGGCTGAACACATCCTCCAATTCTTATTTGATAAAAAGGGTTAGAGCGAGAGTTGTCTTTCCCTATTCCTAATTTACAACTCTTACAACGGAGTTGTGAAGATAAACGTACGGATAACCCAATAAGAGAGAATACCACAGATATAGCCCAAGAAAGCTATCCACGAAATCTTCTTCATGTACCAACCAAAGGTTATCTTCTCCAATCCCATTACGACAACACCTGCTGCAGAACCAATGATAAGGATAGAACCACCTACTCCAGCACAATAAGCCAAGAGCTGCCAGAAGATACCATCAACGGCCATGTCGCCTGTTGCCTGAACAGGATACATACCCATACTACCTGCAACAAGTGGGACGTTGTCAACAATAGACGATAATACTCCTATGATACCCGTCACTGCATAATGATTACCTTGGAAGAAACTGTTTAATCCTCCACCGAGTTCGTGTAATATACCCACTTCTTCAAGACAGGCAACAGCCATCAAAATACCAAGGAAGAAGAGGATTGTTGACATATCAATACGGCTCAACAGATTGGTGACACGCTTTGAGAAGTCTTCGCTATCGCCCTTAGCACGATGTAGATTGCGATAAAATATCTCTGTAATCGTCCAAAGAATACCTAATACAAGGAGGATTCCAACGAACGGAGGGAGGTCTGTGAAATAATGGAATACTGGTACGAAGCAGAGTCCACCCACACCAATAGCAAAGATTATCTTGCGTTGTGAGCCATTGAACTCTAATAGTTCTGTATCACCAGAGTGATCAGTCTCTAACATATCACCACCTAACTTGCCCTTTAATAAGAACTGAAGAACAAAGGCAGGGATAATCATTGATATAAGAGATGGAATGAAAATCTCGCTTATCACGCCACCAGCTGTTATCATTCCCGCATTCCACAACATGATGGTTGTCACATCACCGATTGGGGAGAAAGCACCACCCGAGTTGGCGGCAATGATAACCAATGACGCATAAATCATACGGTCCTTATGGTCTTGAACGAGCTTGCGGAGAATCATAATCATCACAATACTTGTTGTCAAGTTGTCCAAGATAGCTGAAAGGAAGAAAGTCATGAAGGCTATCTTCCATAATAGACTACGCTTTGACTTAGAGCGCATCACGTTCTTTACCCAGTTGAAACCGCCGTTCTGATCAACAATCTCAACGATTGTCATAGCTCCCATAAGGAAGAAGAGCGTAGTTGCCGTGTCTCCAAGATGCTCCGTTATCAACTTGTTGGCAAATGTAACTAACTGATCGCCCATACCCTTAAACTCTGGGTGCATCAGTTGCACAAATGGTGAAGGGTCGACCATATAAAGAACCCAACAGAAAACAAACATCAACAAAGCAACTGCAGCTTTGTTGATTTTCGTCAGACTTTCCATCGCTATGAGTGCATACCCCAAGACGAAGGCGACGATAATAGAAATCGTTAGTGTAGACATAAATAAAATTGATTCGATTATTCTTTGGCGCAAAGGTAAGCAAAAGAAGTGAGTTGGCAACATAAACTATTCAAATTAATTCAGCGAATGAATGTCAGATTCATCAAATTGTAGTATCTTTGCCAATATTCAAACACTCAACACGAATGAACGACGAAATACAATCCCTTGTTGAACAACTCAACGCTGCATCTGATGCTTATTATAATGGCAGAGAAGAAATCATGACCAACTATGAGTGGGATGCAGCCTTTGACCGATTAAAGAAGTTAGAAGAGGAAACGGGAATTATCTTACCAGATTCCCCTACACAAAATGTATCTGCTGATAATCTTACTGGTCAGAAAGAAGAACATGAGTTCCCTGCTCTCTCACTTGCAAAGACAAAGAAGGTGGCAGAACTTGCAAGATGGGCAGAGAATAGACCTATTTGGCTCTCATGGAAGTTAGATGGTTTGACACTAGTTGTTACATACGATAATGGGAAACTAACAAAGGTTGTCACACGTGGTAATGGTCACATTGGAACAAATATTACCCATCTATCTAAGGCTATTGACGGAATCCTACAGGCAATACCCTATAAAGGACATCTTGTGATTCGTGGTGAAGCTGTCATCAGTTATCCTGATTTTGAACAGTTTAACATGGAAGCAGAGGAAGAATATGCCAACCCACGCAACCTTGCATCAGGTTCATTGACGTTGAAGAACATCAATGAAGTGAAAGAACGTCATATCCGTTGGATTCCGTTTACCCTTGTCTATGAAGAAGAAGAGATTATCTCATGGGGCAATCGTATGGCATGGCTAGAACAACAAGGCTTTAAGCCAGTAGACAGAGAACTCATTGAGCAGCCCACAGAGGTAAATATCCAAGTAGTCATCGATCGTTGGACAGAACGGGTAACAGGCAAGAGTTCATCGCCTTTCCCCTATCCTGTTGATGGCTTAGTCATCACATACGACGATGCTGTCTACGCTGCAACAGGTTCGGTGACAGGGCATCATGCGACACGTGCTGGTTATGCTTTCAAATGGCAGGATGAGAGTGCGGAAACAGAATTAGAATATATAGAATGGTCTTGTGCAGCCTCAACCATATCTCCCGTTGCCGTATTCAAGCCCGTTGAACTAGAAGGAACAACTGTAAAGCGTGCTTCGCTCTGTAATATCTCCGAATGTGAGCGATTGGGGATTGGCGATAAGGGAACAAAGATAGCTGTTATCAAAGCAAATAAGATTATCCCAAAGGTAATCAATGTTGTTGAGCGATTGGGCGTATTTCATATACCTGAAGTTTGCCCTGTATGCCAATCAGCAACAGAGGTAATAGAGAGTGAGAATAGTGGAACAAAGACGTTGCATTGCACCAACACGCATTGTCCTGCAAAGCAACTCAAGAAGTTCGGACGCTTTGTTTCAAAAGAAGGAATCAATATTGATGGACTATCCGAACAGACAATACAGAAGTTTATCAATCTTGGTTGGGTACGTGAATATGCAGACTTATTCCATCTCAACAACCATGCTTCAGAACTACGAACAATGGAGGGATTTGGAGACAAGAGCGTTAGCAAGTTACTTACAGCCATTGAGAAAGCTCGTAACGTGGAAGCGCATCGCTTACTCTTTGCATTAAATATACCACTTATCGGGCGTGATGTTTGCAATCGTTTGTTATCGGCTTATCAAATAGCAGACCTATTCCATACAGCTACTGAAGCTACTACCGAAGATGTCTTCGCTACTATTGCAGGCATTGGTCCAGAAAAGAGTGCTAGCTTTGTTAGATGGATGAAGGATAAAGATAACTATTCAATGCTGCAACAGCTATTAGTAGAACTCAATATTAGTCAGTCTTCATCTGCGCCAACTGGTAATAGTTGCGAAGGACTAACGTTTGTTATCACTGGCGATGTGCATCATCATAAGAATCGTAATGAACTGAAGGCTTACATTGAGAGTCAAGGGGGCAAAGTAACAGGTTCTGTCTCTAAATCAACCAGCTTCCTTATTAACAACGACGTAGAAAGTTCTTCTGGCAAAAATAAAAAGGCAAAGGAGCTCTCTATTCCAATTATCTCTGAGGAAGAATTCATTGCTCGATTCGTGCAGATGGACGAGAATAAACTCGCCTTAGAATCCTCTCCAATCACCGAAGGATCACTATTCTAAAACATCTTCTTTTTGATATGATTCTATTACATAACAATTTAATAACTTCTTACAACCTTACCAGCATGAAGATTGACCGACGAAAAATAGTCTTATTGATGGCTTCGCTCATTTGTACAATACTCTCTGCACAAACCAAAGGAGAGTATATCTCTACTCATTTCAAACGTGGAGATTCTATTCAATATGTCTATAAGCTTTCAGTAAAAACGACAAATCCAACTACAGGGAAGCCCATAGACTTTCCTGATGACATCTATGAAAATCTAGCTTGTAGTTCTGTATGGTCCTACTACCTCTTAAATGAAATAAAAGATTCCTACGAATCAAGGTTCACATTAATAGTAAGGAATGTAACTCCTCAGACTTATACCATGAGGTTGCTGGTTCAGCAAAGTCCTTATAGAGATAAAGACCATGACAAGTCGGATGTAGTCTTTGCTCAGTTTGCTAAGGAGTTCCTAAAGGAACATGGGCTACTAATCACCTTTAATGCAGACATGACTAATTACATGCTTACTAATCCTAAAGACTTAATAAGCGATTTTATAGATTACGTCTATGCACATAAAGGAGAGAATCAGCTTACTACAGACATGTTTGCAGACGTTTCAAAAGAAGAAGTAAAGAAAGATATTAGTACCCTTGAGAACATAAACCCCTTTATTTCACTAATTATAAACCTCTCAACTCCAGGTCTTAGTATAATACCCAACATCTACGCACGTGAATACAAGTCAGGAATACATCATAATGAACTTGAAGATAATCAAAGACTGCAAAACACCACTAGTAACATAACAAAAGATGAAACTGGTAACACGAAAGCTATATTTACTCTCACAAGTTCAAGGGGGCAATCGTCACAATCCAAGCTAAAGAACAAATCTAATCCTCTCAACATAAAAGAAACTATCTCTTTCAACCCAGAAGGCTGTTTAACAGAATATACGAGGGATGTTACTTCTAGACAACCCCAATCACTGATAATTTCACACGAATCACTTGTTAGAGAATAAAAAGGCAAATGCCCCAACACGATTCTCACTAAATATTAATCAATAAGGTATGAGTACATCACAATATTCCTCCCATACAACATTACACTCAGAGCACAAATCATACATGAGTTTCTGGATTTGGCTTTGTCTTACTTTTATTTCACTATCAGTTTCAGCCCAAAACGCAATAGAAATAGGTGATGAAATTAGCTATGAGTTTACTAACTCATGGTCATACTCTGCCAAAGGGGACGAAACAGACTATGGAGAACAATTATTCAAGCCTACAGGTGAGAATAATTTACTCCTTCCTTATACTTCACTCTATGAATCAACCCCTGATAGTGTCTACTCCAGTTTCACATTAACAGCTCTCAGTTCTTCCGCTTATGGGACTGTCTTCCGCTTGCATATCAATCAACCGTGTTATCCACTAGACAATCAATATGCCTCTCTTGACTCTGTCATCCAATTCATAACACAACATGACATTATCCTAGCCTATAATTCATCATTAGATCAATACATCATTTGTAACTCACATGAGCTTTATCCATCATTCTCTAAACTTCCAAAGTCTGGGATTTCATACAGGATCTTAGATAAGGAGCATGACTCATTCTCTGACATACTAGTCAAAAACAACAATACAAGGTCTTTTGAGATTCTTAAATACTTGATTAATGTTATTTGCCCAGGATTAAAACTTGCTATTATGGCACAGAGTATTCCTTGGCAAGACAAGGTAACTATCACCGGGCACCCATTAGATGGGAGTAGTCGGACAATGAACTACTGCAACACAACCGATAAGGTTTCAGACGAGAATTTCTACAGGGACATAAAGAGTGAAGAATATGTCAGCGATTATATGTTTGATTATTTCAATGGAAATTCAGAAGGAGAGATTGATTCCATAGAAGTCGACTCTATATCAGATGATAGTACAGAATATGAAGCGGTTTGTGATACAGCCATAGCAGAAGTAGTGGATGATGACACAGACTCTGTTGTCATAGATACTGCTGAAATTGACAATGATTGTGATTCGCTAACCGAAGATTTTCATCCACTCTATAATAAGATAAAGATACATATCACCCCCGATGGATTTGCAGCTGAATACAATATAACTAGCACTATCAAATTTGGAACGGCTCTGTGGGAACGCCGAATAAGATTACGCAGAAAGAACAACTAACTAAAAACAAAAGGGTTCACAACCATTCTTGTGAGCCCTTTTAAGTTTACTATTCAAAGAACTTGTTTATTCGTCAACTCCAAAGCAAGACACAGAAAGCTTACTATCTACTCTGTTAGGATTACTAATACTAACACAATATTCTCCTGAATCGTCTATATCGACTGTAAGCAACAAAGAACTATTACCATATCGTTTATATGTAAAATCCTTTTCTTGTCTATTATAACCACCATAAGTTATTTTACCTGTTAATTCATTTTGCCTTGCTAAAGACAACTTACGAGTTTTACTTACAGAAAACTGTGAAACCTTAACAAAAGATTTTGGATCTTCATTTACATCTGGAACTCTTATGAGAATAACTACTTTCCCTTTAGGAATCCTTACAGGAGAAGCTTCTGGCTTTACATATAGTTTACTTTCTGGTCCCCACAACTGGTCTTTTATCTTAACTTGACCAATAGCTCTTTCCATTTTTATATATGTTTTATCTTCTAAATTACATATAAAGGCATCACCATTAAACTCTGGTTCAGGAAATATAAGACTAGTAGAATTCTGATTGGCAGTTTTTTCGTCTGTAATATCTATTCGCCCAAGAATAGAATGCTCTACATAGGCAACCCTTGCCTTCTCTATATCAAACTCTGTTCCAGCCCTCATATAAATTATGGTATTTCCTTTTAGACTCAATATAGAATCAACATAAAATCCATCTTTCACTAAAGGCTTAATAAAATTTTTAGAACTTTGAGCATTAAGAGACATAGTTGCCAACAAAGCTACCAATAATATGAGAATCCTTAAGTTTTTCATTCGTAAAATTATATCAATGAATAAATCTTATTATTGAAGATATTTTTAGAACGTCCACTTAGCAGCAATAGTTGGGATAGCGTAGAAGCGGTTATTCTTACCCTTATCGTTATAAACGAAGTTGTTGCTAAGCTCAACCTCTGAACCTAAGGACAGATTTACATTCTTCATTCCCTTTAGTGTGTTAAGGTTAAACCAGAACTGTGGCTCTGAAATCATGATTAACTTGCCCTTTACATTCGGATCATACCAGACATCGCAGAAGCCATCAAATGTGCAAAGACCCTTTGCAAAGGTGGTACTCCAAACTTCAGTCAACTGAAAACCACTAAAGGGATGCCAACCTTTATTAGCGTTCTTGAAATAATACTTATACATTAACTGAACGCTGAATGTCTTTGAGAAATCCTTTGAAGCCCAGTTCCAAGCACCACCCAGGAGAACTGCATGCTGATAACGATTACCTACATAATTACCATCTTTCAAGTTAGTTCCAGCACCACCATTATACTCTACATGGGCTGCCCACTGCTTGTTCTTTGAAAGATTAAACTCACGAGCGATCTCCCAATAAGCACCAATAGCACCATCGCGTTTATAGTCGATATCGGTAAACATGAAAGTAGAACCCCAGGTATCAGGTTTAAACATCTCAACAGTAGTCGTTACCGACATGCGCGAAGAGAGATCTTTGTAAAAACTGTGTCCTAAGTCATAATGAACTTGAACGTTTTGTGCCATAGCACCACTAAAAGCTGCCATCAAGAGGATGGCGAGGGAAAAGAATCTTTTCATATTGTTCTTAAGTTATTATTAGAAAACTGCTGCAAAGTTACAAAAAAAACTTAATGTCTCAACGCAATAGTAAAATAATACTTAACTTTGTAACACTTATGAGAATAGATATTATCACCGTTTTACCAGAAATGCTGGAAGGATTCGTGCATGAGAGCATCCTTGCCAGAGCCGAAAAGAAAGGACTTGCAGAGATTAGGCTTCATAACCTTCGTGATTATACAAAGGATAAGTGGCGCAGAGTGGACGATTACCCATTCGGCGGACAGGCTGGAATGGTTATGCAGATTGAACCTATTGATAATTGTATTAGTGTTTTAAAGGAAGAGAGAGATTATGACGACGTTATCTTCACCTCTCCCGATGGCGAACAATTCAATCAAAAGATAGCCAATGACTTATCAATGGGGGGTAACATCATCATTCTTGCAGGTCACTATAAGGGGATTGATCAGCGAGTACGTGACCATCTCATTACACGTGAAATTTCTATAGGCGACTTCGTGCTTACGGGTGGCGAACTACCTGCTGCCATCATTGCCGACGCTGTGGTTCGACTCGTTCCAGGTGTTATCAGTGACGACCAAAGTGCGCTCTCTGATTGTTTTATGGACGATATGCTTTCCGCTCCAATCTATACACGCCCACGCAGTTATAAAGGATGGGATGTACCAGAGATATTGCTAAGCGGTAATGAAGCTAAGATCAAGCAATGGGAATTCGATCAAGCTATGGAGCGAACAAAGCGGTTACGTCCCGACTTACTAAAGGAATAGAATCAATACAACTCAAAGTAAAAGCAATATTATGGAACAAATTAAAGAATTACCCAAAGTAGGATTTATAGAAGCTGTTAAAAGAATCTTCACGAGAGCTTTGAAACTAAACACTCGTAGTCGTCGCTCTGAATTTTGGTGGGGGGCGTTGTTTCTCCTCATTGTCAGCTATTTATGCGATTTTATCCCAGTCATAGGTCGTTATCTTAACATCGTTTTAATACTCCTGAACTGCTCTATGACTATTCGTCGTCTGCACGACATAGGCAAAAGTGGATGGTGGCTCTTAACGACTATCATCATTGAAGCTATTGGCATATCTCTCATGCTTCTGGGAATAGGGACAACGAACATTGACGCTCTCTTCGGCGATATAGACACTATGATACCTTTAATCAAAACAGCTATGGGCGGTGGAATTGCCATCTTCGGTATGCTAATCTGGTTTGTTAGTCTCGCTTTCAGCTTTATCATATTTGCATTTACAACAATGGATAGTCAAAGAGAAGCTAATAAATATGGTGAATCTCCGAAGTATGTAACCCAGAATATAACCGACTAACTATCACGAAGGGAGATATACCTCTTTGAAATTATATACTCAATTCACTTTATAAGGATTCCTCACAGCAATATACCTGTGAGGAATCCTTTATTTTTACCCATATAGACAGAGAAGATAGCGTTATCTTCCGCCATTCAATTAGACTACAATCTTACTCCTAATACCCATGCGAGGCACCTGTAAGTTAATGTACGATAGCACTTATACTTGACATCGCATCCTCCTTAGCCTTTATCAACCGAATTATACAAGTTTGTATAACGAGTTATACACGTCTGTATAATCAGTTATACACGTCTGTATAATCAATTATACACGTTTGTATAATTAGTTATACACGCCTGTATAATTCGCTATACAAACGTGTAGAACTCGATAGGTCTTATAGGAATACTATTGTACTGCTTATATAAGTATTATCGTATTACTTATATAAGCAGAAAAGAACTTATAACTGAAAGGCGAAGACTGTGCTTACTTATAACGTTTCATGCGCATAAGCACGGGATAATGCTCTTCATAGCGATCGAACTCAATGCTCTGCCCGTCATAACCATTCTCGGTAAAGGCATCACGGACGTCCTGTTGTTCTTCTTCGGTGATGGCACGGAGTTGTTCCTTAACATGATAATAGGTAGCTGCACCGAAGCATTGCATAACGCTCAGTCGGACGCCACGCAAATCAGAGGTACGCACGTTGTCAAAGATGTGTGAGATTCCCCAAGCATAGCGTTCCTTGCGGTTAGATATAAAGAGCGGACAATTAGGCTTGCCCGTTATCACGTTCGGATTGGTTACCATATAACGATCTCGTGTGCAATTTGCAAGCATCTGATAGGCTACGTAGCGGAAACATTCATTTGCTTTTCCACAATGAGAGCCAGGGCAATGAGCAAAATCAATGTCTAAAAGGTTATATTCCTCTTGTGTCATAATACTATTATTTTAAATTGTAATGGTTAGTTCTTAACAGATACAAAGGTAATGATAATTTCTTACATAATGGCAAATAATTCGGACTGATAATTTGATGTGAAGAGCTTCCTATAGTTGTTCAACGAAACTACTCCCACTACCCGACATGCTCCTTTATAAAGTCTTCGCCTAAGCGGAATCCTTCTTCATAAAGATCTTCGAGCTTGTTGACATCCTTCTCCATTCTACCGACAACAACGGGCTTCTCTGGACGAATGACGAGTATCTTTCCTTGTTCTTCTAACTCGTCAATCAAATCTAACTGACGATTATACACCTCTATACGATGACTTAATGCGACGCGTAGGCGGGGGTAATTACGATAGATAAACTTAGGTTGCTTATAGTCTTTACCCTTATCTCGCCATCCTTTATTACGTGTGCAAATCACTACGTTTGTTTCGTGTCCAGTCTCTATAGAGTGTTGAACAGGAATGGAATCAACGATACCACCATCCAACAAAGGTTTGCCATCTATGGTGACAATCTTACTTACATAAGGCAAACTGGAGGATGCCCGTGCTAACTCATTTAATCTCTTCGCATTGCCCTCAGTTTCGGTAAGATATTCAGCTAACCCAGTCTCACAATTCGTTACAACCATCTCATAGACTTCGCCTAACTTACTTTGACGGAAGTACTCATCATAATCGAAGGGAACAAGCTCAAATGGAAACTGCTTATACAACAACTCAGGATTAAAAATGCAGCCCTGTGTTACCAAATGGCGCAAGCCTATATAATCATACTTGGCAAGCATATCTATGTTAGAAATACGTGCACGGCGGGGCTGTCTGCTCATATATGACAAGCCGTTACAGGCACCTGCCGATACAGCTACGACATACTTAAAACGAAGATTATACTTCATAAAAGCATCCAATACACCCGAGGTAAATACTCCTCGCATGCCACCTCCTTCTAATACTAAGCCCGTATTCCTATCAATTTGCATAAAAACTCGTTAAAAAACAACTGCAAAGTTAATAACTTTCAAGCAAAAATAACTATCTTTGCAATCAAACCATCTAATTTATTGAAATATGTTTAGCAAAGAAACTTATGTAAACCGCCGAGCAGAGCTAAAGAAGCTCGTAAAGAGTGGTATCATCATTCTCTTTGGCAATAACGAATCACCTGCAAACTTCCCTGCAAATGGTTATTATCCGTTCCGCCAAGACTCGTCTTTCCTCTATTACTTCGGTATGAAGCGTGATGGGCTTGTTGGTGTGATTGATGTTGATAACGACACTGAGACACTCGTTGGTGACGACATCGACATTGATGACATTGTTTGGTATGGAAGTGTTGATTCTGTTAGAGACATGGCCAATGCCGTTGGCGTGGCTAACACAGTAGACATGAAAGGACTCAAGACGATTTGCAACAACGCATTGCGTGAGCACCGTAAAGTCCATTTCCTTCCTCCTTATCGTGCCGATATAAAGATTCAAATCTTTGATCTCTTCGGTATTCATCCTAACCAGCAGAAAGAATCAGCAAGCATGGATCTCATCCGTGCCGTCGTAAAGATGCGTTCTGTGAAGACGCAAGAAGAAATCGAAGAACTGGAGCGTGCTGCCGTTATTGGTTATAAGATGCACACAACGGCTATGATTATTGCTAAACCTGGCGTAACGGAGAAGTACGTTGGTGGACAGGTTAGCGGTATCGCTAGTTCTTACGGTGCAATGGTTTCTTTCCCAACCATCTTCTCACAGCATGGTGAGATTATGCACGGTATCCCATCAATGGCAGTATTGGAATCAGGTCGACTTGCATTATGTGATGCTGGTGCTGAGACCATCAACCACTATTGCTCGGATAACACACGTACTTTCCCAGTAAATGGCAAGTTTACGCAGAGACAATTAGAGATATACAAAGTTGTTGAGGAATGTCATGACGCTGCTTTGAAGTATGCGAAACCAGGAGTCAAGTATGCCGATGTTCACTTTGCTATTTGCCGTATTCTCTTCGATCGCATGAAAGAATTAGGCTTAGCAAAGGGCGATACAGACGCTGCTGTTGCTGCTGGCGCACACGCAATGTTCCTGCCTCACGGATTAGGTCACATGATGGGTATGGACGTTCATGATATGGAATCATTCGACCAGATTAACGTAGGATTCGATGAGGAGACACGCCCTAACCTAGAGCAATTCGGAACGAACTGCTTGCGTATGGGTCGCCGTCTGGAAGAAGGATTCGTGGTAACTGATGAGCCCGGTATCTATTTCATCCCTGCTCTCATTGACGAATGGAGAGCAAAGAAACACTGCGCTGACTTCTTGAACTTCGATAAGCTCGACGAGTATAAAGACTTCGGTGGAATACGTCTTGAGGACGATATCCTCATCACCAAGGAGGGATGTCGCTTTATTGGTAAAGACCTCATTCCTTACCATCCAAAGGATGTTGAAGAGTTTATCGCAGCCAACAGAAAGTAATTGATAACATATAATTAATAATTTCATCCAAGGCTGCCACTCAATGCAAAAGCTAACAATGGCAGCCTACTTTTATTTACAACTTTATGAAGAAAACATTAGTAGTAGCACTGCTCGCTTTGGTAGCGATAGGCGCTAACGCTGCAGACAAGAAAGAAGCATCTGCTTCTAACAAGCCTGTCTTTACAGTAGTAAAGCAGAACCCAATTACAAGTATTAAAGACCAGAACCGCTCAGGTACGTGCTGGGATTACTCCACACTTAGCTACTTCGAGGCGGAGATTCTCAAAAAGACTGGTAAGACTTACGACCTCTGCGAGAGCTTCGTTGCTAACAAGACCTACATGGATCGTGCCGTTCAAGTTGTTCGTCTGCATGGCGATTGCCAGTTTGCACAAGGCGGTTCAGCATACGACGTACTTTACACCATTCAGCACCATGGTATCGTACCAGAGAGCGCAATGCCTTTCCCAGGTTCACTCTATGGCGACTCATTGAATAACTTCAACGAGTTCTTCTCATTGATGGAACCATACGTAAACGCAGTTGCACGCAACAAGACTAACAAGATTTCAGGTCAGTGGAAGGTAGGATTGCAAGGTATTCTCGACGCCTACCTCGGCAAGTGCCCAGATAAATTCACATACGAAGGCAAGCAATACACTCCAGAGACTTTCGCTGCAAGCCTCGGTGTGAATTGGGATGATTACGTAACCATTACCTCTTACACACACCATCCATTCTACACCACATTCGCTGTAGAAGTACAGGACAACTGGCGTAACCCACTATCTTATAACCTTCCGATGGATGAGATGATGCGCGTCATCGACAATGCCGTAATGAATGGTTACACCGTTGCCTGGGGTGGCGATGTTAGTGAGCCTGGTTTCTCACGCAAGGGACTCGCTTACATGGTTGATGGCAAGAAAGTTGAGAGCATGAAGGGCAGTGACATGGCTCACTGGCTAGGTCTATCTACTGCGAAGAAGAAGGACCTGATCGACTCTCTCGGCGTAAACGTACCAGAGATTACCCCTACACAGAAGCAGCGTCAAGAGCGTTTCGACAACTGGGAGCTAACCGATGACCATGGTATGCTCATATTTGGTATCGCAAAGGATCAGAATGGTAAGGAGTACTACATGGTAAAGAACTCTTGGGGTGAGACTGGTGACTACAAGGGTATCTGGTACATGACAAAGGACTTCATTGCTGCTAACACCATGGACTACATGATTAACAAGAATGCAATTCCTAAGGATATTCGCAAAAAAATGGGACTCTAATCACTTAGATTCCAATCACAAATAACTCTTCCCGTTCCATAGCTATGGAGCGGGATTTTTTATGCCCTAAGCCTCGAAACAAACCAGTCTACCCACACTTTCACACATCAACAACACATTGTGCGCCCCCCTATACAATAGATAAACCACCCATAATCCCCCGTAAGACATAAGCATAAAAGAAGAAAAACATACGTATTGCATTTCATTCTCCCCGTATTCGCTTTCTTTTCTCAAGCGTTCCGCATTGTTTTGATACGTATATAATTGTATTATCTAAGCGTGATAAAGTATTATCTAAGTCTGATAATTAATTATCACGCTTAGATAATTAATTATCAGACTTAGATAATATAAAAACATACGCATTCCGCAAAGACAGAATAAGTACGGAGATAATACAGGAAGCGTATAAAACAAACACGGAAACCGCAGGTGAGCGTAGTACATAAGGCTACTAAAAAGATTCTTAGCCGTTTCTGAATATGCCATTCCCCTACCCTTTCACCTGCAAATACCCATCATAAAATCATACAAATAGCAACAGAAACGAATCGGAAACATATCCTATCTAATACAAATATTCATCTTAGCCATCACGGCGGTTGGCTTTTTTTTTGTACCTTTACGGGCAGAAATAAAAATAAATTAAGATGCATTTTAAATGGAACTATACACCACCGACAACCGAACAGAGTAATGCTGCTAAGGAATTAGGTGATAAGTTAGGCATGAGCCCTACACTTGCATCTCTGCTTATACGCCGCGGGATAACGACGGAGAGTGCTGCGAAGAGATTCTTCCGACCACAGCTGGCCGACCTCATCAACCCCTTCTTAATGAAAGATATGGATGCCGCCGTTGACAGGTTGAACGACGCAATGGGGCATAAGGAGCGTATCCTTGTTTACGGAGATTACGACGTAGATGGGTGCACGGCTGTTGCGCTGGTCTATAAATTCTTACGACAGTTCTATTCCAACATTGATTATTATATCCCCGACCGATATGATGAGGGTTACGGGGTGAGTAAGAAGGGAATTGATTATGCCGCTGAAACGGGTGTAAAACTTATTATCATCCTTGATTGCGGTATTAAAGCCATAGAAGAGATTACCTATGCTAAGCAGCTAGGAATTGATTTCATTATCTGTGATCATCATGTGCCCGACGAGACTATGCCGCCCGCAGTGGCGATATTGAACCCCAAAAGACCAGATGACTCTTATCCTTTTAAGAGCTTATGTGGCTGTGGTGTGGGCTTCAAGTTCATGCAAGCCTTTGCTAAGAATAATAATATTCCGTTCTCACGTCTCGTTCCCCTACTCGACTTCTGTGCCGTTAGTATAGCTGCCGACCTTGTGCCAGTGATTGACGAGAATCGTATTCTTGCCTTCCACGGATTGAAACAGCTCAACCAGAATCCCAGCTTAGGACTTAAAGCGATTATTGACATCTGTGGGCTGAATGGGCGGGAACTATCCATGAGTGATATTATCTTCAAGATAGGACCGCGCATTAACGCCAGCGGAAGAATGGAGAATGGTAAGAAGAGTGTGGATTTATTAGTTGAACGCGAATATAGCTTAGCACTCAATCAGGCAAAACACATTGATGAATATAACGAACAACGCAAGGACGTCGATAGGCAGATGACGGAAGAGGCGAACCAGATTGTGGCACGCCTAGAGAGTCAGAAGCACCAATCCAGTATCGTACTGTATGACGAACACTGGAAGAAAGGTGTCATCGGTATCGTTGCCTCCCGCCTCACTGAAATATATTTCCGCCCGACAGTTGTACTGACCCGTGACGAGAATCTTGCAACTGGTTCTGCCCGTAGTGTAGCTGGTTTTGATGTCTATGCGGCTATCAAGAGTTGCCGTGATTTACTTCTAAACTTCGGTGGACATACTTATGCGGCTGGCTTAACGATGAAGTGGTCGGATGTTAAGGAGTTCCGTAAGCGGTTCCAAGCATACGTAGAGGAGCATATCGAACCAGAACAGCGAGAAGCCATACTAGACATTGATGCCGTCATAGACTTCAAAGATATTACGAAGAAACTGCATAGTGACTTGAAGCGATTCGCACCTTTCGGGCCTGCAAATCCTAAACCTATCTTCTGTACGTTGGATGTGTACGATTTCGGAACAAGTAAAGTCGTTGGACGTGAGCAAGAGCATATCAAGCTGGAACTCGTTGATTCGAAATCAAACAATGTTATGAATGGTATTGCTTTCGGACAGAGTGCGTCGGCACGGTACATCAAATCCAAGCGTTCGTTTGATATTGCGTATACCATCGAGGACAATGTCTTCAAACGTGGAGCTGTGCAGCTGCAGATTGAGGATATAAGACCTACTGAGGAGTGATAATCGCTGACAAACAATGTCCTATCTTGACATTCTTCATAAGTATTGGGGGTATCCCGACTTTCGTGGTATTCAAAGAGAAATTATCGAAAGTATCGGTGTGGGGAAGGATACCTTAGGACTAATGCCAACAGGAGGAGGTAAATCACTAACCTTCCAAGTACCAGCATTAGCCCAAGAGGGTGTGTGTATTGTTATTACTCCGCTTATCGCATTAATGAAAGACCAAGTGGAGCACCTTCGACACAAAGGAATAACCGCAGCAGCTATCTACTCTGGGATGAGTAGAGATGCGATTGTGACAACATTAGAGAATTGTATCTTTGGTGGCGTTAAGTTATTGTACATCTCGCCCGAGCGCATTAGTTCTGATATCTTCCAAATCAAACTAAAACATATAAAAGTGAGTTTCATCACGGTAGATGAGGCTCATTGCATTAGTCAATGGGGTTACGACTTCCGCCCATCCTATTTGCAGATAGCGGTAATACGAAAGCTCGTACCCAACGTACCTATCCTTGCATTAACCGCCACTGCCACACCTGACGTTATTGACGATATACAGGAACGACTCGGTTTCACAGAGAAGAATGTCTTCCGTATGAGCTTCGAGCGAAAGAATCTTGTGTATGTTGTCAGACAGGCGGAAGATAAAGAGGCGGAGATGGTTCATATCCTTCAATCAATACCAAAGACGGCTATTGTTTACTGTCGTAGTAGGAAGAGAACGAAAGAGATTGCTCAACTGCTTATGCAGTATGGTATATCTGCAACATGGTATCATGCAGGATTGGAGCCAGCCGTGAAGGATCAACGTCAAAGTGAATGGCAACATGACAAGGTGCGTGTTATAGTTGCGACGAATGCCTTTGGTATGGGAATTGACAAAGCCGACGTGTGCGTGGTGATACACATGGATTGCCCTAGTTCGCTCGAGGCTTATTTCCAAGAAGCAGGACGCGCAGGGCGTGATGGGCAGAAGGCTTATGCGGTTTTACTCTATAATGGGCATGACAACCGAACGCTACAAAAGAGAATCGAAGACACGTTCCCCCCTAAAGAATATGTACAACAGGTTTACGAGCACTTAGCTTATTTCTATCAAATAGGCGTGAAT
Organism: Prevotella veroralis DSM 19559 = JCM 6290; assembly: GCF_000377625.1. Classification (GTDB taxonomy): domain Bacteria; phylum Bacteroidota; class Bacteroidia; order Bacteroidales; family Bacteroidaceae; genus Prevotella; species Prevotella veroralis. The sequence continues at coordinate 42,746 of NZ_KB898325.1, read as the reverse complement.
AGCGGTGAAGGCTGTACGTTCGAGTTCCCTATTGATAAGTTCTGTGCAACATTTAAACACTTCCCTATCCGAGCCAACGCTGCGTTGATTCTATTACAACGAGCTGGATATATTGACTACGAACCAAACCCAGATAATAATGCACGTGTGCGGTTCTTGTTAAGACGTGATGACCTTTATCGCCTTGATTCATTAAACGAGAAAGAGAATGATGTCGTCATATCTCTACTTAGGAACTATGGTGGATTATTCACTGACTATGGTTATGTCGATGAGAGTTACATAGCGCAAGAGGCTGGTCTTGACCGCAATCAAACTTATATGGTGCTTGTAAATCTAAGTAAGAAACGCATCATAGATTTCATTCCTCGTAAGAGTATTCCGCTCATTAGCTATAAGAGAGATCGTGTTGATGGTAGCGACGTCATACTGGATAAAAGTGTTTACGAAGAGCGGAAGGAGCAATTCCAGAAGAGCATTAATTCTGTTATTAACTATGCACAGAACGATAGGGTTTGTAGGAGTAGACAGCTGCTCTATTATTTCGGAGAGAAGAAATCAGTAGATTGTGAACAGTGTGATGTATGTCTCTCTCATTCTCATCACGATGATCACAACCAACAAGAGGAGATAAAAGAAAAGATCCTCGCAATGGTAGCTGATGGTGAGAGACATCATGTGACAGAGGTTAGACAGCTTGATGAGGATTGGGATATGGTCACCAAGGTTATGAAAGAACTAATGGACGAGGAACAATTATTAATGGATGGGAGTTACCTTATTCTATCAGCCAAATAACACCCTGCACCTACAGGCCTCTGTTTCCTCACAAAGCTCATTGCTCTTTGTTATTCTCACATTAAAGTCTAAGTCTGAATCACGATGCTCACGATAGAAATGTAAGCAATCGCCTTGATGAGACTCAGCTACGTATGCAATCTCAAGACGCTTAATTGTATGCTGACGATACCAATCTAAATCCCACAAGTCAAATATATGTTCAATATACTTAACGGAGTTGATGTGCCCATTCACATCCACATCACTATAATAGGTATCAATAGAACGGATAAGTGATACATTATCTGTTATCTTCACACGAGAAGACTTGCCAATCGGACAAATATAGTCTTTCTCTATGTATTCATTAATAAGCCCCTCACGGACAGCAAAGATATCTGAAGGCTCACGAGTACCCGTGTCGATGAGTGCCCAGACGCTCTTACCATATCCATAAATGTGTCCCGACTCACTAACGACCTTAAAGTTGCGGCTTGTAAAATACTTCATAGCATTATCAACCCATGTCTCAACATAAAACTTGTCGTATGCTTTAGGCATATCCTCCATTTCAATAGCGAGACGACTCAACACCCATGTCTTGTTGATAGTATTAAGATAATTCATGCCATAACCACGTTCATTACTATGAAAATCAGCAGCATTAAGCATGTGATTACCTAAATGTCCCATGAATAGATGATTAGAGAAATCGCAATGAAAAGGCTCCGCCATAAACTCATATCTTCCTATCTTTGGTAACTTATCCATTTCTTCATTATTTAATAAATAATATCATCTCAATCTATCAGACAATTATATAACGGCTTGCGATATTGCTTTATTACTTCTCTACAACTATAAATAACAAAGATATCACGACTCACTACAGTTATTATACCCATACTGAAGTGCACTTTTATTCTTTATTTCATTTGCCGTCATATTTAACATTTGCAGTAAACAACCTAGTTTCTAGAATGTTATATATGCTGAGAAGATGAGAGGAATGACAGTAAACTTAATTTCATGAATAATATTCTACGGTTCATCCAATAGAGAATAAATCCATTAATCAAGGACAACTAAAAAGGGATGCACCTCAAGAGATGCATCCCAAATTGTTTTATAGAAGTTTTAACTTCTTAGTCCGTAAGATTGATTACTTTACGTAAACAACAGCCAAACGATTAGAAGTTACACCCTGTACACCCTTACCAGTTGCCTCGTCAACGATAACACCACGACCCTTGAGGTAGTTAGCAACTACGTCAGCACGAGCCTGTGAGAGACGATCGTTAAGTTCCTTAGAACCCTCTGGAGAAGCTGTACCAACAACCTGAACGTGAACACCCTCCTTAACGTTGTTAAGAGCAGCCTTAGCGTCGTTTGTAAGAGCAGACTTACCCTGTGCGAAGGTTACGAATACAAGGTCAGATACTGTGAATTCCTTAACTTTAACTGCAGGAACTTCCTTAACAACCTCCTTAGTGATAACCTCTGGCTTACGGTTGCGAAGCTCATTGATCTGTGCGTTCAATGCATCAATCTCTGCCTGATCACGTGGAACGACGATTGTGAAGTTGTGTGTACCGTTAGAGTTCTTGAATTTGTAAACAACACCAGCGTTCAACTGAACAAATGAGTTGTTAATGTTGTAAGCTGGCTGACCATCCTGTGCAACTGCCTTGTAGTTATAGTTTACATCATAATTTACTATACCAGCAGCTGTAAGAACTTTAGAACGATCCTTACCTAAGAAAGCGAAGTTGATAGAAGGCTCAACATAAACCTGCCACTGCTTCTGAGAACCGAAGTTGTAAGCGAAGTCTAAAGCAGCCTTAGAAGTCATGCGGTTACGCTGACCAGAAGTAAGCTCTTTTGTAGTCTTGTTGTTTGTGAATACGTGTGCCCAACCAAGACCATAAAGTGCGCTAACCTCAAATGCACGAGGCTCACCCTTGTAACCACCGAAGAGGTTGCTCAAGTTTACTGTACCGAGTAAACTAACATTTGTAGCGCGAACTGCTGTACCTGTTGAGTGCCAAGGCTTGTTTGAGAAGTAAGCATTACCCTCAACAGCTAAACCGAATACTGGGGTGAAGTAACGACCAACGCGGATACCAGCGTTTGGATCAAGGTCGCTCAACCACTTGTGACCAGTAGTCTTCGTAGCAACACCACCATTAATACCAACATAAACGTTGTCAAATGCCTTGCTTTCTGCTACAGTTTGAGCAGAAACAGAAGCTGCCATAGAAGCAGCTGCTAACATCAAAACTAACTTTTTCATTGTCTCTCTGAATTAATTAATATTTATAAATTATATAGTATCAATGCTTTAACTGGCTGCAAAGTAATAAAAAAATAATGAAACCGCCAAATCTTTTCCACAAAAAGTTTGCGTATAAAGGGGTACTATGAACAAATCAAACTATATTATTGGAATAATAGAACAATCTAATACACAATTGCTTGGGAAAGTTCACCTTTAATAAGTTCAGTCTCTCATAAATTGAAATAAGGGATCCATAGCATCACTGCTGAGATCCCTTAAACAAATTAGAGAGTTATAAAAAATCAGGTTTCTTTGTATATCATTACTGCTGAACGATGATCTTCATACCTTCTTCCACTGCTTGCATATTCAATGGAATCAAGTTATGATGACGTTCTGGCAAACTCTTATAGAGTGCTTTCTTCAAACCGTCAGTACTTACAACAGGACAAACCTTAAGTAATCCACCTAAGACTATCATGTTGAAAACTTTGGCATTCTTCATTTCAGCAGCCTTGTCCATCGCATTGACACGATAGACAGTGATGTCCTTACGTGTAGGAGGATTCATCACTCCATAACCATCATAAATGAGAATACCACCCGACTTCACCTTTGGTTCGAACTTATCTAACGATGGCTGATTGAGGACAATTGCAACATCATACTTACTGAGGATAGGTGAAGAGATGCGCTCATCACTGATGATAACAGTTACATTTGCCGTACCACCACGCTGCTCTGGACCATAAGCGGGCATCCATGTTATCTCCTTATCTTCCATTAGTCCTGAGTATGCAAGGATCTTACCCATAGAGAGTACGCCTTGCCCACCAAAGCCACTAATAATTATCTCTTTTTTCATATTACACCTTATTTATATATAGAGACGGACTAAAGATTGGTTGTATCTTTCAAATCTCCTTTCTCATATTCAGGGAACATATTCTCACGCATCCACTCATTTGCCTTTACAGGAGAGAGCTTCCAACCACTATTACATGTCGCAACAATCTCTATCAAGGAACTACCTTTCCCTTGCATACTTGCCTCAAAAGCCTTGCGAATAGCACGCTTTGCCTTGTTAATAGAGGCAACTGTATCTACACTCTGACGAGTTACATAGCAAGTACCCTTTAAGTGACTAGCAAGTTCTGTAATATTTAAGTTGTAACCATGCAGTTCTGGTTCACGACCATAAGGACAAGTCGCAGTTTTCTGCCCCATCAGTGTTGTTGGTGCCATCTGACCACCAGTCATACCATAGATAGCATTATTGATGAAGATGATTGGAATATTCTCACCACGATTCAAGGCATGAATTGTCTCAGCAGTGCCAATACATGCCAAGTCACCATCACCCTGATAAGTGAACACAAGACGATCAGACCATACACGCTTGATACCAGTTGCTACAGCTGGAGCACGACCATGAGGCGCTTCCTGCCAATCAATATCAAGATAGCGATAAGCAAATACAGCGCAACCAACAGGACATACACCAATAGCCTTATCGGTCATACCCATCTCTTCGATTACCTCTGCAACTAATTTATGAACCACACCATGTGAACATCCAGGACAATAATGCATTGTCGTATCATTCATCAAGGTCGGCTTCTTATACACCAAATTCTCAGGTGAAATTATATCATTTGCCATAATATATACGCCCTCCTCTCTTACTTTACTAACTTTTCTTTGAGTGCATTCACTATCTCTTCTGGATCAGGAACGATACCACCCAAACGTCCAAAATGTTCTACAGGTAAAGCACCATCAATCGCAAGACGAACATCCTGTACCATCTGACCAGCGTTAATCTCACTAACCAAGATGCCTTTCTTACCTTTGCAAAGATCTGCAAGCTGCTTACTTGGGAAAGGCCAGAGTGTGATAGGACGAAAGAGTCCAACCTTCAAGCCTTGTTCACGAGCTAACTCAACAGCCTTCTCACCGATACGTGCGGCACTACCAAAACTTACGATTACATAATCTGCATCCTCACATTGCTGTGTCTCGAAGCGCACTTCATTCTCACGTATCTGACGATACTTCTCCTGCAAATGTAAGTTTCTTTGTTCCATTACCTCTGGCATTAACTCCAGAGAGGTGATGATATTAGGCTTACGACCAGCTGTGCGCCCCATAGAAGCCCACGGGCACTCTTTACGAATCTGCTCTTCTGTACGACGAGGTTTCATTGGTGGGAGAACAACCTTCTCCATCATCTGACCAATCACACCATCAGACAGAATCATCGCAGGGTTGCGATACTTAAATGCCAATTCAAAAGCAAGGTCTACAAAGTCGGCCATCTCCTGAACAGAGTTAGGTGCTAATACGATAACATTATAATCACCATTACCGCCACCACGTGTCGCTTGGAAGTAATCACTCTGACTTGGCTGTATCGTTCCAAGCCCAGGACCACCACGTTGTACATTTACAAACACACCTGGGAGCTCTGCACCTGCCATATAACTGATACCCTCTTGCATCAAGGCGACGCCTGGTGAAGAAGAACTTGTCAGCACACGTTTACCAGCACCAGCACCACCATAAATCATATTAATGGATGCCACCTCACTTTCAGCCTGCAAGACAACCATTCCCGTGGTCTCCCATGGCTTCAAGAGAGCCAGCGTCTCTATTATTTCACTCTGTGGAGTGATAGGATAACCGAAGTATCCGTCCGCACCACAACGAATTGCAGCATGGGCGATAGCCTCGTTACCTTTCATCAATTTTACTTCTTGTTCTGCCATAAATTACCCCTCCACTTTTTTACGATAGACTGTAATACAGCCATCAGGACACACTGTTGCACAAGCTGCACAACCGATACAATCATCTGGTTTAGCAGACTCAACAAACGGATATCCGTGGACATTTACTTGTTTCTGAGCCAAGGCAATCACATCTTTCGGGCATGCAACGATACACAACTGGCATCCTTTGCAGCGATCAGTGTTCACTACGATGGCACCTTTCATCTTGCTCATAGTTTTTGTATTTTAAGGATTATACGCATCCTTGTTATAGAAGTTTAGAATATTCTCCAGCATCTCTTTTGCAACTACTGCTGGCGAATTAGGATCCAGTTCGATAGCCTCCATATAATTGGCTAAGGCATTCTGCCAGTCTCCTCGTTGCCGACACTCATTGCCGAGTTGTAGATATTCTTCTGCTGTCATCACTTATAATATTCTTTCTTGCCTGCTGCAAGTGTATTCTTCATCAAAGAACAAATCGTCATCGGACCAACGCCTCCTGGTACTGGAGTAATGAATGAGCATAACGGAGCCACCTCATCAAACTTCACGTCACCATTCAAGCGATAGCCACTCTTACGTGTCGCATCGGGTACACGCGTCGTACCAACGTCGATAACTACAGCACCTGGTTTAACCATATCAGCTGTTAAGAAATCGGGACGCCCAATAGCTGCAATAATAATATCAGCTTCCTGACATTCTTTCTTCAATGTCGCTGAATGCGAGTGGCAAACTGTTACGGTTGCATCTCCATATTGCTTCTGCATCATGAGCTGTGCCATAGGCTTCCCAACGATGTTACTTCTACCTAAGATAACGCACTTCTTACCAGAAGTTGGAATATGGTAATGCTGCAACAGAGTTAGGATTCCTAATGGTGTTGCCGATATAAAGCATGGTAAACCGATCGCCATTCGCCCCACATTGACTGGATGGAAGCCATCCACGTCTTTGCGATAATCAATAGCCATGATGATCTTCTGTTCATCAATATGCTTTGGTAATGGGAGTTGCACGATGAATCCATCAACGTCATCATCCTTATTTAACTTGTCTACACAAGCCAACAACTCCTCCTCGGTAACATCAGCTTCGTAACGGATAAGCGTAGACTTAAAGCCACACTGCTCACAAGCAATAACCTTGTTCTTTACGTAAGTCTCACTTCCCCCATCGTGCCCTACTAATATAGCAACCAAATGTGGTTGTTTTCCACCTGCCTTTGTAATAGCCTTTACTTCCTGCGCAATCTGCTGTTTGATAGCTGTTGCGGTTGCTTTACCATCGATTAACTGATATTCCATAGCTTATATTATTATTGTTTGTTGATGATTCTTCTCACAAGCCCTTAGGCATAGAGGGCATACCAGGCATACCTTTCATCTTGCTCATCATACCAGCCATCTTAGAACCTGTAACCATCTTCATCATCTTACGCGTTTGATCAAACTGCTTAATGAGTCGGTTTACTTCCTGCAAGCTAGTACCTGAACCCTTCGCTATTCTCTGGCGACGTGAGTTATTCAATACCTCTGGATTCGTACGTTCCTTTGGTGTCATACTCTGTATGATAGCCTCAATACCCTTGAAGGCATTATCGTCTATATCTACATCGCGGATAGCTTTACCCACACCAGGAATCATCGAAGCGAGGTCTTTCAGATTACCCATCTTCTTTATTTGTTGTATCTGGTTGTAGAAATCATTGAAGTCGAATTGGTTCTTCTGTATCTTCTTCTGCAAGCGTTTCGCCTCTTCCTCATCGAACTGCTCTTGTGCTCGTTCCACCAAAGAGACTACGTCACCCATACCTAAGATACGATCTGCCATACGTCCTGGATGGAACACATCAATAGCTTCCATCTTCTCACCAGTACCGATGAATTTGATAGGCTTGGTTACAACTGTGCGAATCGACAAAGCAGCACCACCGCGTGTATCACCATCAAGTTTCGTTAGGACAACGCCGTTGAAATCCAATCTATCATTGAACTCCTTAGCAGTGTTAACAGCATCCTGACCTGTCATGGAGTCTACAACGAACAGCGTTTCATCTGGATTAACATGATTCTTGAGACTCTCAATCTCATTCATCATCTCCTCATCAACTGCCAGTCGACCTGCGGTATCGATGATTACCACATCACAACCTTTCGCCTTTGCCTCTGCGAGGGCGTGATCAGCTATCTCATTAACGTTCTTGTTCTCTGGTTCAGAATATACGGGAACGCCCACCTGTTCGCCAACAACCTTCAACTGGTCGATAGCTGCAGGGCGATATACGTCACAAGCAACCAACAAAGGGTTCTTATGTTCCTTTGTCTTCAGCATGTTTGCTAACTTACCAGAGAATGTGGTCTTACCCGAACCCTGCAAACCACTCATCAAGATAATGGCTGGACGGCTTGTAAGATTTAGACCTACTGCTTCGCCACCCATCAACGCTGCTAACTCATCATGCACTATCTTTACCATCAACTGACCAGGCTTCACGGCTGTAAGTACGTTCATACCGAGAGCCTTCTGCTTTACTGTATCGGTAAAAGACTTGGCTACTTTATAGTTAACGTCGGCATCGAGTAATGCTCTACGAACATCTTTCAAGGTCTCTGCTACATTGATCTCCGTTATCTTTCCCTCACCTTTAAGGATCTTAAAGGAGCGTTCTAGACGATCACTTAAATTCTCAAACATTGCTTTATAGTATACTTATAATTCTTTTCTGATATACAAAGATAGCAAAAAGAGAAATAAACCAACAAGCCAGTTAGTAGTATTTTAATGTATTTTAAAACACTTATTAGCTATTCATGCGCATATAAATATGCTTTGTGCAGAAATATGACTACAATTAAGGTAGACGATGTTAGCTGATACTTCAAGCATTCCTATACCCCGTGTCTTTCGTAAAGTATGATAAAAGAAGTCAGCGCCTATAGCCTCTATAGAGTATCATGTGCGTGATACTGGAATATCATCAGGGTGATACTGGAATATCATGTGCGTGATACTGGAATATCATCAGCGTGATACTGGAATATTCTTTGGAGAAAGAAGAATCTTACCTAATAATAAAAGAGAGCCTCTCTTCACATCGAAAAGAGCCTCTCTTCACATCAAAGAAACGCCCTCTTCAAATGAAGAAGAGCGTTTCCTTCTGTATTGCTTCTTGTTTACTGCTAACGAGGCAGCGCATCGTTACACATCAACCAACCTATACTTGTGCGTTATCTGGGTCTATATCTTCAGAGTCGAACTCCTCTTTACCACGCTTCACATCACCTTCGAACGTTACAAAATAGAACCCTTTTCGAGGTGTCCACTCCATACAGAAGAGTTCAGAGGGGCTGCGGAATCCATTGCGTTTGATGGCCTTCTGCACCCATTCCTGCGTGTGATTAAATTGTGCAAGACTGCTTTCTACAATCTCTCCGTTATTCACCAACAATACGGAATAAGCAGTTTGACCGGGCGAAAGAACCGTCACGGCACCATTAGCCTCAAATAGAACGTCGTCTACATCGAACATAGAAAAGATGCCTTTCTGCCTTAGCATTAATCTAAACTGCTCCATCTCAAGACTGTTGCGCTTAAAGTTTCTAAAGTTTAGAACGCCATCTTTCACCAGAAAGACGCTCTCGCCCTTAATGAGATGACGCAGATAAGCGGAACGCATAGCGAAGCGGACAAGCATATTAAAGGCTGTCCAGACAGCCAAAGCGAAGATGAGATGCCAGGTAGTCATATCTGGGTTGTACAAAACACCACCGACTAACGCACCTATCACGAATGCACTAACGGTGTCAAGAGGCGTCAACTGTCCCATTTGCGCTTTACCCGTAATGCGTAAGAAGGCTAAAATACCAATCATGCCCACAATTAGCTTCATTGCTATTGCGCCATAAGGCTGGATTAAATCTACCATTATTATTATCTGATTAAGAATTATCGTACGATCTTATTGACGTGCAAATATACCGCTTTCTCACTGATTACACATGCTAAGAAGCATAAATCTTCAAATAGTAACAACTTATAGATAAAAAGATTGTAATTCTTTGTCTATTGGGAATTAATACTTACCTTTGCACCGAATAGAAATAGGTAAGGGAGTGTTTGATAACATCTAAGAACGTTATATCACGTATCCCACAAAATAGCTAAGGATTAAATTATGGAATATTTCATTAATATTGATAACGAAAAGAGGGGACCATACAGTCTTAACGAGCTTGCCGAACGTAAGATTCAGGCTACAACATTGGTCATGCCTACCGATACACAGCAATGGATTCCAGCTTGGCAAATAGAAGAATTACGTACGATATTAGTAGGAAATGACCCTATTGATACCGAGACGCAGGAGCAGGATATGCCTTACGTAGAGGCTACTCCCATTGAACAAGCTGCTCAACCTGAAGCAATTCCACAGCAACAAGTGACGCAAAAGAAGAGTCACATGGGTTGTCTCTTGGGTATATTGATTACCTTAGTGGCTTTCGCTATCGTCTTAATCCTCACTTGTCCGAAACCAGAACAGCATAAGGAAGTGCTGTCGGGTGTAATCACTAAGACGGTGAATGACGCTGTTAACGACACGACCAACACAACGGGTAACGCACTCTTCGACAATGCTTTCCGCTCTATCAGTAATGCTTTTGCAGGGAATGTGATACGATCTGCAGTGGACAATCTCGTTACGGTGGACAATCACATTATATATTCTACTGGCAAGGTAAACTATGCTGGACAGGATCATATCGTATCTCTGGGACTCTTAGGACATATCTTTACGGTTGACGAGGACGACTTGCAGGAAGCAGCAAGGCAATACTACAAGAACTCGGAGGTAAATCTTAAGGATCAGATAAGGCAGAAGGCGCAGAAAATGATACAAGAAAAGATTGTCAAACCAGCTACATCTACGATTGAAGAGGTGGTTGACGGGGCGATAGGTGGTCTATTAGATGAAATTGGATTAAGCAAGAGCAAGGCTGATATTCACAAGCAAATAGAACAGTCGACAGACTCCATTTTCTAACATAACATATAAGAGTAAGCCTACGGACTAAGGCTAACACAAAAGTAAAAAAGTATCGTATTTAATTATTATAACACTAAGAAAGTAAAGAAAAGTATGAAAAGATTATTCTTAATTGGTGCTATAGCACTAATGACATCATGTGGTTCTACACCAAACACAACGGCTATCAAGAACCTAAAGGAACGGCAGGAAGTACTCGACCTAACTGCTAAGTTGAATAAGACACAGCTTGATTATGAGAAAGAGAAAGTCGACTATAATGAGTTAACGGAGAAGGCTGCTAATGTTAACGCTGACGCTAACATGGCAACAACCGACTTCACTGCAACAAGCCCTTCTAGCACGGTAAAGGATGCAAAGGACACTATCAAGAAATTGAAAGAGGCAAAAGCCATAAATAAGAAGTTGGCTAAGAGTAAGAAAAAATTGGATAAGATGGGTAAGAAGATAGCTAAACTTCAGTCCAAAATTGACAAGTTGAATAAGAAACTTAAGATTTTTGATAAGCAATAGCAACTAATAAACAGGGACGCACACTAACATTTGTACGCCCCTATTTTTTATCCCCTCTATCACATTTAGAACTTATCAACGCACATGAAGAAAAGACTTTCGATTGCATTATTTGCTTTATTACTCTCTATCCCGTCGTATTCTCAGATGTTATTCTCGGAGAATCTCACCCTAAGCATTGATAGTGCGAAGACCATACAAGGATCTCTCATGCCAGTATTAGACTTTAAGACAGAACAAGAGAATATACTCACTGTTAAGAACACTGCTAATCTCAACGTATTGATAAAGCACCGCCGTGTTATCAATCTCATCAATAAACTGGAGTTCTCAACATACGGTAAGAAGGTGACAGTAAGTGGTGGATACGTTCACACGGAGTATCGTTACTTATTGAGCCGAGCCTTTGAAGTCTATCCCTATGCCGAGTCGGAATGGGCAGGAAGTAGAGGCTTAGAGTTTAAGGTATCTACTGGTTTGCAATCACGTTATCGACTTGTAAACAAAGAGAAGTTCCTTATGTTCGCTGCAGCAGGTGTGTTCTATGAGTTCGAGAAATGGAAAGATCCAACCTCATCTGCGCCCACGCTCTACGCTTGTAGCCGTAGTATCAAGACGCATCTGTCCTTGAGTTTCAAGCATCACATCAGTGATCATTGGGACTTAACAGCTACTGCCATTCACCAAGGAAAGCCTGATAGTTATTTCAAGAAAGCCAGATTCGGGGGTGCGGTAGACCTTTTATATAAGATAACACCAGCTATTGGCATCAATGGTTCTTATCGTCTCATCTACGATACGGCACCTATCGTACCTATAAGAAAGTCTTACACTGCGGTAGAAGCAGGTCTCAACATTAACTTCTAAATATTCGCTATCCCTTAAAGAGCCCTTCTTTAAGGGATAGCCATTTGTAACACCAAGGGCAAATGATCGCTAAAGCCATTGTTATAACGCATCCCGTTATAGTCACGGTGAGGCTTTACTCCACCATACTTTATATCTTCCTCCAATAGGAATGGAGCGTCATTGATGTGGCATGAAAGTACATAGGAACGGAGGTTCTCACTAATGAGTATCTGATCCAAACTACCCCACTCTCCATGATAGCGATACGTTCCTTTCGCCCCATTCTTACCCTTTGCTTGTGCCGAGACATTCAATAAGTTACGTTCGTACAAAGGCTTTAATGAAGGACTATCAGCATAGTCATTGAAGTCGCCCATCACGATTACCTTCGCATCAGAGTGGCGTCTCTGGATAGAGTCAACCACGTTACTCACTTGCATCATCACGTGCTTTCGGAAAGGTTGCGACTGCATTTCTCCACCCCTTCTACTCGGTGCATGAAGCAATAGAACATGTAAGGTGTCACCATTAATAATAGCCCCCTTGACATAGAGAATATCACGAGTTGGTTGCATGTTGGCTATCAAGCTAACCCTGATAGTATCGGCTTTCAACAAGCGAAAAGAGAAGGGAGAATAGAGCAAAGCCACGTCTATACCACGTGTATCAAGCGATGACGTCATAACGTATTCATAGCGTGCCTTGCGCAATAAAGAGCGTTTCGTAAGATCGAAGAGTACGCTATCATTCTCTACCTCGCACAATCCGACGAGGTCAGGTAACCGCCATCCACAACTATCCTCACCGCAGGCTATGATGGTCTGCCCCGTCCTATTCAACTTCTTCCAATACTTCGCTCGTGTCCAGTGACGTGGTGAATTGGGTAAGAACTCATAGTCATTCTTCAGTGTATCATGCCGTGCATCAAAGAGGTTCTCAGTGTTTAGTTCTACGATAGTAAACCTACTCTGTGCTTCAGAGTATAGGGTTATTACACCCAAAAGAAAGGTTAACAACAAACGCAACATATCAGTAATTTTAAGTACAAACAGACCTATGATTGATTGACGATAGCCAACTGCTGTCGTACACTCTCCTCATGGATAAGCTCGAAGATATGTGCTGCAAACTTTGGATTCATACCACATAAGCCTGCTTGTGTACCACGTTTCTCAAGTATCTCATTATATCTCCTCGTCTGTAAGATAGTCATGTTATGTTCCTTCTTAAAGGTTCCAATCTCCCTACATAAGCGGAAACGCTTCGCAAGGAGTTCCATCAATGAGTTGTCTAACTCATCTATCTGCGCACGTAACGAACGGATATCTTCAGTCGTGAAGGTGTCATCACGTATCACAAGTAACGACAGAATATAATCCAGAATATCAGGAGTTACCTGCTGCTTGGCGTCACTCCATGCTTCTTTTGGGTTGCAATGGCTCTCTACGATGAGTCCATCAAAGCCTAAATCCATTGCTTGCTGACAGAGAGGAGCAATCAAGTCACGGCGTCCGCCAATATGACTAGGGTCACAAATAATGGGTAATCCAGGAATACGACGGCGCAATTCAATAGGGATTTGCCACATCGGTAGGTTGCGATATATCTTCTTATCATAGCTAGAGAAGCCCCGATGGATTACACCTAGACGCTTTATCCCTGCTTGATTCAACCGTTGTAAGCCACCAATCCATAGTTCTAAATCAGGATTGACTGGGTTCTTCACCAATACTGGTATTTGAAGTCCTTGCATCGAATCTGCCAATGCCTGCATTGCAAAAGGATTAGCCGATGTACGTGCACCAACCCATAGTACGTCCATATCATACCGCATTGCTAACTCGACATGATCGGGGGTTGCCACCTCTGTAGAAATCATCATCCCAGTCTCTTCCTTGACTTCTTTCAACCATGGTAAGGCTTTCTCTCCATTTCCTTCGAATCCTCCAGGCTTGGTACGTGGCTTCCATACGCCTGCACGAAAGATGTGACATCCTTTATCTGCCAACATGCGTGCCGTACTCATCACCTGCTCTTCGGTTTCGGCGGAGCAGGGTCCTGCTATGACAATGGGGCGTTTCTTATCACAAGGAAGGCATAAGGGTTCTAATTCTAACTCCATAATCCTGTATCTTTTGCTATCTCTTTGCTCTTTCCTGACATTCTTTTATCTTATAAACTCGCATAGGCTGTAGAAGACAAAAGCAACGGAAAGAGAGAGAAGACTTCTTCTTTTATTCTCAAATAGTTGTATTTGGATACGAAAGTATAACATTTATTTCTACCACACAAGCATTTCTAAAGTTTTTTACTAACTTTGCAATATACAGAAAGGATACATTATGAAGCAGATACATGCACTAATAACAATGGCTTTATTGAGCCTTGTTATGAACATAAATGCACAGGAAGCAAGACTCGTCAAGCTCACTAACAGCAATGGTATGGAGGCTATTGTGAGTAATTACGGAGCGCGGCTTGTTTCGTTGACAGCCCATAATTGGAATGGACGACTAGAGCCTGTGGTCAAAGAGTACAATCAGCTGGAAGACTACAAGCAAGACTCTACATTAGGAGCAACGCTTATCTATTTCGGTAAGGATCATACAGAAACGCTCTCATCAAAGGTTTGGGAGGTTGTTAGCTCTGATAACCAATCGGTCTCCCTACGCTATATTACGACTGAGGGAGAGAACAATCTCGATGGTAAACTGAATGCAACTGTTACCTATACGCTATCCGATCAGAATGCACTCGACATTGATTATCGTATCACGACGACTGCTCCTACAACATTGCAAGTAACCAATGGAATTTGTTTCAATCTATCTGGTGACATGCACCGATCTATCCTTAAACAACATCTGTGGCTAGATACGCACTATACAAATAAGTTGGATAAGGAGCAATTACCCACTAATGAACTACAGAAAACACGCCTTACTCCATTCGACTTTACCCAACCAAGAGAGATTGGAGAGCGAATAAAAGCAACGATCAATGGCTATTATCATGCTTTCCAACTGCGACATCCTGACAATATGCAAAAGCCTGCCGCTATCCTTTTCGATGCACAAAGTGGGCGCGCAATGACCATCTACTCTAGTGAACCCACCCTACTCATCAATACGCATGGGGCACAAAGTAGCGGCATAACACTACAACCCTTGCATGCTGGATACAATAGTGGTATGGAAAAAGTAGACAATAGCTTACAGCCAGGACAGGTTTTCCATGGTGCAACCGTATTTCTCTTTACAACAGATCCACCGCTCATCATGAAAACTAAGTAGTACCAACAACTTGAAAAAACACTAATAACTTTTAAAATACTTGGCTGTTGATAGACGATTATTTATATTTGCAAGCAAATGAAGAAATATGCTTTCATAATAACAGCTATCTTGTGCTTGCCATTGCAGGCGCAAACAATAGCGGGGCAGCACAACGTTGATACATCGGTTGTGAAGCCTATCGAGTCATCGCGCTTGAAAGGACCAAGGGAAGCAACTGAGGCTGAGAAAGAATATGCTAGGCGTATGGCAGAGGATCGTGAACAGCAATCTCAAATAGACAATAACCTCCCTGTCATAACAGAAAGCGGTCAGACTGTTACTCCCAATAGTTTCTATTACCCCGAGTGGGGCTATGGCTTAGGTCCATGGAGACTGCATAAAGGATTGAACATAAACCTTAGTGCATCGGCATTTGCCAACCTTGGACATGGATATAACCATGGCGCAGGATTCTCGCAAGATGTGTCACTGATGTATGTAACCAACCTTTCAAAGAAGGCGACCCTAGCTGTTGGTGGCTATGTAAACCATCTGACTTATCAAGGAAACAACTACTTCGTTGGCGGAGTCAATGCTGTTCTCGGCTATCAATTCGATGAGCATTGGAGTGCTTACGCCTTTGTTCAGAAGGCATTCACCTCTAATAACGTCGGAAATGCTTTCGGTTACGCAGGTTATGGGTACCCTGCTTGGGGCGGATATGGCATGTTGGGCTATAGTCCCTTTGGTTACGGTTATGGTGCAATGGGCTTCGGTTATGGCGCAATGGCTAGTCGATTCATGGATAGAATTGGTGGTGGCATAACCTATCAATGGGGTTCTCACAATCAAAACGCTATTTCTATCAACGTAGAATTCGATCATGTTCCATCACAGCAGACGAACTTCTACAACACGAACAGATTCGATTACCCTGTGAGATAGGGTTCTTCTCCTATCATCGAGGTACGTTTCACTCACGTAAATAAGCATCAATAGGACTTATCATCAGCAATCTTCAAGCTATGATAAGTCCTATTTCTATGTTACGCAACGCCTTCTTCGATAGGAAGAGAGACTCTCTTTGAATACAAGAACTATTTCCCTTATTTGAAATTCACGATTTAATGTAGGGACAGACGCCCTCGTCTGTCCGCTTGAACCTCCTTACCTCCTTGTGAAATACATTCTCTTATGCGGACAGACGAGGGCGTCTGTCCCTACTTTGATCAGTTAAAAGACATGTTAAAACAGCAAGACTAAAAACAAAGAGCCCCCTCCCTTTATCTGAATATACTTTACAAAACTAATGATCGAACTAGCATTGAAATAGAAAGGAATATACGTTTTAAGTGGTTCGTATATACCTTTTTCATAAAACGGAGGTACGTTTTTAGTAAAACGGAGGTACGTTTTTGGTGAAACTGAGGTACGTTTTTAGTGAAACGGAGGTACGTTTTTAGTGAAATAGAGGTACGTTTTTGGCGAAACGGAGGTACGTTTTTACCCAAAAACTAGTATTTTTCAATGGAAAGTCTAGAATATTTTAAGTAATTAATAGGTATGTTTTTCATAACAAACTGGTTATCAACAAATTAAAGAAAGGCACAATACCTTTGCTATGAATCGCGTATTTGGACACAACATCATACTTTATCGAAAATAACGCAATGAGAAGCATCCAAATTAGCAATAATCTATTACAAAAGTATCACACCCTTCTTTCTATTCTTACTCACCTATTTCATCCAACGCAGGCGAAGGCTGTTCAAAACGACACTAACGCTTGAGAATGCCATTAGGGCACTTGCCCAAGAAGGTGTAATCTGACAGTTAATACCGAAGACATATAATAGCCCAGCTGCCAAAGGAATACAAACAAGGTTATAGATGAACGCCCAGAAAAGATTCTCCCATATCATTCTAACGGTGTTCTTACTTAGTCGGATTGCCTCTGGAAGGGTAGCTAAATCATCGCCCATGAGCGTCACTTGTGCCACATCCATTGCAACATCAGTACCCCTGGCAATCGCTATACTGACATCTGCTAACGCTAACGCTTGGGTATCATTAATGCCATCTCCTACCATCGCAACGCGTTTTCCTTTAGACTGCAAACGCTTAACAAGGTTCTCTTTGTCCTGCGGTAAAGCCTTACTAAAGTAGTGCTTTATACCCACTTTATCGGCCCAATAGTGTGCAGCCTCATCCTTGTCACCACTCATCATATAGACCTCTATCCCACTCTTCTGCAATTCCTCCATCGCCTCACGAGCATTGGGCTTCAGTTGTTCCCGCTTCTCGAAAGGAAGATTGTCAGCCTTGGTGAAGTCTACCTCCTTATTAGGTATCGTCAACGTTCCCGTCTTATCGGTTACAAGTGCATCCACCTTACGTAAGCTCTCCAATGCTGCTGCATCCTTGATGAGTATCTGCTTTTGTGCTGCCTTACCAATTCCTACCATCAAGGCAGTCGGTGTCGCCAATCCCATGGCACATGGGCAAGCGATGACCAAAACGGCTACGGCAGAGATAATCGCTTGTGGTAAGTAAGCCTCGCCACCTATCAGCCACCATAGAAGAAAGGTTAGCAAGGCAATGAGCGTAACGACTGGAACAAACACTAAAGCAGCCTTATCGATAATGCGTTGCACGGGTGCTTTAGAGCCTTGTGCCTCTTGCACCATCCGAATAATATGCGCTAATGCCGTGTTCTCACCTATCTCATTTGCCTTCATGCGGAATACTCCTTGACTAGGAATAGTGCCTGCTAACACCTTTGAACCCTTATTCTTCTCGGCAGGAGTAGGCTCACCTGTGATCATACTCTCATCAACATAGGCGGCATCGGGGGTCATAAAGCTCTCAGCAGAGATAACTTCTCCATCGACAGGAACCTTCTCGCCAGGGTGAACCTCTAGAATATCTCCTACTTCAATAGTCGATATTGGCACTTCTTCTATTCGGTCACCATCAACAATATGTGCCGTCTTTGGAGCCATACCCATCATGTGCCTAATAGAGGAGGCAGTGCCGTCCTTTGCCTTTTCTTCTAACATTCGTCCTGTCAAGACAAAGGTAATGATCATTACAGCCGCATCATAGTATGTATGCCAAACGATACCTCGGCTCGCCCATACAGCATCCCCCCAGAAGGTATTGAAAGTACTGAATAGGAATGATATTGCCGTGGATAAGGTTACGAGGGTATCCATGTTTGCAGTGCCATGAAGTAGTTGTTTCCATGCTGAAACATAGAACTGTCGACCGCAATAAACAATGTTTGCCAAGGCAATCAATAGAGAAACTTGATTGGCAATGGTGCGTGAATGGAGGTCGATCCATCCCATTGAAACGCTCATTACGGCAATGGAGAATATCCAAGAAAGGATGGTTTTCCGACGTAATAACGTGTATTCGCGCTTCTCAATCTCCTCAACTGAAGTCTCTTTATCAATGACTAAGTCATAACCAATCCCATTGATTGCAGCTTTCATCTGCTCCAGTGAGATGGTTTCGGGGTCATAATCGACCAAAGCGGAACGACCAGGCAATGATACCGATGCGGTATTAATGCCTTTAAGCTCGTTCAGTTTCTTCTCGACATTAGCAGAACATGCAGAACATGCCATGCCGATAACAGGAATTGTTTGCTTCATGCTTATCTCCTTATAGGCTCAACTCATAGCGCCCGCTATTGTCTACTGCCTCCTTGAGTTGTGCTGGAGTAACAACAGACTCATCATATTCGACATTTACATTGGCTTTCTCTATATTAGCTTCTGCACTCTTTACACCATTTAAAGACTTTAGCGCATTCTCAACGTTAGCCTTACAATGTACACACTTCATACCACTTACTGCAAAAATATCACTTTTCATAACTTCGTTTTAATATATTAGTTGTTTGCAAGAAGACTTTCTCCTTGTCGCTTGCAAAGGTACACTTATATTAAGGAAAGCCTGTTACAGAATTATGGATAAAGGTTATAACATTCCTACAAAATGCTTCCTTTCATATTATTTCACGCTTATCATACTTCTTTCTAAATGCAATGACTTACTTTTTCTATACGTTATTATAAAGGTATTAGGTGATGAATAGAAAGACAGACATGTATGATAAGGATGCTTATCAGAAGCCTGAATAGATCTTAGAGCTGGTCTAAAGGCTTACGAGTATTCGTCTTCATCCCTCGGAATTGAGATGGAGTCATTCCCGTAACAGCCTTAAACTGACTGGAGAGATAGGCTACCGAAGAATAATTCATACGCTGCGCTATTTGTGTAAGAGTAAGTTCGTCATAACGAATTAGCTCTTTCACACGCTCGATACGAAGCTCTATATAATAGCGTTCGATGGTCTTTCCTTCTACTTCCGAGAAGAGTTTGGAAAGCGAACTATAGTCTTGATGGAGTTGAGAGACGAGATAATCACTTAGAGTTGTTGCTGACTGGTTA
This sequence comes from Prevotella veroralis DSM 19559 = JCM 6290, assembly GCF_000377625.1. Lineage (GTDB taxonomy): Bacteria > Bacteroidota > Bacteroidia > Bacteroidales > Bacteroidaceae > Prevotella > Prevotella veroralis. The sequence goes on along the minus strand of NZ_KB898325.1, from coordinate 22,769 downwards.
TCTTGATAATGTACAAGTTTTATCAAAGAGGACTTTATAAGGTCTATTGTCTGCTGTCTTCTATCTCCGAGAAGTTCAAAACCTAAATCTTTTAAAGCTGCTCGAAGTGCTAAGAGTTGTGCTTCCGTCAATTCTTCCTCGACAATAGCTTCGCCCAAATCAACCTTTATAGGATGTATATTCTGACGTTGTAAGGTCTGCTCAACAGCCATCTTACAACGATCACAAACCATGTTCTTTATATAAATCTTACTCATTCTGCGACCCTCCTAACCACTGCTTCCTTATTAAACTCCTTGAAAGTATAAACAACGATAGGCACTGATAACATAAAAGAGAACACATCACTGACCGCTTGACACATCTCAACGCCTAGCAAACCAAGGTGAGCTGGAAGGATAAAGATGAGTGGGATAAAGAATAAACCTTGTCTTGCAGCAGCAAGAATATTAGCTCGTAAAGGCTTACGGCAAGTTTGTGCCATCATATTACTTGCTAAGATAAAGGCATTGAGAGGGAAGGTACAGAGCTGCCAACGCAATGCAACCACTCCAATCTCAATTACTTTAGGATCGTCACGGAACACTCCTATAAGGGAATCACTCACTATCCAGCCTCCAATAGCAAGTAGAATGAGGAAGCCAGTACCAAGGGCTACGGTGAAATTATAGGCTTTCTTCAATCGAGTATAAAGTCCCGCCCCATAGCAGAAGCCACAAACTGGCTGGAAGCCTTGCCCTAATCCAATCACAGCAGCAAATGATAACATGGCGATTCTACCGACTATGCTCATCGCAGCAATAGCCGAATCACCATAGACACCAGCTGCCAGATTGAGGGACATAGTGGCTACGCACGCCAGACCTTGACGCATTAATGATGGACTACCACCGTAGAATATCTCCTTATAAGCCGCCCATGAGGGTGAAAAGTGTCGAAAGTGAATAGCTATATTCTCCCCTCTTCGAGTCATAAAGAATAGGATTACGAACGAAACGAACTGTCCTATCACAGTCGCTAGGGCTGCTCCACTAACCCCCATACCACATGTAAAGATAAGTAAAGGGTCTAAGGCAACATTCAAGATAGCACCTGTTACAATGCCATACATAGCGAAATTCGCATTACCTTGCAATCGCATCTGATTGTTCAGCGTAAGGGATGAGGTCAAGAAAGGTGCTCCCAAGAGGATTATCCGCATGTACTCCTCTGTATAAGGGAGGATAGTTGGCGTACTACCCAGCATTAATGAGAGTGGAGTAAGGAATATCTCACCCAGAACAAGGATAACTAGTCCAAAGAAGAAAGAGCTAAAGAAGCCTGTTGATGCCATCTTTATAGCATTGCCATGACGCTTTGCTCCTAACTCACGAGATATGTAGTTGCCCGAACCATGCCCAAAGAAGAACCCCATCGCCTGCACAAAGAACATCATAGAAAACGACACTCCGACAGCTGCAGTGGCTTGTGTATCGATCTTACCAACGAAGAATGTGTCTGCAATGTTGTACAGTCCGGTCACAAGCATAGATATAATTGTGGGTACAGCCATCGTTAGTATGACACGATGTATTGGTCCTTGTGTCAAGAAAGTGTAGTTGTCTGTATGTCCGTGCATAATCTTATCACCTGTTAAATATCAATGCAAAGGTACGAAATTAATGAAAACTAAGTTCTTATCTACACCATTTATAAATGGTAATAATAGATAAAGAAGAAGGAAAAACAGCCTCTTCTGCATTATCTATCCAACTGAATAGACTGCAAGAAGAGGGTGTTTATCCTTCTATATAAGTTCTTCGACGATTCTAAAAGAACGTACCTTTAATGGTGTTCAAGCAATATCTGTAAGATACGTTCAGCCGATCTGCCATCCCATCTATCAGGTATTCCACTCTTCTTCCACGTTCCTACGACCATATCCGATAGTGCCGAACGAAGCAACTCAGCATCTTCACCAACAAGAACATTGCTTCCTACCTTCACAGTCTCTATGTGTTCGGTGTAACTGTTGAGTGTTATACAAGGAATACTATTGAATGTTGCCTCCTCAGCAACGTTCCCCGAGTCGGTCACGATACCCAGTGCATGAGTAGTGAGATAGGCAAACTCTAAGTAACCAAGCGGTTTAACAATATGCAGATTATACAAGTTTATATTCTTCTTTAGGCTTAGAGACATGATAACCTGTACTGCAGAGTCACGCAAAGGAGCAATGATTGGTAAATCGCCTGCCGTCTCGCTCAAGACACGGAGCATCTTCTCCAGATTGTCCTGATCAGCAAGTAAGGCCTTACGATTCAGTGTAAAGACAAGATAATTACTTTCTTTTATAGGTAAACCTGCCAACGCATCAATATCAGTAAGGCTCATTCCCTCAATGCGCTCACGATTATAACGGATGTTGTCAATAAGGATGTTGCCCACCATATATACCTTTGAGAGTTCGGCACCCTCCTTGTTTGCAATACTATTATTGCTGAATCCAGCCGTAAAGAGGATATCCGACAGTCCGTCAATGACCAATCTATTGATCTCCTTAGGCATTGTTATGTCAAAAGAACGCGTCCCCGCAGCAATGTGCGCAAGTGTGATTGCTTGCTTCTTAGTGACTATTGCGGCCGCCATTGTCGATGCCAAGTCATCAACAACGATAACGACATCACTGCTATTAGCCTGTAGGTACTGTTCAAACTTCGACATTACCTGCCCCGTGAGTTCGTTAAGATTCTCACATTCAACGCCCAAGTATGCATCAGGACGATGGATAGCCAACTCGTCAAAGAGCTTATCTTCCAACGTCGGGTCGTCTTCACTACCAGCATAAACCAGTGAGTAGTTCACCTTATGGCTGCTATCACTTTCTGACAACTTGTTTATTACCCTAATAATTGGTGCCACCTTTATAAAGTTAGGACGCGCACCACAAAAAATACAAAGATTTATGTCCTGTGTTGTCATTATCTATTATCCCTTAAACATATCCTTAATACCACCGATAGAACCCATAAGGTTTGATGCCTCAAATGGTAGATAAACAGTCTTCTGGTTATTATTATGAGCTAAATCGGTCAACATCTGGATATATTTCTGTGCAATGAGATAGTTGGCAGGATTGGTACTTTGTCCAACAGCCTCCGTTATCTTCTGAATGGCAATAGCCTCTGCTTCAGCCTTGCGAATGCGTGCTTGCGCCTGACCTTCAGCTATTAAGATCTGCTGTTGCTTGTCAGCTTCAGCACGGTTGATGGCTGCTTGCTTCTCACCCTCCGACTGGAGAATAGCCGATTGCTTCTGACCTTCACTCGTAAGGATGGTTGCACGCTTATTACGTTCAGCCTGCATCTGCTTCTCCATAGCCTGAGAAACACTTGCAGGAGGCGTTATATCTTGTAGTTCTACGCGGTTCACCTTGATTCCCCACTTGTTAGTTGCATCATCAAGAACCGATCTTAGCTTCGTATTAATCGTATCGCGCGAGGTAAGCGTTTGGTCAAGTTCCATCTCACCGATGATGTTTCGGAGTGTAGTCTGCGTCAGTTTCTCAATGGCGTTAGGTAAGTTATTGATCTCATAAACGGCTTTGAACGGATCAATTATCTGAAAGTAGAGCAGCGCATTAATCTGCATTTGGATGTTATCTTTGGTTATCACGTTCTGACGATCAAAGTCGTACACCTGCTCGCGTAGGTCAATTGAACTGGTATAAGCGTACCTGCCAGCCCTCATAGCTACTATTTCCTTTGTCCGATCAATGAAAGGTATGATGATGTTAATGCCCGGTCGGAGCGTAGCATAGTACTTTCCCAATCGTTCAACGACCTTTGTTTCACTCTGAGAGATAATGACTATCGACATCTTGGCAAAGATAATTACCATGATGATAAGCGCAATCAACACAAAACCTAGAATATTCATAAGCATAAGTCTTTAGGTTCTCTCGCTCACTATCCATTGTTAAGACGATGATAAAAAGGCAAGAGAAGGGTTATTTAATATTGTTTCTTTTAATTGTCATACCTGTTCAACACCTCTCAACAGTCACAATGATAGAGTCCAAACGGAGGATTCGAACGTCAGTCCCAACGCCTATCTCCTGTCCATCTATCGACTTGGCTTTCCATGAGTCACCATCTATCTTCACACGACCATAGCCTCCAGTCTCTATTGTATCGGTTACTTTTCCCTCACGCCCAATCAAAGCGTCAGCATTACTTAACCGTTGGTCTTCCCCCTTATGGAGGTATTTCAGGGCGATAGGACGTACATAGAAGATACTTAACAATGTGAAGATGGCAAACACGATGACTTGAACAACTATGCTATCTATCATCAGTGAGGCAACAGAAGCACAAAAACTACCAATTGCGAAGCACATGATAAAGAAATCATTGTTCATCATCTCGAGGATAAGACATACTATCCCTGCCAGCAACCAAGCCAACCAAAGGTTCTGTATCATATAATCTATCATAGCTATAAAGGGTTGATTTCGTTTGTAAAGATAGTGATAAAAAATGGATCTGTCAAATGTTTACGTAAAAATATGTGCTCTTTTAAATACGAAGAGACGCTCTTCTCGCATTGAGAAAGGCGTCTCTTTGCATCAAAGAGGGCGTCTCCTTAATATGAAAAGGGCGTCTCTTGAATCTGAAGAGTATCTTGTCTCTATTTCAACTAGGCTTAACGACGCTTCTTTGAAGCCTTCTTTGACGATCCAATATGTAATGTACCAGCAGTCGAAGTTGTACTTGTGCGAACATTAGAAGAGCCACTCTGACGATAATACTTCTCTGCTTCCGGCAGCCACTTCTCAATGTTTTGGATACGACGAGCATCTGATGGGTGGTCGCTAAGAATCTCTGCTGTATTGCTATTAGTGCCTGCTGCCATTCGTTTCCAGAATGTAACGGCATTTGCGGGGTCGTATCCAGCCATCGCAGCAAATATCAATCCCATGTAATCGGCTTCACTTTCGTTATCGCGACTGTACTTTAGATTACGGAAAGAGAAGTATCCGCCAGCTACTTGAGCTGCTACATCTCCTACGCCACTACCCACTGTTGAATTCAAAACAGTACCTAAGATGTTCGTTCCCATCTGCTGATTCATCTGCTTGGTAAGCTGTTCTGCACTGTGTTTAGCCACTGCGTGCGCTATTTCATGCCCTAAAACAATAGCCAAACTTGCCTCGTTTTGAGTATAAGGAAGCAAGCCCTCATAAACAACGATCTTACCTCCAGGCATACAGAAAGCATTTGCCTGCTTGTCTTGAACAAGGTTGAACTCCCATTGGAAGTTCTTTACTTCATTGGCATAACCATTGTTTCGCAAGTAAGTCTCTACTGCATTTGCAAGGTTACGACCAACGCGTTGAACCATAGCAGTGTTCTTTGCATCTGTTGAACGCTTTGCAGATGCCATGAACTTAGTGTACTCTTGATTGCTAAGACTTAGTAGTTGGGCATCCGAAACACTAAGTCTATGGGTGCGCCCAGTCAATGGCACCTTAGAAGCAGTACCACATGCTGTCATCAAAGCAACGACAGCTGCCATTAAAAAATACTTGATTTTCATATCTTTCTAATTACCTTTTATAACTTTCCGAGCACGAAAGTACTACTTTTTCCATTACTATCAAACGATTTAAATACCTTTTTTAAAAAGGTTAACAAGCGATAATTCATTTTGAAAGAAATAGTTTCTACAGGATTAAACGGTTCTTTCACGCTTACCAATATCCTTTGTTATCGGTATAAAATAAGCCACAATGAAACTGATAATACCTGATATTGCAACCATAAGGAAGAACTTTCGATAACCTACATACTCTTGTAAGAAGCCTGTAAACCACCCTGACATCACCATGGAAAAGGCTGTTATTGCCGTTCCCAATGAATAAGTGAAAGTGGAATGTTTACCTTTTGTACAAAAGCCTAACCATACTATGTAAGTTGTTAAGCCCAAACCCGCCCCGAAGTAATCAATAATAATACAAATATTAATGATGGATAAGGTGGAAACAAAATAATAACTGAGGTAGACAAAGAGGAACTTTGGTAAGGTGAGAGCCATCACAAAGAACCATAACCAGCGTTGTAAACCATTCCGACGGACAAAGCTGATACCTAAGCCACAACCTGCAATAAAAGCAAAAGTACCCACTGTGCCTTGCACCAAACCTAATTCTTGAGGCGAGAGAGCTAATCCGCCATTGCTTCCGGGGTCAATGAGAAAGAGTGGAGCAACCCTTATAAACATCCCTTCGGGTATTAAGAAACAGAAGAGAAAGACGAGGTTTGCAACGTAATGAGGTCTTCTTATGAAGGCAGCTGTCACATCATGCCACCATTGGCGAGTAACACCACTCCATATAGGAAGCGTCGCACGGATAACTGCCTTAGGCAGAATGAGGGCATGAAATAAGGTCATAGCAATCATCAAAACGGCTAATACCCAGAAAAGAGTAGCCCAGGCTGGGCGAACAGTACGATTGATCACCTCCAAGTTACCTGCTAATGTGATGGGAATAGCCATCCCGACGATGATAGAAAGCAGATAAGAGACAGCTCGAAGACCGAAGAATATAGGTCGTTCCAGCAATAATGCCTCCCGATTATAGAGCCTTTCAATGGCTACATCATGCAAGGCTGCAGCTATCGCAATGATCATAAAGGCAGCAACCGACCATAAGAACCAATCCATAAGGCGCACAGAAAGGGCTAAGCCAACGAGACTTAACGCTATTACACATTCTGCAAGAATAATCCAGAAACGCTTGCTTTTATATCCAACTACGAACCTTCCTAATAGTGGACGTAGGATGAAAGGAAGAAAGAACCACGATGTGGTAAGTGTTATTGCACCATTCGACAAGCCCATCCGGTTGTAGAAAACCAATGAGGTCATTAACAAGATGACATAAGGTAAGCCCCGTGTAAGATAGAGCGTAGGTATCCATAACCAATGACTGTACCATTGGTTTGCAATCGGAATACCATTTTTTATTTGCTGTTCGTCGCTCATCTCTTACTCTCTACACCTTATATATATAGGGTTTCTATCATTGTATTCTTGTAATAATGATGGAGTATCGTATCATACTTATAGCCCTTCTCCCCCATTACGGCAGCTCCTATCTGGCACAGCCCAACGCCATGTCCCCAGCCCGCACCAATGAGTTGGAAATGTTGTGGCACTCCGTTCTCTATATGGCTACGCTCTACAACGAAGGCAGAACTATACAAATGAGTTTCACTCAACGTGCGTCTTACTTCTAACTCTTTACAAATAATACGACTATACTTAGTTCCAACAATCTTTAAACGACTGATTCTCCCACTCTTTCCACGCTCTAATGGTTGCAAATCAACAATCTTTCCAAAGTCAATACCCGTCTTTCTGCATATTAACTCGGCAAGCTCTGTTTGGCAGAAGTTCACCTTCCAACGATAAAAGTCATGCGTCTCTTGGTCGTAATTATTGAGTACTTGACTCAAAACTGCCATATCATGCGTATTACAGAATGCCTCTGGAGAAGACAATATCCATTCTCGAGCATGAGATTCATTGGTTAAGTCTATACTTGGAGTAGTCCCTAAAGGAGCTTTATCAACAACTGCAAGCAGATAAGACTTACTTAGATTCTCCCAACAATACTGATACTCCTCCGTTACTCCACCACAACATTTGCTGAAACGGGCGTCACATATCTCGTTACCAGCCATCAATACTTGTCCACGAGTTGCCTTGATGGCTTCCTCCACATGTGGACTTGTAGCTTTCGTGATACCTTGGTAACGTTGACAATGGTCATCGGCACAAACATCAAAGAGCTTATGATCTTCTCTATCAAACCATCTTACCAGCTCTTCGGGTGTTTCGATCATAGCCGAAGTGGCACTCTTTCGATTGTTAGCAATATCTTTCCGCTTCTCTATCTGCGCCAACAACCAACTGCGGGAGATAACTGCATGTGCCTTCAAAAGCTCTAATGAGGAGGTAGCACTCATCTCACTGGATATAACACTGGCTAAGTAACGCTCAACGGGGAGCTTGTTTATTGCCACAATCTTGCCTTCGTCAATGATAAGATGCAGCTGCCCGAGGAATGTCTGAGCCTCTTTTCGTTCCCAATGGAAGTTTACTCCAATGGTAACATCAGCCAATGTGAAGGATGAATCGGCACTCTTTGGAGTGAAAAGGAGTTCTTCGTAATAGGCACCCTTCCATCTTATCTTACCTTGGGAATACTCAACAAGTTGTTCACCAATCACCTCTTGATCATCAAGAGTGTATTCATTATTTAATTGGAAATGTATCTTTTCTGCACTGACAACGCCTACAGAAACTTCTGGTTCTGCTTTCTGATTAGCCAATGATATGTTCTTAACAACCTTATCCATCGCCTCTTTTGATAAAGAAACCTCCTGCAAGATGGCTTCGGCACGTTCTGCAGTCATTCTTTCAAAGTCTGTTTGACGTGGAAGAATGAGTAAGCCACCCATATCCAAACTACCGGGACTCACCAAGTATTGGGCTTCTCCTTCTGCAGAATAGCATGCTGGACGATGCTTCTGACGTGGGAAAACGACAGAGATAAAGCGTTCCTCATCTCGCCAAGACACGATGTTCATCATCGGTTCGGTCTCATCTTCTTTCAAAGGGAGGGCTTTATAGATTGTTTGGAACAACTGTGTATCATGTTCCTCATCGTGGCTCACAATAGCAAAAGCTGGACAGATATAATCTTCTATCACATAGATTCCATCCCTATTATCCAATGTCAACAATGGTTTAGATGTCCTCCACAATGCTTTCCAATGCTTTTGTATGGGTAAGATACCGCTTGTCCCTGCCTGAAAATGCAAATGATCAGGAGCACTGGCACCACACTTTGGACCATTATAAAACACCATCAGATGTGGATATAAGCTCAACAAGCGATGCACCTGACCATAGTTTGTGGCTATAGACTGTGCTTGGTGCTTGCAAGCAGGTATTGTGAAGTGCACAGGAAGGATGGGGAAAGGATTGACTAAGATATCGAAATCATGATGAAAAGGCAATCCTATCTGTACAGAAGGGCGGTTCTTAGCACAAAGGAAACAAGGACGTTTCACAAGGGAAGCCTTATCTATCTTCGCCCCAGTGCTTACCATGCGTGCAGGATTGTATTGCGCGAGGGCTGAACCCACCTCACGTGTCTGCACATTAGCCAACTCCTCAAATCGAGTCTGTACTTCTTTCCATTGGTTCAGCTGCTTATGAAAAAAATCGTAAAGCCCTTTCTCTACGCTATCGTTCTGTTGTTTGCGTGCAAGTAACTCCATTGTACGCAGCTGATCCTTGTATGTATTGTTGGTATTAAGCCTCTCTAAGCTCAGAACAGCATCACTATTCCCCCCCCAACGACGGCAGAGATAAAGTTCATCATAGATTCTTCCAATACGAAAAGAGCGACTGAAAGCCAATCCCATGGCGTAATCTTCACCATAACTAGTGTTTGGAAACTGCACTTGTCGGGCTAGTGGCGTAAAGAAAGCACGCGGAGCTCCAAGTCCATTGATACGTAATGCGTTGTTACAACCATTGTTTTCTGTCCACTCACTATGGCTTATCAAGCCCGGAGGTAAGGTGTTTAAATCAAAGTCACACATACGATACGACCCCACAATCATTGCTGCTTTCTGCTCATGAAAGGCATTAACTATGGTTTGCAATGTACGTTCTGACGAATAGAGATCATCACTATCCAGCTGTACGGCAAAGCGTCCACAATGTTCGTCATTGATAGCATAATTCCAGCAACCACCTATCCCGAGATCTGTTCGTGAGGGTATGAGGTGTACCAATCGGGCATCCGTTGCCAAAGAACTAAGTATCTCTGTAGTCTTATCTGTTGAATGATTATCCACCACAATGACGTTAAATGGGAAATCAGTAACCTGTGAGAGAGCCGAAACAACAGCATCTTTCACAGTCTTCTCACGATTATAAACAGGGATAATCACCGAAGCCTCAACAGGGAAATCACCTTTCGTGAAGTCGGGTTGAGCATAACGTTGCGTGTCAACCAAGGCTCCGATGGCTGCAAGATGGCGTGTTGCAGCTTGCTCCATCTCAATTTGTACCTCTCGATTACGTGGGTTTACATAGTCAAACTGCTTCTCTCCACTCGCACGAAGATCGTCTTCCTCTTCTGTGTATAGGTATTCATTCAGGTGGAAAATACTTCCTTGTCGACTCAAGAACAGGCGCAAGTCATACCAACCTGCATATTTATAATGTTCTGATTGACGCTCTTCTGCATATTTCCGCAGCATCTTTCCATTTAGAAGAACTACTGATCCAAAGTCGAAATCATCCCTAATACTACCCAACTGATAGTCGATTACAGGATGTTTCTGCGTCTTTCCATCCTCAACGGAGTAATGATCTGCATAGACCATAGCCGCTCCTGTCTGTTCAGCCGCTTGTATCATGCGTTCCAAAGCATGGTAACCTAAGGTCAAAGGACTTGACTTCATATAGAACAAAACATAGTCTGCTTCTGTGGACTTGGCCATCAACAGCATCATGTCTGACGCTATTAAGCCTGTTCCCTGCAACACTTTTGCCTGTCCAGGTATGCCTTCTACAGCAACAGACTGTGCCGCTAAGAAAAACACTTGATCAACTATCTCTCCTTTCCCCATAGGTAGTTGAGCCATCAATGAAGCCATTGTTTCACTCGAACTATAGGCTAAGAAGCAACTTATCTTTTTGTTCTTTTCCATCTGAATGTATTGTTTTCTAGTATGCAAAGATAATACAAATTCCTTTATTACACCTATATTCAATCTTTTAAAAGCAATAATTATCCATCTTTTTACGTAACTTTGCGACCATTAAACATGGTATATAATAAAGGTAAGAATGGATAAGGAGAATCATATTGATCGTGCATTAGCATTCATGGAGCAGCTTGAGAAGTTGGGAAATCAGCTGCATCAAGCTGACGAACAACAAAGACTTATGTTGCAACAAATGCTAACAATGAGTAAACTCAACCTAACGGACACAGAGGAATATCACACACTTGAACAACGAAGTAAGGATCTTCAGGCTATGATTAACAAGTGGCGTCCTTACTACGAGGAGCGTTTGAAGATGGTAAAAGAGGCTCAAAAGGCTGCGAAGAAGTAACAACTTACTAACAAACATAACCATCATGATGAATGTAAGAAAGGCTTTCCAATACTCTTTGGGATGCATTATTCCTTTCAGTATAATGCTCTCATGCACTTCTGCACACAATGGTATCCAAGAAAACATAACATTTCATGGTGAGCAACTGCACCATTACTTAACAGTTATCTATGATGAGTCAACAGCCAATCAAGGCAAAACAAGAGACACCATAAGCTATTATTGCAATACAAAAGGGCAACCCGTCCTAGAAAGATGGGGCACAGATAGTCTGCACGATTGTACATTTACGTATGTTGGTGATACTATCCGTTATAATGAAATGAACCCACAGACGAAAGAACATCCAGATGTTTACTTTATCTTAAAAGATGGTTTAATCATTGAGACAAGCTCTGATCCTGCTGGTTGGAGATATACTTACGATAAGCAACGTAGGTTGATTTGTCGTGATGAACCCAACGTTAAGTGTGGTTCTGTACGTTGGGACTTTCAATGGAAAGGTACACAAATATCAAACAAAAACGTTAAAACGACCTATCGAAAGCCTAAGAAGCAATCCACATGCTACGATTTTCGGTACTTACACCTGTTTGGCAGCACAGGACAAGTTCCTCTACCTTTCATCACATTGGGTTATATGGGCATGATCCCAGAGGGAGATATGGAAGGATATAAGCTCCCGAAAGATCCCCAAGGATGTTCATATACCATTCAAATAACATCAGATTATGACAGGAAAGGGCGTCCTGTTCACAGCACAGAGGTAACAACTTCTATCAAGAAGAATAAGAAAAAGGTTGATTCTAAACTTGAAATAGAATACATTTGGTAAGCAATCATCACTAAAGAAAAGGCTTAATACAAAATATGGAAAAGGATAATAACAAGGGAGGAATGGTGAGTGTTATCGCCGCTTTGGGTGCAAATGTACTTGTAGCGATATCTAAGTTCGTTGGTTTTGCAGTCTCCGGATCAGCCGCAATGCTTAATGAATCGATCCACAGTATTGTGGATTGCGGTAATGAAATACTCTTACTCGTAGGTAATAAACAAGCGGAAGCAAAGCAAACAGACCAACATCCATTTGGACAAGCACGTGCAAAGTACTTCTATAGCATGGTAGTTGCGATGATGTTGTTCTTTGCGGGAGGTGCTTTAGGTATCATGGAGGCTACGGAAAAGCTGTTTCATCCAGAGCACAGTGTGGAGAACACATGGCTAGTCATGGGTATTCTCGTCTTCGGATTGATTGTGGAAAGTATCAGCCTGCGCGTTGCCTTCAAGGAAATCAACGAACTAAACAAAGACAATTTGCCCCTTTATCGCTTCTTGAGAGAGAGCCGTCACAGTGAAATTCTCATCATCTTTGCCGAGGATACGTGTGCTGTCGTGGGCTTGTTGATTGCTTTGACAGGTACACTTCTTAGTCATTTCACAGGCAATCCATTCTATGATGCACTCTCAGGTGTGCTTATCGGTGTGCTACTCTGCCTTGCTGCGCTCTTATTGGCACGTGAGTTTTATAGTCTGTTGATTGGAGAAAGCGTTACAAAAAAGGATCTTGCCCGTATCAATGAGGCTTTTAATAGAGATGACATCAGTAAGCTCATCAATATAAAAACAATCCATCTCAGTCCGACAGACATACTTGTCACGGCAAAGGTGGATATCAAAGACGAGTGTGAAGTACACTCACCTGAAATTGTCAACGACATTGAGCGTACCATACGTGCAGCCTTTCCAAGCTATAAGATTTATATTTATATCGAAACTGACAACTATCAAGAGGATTACGACAGCGCACATCCTACTCGCTAAAACATCAACTTGTCGACCATAAAAAAGCAATGGCAATGAGAACTATTCATATAGTTTCCATTGCCATTTCTTCATATCTACACATCCATTTGATCGAAAGGTAATACCTTCTGACTCGAGTAACTGCCGTTGTTCCGCCCAATCAGGAGCAGTCCTCCCAGCACTGTTCACCACCCTATGACAAGGTAGTTTCTCCGCTTCGCCAGCATTATGTAGCATCCTTCCCACCAATCGTGCATGACGAGGATAGCCCAAGAGCCACGCAATCTTACCATAGCTTAACACCCTTCCTGACGGAATCGATGCTACAACTTCATATACTCCTTTGCGAAATGCAGCTATATCAACAGCCATTCCTCACCATCATTAGCATCAGAAAAACAAGAAAGATGGTCGACAGAGAGACCTTGTCACGACCATCCTTCAATATATTCAACTTACGTGTCAGTGCTTTAGAGTTCAGCTTCAACAGCTTTTTGAACCTCCTTGCAATCAACAGTTGGTTCGAAGCGAGCCACTACCTCGCCCTCACGATTTACCAAGAACTTAGTGAAGTTCCACTGTATATCGTTCTGTTTACGCGGTTCCGAGTTAGCCTTGTTGTACAAGTCTTCCATGATAGCAGCCAACTTCTCCTCGTAAGCACCACCATCATAACCCTTCTGACTCTTCAACCATGTGTAAAGAGGAAGTTCGTTTGCTCCGTTTACATCACTCTTCTTGAACTGTGGAAAGTCAGTCCCGAACTTAGCCGTGCAGAACTCATGTATCTCTTCATCAGTACCCGGTGCCTGGTGACCGAACTGATCGCAAGGAACATCAAGGATTTCCAAACCCTTATCCTTCAGGCTTCGATACATAGCTTCTAAGTCTTCATACTGTGGAGTGAAGCCACAACCAGTAGCAGTATTAACGATAAGAAGAACCTTACCCTTATATGTTTCGAGGCTAACCTCATTACCTTTTTTATCTTTCAAATTGAAGTCATAAACTGTTGCCATAACTCTTTTACTTTTATGTTTATAATGTTGTTTACTCTAATAAATGTTTGTGTCGTTCCTTTTCAATGCGAAAGTTGTTAGAAAAGGCATGTCACCTCTTGTGGCTCCCACCATCGTCGGTGTCATGCCTCTGCCTTTCTAACGTTATTATCTATCATCAAATATTCACTACACAAAGGAGAGTTACCTCTCTCTTTTGGTATTGCAAAGGTAGGAAGAATAATTTATATCGCAGGCGATTGGCGCTTATCTTTAACATAATTTCGCATGTTCTTCATCGAAATAAAGCCTCATTAAGCCACCTTAACAAAATAAACTCAACCCGAGAAAATTATCATTACAGATACAGTTATAGCTGAATAGAATTTCGTATCTTTGCATTCAGCACGTCTAATGACTCATTAGAAAGCAATAGATAACTATTAATTTATCTCTAAACAACTGATAAGATGAAGAACAAGAATGATTATCAAGGGGCACCAGAGCACTATCTTTTATGTTATAATACCGAGTGTAAGAAGGGCAAAACCTGCTTACATCGACTCGTCGCAAACGCCGAAGTGTGCAAAGACAGGCTTATTAAGTGTGTCAATCCTGCTGTAAATAAGGCGGACAACTGCACTTATTACCAGCCAGATAAGGTCGTTCGCATGGCGTATGGCATGAGATATTCATTCGACAAAGTGCTTGCCACAGATGTAGCAAGTATTCGTCGCCAACTCATTTCGCACTATGGTAATGGTTCCTATTACCTTAGGAGGAACGGAGAAAAACCTATTCCTCCAGCCGAACAAGCGTTTATTAACAGCGTGTTCAAGGACTTTGGCTATGAAGATGGAGCCACTTTCGATAGCTATAAGGATGAATTTGACTGGTAGATTAAGTCGTTTACTCGTAAACTTCTCCACTCGTTTACTTGCAGTTCAGCATTTACAGGATTATTACAAAAGGCTTGGAGAACCATTACAAAGCACTTGGAGAGGTATTACAAAGCACTTGGAGAAATCCTGTAGATGTCTTTCTGCGTTTGAGAATAGGCTTTTCTTCTTTGCTCTTCCTTGTTTTTTGCTAACGAAACAGTGTCTCGTTACACTGGACTTCATTATCCGTTTCGTGCTTCATCTCACCATTTTCAATCGAAGTAGATTGTAGAGAGATAGATAACTTATGCACAAAAAGAACACGGATTTAGCCTTTTTTTCGTTATCTTTGCAGGCAATAAAACATTGAGAACAAGGATGGGAACAGCAAAGAAGTATCTGTTAGGAATGACACTTGGCGAACTGAAAGAGGTTGCGAAGGCGTTGGGGATGCCTGCATTTACAGGTGGTCAGATAGCGAAATGGCTTTATTCACAACAGGTGAAGAGCATTGATGAGATGACAAATATCTCTAAGGCGAACCGCGAGAAACTTGCTGCTGAATATGAGATAGGCTGTAAAGAACCTATTGATGCTCAACATTCTAAGGACGGAACAATCAAGTATTTATTCCCTACAGATAGTGGGAGATTTGTTGAAACAGTATATATCCCAGAAGAAGATCGTGCCACACTCTGTGTGTCTTCACAGATTGGTTGTAAGATGAATTGCCTCTTCTGCCAAACAGGTAAGCAGGGTTTTGAGGGGAATTTGAGTGCAACTGATATCCTTAACCAAATATATTCCCTCCCAGAACGTGACAAACTGACCAACATAGTGTTCATGGGTCAGGGCGAACCAATGGACAATCTCGATAACGTTTTACGTACTACTGAGGTGCTGACAGCTGACTTTGGTTATGCGTGGTCGCCTAAGAGAATCACCGTAAGTAGTGTAGGAATCAAGGGGAAGTTAAAGCGGTTCTTGGAAGAAAGTAATTGTCATGTGGCAATCAGTATGCACTCTCCTCTGCATGAACAACGGTCGGAATTGATGCCTGCCGAGCGAGGAATGTCGATTGAGAGTATCGTTGAATTGCTAAGTAACTATGACTTTTCGCACCAGCGTCGGTTATCTTTTGAATACATAGTATTTAAGGGAGTCAATGACTCTGAAGAGCATGCTAAGGCGATTGTTAAGCTCGTTAGGGGTCTAGAATGTAGGGTAAATCTGATTCGATTCCACCCTATTCCCAACATACCTTTGCATGGAGTTGACGACCACAAGATGGAACAATTCAGGAACTATCTAACGCAACATGGAGTCTTTACGACCATTCGTGCGAGTCGTGGTCAAGACATCTTTGCCGCCTGTGGATTACTTTCTACAGCCAAGAAGATTGCTGAAGAGAGACGATAAGAGGATTGAGACAATAGAAAACTATACAAGATATACATATATGAACGAGAATAAAAGAGTCCGCGTAGCTATCACACACGGAGATACAAACGGTGTTGGATATGAGTTGATATTCAAGACCTTTTCTGAACCAGACATGCTGGAGCTATGCACACCCATTATCTATGGGTCGCCAAAGGTGGCTACCTATCATCGCAACGCATTAGGAATTGAAGCTAACTTCACGATTATTAAGGATGCAAGTGAGGCTAAAGAAGGACGATTGAACTTACTCCCTGTCTTCGATGAAGAGATAAAGATTGAGTTAGGTGTTGCTTCCGAGGAATCGGGCGAAGCAGGATTGAAAGCTGTAGATAAGGCGCTTGAGGATTATCGTCAAGGCTTATTCGACGTGTTAGTGACTGCTCCTATTGATAATAACGACAAGTTCCATTTCAGTGGGCAAAGCCGTTACATAGAAGATCACTTAGAGACTGAAGGGCACGGATTGTCTATCTTTATCAACGAAGGACTGCGTGTGGCACTGGCAACACGTAATCTTCCACTCCGTCAAGTGCCCGAATCTATCTCAAAAGAGAGCATTGCGAACAAGGCTGAAGCACTCTTCCAGAGCTTGCGCCGCGACTTCCGAATCTCTTGCCCACGCATTGCCATATTGGGATTGAACCCTAAGGCGGGCGACAATGGCTTGTTAGGTTCGGAGGAAGAAGAGATTATCATGCCCGCTATCAACGAACTCGTGGAAAAGGATATACAGGTCTTTGGTCCGTATGCTGCCGATACCTTCTTCAGTAATGGCGATTATCAAGAGTTTGATGGCATTTTGGCAATGTATTACGAACAAGGTTTATCACCCTTCCGCACACTCTCTGACTTCCAAGGAATCAACTATACATCAGGAATGTCACTCGTTCGTACATCCGCAGAGATACCTAATAGCCTCGCGATTGCAGGGCAAGGCGTTGCCAACGAGCAGGCTTTCCGCCATGCCATCTACCTTGCGATAGACATCTTCCGCAATCGTGCAGAGTATGACGAGGCGCAAGTTCATCCGCTGCCAAAGCTCTATAAGGAGAAGCGTGATGAGAGTGATAAGGCGCGTTTCGCAAACCCTCATAAGCGAGAAGACCGCACTCCACATAGCGAGCGACACGAAGAGAAGCGAGGATAATATCTATCCAACAGATAGAACTCCATCCATAGACTCATGAGTAAAAAGCATCAGAATATATTCTTTGGGTTCGGCTTAGTCGTGTTAGTCATTATGATTACTCAACTCGACTTTGCTGATGTCTGGCGTAATTTACAGCATGCTGGTTACTGGTTCTTTGCCGTCATTGCACTATGGGCTGTTCTATATCTGTTTAATACATCGGCATGGTATGTCATCATAAAAAGCCAAACGAAAGAAAATACTGAACAGCAACGTGTTTCCTTTCATTGGCTTTACAAAGTGACAGTCTCTGGCTTTGCACTTAACTACGCAACGCCTGGCGGATTGATGGGAGGTGAACCTTATCGTATCATGGAACTAACACCGAAGATAGGAGTTGAGCATGCCACATCATCTGTTGTGCTATATGCTATGACACACATATTCAGTCACTTCTGGTTTTGGTTTCTATCAATATTCCTTTACCTGTTTACTCAACCCGTCAATCTATTGATGGGCACAATGCTTAGCGTTACTGGAATCTTTTGTATAGCAGCAATATGGTTCTTCTTGACAGGCTATAAGAAAGGACTTGCCGTACGTGTGATGAGTATCGTGCGACACATCCCGTTCATTAAGAAGTGGGCAGAACCTTTCATCAATAAACATAAAGAAGAACTCGATAACATCGACCAACAGATTGCATCACTCCATAACCAAAACCCACGCATGTTCTTTACCGCGGTTCTATTGGAGCTGTCCTGCAGAATCTGTAGTGCCTTAGAAATCTTCTTCATTCTATTGGTTCTCATGCCAAGCGTCAATTACTTCGATTGCATCCTCATTCTAGCTTTCACTTCGTTATTTGCCAACATGCTCTTCTTTATGCCTTTGCAACTGGGCGGACGCGAAGGCGGATTCCTCATGTCGGTTACTGGCTTAGGACTTGGTACCAGTGCTGGTATCTTCGTCGCCCTGATTGTCCGCATCCGAGAGTTGATATGGACTGCTATTGGCTTGTTGCTTATCAAACTAGAAACTAAGAACTCAAAGAACTCCTAATACCCAAACAAGGTATTAATCTATTACTATGAGAATCTATTAGCCTTTGCGCATGTCTGCAAAGCTCCTGAACAACAAGAGACTTCAAGACAATGGAGATACATTCACTTCCACAAATATTGCTGACCGCACATGAGCATTGGATACAAGGTTCCACAGGTCGTTCACTTCGAGCAAGGCACACAGAAAAGAGTGTGGAAGAAGAAAGTTTATCCCCAAAAGGATAGCAGGAATGGAAACAATCCACTATCTTTACCAAGCCAAATAACAAATGGTAGTGAGAAAGAAGTTAGATATTTTATTGATAAACTTTATTTAGTTGTTATGGGTAAAACATTACATCGTATTATATCAATGATTACGACCGCCATGTTACTCTTGGCGGTAATTGTCCTAATTGCATCATGTTCAAGTGATAATAGTGAAGCGGCTAAGGAGCGTATGCTGAAAATGTATGGTGAGAACAAGAAACTTACTTCGTTGCCAGATTCTAAGCCGTCAGTAAGATGTTCAAATGGTACGTTTGTTGGTCTTGATAGTAATGACGTCAAGTCATTTAAGGGTATACCATATTCTATTCAGCCTTCTAAATCTGGAAGGTGGAAGCCTTCACAGTTAGCTCCAGCAGATAGTGGAATTTATGAGGCATATTATTTCGGAAAGTCTTCAGTCCAGTCAGAAGCTGATTCTGAGCTTTCTTCCTTCTACCTACAGAGTGAGGATTGTCTTTATCTTAATGTGTGGACAAGCGACAGAGTGGTAGATAAAGAAAAGCCTGTTATGGTGTTCATCCATGGTGGGTCGTATGGTTGGGGAGGTAGTGTAGACCCCTTGTACAATGGTTATAACCTTGTCAAAGCACATCCTGATGTGGTACTTGTAACTATTAACTATCGTACTGGGCTTTATGGTTTCATAGATTTTTCAAAGGTAAAGGGAGGAGAGGCTTACCGTGAGAGTGGTAATCTTGGTTTGCTTGATCAGGTAACCGCATTGAAATGGGTGAGACAGAATATCTCTCATTTTGGTGGTGATCCTAACAATGTAACAATTTTTGGTGAATCTGCAGGCGGTGGTTGTGTATCATTGCTCCCTTTAATGCCTGTGGCAAAAGGGTTGTTCAAGCGTGTCATAGCTCAAAGTGGATCTATTGCGTCCACTTATAGTACGGATGAATGCCAGCATCTTACTGAGATGCTGATGAAGAAAAGTGGAGCCAAAAACATGAAAGATCTTTTGGCATTAAGTCCAGCTAAGCTTAAAGAACTGAACAAAGACCTTAATACTTGGAACAATTTTCCTAAGCGCGATGGTATCAACGTGCCAAAAAATTTGTATGAGGCGTATGCCAACGGTGCTGCAAAAGATATTGATATGCTCATGGGTAGCAACAAAGATGAGGCGCGTTATTGGATTGGTGAGGTCGGCGGTCTTTTGCCCTACAAGATAGGTATGCCTGTAATCTACGAGAACTACTTTGCTAAATTGAGCGATGCGGATAAAGAAAAAGTAAAGACGTTCATGGACGGTCTCGACATGGCAGACACGTGGAAGTATACTGAATTTTTTAATGAAACGATGTTCCGCATACCGATGATAGCTATGGCTGAAAGCCATGCCAATAGTGGAGGAAAGACGTTTGTCTATTATTGGACGTATCCATCATCTAAACCTCATTACGGGGCATGCCATACCGTAGAACTTGCCTACGTCTTTGGTAATCTAAACGAGCCTGTTTATATTGGCGATAGCATTAACCCCGAATTGTCAAAGCAGGTTCAGCAGATGTGGGTGAACTTTGCTAAGACGGGCAATCCGAGCATCATCGGTTTGACATGGAGCGAATACAATACTGCTAATCATCCGACAATGATACTCGGCAGCAAATGCCGTATGGAGAACGATCCGCTTGCAAACCAGCGTAAGCTGATGAATGATATCAATAAATACCATTTTAACGGACGGAATGTTGCTGTGTCATACAACGTGCCATTTGTAAGAAAGCTTGTAGGTGGTATTAATGGTGGTATTGCCTTCGTAGTCTTGGTAGGTTTGTATATACGCAAACTAATGAGAAAAAAGAAAGAAAATAAGTCCAACAATATATAGTTGTGCTGTTATCATGAGTTCGGATAAGCCCCATTTTATTTGCTATTTAACGTCAAGGTGGGTGGGACAATCCTACTATGATGATTGCTATTTAACGTGAGTTCGTCGAACTCACGTTAACTTATTCCCAAACTCTTTCTCCTTATTATATCATAGGATTCATTACTCTTAATACCCAAACAAGGTATTAACCTATTACTATGAGAATCTATTAGCCTTTGCGCATGTCTGCAAAGCTCCTGAACAACGTATCCTTACTTACAACTACAGCCAATCGCTTCTATAAGTCGGATGCTTATGATATAAGCATTAGGACTTTATACAAACGTGTATAACTAATTATACAGACGAAGATAATTGTTAAAATGTATCTAATTGAAAATAAAGAAGTTACCTTGTTGGTAAAAGTAAATAGGTAACGATTTGGAAACGAGCGAACTACTTCAAGTCGCTGTATTCTACCTAACAAAGAACGCTTGTTATTCTGTTTGCAAAGATAATACTTTGTTACCGAATAACAAGCGTTTTTGATGAAGTATTCCTGTTTCTGCACTTTCTGCACTTTTGACTGGCTGTTTGGCTGTGGGTTATATACCTCTTCCTCTTTTCTTCTTTCTGTTCGCTTGGTTTCTGAGTTTGCGCTGCCACGCAGCTTCGGCATAGTCATTGCCCTGTGCGGTTGGTGTAATCAAATCGCCTAACCCTTCCATCAGTTCATCGGCTGCACCAACGATGGTGTCTGCCACTGCACCAATGGAGTTCTGCACTTGTGGTGTGTCATTGGCTCGTGAGATAGAGGAACAGCTTGGAGGTACAAGTTGGTAACCTTTATCAGGTTGTTCTTTCCTTTCTGTCGGCTCTTGTACTGTTAGATGTGGTTTCCTTGATTCTTCCTTGTTTGTTGTTTCAAAGTTTTTCTGCAAGGAATGGTAGCCGAACTCCCTACCAATTTCGGAAGCCTTGAAGGATTGCCCTGCGCATGAGAACTTTAAGCCATAGACATTACCTTGCTTGTTCTTCATGCGATCTATGGCGATGCCGTTCTTATTCAGCTCATAGAGGAACATGGAGTGTCCCGTGATGCCTGTTCCTTTGTACTTGTCAAGCAGGGCATAACAGATTTGTTGCACCTCTTTCTTTGTTTGCTCTCTCGTTGGGTTAGATTTTTCCTTTTGGTATTTCTTGTCTGTTTTGACCTCCTTTGCGATAGTCAAGTTTTCCTCTCTGCTTATTTCCTCCGCCACTCTCGCTGCCCTATTGCTCACAAAGGTGGTATCATAGACTTCTCCGTACAGACTGATGCGGTTGGCGATGATGTGAATGTGTCTGTTGTCGGTGTCCTTGTGCGTTACTGCCACCCATTGGTGGTTGTCAAGTCCTATTCGTTTGGCAAACAAATGGGCTATCCGCATGAGTTCAGATACGGGTAGTTTCTTCTCATCCTGAGGTGCTATACCGATTTCAATGCGGAGGAACTTGTTCCTGCAACGGCTATTATAGTCGCTGACCACTTTCATTTCCTCATAGATTGCTTTCGGTTCTCTGCTGCAAAGATTGTGGAAGGTAAGCCGATTACCGAGCTTTCCCTCTCTGAAAATATAATCCAAAGCCGTACTGCCATGCGCTATCGCCTTACATTTTCCTATCATCTCTTGACATATTTAAGACCTTATATATTTCGTCGTCCACACGAAAATGCGGGTCGTAAAATCGCTTAAATGCTTCTTTGGCACATAGCGAAAGGTTCTGTGTGATATGTACCCATCTCTCATCCTTGACTTTAATAAGGTTGGAAATCTGCCCATAGAACCTGCCCGTATGCTGGAGAATGGCAATGGCTTCTCTCTCATTGTCCGTCATCTTAGGAATGGCAACCACTTCTCCATTAAGGAGTATTTCACGGCAGTAGTCTGAGAACTTCCGTCTTGTGCTTTCCGCCTTTGACTTGATGCGCTGCTTTTCCTCTAAGGTGCATCTTACCTTGATGAACTCCGTCTTGTTCATCCTCGCTTCTTCTTTACCTCGTTGCTGCCATTTGGCAGTTCTGCTATCATATCTGTTCATATAAAAGTCCTCTTTTCTTTGTTTTCAATCTTGCTTAATTTCCGAACGCTGACCGATGAGAACGGAGTGATTACGGTCTAATCTCCCCGA